>CAVWWJ010000005.1:0-498953 GCA_963758625.1 uncultured Alphaproteobacteria bacterium | reverse complement strand
GTTTCGGAGTGCGCCGGCGAAACCGGCAAGAAGTAGAGGGTGCAAGTCCCTTACGGTGAAGGAGTAGCGATCCACATCGGCCCCGAGCCGTGCGCAGGCGTCCGCGAGGATGTCGGCGAAGCGTCGGCAGGGGAGAGCACAGGCCAGCCATTGAACCGCGAAAGCCTTCATCCCGGATGCCGACACAGTTCCGAATGTGGAAGGCAACATGGACAGGCGCGCCATCGCGAGCGCCTGGACGATCCGGCGTGGTCACAGACCCTGGCATGTGCAGACGCTTCTTGTTCGGGAACCGGGAGATCTCACGGTCGGCCAGCAGCAAAGGTGCAGCGTGCTGTCCTGGTCCGCATCGGGAAGGCGAGGAGCCGTAGCCGATGATGCACGAGCGTGAGAAGTCTGACACCGCCGTAGTAGCTGTGAAGCCGACGAACAAGGCGGGTGCGAGCATCGCTGCCGCGCGGAGCCGGTGGAGCCAAGGGCGGGGACCAAGAGGAACGCGAGCGAGCAAAGCACACACCGGACTCTGAGCCGGGTTCGTGTGACCCAGGCGCTCGACCGCGTACGGCAAGCCGCAAGGCAAAGGAAGAAGGAGAAGTTCACCGCACTCCTCCACCATCTCAGCATCGACCTCTTCCGGGAAGCGTTCCTGGCGCTCAAGCGCGACGCTGCCCCTGGCGTGGACGACCTGACGTGGCGCACCTACGCTGCAGACCTTGAGCGAAACCTCACTGATCTGCACGCGCGGGTGCATCGGGGAGCCTACCGGGCCCTGCCCTCGCGCCGGACGTACATACCGAAGGCCGACGGCAGACAGCGCCCTCTGGCGGTGGCGGCACTCGAGGACAAGATCGTCCAAAGAGCGACCGTCGCGGTTCTGAACTCAATCTACGAGGAGGAGTTCCTCGGGTTCAGCTACGGGTTCCGGCCCAAACGCGGACAGCATGATGCGCTGGACGCGCTCGTGGTCGGGATCACCAGGAAGCGCGTGAACTTCATTCTCGATGCGGACGTTCGATCCTTTTTCGACGAGGTTAGTCAAGGTTGGCTGGTACGCTTCGTCGAGCACCGGATCGGCGATCCGCGCATCGTCCGCCTGATCCAGAAATGGCTGAAGGCGGGTGTCCTGGAGGACGGGGTTGTTACCGTAAGCGACAAGGGGACGGGACAGGGCTCGGTGATCTCGCCGCTGCTCGCCAACGTCTACCTGCACTACGTGTTCGACTTGTGGGCCGACCGCTGGCGACGGCGGGAGGCCGCGGGCGACGTGATCATCGTGAGGTATGCCGACGACATCGTTGTTGGCTTCGAGCACGAGGCCGACGCCCGGCGCTTCTGGGACGCGATGCAGAAACGGTTCGAGGAGTTCGCGCTGTCGCTCCATCCGGACAAGACCCGCCTGATCGAGTTTGGTCGCCATGCGGCGGCCAGACGCGCGAAGGCTGGGCTCGGCAAGCCGGAGACCTTCAACTTCCTGGGCTTCACCTTCATCTGTGGGCGCTCGCGTGCGGGCAAGTTCCTCGTCAAGAGGAAATCCCGGCGCGATCGCATGCGGACGAGGCTCAAGGACATCAAGGAGGAGCTGCGGCGGCGCAGGCACCAGCCGATCCCCGAGCAGGGGAAATGGCTGGCGCAGGTCGTCAGGGGCTACTTTGCCTACCACGCCGTGCCGACCAACTCGGCGTCGATCCGGGCTTTCCGTCACTATGTGGTCGACCTCTGGCGCCGCTCGCTCTCGCGACGGAGCCAAAAGGCTGGGATCACGTGGGAACGGATCAAGCAGATCGCCGATGACCTTCTCCCCCGAGCCAAGATCCTTCATCCCTGGCCGCAGCAGCGCTTCGCCGTCAGATACTCAAGGTAGGAGCCGTATGCCCGAATTGGGCCCGTACGGATCTGTGCGGGGGGCGGCTGGCAACAGCCGTCCCTACCGCGAATGCCGGCCCATCGCGAGGGTGAGGCAGGCACCGGGGCCGGCGTCCGAAAGCCTCCAGGGAAGGAACCCGCGAGTAGTGGGGGACGACGGCGCCGCGAGTGCTATGGGGATTTCGCGGTCGTGGGCGGGTTGCGCCGATCGAGGCGAGCGGCGGCGAGCAGAGCAGGCTGGGCTGGCGATGGGGCGAGGTCGGGCTGCGGCAGCGCCTGATCGGCACTGCGATTGGCATGGGACCGAGGCTCTATCCGCGGCGGAGCGTATCGTTGCGGACAAGCGCCGTCGCAGCCGGCCCGTGACCAGCGCCAACGGCGATCGGCACTGCGGCGGTTGCAGGATCGGACGCGTCATGACGTGTCGATCCTGATGGTCGGGCGCGTGGCGGGCTGGCAGCCGGCCTCGAAGGTCTCGATGACGATCATGCGGCCGCCGCAGCAGGGGCACGGGGTGGCGAGCGCGGATTGGTTGCGTCATCGGCGGCAGCCTCGTCCTCGGGATCGGTGGCGGTGCTTGCGGCGACTTCCAGAAGCTCGCGAGCCTGGGCGAGGTTCTCCTCGCGAGCGCCGCCGGCGAGCAGGCCGTAGTGGCGGATGCGGTGGAAGCCCTTGGGCAGGACGTGGATGAGGAAGCGGCGGATGAACTCGTGCGTGCCGAGCGTCATGGTGGTGTAGCGGCCCGGCCCCTCGACCCGGTAGTCCTTGACCTTGAAGGTGACGCTCGTCGCGTCGGCGGCGATCAGGCGGCTGTTGGAGATGGCGACGCGGTGGGTGTAGCGCGCCAGGTAGGCGAGCACCGCCTTCGGGCCGGCGAAGGGGCGCTTGGAGTAGACGAACCAGCGCGTCCTCTTGAGCGGCGCCAGGAAGGCGGCGAAGGCCTTCGTCATCGGCGAGATGCGCATGCTCGCCGAAGAACGTGAGCTTGCCGGCCTTGTGGGCGGCGGCGAGCTTCTCCAGCATCAGGCGCCGGAACAGCCTGGAGAGCACCAGCACGGGCAGGAAGAAGTTGGGCTTGGCGGCGATCCAGCGCTTGCCATCCGGGGAGAGGCCGCCGCCGGGCACGATCATGTGCACGTGCGGATGATGCGTCATGGCCGAGCCCCAGGTGTGCAGCACCGCCGTGATGGCGATCCTGGCGCCCAGGTGCTTGGGGTCGGCGGCGATGGTGAGCATGGTCTCGGCCGAGGCCTTGAACAGCAGGTCGTAGATCACCGCCTTGTTCTGGTAGGCGATGTCGCCGATCGCCGCCGGCAGCGTGAAGACGATGTGGAAGTAGGGCACGGGCAGCAGCTCGGCCTCGCCGCTCCTCCATCCACTCTCTCGCCGCGGCGCCCTGGCACTTGGGGCAGTGCCGGTTGCGGCAGCTGTTGTAGGCGATGGTCGTGTGGCTGCAGTCCTCGCAGCGCGCAACGTGCCCGCCGAGGGCCGCCGTGCGGCAGCTCTCGATGGCGCTCATCACCTTCAGCTGGGCGAGGCTCACATGGCCGCGGTTGGCCTCACGCCAGGCGGCCCCGTGGTCGCGGAAGATGTCCGCGACCTCCAGAGCTGGCCGTGCCACGAGCGCCGGCGCCTCAAGCCGGCGGCTTCTCCGTCTCTGGCCTCGGCGGCGGCAGGAGCCGATCGAGCGGGCTGGTGACCGCGCGCAGGACGTTGGTGGCGACGTGCGTGTAGCGCGCCGTCGTGTCGAGCTTGGCGTGGCCCGAGCAGCACCTGGATCACGCGCACGTCGATGGCGCTCTCCAGCAGATGCGTGGCGAAGGAGTGGCGCAGGGTGTGCGGCGTGACCCAGGTGCCGAGCCCCGCCGCCTCCGCCGCCATATGGCAGACGCGGTTGAGCTGCCGTGCCGTGATCGGCAGCAGCGGATCGCGGCCGGGGAACAGCCAGCCTTGCGAGCGGCACTGCAGCCACCACGCCCGGAGCAGCTCCAGCAGCTGCGGCGAGAGCATCGCGTGCCGGTCCTTGCCGCCCTTGCCCTGCTCGACCCGGATCAGCATGCGCTTGGAGTTGATATCGCTGACGCGCAGCATCACCACCTCGCCGGCGCGCAAGCCCGCGCCGTAGGCGATGCTCAGCGCCGCCTTGTACTTGAGGCCGGGGCCGGGTGCCGCTTCGAGAAGACGGCCCACCTCCTCGGGCGAGAGCACACGCGGCAGCTTCCGCGGGTAGTGCACGCGGGCCAGATGGCGGGCGAGCTCGGCGCGGTCCAGCGTGATGCCGAAGAAGAAGCGCAGCGCCGAGGCCGAGCTGTTGAGCGTCGGCGGCTGCACGCCGCTCTCGGTCAGGTGCACCTGGAAGCGGCGCACATCGTCGGCCGTTGCCGTGTCGGGCGAGCGGCCGAGGAAGCTGGCGAAAGCCTCGACGTGGCGGATATAGTCGTGTCGCGTCTTCTCGCCGAATTTGCGTACCGCCATGTCCTCGAGCATGCGCTGGCGCAACGGGCTGATGGGCCTCTCGCTCATCGGGGTCTCCTGTCTTGAGGTTGGAGTGCTTAGACCCCTCGATCCTCAAGACGGAGCGCCCGCCCCGTCACCTCATCTCAGCTGGCGCTCGCCCTCTCCACGAGCACCACCTTGCGCGCAGCGCGCTCCCGCGTGAGCGGGTTCGTTCAGTGACCCTAACCGGAAGAGCCATGCCATCGACAAGCTCCCGACTCATTCTGATTGTCGCGCGGCCACCCCGCTCCGCCCACTGATCGCGCGATTGCGCGCGAACGGGCATAGGTATTTTCCGAGGGTTGTGCGGCCGGAACCTTCGCTGCCATCCTCCGTTAACCAACAGCGACCTAGCTCCCAGCAGGGCCAGGAGAAACCCAATGCGACGATGGCTTCTTATGGCCACGGTGGCTGCGTCTGCGCTTGCCTTCAGCGTGGGCTTCGGACCAGCGGCGGCACTTTCTCCCACTGGGAAGGATGCCGATGCCGAGGGGGTTCTGCATAAGGCGCAGAGCACTGAACGCGGCATGGATGCTGGCAGGGAGGGGTATGGCCGCTGGGCCGCCCAGTCGGGATGGTGTGCGTTCGCGCAACTGAGATGGCTATCAGACCCGCCATGGCCGTAGAGGTGTGGATTTCGATGTCTGCGGCGGCCCTGGCTACTCTTATGGTCCCGCCGAGGACTACGACTACGACTGCGACGATGACGCGCACCAAAACAGGGCGCACGAGCACAGTGACTTCAATCAATGCGGCTGGAATGACAAGCGTTGCCAGCTCGGTCGCCGGCCTTGATACGGCGGACCAACCTAGAGGACTGGAACCGATCAGGTTCCGCCCGACGGTGATACTTGGCAACGGACTTCGCGCCGTCTCCCACAGCTAAGCACCTTCATTGCCCACGAATCTCAGAGGAGATGAGTAACATGCGTAGTGCATTTCTCTACTCGCTTGCCGGAGCCCTGTTGCTTGGTGGAGGGTTGGCCACGGCGCAAACGACCATGCCGACCACCCAGCAGTCCCCGCCACCAGCGATCATGAAGCCCGATACTCCGAAGATCACTTTGACAGAGGAGCAGGCAAAATCCTGGATCGACAAGCTGGTCTTCAGCAGCGACGGCACGGAGCTTGGCGAGGTGGCGGCGATCAAGCGCGCCGCTGACAACACTGTCCTCGAGCTGCACGCCGACATCGACGGTATTCTCGGCAGCGGCGAGGTCCGCGTCAGCGTGACGCCTGCACAGTTCGTGTTGCAGGATGATCGGGTGATTCTGAACCTGACGGAGAAGCGGGCGAAGGTCCTGCCAACGGTCAAGAACTGAAGACCTTGCGCAAGAACTGATCACAGTGAGTGGCCTTCCCCGTGGGACGTCCGGTGGCTTCCGTGCCAAGGGCTGCCACCCAGCGAGCCACCCACTCAGTGTGGGCCGCGCTTTGCTGTCGCCGACGAGAGCGGAGGCAGTCAAAACAGCGGGATCTCGCCGACCATGAGGTTCCGGGCGATCCAGGGTGTCTCTGCTCGCCCTCCTTTACGACGACGGAGACGGTAGGTGCCTTGGCGCGCCGTCCTGCAGGTGACACGTGGCGCCGGCAGTCTGCGCGGCGGCCTGTGATGCAAGCCCGACGCCGCAGACATCAGCGGCAAAGAAAAAGGGGCTCTCCGGCGTTTCAAGTGGGTAGTCTGAGGTTCAATTTGCCGGCGATGAGGTAGGTTATGCGCTTCAGGGTCTCGCTGTTGCGGTAGCCGCGGGCTTTGGTCTTGGCGGCCTGGACGAGGGAGTTGATGCCCTCGATGAGGCCGTTGCTGATGCGGCTGTCGAACCAGGCGAGGATGCCCTGCCGGTGCTTTTCCATGGTGCGTGCGACGGCCTTCATGGGCTCGAGCCGCGATCATTTCGCCCAACCGGTCCACTTGTTGAAGAACAGCTCGGCCCACCCGCGCGATGGCTGGGCGTAGATGTCCTGGAAGGCGAGGCGCATGCGCCAGGCGCGGGCGGTCTTGAGGTTGGTGGAGGCGAGGGTGTCGAGCACGGTGCTCTGGCGTGCCGTCAGATTGGCCTCGTTCTTGGTCCAGACGTAGCGTGTTCCCTTCAGCTCCGGGCGGGCCTTGACCTCGGCGCGGCGCACCTCGTCGACGGCGTCGCCGATCAGCTTCATGACGTGGAAGCGGTCGAAGGTGATCTCGGCTTCGGTGAGGTTCTCGGTGACGCCGGCGATGAAAGCGGGGCTCATGTCGTGTCGGAGACGCGCTTCCAGCACGATCGAGGCCTGCTTGATGCGCGAGGCGTCGCCGCCGCGCTCCTCAAGGTGGTCGGCGAACTGGCGCACGGTATCGGCGCTGCGCCCGTCGGCCACGAACACGACGCGCCGATCCTGCATGCAGACCACCAGGGTAATGTAGTCGTGGCCGCGTTTTGCAGCGGTCTCGTCGATGGCGACGCTCCTGACGCCGGAGAGGTCCATGCGGGCAACGGCGGCATCGACGTAGTGGAACACGACGCGCCACAGGCGCTTGTCCTCGATGCCGAGGAAGCCCGCTGCCACGGCAACCGGCATGTGCATGGCGAGCGCCATGGCCATGCCCTCGAACAGCAGCGTGAAGCCGGAGCCTGCGCGCGCCCACGGAACGGTGACGAGGCGCACGCCACACTTGGTGCAGGTGACGCGCGGGGTGCGCGCGGTCAGGAACGCCTGATGCTGGAAGAAGTCGAGGTGGCGCCAAGTCTTCTCGGTGGTGTCGTGCACGGGGCATCCGACGGCCTTGCACTGCGGACAGTCGAAGCGCGCGCCGGCCTTGAAGTCGAGCTTGATGTCGAGCCGCTTGCTGGCAGCATCGAAGTCGGACGAGGCGACGAACCAAGGCGACGTGATGCCGAGGGCGAGCTGAAAGAGGTCATTGTCGCGCATGCGGCACCGGGGAGGCTGGGTTGATCCTGGCTCTCAGTGTGCCGCCGTGCCGTGCGGCCATCAAGGACAAGCCCTTCGGGTGGCGCTGAAACGCGCCATCCTTGACGGCCGCCCGTCCCGTCGGCAAACCGCTCCGCCATCAGGATCAAGCCGCACTCCGACCACGCAGCTACCCTAATTCCACCCACTCACTTCGCCGAGGAGGCGAAAAAGGCAACCAGAACAACGAGGGCGGAGCTACGCTTTCGAACCGGAACGCCGCGGAGGAGACACAGGCTGCCCTTGCCGAGGAAGAGGAACACATCTTGCGATGCCTCGGCGCGGCGGTGATCATGCAGTGGAACGATCTTCCTACTCACATCCAGCGCCGCCTTTTTGAGAATGCGGCTGCCATGGGTGAACCTCGTCATCTATCGCAACTGAAGGAGCAGATCGCCCGCTTCCTTCACGAGCACAAGGATGACGAGCACTAGCGGACGCTGGCTACTTTCTTCGCGGTGGACGCACTAAGCGCTTCGATCATTGTGTCGGGCTTTCGATTGATTTGGCCGAGCTGAAAGGCGGCATATTCAGCCGCGATTGCCAGCCGCACGCTCGGATCCGGCGTTTGCTCTGGCGTATGGTGGGGGGGCAAAGTCGTTCTCCATGCGCGCGCGCCAACGCTCATGGATGATGTCATCACGTTCGGCTTTGGTCGTCATGTTCGGCTCCACTTCAAGTTGATCCAAGCGGCCGACATCTTACACTGAGTTTCCCGACCAGGTGGCTCAGGCGTAATGTTTCAACGCAGCGACGATGTTGCAGAACTAAGGCCGTGATGCATGGACTGGCTTTACCCTCTCTCCGGTTTTGTCGTAGGTGCTATTGTCGGCTTTACGGGGATGGGCGGCGGATCACTCATGACATCACTGCTTAAACTGCTGTTCGGGGTCCATCCTCTTACGGCGGTGGGAACCGATCTCGTGTATGCCGCGGCAACGAAGACGGCAGGCACCCTCATCCACGCCAATATGGGCCACGTCGAGTGGCGCGTCGCAGGGGGACTGGCTTTGACGCTCTGGCTGTCGACGATCGAGAGCGTTGGGGTGGGTGCCTTGACGGCCTCCTCCCGCACCTTTCCATAAAGCGCGTCGTGGATGCGTGCGCCGGCCCTTGGTCGGCGGTGGCAGATGCGGCTCGACCAGCGCCCACTCCTCGTCGGTGAGGTCGCTCGGGTAGCGCTTCGTCCTATGATCGTACGTCGCCCGGTTCCCGGCCGTCCACATCGCAGCCCCCCGCGAATCACGCGCACGGCGCTACAGAATCACAACCGATTTTGCCGACTCAAGAAGTTTGAGGACGGGCTCTTAGGTCGAGGGCCAGCAGAAACTGGTCACGGCTGCGGGACTTGCGTTTCGTATCGTACCGCCGGAGGTAGACGAGGCGGCAATCCATGAAGCGCTCCATAACGGCAACGCGGAGACAGCTTCGAGTGATGTCGCCGAGCTACTTGCACGGGCGAAGGCCGAGGAGGTAAGTGCGCGGGTCCCCGCAGCGCTGGTCAACGGGGCCGATCAAGTGCTGTTACTCGACGGGAACATACTCGACAAGCCGACGGACCGCGACGCCGTCCGAGATAGTCTGTTCGCGCTCCGTGGCAAGACCGACCAGGTCCACTCGGCAGTTGCGCTCGCCGAAGGAGGGTAAGTCATCTGGACCCACATCGTCGCCGGGGGCTTGCGCACTCCGGCGAAGGCGCAGGGGCCGTCTCAACCCCCAGCGCCAGGCGCAAACCGGCCAGCATGTAGGTGTGAAGCGCATGGCTCGGACGGCCGGGCTTCTTGGGATTGTAGCTCACCACCGCCCCTTCCTGATGGTCGTAGAGCGGCTTCACCGTCGTGTCGATATCGATGATGTAGCGCTCACCAAGCAGCTGATGCGCGCACTGATCGATATGCCGCTGCAGCCATTGAAGGCCCTCGGCCTCGGGCACCGTCTTCAGCGCCCGCCGCACCGAGTCCTCGCTCACAATCCGCTCCAGCCCAAGCAGCTCCGCCAGCACCCGGTCGCTCCGCAGCGCCGTGATGTGCGCGTAGCGCTTATGCCCCGCCAGCACCGACAGCATCCACGTGCCGATCACGTCGCGCACCGCCGGCGCGTTCGGGCTCGCGTAGGCCAGCGGGCAGTCGCCGATCAAGGCATCTAACCGCCCAGACACCTTCAGGAACTCGATGAAATAGACGATCTGACCACCCAGTGTGACATCGCACGATTTTCTCTCGCCAAGCCCTCATCCAACTGCCGTTCCTAGGACTATATGCCTTGATCATTCTCCCGATGCTCTCTCAACGTACCTCTCCCCTTAGTTCCGCCGGAATCGTGGGTAACATGAGGTCCAGCAAGGAGTTGGACCATGACGCAGCGCACCCCGGACGATCTTTGGCGTGATTTCCCCAAGACGGCGACGGAGTTCGAGAAGCGGTTTGCGACCGAGGCGGACTGCCGGGCGTACTGGATCGAGGCGCGCTGGGGCGGCAAGCCGGCGTGCGCGCGCTGCGGCTCGACGTACGTGTGGGCGATCCGCGACGGCACGACGTTCGAGTGCCGCGACTGCGACCATCAGACCAGCCTGACCGCGGGCACGGTGCTGGAAAAGACGCGCAAGCCCTTGAAGATGTGGTTCCGCGCCGTGTTCGAGATCTCGACGCGCCGCACCGGCATCTCGGCCATGGACCTGATGCGCATCATGGGGTTCGGCTCGTACAAGACGGCGTGGAGCTGGCTGCACAAGCTGCGGGCGGCGCTGGTGCGGCCGGAGCGCGAGCCGCTCGGCCCTTTCGTGCAGATGGACGAGGCGCTGGTGGGGGAAAAGGCGGCCCAAACAAGGAGCTGGTGCTGGTGGCGGCGGAGGTGGACGGCCGCGTGCGCCTCGCCCACGCCGAGACCAACGATAAGGCGACGCTCAGGCGCTTCGCCGACGGGCAGGTCGCGCCCGACGCGCGGATCGTCACGGACGGGCTGGCCAGCTACGATGGCGACAGCCTGGGTGCGCGGCCCTACCAGAGGATCGTTCAGACCAAGGCCGAGCGGCGCCAGGGCGATGCCCTGCAGGTCTGCCACTGGACCATCTCGCTGCTGAAGCGCTGGCTGCTCGGCACGCACGCGGGCGCGGTCGGCTCGAAGCACCTGCAGGCCTACCTCGACGAGTTCGCCTTCCGCCACAACCGGCGCAGAACCAAGGGTGTCGGCCGGATCGCGGCGCGCGTCATCGAGCGGCTCGTGGCGCGCCAGCCGCTGACCATGCGTTCGCTGATCGACGACACACGCCGCTGCCGCTGGTTTCCGTTACCTGCGCTAACGGCATAGGTATGTTGGCCACATGCCTCGCGCCCGCTTCCGATACTTTCCTGCTGGACGCCCGCCCCTGTACGGGTGGGACTTGACCCGAGCACCAAAGCAGCCGACGCCTGCCGTCAAGAAGGCGCGGGTCCTTGCTCAGGTTTGCGGGCGTGAAGAGGGAGCTTCGCTGAACGTGGGACGGTTTGCGTTGCTTGCGCCGGCTTTGTCGACCTCCTTGTTCACGGCAGCGCACAGCTCGTCGCCAGCGTACGCTTAAGCCTCTGAATCGCGTGCGCGCTATTTCCCGAGGCTTACTTTAGCCAGGGACCAACGATATCTCACTGAGGGACAGGGAGATGCTTCCAAGCGTAGTCGATTCAGTCTTTGGCGTCTTGGTATCGCCGATCTATCCGCCCACCTCGCAGGACCTGGATCGGTTCTCTCATCTTGGCGGCGTGCCGAGTCTGCCGCGCGGCATGGAATGGCCGCGCGCAGCAAATGGGGCGCCGTTTCATTTTCTGGCTCAGATCGATCTCGCAACAATGCCTGCAAGCGGCATCGTCGATTTCCGCGGCAGGTCGCTACCTGAGTTTCCAAGGGAAGGCGCGCTCTACTTCTTCGCTGATTGCGCGACGTTCGGGATTTGGGAGCAGCCGGAGGCTTCGCACCGGGTTCTTTATGCACCCGACCTCGGCGGCACACGCCCCGTGCAACCGCCTCCCGATCTCATGCCGCACAATGCACCCGACGCCGGCGTCCTGGTCCATACGCACGCACCCTATTTTCCACGCCTGAAGCCGCATCCGCTGGTGCTGCTTCCCCACACTCCGATAGCGCTGATCGACATGGCTTCGGTGCCCCCACCCAGTGAAACTCCGCGCGACCGAAGCAGCCTTGATGCCCCCTGGACAGGACTCCTGGATACCGGCTTCCCCTGGCGCTGGCTGCTTCTGGAGCGGATGGCCATATCGGTGGCTACAGCAGCGGGCACGCAGAAGTGGGCGGGCGATATCAGGGAGGCATGCATTGCCTGGCACCAGCGCGCGTCAACGCAACTTCCACTCGCCAGGATTCCGACGGAGGTAGCCGATGCAGCTCTGCAATTGGCTGCGAAGCCTGGCTGTGCGCGACCCGGATGTTCGATACTACGTAGGGCTCTGCTTCGGGGAAGCAATAAGAGCAGCTTGGCCCTATATCGCCTTCTCCGGTGACTTGTTCGATATTCCCTCGCAGCTGGTCCAAGATCTGTGCCCCATGGAGCAGTCGCCGACGGGAGGCTATGGTCATCACAAGATCCTCGGCGACGCCATATCCGTCCAGGCTGTACAGCTCGCAGATGAGAACAACGTTCTGCTGCTTCGCCTGGACAGCGATGAGACGCTCGGCTTTTGCTGGGGAGACGCGGGAGATTCTCCACATAGCCGTATCGCGCGACGACATTGCGGCTCGCAACTTCGCGCGGACGCATCTCAATGCCGATTGCAGTTGAGGCATATGTGGTGCGATGGCGTCCGTAGACAGCGAGACTCTGCTTTAGTGTGCGACCCCCACCCCTATCCCCTCCCTCCCCGCAAGGGGGAGGGGAACCCGTCGGCGCAGGCGAACGCGCGGCGCGTTTACAATTCCTTCAGATTTTGCACGGGAAACGCGGCCGCCGGCGGCTAGAGTAGAGCAGACAAGAAAGGGCTTGGGGTCGCGGCTCTGCGTGGCCGCCGCCCAACTGGGTTGCACGTCACGCGGCGCCGGGATCCCCTCGAGCTTCCGGAGGATCGGCTATGGCACGCACCGACGTCATTCTGCCGACGGAGCCCGCGCGCGAGCTTCCCGCCGTCCGCTCGATCTCGCCGATGGATTTGTGGGATGCGCTCGTCAAGGGCTTCGACGATTTCCGGGCGATGCCCACCCATGTCCTCTTCCTCGGCCTGATCTACCCCATCGCCGGCCTTGCCATCGCGCGTTGGACCTTCGGCTACGACCTCGTGCCCATGCTCTATCCGCTGATCGCCGGCTTCGCCCTGATCGGGCCGTTCGCCGCCATCGGCCTCTACGAGCTGAGCCGGCGGCGCGAGCTGGGGATTGACACGTCGTGGTGGCACGCCTTCGATATTGTGAAGTCCCCCTCCCTTCCGGCCATCATGGCGCTCGCCCTTCTCCTGCTCTTCCTCTTCGCCGCCTGGCTCGTCGTGGCCCACGCGCTCTATGTGGCAAGCTTCGGCGAGTACTCTCAGCCCACGACCCTGGCCGAGCTCTTGCGGCGTGTGCTCTCCACGCCCCAGGGCCACTGGCTGATCGTCGCCGGCAACGCCATCGGCGGCCTTTTCGCGCTTGTGGCGTTCGCGCTGAGCGCAGTGTCGTTTCCGCTGCTGCTCGACCGCAACGTCGGCATGGCGACGGCGATCATCACATCGGTGAGGGCAATCCTTCGGAACCCGTTCACCATGGCGCTGTGGGGCCTGATCGTGGCAGCCGGGCTCGCAATCGGCTCGCTGCCGTTCCTGTTGGGGCTGGCGCTGGTCGTGCCCATCCTCGGGCATGCGACCTGGCACCTCTATCGCAAGGTGGTTGCGCGCGACGCAGGCCCCCGTCCCGAGTTCGAGCCTCGGCCCAAGGCAGTGCGCTATGCCGCGGACTTCCCCTCCTCCCTGTTCTTCCCGCTTTCGCGCAAGTAGGTCCGCGGGCCACGCGCGCCGGCCGGTCCCCTCTCCCCGCTTGCGGGGAGAGGGCTAGGGTGAGGGGCAGCCGCAAGTGAAAGCCCTTCCGCGCAGAGCCTCCGATCACGCCCGGCGCTCTCCATCGAGGCCCCGCGAGGACAGGTCGGCGCCCTTGGCTGCCCTCACCCCCACCCTCTCCCCGTCGCCCTCGGACCACTGTGGCCAGCGCATGCTCGTGGAAGGCCGAGGCCGACGGGGAGAGGGAGCCCGCGCGCCACAGGCTACACGCGGCACTCTCTCCTCGACGGCATCGAGGCCACGGGTATCAAGTGAATGGGTCGGGACACCAGCGAATTCTATGCAGGGTGGTCTGCGGCTTCGCCTGCCGGGCGGATCGGCAAGCTTCCCACCGGCCAGACGCTGCGAGCATTTTGGCGACCGCTTGCAGCGCTTCCGATCGATGAAAAATTCGTAGAGCATCCATCCCCAAAGGGCGGCATAATGCGGCATAACTCGTCTCGGGGGAGACGCTGGCCGTGGCATCATCCGTAACGATCCCGCTGTGGCTCGCCGTTGCGGCGGCAATCCTCGCCGTGGTCGCGCTGGTCGACCGGCTGTTCGGCCCGGCGCTGGGCTGGTGGCTCAGGCGCCGCGCCAACCGCGCCATCGACCAATTGAACCAGCGCCTGCGCCTCAAGATCCCGCCCTTCAAGCTGGCGCGGCGACGTCAGCTGATCGAGCAGCTGATGTTCGACCCGGAGGTGCTCAAGGCCGTCGACGACGAGGCCAGGGCCCGCGGCGAGCCGAAGAGCTTGGCGCACGCGCGTGCCCGCCGCTACGCCAAGGAGATCATCCCCTCGTTCAGCGCCTACGCCTACTTCCGCATCGGCGCCGCGCTTGCAAGGCGCATCTCTACCGCGCTCTACCGGGTGCGCATCGGCGCCTTCGACGAGACGACACTCTACCAGGTGCCGGCCGATGCCTCGGTGGTGTTCGTCATCAACCATCGCTCGAACATGGACTATGTGCTCGTCACCTACCTGGTGTCGGAGAGCTCGGCGCTCTCCTATGCGGTGGGCGAATGGGCGCGGGTGTGGATGCTGCAGAGCCTGATCCGCGTCATGGGCGGCTACTTCGTGCGCCGCGACAGCTCCAACCCGCTCTACCGCAAGGTGCTGGCGCGCTACGTGCACATGGCGACGGCCTCCGGCGTCGCCCAGGCGGTGTTCCCCGAGGGCGGGCTCACCCGTGACGGAGGCTTGCGGCCGCCCAAGCTCGGCATCCTGAGCTACATGGTGTCGGGCTTCGATCCGCAGGGGCCCAGGGATGTGGTGTTCGTGCCCGTCGGCCTCAACTACGATCGCGTATTGGAGGATCGCATCCAGATCGCCGCCGCGGCCACACCGCAGGGCGAGCGGCCGCGTTTTGCCTTCAATCCGCTGGTGCTCGTGCGCTTCCTCGCGCGCGGCCTGTGGCTGCGCCTGCGCGGGCGCTGGTACCGCTTCGGCTATGCCTGCGTCAGCTTCGGCCGGCCGCTGTCGCTGCGCGCGTACCTGCGCGACCGGGGCGTCGATTTGCGTGCGCTCTCCGACGAGCGGCGCTTCGCCGAGATCGAGCGCCTGGGCCAATCCCTGATGCGCGAGGTCGGGCGCGTGATTCCGGCGCTCCCCGTCTCGCTGGCGGCGACGGCAGTCCTGGCCGCAGGCGAGCGCGGCCTCTCCAGCCTCGAGATCAAAGGCGCGGTTAGTGACCTCATGCAGCGGCTGCGCGCCGCCGGCGGGCATGTGCACCTCCCGCGCCAGGACGAGGAGTACGCCGTGGAGGTGGGCCTGCGCATGCTCACCCTGCGCCGCCTGGTCGAGCTGAACGACGGCATCTACCGCGCCAATCCGAACGAGACCGGGCTGCTCGCCTACTACGCCAACGCCATCGCCCACCTCGCTGCGCCCCCGGCGGAGGCTGCAGCCCAACCCGCGCCTGCAGCGGGTACCGATGCCGGGGCAGCTAGGGCGTGATCGCGCCACCCGGTGCGCCCTCGCGCGCGAGGCCCGCAAGGTAGGTGCTCACGAGGTCGTCGATCAGGCGGACCGCGGATTCCGTCGTCACCACGGAGAGCTTGTCGGCGGTCGACAGCGAGGTGATGCCGTGCACCCCGGCCCACAGCACGCGCGCCGCGCGCTTGCAGTCCGCCTCCCGGCCTGTCGGGAAATGTGGCGCCAGCGCCTGCTCGACGTGGGCCATGAGCCGCTCCAGCTTCTGCTGGTACCAGGCCGGCAGGTCGGAGCCGGCCGGCATGTGGTGCTCGAACAGCAGGTTCCACTGGCGCGGCCGCTCCTGGGTGAACGCCAGATAGGCGTGGGCAATGCGAATGATCCGGCCATCGGTACCGGCAGCGTCTTCCCCTTGCTGGATCTCGGCGAGCCGTTCATCAAGGGCGTCGAGCACGCGCGCCTCGACGTTGAGCACCACGTCATCCAGGTTGGTGAAGATATTGTAGATCGTGCCCGGGGAATAGCCGACGCGCCGCGCGATCTCTCGCGCGGACAGGCCCGCCAGCCCCTGCGCCTCGATAATCTCTTGCGCAGCATCGAGGATCAACACGCGCAGCTGCTGTGGCGTGTGTGTCGACCGTCGTCCCATGGGTATAGGCCGGGCGTCTCCCCTGCCCCCCGTCTTTGACCTGTTGAGCCGACAGGATAGGTGGACTGCGGCCCGCTGGAAACCTGCACGTCGCTTTTTGTGGGCGCAGAGGCAGGGCCCGGGCTCGCCCGATGCCAAGCCTCCTGGCCCTTTGCCAACCCGAGAGGCCCCCAGTTTGGGGGTCGGTGGAGGACACGCCGCCCATTTTGCGGCGGCAATTAACCGGTCGTTGAGGTCTTCCAGGGCAAAACTCAGACGGCGGCGTTCCGGTGTCGATGGAGAGGATTATTGGTTGTGCAACGCGCGCAGAACAACCCATGATAGATCAACCCCTGTCGGAAGCCAGCGACCGCACCGTCCCCCAGCGCCCCCTCCCGCGGCTCTCCATCCATGCCTTCTGTGAGGACCGCAGGACGGCCGAGGCGCTGCAGATCGCCGCCGCCGACCGGCGCCTGGCGAAGGTCGATCTCGACATCTGCGTCGGTGGGGCGGACGCGGCGATGGCCCGATGCGCCGCCAGCGCCGCACCGGACCTCCTCGTCGTCGAGACCACGCTGTCGCGCGCCCAGATGCTGGCCGAGGCGGATCGGCTGATCGAATGCACGGGTCCGGCTGCCAGGGTGATGGTGATCGGGCATGTCAACGACGTGGCGCTCTACCGGGCGCTGATGCAGCACGGCGTCCGCGACTACCTGCTCGCTCCGGTCTCGCCCGACGATTTCGTCGCCTCGGTCGCAGACCTGCTCGGCAATTCCGACATCGACCCCGTCGGCAGCATCCTCGCCTTCATGGGCGCAAAGGGTGGCGTCGGCTCGAGTACGGTTTGCCACAATGTGGCCTGGGCCATATCGGAGATGCTCGGCGCCGATGTCGTCGTGGCCGACCTCGACCTGGCATTCGGCACCGCCGGCCTCGATTTCAACCAGGACCCGCTGCGCGGCATCGCCGAGGCCCTGCAGGCCGCAGAGCGCCTGGACGAGGGGTTGCTCGACGAGCTCCTGACCAGGTGCTCGCAGCACTTGAGCCTGCTGGCGGCCCCGCTGACGCTGGAGCGCGACTGGGCCGTCTCCGCCCAAGCCTGCACGGCTGTGCTCGACATGCTGCGGCAATTCATTCCCTTCGTGGCCGTCGACCTGCCGCACACGTGGACACCCATGGTGAAGCGGGTGCTGCTGCAGGCCGACGAGATCGTCATCACCGTCGCTCCCGATCTTGCCAACCTGCGCAACGCCAAGAACCTCGTCGACCTCGTGCGGTCGGCGCACCCCCACGACAAGGCCCCGCACTTGGTAATCAACATGGCCGGGACGCCCGGGCGCCCCGACGTGTCGGTGAAGGAGTTCTCGGCCGCCCTCGATCTCGCACCGGCCCAGGTCATCGCCTTCGACGGCGAGACCTTCGGCCTGGCCGCCAACAACGGCCAGATGATCGAGGAGGTCGCGCGCGCGGCCAAGGCAGCACAGCAGTTCCGCGCCCTGGGCCTCGTCTTGACGCACTGCACGCAGCCCGAGGAGAAAAGGAAGCCCTCGCCGCTGGCGCCGTTTCTCGCAAGGCTCGGCTTGCCCCGGCTTGCCCGCCGGCTCAGACCGTTTTCCACAGGATAATCGGGATATCCTGCGCAAGACATCGTTTTGCGTTGGGCCTGCTCCCGGCAGCGCGCTAGTTTGGACCCGCGCCACAGGCCACGGTGGCGCAACGCATTGCAAGGTTTCAGCGGGGGAGTCTTGTGCGCGATTTCTACAAAGTGCTCGGCGTCGCTTCCACGGCAGACGACAGGCGCATCAAGACGGCGTTCCGGCGCCGTGCCAAGGCCTTCCATCCCGATCTCAACCCTGGCGACAGTCGCGCCGAGGAGCGCTTCAAGGAGCTGACGGAGGCCTACGAGGTGCTGCGCAGCGCGCACGCACGGGCGACCTACGATGCCTATCGGACGCAGCGGCGCCGCGCGGTCCGCCAGCGTGTCGCCGGCTCCGCGGCGCTGATGGCAGCGAGCTTCGCGCTGACGCTGGGCTCCGCATTCGCGTCGTTGGCCGTATACAACGTCGGCACCCCCGTCCGCGACGGCTGGCAGCTGCCCCAGTTCGTCGAGAGCGCCCTCGCCGGGGTGGCGTCTGCATTCGGCTACCCGGCCAACGAATGGGCAAAGGGGACCTCGGTCGCCTCAGCCAATACATCGGAGACCGAGATCAGCAAGAAGTCGGTGGCGGACATCCCGCTGCCCGCCGACACGGCAATCTCCGAGCAGCACGCGCACAGCAAGACAGCAACCGGCGAGCAGGGCAAGGCGGATGCAACCACCCAGCCAAAAGCGCAGAAGCGCGTCGCCGCTGCAATCCGGACGCCGAGAAAGCCCCCCTCCGGTGCCGAGCGAAACGAGTCGGCTCTGCAGTCGATGGTTGCCGTCGGCGACGAGAGCCGGACTTGGCCGGACACGGACGCGCCGCGCATGAGCCTGGGAGGCAACAACCGCTAGTCCGCCAGGTGGCGCCGCCTGTCATGCTGGGCGCGTCACCCCGAGACCCGGCACCCAGGGTCCGAGGTTCTACGCCCTCTCCCTATCAACCTGGGTCCCGGACACATCGCGGAGCCTGCCCCGGACTTGATCCGGGGCGCAACTACCGGGATGACAAGTCGGCATCACGGCACCAGGGCGGGCGACCGCCGGCAACCACGATCGCAGGTCCGACTGGCTTGTGAACGCCGTGCCGCCTAACACCTGCCGCCCGGGGGAAGCGCGATCCGGACGGAGGATGAACATGCGCACGCTCCTGCTCCTCACTGGGGCGGCGGCCCTCGCCCTTTCCGGGGCCGTCGCCTTCGCTCAAAGCTCGGTCAAATCCAAGGCGTCGGCGGCCACCCGGAGCGCGACATCGCTCGAGTGCTCGAGACAGGCGGACGTCAAGGGCCTGCACGGCAAGACGCGCAGGTCGTTCCGCAGCAGGTGCAGGCGCGACCTCGAGAGAAAGGGCTGACGGCCGGCCCGCCTACCTTCTGCCCGGCGTGTTCAGCGGCGCCCCTTCACGAACGGCTCCATCCCCTCGCGGGCCAGCTCGTCCGCGCGCTCGTTCTCAGGATGGCCGGCGTGCCCGCGCACCCAGTGCCAGTGCACGTCGTGGCGGGCCTGCGCCGCATCGAGCCGCTGCCACAGGTCGGCGTTCTTCACGGGCTCTTTGGCGCTGGTGCGCCAGCCACGGCGCTTCCAGCCGTGAATCCAGGTGCTGATCCCCTTCTGGACGTATTCCGAGTTGGTATGGAGATCGACCCGCGACGGTCCCCTCAGCGCCTCGAGCGCGGTGATCGCCGCCGTCAGCTCCATGCGGTTGTTGGTGGTGTCCGCCTCGCCGCCGGACAGCTCCTTGCGATGCACCCCGGAGATCAGGATCGCGCCCCACCCGCCGGGCCCCGGATTGCCCGAGCAGGCGCCATCCGTGAAGATTGTGACGGCCGGCCTGGCGGTGGCGGACTTCTCCGTGGGCTTTATCGTCATGCGGCGTCGCCCGCGCCGTACTCGCTCGCGCTCTGCACGCTGCGATGGAACCTGAGCCGGCGCAGGAACTCATTCGGGTCCCTGCGACTGACGAGCGCGGTGCTGGCCGTATTGAGCCAGTCGTAGGCGCGTGTCAGCAGGAAGCGCAGCGCCGCGCCGCGCGCGAGCATGGGGAGCGCCGCGCATTCCTCGGGCGCGAGCGGGCGTACGCTCTGATAGCCGCGCAGCAGGGCCTGGCTCTTGGTCATGTTGAAGGTGTGGTCGGTCTCGAAGCACCAGGCGTTGAGGGTGACGGCGATATCGTAGGCCAGCGCATCATTGCACGCGAAGTAGAAGTCGATGAGGCCCGAGAGCTTGTCACCGAGAAAGAATACGTTGTCGGGGAACAGGTCGGCGTGGATGACCCCCTGGTCGAGGCCCGACGGCCAGTGCGCCTCCAGATCGTCGAGCTCCCGCTCGATGGTGCGCCTTGAGGCCGGGCGCCACATCGTCGGCCTGCGGCTCGAAGCGCTCGAACAGGGGGCGCCAGCCGGAGAGTCCCAAGGCATTGACGCGCTTTCCCGCAAAGCCGCGGCCTGCCAGATGCATGCGCGCCAGCGCCTTGCCCACCTCCAGGCAATGGCGCGGCCGCGGCCGCCTGATCCACACCCCTTCGAGGAAGGTGACGAGCGCCGCCGGCCGCCCGGCCAGCGTGCGCAGGATGCGCCCCTCCGCATCGTGCACCGGCGTCGGACAGGTGATGCCGCCGTTGGCCAGGTGCTCCATCAGGCCGAGGAAGAAGGGCAGGTCGGCCGGGTCGACGCGCTTCTCGTAGAGCGTGAGGAGGGCCGGTCCCTTCTCGGTGTGGACGAGGTAGTTGGTGTTCTCGACGCCCTCGGCGATGCCCTTGTAGGACAGGAGAGCACCGAGGCCGTAGCCGGCAACGAACTCGGCGAGGTCCTCGTCGGAGACTTCGGTGTAGACCGCCATGGGCGCGGGCCCTCGTCGATATCCACCTGCCCAGAGCTTGCCTAGAGCGTGCCGGCCTCGCGCAGCTCACGCGGCACGTTGAAGGCGATGCGCTCCTCGGTGGTCACGACGCTTTCCACGGCGACCTCGAAGCGCTGGCCGGAAGGCCTCCACGATCTCGCATCACGAGCTGCTCCGGGGCCGAGGCTCCCGCGGTGATACCGAGCGTCGCCACCCCGTCGAACACCGGCCAGGGGATGTCGGCGGCCTGCTGCACCAGCAGCGCCTTCCGGCAGCCGGATCGTTCCGCCACCTCCACCAGCCGCAGCGAGTTGGAGCTGTTGGGCGCGCCGACCACGATCACGGCATCGCAACGCGGCGCAATGGACTTCACCGCGGCCTGCCGGTTGGTCGTGGCGTAGCAGATGTCCTCCTTGCGCGGGCCCACGATCTCGGGAAAGCGCGCCTTGAGCACGGCGACAATGGCCGCCGTGTCGTCCACCGACAGCGTGGTCTGCGTGGTGTAGGCGAGCCGCGCTGGATCGCGCGGCTCGAAGCCGCGGGCGTCCTCCATCGTCTCGATCAGGGTCGCCGAGCCCGGCGGCAATTGCCCGAGGGTGCCGATCACCTCCGGATGGCCGGCATGGCCGATGAGCACGATCTCGAGGCCCGCCAGATGGTGCGCGCGGGCCTCCGCATGCACCTTGGAGACCAGCGGGCAGGTGGCATCGAGGTAGAACAGGCTGCGGGCCTCGGCAGCGGCCGGCACCGATTGCGGCACCCCGTGTGCCGAAAAAATCACGGGCGCACAGGTTTCGGGGATCTCGTCGAGCTCCTCCACAAAAACGGCGCCTTTGGCCTTCAGGTCCTCGACGACGTGACGGTTGTGGACGATCTCATGGCGCACGTAGACGGGGGGGCCGAACCGCGTCAGAGCCAGCTCGACGATCTTGATGGCGCGGTCGACGCCGGCACAGAAGCCGCGCGGCGCGGCCAGGAGAATCTTCAAGGGTGGCGCGGGCAGTTGGGGCGAGTCGAGTGGAGCCATGAGACCGGCGACCTGTTCGCGATCAGTTCACGCTGAGAGCTCGCGCTGCGCGCTTGGCCTCGAATGGCGTTCGCGCTAGAGTTCGAATCGCCGGACAATGGCCCAGAGAGCGCCAACGCGGCTCTGGAGGAAGGGAATATCGGTCCGCAAGAGACCGGGCAAGTGTTCGGACAGGGGTTTCGTGACGCAAACCGGGTGCAAAGCATTGGTCTCGATCCGCGAGATGCGTTGCTCTCGTTGGGCTGCTGGCAACGCTCGGCGGTTGTGGCATGTCGTCGCTCACCTCGGGCATGGGCTCGGGCTGGTTCGGCGGCAAGAAGTCCACGGCGGCCGACGTAGACAGCGTGAGCCGGGACAAACTGCTCGATGCGGCCAAGGCCGACAGCGGCACGGTATCGAACATCAGTGGCGACAGTGGCCTACGGCTGCCCGCGCTTCCAGGTGTGGGCGCGCGACGGCTACGTCACGCTCTACGAGGACGGGCGCATCGGCGACGGGCTCGCCGTCATGCACCGCGGCGAGATCACCAAGACCGCGCGCGAATGCAGCATCGAGCCGGGACGCGTCACCGTGAAATACGGCTTCTCCGGCCGTGTCCTGCTCGGGCAGAAGGGCAAGTCCGGGCGGGTCTCGCTGCCGGTCAACATCTTCGTCACCGACGCCAAGCGCCAGAAGATCGCCACCGAGAAGGCCAGGGTCAACGTCGACGTCGCCCTCGACAACCCGATTGGCTACTTCTCTGTCGTGCGCCAGGTCACGTTCGACATCCCCGAAGGCTCGCGCCCCGGCGAGTTCGAGGTCTACGTCGGCTTCGACCGCACCATCCCCGGCGCAGGGTAGGGTGCAGGCAGCTTTTGCGCCTCCGACAAAGCCGCCCGCCGCTGTCATGCCGGGGCTTGTCCCCGGCATCCATCCAACCGCTTGCTCCGGCACTCGCTTTGGGATGGATCCCGGCAACAAGTGCCGGGATGACATGGAACTGCGCGTTGGTGCCACCGTGCAAATCCTCTGACTGCTGTCAGCGCACGCCCTTTTTGGCTCCGACCTTCGCGAGCGCCTCGGGCATGCGGACGAGCCCCGTTTCAATGGCATGATCCAGCGGCGTCCACCCCGCCTTGTCGCGCGCGTTGATGTCTGCACCGTGCGCGAGCAGGATGCGCGCGATCTCGGCGCCATAGTCGGAGCGGGCAGCGTAATGCAGCGCGGTGAGGCCGGCGACGTTGGCCAGCGCCACATCCCTCCTCCCTTGTTGCCACGCGAGTACGCCTCGGAATGGACAGAAAGGTGACGCGCCACGAATCGTTAACAGCAGACGCTCCGTCCGAGTTGACTCCCCCCGCCCCGGCGTATCATCGGCGCATCGCCAATCGACACCTGTGGGAGAGACCGGCCATCTCGTCGGACAGGGCCGGCGCCGAAGGAGCAACCGCCCCGGAACCTCTCAGGCAAAAGGACCGCAGGTCGATGGCACTCTGGAAAGCAGCCGGCCCGGCTTGAAGATGGGGCGGCTCACCGAAGGGGTAAGGCGGCCGGCTTAGACAGCTGGCCGCTCAATCTCTCAGGTCCCGCGACAGAGGGGGCTCGATCTCGCGCCGCACGGCGCGGGGCGCGAGCCTTGCGGAACCGGAGAGACCTGAGCGCGACATGGCCGTCCGCTCCCGACGCCTCCCTGCAGCGCACGCCGCTCTACGAGCTGCACGTGTCGCTGGGCGCGCGCATGGTGCCGTTCGCCGGCTACGAGATGCCGGTGCAGTACCCGCCGGGCATCCTCAAGGAGCACCTGCACACCCGCGCGCACGCGGGCCTGTTCGATGTCTCGCACATGGGCCAGGCGTTCCTCGTCGGCCCCGACCACGCCACCACGGCCGCCGCGCTGGAGGCGCTGGTGCCGGCCGACATCCTCGACCTGCAGCCCGGACAGCAGCGCTACACCCAGCTCCTGAACGACGACGGCGGCATCATCGACGACCTGATGGTGACGCGCTCCGCCGCCGCCGAGGACGACGGCAGCCTGATGCTGGTGGTGAACGCCTCGCGCAAGGAGGTGGACTTCGCGCACATCGCGGAGCGGCTGCCGGACGACGTGAGACTGCAGCCGGCGCCGGAGCGCGCCCTGCTCGCCCTGCAGGGGCCGGCGGCGGCGGAGGTGCTGGCGAGGCTGTCGGACGTGGCCGCGGGCCTGCGGTTCATGACGGCCGCCGAGCGGCAAGGTGGGCGGCATCGACTGCCACGTCTCGCGCTCGGGCTACACCGGCGAGGACGGCTTCGAGATCTCGCTCGCCGCCGGCAAGGCCGAGAAGCTGGCGCGTCTGCTGCTGGCGCAGGAGGGCGTGCAGCCGATCGGCCTCGGCGCCCGCGACTCCCTGCGGCTGGAGGCGGGCCTGTGCCTCTACGGCCACGACATCGACGAGACGACGAGCCCCGTCGAGGCGGGGCTCGCCTGGTCGATCCAGAAGCGCCGCCGCGCCGAGGGCGGCTTTCCCGGCGCCGCGCGCATCCGGCGCGAGCTGGCCGAGGGCCCCGCGCGCCGCCGCGTCGGCATCAGGCCCGACGGCCGCGCGCCGGCCCGCGAGGGCACGGAGATCCTGGCGCCATCGGGCGAGCGCATCGGCACCGTCACCTCGGGCGGCTTCGGCCCGAGCGTCAACGGCCCCGTGGCCATGGGCTACGTCGACGCCGGATACGCCGAGCCGGGCACGCCGGTGAGCCTGATGGTGCGCGGCAAGCCGCTGGGCGCGCAGCGTCGTGCCGCTGCCGTTCGTTCCGCACCGCTATGCAGGTGTCAGACCCTGCGGGTCTGACACCGTAGCCGCAACCAGCGTAGAGCCATGGGGTCAGACCCGCAGGGTCTGACACCATCCGGAGGACCGCATGACCACCGAGCGCTTCACCAAGGACCACGAATGGATCCGCGTCGATGGCGGCATCGGCACCGTCGGCATCACCGACCACGCGCAGGAGCAGCTCGGCGATATCGTGTTCGTCGAGCTGCCGGAGGTCGGCCGCAAGGCGGCCAAGGGCGAGGCGGTGGCCGTGGTGGAGAGCGTCAAGGCGGCGAGCGACGTCTACGCGCCGGTCGCCGGCGAGGTGACGGAGGTGAACGCCGCGCTCGCCGACCAGCCCGCGCTCGTCAACGAGGACGCGGAAGGGCAAGGCGTGGTTCTTCAAGCTCAGGATCGCCGATGCGGCCGAGCTCGATGCCGCTGATGGACCGGGCCGCCTACGAGGCCTTCGTGAAGCAAGCATCATAAGCAGACGAGGAGGATCGATCATGGCACACGAATACACGGCGACGGTCTCGTGGAAGCGCGGCAGCGAGCGAGCCGTTCACCGACAGCAAGTTCAGCCGCGCGCCACCGTGGTCGTTCGACGGCGGCGTCACGGTGCCGGCCTCGTCCTCGCCGCTGTCGGTGCGCCTGCCGCTCTCGCGCGCCGACGCCGTCGATCCCGAGGAGGCGCTGGTGGCGGCCCTGTCGAGCTGCCACATGCTGACCTTCCTCTATCTGGCCGCCAAGCAGGGCTTCGTGGTCGACTCCTACGATGACGACGGCCGTCGGCGTCATGACCAAGAACGAGCGCGGCAAGCTGTTCGTCTCCAAGGTGGCGCTGCGGCCCCGCATCGCCTTCTCCGGCGCCAAGCAGCCGAGCGCCGCCGAGCTGGCCCAGCTGCACCACCACGCCCACGAGGAGTGCTACATCGCCAACTCGGTGCTGACCGAGGTGGTGGTGTCAGACCCGTCAGGGTCAGACTCCGGGTCTGACACCAATGCAACGCCGTGTCGAACCATGGTGTCAGACCCGGAGGGTCTGACACCGGCAGAGGCACCGCCCATGCGCTACCTCCCGCTCACCGACGCCGACCGCAAGGCGATGCTGGCCAAGATCGGCGTCGCCGACATCGACGCCCTGTTCGCCGACATCCCCAAGGACAAGCGCCTCAACGGCCGCCTCGCCCTGCCCACGGCCAAGGGCGAGCTGGAGGTGGAGCGCGAGCTCGGCCGGCTGGCCGCGCGCAACGTGCCGGCCGGCTCGGTGCCGTTCTTCGTCGGCGCCGGCGCCTACAAGCATCACGTGCCGGCGACGGTGGACCACCTGATCCAGCGCTCCGAGTTCCTCACCTCGTACACGCCCTACCAGCCCGAGATCGCGCAGGGCACGCTGCAGTACCTGTTCGAGTTCCAGACCCAGGTGGCGATGCTGACGGGCATGGAGGTGGCCAACGCCTCCATGTACGACGGCTCCACCGCGGCGGCCGAGGCCGTGCTGATGGCGCATCGCATCACCAGGCGCCAGCAAGGCGGTGCTGGCCGGCAACCTGCACCCGCACTACCGCGAGACCATCGAGACGCATGGCGCGCATGGCCGGCCACGAGATCGTCGCGCTGCCGCCGGCGCCGGCGGGCAGCGAGGACCTGGCGGCCCAGATCGACGCCGACGGTGTCGTGCGTGGTGGTGCAGACGCCGGACTTCTACGGCCACCTGCACGATCTCACGCGCGCTCGCCGAGAAGGCGCACGCCGCCGGGCGCCCTGCTGATCGCGGTGTTCACCGAGGCCGTGTCGCTGGGGCTGGTGCAGCCGCCGGGCGCCATGGGCGCCGACATCGTGGTGGGCGAGGGCCAGTCGATCGGCAACGCGCTCTCCTTCGGCGGGCCCTACGTCGGCCTGTTCGCCACGCGGCAGAAATACGTGCGCCAGATGCCGGGCCGCCTGTGCGGCGAGACCGTGGACAAGGAGGGCCGCCGCGGCTTCGTGCTGACGCTGTCGACGCGCGAGCAGCACATCCGCCGCGAGAAGGCCACCTCCAACATCTGCACCAACTCCGGCCTGTGCGCGCTCGCCTTCACCATCCACATGACGCTGCTGGGCGAGGCGGGCCTGCGGCGGCTCGCCCGCATCAATCACGCCAACGCCGTGCAGCTCGCCGACATGCTGGCCGAGGTGCCGGGCGTGGAGGTGCTCAACGAGACGTTCTTCAACGAGTTCACCATCCGCGTGCCGGGCGATGCAGCCGAGGTGATCGAGAAGCTGGCGGCCAAGGGCGTGCTCGGCGGCGTGCCGGTGTCGCGGCTGGAGCCGGGCCGGCCGGAGCTGGCCGACCTGATCGTGGTGGCCTCCACCGAGGTCAACACCGACGAGGATCGCGCGGCCTATGCGCAGGCGCTGAGGGAGGTGCTGTGATGCTGAACCGGCAGGGACGGCCGACAGCGCCGCGGGCGAGGCCGAGGTGCGCGAGAGCCGAGACCTTCACCGGCAACCGCGGACTCGCCATCGAGGAGCCGCTGATCTTCGAGATCGGGCGCGCCGATACGACCGGCGTCGATCTGGAGGAGCCGGCGCAGGTCGCCGTCGCGGCTCGGCAAGCTGGCGCGCACGGCGCCGCTGGGCCTGCCCGGGCCTGTCCGAGCCCGAGACCATGCGCCACTACGTGCGCCTTCGCAGAAGAACTACGGCATCGACACCGGCATCTTCCCGCTCGGCTCGTGCACCATGAAGCACAACCCGCGCCTCAACGAGAAGATGGCGCGGCTGCCGGGCTTCGGCGACATCCACCCGCTGCAGCCGCTCTCCACCGTGCCGGGCGCCATCGCGCTGATCGCCGAGCTGTCGCGCTGGCTCTCCGAGCTCACCGGCATGCCGGCCATCGCCATGACGCCCAAGGCCGGCGCGCACGGCGAGCTCTGCGGCCTGATGGCCATCAAGGCGGCGCTGGCGGCGCGCGGGGAGACGCGCTCCGTCGTGCTGGTGCCGGAGTCGGCGCACGGCACCAACCCGGCGACGGCGGCGCTGCTCGGCTACCGCGTCGAGACGGTGCCGGCGCGCGAGGACGGCACCGTCGACGTGGAGGAGGTGCGCAAAGCGCCTGTCGCCCGACGTGGCCGCCATCATGCTCACCAACCCCAACACCTGCGGCCTGTTCGAGCGCGACGTGGTGGCGATCGCCGAGGCGGTGCACGCGGCCGGCGCCTTCTTCTACGCCGACGGCGCCAACTTCAACGCCATCGTCGGCAAGGTGCGCCCCGGCGACCTCGGCGTCGACGCCATGCACATCAACCTGCACAAGACCTTCTCCACCCCGCACGGCGGCGGCGGCCCCGGCGCCGGCCCGGTGGCGCTGTCCGCGGCGCTCGCCCCGTTCATGCCGGTGCCGTACGTGGTCGCGGTGTCGAGACCCTGCGGGTACGTGGAGCACCGTGGCACTCGCCGCTCCGCCGCGCACTCCGAGCGTCGCGCGCTCCCCCACGCGGGGAGAGGGCCGGGGTGAGGGGCAGAGCACACTCCGACGCTAGAGCGTCGGAGGCTGCCCCTCACCCTAACCCTCTCCCCGCAAGCGGGGAGAGGGACGTCCGACTCCGAGGTCGGCGGCCATCCTTCGGGCGCATGTGCGCCTTCCACGGCCAGATGGGCATGTTCGTGCGGGCGCTGGCCTACATGCTGAGCCACGGCGCCGACGGCCTGCGGCAGGCCAGCGAGGACGCGGTGCTCAACGCCAACTACGTGCGCGCCTCGCTCTCCGACCTGATGTCGCCCGCCCTTCGGCGACCGGCCCTGCATGCACGAGGCGCTGTTCGACGACCGCTGGCTGGAGGGCACCGGCATCACCACGCTCGACTTCGCCAAGGCGATGATCGACGAGGGCTTCCACCCCATGACGGTGTACTTCCCGCTGGTGGTGCACGGCGCCATGCTGATCGAGCCGACCGAGTCGGAATCCAAGCAGAGCCTCGACCAGTTCATCGCCTCGCTGCGCGGCCTGGCCGAGGCCGCCAAGGCCGGCGACACCGCCCGCTTCAAGGATGCGCCCGCGCTTCGCCCCGCGCCGCCGCCTCGACGAGACCAAGGCCGCGCGCGAGCCGAGGCTGCGCTGGACGCCGCCCATGCCGCGCAAGGAGGCCGCGGAGTAGCCTTGTCATCCCGGAATTCCGCGAAGCGGAATATCCGGGACCCACGGGCCAAGGAGGAAGGCCTGGAGCCCTGGGCCCTAGGTACCGGGTCTCGCCCTTGCGGGCTCGCCCGGCATGACAACACTACGGAATCAGCACCTGCCGCACCGTCGCGCCGTCGGCCAGTCGGTCGAAGCCTCGTTGATGCCGTCGAGCCCGATGCGCTCGCTCAGGAGGCGATCGACGGGAAGCATTCCCTGGCGATAGAGCGAGATGTAGCGCGGGATGTCGCGGCCGGGCACGCAGCTGCCGATGTAGCTGCCCTTGAGCGTCCGCTCCTCGGCGACCAGGTTGGTCGCGGGCAGCGCGAAGCGGTGGTCGGGATGCGGCAGGCTCGCCGTCACCGTGGTGCCGCCGCGCCGGGTGACCTTGTAGGCCAGCTCCAGCGCCTTCACCGAGCTGGCCATCTCGAAGGCGAACTCCACGCCGCCGCCCGTGAGCGCCTTCACCTGCTCCACGGCATCGGGCTCCCTCGCATTGACGGTGTGCGTGGCGCCCAGCTGCTTGGCGAGCTTCAGCTTGTCGTCCAGCATGTCGATGGCGATGACCTGGCGCGACCCGGCCGCGCGGGCCGCCAGCATCGACATCAGCCCGACGCCGCCGAGGCCGACGACCGCCACGCGACGCGCCGGCGGGCAGCCTGGCGGTATTGAACACCGCGCCCGCGCCGGTCACCACCGCGCAGCCGAACAGCGCTGCCTCCTCGAACGGCAGGTCCTTGTCGATCTTCACCAGCGAGTTGCGCGACACGACCGCGTACTCGGCGAACGCGGAGACGCCGATGTGGTGGTTCACCGGCTGTCCGCCGAGCCTGAGGCGCCGCGCCCCCGAGATCAGGGTGCCGGCGGCGTTGGCCGGCACGCGCCGGCTCGCACAGCCCCGGCCGGCCCTCCATGCAGGGGAGACAGCGCGCCGCAGCTCGGCACGAACACCAGGATCACATGGTCGCCCGCCGCCAGGTCCTTGACGCCTGGCGCCCAGCTCGACCACCTCGCCGGCCGCCTCGTGGCCCAGCACCATCGGCATCGGCCGCGGCCGGTCGCCGTTGACGGTGGAGAGGTCGGAGTGGCACAGGCCCGGCGGCCCTGATCCGCACCAGCACCTCGCCCTCGCCCGGCGCCTCTAGCTCCACCTCCTCGATGGCGAACGGCTTGGACTCCTTGTAGGGGCGAGGCTTCATCGGCTCCCGAATGACCGCGGCGCGCATTTTCATGGAACAGCCCTCCAAGGGGGCAGACCCCGCTACAAACGCTGCGCTTTATACGCGACGCAGAGGCGAGGGGTCTGACCCCATCGGCGCTAACATAGGCTCGTGATGGCTTGATACTGCCGTTGTCGCGGAGGCTCGCGCAAGTGTCGGGCGAGCCGCGGGAAGGCGGCGATGATGGTGGCAAACCTGGGGATTGAGATGATCGCGCTGATGCAGCGCCGCGATCAGCAGGCGGTAAAGCGCGCCACAGGTCGGGGCGTGCGCGGCAGCCCGGCGGGGAGAGTCACCGAAAGCGGCGAGCTGCGCTTCGGTCAGCAGAGCGGCAATGAGGTGGCAGAGCACCCAGGCCTTGGCGACCTCGGGACATTCCCCTGGCGGCCCCTCGAGCCCGGCCAGGCTCTTCATGCGCTTGAAGGCGATCTCGATGCGCCAGCGCAAGCCGGTAGAGCTCCAGCACCTTGTCGGCGTCGCGTACTCGGCCCGATCGAGCGAGGTGACCAGGATCACCCATTCGGCGGCAATCAGCGTGCCGGGCTGGATCGTGCGCTGCTTGGACTTGGCCTCGGCGCGCGCTTCGGCCACCGCCTTGACGGCCTGAGCCTTGGGCATCTTGATGGCGACCAGCCGCAGCGGCAACGGCGCGGCCTCCTTGCGCCCGAGCCAGATCGGCCGATCGATGCTGCCGGTCGTGGCTGTCGGCGAGCGCACGAATGATGTCGTAGGCTTTGCCGTCCTTCTCCAGCCAGCGCGCGCTCGTCCAGGCGGCGCGCACCAGCACATCGCCCCCTTGCGCGATCACATCGGCGAGCTCGTCGGCGCGGCAGTGGACGGCATCGCCGATGCGCAGCTCGCCGGGGATCACCGCCATCCGATTGATGCGCTCGGCGCCCTTCTCGTCGGTGAGCTCGAAGGCGCTGAACCGCTCCGCCGGCAGGTCGAACACCGCATGAACGCGCCACAGCCGCCCGTCCTCGCGCGCCGACTTGCCGGCCTTGCGCACCGTGGTGGCGTCCACCAAGCCGGATCAGCCGCCCTCCCGCCACGCCACCTCGAGGCCGAGGCCTCTGCGCCAACAGCCGCGCCAGGATGCTCTGGAGCCAGGGCACCGCGTTGCGCAGCCGGCCGAGCACGGCCACGTTCGACAGGCTCGCCAGCCCGATGGCTTCCGCCCACGCCGCCGTCAGGCGCAGCCCCATGAGGCCGAGGCAATAGGCCGGGATCAGCCGCAGCAGGTCGACGCCGCACTTGACCTCGCGCGGTCGCCGGAACGCGCCCGTCGCGCGCGCCTTTCGCTCCAGCATCGCAGCCCCGCCGAGACGCTCAACCGTGCCACTCCAATCCGATCCGGGAAGCTCTGCTCGACGGGTGAATAGGGCCTTCCGCATGCTAGAGATCCGACTTGATTCTAGCCTGCAAGAACTATCGCGCCAATGGGGTCTCACCCCGGCAACCTACCCTCGCCGTCCCCCTCACTGCAACGCCCACCGCGGCACCGCAGCATCGTCCTCTCCGGGCTTGACCCTCGGGAGCGACCGGCCCACGATGCGAGGCAACCTGCGGTTCGGGAGGAAGGCATTGGCCGATCGCCTGAAGGGCAAGCTCGCGTTCTGCACGGCTTCGGGCGCGGGCATCGGCCGCGCCACGGCCATCGCCTTTGCCCGGAGGGCGCCACGGGTGATCGCCAGCGACGTCAACGAGGCGGCGTTCGCCGAGCTGAAGGATGCCGGCGTCGCCGAATGCGTGAAGCTCGACGCGCGCGACACCAAGGCGGTCGAGGCGCAGGCGCAAGCGGCTGGGCGCGTCGACGTGCTGTTCAACGCGGCGGGCTTCGTGCACCACGGCACGGTGCTCGACTGCTCGGAGGAGGACTGGGACTTCTCCTTCGACCTCAACGTCAAGATCGATGCATCGCACCATCAAGGCGTTCCTGCCGGGCATGCTGGCCAAGGGCGGAGGCTCGATCGTCAACGTCGCCTCCACCGTCAGCTCCGTGCGCGCCGCGCCCAACCGCTACGTCTACGGCGCCACCAAGGCCGCCATCATCGGCCTCACCAAGGCGGTGGCCATGGACTTCATCGCCAAGGGCATCCGCTGCAACTGCATCTGCCCCGGCACCATCCAGTCGCCCTCCCTCGACGACCGCATCGCCGCGCTCGGCCGGCAGGTCGGCGGCACCGACAAGGCGCGCCGCATGTTCATCGAGCGCCAGCCCATGGGCCGGCTCGGCACCGCCGAGGAGATGGCCGCCGTCGCGGTCTACCTGGCCTCCGACGAGTCCGCCTTCACCACCGGCCAGGCCATCATCGCCGACGGCGGGTTCACGCTGTGAGGTCGCCGCTCGTGTCATCCCGGCGCTTGTCGGCCGGGATCGCAGCCGCACCACGAGCTCCGGCGCTCGCTGGTCGCTGGATCCCGGGCACAAGGCCCGGGATGACACGGGTGCAGCCGGAGTTGAGGCTCACATGCCATGCCCCGCTTCGCCGCCAACCTGAACTTCCTGTTCACCGAGCTGCCGTTCCTCGACCGCTTCGAGGCGGCGGCGAAGGCGGGCTTCACGGCGGTGGAGTCCACCAACCTCTACGAGGCCACCGGCCGAGCGAGGTAGCGGCGCGGCTCAAGGCCAACGGCCTGACGCTGGCGCTGTTCAACACGCCGGCGGGCATGCGGCAGCGGGCGAGCGCGGGCTGGCGGCGCTACCCGGGCGCGAGAAGGACTTCTGGGCGGCCTTCGAGACGGCGCTGCAGATACGCCGACGCGACCGGAGGGCGCAAGATGCACTGCTGGCCGGGCTGGTGCATCAGGGCGCGCAGCGCGCCACCTACGTCGCCAACCTGCGCGGGCGGCGAGGCGGCAGCCGCAGCCGGCGTCGAGGTGCTGATCGAGCCCATCAACCGGCGCGACATCCCGGGCTATCTTCCTCAACAAGACGCGACGAGGCGCGCGCCATCATCCACGAGGTCGGCGAGCCGAACCTGCGGCCTGCAGCTCGACCTCTACCACCGCCAGGTCGAGGAGGGCGACGTCGCCACGGCGATCGAGGAGTTCGCGCCGCTCGCCGGCCACTACCAGATCGCCAGCCCGCCCGACCGCGGCGAGCCCGACGACGGCGAGATGAACTACGCGCTACTGTTCCAGCTGATCGATGACACCGGCTTCGACGGCTGGGTCGGCTGCGAGTACCGCCCGCGGCGCGGCACCGTGGAGGGCCTGGAGTGGGCCGCGGCCTGCGGCGTCACGCTGGGGTAACGTCATACCGGCGCTTGTACCGGTATCCAACCTCACACCTTCGCCGGCATGCGTGACGGCTGGATACCGGCGACAAGCACCGGTATGACATAGGAAGGCAATCGGGGAGACACTCATGAACATCCTCATCATCGGTGGCGCCGGCATGATCGGCCGCAAGCTGGCCGAGCGGCTGGCGCGCGACGGCGAGCTCGGCGGCAAGGCCATCTCCAGCCTCACGCTCTACGATGTTGTGGAAGGCGCGGTGCCCGCCGGCGCAAAGATGCCCGTGAAGATCGTCACTGGCGACCTGCCCGCGCCCGGCGAGGCGGCGAAGCTGGTCGCCGACCGGCCCGACGTCATCTTCCACCTGGCCGCCATCGTCTCGGGCGAGGCGGAGCAGGACTTCGACAAGGGCTACCGCATCAACATGGACGGCACGCGCGGCCTGCTGGAGGCGGTGCGCGCCGCCGGCCACAAGCCGCGCCTCGTCGTTCGCCAGCTCCATCGCCGTGTTCGGCGCGCCGTTCCCCGAGGCCATCGGCGACGAATTCTTCTACACGCCGCTCACCTCCTACGGCACCCAGAAGGCGATCTGCGAGCTGCTGGTCTCCGACTACACCCGCAAGGGCTTCCTCGACGGCGCTGAGCCTGCGCCTCCCCACCATCTGCGTGCGCCCCGGCAAGCCCAACAAGGCGGCGTCGGGCTTCTTCTCCAACATCATGCGCGAGCCGCTGGCGGGCCAGGAGGCGGTGCTGCCCGTCTCCGAGAGCGTGACGCACTGGCACGCCTCGCCGCGCGCCGCCGTGGAGTTCATGCGCCACGCCGCCACGCTCGACACGGCCAAGGTCGGCCCGCGCCGGGCGCTCACCATGCCGGGCCTCGCCGTCACCGTGGCCGAGCAGATCGCCGCCCTGCGCAAGGTCGCCGGCGACAAGGTGGCCGCCCGCATCCGCCGCGAGCCCGACCCGTTCATCGAGAGGATCGTGGCCGGCTGGCCGCGCAGGTTCGACGCCCGGCGCGCCCTCGGCCTCGGCTTCAAGCCGCGACGCCAGCTTCGAGGAGATCGTGCGCATCCACGTCGAGGACGAGCTGGGCGGCCGCATCGCGTGAGGCGCCGACAGATGTTACCCGCCGAGTGCAGCAGGTCACGCACCTGTGACGCTTCGGCTACACGACCTCGCGTCTAACGGCGCTTTGCGCAGGGCTTCACCATGAAAGCGCCACCAGCGACTTGCTGTCGGCTTCGCACCGCGGAGACGCGACGATGATTGCGGGCCTCGCTCGCGTCCAGGAGATACAGACAGATGCGTCTGGCCTCGAATGGCAATCGCGCTGGCTTCGCGGCGATGCCGACGGCGCCCGCCGGCCGACGCCCGCCTCAGCGCCAGGCGGCGGGACGCGGCCGACCGGGCTTTGTCACCGCCGAAAGCCGCTACGGCCCGCAGACCATCACCGCACCGGTGCGCGTCAGCCGGCAGGGCCGCCGCGAGGTGCAGCTGCCGGGCGGCACCTGGATCGAGTGCCGCCGCAGCTGCAGCGAGACCCTGCGCCGGAGACGATCGACTTCTGGCACATCCGCGAACGATCCGACCGAACGCGGGCGGTACTGGACGGCCCCGGCTATTTCCTGGGCTGGTCCGCTGGTACGGCGGCTCAACGAGGCGCCGTTCGCCCTCGTTTGCCGCCGGCGGATCGGCGCGGTGCCGTCAGCTCGAAGGCGCGGCCCAGCTTGATGAAGCGCTCGACGGGGCCGTCCAGGTCGCCGCCGGCGCGCTCGAAGCCCGCCTTCCAGTCGCGCAGGTGGCGGTCGACCCACAACCGCCCCTTCTCGCGGTCGCGACGCCGGAGCGCGTCGAGAATGTGGGTGTGCGCCTCGATCAGCCGCGGGATGCCGCCGGGGTTGCCGGAGATGATCAGCGCCGTGGTCGGCCGCACCAGCATGCTGGAGGGTTCTTTGGCGAGCTGCAGCACGCGGTTGTGCGTCGCCTTGCCGATCAGCTTGTGGAACTCCGCGTCGAGCTCGGCGACGGCTGCGGGATCGTGCTGCTTGGCGCGCGTCTTGGCGAGGTTGCCTTCGAGCACGGCGAGGTCCTCCTCTCTGCGGTTGCTCCATGGCCAGATCGACGGAGGCCGGCTCCAGTGCGCGGGACGTGTGCCACAGCTCGCGGAATGTCACCTGCTGCAGGATCAGCGCGCGGGTCATGCGCGTGGCAAGCTCATGATAGCGCGGCACCGCAACCGACAAACGGCGGCTCGCCTCGCGCGCAACCAGCCCCGCCTGCTCCAGAAGGCGGATGCCCTCGCGCACGGTCGAGCGGTTGACCCCGAACTGCTTGACGAGCGCCGACTCCGTGCCGATCGGGTCGCCGGGGCGCAGAATCCCCGCCAGGATCTTGCGCTCGATCGCCTCGGCGACCAGCTCGTAGGCCGGGCGCGCCTTGATGCGGTCGAACGTACCGCTGACCTCGGTCATCCCATCTCTCTGTGCGCACGCCATGCGTACGCGTCCCGCCCCAACTCGGCGACGCCATACTGTCAACATCGGCTATGCGTCTGACAATCGGACAATGATTTGACGTTGCCTGGCGGGCAGTGCAACTGTCGAGCCGAGACAAGACGCTAAAGGGCTTCGGAGGACGCAATGGCTCAAGGGGGTTGCCTTGAGGGCAAGGTCGTCGTCGTGACCGGCGCCGGGCGCGGGATCGGCCGCGAGATCGCCCTGCTGGCCGCCAGCGAAGGCGGCAAGGTCGTCGTCAACGACCTGGGCGGATCGGCGGAGGGCGAGGGCGCGACACGAGGTCGCGCAGCAGGTGGTCGACGAGATCGCCAAGGCCGGCGGCGCCGCCGTCGCCAACGGCGACAGCGTGGCCGAGCCGCAGGGCGCGGAGCGCATCATCAAGACGGCCATCGACAATTTCGGCCGCATCGACTGCGTGGTCAACAACGCCGGCATCCTGCGCGACCGCATCTTCCATCGCATGAGCGCGGTGGACTGGGACGCCGTGATCAAGGTGCATCTCTACGGCGCCTTCTACATGTCCAAGGCCGCGGCGCCCTACTTCAAGGAGCAGGAGTCGGGCTCCTTCATCCACTTTACCTCCACCTCCGGGCTCGTCGGCAACTTCGGCCAGGCCAACTACGCCGCGGCCAAGCTCGGCATCGTCGGGCTGTCCAAGTCGATTGCGCTCGACATGGCGCGCTTCAAGGTGCGCTCCAACTGCGTATCGCCCTTCGCCTGGTCGCGGCTGATCGGGACAATCCCGGTCGATACCCCCGAGGCGAAGGCGCGCGTCGAGCGCATCCAGAGCACTATGACGGCCACCAAGATCGCGCCCATCTGCGTGTTCTTAGGCAGCGACCTCGCCAAGGACGTGACAGGCCAGATCTTCGCGGTGCGCAAGGACGAGGTCTTCCTGATGAGCCAGTCGCGGCCGATCCGCGTCGCCCACAAGGACGGCGGCTGGACCCCGCAGGCAATCGCGGAGACCATGCTGCCGGCCTTCAAGAGCGCCTTCTATGCGCTCGACCGCTCGCAGGACGTTTTCAACTGGGAGCCGCTGTGACACCGGCGCGCGCGCCGGTGTCATCCCGGCACTTGTTGCCGGGATCTATCCAGCAACCTGCACCGGCGCATGTGGTTGGTTGGATCCCGGGCACAAGGCCCGGGATGACAAGAGGCTCGAACGATGGCTGATAGCAATCTCGTTGGAATCCTGGCCTATGGCGCCTACCTGCCGCGCCTGCGCCTCGCCCGCAAGTCGGTGGCCGAGGCCAACGCGTGGTTCAACCCCGGGCTCAAGGGTCTCGCCAAGGGCGAGCGCACCATGTGCAACTGGGACGAGGATACCGTGACCATGGCGGTCGAGGCGGCGCGCGACTGTCTCACGGGCCAGGACCGCGGCGCCATCGCAGCCCTGTCGCTCGCCTCCACCAGCTTCCCGTTCGAGGACCGCCTCAACGCCGGCATCGTGCTGGAGGCGCTGAACCTGGCGCCCAGCGTCAGTGCGCAGGACCTCACGGCCTCGCAGCGTGCGGCCACGTCGGGCCTAGTGGCGACGCTGCAGATGGCGCGAGGCGGCGCGGGGCCGATTCTCGTGATCGCCTCCGAGAAGCGCCGCACCAAGACGGCGGGCCCGCAGGAGCTGCAGACCGGCGACGGCGCAGCGGCGCTGCTGGTCGGAACCGGGCAGGTGGCGGCGCGGCTCCTCGCGCATGCCAGCCGCACCGTCGACTTCGTCGATCACTTCCGCGGCGAGGGCTTCGAGTTCGACTACACCTGGGAGGAGCGCTGGATCAGGGACGAAGGCTACAACAAGATCGTGCCCGCGGCGCTCGCCGACCTGTTCAAGGCGACCGACGTGAAGCCCGCCGACATCGCCCACTTCGCCATGCCCTGCGTGCTGCCGCGCGTGGCCGCCGGCATCGCCAAGAAGGCGGGCATGCCCGACGGGGCCGTGCGCGACAACCTGCATGCCGTGTGCGGCGAGACCGGCGCAGCGCATCCTCTCGTGATGCTGGTCAACGCCCTGGAGGACGCCAAGCCCGGCGACAAGATCCTGGTGGTCGGCTTCGGCCAGGGCTGCGATGCCCTGCTGTTCGAGGCGACCGAGCACCTCCCAAAGCTGGCGCCGCGGCTTGGCGTCAAGGGGCACCTGGCGCGGCGCAAGGAGGAGACCAACTATTCCAAGTTCCTCGCCTTCAACGACCTCGTCGCCATCGAGCGCGGCATGCGCGCCGACGTCGACAAGTCCACGCCCCTGTCCTCGCTCTACCGCAACCGTCGCATGCTGACGGGCTTCATCGGGGGGCAGTGCAAGAAGTGCGGCACCCTGCAGTTCCCGAAGTCCAACGTGTGCGTGAACCCCAACTGCAACGCCTTCCACACCCAGGAGGACCATCCCTTCGCCGATACCCCGGCCAAGGTACAGTCCTACACCGCCGACCGCCTCACCTACTCGCCCGACCCGCCGCACTACTACGGCATGGTGGTGTTCGACGAGGGCGGGCGCGCCATGATGGACTTCACCGACTGCGACGCGGCGAGCGTGGATGTGGCGGCGCCCATGCACATGATGTTCCGCATCAAGGACTACGACCCCCAGCGCGGTTTCACGCGCTATTTCTGGAAGGCGGCGCCGGCGTAAGGCGGCAGTCGGGCGTCGAGGTCGGGTTAGGCCCGAAGGGCGTAACCCGACATGGCAGCCTCGCTGCCGACTGCCGACTCAAGCAGGGTTAGAGGAGATTGAGACGATGGCGACGGGCATCCGCGACAAGGTGGCGATCCTCGGCATGGGCTGCTCCAAGTTCGGCGAGCGCTGGGACAAGGAGGCCGACTCCCTGATGGTGGAGGCCTTCGAGGAGGCGATCGCCGACGCCGGCATCGAGAAGAACCAGATCGAGGCGGCCTGGCTCGCCACAGCCATCGAGGAGCAGCACGTCGGCAAGTCGGGCGTGCCGCTCGCCGTGGCGCTCAGGCTGCCCTACATCCCGGTGACGCGCGTGGAGAACTACTGCGCCAGCGGGACCGAGGCGTTCCGCGGTGCCGTCTACGCAGTGGCCTCCGGCGCCGCCGACATCGCCCTCGCCCTGGGCGTCGAGAAGCTCAAGGATACGGGCTACGGCGGCCTGCCGCAGCGCGGGCGCGGGGCCCTCAACTCCATGTGGTGGCCGAACCTGTCGGCGCCGGGCTCGTTCGCCCAGCTCGCCGCCGCCTACCGCGCCAAGCACAACAAGAAGCCCGAGGACCTGAAGCGGGCGATGGCGCACATCTCGGTCAAGAGCCACGACAACGGCAACCGCAACCCCAAGGCGCACCTCACCAACAAGATCGACATCGACACCGTGCTCAAGGCGCCGACGGTGGCCGAGCCGCTCGGCCTCTACGACTGCTGCGGGGTGAGCGACGGCTCGGCCTGCGCCATCGTCACCACGCCCGAGATCGCCAGGGGGCTGGGCAAGAAGGACCTGATTTCGGTCAAGGCGCTGCAGCTGTCCGTCTCCAATGGCACCGAGGCGTCGCACAACTCCTGGGACGGCAGCTACTTCGCCACCACGCGGGTGGCCTCCAAGCGCGCCTACAAGGAGGCCGGCATCGACAATCCGCGCGAGGAGATCGACCTGATCGAGGTGCACGACTGCTTCTCCGTGACGGAGCTCGTCACCATGGAGGACCTCTTCGTCTCGCCCGAGGGCGGCGCCATCAAGGACGTGCTCGACGGCTTCTACGACGCCGACGGCCAGGTGCCCTGCCAGATCGACGGCGGCTTGAAGTGCTTCGGCCACCCCATCGGCGCCTCCGGCATGCGCATGATCTACGAGATCTACCTGCAGATGCAGGGCAAGGCGGGCCCCCGGCAGCGCCAGGAGCTGCCCCGCTACGGCCTCACCCACAACCTGGGCGGCTTCCCGCACCAGAACGTGTGCTCGATCTCCGTGATCGGGCGGCACGGGGAGTAGAAACTACCCGTCATCCCGGACGGAGCGATGCGAGCCATCGGCGAGCAGCGCTCCGATCCGGGACCGCGTGAGGCTCGAACTCGCTTCGGGAGGTCCCGGATAGCCTCGCCCCGGATCAAGTCCGGGGCTCGGCTTCCGGGATGACGGGTGTGTCCGGCGCCGCGCGTCGCCTCTCGCCCGTGAAGCTCCGCTCCAGCCCCGTCCAGCAGTCGGCGTAGTCCGCCTGCAGGGTCTCCAGCTCGGCGGCGAACCTGGTCAGATGCTGGGGGAAGCGGGTCTCGAACATGAAGGCCAGCGTGTTGGTGAGCTTGACGGGTTTCAGCTCGGCCCAATGGCGTGGTCGTAGGCCTGCTTGTCGGGGCCGTGCGGCAGCATGCAGTTGTGCAAGGAGATGCCGCCGGGCACGAAGCCCTCGGGCTTGGCGTCGTAGACGCCGTAGATCAGGCCCATGAACTCCGACATGATGTTCATGTGGTACCAGGGCGGGCGGAAGGTGTGCTCGGCCACCGCCCACCGCTCCGGGAAGATGACGAAGTCGACGTTGGCGGTGCCGGCCGACTCCGACGGCGCCGTCAGCACTGTGAAGATCGACGGGTCGGGGTGGTCGAAGCTGATGGCGCCCACTGGCGAGAAATGGCGCAGGTCGTACTTGTAGGGCGCATAGTTGCCGTGCCACGCCACCACGTCCAGCGGCGAGTGGCCGACTCGCAGACGTTGAAGGTGCCGCACCACTTCACGGTCAACCGGCAGCGCTGGTCCCGGTCCTCGAAGGCGGCCACCGGCGTCTTGAAGTCGCGTGCGTTGGCGAGGCAGTTGGCACCGATCGGGCCGCGGTCGGGCAGGGTGAACTTGGCGCCGTAGTTCTCGCACACGTAACCGCGCCGCCCGCCGGCCCCTCCACCAGCTCCACCTTGAACTTGACGCCGCGCGGGATGACACAGACCTCGCCGGGGCCGACGCCGATCCGGCCGAACTCGGTGAAGACCGAGAGCGCCCCCTGCTGCGGCACGATCAGCAACTCGCCGTCGGCGTTGTAGAAGTAGTCGCTCTCCATCGATTGCGTGACGAGATAGACGTGCGCCGCCATGCCGACCTGGGTGTTGACATCGCCGGCCGTGGTCATGGTGCGCATGCCCGTGAGGAAGGTCAGCGGCTCGTTCGGGATCGGCACCGGGCCCCAGCGCAGCTGCCCGATCGGGCGGTCGTGCTCGGCCGTAGCCGGCGCCGTCCGCCAATGAGGCAGCGCGGTCCTGGCGAACTTCTGCGCATGGCGCACCGAGGGGCGGATGCGATAGAGCCAGGAGCGCTCGTTGCTGCCGCGCGGCGCGGTGAAGGGCGAACCCGAGAGCTGCTCGGCATAGAGGCCGTAGGCGGTCTTCTGCGGTGAGTTCTGCCCCACCGGCAGCGCGCCCGGCAGCGCCTCGGTCTCGAAGTCGTTGCCGAAGCCCGGCATGTATCCCGCCGGCGTCGCCTTGGTCCACTGCGCGCGGCCCGCTTCGGGCCCGGTCTTGCCGCCGTCTGCCATGGGACACTCCAAGGTTCGAGCCAAGGTTCGAGGTTGTCGTCCCGGAATGCAGCGAAGCGCACTGTCTGGGACCCCAGGGCCGGGACCCCAGGGCCACGCACACCTGGTCCATCAGATGTACAACGCGCACGGGTCCAAGCGCGACCTTGCTGCGCATGCGCATGCCGGCCGGGGTCTCGCCGCGCCTAAGCAGAGATTCTTTGGCTGACCAACGGATCGACGCTTCGCTCCCGATTGAGGGCCTCCACGGCGGCGTGGATGGCCCGATCCAGGGCGGCAGCGTCGGTGAAGGTCTGGTGGGCCAGATGATGGGCCTTGAGATCGTGCCAGACAACCTCGATGTCGTTGAGCTCGGGTGCGTATTTCGGCAGCCACTCGACGGTGAGCCAGTGCTTGCGCGCCTCGAGAGCCTTGAGCGTGGCCTTGCTGACGTGGATCGGCCCGTTGTCCTCGACCAGCACGACCGGTTTCGTGCGCGCGTCCCGGCTTGGGGCCGTACAGGCGGTCGAGCTGCTCGAGATGGGCGATGAAGTCGCTGCTGCGCTTGGTCGGGCTCGTGTGCACGATGAGCTGGCGGGTGACGTGATCGAGCGAGCCGATCATCGCCACCTTCTTGGCCTGCCCGGGAGCGGGCACGCGCAGGTCCGCCCCGCGCTTGGCCCAGGCCCGCGCCAGATAGGGATGGGTGAGCGCCTCGCTCTCGTCGCCGTAGAGAAGAACGATGTCGCCGGCCTCAGCCTGAGCCTTGCGCAATCTGAGGCGCAGCCCCACGCGCTCGATCTCGTCGGCGATCTGGCGGCCTTTCAGCGTGTGCCGGGGCCGCCGCCAGCGGAAGTTTTTTTTCGCAGCGCCTTGGACAGCTGCGATCGGCTGATGTGACGCCTTCGCGCGCCTCGATCTCGGCCCGCAGGCGCGCAATCGTCCAATTGGGCCGGTCGGCGACCGGAGCTTCCAGCAGAGGCGCGACGACGCGCAGCGCGGCCTCTGTCTTCAGCGGAGCCGGGCCGGGTGCGACGGTCGCCTTCAAAGCCTCGACGCCGCCGCGGGCAAACTCGCTGCGCCACAGGCGGACGGTATCCTCGCGCACGCCGAAAGCTTCCGCGATGCGCGGGCTGGTCCAGCCCGCCAGCGTCAGCAATATCGCCCGAGCCCGATCCGCCTCGCCGCGATCGCGCGAGTGCGCCAACGCCCGCAATGCCCCACGCTGCTCCTCGCTCGCCTCACCGGAGATTTGCCCGCCATGCCCCGCCCCCGCGAATCACTGCGAAGACGGAATCACACCCTCGATTCGTTGGTCAAGCTGGTAGAACCTGCTTAGTCGGCCGGGGCGCTACTGCGAGACGATTGTGCTTGACGTGGAGAAGCAAGAATGCGAATATGTTTGTAATCTACATAATTGCGCCGAAGGTGGGCGACCCGTGGCGGGGCACAGCCTCCGGTGCCGGTGTCAGACCCGGGGGCTGGGCCACCGGGTCTGACACACCGCACGCCGCAGTGGGTTGGCGGATCGTCGATCGTCGCATCGGCTCGGTGCGGCAGGGCCGGATCGGCGGCGAACCATCACAGCACCACGCGCGTGTCGAGCGACCACCTTCACGCCGCGCCCGGCTCATCGGCGACGCCGCACTCCTCGTCGCTCAGTGGTTTGCACTCGGGCCCGTCAACGGACTGTTCCTCGAGCGCGCCGCGCCCGCGCACGGCATCAAGCTGAACCTCTCAATGGACAATGGGCGGATCGCGATGAGCACGCGGAACGTCCTCCGCGCTCGTGCCCTCGCCGGCCAGCGCGTGGTGTGGTGACATGACCGTCTAAATCGCGGTCGCGACCTAGATGGCTCTAGCGAGGGCGCTCCGGAGGATCGGGGGCCGGGCAATACGAGAACCGCACCGTTGCGCTAAGGACAAACAATCTTGGACGCTCGACCCCTACATCCAAGACCAAGTCGGCTGGTGAGCCTACAAATGGGAGCGGCCCAACGTCGAGATGGATAGTGCTCCGATTGAAGGCGCCTGAGCGGGCCTGTGCCCAAATCTCTTGGTAGTACTGCGGCTCAATTCCATGTAGCGGTAGAAGCCCGACGGGATGCTATCGACCGCCTTTCCGTAGTCGAAGATGCCTATCCCCTTCTCCACGGGCTTGCCGTTGCCTAAGAGAGCAGGACCTTCGACTAGGTCCACTTCGACCCACAGCTTAGAGAAGTCTTCCTTGTTGCTAAGCCGGAACATAGACGACTTAGCGTCCACAACACAGTTAGCGCGGACCCTCATGCCGGGAAGATCGCCAAGGCTCTCATCGGGATCGCGGTTGCTGGTGATCGTCTGGACCCACTCAGTCACCTTGAGGATGACCCAAGCGTTGCCGAAGTCGTCCATTGAGTTTCCCCCGGTTCATCTACTTTGCAGTACGCTGCACCAACTTTGATTCCATCGGCAAGCGGTTCTGTAGCGATGGCGAGCAAGAAGTACAAAGGCAAGACGTGCGCCTACTGCGGAAAAGGCGACTCCTCAGAGACTGGCGACCATGTCTTTGCGCGCCAATTCATCCTTGAACAGCATCGGGGGATTGCCCCAAGTGCCAGCTTGCAAGCCCTGCAACTCCGCCGAAGTCTCTGCTTGAGAGCTATCTGCTACAGATCATGCCGTTGGGCGCCAATCATGCCAGACGCGCTGGAAACCTCTCAGGCGTTGATGCCAAAGCGTGCGGCCAATCCCGCGAACAAGGTGCTCCGTGGGATCATCGAAATCCGCAAGAAACAGTCTGGTTGACGGATCGGACTGGCCAGCGCCATCAACGCATTCCCGTACTCGTGGACGCGACCATGCTGCAAGACTGGTGCGGGCTGGTGGCGCGCGGTCTGGCGTTCTTCCATTGGGGTGTTGCGACGCCAGACTACATGGTCGAGACGATCCCGCTTGCTGCGGAGGACGAACAGGACATCTTGGCCCTCGCACACAAAGGCAAGGGTGGATTGCAGGTGGAGCATTCAGTTGGAAACGGCGCGTTCGCGTATCGCGCCTTCAAGGGTGCAGACGGCGAACCTGCCTCAATGTGGTTGATCCAGCTCTACGGGAGTATGCCGATGGTGGCGATCCGGCGGCATCGGACGGCTCGCTCGGAGTTGGGGTGTATTCATCACACCCCTGAACCGGAAGGGAGCCGCGTCGGCAGACCGTCTACCGCTCCCGGAGCGGTAAGCTGTCGTCGATCCGAACGCGCGAACAGAAGAACCAAGCCGATTGGCTTCAACAACCACCATCTGGCCCCTGTTAGTCGACTGTCCTCGGCCGCTCTTGGGGCGCCTTGTCCTGTTGCGACGTGACGCCCGGCGTGCGCGTCGTGGATATTCCTGCCGTGGTCCCGAGGCACCCCTGGGGCCTCCCCTCGCTCCCGAGGCCCTTCCCGTCGTTTCTCCGTGATGAGTGCCAGCTGGCCTGTAAGCCGGGTTCTGTCTGGAGGTCGCCCTCCGCGACGGCCATTCATCTGGGACGGGGATTGCTCCCGCGCCTCTAGCAACCAACCCGGGCGGCGGCCTGGATCACGCCTTGGCCGCAAGGCTTGCGCCCCGCGCCCGTGCCGCCCCTATTCGGTCTTGCTCCCGGTGGGGTTTGCCGTGCCGCCTCTGTTGCCAGAGGCGCGGTGCGCTCTTACCGCACCGTTTCACCCTTGCCGTTGCGAGGTCGCCCCCGCGCGGGCGGTCTGTTCTCTGTGGCACTTTCCCTGGGGTCGCCCCCGGCGGTCGTTAGCCGCCACCGTCGATCCCTGGAGCCCGGACTTTCCTCCGCCGGACGCCTCTGGCCGCAAAGCCTCCTCGCCCGGCAGCGGCCGTCCGGCCAGCTGGCCCCTGGAATAAGGGGATTTCCGCCGCCAAGGTCAAGGGCCTGCAGAAACCGCAACCAAGCATGGCTCGGCCAAAGGCTGCGCTCAATTCCGGCCGCCGGGCAGTTTCGATCAGGACGCGAACCACGCCATGGATTTGCCCGTGTGGCCCGGTCGATGCAACCGGGCGGCCGGAGAGCCGGCTACCTCGAAGGCCCTACAAGAGACCACTCGACGAGTGATAGCGTGGGACAGCATGGAGGACGAGTTCCGCCTGGGTGAAGCATGCAACGACTGATGAGCAGGAGCATCAACGTCGGCGAGGACGGCGCCCGGGCCGTGCCTGGCGTCGCGTGCGGTGCTGTCGGGCCGGTCGCTTCGTGCATCCCAACGCCAGGGGCGACCGGCCGCCCGCCACAGCGGGGCGACGCACGCCCACGCTCGCCCGGGCGCAGCGTTGCCGCGCTGTCAACCGGCCTTCTGGCCGGTCCGCTGAGAGCACCGCACATGCGCCGGCCCTCGCGCAGCAGCCCACGCAGGACAGCAGGGCCGCATGTGGTCGCGCTCGCTGTTGCCCTGGCCTGCATGATCGCCAGCCCGCAGGACGCCCGTGCCTGCGCCTGCTGCACCAACGTGGGCCAGCGCTACGACGCGGTCGACACACTGGACAGCGGCCGGCTCGATGAGATGGAGCGGCTGCGCTTCGGTCCCATGGCGGAGCTCTTCACTGGTGAAGCCGATCCCGACATGATCAAAGGCATCGCCGCAAAGGCGTCGCGGTACAGTCTTCAGGTCACTCGGGAGAAGGGACGCTGGGTGTTTGCGTTCCGCGACGAGGGTGGGCGGACGGGCACGCTTGCTCTGACCCTCCCGAAGTCGGTTGCTGTGCTTGCGGTGGATACCCGGCGGGGCAGCCGCGAGGGCGGCACCGGCCCGGCGCTCTATTACGAGTGGAAACTCACTCCCGTGCGGCGGGCAGCGGCATCTTCGGGTCGGGTGCAGGCAAGGGGCAACGCATCACTCTGGTCCTGCAGGGCCACGGCAACAGCTGCGCCGACGCCAGCAACTTTGCGCACTGGATGCTGATGGTGTCGGGACCGGCAGCCAGGTTTCACCTCTTCGGCGAGCTGATCCAGCCGTAGGCCGTCCGGCTTGTCGCGGCCATATTTTCCCTGCTCACTGGGCAGGCGGGAAACATCACCTTCGAGGGGCACCTGCCATGGGCCGCTTAGCAACTTTTCTGCTGCTCGCGCTCGTCATCTACGCCGGCAGCTACGGGGGGGTTCGGTCCAGACCAACCAGGAGACTTGGCAGAAGGACGGGAAGGCCTATGTCACCTTCCCGTCCGGCACCGCGGGCAAGGCGCTCTACTATCTGTGGCGCCCGCTCGCCTACGCTGATGGCGCGCTCACCGGCATGCGCTTCCACATCGGTCCGCATCGGCAATAGCCGCGCGCGAGCATTCGCCAGGACTGTCGGAACAGAACGGTCGGATTGCGGGTCCATTGGATGGTCCAGCCGGGCGAATCCGGCTGCTCGATTTCGGCAAATCGACTGGATCAAAGCCGGCCATGCTCGGTATCGACCTCACCTCCGCCTCCGGCGTGGGCTTACTCGCGGCCCTGGCCGCGCGCCATGGCGAGGCGCTGGCGCGCGCTGCCAGGCTGCCGCATCGCCTGTTCCTGCTGCGCTCGCCCTGGGCGCCGGGGCTGCACTTCGTCGGCGGCGAGGTCGACGCGGCCCGGGCCCCGAGCCTGCCGCAGCATCGAGGCGGCACGTTCAATCTGGCGGGAAGCGGCGAGCGGCTCGAGGACGCGCTCGCCTCCTGTCTCGGCGAAGGTGTGGAGCGGCTCTCCCAGGTGGAACGGCCCGGCGATGCGGTGGTCCAGTGCACCTGGGCGGCCGCGGCGCAGCAGAGCCTGCCGGCGGCGCGGCACCTGATCGAAACCTTGCTGCAACACGCGCCCGACCGGCGCGAAACGCCTGTGGACTGGGTGCGCGGCCGGGCCGCGGGGCGTGAGGTGCTCGTCCCGGCCGACTGGTGCCTGCGGCGCCCGCCAGGGGGCCGCTCGCCATCCCCGGCGCCGCGCTCTCCACCGGCTGCGCCGCGGGCGCCAGCTTCGATGCGGCGGCAGCGCGGGCGCTGCTGGAGGTCGTGGAGCGCGACGCGGTGGCCCTGTGGTGGATCGGTGGACGGCGGGCCAGGCCGCTCGCGGGCGAGAGCGCGGCGATGGCGGAGGCGGTGCGCGTCCTCGGCGTCCTGCGCGAGGGCAGTGCCGAGCGCGCGAGCTGGCTCCTCGACGTTACGACGGACCTCGGCATCCCGTGCGTGGTCGCACTTTCCGTCGATGCCACGAGCGGGCACGGGTCTCGCCTGCGGATTTGCCGCCCGGCTGCGGCTTGGAGGAGGCTGCGCGGGCCGCAGGTTCTGGAGATGTGCCAGATGGAGCTTGCCCTGCTCGTCGCGCTCGCCAAGCGCGAGGAGCGCGGTGAGGCCGCCCTCAGCGAGGTGGACCGCGGCCATCTCGACCGCGCCACCAGGATCGCCGCCGACCGCTGTGCGCTGATCGACCCTTTGGGCGCGCCCAGGCACTCGAGTGTACCGCCCTGCAATAGCACGCGTGAAGAGCTGGAGGCCCTGCTGGCGCGGCTCACGCACCACGGCATCGAGGCCGCGCTCGTCGATCTCACCCGGCCGGATCTCCGTATTCCGGCGGCGTGCGCAATTGCACCGCAACTGCAGCTGCTGCCCTGCAGCATGCGCACGGCACGGCTGCAGCAGATGCGCGACGCGACGGGCGGTGGCGAGGCCTGGACCGAAGCTGTGACGTTGCTTTGACGACCCGAAGGCGCTGCGCTAGGCTCCGGGTATTCTCTTCAAATCTCAACCCAGGGCAGAGCGGGGAGAGGGCACGTCTGAACGGCGGCCACGGCACGCCGATGGTGCGGGCACTCCACAGCAGTGGTGAGGGAAGCGTGAGCGAGCGGCTGCCGATCACGCCTGGCCAGAGCGCGCGCTCCGGGGCACTCCAGCCCTCGGGGCCTCGTCTCGGCGTGTGCCTGTTTGGGGGCATCTCGCTCCGGCTGGACAGCCGGGAGATCGCCATCCCGAACCGCAAGGCGCGGGCACTGCTCGGCTACCTCGCCCTGGCGCCCAACCTGAGCGAGACGCGCGAGCGCCTCGTCGGCGTGCTGTGGAGCGAGGTCGACGAGGAGAGGGCCCGCGGCAGCCTGCGCCAGGTGCTGCATACGCTGCGGGACCAGCTGAACCACGACGGCTTCGGCGGCTTGGTGACCGACCGCAACGAGGTGGCGCTCGACCCGCGCTTCATCGGTCTGGACGTGTCGGCGGTAATCGACAGTGTGGAGGCAGGCAATCCACACGAGCTGCTGCTCGACCGCCAGCGCCTGGCCGACACGCTGATGGCAGGATACGACGACATCGATCCATCGTTCCGCAACTGGCTCATGGTCAAGCGCCAGTCGCTGCAGAACAAGATGGCGCATACGCTGGAGAGCACTCTGCGCGACGGCAGCGCGGCACGCGTCGGGAATGCATGATCGAACCGCCCGCGCCCTCCTCAATCTCGACCCGACCCACGAGGAGGCGGCGCGCGCGCTCATACGCGCCCATGCCGACGCCGGCGACATCGGCGTGGCGCTCGGAATCTACAAGTCCCTCTGGGACCTGCTGGAGAGCGAGTACGGCATGGAGCCGTCCATGCCGACCCAGGACCTGGTTGCCGGCATCAAGCTGGCTCAGCCGCTGGCAAGCGCAAGGGCCATGCGGCGCCCGCCCCGCGCGCCATAGTGGCCAAGCCTCTCCCGCCCCGCATCGGCAAAGCTATGCGCCGCACCCGAGGCTCGTCGTATCCGTAGCCGAGTTCGATGCCGTCGCGACGAAAGAGGAGCAGCGCTATCTCGTGCACGGCGTTCCGGCGCGAGCTGATCGCCTGCCTGGTGCGCTTTCGCGAGTGGCTCGTCCGCGATCCAGCCAGCCGGTCCAAACGGTGGCTCAGCTCGGGTGAGGCCGCCGGCGGAATTCGTGATCGAGGCGAGCGCATTCCAGGTGGCTGACGGCGTGCGCCTGGTGCTCATGCTGCGGGAAGCGGCGACCAACGTGTACCTGTGGAGCGAGCGCTTCCAAATCTCGATGGCAAGCTGGTTCGATGCCCAGCAGTCGATCGTGCGGCGCCTTGCGGCGGCCCTGAATGTCTATCTTTCCGCCGGAGCGCATGGCCGCGGTTGCGCATCCGCCCTGCTAGCGACCTCAAGGCCTACGATCTATGGCTGCAAGGTCAGGCGACCATCCTGAGCCTCGATCCGGACAAGTGGCACGGGCCTCGGACCTGTTCCGCGAGGTCAGCCGAGCAGATGCCGGACTTCGCCCCAGCCCACTCCAGCCTGGCGCAGCTCAACAATCCGATCCACCTCGTCTATGCCCGGTGTGTTCCGCGACGCACAACGGACCGACAGGCGCTGGAGCATGCCCGCGAGGCCGCGCGCCTCGATCCGATCAACTCCCGCAGCCAGCTTTGCTCTCGCCTGGTCGCATGCGATGGCGAAGCAGTATGAGCAGGCCCAGATCCATCTTCAGCTCGCCTATGAGCTCAATGAGAACGACCCTTGGACGCTCATGTCCTCGGCGATGTGCTTCGCGTTGTGCGGCGAGACGGAGCGGGCACGCGAGCTTGCCGACCACGCCCTGAAGCTTCCGCTAGCGCCCAGTCCGCTACAGTGGGCATACCACGCAGCGATCCGTTTCATGGCTGGCGACTACGAGGGGTGCGTCGAGCGCAGCGCTGGCTGGCAGGCGATGCCAGCATACGTTCCGGGCTATAAGGCCGCGGCGCTGTTCCACCTGGGCGACCGCGCGAGCGCAGCCAGCGCGAGCTGCAGCGCTTCTTCAGGACTTTATTCGGGCGACGCTGGGTCGGAGAGGAGCCCGCAAACGACGCGAACATCACGCGCTGGTTCCTTCACATATTCCCGATCAGGCGGCCGGAGGACTGGGAGCGCCTGCGGGACGGATTGGCCGGAGCCGGCGCTCCGTCGAAGGGTTACCCACGACGGTGGTAGCGAGCCTGCTCAGCCGCACAGTGCTGATCGAGTAGTCCCCGATCCGGCAGGTCTGCAGCTTTACCCTCTCGTCTGGGTCTGGGCACATTCAGAGCAGCACCGTAGGCATCGTCGTAGTACTGCGGGATGGGATACTTGGCGCCCGGAGCCTTGAGGTCCGCCTCGATCCCCTCCACAAGCTCCTTGGCGGGCAGACGCAGCATCAGCTTGTCCTTGGGCATACGCACGAGCTGCAGCCCCGTGATGAAGCTCGGGATGGTGATGCCGATCCCGGCCTTGCTGGCACTGGGCCTTGAGCTCGTCCAGCGTCTCCGGCGGCTGCGGCGCCGGCTGTCCCGGCACCACGTGATTGACGCCCGTCGCCCACGACCTGACGAGCTTGCCCCAGAGAACCTCGTTGTCGACTCTAATCGAGTTCCACCATCGTCTCTCTCCATTCGGTGCAAAAAAAAGAGGTGCGGTGCGCGGCCATGCACCTTCAAACCGCGCCCGCTTCGGGGAATACGCGTCGCTGGCGTGCAGGAACAGCCGATGAGGTCGGCTCATCGTCTCGATGTCGTGCACCGGCGACCCGGTGGACCCGCCTTCACGTCGGCGAGGGCATCCGCATCCCGAGCAGCGACCTACAGCACGCCGTGATCCGGCTGTGCAGGCCGGGCTGCCCTCCTCGAAGCCGAGCGGATGGCGGCGCATGGCGCCGAAGATCGTCTCGCCCGACAATCAGCGAGCCCAGCTGTCCCAGATGGCGCCCGCCGCCCGCTCGCGTCGGCTTGCCCGCGCGGTCGAAGGTGTGCGCCGCCTCGAACTGCACGAAGAACGGCAGCGGCGGATCGTTGACCAGGCGATCGACATCGCCCGGCTGGAAGCGCTCGGAGAGCTCGGAGCCCGGGATCTCCTCCAGCCACTGCCGCAGCGGCTCCTTCCAGACATCGAACGGCGGCAGCAGGTGGGCGAACTCGTGCCAGAACTCCGGCACCTTGCGCAGGTTGGCAAAGCAGCTGCTCAGGTAGTCGCGGAAGGCGATGCCGCCGGCGTCACCCTTGGCAAGCGGGGGGAACATGCCCTCGTTCTGCAGGACGGCAGCGTAGTCGGGCCCGATCCGGCGGCTCAGGTTGGGGCCGGAAGCCCCGATCTGGAAGAACAGCGACCAGTCGACCAGCCATTCGGGCCGCACCGGCACCGAGCCCGGCGAGCGGGTGGTGCTCTGGCTGAGCGCGCGGGTCATCGGCTGCGGCTCGGGGCCGTTGACGCGATAGTCGTCGCGCACCATGGCGTGCGCGAACCGGAACGCGCCGTGCGAGAACTCCTTGGGGATGCCGCGCTCCGGATCGAGCGGAAACGCCGGGTTGGTGAGGTAGCGGTCGTAAATCTGGGGGTGGAGGATGCGCCTCAGCACGTCCTTCTCGATGATGTTGCGGTAGATCATGGTCGCGACGATGCGCGCCACCAGGAAGCGGCGATAGGCCACCTCGGTGTCGAGCCATGCCGGCTGCGCCGGGGCGCGCTTCTCGAGCCGTTCCATCAGCTCGTTGTGCAGGACGTGGAACAGCACGGTGATCTGCGAGAGCAGCGCGTGCGAAGTCGTTGCGCGCGTCGGCCAGCAGGGCCTCGGTGCGCCAGCCCTTGCGCGCCTCGGTATCGCGCCCGGCGTCCACCGCGTCGGTCGCCGTGGCGCGGCCGATGTCGCGAAACGGGCAATGGCCGGCATGGCCGTTCGGCTGGTGCGGGGGGCCGACGCGCAAGCGCGTACGCGGGACGAGGCCGCGCTGGTCGCGATGGCTCGGCGCTGAACTCGTAGGGATACGGGCACACGTCGGGCCCGCCGCCGTAGATGGTGTCGAGCGCGAGCGGTCGGGTACGTGTGTTCTCCACCTCGGCGAGGCCGCGGTCGAGCGCCAGCGACACCGAGCTGGCCACGAGGTCGTGCGCGATGAGCTGCAGGAGGTAGGTGTAGCCGGAGGGGATGTCGGGATTCTCCCACACCTCGCGAGGTGCTGCGCCGGTTGCGCCCGGAGCCAGCGGGTCGGACCAGATGCGGTTGTGGCCGCGCATCATGCGCGCGGTCAGGCGGCGCATCAGGCCCTGAACCTGCGCATCGGCGCTGGGGGCCTCCATCAGACCGTCGGCGCTGAACAGCTGGGCGAGCACGGGCGCGCCGAAGAGATGGCGGAAGCCCCTGCTGACGATCCCCTCTCGCCGAGGCTTCTGCTCAGGTTCGGGCGTCAGAACTCCGAAACGGATTGAGGCCGTGCATCGCCTCTCCCTCTGATTGCCGTTGTGGGGGTCGTGGCCCTACCGCGCTGCGTGGCGCATCTGCGTACAACTAGCGTTATTCCAACGTAAGTCACCGCTTTCACGCCGGGATGACGGCGACCTTGGCAAGCTCGCAGCCGTTCTGGGTCAAGGGTGCAAATTGCGGCGCCGCAATCCCAGATACGGCTGCCGTGGCGGGCAGAAGGCTTGCTGTAGCGGGACTCGCGTGCAGGGAAATTGTGCCCACACGTGTTGGTTGAACGTTGCGGCAGCCCCCCGGGCGTGTGCAGCATGTTTTGCACCCGTCCGGGGCCGCCGCCCCCGGTGCGGGACCTGGGGTGCATGCCCGACGGGCATTGCGCCCCAGGTGGGCCGGTTCGATGGCGGGTCGGCGGATGGCGGCTCACCGGCCCGTGAAATTGGGCGCCCGCTTCTCCACATAGCTCCTCACGCCCTCGCGGAAGTCCTCGGTGTCGCGGCACAGCGGCTGCTCGCGGTTGGCGATCGCCGTGGCCTCCGCCAGCGACTGGAACAGCGCCTCGTAGACCTGCTGCTTGATGATGCGGGTGGAGCGCGGCGAGGACAGGTTGGCGATCTCGGCGGCCGGCCTGCACCGCCTCGGCGAAGCCTTCCGCCGGCAGCACGCGCACGAGGCCCAGAGCCCCCGCCTCCTCGGCCACGACCGTCCGCGCCGACAGCAGCAGGTCCATGGCGTTCATCGGGCCGATCAGCCGCGGCAGCATCCAGGAGATGCCGTGCTCGGCGATCAGCCCGCGCCGGGCGAACGCGGTGGTCAGCTTGGCGCCGGCCGCCATGTAGCGGATGTCGCAGTAGAGCGTGAGCACGAGGCCGATGCCGGCGACCGCGCCGTTGATCCCGGCGATCACCGGCTTCCTGACGCGCCAGGATATAGCTGCAGCGCTGGGCGAAGTTGGCCGCCAGGCCCTCGGTCGGCCAGTCGCCCGTCGTTGCGGAGGTTGGCCTGGCCCGCGGCCGCCGAGGACAGCCGCTCCATGTCGGCGCCGGCGCAGAAGCCGCGGCCGGCGCCCGTCAGCACGATGGCGCGCACGCTCGTCGTCGGCATCGGCCGCGGCGAACGCCTCGCGCAGCTCGCCCGCCATCACCTGCGTGTAGGCGTTGAGCCGGTCCGGCCGGTTGAGGGTGATGGTCGCGACGCGGTCCTCGACCTTGTAGAGCAGCTGCTGCCCAGCTCATGCCTTGTCTCCTCTCGTCTTCTCCCGCATCGCCGCCCACTGGCGCGTCGCTCCATTCCAGCATGGCCGCGCTGCCCGTGCCGGCGCCGCCCAGATAGCGCTTGCCGCCGTCGATGACGACGCATTCGCCGGTGATGTAGGCCGCCTGGTCCGACACGAGATAGCTCGCCAGGTTGGCAAGCTCGATGTGCTCGCCGTAGCGGCGCAGGGGGATGTGCCTCTCGGCCTCCGCGCGCCGCTCCTCCGGCATCAGCCGCCCCCAGGCGCCGGGCGTCGGAAACGGCCCCGGCGCGATGGCGACGAGGCGGATGCCCTTGGGCCCCCACTCGACGGCGAGGCTCTTGGTCATGGCCAGCACCCCGGCCTTGGCCATCGCCGAGGGCACCGTGAACGGCGCGCCCTGCAGCGCGGAGAGCGTGAGGATGGACAGCACCGTGCCCGGCCGCCCCGCCTCGATCCAGCGCCGCCCGCAGGCGATGGTGCAGTACGCCGTTCCGTGCAGAACGATGCCCAGCACCGCATCGACGGCGCGCGGCGACAGCTTGTGGGTCTGGGCGATGAAATTGCCGGCGGCGTTGTTGACCAGGATGTCGAGCGGGCGCGTCTCGAAGATGCGCCCCATCATGGCCTCGACCGCCTCTGCGTTGCGCACATCGCACACATGCGTCTCGATGCGGGCGCCGAGCTCGGTCCGGATCTCGCTCGCGGTCGGCCGCCAGCATCGCCTCGCGCCGGCCGCAGATGACGAGGTCGGCGCCGAGCTCGACATAGCGCCGGCCGATGCTCTTGCCGAGCCCGGTGCCGCCGCCGGTGATCAGCACGCGCTTGCCGGCGAGCAGCCCCTTCTCGAACACGCCCGTCCTCCCTCGCCTTCGCGCCGTGTCGCAAGGTGAGATGGTGAGTGGTGAGGTGATGAGTGTCGCTTCGAAGCCGTCGTTGGCCTTCGTTCCGCATATCAGTCTTGGAAGCCTGAAGGCCGCCGACTGGCGCCAACCGAAATCTCACCATCTCACCACTCACCATCTCACCCCTTTCCAGCACTTCGCCCCAGCCCGTATGGTGCCCACAGGATAACGAGGAGGGCAATCGGGGATGATCCGCACCAGATTCACGGAGATGTTCGGGGTCGCGCATCCCATCGTGCAGGGCGGCATGCAGTGGGTCGGCCGCGCCGAGCTGACCTCGGCGGTCGCCAACGCCGGCGCGCTCGGCTTCCTCACCGCGCTCACCCAGCCGACGCCCGAGGACCTGGTGAAGGAGATCGCCCGCTGCCGCGACATGACCGACAAGCCGTTCGGCGTGAACCTGACGATCCTGCCGACCCTGGTGCCGCGCCCCTACGACGAGTACATCGACGCCATCATCTCCTCGGGCATCAAGATCGTCGAGACGGCGGGCAACAACCCCAAGCCGTTCCTGCCCAAGTTCAAGGCCGCCGGCGTCAAGGTGATCCACAAGTGCACCTCGGTGCGCCACGGCGTCACCGCCGAGAAGGCTCGGCGTGGACTGCATCTCCATGGACGGCTTCGAATGCGCCGGCCATCCCGGCGAGGACGACATCCCGAACCTGGTGCTGCTGCCGGCGGCGGCCAACGTCATCAAGATCCCCATGCTCGCCTCGGGCGGCTTTGCCGACGCGCGCGGGCTGGTGGCGGCGCTGGCGCTCGGCTGCGAGGGCATGAACATGGGCACCCGCTTCATGGCGACCAGGGAGGCGCCGATCCACCAGAAGGTGAAGGAGGCCATCGTCGCGGGCGACGAGCGCTCCACCGCGCTGATCCTGCGCTCGCTGCGCAACACCTCGCGCGTGTTCGGCAACTCGGTGGCCAAGCGCACCATCGAGATGGAGCGCGAGGGCAAGGGCATCGCCGAGATCGGCCCGTTCGTGGCCGGCGCCAAGGGCCGCGTCGTCTACGAGACCGGCGACCTGGAGCACGGCATCTGGTCGGCCGGCACCAGCATGGGCCTCATCGACGACATCCCGACCTGCAAGGAGCTGGTGGAGCGCATCGTCGGCGAGGCGGAGGCCATCATCAAGGCGCGGCTGGTGGGGATGGCGACCTGGGCTTGACAGGTGACCTTATAGTCACCTATTGTCCATCCGTGACGGATGACGACCAAGTATTCAAGGCGCTTTCCGACGTAACGCGTCGTCTTCTCCTGGATCTCCTCTTTGAGCGCGACGGCCGCGCGCTGAAAGACCTGGAGTCCGGGCTGGCAATGACGCGTTTCGGTGTCATGAAGCACCTGCGCATCCTCGAGGACGCTGGTTTGGTCGTCACTCGCCGCTCCGGCCGGGAGAAGCTTCATTTTTTGAACCCGGTGCCGATCCGAATGATCCACGACCGGTGGATCGACAAATACAGGGAACGCGAGGTCTCGGCCCTGCTGGGGCTGAAAACTGACCTCGAGAAAAAGGACCAAAGATGATGACGGACAGAACCGCAACTGAGCAGGTGTACCGCGTCTTCATAAAGGCAAGCGCTGAGGCGATCTGGGACGCCATCACCAAGCCCGAGTGGACCGAGCGATGGGGTTACGGCGGTCGCGCCGAGTACGATCTCAAGAAAGGTGGCCGTTTTCGCATGGGCGCCAGCGCGGAGATGCAATCAATGGGCCTGCCCGAGGAGATGATCGTCGGCGAGGTCGTCGAAAGCGACCCGCCCCGTAAGCTGGTGCAGACCTGGCACCCAGTGTGGGACGCCGCCAGCGCTGCAGAACCATATACGCGCCTCACTTACGAGATCATTGAGTACCCAGGCGGCATGTGCTCGCTGACTATCGTCCACGACGTTGCGGGTGCACCCATCGTCGCGCGCATGATTCCCGGCCAGGGAGATCCGACCGGGGTGGCGGCGGCTGGCCGTGGGCGCTCAGCGATCTCAAGTCGCTGCTGGAGACCGGCAAGGGGATGGCGGCCTGAAGCCACCGGCCGCAACGATCGACTGTAGCCAACGGCGCATTGCGCCGTTGGCTGCTGGCGCATGTCGTAAGTCAGCCTCAGCGGCTTGGCGCGGGAAATCCCCCGCGTGATAGGGGTGGCTTGCTCCCCGACGTGGGCGATGATAGCAGCGCAGGCTATCGGGGCTGTCGGAGCGCCTGAGAATCGTGGCATCGGCGGCGTTCTCGATGGCTGAGAAATGCGAAGGGCCCGCATGGACAAGATCAACCAGCAGATCGCGACCGAGCTCGGCGTCGGCATCGGCCAGGTGGCGGCGGCGGTGGAGCTCCTGGGCGAGGGCGCCACCGTGCCGTTCATCGCCCGCTACCGCAAGGAGCGCACCGGCGGCCTCGACGACACGCAGCTGCGCAAGCTGGAGGAGCGGCTGGGCTACCTGCGCGAGCTGGAGGAGCGGCGCGCCACCGTGCTCAAGAGCATCGAGGAGCAGGGCAAGCTGACGCCGGAGCTGGCGCGCGCCATCGGCGATGCCGACACCAAGGTGGCGCTGGAGGACCTGTACGCGCCCTATCGCCCCAAGCGCCGCACCAAGGCGCAGATCGCGCGCGAGGCGGGCCTGGAGCCGCTGGCCGACGCGCTGCTCGCCAACCCGGCGCTGGTGCCCGACGCCGAGGCGGCGAAGTTCGTCGACGGCGAGAAGGGCGTCGCCGACGCCAAGGCGGCGCTCGACGGCGCGCGCCACATCCTGATCGAGCGCATGGCCGAGGAGCCGAAGCTGGTCGGCGAGCTGCGCGAGTGGGACTGGGGGGAGGGCGTGCTCGCCTCCAAGGTGGCCAAGGGCAAGGCCGAGGAGGGCGCCAAGTTCTCCGACTACTTCGACTTCGGCCAGCGCATCAAGGACATGCCCTCGCACCGCGCGCTCGCCATGCTGCGCGGCCGCAACGAGGGCATCCTCGATCTCGACCTCGACGTGCCGCACGAGGAGGGCAAGCCGCATCCCGGCGGAAGGCAAGATCAAGGTGGCCTTCGACATCGCCGAGCGCGGGCGCCCCGCCGACGCCTGGCTCGCCGAGACCGCGCGCCTCGCCTGGAAGAGCCGCATGGCGCCGTCGACCTCGGCCGACCTGCTGGCGCGCCTCAAGGAGCGCGCCGACGCCGAGGCGATCTCGGTGTTCTCGCGCAACCTCAAGGACCTGCTGCTGGCGGCGCCGGCCGGCCCGCGCGCCACCATGGGGCTCGACCCCGGCTTCCGCACCGGCGTCAAGGTGGCGGTGGTGGACGCAGACCGGCAAGCTGGTCGCCACCGATACCATCTACCCGCACGAGCCGAGGAACGACTGGCGCGGAGCGCTCGCCACGCTGGCCGCGCTGTGCATGAAGCACAAGGTGGAGCTGGTCAGCGTCGGCAACGGCACGGCGAGCCGCGAGACCGACAAGCTGGTCGCCGAGCTGATCGCCAAGATGCCCAACCTCAAGCTCACCAAGGTGGTGGTGTCGGAGGCCGGCGCCTCGGTCTATTCCGCCTCCGAGCTGGCGGCCAACGAGTTCCCCGACCTCGACGTCTCGCTGCGCGGCGCCGTGTCGATCGCGCGCCGCCTGCAGGACCCGCTGGCCGAGCTGGTCAAGATCGAGCCCAAGGCCATCGGCGTCGGCCAGTACCAGCACGACGTCGACCAGACGGGGCTCGCGCGCTCGCTCGACGCCGTGGTGGAGGACTGCGTCAACTCGGTGGGCGTGGACGTGAACACCGCCTCGGCGCCGCTGCTGACGCGCGTCTCCGGCCTCAACAAGACGCTCGCCGCCAACATCGTCGCCTACCGCGACGAGAACGGCGCCTTCAAGTCGCGCAGCGCCTTGAAGAAGGTGCCGCGGCTCGGCCCCAAGGCGTTCGAGCAGGCGGCGGGCTTCCTGCGCATCATGAACGGCAAGAACCCGCTCGACGCGTCAGCGCGGTGCACCCCGAGGCCTATCCGGTGGTGGAGAAGATCGCCGAGGCCACCGGGCCGGCCCGGTCAAGGCGATGATCGGCGACAAGGCGTTCCTCAAGTCGCTGAAGCCCGCGGCCAGTTCGCCGACGCCACCTTCGGCATCCCGACCGTCACCGACATCATCGCCGAGCTGGAGAAGCCCGGCCGCGACCCGCGCCCCGAGTTCAAGACCGCCACCTTCAAGGAGGGCGTGGAGAAGATCACCGACCTGAAGCCCGGCATGCAGCTGGAAGGCGTGGTGACCAACGTGGCGGCCTTCGGCGCCTTCGTCGACATCGGCGTGCACCAGGACGGCCTGGTGCACGTCTCCGAGCTGGCCGACCGCTTCGTCAAGGACCCGCACGAGGTGGTGAAGGCCGGCGACGTGGTGAAGGTGCGCGTGAAGGAGGTGGACGTGGCGCGGAAGCGCATCGGCCTCACCATGCGCTCCGGCGCCATCGACCGGACCGCCGCCGCCGGTAGCGGCCGCCCGTCGGGCCAGGTCCTCCGGCCCGCGCACCAGCGCCCCGCCGCCCAAGGCCTCCGCCCCGGCCGAGAGCGCCCTCGCCGCCGCCCTGCGCCGCGCGCAGGAGCGGCGGTAGCGCTGCCGGAACATAGGGTGCAATAAGGCGAAGCCGCATTGCACCGTTGTGGGCTTGGGAGAGCGCAAGATTCGGTGCAATACGGCTAACGCCCTATTGCGCCCTACCATTTGCGGACCAATGTCCCACCGTATGGGGAGGACACACATGGTCCGTAAAGACAACAAAGCTGAGATGCAGCACTACGTGCCCCGAATGCTGCTGAGAAACTTCTCAGCAAATGGGCGAGGAGAACGACTGCACGTATACGACAAGCATCAGGCGCGCCGGCTTCCCGGGCTCACGTCTGTCAGCAAAATTTGCAAGGAGCGTGACTACTACACTCTGCCGAAGACAGAGGGGCGCATCTCGCTTGAAGGACCGCTCAGCGACCTCGAAGGTTCATGCGAACCGATCCTGGGAAAGCTCATCGCCAAACAATCGCTTTCGGTGTTGTCGGCCGCGGAACGCTCGACAATAGCGCTGTTCGTGGCTGTTCAACTAGTCCGCGTCCCCCGCATGCGCGAGGCCCATAAGCAAATTGTCGCTGCGATGGTAGCGAAAGCACACAAGATCAATCCAAATGCCAAGAATATAAGTGAGATCGAGGCAGCACTAGCGGAAGAGAATTTCAAGATGCAAAGCATGGCCCAGCTCGGTGAGCAGGCCATGGAGCTTTCGCGGGTCGCGCTGCATCATCAGTGGTTGCTGTTCCGGGCGGCCGCGAACACCTACTACTCGATATCAGATTGCCCGGTCATCATGCACAACGATCGGACATATGGCCCTTACGGAAACATTGGATTTGCGGTTCCCGGCATCCAAATTTACCTGCCTCTCTCACCCACACTTGCACTCGGACTATGGGAGAGGGGATTGGCGGATGAGATCAAGCAGAGAAACGCAAGAGGTCTCCGTGAACACGCGAGCCTGAGGACCAAATACCTGATAGGCATAAATGTTGATCGCGAGCTGCTGTCCACGCAACTAAGTGAGTACCAGCGCGTACTAGCTCGTCTCGCTCTCGTGGTAGGTGGAATGGAGTCGGGTGCCGCCGTTGCGGGTGAAGCGAACAACACGACTTTTTTCAATTCACTTCAGTACACTTGGTCATATAGGTTTCTTATGTGTACGCATGGACATTTTCATCTTGCAGAGCGAATGAGTAAGGAACAGCCACATCTCAGGAAGGGCCTGACGATGAAGATAGACTAGAACCGGCACAGGCCGCGTCATCACGCCCGCAGCTTATCGAGCCTACCCTTAAGTCTCTGGAAGAACTCTTCGCCGGTAAAGACGGCGCCGCGGGCCACGGGCGCACGCGCCTGCTCGACGTAGGGCCTGGCCCATGCCAGATCGTCGGCATCGATCGACATAAGCTCGGCCACGGCGGTAGCCAGTGCATCGTCGATAGACTCAAATCGGCCGGCGGCAACCTCGGCCTCGAGCCACTTCTGCTGTGCGGCTGGCAGGGTGATGTTCATGGAACCAATATAGACTGCCGCTTGGTTGGGTCGAAATCCGCAGGAGCATATCCCCATGGGCCACGGTGGGATGAAATTGCAGTCGCCCGCTCCCATATTCCGGCGGTTGCACTCCGCAAGGCGAACGGTGCTATAGAGGCGCCCGCCGCAGCACCTCGAGCGAATCCATGGACGACAGCACACCGACCGCACTGACGGCCGCAGAGGATGCGACGCCCGAGAAGGCGCCGCAAGGCCCGCCGCCCAGCCCGCTCGCGCGCGAGATCGCGCGGCGGCGCACGTTCGCCATCATCTCGCACCCGGACGCCGGCAAGACCACGCTCACCGAGAAGCTGCTGCTGTTCGGCGGCGCCATCCAGCTCGCCGGCCAGGTCAAGGCCAAGCGCGACGGGCGCAACACGCGCTCCGACTGGATGGCGATCGAGCGGGCGCGCGGCATCTCGGTCGTCACCTCGGTGATGACCTTCGAGTACGGCGGGGCGGTGTTCAACCTGCTCGACACGCCGGGCCACGAGGACTTCTCCGACCACACCTACCGCACGCTGACCGCCGTCGATTCCGCCATCATGGTGCTCGACGCCGCGCGCGGCATCGAGGCGCGCACGCTTGAAGCTGTTCGAGATCTGCCGCCTGCGCGACATCCCGATCGTCACCTTCATCAACAAGATGGACCGCGAGAGCCAGGACCCGCTGGAGCTGCTGGACGAGATCGAGCGCACGCTGGCGATCGAGACCGCGCCCATGGTGTGGCCGATCGGCCGGGGCCGCGACTTCAAGGGCACCTACGACCTGGTGCAGCCGCGCATTCGCCAGCTGGAGCGCGAGCCCGAGGGCACGCCGGTGTCGGGGCCGGACGATCCGGCCATCGCGGCGCTGCTGGAGGATGCGGTGGCGCGCCTGGCGCGACGAGATCGAGCTGGTGGAGACGGCCTGCGGCAAGTTCGACCTCGCCAAGTTCCGCGAGGGCACGCTGACGCCGGTGTTCTTCGGCAGCGCGCTCAAGAACTTCGGCGTGCGCGACATCCTGGAGGCGCTGATCGCCTACGCGCCGCCGCCGCGCTCCCAGAAGGCCGCAACGCGCACGGTGGAGGCCGACCGAGAAGGCGATGACCGGCATCGTCTTCAAGATCCAGGCGAACATGGACCCCAACCACCGCGACCGCATCGCCTTCATGCGCGTGTGCTCGGGCAAGCTGACGCGCGGCATGAAGGTGAAGGTGCCGCGCACGGGCAAGACCATGGCGCTCGCCGCGCCGCAGTTCTTCTTCGCCCAGGACCGCTCGCTGGCCGAGGAGGCCTATGCCGGCGACGTGGTGGGCATCCCCAACCGCGGCACGCTCAGGATCGGCGACGCCATCACCGAGGGCGAGGACATTACGTTTCTCGGCATCCCGAGCTTCGCGCCGGAGATCATGCGCCGCATCCGCCTGGAGGATGCGATCCGCGCCAAGAAGCTGCGCGAGGCCCTGCGCGAGATGGCCGAGGAGGGCGTGGTGCAGGTGTTCAGCCCGCTCGACGGCACGCCGCCCATCGTCGGCGTGATCGGCGCGCTCCAGCTCGACGTGCTGGCCGACCGCCTGCTCAACGAGTACGGCCTGCAGACCGGGTTCGACCCGGCGCCGTGCGACACGGTGCGCTGGATCAAGGCCGACGATCCCGGCCGCGCTCGCCGCGCTTCGTGGAGCGGAACCGCTCGCTCGGTCGCCACCGACCTCGACGGCGCCCAGGTGTACCTGGCCTCCTCCGCCTTCAACCTGTCCTGGACGGCCGAGCGCAACCCCGAGATCAAGTTCGTCGACATCAAGACGACGACGGTGTGAAGTTCACCCGTCTCCCGGAAGTCGAGCCGCAGGCGAGACTGTCCGGGACCTCGCCGAACGAATCGAGCCCTACTTCCCGAGGTCCCGGATCGAAGCGCTGCTCGCGCTCTCGCTCCGGACTTGCATCCGGGGTTCGTCCGGAATGACGGGTGGCTACGTCGCCGACGCCGCCCTGCCGAAGGTCGAGCCTTCCTCGACGAACACCTCGGTGACGCCGTAGCCGGCCTCGGCGGGGATTTGCAGCCAGCGCCCCTCGGGCGTCGTCTTGACCCTGGGCATCACTGTCACCACCGGCTTGGCGCGGGTGGCCGCCACGGCCTCCGCCACCGTGCGATAGCGCGCGAGCTTGGTGAGGTTCATGCGCGTGGCGAACACCAGCGTGCGGGTGCCGGCCTCGGCCTCGGCGAGCGCCTGCTGCGGCGCGATCCAGAGGCCCTCCACGGACTCCGCCGCCGTCGTGGGCGCCGAGCTGGCCCACCGGCGCCGCCACCAGGAAGAAGTGGGTGTCGAAGCGCTTGGGCATGCGGCTCCGGCGTGATCCAGTGCGCGAACGGCACCATCAGGTCGAGCGCCAGCGCCAGGCCCTCGCCGCGCAGGATATCGCAGGAAGCTCGTCTCGCCCTTCAGCAGGCGAGCGCGGTGCGCGCCGACCAGCCGGTCGGCGGCGTCGGCGTCGATGATCTCGGCGCGCCGCGGCGGCGCGCCAGCATCAGCCCGGCCTCCTCGAAGGTCTCGCGTCCCGCCGCCAGCGAACGAGCGGTCGCGGCGGGGCCGGGCAGCGCCTCGGCGGCCAGCTCGCCCCAGCCGGGCTCGGTGTCCTGCGGCGTCGACCTTGCCGCCGGGAAACACCAGGGCGCCGGAGGCGAAATCGATCTCGCGATGGCGCTCCACCATGAACACCTCGATGCCGTCCGGCGCCATCGCGCAGGATCACCACGGTCGATGCCGGTCGCGCGGGCGCCGGGGTCTGGGGCCTTTGGTCAGCTCATGCGCGGCTATTCCTCTCCCTGCCCTGACCGGATGGGCAACCAGCCCGCGTGATGGTCACGGCACTCGCACCGACGTCGAATTCGCGGCGATGGGGCAATCCGGGCTCTTGCCAAGCTGGTGCCGTTTCCATAGTAATCGGCGGCACAGTCCTCGCCAGCCGCCTGCCCCCCGCAATGCACGCCTAGCAGACTGCGCGATTTCGCAAGCCTATGCTGCTGCCGCCCGAAGCCTTCCTGCATGTGCCGGCACTTGCCGGCAAGGTCATCGCGCCCGAGAGATCGTTCTTCCGCCGCCGCGCCGCGACTGGCTCGCCGAGCTCGACCGCATCGCGCGCGAGAACGGCTATCCCGAGAACTGGCGCCTCAGCGACGAGGAGCGCGAGGCGACGCGGGCGCAGGTGCTGGCGCGCACGGGCAAGGACCTGTGGGTGTTCGCCTACGGCTCGCTGATGTGGGACCCCGGCATCCACATCGTCGAGATCAGGATAGCGACCCTCACGGGCTTCCACCGCCGCTTCTGCCTCAAGAGCCGGATCGGGCGCGGCTCGGCCGACAACCCGGCGCTGATGGCGGCGCTCGACAGCGGCGGCGACTGCCAGGGCCTGGCGCTGCGCATTCCCGGCCGCGCACGTGGAGCGGGAGACGGACATCCTGTGGCGGCGCGAGATGCTGGCCGGCAGCTATGTGCCGACCTTCGTGTCGGTGGAGACGCCCGCAGGGCGGCATCGACGAAGCCGTGACGTTCGTCATCAACCACCAGTGCGACCGCTACGTGCGAGTCGACCTCGAGGAGACCGCCAGGCTGATCGCCACCGGCCGCGGCGTGCGCGGCACCTGCCTGGAGTATCTGGAGAACCTCGCCGAGCGGCTGGACCTCCTGGGCCTCGAGGACCGGGCGATCCGCGAGCTCCATGCGCACGTGCGCCGCTATCTCGAGCCGCAGCCCGAGGCCTGACACTGTCGCCCGTCGCCCGAAATGCATCGTGCGTGCGCCTTAGCGTCGACGGGCGCCGCCCGCGCGCGGACGTCCCAACCATGCACAGGGAGGACTTGCGATGAGCCCACAAAGTCTCATGATGGCGGCTGGTCTCGCGGCCGTGCTGCCATGCGCGGCGATCGCGCAGCAATCGAGGAAACCGCAAGGCGGAGCAGCCCCACGTGTCGCAACAAGTCAAAGCCGAGCTGGCGCCCACGGGCGTCCTGCGCGCCGGCGTCAACCTCTCCAACTTCCTGCTGATCTCGGGGAAGGACGCCGCCGGCAGCCCGCGGGGGTCTCGCCCGACATGGCCGCCGAGATCGGGCGCCGGCTCGGCGTGCCGGTGGAGTAGTGCCCTACAAGACGCCCGGCGAGCTGGCAGACGCCGCCGAGACAGGCGCCTGGGACATCGGCCTGATCGGCGCCGAGCCGCAGCGCGCCGAGAAGATCGCCTTCACCCCGGCCTACGTGGAGATCGAGGCCACCTACCTGGTGCCGGCGGGCTCGCCCATCAAGTCGCTCGCCGACGTCGACAAGCCCGGCGTGCGCATCTCGGTGACCGGGCGCAGCGCCTACGGGCTGTGGCTCGAACGCAACATCAAGCACGCCACGCTGATGCGGACGGACACGCTCGACAGCTCCTATGAGCAGTTCGTGCGCGACAAGCTGGAGGTGCTCGCCGGCCTCAGGCCGCGGCTCCTCACCGATGTCGAGAAGCTGCCCGGCGCGCGCATCCTCGACGGCAAGTTCACCGCCGTGCAGCAGGCGATCGGCACGCGCGCAAGAACGCTGCCGGCGCGGAGTTCCTGCACAAGTTCGTCGAGGAGGTGAAGGCCTCGGGCTTTGTGCAGAGCCTGATCGACAAGCACAAGGTGCGCGGCCTGTCCGTGGCGCCGCCGGGCTGACGGCAGCGGTCCGACCTGCCATTGCGGCCGCGAAGACACGGCCACGGAGGATTCTCGGCTTGTGCCCGCTGCGGCGCTTGGTGCTCTCTCCGCCGGAGCCTAGAGTGGGCGTCACGGACGTCCTCCGCAGACATCCGGTGGAGAGCGGACCCGATGGACAGCCCTCGCGAGCCCTACGCCTGGCTGGAAGCCCGCCCCGTTCGCAACGCCTCCGACATGGCGCTGGGCTGCGTCCTGCTGGTCGCGGCGGCAACGGCGTTCGTCGGACTCTCGCGACTATCCTTCGACACGTCGCTGGACCATGTCGGCGACCGCTTCTTCCCGACCATCGTCGCAGCGCTGCTGGGAGTGGTCGGCGCTGCTCTCCTCACGCGGGGGGCGTTCGGTCGCACACCGCCTTACGGGCGCTGGCGCCTGTGGCAGATCCTGGTCCTGGCCGCGCTCACTGCCGGCCATCGCGCTCGCCTGGCTCGCCAGCGTCGTCTGGCCCGTCATGTACGGGCCGGCGCAGTGGGGACCCGCGAGCACCCCTCCTCCTTTTGCTTGGGCGGGCGGAGTATGCGGCAAGCGTGCTTCTCGTGCTGGCAGTTGCGATCACGCTCGCGCGTCTGTCGCAACTGAGAGCGGCCGGCATGGCCCTTCTCGGTCTGCTGCTCGCGACCGTCGGCAGCAGCATGGTCACGGGCCAGCTGCGCCTGACGCTGGGCGTGGGTCAGCTGGCCGACGGCCTCGACCTTCTTGTCGTTGCTCCAGGCATCATCCTCGTTGCCGAGGGCATGGTCTGCCTCTTCTCCCCCGCGCTGGCGCTGGCGACGTATTCGCGGCGCATCGCCGGCTGGCGCGGCCCGGCTGTCCCGACGATCGCGGCGCTCGGCCTACGCATTGTCGCGGCGCTGGCCATCGCCGCATCGTGCTATATGGTCTTCACCGTCGATCGAAAGCGTCTGGGACGTCGGGCTTCTCCTGCTGTCTGGCGCGCTCGGCGTCGCCTGCAAGCTTCTCGGATGGAACCGGCTGGTCCTGCTCGTGGGCTTCGCTTGCAGCATCCCTCTCGAGACATATCTCAGACAGGCCATGGTGATCTCGCGCGGCAACGCCACGTACTTCCTGCGAGCGCCCGATCAGCGCCACCCTGTTGAGCGCTGCCGTGGCCATCCTGGTTGCGGCGCTGGCCCTGTCCCTCTACCGTGCGCTGAGGCGGAACGCTGCGGGGCCGGCGCTGGCCTGATGCTCGCGGGCCGAGCAAATTTCCGTGGCTGACTGTGTCGGGCTTGCGCTTCGCTAGACCCGACCCATCCAATAGGGGGCGTGATGTTCAACGTCGGCGATGTCGAGATCCTGCGGGTGGAGGAGAGCCTGGGGCACGGCTTCCAGCCCAACGTGCTGCTGCCCGACTGGAACGCCAAGGACATCGAGCCGCATCTCAACTGGCTGGCGCCCACCTACTACGACACGGTGGCGGACCGCGTCGTCAGCTCGATCCACAGCTGGGTGCTGAAGACGCGGCACCACACCATCCTGATCGACACCTGTGTGGGCAACCACAAGGATCGCCCGGGACAGCCGCGCTTTCACATGCTCGACCGGCCGTACATGGAGAATTTCGCCAAGGCCGGCCTGAAGGTGGAGGACATCGACTACGTGCTGTGCACGCACCTGCACGTGGACCACGTGGGCTGGAACACGCGCCTCGAGGGCGGCCGCTGGGTGCCGACCTTCCCCAACGCCAAGTACGTGTTCTCCAAGACCGACCGCGACTTCTTCGATCCCGCGGGCGGGGCGGGCGGCAAGGTCGAGGCGCATGCGCGCGTCTTCAACGACAGCGTGCTGCCGATCCTGGAGGCGAAGCAGGACCTGCTGGTCGACGGCACCATGGCGCTCGGCGACGACCTCACCATCGCGCCGGCGCCGGGGCATTCGCCCGGCCACGTGCTGATCACGCTCCAGTCCGGGGGCAGCGAGGCGCTGTTCATCGGCGACATCATGCACAACCCGATTCAAATCCATCATCCGCACTGGTCGAGCGCGTTCTGCTCCGACCCCGACGAGGCGCGGCGCACGCGCCGGCGCGTCCTGGAGCACGCCGCGGCCAAGGGCAGCCTGGTCTATCCGCAGCACTTCGCCGGACCGTTCATCGGCCGTGTGGCGGAGAAGGCCGGCGGGTTCGCGTACCTGCCTGGGCGGGCGTAGGCGGGCGAATGGCGAATGGGCAGTGGCGAATGGCCTCTCAGCTCCATCGCGATTGGCCATTCGCCATTCGCCAATCACGAGGACGACGAAGATGAAGATCGGCGACAGCGACGTCCTCTTGGTGATCGACGTGCAGAACGACTTCTGCCCCGGCGGCAACCTGCCGGTGCCGGAAGGCGACAAGGTGGTGCCCATCATCAACGCCCTGGCGCGACGCTTCCAGCACGTCGTCCTGACCCAGGACTGGCACCCGGCCGGGCATCACTCGTTCGCCTCCTCGCATTCCGGGCGCAAGCCCTACGAGACGGTGGAGGCCGCCTACGGGGCGCAGGTGCTGTGGCCCGACCACTGCATGCAGGCGACGCCCGGCGCCGAATTCCACGCCCAACTCGCCATCCCGCATGCGCAACTCGTGATCCGCAAGGGCTTCCGGCCGCACATCAACTCCTACTCCGCCTTCTACGAGAACGACCGGGCGACGCCGACCGGCCTCGCCGGCTATCTGCGCGAGCGCGGGGTGAAACGCATCTTTGCTGTCGGCCTCGCGCTGGATTTCTGCGTGCGCTACTCGGCGGAGGACGCCAGACGCCTCGGCTTCGACGTGACAGTGGTCGAGGACGCCTGCCGGGGCATCGACGTGGGCGGCTCCGTCCAGGCGACGCGCGAGAGCTTCGCTGCGCTCGGCATCGCCACCACGCGCGCAGAGCAGATCGGCTGACCGGTTGACCCGCGGCGCGGTAAGCAGCCGTCAACGGTTGTACGTCCAGGACAAATTTGGCCGCTGGCTGCGTCCTCGGTCTCGACGTACCCGGGGACCTGCGAGCGGCGGAAGGCCACTGGGCGGCCTTCCACGGGCTCCCTGTGCGATGTTTTCGGCGGTCCCCGGACCAGGCGGCGAAAAGCGGCGTGGACTTCGATCTTGTCATTCCGGCGCTTGTCGCCGGAATCCACCTAACCACTCGCTCCGGCGCTCGCGGTTGGGTGGGTGCCGGGGACAAGCCCCGGCATGACATGTCTCAAGTTGTCGGCGCCACATTCTCAGTCGCCCGTTGGCGTCCTGCCGCACCTCGAGCGCAGCGAGCACGCTCGCCCAATTCGGGCTCCGGGCGGAACGGCGGCACCTGGGCGTAGAGCGCCTCGATGAGGGGCTCGAGATTCCGCCTGACCCCTGGTCGAGCTGACCCTCGTTGCCGCGGAACTGCAGATGCACCGGCCCCGGCGTCCCGGAGGTGGCAACGCGGAAGGCTTGGCGCACCATGTCGGGGATGCGGGAAACGTCGTCTATCGTTGCGTTGAATTTGGCGACCGGCTCGAACGCCGGCACGTCGTCGACCTCCTGGTAGACCTTGCGGAACTTGGTCTTGGGGTCGCGGCCGCCGGTCATGGCAATGACCTGGGAGTGCGCCAGGAACGCATCGCGCAAGCCGGCGGCGCCGTTGAGCGCCCCGATCACCCGCGCCCTGCAGTGCCGGGCTTGCCGGAGGCGCGGGCGTGTGGCAGCCGTCGGCCATGTAGGCGGCGGACTTCTCGCCATGGACGTGGATGCGCTTGCTGGAGGTGCGCCCCTCCATCTCCGCGAAGGTGCGCCGCAGCACGGCGGGCACCATGAACACGTGTGTCACGCCATAGCCGCCCAGCATCTCGGCCAGGCACTCCGCACCCGTCATCTTCGGCATCGAGTTGGGTCCCCGGCTTCCTTACCAATCCAGGTCTTCGAGCCGCGTGACCTTGCCCGCGCGTGCACTCTTGCGCGCCGCCTCGATCCGCCCCAGGAAACGAGGGTCGTTCTCGAGTCGATAGTCGAACCAGTCGTCCTCAGACTTGAAGCCGATGAGGACGCCCGCCGGCCTGCCATGGCGCGTGATGACGATGTCCTGCTTCTCGGCTTGGCGAAGCAGATTCGAGAGATCGTTCTTCGCCTCCGAAAGCGGAACCTCTTTCATTCGGGACTTCCGAATTGCGTCAGCCATGCGTCGGCCTCCGATTTCGCGACGATCCCTCAGGATCTCGACGGTCTTGCCGATAACGTCGTAGAACACTCGAATATCTCCGACACGGAGCCGGTATTGAGGCCGACGCAGCTCGCGAAGCCGCTTGATGCGGCTGCGGCTGCGGCGGCCTTCCTCGGCTCATGCCGCAGATGCGTCTCGATGGCGTCACGAACCTCGGCGCGCAAATGAGCCTTGAGCGCCTTCCCGTCCTCGACAGCCTCTGCGGTCAAGACGATATCGAAAGACATTCTGGCCAGATGATAGCCAAAATCTTCGTCGCGTCAAAGGCCGGTTGGGCGTAGGCGCTGCTTCCGTGGCGACGACGCCATCATCAGCTCTGCTTGCGAGCGTTCGGGCCCGACGAAGGCCGGCAGCGTCAAATCGGCTGTCCGGGAGGTTTCTTCGGGGGCGGCGTGCGCTCCGGCCGCGGCCCGATCAACGAGCACAGCGGCGGATCGCCGCTGCCGCCGCTGAACCAGAGCGTCTTGGCGTGCTGGCGCTGGTTCTCGCAGATCTGCACGAGAGTCTCGTAGGGTGGCGGATCGACTGCGGCCATGGCTCGGCGGACCAGCTTGGCCGCCAGCTCGCGATTGAGACCTGCGGGGAGCGGCTCGATGCGCGGGCGCACGAACGCCGAGAAATTGCTCTTGCCGACATACGGCGTGAACAGAGCCTTGAAATCGTCGGTGATGACGAGCGTGCCGGCGTCGACCACCTCGCCGGCGCCGAGGCTGATCCGTGCGATCCCGCGCGTCGCATCGGGCGGCTCGACGACGTAGGTGGTGTCACCCCGGCCGCAGTACGTCCTCGCTACGATGTACGTCCCCGGCTCGAGCGCAATACCGTTGCTCAGCTGGACGTCCGAGAGAGGAATATACGTTGCCAGGGTCACCATGAGCCGGTGGCCATCGCCGGCGCGCGTGAGCTGCATCAGATGGCAGGGCGTCGACATGGTCGCGGTCACGAACCGGGCCGAGACCAGCAGCACACCCTTGCCGCTGGCACGCAGTTGGCTGCTCGACAGCTCCGGCGGGATCTCGAGGCTGGCGCTGCATCCCGCGACGAACCCAAGCAGCGTCAGCAGTACGCCGCAGCGCGCGAGCGAGGTCATCATGGTGCCCCCTACCGGCCGAATCGCACGCGAGCGTAGACCCTGGGGGCCGGCACGCAAAGCCGCTGTCGCACAAGTGTGTCCGCTCTGCCTCAGCAAGACCCACAAAGATTGTTGCTGGACAGATCGTCACGAGATCGCCACAGCCGCCTGCCCCGGTCGGCAGGCACCTATTGGGAAGCAGAGCGGCTCGCCAGGGGTCCGCCCCGTTGTCGTGCCTCATGCCGGCTGGAACTTCAATGCCACGCCGTTGATGCAGTAGCGCAGGCCGGTGGGCGGCGGGCCGTCGGGGAACACGTGGCCCAGATGGCTGCCGCAGCGGCTGCAGTGCACCTCGGTGCGCACCATACCCCCGCTCTTGTCCTCCTCCGTCTCCACCGAGCCGGCCACCGGATCGGTGAAGCTCGGCCAGCCGGTGCCGCTCTCGAATTTCTCCTTCGAGACGAACAGCGGCTGGTCGCAGCCCGCGCAGACGAAGGCGCCGGCACGCTTCTCGTTGAGCAGCGCGCAGCTGCCCGGCGCCTCGGTGCCGTGCTTGCGCATGATGTCGTACTGCTCGCGCGAGAGCAGCGCGCGCCACTCCGCGTCGGTGCGGGTTACGGGGTATTGCTTGGCGGACATGTGTGGGCTCCAGGGGTGCGGGGCGGGCCCCAAGAAGGACGTCTTTTTTTCATACTCCATCATGGGGGGAGGAGCGAGCCGCCCCGGTGGGTTCGGGCGCCTTTCCGGCGTCTGCTGCGGGCGGGGAAATCCGAATTGGACGCCGGTCTCCCGACTGAGGCGGAAACAAGTCGCCTAATTGAACGGCAAGTGAACCGCCCGTTGCGGCATGGTTCAGTCTCAGGGTGCGTCAATGCCCTCGGGGAGACAACACAAGCAATGGAGCATTTCCCTATGTTCGGAAGACTTACCCTCGCCGCGGCCGCGATCGCTGCCGTGGCCTACCTTGCGCCCGTCTCCGCCGCACCCCCGGTGCCCGAGGCGCACGCGATCACCAACGCCGACGCCGGCCTGGTGCAGCAGGTCCGCCACCGGCATCGTGGGCACCGGCATCACCACCATCATCGCTGGCACCGGCATCGGCACCGGCATCATTGGCACCGGCATCATGGGCACGGGCATCGGTGGCATCGCCATCACTGGCATGGCCACTGCCACCGCAGGTGGCATTGGACGCCCCACCACGGCTGGCATTGGCACCGTCACTGCCACTGGTGAGGCACATGCAGCCGGTCCGGCAGTCGTGAACCTGCCGGACCCGGCCTCCCCCGGAGCCGGCTCCCTTCGTGGATCCGGCTCTTTTCGTCTACGGAAGCCCGAAATCGCAGAACCTGAAACCTCGATCCTACGCCGCGCCTGGCACCGCGGGCATGTATCGGGCGCGCGTCAGCGCCTGGAAGCGCCACAGCAGCAGCAGCGCGAACGCGCCGGTGCCGATCGAGAGGCCGGTCCATACGCCGACGGCGCCGAGCCCCAGCGGGAAGCCCAGCGCATAGCTCGTCGCAAAGCCCACCACCCAGAAGCTGAAGACGGCAATGGCAAAGGGCACGCTCGTGTCGTTGAGCCCTCTGAGCGCGCCGGCGGCAACCGACTGCACCCCGTCGGTGATGGAGAAGGTGGCACCCAGCACCAGGAGCGTGGCGGCGAGTGCCACCGTCTCACCGGCGGCCGCGGCTCCCGAGCCCAGGAACAGCAACGGAACCGCGTGGCGCGCGAGGACCACCATCAGGGTCATGGCGGCCATGAAGGCGGCGGCCAAGGCGAGGGCCGCAAAGCCGGCACGGCGAGCGCCCGCAGCATCGCGGCGACCCACGGCGTGGCCGACCCGGACCGTGGCGGCGAGCGAGATGCCGAACGGCACCATGTAGAGGATCGCCGCCGTCTGCAGGGCGATGGCGTGCGCCGCCAGCGCCACGGTGCCGATGTGGCCCATCAGCAGGGCCGCGCCCGCGAACAGGCCGAACTCGACGAGGAACGCCCCCGAGATCGGCAGCCCGACCACCAGGAGGCGGCCCATCAGCGTCCAGTCGGGGTGCCAGAAGCGCCCCAGCACGCGGTACTTCTTGAACGGGTGGCGCGTATAGGCGAACCACACGGCGGCGGCGCACATGGCGACGTTGACGATGGTGGTGGCCAGCCCCGCGCCCAGGATGTCGAGCGCCGGCAGGCCGAAGTCGCCGTAGATGAGGCCCCAGCTCACGAGGCCGTTCAGAGGAATCGCGGCCAGCGTGATCCACAGCGCGGGCTCCGGCCGGTTCACCGCGCTCATGAAATTGCGCAGCACGATGAAGATCCACGCCGGGACCAGGCACCACGAGAGGCCGAGGAGATAGCGTCCGGCAAGCCCGGCGGACTCCGGCGGCTGGCCCAGGGCCAGCAGGATGCCCTCGCCCCACAGCTGCAGCACGGTGAGCGGCACGCCCGCCAGCAGCGCGACCCAGATGCCCACCCGCACCGCACGGCGCACGAAGCGCGGCTCGCGCGCGCCGAACGCCTGCGAGGCGAGCGGCGCCACGGCCGAGACCAGCCCCAGCCCGAGCGTATAGGCCGCGAACAGCACGGCGTGGGCGAGCGCCACGGCCCCCACCACGTGGTCGCCGAGCCGGCCGAGCAGCGCCAAGTCCGTCGTCATCATGGCGATCTGGCCGAGCTGGGTGGCCGCCATCGGGGTTGCCAGCTTGATGGTCTCGACGAGCTCGGCGCGCCACAGCGCGCCCGTCGCCGCCGCCGATCTCGCGGCCGTAAAGGCTGTCTCCAGGGTCATGCGTGCAACATGGGGTGGGCCGCCGGAAAGAACCACATCGGAGACAAGTCGAGCACGAGGCAAAGCAGACCTGCGCAACCGGAGAGCCCCTCGCAGCAGGGAAAGCGGCAGCCGTCAGCCTCGACGCCTGCACGCTGTCGCATCGCAATCGCAGGCGTCAAAAATGCGGCGCGCCGGGTCGGCTCGCCTGTCGACCCGCAGCGGATAAGGCGCCTAAGCGGCGGTGAGCTTCGCCAGCACCGCGTCGGACACCTCGAAGTTGGAATAGACGCTCTGCACGTCGTCGTCGTCCTCGAGCGCCGCGATCAGCTTGAGCACGGAGGCCGCCTTCTCCTCGTCGACGCTCGTCGTCTGCATCGCCTTCCACAGCGCCTTCACCGACACCGCCTCCCCGAGCTTCGCCTCCAGGGCGGCCGACACCGCGGCCAGGTCCTCGAAGCTGCAGGTGACGAGATGGCCGCCGGCGTCGGACTTCACGTCCTCGGCGCCGGCCTCGATGGCGGCGTCCATCACCGCATCCGGCGACCCCGCGCTCGCGGGGTAGGACACCTCGCCCACATGGGCGAACATGTGCGAGACCGCGCCGGTGGCGCCCAGGTTGCCGCCGTGCTTGGTGAGCACAGCACGCACCGCGCCGCCGGTGCGGTTGCGGTTGTTGGTGAGCGCTTCGGCGATGACGGCAACGCCGCCGGGGCCATAGCCCTCGTAGCGGATCGCCTCGTAGCTCTCCGTATCGCCGCCCGCGGCCTTCTTGATCGCGCGCTCGATGTTGTCCTTGGGCATGTTCTCCGCGCGTGCCGCCTGAATGGCAAGCCGCAGGCGCGCATTCATCTCCGGGTCGGGCAGACCGGCCTTCGCCGCCACCGTGATCTCGCGCGCGAGCTTGGCGAACACCTTGGCGCGGGCGGCGTCCTGCCGCCCCTTGCGGTGCATGATGTTCTTGAACTGTGAGTGGCCGGCCATGGGAGTGTCACGCGCTCGGATGAGTTCCAGGATATCGCTGCGATCATGTCGCGGTCCACCGCTGCCAACGGCGGCAATGCCATGCATGCAGGACGCGCCGCAGCAGAGCTGACCAGAGCCTACCATCGCCGCGCGCCCGCTTCAAGATGTCCGGAAGATGTCCGGCGTTTGACCGCTCACTCCCGCTTTCGCCCGGGGAGCTGACCGGCGAATCCGGCCGGGAACGGATCGGCTTGTCGCGACGTTCACCCACCGAGCGTACCCCGATGTTTTGGCCTGGTGCCGGCGGATGCCGGCCCGAGGAGAAGGAATCCTGTGATGAGATTAAGGAGTCGTGTGATGAGATTCATGACTATGGGCGCCGCCGCTGCTGTCGCCCTTGCTGGCTTGGCATCGTTTGCGCTTGCGCAGCAGGCACCCCCCGAAAGGGACAAGGGACCCGCCGCGCGAGACCGAGGTCCGCCAGACAAGGATCAGCGCCAGCCTGGCGCCACCGATATCCCGAAGCGCAGCGATCAGCCAAAGTCGAGCGATCAGCCTGAGCCGGGTCGTCCAAAGGCCACCGAGCGGCCCGACCGAGATCGGCCGAAAGGCGCCGAAGGCCCGACAAGGAGCGTCCGAAAGCCACCGAGCGCCCCGACCGGGATCGCCCCAAGGGCGCCGAGCAGCCTGACCAAGATCGCCCGAAGGGTGCTGATCGGCCCGACAAGGACCGCCCCAAGGCCACGGAGCGGCCTGACAAGGACCGGCCCAAGGGCGCCGAGCAGCCCGACAAGGACCGCCCGAAGGCCACCGAGCGGCCCGACAAGGATCGGCCGAAATCAGCAGAGCCGGACGCCGGCAAGGATCGCCAGGGCCGCGTCCAGCTGAGCGAGGGGCAGCGCAAGGACGTTGGTGTTCGCTTGCGTCAAACGCGGGTCGAGAAGACCAAGAGTCAACCTCAACGTCAACATCGGCTCGTCGGTGCCGCGCTCGGTCCGGCTGCGTGCTCTGCCGGCTGCCATTTTCACGGTAGCCCCGGCCTATCGCGGCTACAGCTACGTTGTGCTGGAGGACGACACCATCGTCATCGTCGACGGTCGGACCTACGTGGTCATCGACGTGATCCCGGCGGACACCCGGCGCGTCGAACGCCCAGGCCCGCTCGCCCTATCTCCAGAGGAGATGCGCTTCATCTACACTCGGGTTCCGAGAGACAGAACGGCCGACGTCCGCATTCGCCTTGCGCTGGGCGCCGAGGTGCCTCGAAACGTGGAGCTTCTGCGTTTCCCGACCGAGGTGCTCGATCGCATCCCCGAGATCCAGCGTTACCGCTTCATCGTCGCATCCGATGACGAAATCGCCATCGTCGATCCGAGCGACAACGCGGTCGTGCTCGTCATCACGGAGTGATGCAGGTCCTCCTCACCGGAGCACACGAACCCCTGCGGCATGCCGCAGGGGTTCTTTCCTTGCGTCCCGTTGGGAGCATCCCGCGTCAGCCTTGGGTTTAGGCCGCGAGTGCAACGGCGTCGCGGCCATCCGTGCCCGCCGCGCTGCGCCTCCTGAACCATCGCAGCGCTGTATTCAGAAGCAGCGCGCCGGCCTGAACCTCCTGGATCAGGAGGCCCTCCAGTTTGTCGATGTATGGCCTCAGCCGGCCTTCGATCGCCTCGGCGCGCTCGGTCGATTGAATGTACCACGTGTTGTCCAGCGGGCGCGCCCAGGCCTCGCCCAGCTGCATGATGGCGCCGGTGAGGATGTGGCGCTCGGGAGATGCAACGTCGAAGGAGATGAGGTAGGTGCGCATCGGAGGTCTCGTCATTCGCGGGAATTGCGGGGCGTCGGGGGCTCACGCTCGGAACATAGAGGGAACATGAGGCGATTCGCCTGACCCGTCCAGCGAATGTTCTGATTTTGTTCTGAGCCCCCGCTACCCGAACAAATCGGGCTGCAGCTCGGGCGCCGCTGACAGCGCACGTGGAATACGCCGGTGCAGGCTGAAATCCACCTGGTCGACGAGGCCCGGATAGCGCTCCGTAAACAGGGCCTGCGCCTTGGTGCGGCTGCCGGCAAAGCGCAACCCCTCCCAGATCTCGTAGAGCCTGCGGGGATCGCAGCGGTAGCGGGCGAGGATGTCCTTGCGGCGCAGGCGCAGCCAGCGCGCGATCCAGATGTCGACCGCGTCGGCCTCGGTGAGGGCGCGCTGGGCCGTGCTCTGGCGCTGCTCTGGACGGCTGGAGGTTGGCATCTCGCTGACGGGCTTGTCGCTGACGGCTTGACGGAAGGGCGGCCTGGCACGATTGATCGCACGAAGATAGCGAAGTCGTGGCCGTTCGCCCGCCCGCGCGCTCAGCGCGTCCAACCCGAGCCCGAGGTTCGACCCCGTGATCCTGTTCCCCGCCATCGACTTGAAGGACGGCCGCTGCGTGCGCCTGGCGCGCGGCGAGATGGCGGCGGCCACCGTCTTCAACGACGACCCGGCCGGACAGGCCCAATCCTTCCAGTCACAGGGCTTCCGTTACCTGCACCTCGTCGATCTCAACGGCGCGTTTGCCGGCCGGCCCGTCAATGGGCCCGCCGTGGAGGCGATACTGCAGGCGGTGAGCATTCCCGTGCAGTTGGGCGGCGGCATCCGCGACCTCGCCACCATCGAGGCCTGGCTCGATAAGGGCATCCGGCGCGTGATCCTCGGCACCCTGGCGCTGCGCAACCCCGACGTGGTGCGCGAGGCCTGCCGGCGCTTCCCCGGCCGCATCGCCGTGGGCATCGATGCGCGCGGCGGCAAGGTGGCGGTGGAAGGCTGGGCCGAGACCAGCGAGCTTTCCGTTCTCGAGATGGCGCGCCGCTACGAGGATGCCGGCGTCGCCGCCATCATCCACACCGACATCGACCGCGACGGCGTGCTCGCCGGCCTCAACCTGCCGGCAACCGCCGAGCTGGCCCGCGCCACGTCCGTCCCGGTGATCGCCTCGGGCGGCCTCGCCGGCATCGACGACGTGAAGGCCCTGCTGCGCCCGGAGCATGCGATGCTGGAAGGTGCCATCGCCGGCCGCGCGCTTTACGACGGCCGCCTCGATGCGTGGGAGGCGCTGGCATTGCTCTCTATAGCTCGATGATAAGTAGCTTTTATCAGGCAAGGTCGCTTTTGCTCCCGGCGCCCCTGTGCTAGCTTTGTTCCATGCCGCAAGCGACCTACAAGGGCTTCCAAGAAGGCGGGCTCCGGCAGGAGAACCTCGTCAAGAGCGCACCCACGGAGCCGGAGGCGTTCTTGGAGTGGGGTGCGCAACGCCAGCGCGAGGAAGGAAAGTTTGAGCTTTCCCGCGGACGGGTGGTCTGCAACATGATCAACGCATCGAGTCTGCACTCGAGGGTTGTCAGGAATCTCGTCGTTGAGCTTGGCCGCCTCCTCGACCCGGATCGGTTCGACACCGGCATCTCGGACTTTGCGGTTCAGACACCGTACGGCGTCCGCAGCCCAGACGTTGTCGTCGAATACGCGCGGTCTCGCAGAGCGCTGTCCACGGCCACCCCGATCTTCATTGCCGAGGTGCTTCGCCATCTACCGCGAACGCGGACTTCACGGAGAAGCTCGAGGAGTACACGGCCATAGAGACGCTGCAGACGTATCTGATCTGCTCCCAGGCGGACTTCACGGAGAAGCTCGAGGAGTACACGGCCATAGAGACGCTGCAGACGTATCTGATCTGCTCCCAGGACGAGCCGCGCGCGTGGGTGTGGGCGCGCCAGGGCGACGGCTCATGGCCGGGCAAGCCGGCGGAGTTGGTTGGCCGAGAAGGTACCGTTGCCCTCGGCGGCCTCGGTGTCGAGCTCACGATGGCCGCCATCTTCCGCGGCATCCCCAACGCTCCGGCGGCCGAATAGCCGTGCTCAAAGTCCGCATCATCCCCTGCCTCGACGTCAAGGACGGCCGCGTCGTCAAAGGCGTCAAGTTCGTCGATCTGGTCGACGCCGGCGACCCTGTGGCGGCTGCCACAGCTTACGACGCCGCCGGTGCGGACGAGCTGTGCTTCCTCGACATCCGCGCGAGCCACGAGAACCGCGGTACCCTGCTCGACATCGTCCGCCGCACCGCCGAACGATGTTTCATGCCGCTCACCGTCGGCGGCGGCGTTCGCACGGTGGAGGACGTGCGCATCCTGCTCGCCTCCGGCGCCGACAAGGTTCTCATCAACACCGCTGCCCATACCAACCGCCAGCTCGTCACGGACGCCGCCGAGGCCGTCGGTGCCCAGGCAGTGGTGGTCAACATCGACGGCACCAGGGTGAGCGCGCCGGGCGAACCTCCGCGATGGGAGGTCTTCTCCCATGTCGGCCACCGCGCCATCGGCATCGATGCCGTCGAATACGCAAAGGACGTTGTGTCGCGGGGTGCCGGGGAGCTGCTGGTAACGTCGCAGGACCAGGATGGCACTCGAGCCGGCTACGATCTGGAGCTCACCGGCGCGATCGCCGATGCCGTCACTGTGCCCGTCATTGCCTCGGGGGGAGCCGGCAGCCTTGATCATCTGGTCGATGGGATTAAGATCGGCCATGCAAGCGCCGTGCTCGCTGCATCGGTCTTTCATTACGGGATCTTCACGATCGGCCAGGTCAAGCAGCACATGGCTGGGGCGGGCATCCCCGTGAGGCTCGATGGAGCCACCTCCACCTGAGCACCCGACGTTGGTCATCGGTTTGAGCCTCGACGCCGCGTGGGGAATGCTGCTTCTTTGATCCGGCCGTGGCCAGTTCGCGTACAAAGCGGGCGCCTTGTGCGGGCATCCCGGCGGCTGGCGGGTGGGCGGCGCAGACCTGTCGCGGCGGGCCCCGTCCCCTTGGGCATAACCCTTTGTTTCGCGGCGATGCGATACCCATCTCTATTGCAGGTGGGGCAGCGTGGCGGATCGGCCATAGACCAAGGGAGGTACGACAACCACAATGCCCGGTACTTATCCCGGCCGCAATTTTTTGGTCTAATCTTTGCTACGTGTGGCCGGCCGCAGAGGCGAAGAGGACAATGGCAAACAACGATAATATCTTCGACGTTTACACACAGGCGTACGAAGCCCAGAGGCAGCATCGGCTGTCCCTGCGTGAGTACCTGGAGGGCTGCCGGACGGATCCGTCAATGTACGCCGGAACGGCGGAGCGCATGCTGCGCGCCATCGGGGAGCCGGAGCTCGTCGATACCTCCCGGGATGTGCGCCTTGGGCGGATCTTCATGAACCGCACCGTCAAGGTCTATTCCGCCTTCAAGGACTTCTACGGTCTCGAGGAGACCATCGAGCGCATCGTCGGTTTCTTCCGCCACGCCGCGCAGGGCCTCGAGGAGAAGAAGCAGATCATGTATCTGCTCGGTCCCGTGGGCGGCGGCAAGTCCTCCATGGCCGACCGCCTGAAGGACCTGATGGAGAAGTGCCCCTTCTATGTGCTGGCCACGAACGATGGGCTGAGCCCGATCTTCGAGAGCCCGCTCGGCCTGTTCGACCCGGTCACCATGGGCCGCATGCTGGAGGACCGCTACGGCATCCCGCAGCGCCACCTGATGGGCAACATGTCGCCCTGGGCGGTGAAGCGCCTCGACGAGTTCGGCGGCGACATCTCCAAGTTCTCGGTCATCAAGCTGCATCCCTCCAAGCTGCGCCAGATTCTGCGTCGCCAAGACCGAGCCGGGCGACGAGAACAACCAGGACATCTCGGCACTCGTCGGCAAGGTCGACATCCGCAAGCTCGAGCACTTCGGCCAGAACGACGCCGACGCCTACTCCTACTCGGGCGGCCTCAACCGCACCACCCAGGGCGTCCTCGAGTTCGTCGAGATGTTCAAGGCGCCGCTCAAGATGCTGCATCCGCTCCTCACGGCGACTCAGGACCGCACCTACGTCGGCACCGAGAACGTCGGCGCAATGCCCTACCAGGGCCTCATCATCGCCCATTCCAACGAGAGCGAGTGGCAGACCTTCCGCGCCAACAAGAACAACGAGGCCTTCCTCGACCGCATCAGCGTCATCAAGGTGCCCTACTGCCTGCGCGTCACCGACGAGCGCAAGATCTACGAGAAGCTGCTCGCCGCGAGCGAGCTGGCGGATGCCCCTGTCGCCCCCGGCTCGCTGGAGATGCTGGCCCGCTTCTCGGTGCTGACCCGCCTGCGCCAGCACGAGAACTCCTCGCTCTACTCCAAGATGCGCGTCTACGACGGCGAGAGCCTCAAGGACAGCGATCCGCACGCCAAGACCATCCAGGAGTACCGCGACGTGGCCGGCGTCACGGAGGGGATGGATGGAGGCTCCACGCGCTTCGCCTACAAGATTCTCTCCGAGACCTTCAACTTCGACACCAACGAGATCGCCGCCGACCCGGTGCACCTGCTCTACGTCACCGAGCAGGCGGTCCGCCGCGAGCAGATGCCGGACGAGACCGAGAGCCGCTGGATCGAGTTCCTCAAGGAGGAGCTGTCGCCCAAGTACGCCGAGTTCATCGGCAACGAGATCCAGAAGGCGTATCTGGAGTCCTACCACGAGTTCGGACAGAACCTGTTCGACCGCTACGTGGCCTACGCCGACGCCTGGATCGAGGACCACGACTTCAAGGACCCCGACACCGGGCAGCTGATGAGCCGGCAGGTGCTGGAGCAGGAGCTCTCCAAGATCGAGAAGCCGGCCGGCATCGCCAACCCCAAGGACTTCCGCTTCGAGGTGGTGAAGTTCTCGCTGCGCGCGCGCTCCAAGAACGGCGGCAGGAACCCGAGCTGGACCTCTTACGAGAAGATCCGCGAGGTCATCGAGCGGCGCATGTTCTCCCAGGTCGAGGACCTGCTGCCCGTCATCAGCTTCGGCAAGAAGCAGGACAGCGAGACCGAGAAGAAGCACGAGGAATTCGTGCACCGCATGGTCGAGCGCGGCTACACGCCGCGCCAGGTCCGCCGGCTGGTGGAGTGGTACATGCGTGTGAAGAAGTCGAGCTGAAGGGGCTGATGCCGGGTCGTCATTCCCATGCTAGGGTCCGTGGCATGCGCTGGCGGCCGCCGGCCGCCGCCCTGAACCGTGCGCCACCGAACCCGTGCGCCACGCAACGACCAGCGAGCGGCTAACCGATGCAGATCGTCGACAGGCGTCTTAATCCCAAGGCCAAGAGCCTCGGCAACCGCCAGAGGTTCCTGCGCCGCGCCAAGGCCGAGATCCGCGAGGCCATCAAGGACTCGCTCCGCAGCCGCCGGGTGGCGGATGCGGAAGGCTCGGAGAAGGTGACGATCCGCTCCAAGAGCCTGCGCGAGCCCTCGTTCTCGCTCGGCCGCAACACCGGCCGGCGCGACTATGTGCTGCCGGGCAACGAGGAGTACCAGGTCGGCGACGAGATCCCGAAGCCGCCCAGCGGCGGCGGTCGCGGCAGCCAGGGCAGCCCGGACGGCGAGGGCCAGGACGAGTTCACCTTCACCCTGACGAAGGAGGAGTTCCTCGACCTCTTCTTCGACGACCTCAAGCTGCCCAACCTGATCAAGGTGAAGCTGAAGGACCTGAAGGCGCCCAAGCTGGCGCGCGCGGGCTTCACCACCGAGGGTCCGCCGGCCCGCCTCAACCGCACCCGCACCATGCGCAAGAGCCTGGGGCGCCGCATGGCGCTGCGCCGGCCCAGCGAGGAGGAGGTGAAGCGCCTGGAGGCGGAGCTGGCCGCGGCCGAGGCGGAGGACCCGCCGAGCCCCGCCAGGATCGCAGCGCTGCGCGCCTCGCTCGAGCACAAGATCCGGCTCAGGCGCACCATCGCCTACATCGATCCGATCGACCTGCAGTACAATCGGTTCGAGCGCGTGCCGAAGCCGACCACGCAGGCCGTGATGTTCTGCCTCATGGACGCGTCGGCCTCCATGACGGAGCCGCTCAAGGACCTCGCCAAGCGCTTCTTCATGCTGCTGCACGTGTTCCTCACCCGCTACTACCGCGAGGTGCACCTCGTTTTCATCCGCCATACCTCCACCGCCATGGAGGTGGACGAGGACACCTTCTTCCGCGGCACCGAGACCGGCGGGACCGTCATCTCCACGGCGCTCGAGGAGATGCTCAAGGTGGTGAAGGACCGCTACTCTCCGGCGGACTGGAACATCTACGCCGCGCAGGCCTCCGACGGTGACAACTTCCACGACGACATGCCGCGCTGCATGCGCCTGCTCGACAAGGACGTACTGCCGCTGTGCCAGTATTTCGCCTATGTGGAGACCACGCACGGTGAGCGCTTCAACGACACCCATGAGACGCCGGTATGGCACGGCTACAGCCATGTTGCCCGGCGCCATCGCAATTTCGCCATGCGGCGGGTCTCCTCGCCGGAGGACATCTACCCCGTGTTCCACGAGCTGTTCTCCGCCGGCAACATGGCAGCGTGAGTTCGAGCGGCATCAGCCCGTCGCGTGAGCGGGCAAGGTCAAGGGCGAGTGGCCAGGGCGAGTGGGCAGGGCGAGAGGGATCGGCACGGTGACACAGGTGAAGGCCCCCAGGCGCAAGACCAGCAAGGTGCGACCCCTGTTCGACGGGGCGGAGTGGAGCTTCGATCTGATCCGCAAGGTCCACGACGCCATGAGCGAGATCGCGATCGGCGAGCTCGGCCTCGACATCTATCCCAACCAGATCGAGGTGATCACGGCCGAGCAGATGCTCGACAGCTATTCCTCGATCGGCATGCCCCTGATGTATCGGCACTGGTCGTTCGGCAAGCGCTTCGCCCGCGACGAGGCCTACTACAAGCGCGGCATGCGCAGCCTCGCCTACGAGCTGGTCATCAACTCCGACCCCTGCATCAGCTACGTCATGGAGGAGAACTCCATGACCATGCAGGCGCTGGTCATCGCGCACGCCGCCTTCGGACATAACCACTTCTTCAAGAACAACTACCAGTTCCGGATGTGGACCCAGCCGGACCACATCATCGACTACCTGAGCTTCGCCAAGAGCTACGTCGCCGAGTGCGAGGAGCGCTACGGCGAAGCCGCGGTGGAGAGCGTCCTCGATGCGGCGCACGCCCTGATGAACCAGGGCGTCAGCCGCGACCTCAGGCCCCGGCCGCGCAACATCGTCAAGCGCGAGAAGGAGCGCGCGGCCCGGCGGCGCGCCTACGAGGAGGCGACGTTCGATCCCATCTACCGCACGTTGCCCGAGATCGTACGCGAGGGCGCCGCCGAGCCCACCGACGTGCAGACCGAGCACCGCCGCCTCGGCCTGCCGGAGGAGAACCTTCTCTACTTCCTCGAGAAGCACGCGCCCAAGCTCGAGGACTGGCAGCGCGAGCTCTTGCGGATCGTGCGCCTGCTGTCGCAGTACTTCTATCCGCAACGCCAGACCAAGATGATGAACGAGGGCTGCGCCACCTTCGTCCACTACGAGATCCTGAACCGTCTGTACGAGCGCGGACTTCTCACCGACGGCACCATGCTGGAGTTCCTGCACTCCCACTCGTCGGTCGTCTTCCAGCCCATCTTCAAGGACCGCCGCTACTCCGGCATCAACCCGTACGCGCTGGGCTTCGCCATGATGAACGACATCAGGCGCATCGCCACCGAGCCCAGCGACGAGGACCGCGAGTGGTTCCCCGATCTCGCCGGCTGCGGCGACTGGATGGGCACCTTGCGGGAGGCCTGGGTCGACTACAGGGACGAGAGCTTCGTGCTGCAGTTCCTGAGCCCCAAGCTGATCCGCGACTTCCGCCTGTTCGCGGTCGACGACGACGCTCGCGAAAGCACCATGGACGTCTCCGGCGATCCACAACGAGCGGGGCTACCGCGACGTGCGACGCCGGCTGGCGCGCCACTACGATGTGGCCGCGCAGGACCCGGACCTGCAGGTCACCGACGCCGACCTGTCGGGCAGCCGCCGCCTCGTCCTCACCCACCACGTGCGCAAGGGCGTGCTGCTCGACAAGACCGAGGCGGAGCGCACGTTGCAGTACCTGGCCCAGCTCTGGGGCTACCGCGTCAAGCTCGTGGAGGCCGAGATCGACACCGGCCGCGTCCTCAAGGAGCACGAGGCCCTGCCGATGCCGTGACGGCGCGGGCGGTGTAGGTTGGGTCAACGCCGGCGAAGGCCGGCGGCAGACCCGACACCCCATCGGATAGGTTTGCTGGGTCTTCCCCCGGCCTTCGCCGGGCTCGACGCAACCTACAGGTCCCGGAAGAACTCCACCACCTCCCGTGCCAGCGCATCGGGCTGCTCCAGGGCCGCGAAGTGGCCGCCCTTGGGCATCACGCTCCAGCGCCGGATGTCGGTGTAGGTTCGCGCCGCCAGCGCGCGCGGGGGGCGCAGGATCTCCTTGGGGAACTCGGCATAGCCCGTCGGCACATCGACGGTCTGCCCCTCTCCGATCGGCCAGCCCGCGTGCATGCGCGCGTAGTAGGGCCAGAACGACGACCCGATGGCGCCCGTGAACCAGTAGAGCGCGATGTTGGCCAGCATCTCGTCGCGGCTCACGCCATCCTCGGGGCTGCCGGCATTGTCGGTCCAGGCGCGGAACTTCTCGACAATCCAGGCCAGCAGGCCCGCAGGGGAATCCGTCAAGGCGAACGCCAGCGTCTGCGGCCGCGTGCCCTGGATCCACTGGTAGCCCATCTCCTCCTTCAGGAAATGATGGAGCTGGTCCAGATACACCTTCTCCTCGGGTGTCGGGCTCTGCGGCATCGCCGGGTCGCGGCGCACCGCCAGCAGGTTGAGATGGATGCCTGTGAGGCGCTCTGGATGGGCGTGGCCCAGCACCGTGGCGATGGCGCTGCCCCAGTCGCCGCCCTGCACGCCCCAGCGCCGGTAGCCGAGCACGTCCGTCATCAGCTCGGCGAAGACGGCGGCGATCTCCTGCACGCCGAAGCGCTTCTGCCCCGGCTTGAAGGACAGCGTGTAGCCCGGCAGGGACGGCGCAACCACCGTGAAGTGCTCGGTGAGCAGCGGAATGAGCTTGTGGAACTCGAACACCGAGCCGGGCCAGCCGTGCGAGAGGAGCAGCGGCATGGCGTCTGGCCTGCGCCCGGGCTCGTGGATGAAATGCAGGTCGATGCCGCCCACCGGCACGGTGAACTGGCGGAAGCCGTTGAGCTTCGCCTCCCAGGCGCGCCAGTCGAACCCCGTGCGCCAGTACTCGGCGAGCTCCTGCGCATAGCCGAGGCTGGTGCCCGTCGACCACGGCTCGAGCGGCGGCTCGTCGGGCCAGCGCGTGCGCGCCAGCCGCTCCTTCAGGTCGGCGATGGCCGCGTCGGCAACCTGCAGCGTGAAGGGCGTGGGGGACATGGCCGGCATCAGCCGCTCCTCACGTTGGCGATCCGGGCCGGCACGCCGAACTCGCGGTGGCAGACGCGGGCGAGCGCGGCCACGCCCTCGCGGATCGCCTCGTGCGAGGGATGGGCGAAGCAGAGCCGCAGCCGGCTCCCGCCGTAGGCCTTGTCCATGGTCCACTCGGGGCCGGGATTGATGGCGATGCCCTCCGCCAGGGCCACCTGCGCCAGCCGCTGGCTATCGACGCTGTCGGGCAGCTTCACCCACAGGTAGATGCCGCCTGCGGGGGGCTCGAACTCGGCCGCGGTGCCGAACTGCTCGGCCAGCGCCTCCATCAGGGTGCCGAGCTTGGCGCGCAGGCCGCGGGCGAGCTTCGGCACGTGCGCCTCGAAGTGGGCGGGGCAGAACTCACCCAGCACCATCTGCTCCAGTGCGCCCGAGCCGCCGTCGGCCTTGAGCGCCAGGATGCGGGAGAGGATGTCCCAGCGGGCGACGATGTAGCCGATGCGCAGCGCCGGCGACATCGACTTGGAGAACGAGCCGATGTGGATCGACGCCCTCGCCCCCGGCCATGGCGTAGAGGGCCGGCGGCCGGGTGCCCGACCAGACCAGGTCGGAGTAGCACTCGTCCTCGAAGATCGGCACGCCATAGCGCCGCGACAGCGCCAGCACCTCGGCTCGCCGCGCCTCGCTCATGATGGTGCCGGTCGGGTTCTGCACCGTCGGGATGGTGTAGATGTACTTCGGGCGGATGCCGCGGCGCGCCAGGTCCTCGAGCGCCGATGCCAGCGCATCCGTGCGCATGCCCTCGCCGTCGAGCGGCACGCCCACCGCATCGACACCGAGCCGCGCCAGCCGCGACAGCGCCCCGCCGTAGCTCGCCTGCTCGATCAGAACGGTGTCGCCGCGCACGAGCAGCAGCGCGTTGACGAGGTCGATGGCCTGCAGCGAGCCTGACGTGACGAGCATCTCGTCGGGGTCGCAGGCGATGCCGGCGTGCCGCTTCAGCTTGCGCGCCAGGAACTCGCGCAGCGGCCGGTAGCCGAGCGGCCCGCTCTGCGAGCCCGTAGGTGGCGAGCGTGCGCCCCTCGCGCGGCAGCACGGCGTTGGCGGCCGCCGCCAGCGCCTCGACCGGCACGTGCTCCGGGTCGTTGTGGCCGCCGACGAAGTTGTACCGGGGAAACCCGCTCCATTTGGCTGCCGGCGGGGGCAGGCCGGGAGCCAGCAGAGGCGTGAGATCGAATGATTCCGCGGTCGTCATGCCCTCGCTCCCCGGCTCAATTGCCCTTGTCCGGCCATTCTAGCAGCCGCGCCGCCCCCGACGTCTGCTCGGATTCCTGGGCTGATGAGCGATCACCCGGCATCACCGCATGGACGCGCGGCGTGGCTCGCAGTTGATGCGCGGGGCGGCTGGCAGCGGTGCGGGCTGATCCCGCACTACGCGCTCATGCCGTACGGCGCCCCGTGCGCCACCACGATCTATTACAAGGGCATCGTTGGTGTCAGACCCTCCGGGTCTGACATGATTTCACCCGTCATCCCGGAAGCCGAGCCCCGGACTTGATCCGGGGCGAGGCTGATCCGGGACCTCGTGAGGCGAGTAGGAGCCGTGCCTCACGAGGTCCCGGATCGGAGCGATGCGCGCCTGCGGCTCGCATCGCTCCGTCCGGGATGACGGGTCTAACCGCCTTCTTCCGGTTCGCCTCCAGCCGCGAATCCACCAGGCCACGGTGGCGTCGATGACGGGGTGGCTCAGGCCCTTCTGCCTGGCGATCAGCTGCACCAGCTTGTCGGCGCGCTCGATGTTGGGTGCGCCGTTTTGAGGGCGCGCGCCGCCGAGGCCGGGCGCACCAGGCTCTGGGCCGCGGCGGCATACTTCTCGAACGGCACCAGGTCGCCCGGCTCGGCACCGAGCTTCACGCACAGGTCGTTGACGAAGTTGTAGACCGAGCGCGAGGTCTCGATGTCGGATGTGCACCGCCTCCTGGGCGGTGCGCATGCCGTCCTGCAGTGATGCAGCGGTAGTTGCCGGCGAGCAGCATCGCCCACTTGGCGAGCGGCACGAAGATCGAAGTCGTGCACCTTGAGCTTCACCGGCAGCTCGATCTTGCCCTCCGGCGTGTCGAAGCGCGCCGCCTCCACGTCCTTCTCCAGCTGGCGCAGGATCGCGGTGGACTTCTCGTCGTCGAACCTCGCGACCTTGAAGTTGGTGGGCAGCGTGACCATCAGCACGTTGACCTTCTCCTCGGGCGGGCGGATCGCCTGCGGGTCGGGGCTGTTGAGCGTCATGCACTTGGGATCGAACGCATCCCACACGGTCGGATCGGCGTAGGCGGGGCGCAGCGACTCGTAGTCGAGGCCGGGAATGCGCTTCACGTAGGGCAGCGGCGGCATGTTCATGATCGACATGCACGGCACGCGCGACTTGGCCACCGCATCGAGCAGCTCGCGCACGCCGGCCGAGCGGTACTGCGGCTCCTGCATGCACAGGCCCACGAGGTCGTAGTCCTTCGGGTTGACGCCGGCGGCGCCGCCCGCCGTCACCTTGCCGGGCAGCTGGCGCGAGTCGAGCACCACCGGCTCGGAGCGGCCGCGCACCGGCAGGCGCACGCGGAAGCCCTCGGCGTTGATCAGCTCGGCCTCCGGCGGCAGGCAGACGAGGTGGATCCTGTGCCCGCCGAACAGCAGCTTGGAGGCCAGCAGCGACCCGTAGGAAGCGCCCATCAGAAGGATGTTGTACGTCGCCATGGCCCAACCTTGCTCCGTGCTGGCGGTGGAAGAGGAACGTCTCCGTCCCAGGCTCTTGTGCTTGGTTCAGCGATGCTATGCGGCCCTGCGCCGCATGCAATGTGGGCATGGCCGGGCTTCGGCAGTCGGCAATCGGGCGTCGGGGCTTCGTTACGACCCGACGCCCGACTGCCGACTGCCGATCTTGACCGGCGTGGGAGCCGCTCCCACGTGTGGATGGAGGTCCCCAGCCGAAAGGGCGATTTCATGACCACGCCGGTAGAAGTGCATTTTCACGGAGTCGAGAAGAGCGAGGCCATCGAGCAGCGGGTGCGCGAGAAGGTCGCCAAGCTCGAGAAGCATTTCGGGCGCATGACGAGCTGCCGTGTCGGCATCGAGGTTCCGCAGCGCACCGCGCAGCAGGCCCAAGGTCTACCAGATCAAGATCGAGATCGGCGTGCCGCGCCGCAGGCCCATCGTGGTCACGCCACGAGCGCGTCGGCAGCCACGACAACCGCGGAGGAGCTCGGCCTCGCCATTCGCGACGCCTTCGAGGCGGCGCTGCGCAAGGTCGACGGCATGGTCGTCAAGATCAGCCAGCGCAGCAAGCTCGAGCGCGGCCGGCGCCGCCCGCGCCAAGTCCAGGCGACCAGCGCGTAGGGTGGGTTAGCGCCGCAGGCGCGTAACCCACCGGCCAACCTTCGCCGCGAGTTAAGATGGTGGGTTGCGGCGCTTCGCGCCTAACCCACCCTACTGCCTACGACCGAGAGCGAGCCGCTCGCGCCGTTGTGTTCAGCGCCACGGCGGCGCGAACCAGCGCCTGCAACGTCTTTTTGTCGATCTTGTCGCCCTCGTGGAGATCGATGGCGCGCCTAACGTTGCCGTCGAGGCTGGCGTTGAAGAGGCCTGCTGGGTCCGCGAGCGAGGCACCCTTGGCGAAGGTCAGCTTCACGACCGCCTTGTACGTCTCGCCGGTGCAGATGATCCCGGCGTGCTCCCACACCGGCACCCCTCTCCACTTCCACTCCTCGACCACCTCAGGATCGGCCTCCTTGATGAGCGCCCGCACCCGGGCGAGCATCTCGCCGCGCCAGTCGCCCAGCTCCGCGATGCGCGCATCGATCAGCTGGGAGGGAGAGGCTTCTGCCTCAGCTTTGCTCGAGGCACTCTTGCTCTTTTTCATTGGTCCTGACCATTGCGTCCTTTCCGCCCCATATGTGCGCGCGTCAGTAAACGGGGCTCCCGTCGCCCAGGCACCGAGTGCACGGGGGCGTGGAGTCTGGGGCCCTGGGTGCCGGGTCTCGCCCTTTCGGGCTCGCCCGGTATGACAACCGTTCGCCGTCGGAGTCACGGCGCTAGCTGCGCGGCGGGGTCTTGGCCAGCGGGCGGGGAGACTTGGCGCGCGGAGGCGGCTCGACCGTGATCTCCGGGTCGGGGCGCGGCCACGTCATGTCGTCGGAGCGGCCGGGGCGGGGCGGCAGGCGCTCGCCCTTGAACCAGACCTGATAGTAGGGCTGGCCGGGTGCCACCTTGCGCGGGCCGGCGGGATCGGTGCCGAGCGGCGTGACCGAGCTCAGCACCACGATCCCGCCGGCGATATCGTCGGCCAGCGCGTCGCCCATGGGCGAGGGCCGCTCGCCGGTCTCCTTGCGGGTGATGAGCTGCAGCACGGCCGTCGGGATGGCCGGCCGGGGCAGCTCCAGCGTCACCGTCTCCTCGCGCCCGCCCGCGGCCACGCTCTTGAGCACGATGCGGCCGTGGTCCGCCTTCGGGTCGGCCGCCGAGTCGGCGGCGGGTGGCTGCTTCTCGCCGGCAGGACCAGTGGCGCTGGTCTTCGGCGCGCTCTTCGCCGCGGCCTCCTTGCCCTTGGAGTCCTTCGACGCCGCAGCTCCCTTGTTGCCGGCGTCCTTGTCGGCCGGGCGCGGGCGCAGTGACGCGATGCGTTTCTGCTCCACCTCCGAGCCCGCGAGGGGGATGGAGCGCTCGCTGCGGGCGAGCGTCAGGTCGCGCTTGATCTCGCGCTCCACGAAGTGCGCGAGCTTGCGATAACCCGACCCAGGTGAACAGCACGCCGTCGACATCGCGCACCAGGCGCTGCTTGCCGGCCACGTCCGGCCCGTACGGGGTGAAGTTGCCGAGCTCGTCGGCGAAATGCGCGGCGATGTCGATGTATTTGATGCCGTTGAGATAGGCCCGCTCGCGCACGACCTCGTTGATGAGCTGCGCCGTGTCGTTGAGCTCGGGCCTGCGCATGATCGGCAGCCCCACCCAGTAGACCGCCATGCCGCGCTTCCTGAGCGCCCTGGCGAGGCGGTCGATGCGCCGGCCGTACTCCTCGCGCCACTCCGGCGTGCCGAAATCGATGCGCTCGCGAGGGGAGGTGCGAATGTGGTAGCGCTCGTTGTAGCCGATCATGACGATGGCGACGTGCACGGGATCGCGCCCGGCCTCCTCGGCCTTGACCTCGTCGTCGAACTCGAAGCGCGTGATGCCCGCGAGCGCGCGGCGCTTCTTCTGCAGCTGCACGCGCAAGTCACCCGTGAAGCTGTCGACGAGGCCGCCCAGGAGCCCCTCGCCAAAGGCATCGCCGTAGACCTGCATGCGATAGATATCGCCGGCCGGGAACGGCGTGATGTAGCTGGTGCCGGGGACCTCCTGCGCCAGCGCGCCGTGCCCCGGCAGGAGGGCGAGCGTCGCCAGCGCCGCGAACGCGACGAGAAGGGCACGCAGGCTCTGTTCAAGGCTCACCGGCAGGGCCAGCACTCCTCTGCGAGGCCGAGGACCTGGCGTCGCCCGCCGGCCCTTGCCACTCGTCCGCTCGCTTCGGTTCTTGCCGTATGCCAGCATGCGTTACTTCGTAGGCCGCGACAAGGGCAGCAATAGGGTTAATCGTCACCCGATACGCTCTTGGCCTTGCCGGTTGGAGGGCGGGCCTCCCGCTTGCCCGCCGTATTGCCACGCAGGCCGGCGAGCAGAGCCTCGGTGGGCCAGCAGTCGACCTCGAGGCCGCTCTGCTTCTGATAGGCCCCGATCAGCGCCCGCGTGTTCATGCCCGCCTTGCCGTCGATCTTGCTGACAGCGTAGCCGCGCTCCCCGAGGCGCCGCTGGATCTCCTCGATGCCGCGGGCGGAGAGCTGGCGCACGGCGCCCCAGGGCGCATGGAAGTCGCCGCCGCCGCCGATGCGGTCGGCCAGGTTGCCGACGAACAGGGCGTAGAGGTCCGACATGTTGTAGCGCTTGATGACCATGAAATTCTCGAGCGCCAGGAACGCCGGGCCGTGCGCGCCGCCGGGGGTCAGGATGAAGGCCTCCTGGTCGAGCGCCTCGGCGGGAAACGGCCGGTTGCGCGCGCGCACCACGCCGAGCTTCACCCAGTCGCTGAGCTTGCGCGCGTGGGGCGGCCCCTCGAGGAGGCAGGTGGTCCGGCCGGCAGCCGCACCTCGTAGCCCCAGGACTGGCCCCGCCACCCAGCCCTGGCCCCTGAGCTGGTTGGCGGCGGAGGCGAGCGCGTCCGGCACCGAGCCCCAGATGTCCTTGCGGCCGTCGCCGTCGAGGTCGTAGGCCAGCGTGTAGTACTCCGACGGCATGAACTGCGTGAGCCCCATGGCGCCGGCCCACGACGAGGTCATGTTCTCGCGCGTGAGGATGCCGTCCTGCAGCATCTTCAAGGCATAGCAGGAGCTCGTTGCGGAACATCTCCTTGCGGCGGCCGATCCAGGCCTGGGTGGCGAGCGCCCGAATGGCATAGTGCGAAGAGCGGTGCGCGGTGAAGGCGGTCTCGCGCCCCCAGATGGCGAGCACGACCTGGCGCGGCACGCCGATCTCGCGCTCGATCTTCTCGAGCGCCTCGCGATGCTTCACGAGGAGCGCCTTGCCCTGCACCGGCGAGCCGGGCGAGCTGGCCGGTGTTCGAGGTACTCCGCGGGCGTTCGGGTGAACTCGGCCTGGCCCTTGACATCGCTGCTGGGTCTTGCCGGGCAGCACGAGGTCGGGGAGCGACAGGTCGGGGGCCACCCCCTTGAAGGCGGCATCGAAGCTGGCGCGCGACACGCCCTTGGCCTCGCGCCTCCGGCCACAGCGCCTCGACGAACTGGCGGAAGCCGTCGAGGCCCTGGCCCACGGCGCTGGCGCGACAGGGGCGCGCGAGGCCAGCGAAGGCTGCCAAAGCCGCCAGGCAGTCGACAGCAGACGTGCCATCGGCTGCGCAGGCGCCACGGATTGCGGATCGCGTGCAATATGCGGTTCGCCCCGTTGACGCCTCGTGCCTCGGCCATTCTGGACGCAGATGGCGCCGGCGAATTCTGGGGCTGGCATAGTGATTGGCAGGCCGAACCATAGTCTGCCGATGAACTGAGGAAGGAGCGCTGCGCAGATGCCGAAACTCGCATTCGCAAGGCCGTGTTTCCCGTGGCGGGGCTCGGCACCCGCTTTCTGCCCGCCACCAAGGCGATCCCGAAGGAGATGCTGACCGTGGTGGACCGCCCGGCGATCCAGCACGTGGTGGACGAGGCGCGCGCCGGGGGCATCGAGCATTTCATCTTCGTCACCGGCCGCAACAAGGGCGCCATCGAGGATCATTTCGACAGCCAGTTCGAGCTGGAGCGCACGCTGGCCGAGCGCGGCAAGACCGCCGAGCTCGAGGCGCTGATGCGCGACCTGCCGAAGCCCGGCCAGACCAGCTTCACGCGCCAGCAGGCGCCGCACGGCCTCGGCCACGCGGTGTGGTGCGCGCGCGAGATCGTCGGCAACGAGCCGTTCGCGCTCCTGCTGCCCGACATGCTGCACTTTGCGCCGCAGCCCTGCCTCGCCGAGATGATCGAGGCGCATGCTGCGGCACCCGGCAACTATATCGCCGTCGCGCCGGTGCCGGACGATCAGACCCACCTGTACGGCATTGTCGGCGTCCAGGACGCAAAGGCGAAGACTTCGCGCATCACTGCCATGGTGGAGAAGCCGAAGGCGGGTACGGCGCCGTCCAACCTGCACATCACCGGGCGCTACATCCTGGAGCCCGAGGTCTTCGAGCTCCTGGAGAAGGGCGAGCGCGGCGCCGGCGGCGAGATCCAGATCACCGACGCCATGATCCGCCTCGCGGAGAGGCGGCCGTTCTATTCCTTCCGCTTCGACGGCACGATCTACGACTGCGGCACCAAGCTCGGCTTCCTCGCCGCCAACGTTGCCTATGCGCTGGCGCGCGCGGACCTGGGGCCGGCGTTGCGGGCGGAAATCAAGAAGCTGCTGTGATGCTCCTGCAATCCGGTGCGGGTTTGCGTAGGATTGGGGGTCGCCCGCGGAATGGCCCTCCCGCTGCGTAGGAAGCAATTCTGGGGCCTGCGCGCCACTGTCCGGTACCTTGGACCATCCGGCCGAGGTGGCAAAAATAGCCCGCTTTGCGGCCCGGATCGTGATGGACACGCAACGCAATAAGTCGGTCGATCCGAGAGCCAAATCGGAACAGCTGGGGCCTGCGTCCGGCGCGCCTCGATGACGTCGACGGGTTGCATGCGCTGGCCTCAGAGCCGCTGGTCTATCGCTACCTCTTCGATGGGGCGGCGCCCGGGCGTGAGATGATCCGGGAGGGTGTCGCCGGCGCGGTTGCCGATGCCGCCCGGACCGGCCTGGGCCTGTGGATTCTCCACGGCCCTGACGCGCCCTGCAGCGGAGGCGTCCAGCTGCGGCCGGACATTGCCGCGAAGTCCGCCGAGCTGCTCTACCTGCTGCATCCGTCCTGGTGGGGACGTGGGCTCGCGACCCGGATGGCCTGGACTGCGATAATTGAGGCGTTTCGGGCCGGGCTCGAGGTCGTGGTGGCGAGCACCGACGGACCCAACGCAGCCTCGCAGGCCGTCATCCGGCGCCTCGGCATGCGGTTTCGCCGCAATGTGGCCCTTCCGCTGGGCGCGGGCGTCGAGTACCAGCTCGCGCGCAGCGACCCCGGACCGGAGCCGAGGCCGGCCCTGCTGCCCGTGTCCTGAAGGCGCCGACGTGCGCTCGTGCGAGCCGGCACCTACTTCACCTTGCAGCGAAGCTCACCACCGCCGCAACGACCGCTCCATCGATTCCGGCGAAGCCGTGGTGCGACTGGGCCTGGCACGGGTTGCCGCTGGAGCGGCCGCCGTCGAGCCACATCACGCGTGCTTTGCCCTTCGCCCACGCTACGAACGGAGCGACGCCTTCCGGCCGGGTGAGCCTGCATTCGTCCCGCTTGTGATGCACGACGAGCGTCGGCGGCAGGGCAGCCGGCGTGCCCAGGATCGCCATCACATTGTCGCTGCTGCCCGAGGCATCCGACAGGAACCCCGCCGTGAGCACCAGCCGTGCCGGGCGCGCACCCGCGGCGATGGCGCGTGCGGCGCGCTGGGTGCCGCGACTGGTGCCGACCAGCGTCACCGGCCCGTACCTGCCCATGAATTTCACGGCAGCGACGACGTCGACATGGCCCTCCGGCACCAGCACCGCAAAGCCACGCGACGCATAGGCCCGGCGCGTACGCACCAGCTGGTTGCCCTGCTTGGCGATGCTGCCGTCGGCGCCGACGCCGATCTGTCCATCGCCGCCCGCCAGCAGGATGATCGCGCCCCGCGCCTTGCCGCCGGCGGGCATCAGCAGCGCCGCATTCACCCCTTCGACCGACACGCCCGAGACGCTCTGGGCACCGACGCTCCCGATGCCGGCGAGCAGAACCGCCAGCGCTGCCAACACGCGCGTCATAGAAATCCTCTCCCGCAATCGCTTAAATGTGACGGCGATCTGTCCAATGTCGCGGCGACTGTAGCCCCGCCGGTATGGCGTCGAACGGCCGGCCACCCCACCCTTCACCCCACGAACCGGAGGATCGCCGCGGCGACCTCGTCGGGCTTCTCCAGCTCCGCCAGGTGCCCCGCGCCCTCGATGATCCTGACCTCAGTCCTGGCGCCGATCGCCTCGGCGATGACGCCGGCGTAGCTCCGCGGCAGCACGCGGTCCTCGCCGCCCCACAGGATCAGCGTCGGCGCGGCGATGTAGGGGAGGCGCCGTACGAGCCTGGTATTGCCCAGGGGCCAGAAGACGCGCGCCGCGGCCTCGGCCGCGCGCGTCTGCTCGATCGGCCACTCGATGGAGTTGGCGCCGGCAGGCACCTCCTTCAGCGTCTTGTAGAGCTCGGGATTGGCCGTCATGAGCGCGGCCTGCTCGTCGGGCTTTTGCGCCCACGGGTCGGTGGCCGGGTCGTTCGCGTCGTAGAGGCCGAACGGGGCGATCAGGGCGAGCCGCTTCACCTTCTCCGGCCAGATCGCCGCCACCTCGGCGGCGAACGAGGCGCCCACCGAGCTGCCAGTAAGGTCGGCGCCGGCGAGGCCCGCCTTGTCGATCAACTCGCGCACCGCCAGCACCCAGTCGAGATGGGTGTCGAGCACGGTATGGCCGCGGTCGCCGCCGGGGAAGCCCGGCAGCGAAGGCACGATCACCGTGCGCGTCTCGGCGAGCCGGTCGAGAAACGGCACCCATTTCGGCAGCCCGCCGAAACCGGCGAGGAACCCGAGGCGCGGGCCGCTCCCCTTGCGCCACACGCGCGTGGCAAAGCCGTTGATATCGACGGTCGAGCGTCTCTGGCTCGTTCACGCCAGTGAGCTCCGGGGTTGCGAGGACGACGAAGCAAATCGCTGTCATGCCGGGACTTGTTCCCGGCATCCAGCCAGCCACGTGCTCCGGCGCTTGCCTTGCGCTGGACCCCGGCAACAAGTGCCGGGGTGACATCGGAATCGACGTGTTGCGCATGGCGCCAGCCTGGCCTACTCGGCCGCCGCCGCTGCGGCGGGCGGCACGAAGGCGTGGAGGGGGGCGCGCTGGCGCTGCTCGAGCGGCTTCGGCCACCAGCGGTTCTCCCACTCGGAGAACAGGGGCTTCAACTTGGGGATCACCTTCTCGGCGAACAGCCGCGTGTTGTACTTGACGGTGTCGGTCGGCAGGTTGCCGAACTGCATCATCAGCATCAGCTGGCCGACGTTGAGCGTGGTCGCCAGCTCTCTGATCTGCTCCACCACCTCGTCGGGCGAGCCGATCACGACGTAGCCGTTCTCCACGATGCCCTTCATGTCGCGCGCGAGCGAGCTGAGGCTCGACGTTCTCCCCGGCGCCGATCTGCGCCTTGCCCTCGGCCGCCATCTTGACCTGGCTCTCGATGCCGGCGCGCTGGGTCGCCTCGGTGACGTAGCCGGGCGGGGCGGCGAAGCGCGGGTCGACGTGCAGGCAGCGGCCGTAGAAATACTCCGCCGCCTCGCTGTAGAGGTCGAAGGCCTGCTGGCGGCTCTCCGCCACGCCGACCACCTGGGCGAAGCCGGCGCGATAGGGGTTGCGGTCCTTGCCGAGCCGGGACATCTCCTCCCAGAAGCCCTTCATGACGGTCTGGGCCATCTTGTAGCCGTAGTAGGAGAGGTAGCAGAACACGTAGTCCATCTCGGCCGCCCAGCGCCAGGTCTCGACCGAGCCGGCGCCGGGGATCCAGATCGGCGGATGCGGCTGCTGGATCGGCCGCGGCCAGATGTTCACGTAGCGCTGCTGGTTGAAGCGGCCGTTGAAGGCGAAGGTGTCCTTCTCGGTCCAGGCGCGCAACACGAGGTCATGCGCCTCGAGGTAGCGGTCGCGCAGCTGGCTCGGGTTGGTGCCGTAGGCGTAGGTGGTATCCATCGGCGTGCCGACCGGGAAGCCGGCGATCAGCCGGCCGCCCGAGATGCAGTCGATCATGGCGAACTCCTCCGCCACCCGCGTCGGCGGATTGTAGAGGGCAAGGCTGTTGCCGAGCACGCAGATCGCCGTGTCGACCGTGCGGCGCGCCAGCGCCGTGGCGATCAGGTTCGGCGACGGCATCAGGCCGTAGCCGTTGGAATGGTGCTCGTTGCAGCAGATGGCGTCGAACCCGCAGTCGGCGGCGTACTCGAGCTCGTCGAGGAACTCGTTGTACATGTGATGCGCGCGCCTGGGGTCGAACAGCGAGGAGTGGATGTCGACCCAGACCGAGCGGTGCTTGTCCTTGAAGTCGTCCGGCAGCTCCTTGTAGGGCATCAGATGGAACCACAGGAACTTCATCGGGGCCTCCCGTTCACCACCGGTCTCGCGCCGGAATGACGCGACAACCCTACGGCGGGCGCGGGGAGCCCTACAAGGGCGATGTCGTCAAGAGTGATCGGCGGCTGGCGCGGGTCAGGCGCGAGTGCGCCGGGCCTGTCTGCCGGTCGGTCCCTGCCCCAAGGACGCCGTGTGCGGCGCGTCCCTTGCACCAGCCGGAGCGGCGGCGCGTACCGTGAACCACCAGGTCCAGCCGATCAGGAAAGCCTGCAGCGGCGCACGGATCAGCAGATAGGCGGGTCCCCAGCCGTGGCCGGCGATGTCCACCCGGGCGAATGCCGCGTAGACGTTGGCAGGGAAGAACAGGACCAAGGTGGCAATGGCTGCGAGCCCCGCCAGGCGGCGCGTGGCAGGCAGTGCGATGCCGATCGCCAGCATGATCTCGATCACGCCCGTCAGATAGACCACCAACTCGCGCGCCGGCACGAACGGCGGCAGCATCGAGGCCATTGCGTGCGTGGCGAGGAAATGACCGCTGGCGGCGAGCAGGAACAAGAGGACGAGGCCAATGACGCCCGCGGTGTCGAGGCGGACCCGCCGGCCGAGGCCGCGCAACACCCAGGCGATCAGCATCGGCGCCGTGAGGACGGCGAGCATCAGCAGCAGGATGGTCATGTGCACCACTCCAGGTTCGGGTCCTAGCGTGATGCATCTAACGGTGTGATGGGCCCAACGGATCATCCCCACGAACGTTCATGCCCGCGACAGCGGGGGAATCTTCCGTTAGGTGCACGAGGTCCAGGGGTCAGGGATCAGCGACTGAGGGTTCCCGAAACCTGACCCCTGACCTGAAACCTGCTTAGGCCTGCGGGGCCTCGGCTGGGCCGGCGGGGTCGGACGCTCCGGAGGGCCGATTGCGCCGCTCCTGCATGTACTCGTCGAACTCGGCGCGGTCGCGGGCCATGCGCAGCCGCTCCAGGAAGGCGCGGAACTCGCCCGCCTCCTCCTCCAGCTTGCGCAGCGCCTCCGTGCGGTACTCGTCGAAGGCGCGGTTGCCGGTCTCATTGAGGCCGCCGCCGCCATGGGGGCCGCCCCAGTGCCGCCTGCGCTCGCTCCCAGCGGGCGCGCTTGCGCTCCCAGTGCTCAGCCGCGCGGTTCACGCGCTCGACGGCGCGTGAGCGCCACTGCTCGACGTCACCGCGGTGCCATCCACATCCCATCCGTCCACTCCATATGATGAAGGCCAGGATCGCGAGACCGAGGGGCCAGTACACAACGAAGCCCAGCACCATCAGGCCGATCCAGGCCAGCTTGCCGAAGTCGTCTATGCGGGCAATGACCTCAAACATCACGGTTTCTCTCCCGGTCCGATCCAGTGTTAATGTTTATAACATTTACATAGATGGCAGGCAAGCGCCGTCCCCGTCGAGGCGGGATCGCAAATGCGTGATCCAGAGGTAGGTTTCAGGATTCAGGGGTCGGCACTTCGAGCCCCTGAAGACGCACTCCCTGAAACCTGGCACCTGAAACCTGAATCAGGCGGGGGGAGTGGGGAAGATCGCCACGCTCAGCGCCACGGCGGCGATGGACACGATGATGACGAACACGAGGAACGGCACGTCGATGGGACCGCGGTCGTCCATTTTGCTCCTCCCCTGCGCGACCGATTTTCTCGGGCGGCGACCGTCGCGGTTGGCGCCCACGCGGCCTTGTCGATCTTGATAGCAGACCGCTGACGGCCGCGTCCATCCGGTCCCGGACAGCTTCGCCCGGCTCGACGCCGGGCCTCAGCTTCCGGGATGACGAACCGGACAGTTCGGCAGCCTCCGGGATGAGAGCGCCGCCGTCACGCAAAGCGGCGGTGCAGGGCGTCGGGCCAGCACGCCGTGAGGTAGCGGTAGATCCAGGATGCGCCTTCAGGCCTTGTCCTTGACCCACGCCAGGATGTGCTGGGCCACGCCGACCAGCTCGCCGCTTTGGTTCACGACCTTGATCTCGCTGCGCGAGCGCCGCTTCACGGGATCGACCTCGGTGATGGTGTAGGTGAGGGTGACGGTGTCGCCGATGTAGACGGGGCCCAGAAAACGCACCCTGTCGTAGCCGAGCGACACCGCCGTCTCGTCGCCGGCGAGGCCGTTGCACTTCTCGATCATCAGCGTGGAGCAGGTGGAGGCGTAGCCGATCAGGAGCGCGCCGTGGGCAATGCGCCTGCCGTACCTGGAGCGGGCCATGTACTGCTCGTTGACGTGGTTGGGCGCGAAATCGCCGGTGATGCCGGCGAACATGTAGACGTTGGACTCGCCGACCGTCTTGGCGAACGAGACGCTGTCGCCGGGCCTCACGTAGAATTCACTGCATGATGGGCCTCCTCCTCCTTCGGTCCGCCGGCTGCGTGCGTAGCGTCAGCGCGTTGCGGGTCCGACAGATCGTACCCTGTCATTCCGGCGCTTGTCGCCGGAATCCACTTGTCCGCTTGCTCCGGCGCTCGCGTGATGGATGGATGCCGGGAACAAGTCCCGGCATGACAGCGGCTTGCTTGTCGAAGCCGCCACGCGAGCTCTATCCCTTGCCCAGCCTGATGACGCCGGCCTCGGCCAGGGCCGCGATCTCGGCGTCGGAGAGGCCGATCTCCTTCAGCACCTCCTCGGTCTGGGCGCCCAGCGGCTGCGGGGGCAGGCGCACCTCAGCGGCCTCGCCGTCGTAGAGCACGGGATGATTGACCAAGGTGAGCGGCGCGCCGGCGTCGCCGCTGCCCGGCACGCGCACCAGCGATTTCATGTGCCGCACCTGCGGGTCCTCGGCGATCTCGGCGTAGCCCTGCACCGGCGCATGCCAGATCTTCAGGGGCTCCATGCGGGCGCGCCATTCGGCTGTCGTGGCCGTCTCTCAGGCGGTCGGCGATCAGGGAGGTGATCTCGTCCTGTCGGCGCCAGCTGTCCTTGTCGCTGAACTCCGCGAGCCTGGGCTCGCCCAGCGCCTCGCCCACCACCTTCAAGGGCGACAGCGACAGCGCCAGGTGGCCGTCGCTGGTGGCGTAGACCCCGTAGGGAGCCGCGTAGTACCAGCCGGCGACGTGGCGCCAGGCCTGCGTGACGGGCGGGCGCGCCGGCGCGTTGGCCCAGGCCACGAGCGATTCCATCTGCAGGTCGAGCGCCGCCTGCATCAGGCTGGCGTCGACGCGGCAGCCCTGCCCGGTGCGCTGCCGCCGCACGATTGCGGCCAGGATGCCCATGGCGAACAGCGCGGCACCGTGGTGGTCGACCACCGAGACGCCGGCCGGCACGCGGGCCGGTCGGCAGCCTGCCCGGTGATGGCCGCCAGGCCGAACAGGGCCTGCGCCAGCAGGTCCTGGCCCGGCCTCTCGGCGTAGGGGCCATCGGGCCCGTAGCCCGAGGCCGCGGCGTAGATGAGCCCCGGCCGGCGCGCGCTCAGACGCCTCCCAGCCGAGACCAAGCTTCTCCATCACGCCGGGGCGGAAGTTCTCCGCCACCACATCGGCGGTATCGACCAGCCGCAGGGCCAGCTCGCGGCCCCGCGGCGATTTCAGGTCGATGGCGACGCTGCGCTTGTTGCGGTTGGCGCACAGGTGGAGCGCGCTCTGCCCGTCGTGCCAGATGTCGCCGCTGCTCCAGTGCCGCTGCCAGGCTCCCTCGGTGGCCTCGACCGCGATCACGTCGGCGCCGAGGTCGCCCAGCGCCTGCATGCCCATCGGCCCGAGCAGGAAATGGTTGAAGCTGACGACCCGGATGCCCTGCAAGCAGGTCGAGCATGGCGCCGGCAGCCTGCTCCCCCGAATCCTACTTGTCGAGCCAGACGCTCTCGAACCGCCAGTTGTTGTAGATGGAGTTCTCGTGCAGCACGAGGCCCTTGAGGCGAGGATGCCAGCAGGTCGCGGCGAAGCCGTGGTAGATGATGGGGCGCGCCACGTCCTCGGCCAGCACCCGCTCGATCCGCCAGACGATCTCCTTGCGCTTGGCGATGTCGGCTTCCTGCGACTGCTCCGCGAGCAGCTTCTCGACCTCGGGGTTGCAGTACTTGGTGTAGTTGCGGTCCGACTTGCAGGCATAGCCCTCGACCAGGGTGACGTTGGGGTCGTCGACGCCGGAGCCCGTAAGGTTGAGGGCGACCGCATAGTCCTGCCGCGTGATGCGGCCGTACCAGACGGCGGACTCGATGATCTCGCAGCTCGGCGTCGAAGTAGATCCGGTTGAGCTGGTCGACGAGCAGCACCGCGGGGTCCTTGAAGTTCTGGAAGTCGCGCGTCGAGACCTTCACCTTCAGCCGCTTGCTGGGGCCGTAGCCCAGGCTCTCCATGATGCGGCGCGCCTCGGCCTGGCGCGCCGCCTGGTCGCCGCCGTAGCCCGGCAACGCCAGCACCATCTCCTTGGGCATCCCCCACCCGCCCTCCGGCAGCGCCATCATGGCGCCGGAGATGGTCGACTTGCCGCCGCTCAGGATGTCGATCATGGACTTGCCGGTCGAGGGCCAGCGCCATGGCCTTGCGCAGCTTCGCGTCGTTGAACGGGGGCTTGTTGCGGTTCACGATCAGGTTGGTGCTGACCCCGGTCGGCACCAGCTGGCAGATCGCCTTGGGCGCGCGCGACATGGACTTCGCCGATCAGGGGCACGGTGATGTCGGCAACGAACGTCAGGTCGAACTCGTTGGCGACGAACGCGAGCACGCGGGTGGAGCGGTTGCCGATGATGCTGATCTCGACGCCGTCGAGATACGGGCGCCCCGGCTTCCAGTAGTCGGCATTCTTGGCGAGCTTGATGGACCTGTTCGATTCGAACGAGACGAGCTTGAAGGGGCCGGTGCCGATCGGCCTGCTGCGCATGTCCTTGGCCGGGCACGTGGCACGGATAGACCGGCGAGAGGCTGGAGGCGAGGAGGGCCGGGAAGGAGGCCTGCGGGCGGGCGAGCACGAACGTCGCCTCCAGGTCGCCGTTGGTGGTCACCTCGTTCAGGTTGGTCCACCATACCCCGCGGGGATTGCTGCGGAACTCGTCGGCGTGCTTGCCCTTCAGCTTGTCCCAGGTGCACTGCACGTCCTTGGCCGTGAACGGCTTGCCGTCGTGCCACTTGACGCCGCTGCGCAGCTTGAAGGTCAGCCGGGTGAGCGAAGCATCCCACGTCCAGCTCTCGGCCAGCTCCGGAACGATGGTGTCGAGACCGTTGCGCGGCTTGGACTGGTCGAAGATGAGGAGGTTGTTGAAGACGCCCGAGAAGGACATCGCCGCGGAGATGGTCGCCTCCTCGAGGATCGAGGCGCTCGGAGGGTTCGAGCTGTTGTAGGAGCGGAGGATTCCGCCCGACTTCTGGGCGGCCGCGGGCTCGGCCAGAGCAAGGCCGGCGACCAGTCCGACGATCAGGCCGATGAACAGGACGGCGGCAGTATTCCTGGCATGATGCATGTTGTTCTCCTCCCCTGGAGACGTGCCACGTTGTTGGTTCTTGCGGGCCGGCGGAGTATAGCGTCACTCCGCGGGAAACGTAGGGTGCAATAAGGCGCTAGCCGCATTGCACCGATGCCGCCCTCTCCACCAATGAGCGCCGTCATCGTTGACGAGGTCGGCTCGGTGCAATGCGGCTAGCGCCTTATTGCACCCTACGGAGACGGAGCATGAGCGAGGCCGGCGCGCACCAGCATCACGGCCGCCACGGCGGGCACGCCCCGGCGGAGGGCGTCAAGGACCCGGTGTGCGGCATGAGCGTCGATCCGCACACCGCCAGGCACACCGCCATGCACGCGGGCCGGCCCTACTACTTCTGCTGTGCCCGATGCCGCGAGAAGTTCCTCGCCGACCCCGAGAAGTACCTCTCGCCGCAACAGGCCCGGGCGGAGCCGGTGCCCGAGGGGACCATCTACACCTGCCCCATGCACCCCGAGATCCGTCGGGTCGGCCCCGGCGCCTGCCCGATCTGCGGCATGGCGCTGGAGCCGGAGCTGGTCACGGCCGAGACCGGGCCCAACCCCGAGCTCGCCGACATGACGCGCCGGCTCTGGATCGGCGTCGTCCTGACCCTGCCGGTGCTCGCCCTGGAGATGGGCGGCCACCTCGTCGATCTGCACGCGCTGGTGCGCCCGCAGACCTCCAACTGGATCCAGCTCGTCCTGGCGACGCCCGTGGTGCTGTGGGCGGGCTGGCCGTTCTTCGAGCGCGGCTGGGCCTCGGTCAGGACCGGCAACCTCAACATGTTCACGCTGATCGCCATGGGCACGGGCGTGGCGTGGGCCTACAGCATCGTCGCCACCCTGCTCCCCGGGCTGTTCCCGCCCGCCTTGCGCACCCTGCACGGCGCCGTGCCGGTCTATTTCGAGGCGGCGGCCGTCATCACGGTGCTGGTGCTGCTGGGCCAGGTGCTCGAATTGAAGGCGCGCGAGCGGACCAGCGGCGCCATCCGCGCGCTCCTCGATCTGGCGCCCAAGCGCGCGCGGCGCCTCCGCCCCGACGGTGGCGACGAGGAGGTGGACCTCGAGGCCGTCGAGGTCGGCGACCGCCTGCGCGTGCGGCCGGGCGACAGCGTGCCGGTGGACGGCGAGCTCCTCGAAGGGCGCAGCTCGGTCGACGAATCGATGGTGACCGGCGAGTCCATGCCCGTCACCAAGGAGGCCGGCGCGAAGCTGATCGGCGGCACGCTCAACCAGTCCGGCAGCTTTGTCATGCGCGCCGACAAGGTGGGCCGCGAGACCATGCTCGCCCGCATCGTGCAGATGGTGGCCGAGGCGCAGAGGAGCCGCGCGCCCATCCAGCGGCTCGCCGACCAGGTCTCGGGCTGGTTCGTACCCCTGGTGATCGCCGTCGCCGCGCTGGCCTTCCTGGCGTGGTCGATCTGGGGGCCGGAGCCGCGCTTCACTTTTGCGCTGATCGCCGCCGTCTCGGTGCTCATCATCGCCTGTCCCGTGCGCGCTGGGTCTCGCCACGCCCATGTCGATCATGGTGGGCGTCGGCCGCGGCGCCCGCAGCGGCGTGCTCATCAAGAGCGCCGAAGCCCTGGAACGGTTCGAGAAGGTCGACACCATCGTCGTCGACAAGACCGGCACGCTGACCGAGGGCAAGCCCAGGGTGGTGGCCGTGCGCCCGGCCCAAGGGCAGCCGGAGCCGGAGCTCGTCCGGCTGGCGGCGAGCCTGGAGCGCGGCAGCCAGCATCCGCTCGCGGCGGCGATCGTCGCGGCGGCGCACGAGCGCGGCCTCACACTGGCGGAGGCGAAGGACTTCGACGCTCCCGCCGGCAAGGGCGTCACCGGCGAGGTGGAGGGCCGGCGCCTCGTGATCGGCAACCGGCGCATCCTCGAGGAAGCCGGCATCGACGCGGGTGGGCTGGCCGAGCCGACGCCGACCGGCTCCGCCAGGACGGCGCCACCGTCGTCCTCGTCGCCATCGACGGCAAGGCCGCCGGGGCATCGCCATCGCCGATCCCATCAAGGCCACCACGCCAAGCGCGCTGGCCGCGCTGAAGGCCGACGGCATCCGTCGTGGTGATGCTCACCGGCGACAACGACACTACAGCGCGGGCCGTGGCCGCGAAGCTCGGCATCGCCGAGGTCGAGGCCGAGGTGCTGCCCGACGACAAGAGCCGCATCGTGCGAGCGGCTGCGCCGCGAGGGGCGCGTCGTGGCCATGGCCGGCGACGGCGTCAACGATGCGCCGGCGCTGGCGGCGGCCGATGTCGGCGTCGCCATGGGCACGGGCACCGATGTGGCCATGGAGAGCGCCGGCGTCACCCTGGTGAAGGGCGACCTCAACGGCATCGCCCGTGCGCGGCGCCTCTCCGCGGCGACCATGCGCAACATCCGCCAGAACCTGTTCTTCGCCTTCGTCTACAACGCGCTGGGCGTGCCCGTTGCCGCCGGCGTGCTGTACCCGGTGTTCGGCCTCCTGCTGTCGCCGATGCTCGCCGCGGCGGCCATGAGCCTCTCCTCGGTGAGCGTGATCGCCAACGCGCTGCGCCTGGGCACGGTGCGGTTGTCGGGGGAGTAGCCATGCCTGTCGTGATCTGGGTTCGTACGGCGCACCTACCGCCAGTGCCCCGCCAGCGGCGCCGGGGACGAGCAGGGGTCAGACCCCTCGCCTCCGAAGCTGCCGAATTAGACACCCGGGCTGCGCGAGGGGTCTGACCCCTTCTCCGCTGACCCCTTCTCCGCCGGCAGCTCCTCCGTTCCCAGCGCATCGGCGAGGCGGGCCTGGGCCGAGCCGGGGCGCAGAGGCTTGGGCTGGCTCTCGTGCGGCGCCCAGCCGGTCAGGGTGATGATCTCGAAGGTGGCGGGCACGCGGCCGTCGGGAAGGGCGAAGCGCTCCGTGATAGACCTCGACGGCGCGCGCCAGCGTGGCACGGCGCAGGGGCACCTTGCGGCGGGTCGATGAGCACGTTGGTGGCGGCCATTGCGCGCAAGTCGTGCATGAGCGCCAGCGGCGAGGCGTAGGTGACGGTCACGGTGTCGGAATCGACCACCGGCAACGCGAACTGGGCCCGCTGCAGCAGACCGCCCAGGTCGCGCACATCGGCGAACGGGGCAACGCGCGGGCTGGCGCCGCCCAGCGTCTCCGCCTCGGCGACGAGGAAGGCGGTGCGCAGCTCGGTCAGCGTGCTGCCGCCGAGGAGGGCGGCGAGCATCAGGCCGTCGGGCTTCAGCGCACGGCGCATCTGGATGAGGGCGCCGGGCAGGTCGTTCACGTGCTGCAGGGAGAGCCCGGAGACGATGAGGTCGAGCGACTGGGAGGCGAACGGCAGGGCCTCCTCGTCGGCCGCGAGGCGCGGGCCCTCGCATTGCGCGAGCAACCGGGCCGCCGGCTCCACGTCGGTCACCGTCTCGATGCCGGGCAGGCGCCGCAGCCGGCGCCCGAGGAGCCCGTGATAGGCGCCGACCGAGGCTGCTATCGGGAACGTGCGGTTGATGGCGCCGAGCCGCTCCACGAGGTCGTCCGCGACGCGGGCGAGCAGGAACTCATGGGTGCCGGCCGTGTCCGCCACCCGGTCGCGCCGCGCCACCAGCAGGCGCCGGTCGAAGATTTGCACTGGCTCCGGCACGGGTCGCGCTTGCTCCTCGGCTCGGGTATCATGCCTATCATGATATGGTGCCGGACATAGTTCCGGACATGGTTCCGGACGGGGGGGCCCATGCGCACACCGCAGTCGCCCGAGCCGCGATCGCGGACCGGTCGCACAGCGACGCCAGGCGTGGCCGCGGCGCTCGGCCGCCTGCTCGGCGCGTGCGCCGATGTGATCGTGCCGCCCTGCTGCCTCGTGTGCCGCGCCCGCGTGAGCGCGCACCACCTCTTGTGCGGCGGATGCTGGCGCGAGGTCGACTTCATCAAGCCGCCGTTGTGCGACGTCCTGGGCATCCCGCTGCCGTTCTCGACCGGCGAGCGAATGCTGAGCGCCGCTGCGGTCGCCCATCCGCCGGCGTGGGACCGGGCGCGGGCCGTCGCGCACTACAGCGGGGCCATGCGCACGCTGGTGCACCAGCTCAAGTATGCCGACCGCCACGATGGACGCACGCTGCTCGGCCGCTGGCTCGCCGAGGCCGGGCGAGAGCTCATACCCGGCATCGACGTGATCGTGCCGGTGCCGTTGAGCCGGCTGCGCCTGATCCTGCGCTACTTCAACCAGGCGGCGGTATTGGCGGGCGAGCTGGCGCGGCAGACCAGTGTTGCGATGGATCCCCTGCTGTTGGCGCGCATCCGCCGAACGCGTAGCCAGGTCGGCATGACGCGCGAGCAGCGCCGGCGCAATGTCGCGGGCGCGTTCCGGGTCACCGATCGGCGCCGCGCGCGGCTCCGTGGGCGCAATGTCCTGCTGGTCGACGATGTCCTCACGACAGGTGCCACGGCCGACGCCTGCGCTCGCGCCTTGAAACGCGCCGGCGCTGCCCGCGTCGATGTCCTCACCCTGGGCTTGGTGACCAACGAGGCGCTGGCCGCCGCTCCGTGACGGGTTGCGGCCGGGCGCGGTCTTCCACTTACGCCCGAGCCCCCTTCCGGTTGCGACTCTGCGATCCGGGCGGCGTCCTATGCGCTGCGCGAGAAAACCATTACACTGGCAGGCGGATACAGGTGGGAAGGCCGGTGCAATGACGGCAGAGACCAAAGGCACGTTCCGGGTCGGCCTGGTGCAGATGTGCACGGGGCGCGACGTGGAGAAGAATTTGACCGACGCCGGGGCGCTCATCCGCGAGGCGGCGGCGCGCGGGGCGAGCTACGTCCAGACTCCGGAGATCACCACCATTATGGAGCTGGAGCGTCAGCGCCTGTTCGCCGCCATCCGCCCCGAGGAGGGCAATCCGGTCGTCGCCTTCTTCGCCGCGCTGGCGCACGAGCTGGGGCTTTGGTTGCATGTGGGCTCCATGGCCGTGCTCGCGCCCAACGGCAAGATCGCCAACCGCTCGCTCTTGTTCGCCCCCACCGGGGAGATTGCGGGCCGCTTCGACAAGATTCACATGTTCGACGTGGAGCTGCCCGGCGGCGAGAGCTACCGCGAGTCCCGCAACTACCAGGCCGGCAACGCCGGGGCGCTCGCCGAGCTGCCCTGGGGCACGCTCGCGCTCACGGTCTGCTACGATCTGCGCTTTCCGCATCTCTACCGCGCGCTCGCCAAGGCGGGGGCCGATTTCCTCGCCATTCCGTCGGCCTTCACCCGGCAGACCGGCGAGGCGCACTGGCATGTCCTCCTGCGCGCCCGCGCCATCGAGAACGGCTGCTTCGTTCTCGCCGCCGCCCAGGCCGGCAAGCACGCGTGCGGCCGGGAGACCTACGGCCACAGCCTCGTCGTGGCGCCCTGGGGCGAGGTCCTCGCCGATGGCGGCGCCGAGCCCGGCGTGATCGTCGCCGACATCGACCCGGCCAGGGTGGGCGAGGCGCGCCTGCGCATCCCCTCGCTGCAGCACGACCGGCCGTTCCAGATCGGCGGCGCCCAAGCATTGAACAAGGCATTGAGCACGGCCGCATTGAGCAAGGAAGCCTCATGATCCGCTACCGGCTCAAATGCGAGAAGCGCCACGAGTTCGAGGCCTGGTTCGCCGACAGCGTCGCCTACGACGGCCAGGCGAAGCGCCGCGAGATCAGCTGCCCGAAGTGCGGCAACACCAGGGTCGAGAAGGCGCTGATGGCGCCCGCCATCGCCAAGCGCACCGTCAAGCGCAAGCGGGCGGCGAAGTCCGCCGAGCCCGCCTCCGCGGCGCAGCAGGCGGCCCAGGCGCAGTCCGACACGCACCGCCTCGCCGCCCACGGCGAGCTCGCCGCCGCCATGCGCAAGATGCGCACCGAGGTCGAGGCCAAGTCGGAGTACGTGGGCCCCCGCTTCCCCGAGGAAGCCCGCAAGATCCACTACGACGAGGCCCCCGCGCGCGGCATCTACGGCGAGGCCACCCACGAGGAGGCCCAGGCCCTGGCCGAGGAGGGCATCGAGTTCTTCCCCTCCCTCCCCTGCCCGAGGACCACAACTGATGGGGTCAGACCCTGCGGGTCTGACCCCATGGCACTACCGTGGCTGGATTCGCCCAACAGGCACCGACGTTGGAGTGTCGCTGCCCGCCGCGACAGCGTAAGGGAAAAGTCGACGTAGCGCGGGGATAGGGAAGGGCGCAGCCCCCGACCTGAACGGCCATATTGCACGCGAACGGATTGTCGCGCACAATAGGCGCCCGCGAGGCGTGGGAGCCTCTCGATCGCCTGGACGAAATTGCGTTGCTTTCGGACTATTCGGGTAGGTGCGGCCATGGGTGTTGTGCGTCTCTGCCGGCCGGGTCTGGCGGCTGTCGTTGTGCTCGCGGCGATCTGCGGAGCTGGAGCGCAGGCGCCCGCCCAATCCACGAAACCCGGAGCGCTACAGCCGTCAGAGCGCACCCCGATAACGGTACAACCGAACCTTGGCACGATCGATGCGTCCGGCGGAGTGCAGTTTGCGCCTGATGGCCGCTATCTCGCGGTCGGCAACGAGAGACAGATCAAGTTGTGGGATGTCCGCACCGGCCGGCCCCTGAGAACCCTCGAGGATGTCGCAAACGTCGAGTGGTTCACGTTCATCGACAACGGCGCGCGCATCCTGTCGCTGCACAGGGATGGCCGCAGTCGAATTTGGGACCCGCTGACCGGCAAGCTTCTCAAGTCGGCGGAGTTCCTGCCGGCAGACAGCCACCCGATCGCATTTGTAGCGCATCATCCCGAACGAAGGCTCCTGGCTATCGGTCTGATGTCGCATTCGATCATCCTCTGGGATTACGCCAAGGGGCGGCGCCTCGCCGAAATCCCCGCCACCGCCGCTACGGCGTGGCTATCCAAGGATGGGAAGCGGCTTAAGGTCGCCAGTGGGTCCACGGTTGAGGTCTTCAACCTTGCGACCCGCCGTGTCGTGTCGACGACTAGCCTGTCGAGGGAAGGCAAGATGCACGCCGTGCGGTTCCTCGACGACACACTGTTGGTCGCTAAGACGAAGGAGGTAGATTGCGACGCCGATGTCTTGCTCGTGAGCTTGACGCCCAGAGAGCATCGCCGGACGACCATCGACAAGGCACCAGGATGCAAGAAGGATAGAGACGGCAACATCGATACCGCCTCCGATAGCCTCATGCTGTTTCACGACGAGGACAATCAACGACTCTACATCTCGCGCGTGGGCGTCCCCGGCTTCAAGGTCTGGGATCTTGCCGCCAACCGGGCCGCAAGCCCTGTGGGCAACGTACACGGTGTGGGTTCGCTCGTCGGCGTAGATCGGAACTTTGCGTTCGGCGTGTTCGATGACGGGCATCGCCTGAGGATCGTCAGCCTCGACGACGGCCGCCAGACCAGCGAACTCGCTCCTGGCCATGGCGATGCCTTCCACTTCGCGATCGCGTCCGCCGACGGTCGACAGATCATGTTGGTCCAGGAGAACGGTGGCAACTACCGTTTCACAGTCTGGCCCGTTGATGGTGGGACGCCGCAATTCTACAGCTTGCGCCTGCCAGACGCGTTCACAGTGCTCCATGCGGTTCCGGGCGCCAATCTCGTGCTCGCTTCGGATGACAAGGGGCGTATCTCTACTCACTCTTTGCAGAGCGGCCGGGAAGTGTCCGCGTTTTCCCTGGCGGGCGTTGCGGAGGTCAACCGTGCACGGCTCTCACCGGACGGCAGGCACATATTGATGAGTGTGGAGCTTGCCGCGCCGTCCGCCGCGCAAGCGGACCCGGATGGGAATGCCACATATCTGGTGGATGCTCGGACGGGGAAGGTTGTTCGTGAGTTCAGGCCGGGCCGCTATAGCTGGGAAGGCTATAGCGATGGTACCGACCTCGTGCCCAATGCTTCGGCTTTCGCTTTCTCCGCGGATGGAAAGAGGTTTGCCATTGCCTGGATGATTGCCGGTGTCGAGATCTGGAGCCTCGACCCGCTGGGGTTGGTCAAAGGAATGGGCTCCCCTCACGGTACCTCGGTCGCATTTTCCGAGGATACCAGAATGCTGGTGGTCGGCAGCCGTGATGAAGGCGTCTTCATCTTCAGCGTCGAGACGGGAAAGATGGTGCGCGCGTTCGAGCGCAGCTTGGTGGCCGGTCACGTGAATACCGCGAGTGTTGCCGTGTCCCCCGACGGCGCGCTTGTCGCCGCGGGCCCGGGGCAGCGGGCAGTCTCGTCGGGGGACATCGGCCGCGAGCGGCGCGTTCAGGTGTGGGAGACGGCGTCCGGCAAGGTGCGCTACCTGCTCAGTGGGCACGAGGCGAATGTCCATGCGCTTGTCTTTACGTCTGACAATCGCTGGCTCGTCTCGGGAAGCGGTGACGGCACCATCCGGTACTGGGACCGCAAGACTGGGCAGCTTGGCGCGACGTTTGCCGCTGCCCCCGACGGCCGCTGGGTGATTGTCACCGACAAGGGCTTCTTCGCCGCGTCGGCCGATGCTGGTGACCTGCTGTCCGTTGTGCGGGGATTCGAATCCTACTCCGTCATGCAGGTCTACAAGCACCTTTATCGCCCCGACCTAGTGCAGGCGGCCCTGAAGGGAGACCTGAAAGGCGCCTACAAGGACGCGGCGTTTCACCTCAACCTGGAGACGATACTCGACACCGGGCCCGCGCCGCGCATCGAGCACGCTGGAGAAGATGACCGAGCGCGCCGGCGCTACCATCAAGCTCACGGTGCGGATCGTCGACACCGGCGGCGGCATCGGCCCCCGCGTGGTGTGGAAGGTCAACGGCCAGAGACAGGGCAGGGTGGAGCCCGAGGAGCTGAAGGGCGCCCAGGCCATGTCGCTCTCCACCTACACGCTCACGGAGACGCTCCGCATCGACCCGAGCAAGGACAACATCGTCGAGCTGACCGCCTACAACGGCAAGGGCCTGCTCGCCACGCCGCCGACCCGGATCACGGTGCCCAAGGTCGGCGCGCCACCGCCGGGGAGCGCGCACGCATGCATGTGCTCGCCATCGGCGTCGACGAGTACCGGATGCAGAGCTACAAGCTGAAATACGCCGTGAACGACACGCTGAAGTTCTCCAAGGCGCTGGAGATCGTCGGCAGCACCCTGTTTGCCGAGGTCAAGCCCACGATCCTGACCGACAAGCAGGTCACGGAGCAAGCCATCGCGTCCGCCTTCGACCGCATCGGCGCCGATGCCAAGGAAGGCGACGTGTTCGTCCTCTATCTCGCCGGCCACGGCAAAGCGATCGCAGGCAAGTACTACTACTATCCCCAGACGCTGGAGGAGGACCACAGCGTCGAGCAGCACGCCATCGGCCAGGACAAATGGGAGACGTGGCTGGCCAAGGTCGGGCACGTGCACGAAGTCGGTGCTCTTCCTCGACACCTGCTATGGAGGTGCCGCCGGTGTCCTGGTGCGCGGCGACGACGGCGCCATCGAGACCGCCATCAACCACCTCAGGCACGCCACCGGGCAGAACCTGATCGCGGCCTCGCGCCAGGCAGCCTACGAGGGCTACAAGGGCCACGGCGTGCTCACCTACGCGCTGCTGGAGGCCCTGCACAAGACCGACGCCAGCGGCGGCGACGACACCGTGCGGATCTCGGGCCTCGCCAACCACGTCAACGGCCGGGTGCCGAAGATCACCCAGGAGCTGTTCAAGGAGCAGCAGTGGCCGATCCTCCGGCTGCTGGGTGACTTTCCCCTCGGCATCCGCCAGTCGGTGCTGAAGCTCGAACGTCGCCATCCCCAAGACGCCCACGCATGTCCTCAAGCGGGCGGAGCGCGTCCGGCTGCGGCCGGCGCGCCGACGCAGAGCGCGGCCGCGAGCTTCCGCGAGGGCCACGCCGTTCGCCTCGTCGAGTTCGAGGGCGGCTGGGCGGCCATCGCCCGCGACGGCGAGCGGCTCGGCTGGGTGCCTGCGGATCGTTGCTCAAGACGAACTGATGCCGCCGTGCAAGTTGTGACACGCACGTTCGCGGCCCGGCGTCATGCCCGCGGAGGCGGGCATCCACGTCACCGGCCGTTATCGGCGCGTGGAGCGTTGACATGGCTCTCCCGTCTTCGCGGCGATGACGTTGGAGCGACTGCTGGGTAATGCTTCCGCACGACCGTTGGCGGCTCGAGCCGGCTCGGCTCCTCGCCGCGACATTCGCCCTCGACGCGTCCTGACGGCGTAGTATGGTCGCCGCCGTCCCTGCAGCGCGGCCGCCATCCCGGGTCGCGCCTGTTGCATCGAAGTTTTGTCGCTCACTTGCAGTTTCGGAGACTTGCCATGACGCATACTGACGTCGCCGGATCGCGAGGTCGAGCTCTACAGGCTCTACGTCGACACGGCGGAGCGCAACATCGATCGCCGCATCGAGACCAACAAGTTCTACCTCACGCTGGTGGCGGGCATCTTCGTCGCCTACGCCTTCCTCCTGGAGGGCAAGCTGAAGACGGCGCCGCAGAGCCTCGATCTCGTCAGCGCGATCGCCCATTGGACGCTCCCTGTCCTCCTGCTGATCGTCAGCATCACCTGGTTCCTGTCGATCCGCACCTTTCGCAGCATCAGCTCGGCCAAGTACAAGGTCATCGCCGAGATGGAGGGGAACCTCCCGAACGCTCCGTTCGGCAAGGAATGGGTCGCGCGCAACAAGTTCCTCACGGGATCGGGCGTCGAGATGATCGTTCCCCTCCTCTTCGCCCTGATGGCGCTCAGCGGCCTGGCCTTAGTCGCCTGGGTCCGCCACGCCCCGCTCGCGTAGCACCGATGTCAGACCGTCGTGCCCCTCGCCACAAGAGCCGCCCGGTTCCCCTCTCCCCGCTTGCGCCGACGGGATTCCCCTCCCCCTTGCGGGGCCCTTGCGGGGAGGGGTTAGGGGTGGGGGGACTCCCGCCATTCCCAGGCGTGCGATTTACCCCACCGCCCCGGTGGAACTCAACGCCCGTCGATCACCCCGAGGTCCACGTGCTCCGGGCGGAAGCCCATGCCCACCAGGCGGGCCGGGATGGCCTGCAGGAAGGTGAGGCGCTGCATCAGGCGCGCGATCCAGGGCGGGCGCAGCGGGCCGGAGGCCGAGAGCACCGGGTCGATCACCCGGTTCTGGATGGCGATCTGCATCCGCTGCGTGGCCCGGGTCGGGAACGTGCGGCGCCTCTGGACGCGCGCGAGGTCGTCCTCGGTCAGGCGGCCCTGGCGCAGCGGCGCGGCCAGGATGTTGGCCGCGGCGATGGCGTCCTGGATGGCGAGGTTTATACCCACGCCGCCGATCGGCGACATGGCATGCGCCGCGTCGCCGATGCACAGGAGGCCGGGCCTGTGCCACTGCTTCAGGCGATCGACCACCACCGTCAGCACCCTCACGTCGTCGAGGCTCGCAATCTCGTCCGCGTCGGGCCTGCGCGCGAGCGCCGCCACCTGCGCGCGGAATGCCTCCAGGCCGCGCGCCTTGACTGCCTCCGCGCTGCCCTTGCGGATGATGAGCGCGCACTGCCAGTAGTCGCCGCGGTCGAGCATGACGAGCGCCTGCCCGGCCTCGATGCGGCCGAGCACGGCGTGCGCATCGCCGGGGCGCCGCGCCAGCTTGAACCAGAGCACGTCCATCGGCGCCGCGAAGTCCTCCACCGCGAGCCCCGCCGCGCGCCGCAGGGTGGAGTCCCGCCCGTCGGCCGCGATCACGAGGTCGGCGCGGACCTCCGCCGGGCCGGAGGCTGTGTCCGCGCGCACGCCGGCGATGCGGTCCCCGTCGCGCACGAGGCCCGTCGCCTCCGCCTCCATGGCGAGCGTGAAGCCCGGGTAGGCGCGCGCGTGCGCCGCCATGAAGCTCAGGAAATCCCACTGCGGGATGAAGGCGATGAACCTGCACCGGGTGGAGAGCCACGAGAAGTCGGCGAACCGGATGCGCTCGCCGCCGATCTCGGCCTCCACGTAGGGCACCTTCTGATGCGGCAGGGCCAGGAACGCCTCGAGCAGGCCGAGCTCGCCCAGCGCCTCCATGGTCGAGGGGTGGATGGTGTCGCCGCGGAAGTCGCGCAGGAAATCGGCGTGCTTCTCCAGCACCACCACCTCGAGGCCGGCGCGCGCCAGAAGATAGCCGGCCATGAGCCCGGCCGGCCCTCCACCGGCGATCACGCACGTGGCTCTCTCGGGCAGCATGCCCCTCGCTCTCTGTGGCCCTCAGCCGGCCGCTACGGAAACACCTGCACGTAAGCCGCGCGCGCCCGCTCCGAAAAGTCGCCGAAGTGGGCGTCGTACTCCTCGATCAGCGTCTTGAGGTGGTCCGAGGCCATGAAGCGCTGGAACACCTCCTCGCTCGCGAACTCGTACACCGCCATGTACTGGTGCTTGTCCTCACCCAGGATCTGGCGGTAGCGCCGCGCGCTGACGGCGCCGTTGTACTGCAGAACCTGCGGCACGTGCTCCTCGTTGTACCACTTGTTGAACGCGGCCTCCTTCTCCTTGGCGATGCTGGCGCGGACGACGAACAACGTCACAGCCATAGGGGTTCCTCCTTGGTGTTTCTCGGCCCCGCGGGGCCGCGAAGCGCGACTCTCCGCTCGCCGCAGCCCCGGCGCAAGCCTGACCTCGGCGGCAGCCGGTGGCATCGATCGGCTCACGCCGACTTTGCCGAGGGGCCCCGCTTCAACACCGCCGCGATCTCCGCCTCGCTGCAGCCTGCCTCGCGCAGGACGGCCGCGGTGTTGGCGCCGAGCGGCGGCGGCGGCAGGTCGGGCGCCGCGCCCACGTTCTCCACGTTGACCGCCTGGCGCAGCGTCCGCCTGACCGGCGTCTCGCTCGCGAAGTTGCAATCGAAGAAGCCCACGTCGGCGAGGTGGGGATCGCGCAGCAGCTCCTGCGGGGAGCGCACCGGGGAATTGGGCACGTCGAGGCGCTCGAAGGTGGCGAGCCACTCGGCCGAGGTGCGCTCCGGCAAAGCGGCGGCGAGGATCTCGTAGAGCTCGTCGACACGGCGGCTGCGCTCGGTGGCATTCCCGAACCAGGCGAGCTCTGCCACCTCGGGGCGGCCGATCTCGATCAGGATCTTGCGCCAGTTGCGCTCCGAGTAGGGCAGCACGCCGACCCAGCCGTCCTTGGTCCGGTACGGCCGCCGCCCCGGCGAGAGCACGCGTACGTAGCCGACCTTGCCGTCCTCCTGGAAGGTGGCGGTGCCCATGTGCTCGGAGAGGCTGAACGCGGCCATCAGCTCGAACATCGGCACCTCGACGTAGCCCGGCGCCTCTCCCGACCGCTCGCGGTAGAGGAGCGCCGCCATGATCGCGTAGGCGAGGTGGATGCCGGACACCTTGTCGGCGGCGATGCTGGGCGCATAGAGCGGGGTGCCGTCGCGCATCTGGAACAGGCCCGCGAAGCCTGACGCGGCCTGGATCACGTCGTCGTAGGCGGGCTTGCCGGCGTAGCGCCCGTGGCGCCCGAAGCCCACCGCCGCCGCGTAGATGATGCGCGGGTTGGCCGCGCGCACCGCCTCGAAGGTGAAGCCCAGCTTGTCCATCGCGTCCTGGCGCATGTTGTGCGCGAGCACGTCGGCGGTGGCGATGAGCTTGACGAGCGCCGCCTTGCCGGCCTCGGTCTTGAGATCGAGCGCGACCGAGCGCTTGTTGCGGTTGAAGTTGGCGAAGATGGCGGAGAGGCCGTCGGGCGTCACCGGTGCGACGGGGCGCATGCTGTCCCCCTCGGGCGACTCGATCTTGATCACCTCGGCGCCCAGGTCGCCCAGGATCTGCGTCCCGTAGGGGCCCAGGATGACAGTCGTAAGATCGAGGATGCGCAGACCTTTGAGCAGGGGGATCATGCGGTTGCCGGTGCGGATGGAGCCGTCTGGTAGCGTCACGTTACACGCCCCGCGCAGAGGCGCCTACCTCAGGTTTCAGGTTTCAGGTATCAGGTTTCAGGATGCGTTCTGCGACTTTGAAAACCTGAACCTGAAACCTGTTTCGAACGGGAGAGAGCCCTATGACAAGGATCGGACTGGCAGTTCTGGCCGCAGCAGCACTGGTGCTCGCGCAGCCGGCCGGCGCACAGCAGGCGCCGCCACCTCCGCTCGTCGACTGGGCCAAGGTGGAGATCAAGACCATCGACCTCGGCAACAAGACCTACATGCTGCAGGGCCAGGGCGGGAACATCACGGTGGCGGTGGGCTCCGACGGCATCATCATGGTCGACGGCCAGTTCGCGCCGCTCAGCGAGAAGATCAAGGCCGCCATCAAGGCGATCTCGCCGCTCCCCATCAAGTATCTCGTCAACACCCACTTCCACGGCGACCACACCGGCGGCAACGAGAACTTCGCCAAGGCCGGCGCCACCATCGTGGCGCACGACAACATCCGCGTGCGCCTCGCGGCGGGCACCATGGCGGGCCTCACCGGCAACAAGGCGCCGCCGCGGCCGGCGGAAGCTCTGCCCAAGCAGACCTATCTCGGCGGCTCGATCACGGTCGAGGCGGGCGGACGCAAGGCGAAGCTCACCCACGTCTCCAACGCCCACACCGACGGCGACACCTGGGTCTATTTCGCCGACGCCAACGTGCTCGCCACCGGCGACACCTTCAACAACCTGAAGCGCTATCAGAACATCGACTTCGCCAACGGCGGCGATGTGCGCGGCATGATTCGCGCGCTCGACACCTACCTCAAGGTCGCCGACGACAAGACCAAGATCGTTCCCGGCCACGGCCCGCTGGCGACCAAGGCCGACCTCGTGGTGTTCCGCGACATGCTGGTGACCTCGCACGACCGTATCAAGAAGCTGTTCGACGAGGGCAAGACCGAGGCCGAGGTGGTCGCCCTCAAGCCGCTGGCCGACCTGGACTCCACCTGGGCCAACAACCAGGCGCACGCCCTCGGCCACACCCGCAACGTCTACGCCTCGTTCCAGCGCTTCTGAGGGCAGGCCCCGACTACCGGGGTCAGACCCTGCGGGTCTGACCCCATGGCACGCCCTTCCAGTTTGTGCTGGCAAAGAGCGCGGGCAGGGAATGCGATATTTTCGGCTCGAACGATCGAACATGGGGTCAGACCCGCAGGGGTCTTCGACACGGACCGAGGCGGGAGGTTGGAACGCCTCGACTTAACGGCTTCGGCTGCGTCAGGCGCTGCGCCAGCCAGGCTCTGGCGATCGTCAGCCGCCGCCCGTCACTTGAGAGATGCGCAAGGCATTTGAGAATGTCGGGCGTCATTCGACGACGATCGCCGCACGGGATCAGGGCGAGAAGATACTTGCGAACGTGTCGGCAAGCGTTGGTGCCCCGGCGGTTGCCGGCCGATGCCTCGTTCGCGTCGCCTTGATCTCATCGTCGTAGCGCGGCGTCACGAACGGGACTTTCGTGCCGAAGATCATTGCGCCCATGCGCGTATCGAGGCCGTAGAGATCGCCGAAGGTCTGCAAGTTCCCCTGGCGGTCGACCATCGCCGTGAAGTACGTCATGTGTACGGGGATACGCGTGGTGAGCGCCACCTCGCGGGTGTTCCGCCGTTCAACAGGCTTTGCACCTGCTGCTCTGACCAGCCTTTGTCTTGGGCGAGCAGGATCACCGCAAGTCTGAACGGCTCGGACACGCGCATGCAGCCGTGGCTGAAGCCACGGTACGACTTTGCGAAGAGATCACGCTCCGACGGCGGCGTGTCATGCATGTAAACGTTGTGCTTGTTGGGGAACATGAACTTGACCACAGCCGAGCGGGTTGTGCGGCCCCGGGGGCTGGCGGAACTCGTAGGCGCCGATGTTGGCGGTGCTCCAGTCCACTTTATCGGGATCGATCGGACGGCCTTGGCGGGTGACTTCGAGCTTGTACTGCTCGAGCAGGGCCCGGCTCGATTGTCCGCCGGTGAAGAGGCTGAAGAAGCCGCCTTGCGAGTTGCGCAGGCGAGGCAGCAGCTCCTTCCTCCTTACTCCGTCGGGGACACCCCAGCTTGGATGAAAGACGATCGTCTTCATGTCTGCCGAGAACGCAGGCGTGGCCCACTCGGGCTTGCCCGCGACGATTCGATCGGAGTGGATGATCTCGCCCTTCCGGACGACTCGCGTGAGAAACTCCGGCACGTTGTTCCAGACGTAGAAATTGCCGAGGTCCGCTGGCAGCCAGCGCCAGCGCTCCATGTTGATGATGATGCGGGCCAGTCTGACGGCCCTGTCCGCGCCTTCGCGCCCCGGTTCGATGCCTGCAGCCGCGCCCGACCCGCTCAGCTTCAAGAGCAGCCGGCGCAACGCCTGGAACTGCTCGTGCTGCGGATGGAGCGATCGCAAGTAGGCGTCGGGAGCATGGCTGGCGGCGATCTCCGTGAGAACGTCCCTGGCGGGGCGCACGGGCGGCTTGTAGTCCAGCAGCTTCGAGATGCTCGAGAGATCGCCGAGCCGTCCACCGCGCGCGTGACGCGCGTACTTGAGCACCGCAAAGGTCACCGCAATCTCGGCTGCGGCCGCTGTCTCGGCGGAGACGGCTCCGGCGGGCAGCTTGGGCAAGGCAAAATCGCGGGCGCGCAGCCCCCAATCGTCGGCCTTGCGGATCTCGCCGGTGACGGAATTGCCCCGCTCCGAAATCCCGCTCTCCGTGACCCACAGCAGCGACCCGCTGCGCGCGTTGTAGAAAGCGGTTGCGGCCGCCAGATCCTCGGCATTGGCGGGCGCGACGCCGGTTCGACCGGCCAGCTCGGACAGCTTTTTGCGCACCGCGGCCAGCGCCGGACTGGGGCCGTGAGCCCGAGACCGGCCAGATTGGCCCACGGCGCCGATGTGCCGATCAGGTGCAACGTGAGGCCAAAACCGAGCGCGATGGCAGGGTACCGCGACGGTCCAACGCCAGAGTCTCACAACGTCGCCCCCCGAATTCAGGTCAGCCCAATGGCAACACGCGCCTCTGCCAGCGACAAGGCTCGCCACCCAAACATGGCTTGATGGTGCGGATATGGCAGAGCCGAGCACTCGACCGGGTTGAGTCTGCATCGCATCGCGCACCGGCCGCTCTCGGCGCCGCAACAAGCCAGCTGGCCGACCTCGACGCCCCGCGACTTGCGCAGGGCCATCGCTAAGGTCCTCGAGGGGCTCGAGTGTTCGCGGCGTGGTGCAAGGCCCGGCTCGCCGGCGATGCCCGCGACCAGAGCGCGCGTGGCGGGCCGGCTATGGGTAGTGCCTCAGTCTCAGACTGAGGCAATATCCGGCTATGGACAGCCTTCGCCAAGGGCCTCACTTTGAGCCGGCACAAATCTCCGGAGCGAACGGAAAGCAGGTCGCGAATGGCACGTGTGCGCTGTATCACCGAGATGGGCATGGGTGTGGATGTGCACGGCAGGGACGCCACCAAGGCGGCCCGGCGCGCGGTCTCCGATGCCATCCGCCATTCGAGCCTCGGCTTCTTCCGTATGCTCGGCAAGACCGCCGATGAGATGTTCGTCGATGTCACGATCGCCGTGCCGGACCCGAGCGGGGTCGACACGGCAGCGGTCGCCAAAGAGCTGCCCCACGGCATCGTGAAGGTGACGGCCGTGAAGGGGGGGCTGGAGATTCCGGCCGAGCAGGGCGGGGATGCCATCCTGATCGCCAACGCGGCCATCATCGTCAGCCTCGACGACGGCAAGCCCTAGACGCGCAGGCCGGTCGAGACCGGTGCAGAACACCAGGCAGGCACTGCGCCGGCGACGCTGGGGCAGCCCTCCAAGCAGCCAGCCAAGCTAGCTGGTGCAGCGCCCAATCCGGTGGCTCAGGGCGTTATGCCTTCAGTGCTCCCATGCTGACCCTATGAGTTGCCCTCCGAACGAGTTGCCCTGCGAGCAGGGGCGACGCCGGCAGCGTGGAGCCATTCCCCTCGGCCATCATGCAAATCGGACAATGAGCACCATAGCGCAGCCTTCCAACTTGTCAAATGAAATATGCTATTATAGGCTTAAAAATCTTCATAAATGGATTTATTGGATGACCGACGGCGCATCAGAGCTGGGGCATGGCAAGCCCTTGCGCTGCCGGAGACGGGACTTTTGCAAAGCTTTACATCAGTCTAGAAGCCAAAGCGTAGGAAGCCAGCCCCCCGCCGCATCCCTGCGCGCAGACGCAGGGAAGGGAGGGGAACCCATTGGTGCCTGCACGGGTGCGCATGCCGAGCCACGCTCCTCAGCACCATCCGACCGTGCCAATCCGGGAATCGCGCACAGGGCCCCTGGCGTGGTCCAGGAGCCTCGGGAGGGCCTGAGGGCCAGGACACCCGCTGGAGCCGACGAGGCCACAGGCGGCCCTCCTGGGCCCCGAGAAAGGCCTTCCAGCAGGAGGGCCATCGCCGGCGGCATGTTCGGGCGCTGCGCCGTCGATCCGGCGCTCGACGGCGGGGCCATGGTGGCCCGCCAACCCGGAGATCCTGGTCGGCCTTCTGCGGCCTGTGCCGATACAAGCGGAGCATGCAAGGCAGCTCGCGCACAGCGGGCAGAGCGAGACAGCAGCCGTTGCAAGCCGACCGCGAAGGGATCGATCAGGAGAACGCTGGCGCTGCCCACCGCCAAGACGCGGTCTCACCCGCTGCCGCGCCGCCGACGCCCAGCACACAATTGCCACGGGACTCGCGCAGCCCTTGCTCGTTAGTCTCCAGGTCTGCTCCCATTGTTGAAAGGCATTGCTATGGATTGGTCGAGCCGACAACGTATCCTTCGGATCGTCGCCATTTGCGGATGGATCGGCGCTGCGGCTGGGTTTTGGGTGGCCTATGGACACTGTTTTGGGGCACCGGCAACAGCCTGCCGGCGGGCACGTATCCCCGCATTCTTCTGCTGGTCCTCGGCATCATCTACATGGCTGTGCCAGTTGCCGCCGGAATGGCGCTCGGAGCCGCGCTCGGAGCCGGCATCGGCTACATCCTGGGACGCGCGGTGACCGCGCCGCGCAAAGGCTGAGCCCTGCGCACAGCACGCTGCGCGCGGAACTACTGCCCATTGCCCCATTGGCTCAGGCGCGTACCACACCCTTGTCGGCGAGGTCCTGGAGCATCGGCGTGATGTCGGCCAGAATTCGCTCTCTCGGCGTGCTGTAGCTGGCCGACAACTCTGCGGCGATCTGCTCGACGGTCCGGATGCCGTCGCAAAGCCGCAGAACCGCGACGGCAATGTCGTCGAGATTGAAGATCCGCTCCGGAGCCATGATCACCCACCGGCCGCTGGCGTGATGGTGCTGCAGTCTGATGTGGCGCGGAAATGCAGGCTGCGACGCTCGCGAGATGATGGCGCGCTGGGCCTTCCCGGGGAATCTCGGCGCCTCGCTCATGGCCGACCCGGACGGAAGGCGCCCGGCGGCACGAGGCCCGGGACGACGTAGGCGTGGTGCAGGGCGTCGAGCTGGGCCCACAGCACGTCGCATTTGAAGCGCACGGCGGCGATGGCCTGCTCCTGCGCCTCGGGCGTCAGCGCATGGCGCTTGACGAAGTCGAGGGCGAAGTCGGCGTCGCGGTTCGCCTGGTCGAGGCGGCGGCGGAAGTACTGCACGGCGCGCTCGTCGATGAAGTCGTAGCTCTCCAGCATGCCGGCGATGCGCTCGCGGTGGATGGCCGGCGCAAACAGCTCCGTCAGCGACGACGCCACGGCCTCGATCAGCGTGCCTCGGCGTACGAGGTCGACGTAGGCCTCGACGGCAAAGCGGGTGGCCGGCAGGGCGCCCTGCGTGGAGACGACGTACTCGCGGTCCAGCCCGAGGGCGTCGGTGAGGACCAGCCAGCGCTCGATGCCGCCCTCCTCGCCGCCGGCGCCATCGTGGTCGAGGAGGCGGTGCACCCATTCGCGGCGCAGCTCGCGGTCGTGGACGCGGGACATGAGGGCGGCGTCCTTGCGCGGCACGCCGGCCTGGTAGCAGTAGCGGTTGAGCGCCCAGGCCTGCACCTGACCCTTGTCGAGGCTGCCGCCATGCAGCAGGCGGTGGAAGGGGTGCTTGTCGTGGTAGCGCTCGGCGCCGACCTGCCGGATTGCGGCCTCCAGCTCGGAGGGAGTGAGCAGGCGGATCATATTGCACCCGTCATCCCGGACGGAACGCTGCGAGCCGAAGGCGAGCTGCGATCCGATCCGGGACCTCGTGAGTGAGGCTCAATTCGTTCCGGGAGGTCCCGGATAGCCTCGCCCTCGGCCCTGCGGGCCGGGGCTCGGCTTCCGGGATGACGGGTGCGGAGCTGGCTCACAGGCGGATCTCCATGCCGTCGAAGGCGATCTCCCAGCCGGCGGCCTCCGCCTGGGTGCGCTCGGGGCTGTCTTCGCGCAGGACCGGGTTGGAGTTGTTGATGTGCACGAAGATGCGCCGCTTCACGTCGAGGTCCCGAAACGCCGCAATCGAACCGTCGCTGCCCGCCATGCTGATGTGGCCCATGCGCTTGCCGGTCTTGGCCGACAGGCCCTGCGCGATCATCTCGTCGTCAGTGTAGAGGGTGCCGTCGAAGAGCACCAGCGCGGCGCCTCTGCAGTCGCTGGGCGAGCCCAGCGTCCACGGCGGCGCAGCCGGGGACATAGAAGAAGCCGGTGCCGGCCGCCGGATCGCGGATCTCGAGGCCGATGGCGTCGCCTTTGCGCGTGCCGAAGCCGCTGCCGGCCGCGGCGTCCTCCAGATAGAGGGGAAGCTTGCCGGGCACCGGGAAGGCCTCGAGCGTCAGGCCGGGACCTGGGCCGAGACCTGAGAGATCAACCGGCCCGGCTAGGGGCAGCGCAACGCGCGGGACGAGGCGGCGGTCGAGCACATCGAAAACACTGTTGGCGGCCAGTGCGCCGAGCACGCGCGCCGAGGCGTAGAGGGTGAAGGCCAGGCCCTCGCGCAGGCTGAGCAGGCCGGCGACATGGTCGACATCGCCGTTGGTGAGCACGACGGCCTCGATCGGGCTCGAGCGGGCGCCGGCATCGGCGCGCGGGGCCAGCTCGGGCGTGGCGGCGAGCTGCTGGCGCAGATCGGGCGATGCGTTGAGGAGGATCCAGGCGCGGCCGTCACGACTGACCGCCAGCGAGGATTGCGTGCGCGGAGAGACGCCTCGGGCGCCACGGCGCACGGCGGCGCAGTTGCGGCAGTTGCAGTTGACCTGCGGGAACCCGCCGCCGGCAGCCGAGCCCAGCACCTTGATCAGCATGCGCCCGTAGAGGGAGCAGACCCCTCGCCTCCGTAGAGGGGGTCAGACCCCTCGCCGCTGACGCTGCGACGGGATACCTCGGTCGAAGCGAGGGGTCTGACCCCTACCAACGCGTGACCCGGCCAGGGGCCCGATCCCGTGGAAAGCAGCGGCGGCGGCCCGAGCAGGACCGCCGCACCTGGAAAATCGCGAAAGTGGGGACCGGTCAGTCCTGGTCCAACTCGGCCGAGACGTAGCTCGTCACCTCGAGACCGACTTGCTCCTCGATAACCTCAGGCTTGTGCCATTCCTGCATGTGCGTCCTCCGCTGATCCAGTATGACAGTGCACTCTCGATAGACAGTGTGCAGCCGGGGCCGGGTTGGCGTCAAGAGCGAGCCGGCAACAGAACGAGGCAGCAACAGAGTGAGACCGCAGAACATCCAGGGCGGAGTCCCCCCACCCCTGGCCCCTGCCCGCAAGGGGGAGGGGAATCCGGTCGGCACCTTGGGGCCGGTCAGGGCTCGAGCTCGGTATCCCAGTAGAGGTAGTCGAGCCAGCTCTCGTGCAGGTAGTTGGGCGGGAACAGCCGGCCGTTGCGATGCAGCTCGAACACCGTCGGCCGATAGGGCAGCTGCCGGGGCCGCATGCCGCTCTGGTACGGCATGTCTGCCGCCCTTGCTCAGATTGCAGGGGGCGCAGGCGGCCACCACGTTGTCCCAGCGCGTCTGGCCGCCGCGCGAGCGCGGGATCAGGTGGTCGAACGTCAGATCGTCCTTTGCGCCGCAGTACTGGCAGCAGAAGCGGTCGCGCAGAAACACGTTGAACCGGGTGAAGGCGGGGTAGAGGGCCGGCTTCACGTAGGTCTTGAGCGAAACCACGCTCGGCAGCCGGATCTCCAGCGAGGGGCTGCGCACGTATCGGTCGTACTGGGAGACGATGTTGACCCGGTCCAGGAAGACGGCCTTTACCGTCTCCTGCCAGCTCCAGAGGGAAAGAGGGTAGTAGCTCAGCGGCCGGAAGTCGGCGTTGAGGACCAGCGCCGGGAAGCTCTCAGGTGTGGCGAGGCTCGGGTTCACGGCTGGTCCTGCTCATGTCACGCACCGAAGCGAAGCTTACCCAGGTCTCTCGAGGCGGCGACATACTAGCGGCGTGTGTCGGGGATGTGAAGCCGGGCCCTGCCGCCTCGCCGGAAGGCAAATCCGGTTGAATCATGGATGCTTAGGGCGGAATCATGGATACCCACGGGCACCGGCCCGGGCCAGGAACTGGGCCATGAAGTGCCCGGCGAAGCGCTGCCCGTCTGGGTCGATGCCGTGGCCGAGCCGGGGGCGCACGTGCCATTCGACCTGCACGCCGGCTGCGGCCAGCTGCTCGCGCGCGACGTGCAGAGCGTCGACGGGGATCAGGTCGTCGGCCTCGCCGTGGATGAGCAGGACCGGCGGGCGGGCGGTGATCTCGCCGAGGTGCTCGGGTCCGGCGAGCAGGCCGGAGTAGCCGACGATGGCGGCCGGGGCGATGCTGCGCCGCAGCCCGACGTGCAGGGCAAGCATGGTGCCCTGGCTGAAGCCGGCGAGCACGAGTCGGTCGGGGGCGAGGCGATAGCGGAGAAGCTCGGCATCGAGGAAGCGGTCGAGGACGGGCCTGGCCGCCACCACGCCGCGCCAGCGCTCGCTCGCGTCGCGGAGGGTGAGGGGGAACCACTGCAGGGCGCCGGGCATGCCGGGGATCTCCTCCGGGGCGTTGGGAGCCACGAAGGCGGCCTGCGGCAGCCGGCGCTGCCAGCCGTCGGCGAGCGCGATCAGGTCGTCGCCGTTGGCGCCGTAGCCGTGCAGCAGCACCACCAGCGCGCTGGCGTGCGCCCCGGGGCTCGATGCGCGGTCCGTCGAGCGCTGAGGCATGTTGGGTCCGTTACCCGGCGAGACCCCGACTAGCGTCGCTACGCTGCCCGGTGGACAAGCCTCTTGACCTTGATGTCGGCCTCACGCCGGCGCAATCTGCGCGAGGTCGTAGGCCGCCTGCATCCCGAGCCAGGCATCTGCGGTGCCGCCCACGCCCTTCTCCAGCCGGAGTGCCATCTCCGGGATGATGCCGCTCCTGCCGTTGATGATGTTGTAGAGCTGCTGACGCGTAACGCCGAGCGCTGTCGCCGCCTCGGCAACTGTCAGGCCAAGTGCATCGGGGTCGTCCTTCAGGCCGCGACCAGGATGGGGTGGGTTCTTCATGGGCATGATCGCGCCTTTCAGTGATAGTCGACCAAATCTACATCGAGAGCGTTGCCGTCCTTGAACCGGAAGGCGATCTGCCAGTTGGCGCCGACGGTGACAAGTCCGAGAAGCCCCTTCAGGTCGAACTCGACGGGAGCCTGCCCGGCAACTCGAACCCTGTGCCCGTCACGGTCACCGCGATGGCGCCGTTGGTGATGGTGGGGTGGAGGATGCGGATGCCCAAGACACCGTCGTAGCCCTTGGCGCGCGCCCGCGCGGCCAGCTCGTCCAGTGCGCGGGCGATGGTTTGATCGAGGAGGGCCTCGTACTTGGTCATGCGGCCGCCGATGGTGTTGATCACTGCCTCGCGCATGTCGCGCAGGATGTTGGCCCCACTGACGGCCACCGCGTAGACGATCTCGCCACGCTCGACGGGCTGATCGATGCTCTCGCAGGTCAGGAGACGCATCAGCCGCGATCCCAGCGGTCGGGGGCCTGCTGCACGATGACGCGGGGCCTCGTCCCCACGAGCAGCCGCTTGAGCATCAACAGGAGCATCAGGGCCAGCACGGCCGCCATCACCAGAACGAATCCATGCTTCTCCCACAGCAGGATGGGGCTGACGCGCCCGTCGACCACCAGCCTGATGTGCGCCAGCAGCGCGGAAGGATCGGGGACGAGCGAGCCGGCCTGCAGCATCATCGACACGGCCGCCGCCTGGTCGGTGCTGGTGATGATGGCCTCGCGGATGCGCGGGCTCGCCAGCTCGGCCATGCGGGCGGGGGACTGGGCGGCCACGGTGAGCACGCGCAGCGCCGAGGCCTTCTCCAGGCCGGTCAGGTAGCGGGCGAGGCTCGCGAGCTGCGGCTCGTCGAGGCCGCGCGCGAGCTTGACGAGGGAGGCGGTCTCCAGCTCGAACAGCGAATCGCGGGCAGTCGGCTGCAGGGCAGCGAGGCGGGTTACGGCGAGCCGGTCGCCGAGCCCGAGGAGGCGCTGCAAGGAGGCCTTGGTGAAGGCATCGGGCGTGGAGCGGCGGTGGATCTCGTGCTCCACCACCTTGGCCAGAGCTGTCGCCGGCAACGGCCGACCAGCGCAGCGCCGTCTCGAGCGAGCGCGCCTCGCGGGCGATGTCGAGCGCCGCGGGCGGCAGGTTGGAGACGGCGAGCGTGAGCGTGCCGTCGGCGAGGCGCTTCAGTATGCCCGCCTCGCCCTCGCTCGCCAGCACGAGCGCGGTGACCTCGTCGAGGCGGGCGAGGTCGGCGGGCCGCACCGTGTCCAGCAGGCGCTTGAAGTCGGCATTGCGCTCCGCCAGCGCCAGGACTTGGGCGTGCGCGCGTCGGAAATCGAGCCAGATCTCGACGACGCGGTCGGCGGTGTTGGACGCGATCTCCTTGAGGCCCTGGTTGATCGTGTCGGCGATCGTGGTGGCGATCTCCTCGCGCACCTTGTCCTTGGTGGCCCGGGATTTCATCTCCTCGGCGACGATGGGAAGCACGCCGTGGCGGAAGTCCCAGATGTCCTTGGCAATGAGGATGACGCCGACCACCCCGGCGACAGTCGCGACCAGCCGGCTCAGGATGGCGCCGACCACGCGCTGGCCGATGCGCGACGCCATGCTGGAGAGCTGGCGGCGAACAACCAGCACCACGACGCCCGCCACGCCCTCCTTGCCCTCGACCAGAATCTGCTCGGCCGTGATCTGGGCGCCACCCTTGGCGGGGTCGACGCTGTACTGCAGGCCCGTGTCGGCGCTCACGACCGCGGCAACGGTGGTGCCGAAGCGCCGTCCAAGGAACGCCTGCATGCACTGCATGGCGGGGCCGGCGGTGTCGATGACGGCGAGCTCGATACGCCTGGCGACCTCCTTGCCGACGCCGGTCGCAATCCGCTCGATCCCCTGCTTGAGGGCATCGGAGCGGTAAACGCGCTCGGCCACCGTCGTTGCCAGCTCCTGCGCCTTCTGGCGTGAGGCGAGCGTCGACCACAGCTGCATCCAGGTGGACTCGTCGCGCACCTGGCCGACGGCCTCGTCGACCTGCTTGTCGATCACGTCGTCGAAGCGCTCGCGCCGCCATTCGTCGGCGACTAGCGGCTTGTAGTCGAGCTTGGCGAGGCCGGATTCGAGGCCCTTCAGGGTGATGGTCTCGATCGCCCGGCGGAAGGCCACCTCGTCCTGCGCCTGGCAGGCCTCGTAGTCAGCACGCGTCATGGACGGCTGGGGCGTCTGTGCGCGCAGCGAGGGTGCTTGCGCGATCAGGACCGCGGCGGCGGTGAGGCAGGAGACGGCGGAGCGGACGAGGCGAGCTTTGTGCATGAAACTACTCGATCGGGCAGCGTCGCCCGAGCATCGGGCCAGCGACATAATGCAGATATCAGTATGTAGGTGTCGCCGGCTGATTTGCTCAGTCCGGAACGCCAGCATAGAAAAAGGGGCGAAAAGGGGCAGAACCACGGGCGCGCTCCACAAGCCGTCCTGGTCTTGGGCGTGTCGGGTGTTGCAGGCAGGGAAGGGGGAAAGCGATGAGTTGGGTGCTCCTGGCGATCGTCGGCTACGTGCTCGTCCAGTTCGCGATCGGCGCCTGGGTGTCCCGGACCATGGCGAGCGCCAGCGACTATATTCTCGCCGGCCGCAGTCTCGGTACCGGGCTCGTGGTCTTCTCTGTGTTCGCCACCTACTTCGGGGCCGAGGCCATAGTGGCTTCCGGCGGTGCGGTCTACGAGCGGGGTCTTACCGGCGCGCTCGTCGATCCCATGAGCTATGCGGCAGCCATCATCCTGGTCGGCCTCGTGTTTGCGCGCGTGCTCTGGTCGCGGGGTCTCACCACCTTCGCCGACCTGTTCCGGCAGCGCTACTCGCCGGGTGTGGAGCGGCTGGTCGTGGTCGTGCTGCTGCCCGGCTCGATCATCTGGGCGGCGGCGCAGATCAGGGCGTTCGGCCAGGTCATGGATGCCAACTCGGGAATGGGGCTCAAGACGGCGATCGTGGTGGCCGCCGTGCTGGTGGCGGCCTACTCCGTGGTCGGCGGTCTGCTCGCCGATGCCGTCACCGACGTGATTCAGGGGCTCGTCGTCCTGGCCGGTCTCGTCATCCTCGGTGCGGTCGTGGCAGTCCAGGTCGGCGGCGTTTCGGAAGGCTTGGCGCGCGTCGAGCCGGCACGGCTCGAGCTGCTCGGCGCCGAGGACGGCCTTCTCGGCACGCTGGAGAAGATCGCCATACCGATCGGTGGAACGATCGTCGCGGTCGAGCTGATCTCGCGTTTCCTGGGCGCGCGGTCGGCCGCGGTGGCGGCAACAGGTACGACGGTCGCCGGTGTCATCTATCTCGTCATCGGCATGGTGCCGGTGTTCCTCGGCCTGGTTGGCACGCACCTTGTGCCCAACGCACAGGATCCCGAGCAGATCGTCGCGCGGCTCGCCGAGGCATACCTGCCGGGTGTGCTGCATATCGTCTTCGTCGGAGCCATCATCTCGGCGATCCTGTCGGTGGTGCATTCTGCCCTGCACGCGCCGGCGGCACAGGTCTCCAACAACATCGTCCAGCGGGTGGTTCCGGGCCTCTCCGATCGAGCCAAGCTGTGGACCGTCCGGTCGACGGTCCTGGTGCTGAGCGTGGTCGCCTTTGCCATCTCCTTCACGTCGGAGGGTATCCGCGATCTCGTTGAAACGGCATCGGCGTTCGGCAGCGCCGGCGTCTTCATTGCCACGCTGTTTGCTCTGTTCACAAAGCTCGGCGGACCCCTCAGCGCCTATGCGTCGATCACCGCCGGCATGCTCGTGTGGGCCGGCGGCAAGTATTTCGGTGCGGGAACGCCGTATCTGTTGGGCCTGCTGGCAGCGTTGGTGGCATACGTTGGGGCCGCGATGATCGAAAAAGCGGCACCGCGCCGGCGCGCGCCGGCGTGACGACGTCCAAACATCGTTTACAGAGGTGCGCCACAGGGTCGCGACGAGCGTTGGCATTGCTGCGGCCATGTGTCTCGACCCCATCGACATTCGCCTGTCATCTGCCGACCTGAAGGTGTAGCGCGCCGCAACGATCCCGCATCAACCAAGGCGTGCAATGCGTACGATCCGTTCAAGCAGCAGTGGTGCTCGCTTGACGAAAATGTGATCCAAAGTCATTGGCACAGCGCCAGCCGGGGGCTAAAGAGGCTGCTCTTCGCGGCATCGAGGCCAGGTGCAGCAAATCAATCAACGGGTTCTGTAAGCGTGTCGATAGCGCGTATGAAGTGCCGCGTCCTTTTGGATTTCGACGGAACCATCGCTCCGATCGATACCACCGACCTGCTGCTCGAGCGGTTCGCTGATCCGGCGTGGCAAGACATCGAGGAGGACTGGAAGGCCGGCCGCATCGGCTCGCGCGAGTGCATGGTGCGTCAGATCGACCTCGTGCGCGCGACGCCCGCGGCGATGGATGCCTTCATCGGCTCGGTCAAGATCGACTCTGGATTTCGCGGTTTCGTCGATACGTTCCGCCGCCTGGGCCACTCGCTGTTCGTGCTGTCCGACGGCCTCGATCGCACCATCCGCTCGGTGCTCGATCGTGACGGCATCGACATTCCGTATTTCGCCAATCACCTGCAGTGGCGCGGCGCCGACCGCTGGCGGCTGGCGTTCCCGCACGCCAAGGCCGCGTGCACGGCGCTCGCTGGCAACTGCAAATGCACGTTCGCGGACGGCTGGCCGCGCGAGCTCGTCATCGCAGTCGGCGACGGGCGCTCCGACTTCTGCCTTGCCGAGCGCGCGGACCTCGTGCTGGCCAAAGGCGCGCTGCTCGAGCATTGCCGCAAGAGCGGGCTTCTGCATTTCGGGTTCGAGACCTTCGCCGAGGCGACCGAGCTGCTGACCGGGTGGCTCGATGCGCGCGATGCCACCGGCGAGGCCCACTCCGCGCGCGGCCTCGAAAAGTGACAAACGCAACGAAGAGAACCAGAGATCGAGAGCAGGTCGGGATGCACAAGCCGGTACGCTGGCGCGAGGAAAACGAGACCCGCCGGGGCAGAGCGGGGACGAGCGAACGGAAGCGGAGCTTCTGGCGCTGGAGGCGGAGTACTGCTCGCACGGCGACACCGTGCACTACACCAATCCGCCCAAAATCTTCGACAATGCCGAGGGCTCGTTCCTCTACGACGCCGAGGGACGCCAGTACCTCGATCTGCAGATGTGGTACTCGGCCGTCAACTTCGGCTACCGCAACCCGCGCCTCGACGCGGCGGTGCGGCGCCAGCTCGATCGGCTGCCGCAGCTCGCGAGCCAGTACCTGCACCGCGAGAAGATCGAGCTCGCCGCGCTCATCGCGCAGGATGCCGAGAGGAAGTTCGGCGAGAAGGGGCGCGTGCACTTCAATGTCGGCGGCAGCCAGGCGGTCGAGGACAGCCTCAAGCTCGTGCGCAACTTCAAGAAGGGCAAGAGCCTGATGTTCGCGTTCGAGGGCGGCTATCACGGCCGTACCCTCGGCGCCTCGGCCATCACCTCCTCTTATCGCTATCGCCGCCGCTACGGCCATTTCGGCGACCGCGCGCACTTCGTGCCGTTCCCGTACCACTTCCGCGGGCCCAAGGGCATGAGCAAGGAGGAGCACGGGCACTACTGTGTGAAGCAGTTCGAGCGCCTGTTCGAGAGCGAGTACAACGGGGTGTGGGACCCGAAGGCGGGCGAGGCCGAGTATGCCGCCTTCTACGTGGAGCCGATCCAGGGTACCGGCGGATACGTGATACCCCCGAAGAACTTCTTCGTCGAGCTGAAGCGGGTGCTCGACGAGCACGGCATCCTGCTCGTCGTCGACGAGATCCAGATGGGCTTCTACCGCACCGGCAAGCTCTGGTCGATCGAGCACTTCGGGGTGAAGCCAGACGCCATCGTGTTCGGCAAGGCCATCACCAACGGCCTCAACCCGCTGGCCGGCGTGTGGGCGCGCGAGGAGCTGATCAACCCGACGATCTTCCCGCCGGGCTCGACGCACTCGACCTTCGCTTCCAACCCGATGGGCACCGCCGTCGCGCTCGAGGCGATGAAGATGATGCGCGAGACCGACTACGAGGCGATGGTGGCCGAGAAGGGCGCCTATCTGCTCGACGGGCTGAAGGACCTGCAACGGCGCCACAAGATCGTGGGCGACGTGGACGGGCTGGGGCTCGCGCTGCGCATGGAGATCTGCGAGCCGCACGACAGCTTCACGCCCTCGAAGGCGATCGTCGACCGCATGGTGGACGAGGCGTTGAAGGGCGACCTGGAGATCGACGGCAAGCGGTACGGTCTCGTTCTCGATATCGGGGGCTACCACAAGAACGTCGTCACGCTGGCACCGAGCCTGCATATCAGCAAGCACGAGATGGATTTGGGGCTGAAGCTCCTCGACTGCGTGCTGCGGCGGGTCGGAGAGACGTGAGGCCCGGAGTCCGGGAAATCCGGCGGAATCCGGAGGATGAAGACAGCTGGGTGGCTTGAACGGAACGTAGCCGCGGTTCTCGGGTTTGCCTGGAACATCTTTCGCGACTCCGGCGATGGAGCGATCGACGGCTCGGGGAGAACGAACGCGTCGGGGGTACGGCACGGGACACGGTCCGATCTAGCGCCGGCATGGGCGCCTTGCGGTGCCCGACGAGAGATGAAAAGAGCCGGCGCGGGCGGACGAGATGAAGAGTGGGATGCGCGTAGCGTTATGAACATCGAAGATGACCTCGAGACCCCGGATCGCAGCCTGTTCCTCGAGAACGGGCGGGTCGGGGTGTTGCTGATCCACGGTCTCGGCGGCACGCCGGTCGAGCTGCGCTTCATCGCGCAGGGCCTGGCCCGGGCGGGCCACACCGTCTACTGCTGCCAGCTCGCGGGGCATTGCGGGACACCCGAGGAGCTGCGGCGCTCGGGCTGGCGCGATTGGTACGCGAGCGTCGAGGAGGCCCACGACAAGCTCAGCGCGACATTGCGACGTGATCCTCGCCGGCGGCCTGTCGATGGGCGGTATCCTGGCGCTGCATCTGGCGCAGAACCGGCCCGCAGCGCGTGCACGGCCTCCTGCTCTTCGCCCCCACGCTGAAGCTCGACGGCTGGTCGATGCCCTGGCACTCGGTGTTCCTGCAGTACGTGCGGCCTCTGCCGATCCGGCTCGAGTTCGAGCTCACCGAGCGCGAGCCCTACGGGCTGAAGGACGAGCGCGTGCGGCGCCTCGTCTTGTCGAGCATGCAGAGCGGCGATTCGGGCGCGGCGGGTGTGTTCTCGACGCCGATGCGCTCGTTCGCGCACTTCAACTGCCTGGTGGCGGCGGTGAAGCCGAAGCTCGGCCAGGTGCGGCAGCCCGCGTTGATCGTGCATCCGCGCGAGGACGACATCGCGAGCCTCAAGAACGCGCAGTATCTGCAGGCGCACCTCGGCGGCCTGGTCGACACGGTGGTGCTGGACAACAGCTACCACATGGTCACCCTCGACCAGCAGCGCCACATCGTTGCCGATCGCACCCAGCGCTTCGTCGCCTGGGTCGAGGCCCAGGCCGCCGCCAGGGGCGAGATCGCGCCCGCAGCCAAAGGCGTGGCGGTGGAATGAGCGAGAGCGCACATAGCGTAGGGTGCAGCTTCGTAGGTTGGGTCGAGCGACAGCGAGACCCAACATGCCCATCGGACGTGCGGTCTGCGCTTCGCTTGACCCAACTATTGCACCCTACATGCCGCCGGCGGCCGTCGCGCAGCGCTCAGAGGGGTCGTGGCGCGTCGCCACGTGAAGGTCTCGCCCAAGAGCTTGATGCCGAGGTAGCCGGTGACGAGCAGCGTGTCGGCGTTGGCGAGTTGCAAGGCGGCGCTGAAGCGCTCCTCGTCCTCGGGATTGTAGATCCAGCCCGATTCCCAGGCGGTGCTGGAGCGCCGCTCCAGGTTGCCCAGAATCTGGGTGCCGCAGATGCGCTTGCCGGTCCTGGACTTGTGATTGGGGTTCTTGAGCCAGACCACCCGTCCGCACACCCGGTTGCCGCAGGTGGAGATCTCCACGGCCCCCTGGCCGGTGTGGTCGATCCACACTCCGGTCACGTCGGGAGCCGCAGCCGGGGTCTGCGCCCCGGCGACGCCGGCAAGCAATGCGGCGCCCGCGATCGCGCCCAATACAAACCGGGAAGACCGAACGAATTCAAAGCGATACATATGCATGCGTCCTCCTTGGCGGAAGTCGACGGCGGTTTCGTCGGGAGATGCAACCGCGATGCGGAGAAAATACGGCAGCAGCCAGGAGCGCGTGCAGCCGGCGGGCCCCTGCGAAGCGGCCCGTGCTTAACTTTCGAGCGCGGATTTCCGCAGCAAAAACAGATACCTATATAACTGCCACGCAACCGGCCAAGCGAAGTCGCGGCGTCGAGGTTACCGCGACCGGCCGCTGCATGCTGCCGGCGATGCCCGCCCTTCCCGGCCGGGCGCCGCGCCGAGCCCCGAGAGGCGCGTAGTGCCATGAGTCTGACGCTGGCGTTCCGCAATCTGTTTCATGATCGCGTCCGGCTCGCCGTGACGCTGATCGGCATCCTGTTCTCGATCGTGCTGGTGGCGGTGCAGCTCGGCCTCTATCTGGGCGCCCGCGGCATGATCATCTCCATGATCGACCGCGCCGACGGCGACCTGTGGATCATGGCCTACGGCACCAAGAACTTCGAGGAAGCCCAGCCGATCCGCGCGCGCGAGCGCTACGTGGCCCTGGCGACGCCCGATGTGGTGAGCGCCGTTCCTCTCGTCACCGCTTTCACGGATTGGCGCAAGCCTACCGGCGGCTCGACGCTGGTCGTGGTGATCGGCGCCGACGCCGAGGACGGCGGGCTCGCGCCCTGGAACGTGGTCGAGGGCGACGTGTCCGGCCTCGGGGTGCGCGATGCAGTGATGGTGGACAAGACCTACCTCGCCGAGCTCGGCGTCGGCGGCGTCGGCGACACGGCGCAGGTGGGTTCCGCGCGCGTGCGCGTCGCCGGGCTCACCGAGGGCATCCGCTCGTTCACGGTGACGCCGTTCGTCTTCACCACGCTCAATCGCGCACGCCAGCTGATCGACATGCCGGCCGAGAACATCACCTACGTGCTCGTCAAGGTGCGCCCCGGCGCCGATGTCGAAAAGGTGCGCGACGAGATTCGCACCGGGCTGCCGGACAGCGAGGTGCTAACGCGGGAGGAGTTCCGCGCGCGCAGTCTGGGCCACTGGCTGTTCGCGACCGGCGCCGGCGTGGCCCTTCTCGGCGGGGCGATCCTGGGCCTAATCGTGGGCACCGTGATCGTCGCCCAGACGCTCTACTCCAGCACCAAGGACCACTTGGCCGAGTTCGCCACCCTGAGGGCGCTCGGCTCCTCGTCAGGCTACATCAACAAGGTGATCCTGATGCAGGCGGGTCTCTCGGCGCTCATCGGCTATGCCCTCGGCATGTCGATCGCGCTGGCCATCGTCTATCTGAGCGAGCACACCGCCCTGCCCATCGTGATGTCGCCGGGCCTAGCCGCCCTTCTGCTGGCCCTGACGGTCGCCATGTGCGCCATCTCCGCACTGTCCGCGATCGGCAAGGTGATGCGTATCGATCCTGCCATGGTGTTCAACCGATGACCGCTGCAGCAACCACACCGCAGACGCAGGACGCCGCTCCGGCGGCAGTCCCGAGCGTCGTCCTCGAGGCGCGCGACATCGTCAAGGAGCTGGGCCACGGCGCCGGCAAGGTGCGCGCCTTGAAGGGCGTGAGCCTGCAGCTCAACGTGGGCGAGCTGACCCTGCTGATGGGCCCCTCAGGAAGCGGCAAGACCACGCTGCTCTCCATCCTGGGCTGCATCCTGACGCCGACCTCGGGCACGCTGACGGTCGCCGGTCAGCCGACCAACGGCCTGACGCCGGAGGCGCTGGCCGGCTTGCGCCGACGCCACGTGGGCTTCATCTTCCAGTCCTACAACCTGTTCCCGACGCTCACCGCGGAGGAGAACGTGCGCCTTGCGCTCGACGTGCGCGGCAGCCGCGGCTCTGATGCCATCGTCGCCGCGCAGCGAGCCCTGCAGAAGGTGGGGTTGCGCCATAAGCTGAAGTCCTATCCCGCCAATCTGTCGGGCGGCGAGCAGCAGCGCGTCGCGGTGGCGCGGTCGCTGGTGGGGGCGCCGTCGGTGATCCTCGCCGACGAGCCGACCGCGGCGCTCGACAGCGAGAACGGCGTGGCCGTCATGTCTCTCCTGAGCCAGATCGCCAGGGACAGGAGCCGGGCGGTGCTGGCGGTGACGCACGATCCGCGCACCGTGCCTTATGCCGATCGCGTTCTGCGCATCGAGGATGGCCTGATCGTCGGCGAGGAGCGCCGTGCCGAGGGGGTCGAGACCGTGCACGAGCTCTCACGCACGAGAAAGAGGAAGGCCAATGCCTAAGTCCGATTCTTCGGTCAGCATGCTGGTCGTCGCCGCCGCGCTCGTGCTCGGCATCGGCTACTTCGTGCCCGAGACCCTGAGCCAGCGGGCCGGCACCGCCAAGGCCGATACTCCCAAGCTCGCGCAGTCCAAGCCCGCGCCCAAGCAGGCGTGGGCGGCCTCCGCTCCAGGGCGCGTGGAGCCACTCGGAGGGGGAGATCCGCATCTCGGCCCAGGTGCCGGGGCGCATCACCGGTGTGCTCGTGAGCGTCAACGACAAGGTGGTGGCCGGCGACCTGCTCTTGAGCTTCGCCGACGAGGAGCTGGTCGCGCGCGTGCATGCGGCCCGCGCCGAGGCGGCCGTGCGCAAGCGCGACCGCGACGGCGAGACCGTGGGCAAGGTGGCCCAGGACCGCCGCGGCGCCGAGGACAAGCTCGCCAATGCCGAGCAGCGGCTGGCGCTCGTGCGCGAGGAGCTCGATCGCAACCTGAAGCTCAGGCGCAATGGGGGTGCTGCCGCAGAGCAGGTCGACAAGGCCCGCGAGGGCGTCACCAAGGCCATCGAGCAGCTCGAGCAGGCGCGCAGCGAGTTGCGCAAGATGATTGCCGGCAACTCCCCTGCGCCCACCCGGCTCGAGGCCGCGCTCGCCGCCGCGCGCGCGGAGCTGTCGCTGGCGGAGGCGACGCTGGAGCGGGCCCGCATCAGGGCGCCCTCCAACGGCACCATCCTGCTGGTCGATGCCAGGGTCGGCGAGACAGCGGCGCCTTCGCCGGAGAACGCGCTCGTTGTCATGGGCGATATCACCGCACTCAGGGTGCGGGCCGAATTCGAGGAGCGCGACATCGGTAAGCTGCAAGTGGGCCAGGCCGCGGTCGTGCGCTCGGATGCTTTCCCCGGCAAGGAGTTCGAGGGCACGGTGTCGTCGCTCGCGCGCGCGCTGGGCCCGAGCAAGCTGGGCCAACGCGGGCCGCGCCGGCCCACCGACATCGATGTGCTGGAGGTGATGATCGACCTCACCGGCCAGCCGCCGCTGCTGCCGCGCATGCGCGTCGATGTGTTCCTCAAGGCGGCCCTGCCGCAGCCTCCGGCGGCGGCGCTGCCGGGCGGACCGCGGCGCAGCTGATTTGATTCGGCAGTCGGGCGTCGTCAGTCGGGGAAGCTCAGTGCCTTAATCCGACTGCCGAAGTCCGACGCCCACTGCCGAAACCGGTCACTTGGGGGAGCTCACGTACTCCCTGAAATAACGGATGCGCGCCATCTCCTTGGCGGTCTGGGCGCAGTTGCCCGCCTGGTTCTGGGCGATCCATTCCCGCCCGGCTCTGAACATGAGCTTGAGCTGGACGTGGCAGGCGTCGCTCAGGAAGTTGACATCGGCGACCTCGAGCTCCTGCATAGCCTTGACGAAGCGGTCGGGGCCCATCGACCGAAGCTGCGGGCACATGGCGGAGGCCACGTAGTGGCGCGCCATCGTCTGCGCCTGTGCAATCGAGCGGAAGCAGCGCGTGCTCTCGGGCACGCCGGTGAGGGCATTCAACTCGCGCTGGGGCGGCGACTGCGCCAGTGCCCCACCCGTGACCAAGACTGCTGCGGCCAACGCCAGCAATCGCATCGAACCTCCTCCGAGCACGCCATCCGTTGCACAAGCAAAGTGCGGATTTGTCCTGAGTGTCAAATGCGAACAGGGCGGCCCAGGAGAGCGGTGCCGCTTGGCTCACCGAAGTTGCTCGCCTACAAAGCCTCGGCCTGATCGGGAGTCGCCCCGGAGTCCCCCATGACGCGCCTTGCCCTGCCCATCGATCGCCTGCGCCCGCACTATGACGCGGTGGTCGTCGGCTCCGGCTACGGCGGCGGCGTGGCGGCCTCGCGGCTGGCGCGGGCGGGGCGCCGCGTCGCCGTGCTGGAGCGGGGGCGCGAGATCGTCACCGGCGAGTTTCCGGCCAAGTTCCCCGAGCTGCGCCAGCAGATGCAGGTCACCGGCAAGCGCGTGCGCTTGGGCTCGCCGGCGGGCCTCTACGATGTGCGCGTCGGCGAGGACATGCACGTGCTCGTCGGCTGCGGCCTCGGCGGCGGCTCGCTCATCAACGCCGGAGTGGCGCTGCGCCCGGACCCGCGCGTGTTCCACGACGCCGTGTGGCCGGACGAGATCGCCCGCGACAGCCTGCTCGACGAAGGCTACGCGCGCGCGCTGGGCTGGCTGCGGCCGGCGCGCGACCCGCTGGCCGCCGGGCGCACCAAGGTGAAGGCGCTCGCCCGCTCCGGCGCGGCGCTGGGCAAGGAGCCGGTGGCGGCGCCCGTCGTGGTGAGCTTCGAGGACACCGTCAACGCCGCGGGCATCGCCCAGCCCGCCTGCAAGCACTGCGGCGACTGCTGCGGCGGCTGCAACGTCGGCGCCAAGAACACGGTCGCCCTCACCTATCTTCCCGACGCCGTCCAGCGCGGCGCGGAGATCTTCACCCTTTGCAGGGTGAGTCACATACAGAAGGCTACGGACGGTCGCTGGCAGGTCTACTTCGAGCGACTGGAGAAGAGCGGACCGGCGGAGCGCTCGTCCGTCAGCGCCGACATCGTCGTGCTGGCGGCAGGTACGCTGGGATCCACCGAGATCCTGCTGCGCTCGCGCGAGCGGGGGCTCGCCTTGTCCGACCGGCTCGGCCACGGCTTCTCCGCCAACGGCGACATCATCGCCTTCGGCTACGGTAGTAAGGTGCCGGTCGATGCCATCGGCCTCGGCCATCCGCCCAGGGTTGACGGCATCGAGGTGGGCGCCTGTGTCTCCGGCCAGATCGAGATCGTCGACGCGGAGGATCTCTCGCAGTCCCTCACCATCCAGGAGGGCGTGCTGCCCTCCGCCCTGGCGCCGATCCTGCCGGTCCTGTTCGTGCCCAACGGACGCCTGCTGGGCGCGCTCAAGAGCCTGGTCGCCGGCGTCTACAAGGGACCGTTCGCCCGGCTGCAGACCTTCTTTGCGGTCTCGCACGACAGCGCCTCGGGCCGCCTGGTGCTGGACGAGGACGGCGGCCTCGCGCTCCGTTGGCCCGCGGCCAGGGACGAGCCCGTCTACGGCCGCCTCGACAAGGCGCTGGAAGCGCTGGTGCGGCAGGCCGGTGGCAGCTACGTCAAGAACCCGCTCGCCGGCACCCTGATGGGGCATCAGCCCGCCACCGCGCACCCCTTGGGGGGCTGCCGCATCGGCCGCGAGCGCACCTGCGGCGTCGTCAACCACAAGAGCCAGGTGTTCGACGGCCGCCCCGGCGCCGGCCCGGCCGACGTGCACGAGGGCCTCTACGTGATCGACGGCTCGATCATGCCGCGCTCGCTCGGCGCCAACCCGCTGCTCACCATCACGGCGCTGGCCGAGCGCGCCCTGATCCACCTCGCCGGCGACCGCGGCTGGCAATTCGACGCCGCGCCGCGCGTGCGAGACGCGCCCGTCCCAGTGACCGCGCCGGGGCTGATCTGAGGATGCTCTTGCATATCGTTTCGAGATTCACGGCGACCAAGGATCAACCACCGGAACGCCTGTACCCGCGAAGTCCTGCAAGTCCCGCGTTGCCAGGGTCATGCCGCGCGAGCGCGTGATCGCGGCGATCTGTGCGTCGAAATCCTCGATCGGACTTCCGGCCCGGCGCCTGTCGGCCACGATCTGTGCGAACTCGCGCGCCGCCGCGCTGTCAAAGGGCAGGACGCGCCCTGCGAACAGCGTCAGGATACGCTGCACCGCCACCTCGAGGTCGCGCTTGCGCCTGCCGGCGGGCTTGATGGCCACGCCATAGAGGATCTCGGCCTCAGTGACCGCGGTCGTGAACAGGTCCAGCGGATTCTGGCGTGCAAGCCAGCGGTGCACCGCTGGCTCCGGCGCCGGCTTCATCTCCTCCGACAGCACGTTGGTATCGAGGACGATCACTGGCGCATCAATCGAACGTTGGCGGCTCGCGGAGGGCCTGACGCGCCAACGGCTCCAACTCGATGCCGCCCAAGGGCTCGACGATGGCACGAACCGCGTCGGCGAGGTTGCCTGGCACCGGGCTCGCCGGCTTGGTGCCGAGAGCATCCTCCAGAATGTCCCGCGCCTCAGCTTCCGCTGATCGACCGTGAACGGCCGCGCGCTGCTCGAGCCGCTGCTTCAGGTCGTCATCGATATCGCGGATCGTGATGCTGGCCATCGCTGCTGCCTCCTCAGGCAATTGCTCGGCCAATGTAGGCAGTGCCACCTCGCCAGGCAATCCGAACGAGGCGCCCTCGCAACAGTGTTTGTCACGCGCGGTCGCCAGGACGATGGGGTCAGACCCAGCGGGTCTGACCCCAGTCTCGGAGCTCATATGAGCGACAGGGCCGGCGCGGCCGGATCGACCAACACACCAGACGGTGATCGTGCAATGGGGTCAGACCCGCAGGGTCTGACCCCGACGCCTCAGCTCTGCATCCTGGCGATCACCTTGGCTCCGAAGCGGTCGATCCGGTCGACGCATTCCTGCGCCGTGCTGCCGCCGAGGCGCAGCGCCACGTGGCCCACCCCGAGCGACGACAAAGCGGCGGCATCGGCGGCCATGTCTACAGAGGTGCCGGTGAAGAAACGGCGCGCCGTGCCGTCCGCCGTGCTGCAGTCGCCCCACTCGAAGGCGTCCTGCACGAGCAGCGCGAGCCCCAAGCTGGCCGGGTCTCGCCCCGCTGCCGCGCAGGCGCGCTTCACGTCGGTGATGCCGGCGGCGAGACGCTCGGGCGTGTCCAGGGGCTTCGTCTGGCTGTTGCAGCCGGGGTACCAGGCGTCGGCGAACTTGACGGCGCGGCGCAGGGCCGGCCCACTCTCGCCGCCGATCCAGAGCGGCGGATGCGGCTTCTGCGCGGGCTTGGGATAGAAGAGTACATCGGAGAACTTCACGTACTTGCCGCTGAAGACGGGCTCGTCCTTGGTCCACAGCTCCTTGAAGGCGGCCAGGTACTCGTCCGACAGCCGGCCGCGATCCTCGAACGGGACGCCCAGAAGCTCGAACTCCTCCTTCATCCAGCCGGCACCGGCGCCGACGATGAGGCGGCCCTTGGCGAGCACGTCGATGGTGGCGAGTGTCTTCGCGGTGAGCACGGCCGGACGATGCGGCAGCACCGTCACCGAGGTGAGCAGCCGGAGGCGCTCGGTGCAGCCGGCGAGGAAGGCGACGGTGACGAGCTGGTCGAAGCAGTGCCCGTGCTCGGCGGCGGAGAATACGCCGTCCGCATGGTAGGGGTAGCGCGAGTCGAGTTTCGCCGGCACGACCAGGTGGTCGCTCACGGAGAGGAAGTCGAAGCCTGCCCGCTCGGCCGCCTTGGCAACCGCGGAGTAGGTCTCGGGCGTCGTGAACGCGCCCCGCGTAACGGTGCTCAGTCCGAACTTCATGGCATCCTCCGACCCGAACCCAGCGCTGAGCGCCCCGCCGCCTCTGCCTTCGCGTTCTCGAGCTTCCCTTGTGCTCGGTGTGGCCGTCGAGGCTAGCTCACGCGGCCGCAGCTTGTCACGCACCACAAGGCGCGTGCCAAGCCTGCGAAGATCGGGGTGCAGATCAGAGGGCGGCGGCTGCCGCCGATGCCTCTGCCTCGGCGTCGTGGTTCCAGATCCAGGCGCGCTCCCGATACTGGGCGGCGAGCGCCTTGTCGCGCGCTGCAAGATCGCCGCCCGCCGCCTCGTACTTGGCACCGTTGGAGCGCGACTTCGACTGCACGCCGGCGGTATGCGCGCGCCGCAGCTTCTCGTAGATCTCGAGCGCGCGCGGCGCCGAGGTGCGGTCGGCGCGCGCCAGCACAGCGGCCAGGGCGACGGCGTCCTCGATGGCCTGGTTGGCGCCCTGGCCCGCGTGCGGCAGCATCGGGTGGGCGGCGTCGCCCAGGAGCGTGAGGCGGCCCGCTGGTCCAGCGCGCCAGCGGCTCGCGGTCGTAGAGGCCCCAGCGGAACGTCTTGTCGATCTGGGCGATGATGGCGCCGACCAGCGGGTCCCAGCCGGCGAACGCCCTGGCGAGGTCGGCGGGGTCCCCGGGCGCCGACCACGATTCCCGGGTGCGCTCGTCGGTGGTGACGAAGCCGACGTAGTTGAGCAGCTCGCCGCCGCGCACGGGAAACACCAGGAAGTGCTGGCCCGCGCCCAGCCAGTTGCGCATCGCGCCGGCGGGCCAGGAGACGCTCGCTGCCGCGATGAGGCCGCGCGAGGCGACGGACCCGGAGAAGATCGGCGGCGAGGGGGCGACCACGAACCGCTGCAGTGTCGAGTGGATGCCGTCGGCGCCCACCACCACGTCGGCGGTGGCGCGCGCGCCGTTGGCGAAGGTGACGACGGCCTCGTCCTCGCTCTGCTCGAAGCCTGTGCACGTGTGCCCGGTGTGCACGATGCCGGCGGGAAGCCGGTCGACGAACAGGCCGAGCAGATCGGCGCGGTGGAAGCCGTAGAACTCGATGCTGCCCGTCAGCTCCGGGCGGCCACATCGAAGCGGCGAAGGCGCCGTCCGGGCGGCGGAACTGCGGGTCGACCCAACGGGCGCCGAAGCGGACCACACCGTCGCCCAGGCCAAGCCGGCGCAGCATGCGGATGCCGTTGGGCTGAACCGCCACGCCGGCGCCCACCTCGGCGAGCGCCGACGCCTGCTCGTAGAGGTGCACGTCGATGCCGCGCTGCAGGAGTGCCAGGGTGGCCGCCGCACCGCCGATGCCGCCGCCGACGACGGCGACACGCAAGGGTCTCGCGCTCATGGCCGCTCCCCCTCCGGGGTGCCGATGTACAGGCCGCGGCCCATCAGGCCCTTCTCGTCGAATGTGACGGCCATGCCGGCGGCGCTGAACGCGGCGCAATGCTCCTCGTGCGTGAAGAGGCCCATCTCGTGCACCTCGGTGAAGTGCTCCACCCCGCTCGGGGTGCCGACGAGGTAGTGGAAGAGCGCGTCGACAGCGTTGCCGTTGCGCACCCAGTCGACCATACGCACGACGGTGATCTCGGGCTTGTCGACGATGCTCGCGCCCGGCGCCTTGTCGCGCGGCTTCCACGCCTGCGGCGAGAAGAACGGCTCGATGACGAGGACGCCGCCCGGCCGGACGTGGCGCGCCATGTTGCGTACGGCCACAGCCATCCGTTCGGGCGTGCGCGCGTAGCCGATGGAGCTGAACAGCGACACCACCACGTCGAACTGCCGCCCGAGGTCGAAATCCATCATGTCGCCCTGGTGCACGGGAACGGCGGGATGCTTGGCCCTGGCAACTGCGAGCATCCCAGGATCGAGATCGACACCCTCGACCCTGAAGGTCTCGTGCAGGTGCGGGAAATGCCCGCCGGTGCCGCAGGCAACATCGAGGAGGTCGTTGCCGGGCGCGGTCTTGTGGGCGGCGACGATCTCGGCGAGGCGCGCGGCCTCCTTCTGGTAGTCCTTCCAGATGTAGATCGCGTCGTAGATCTGCTGGGACCTCGCGAACATTCTCTCGTCTCCGGCAGAAACTGGCACGCGTCGGGTCTGCGGCCTCGCCTCGACCCGGCCTGGGCCCAATCTTGCGCCTAATCCCGGGCCTTGAGATTTGCCTTCGCGATCACCCCACCCCACAGCGCGCGCTCGCGTTCCAGGAAGGCCGCAGTTTCCGCAACGGAGGTGGCCATGGGCTCGACGCCCTGGGCCTCGAACTTGGCATGCACCTCGTCGGTCTTCAGCGCGGCGACCACGTCCGCGTTGAGCTTGGCGACGATCTCGTCCGGGGTGCCGGGCGGCGCCACCAGCCCGAACCAGGCGACCGAGACGAAGCCCGGCAGCGCCGCCTCCGCCATGGTCGGCACGTCGGGAAGGTGCGGCGAGCGCTCGGGCGTGCACACGGCGAGGATTCTGAGCTTGCCCGACTGGTGCTGCGGCAGCGACGAGGCGAGGTTGTCGAACATGAAGAGGATGTGGCCGCCGAGCAGGTCGTTCATGGCGGGCGCCGTGCCCCGGTAGGGCACGTGGTTGAACTTGACGCCGGCCATGGTCTCGAACAACGCCGTGGTGAGGTGCGAGGTGGCGCCGATGCCCTGCGAGCCGTAGGCGATGGCGCCGGGCTCGGCCTTGGCCTTCGCGATCAGCTCTTGCACGGTCGACACGCCGAGCTTGGGGTGGACGATCAGCACGTTGGGCGAGCTGCCGAGGATGGTGATCGGCTTGAACCTGGTCGGGTCGTAGCCGAGCTTGCTGTAGAGCGACTGGTTGATGGCGAGTGTGGTCGGCGGCGAGGCGAGCAGCGTGTGGCCGTCGGGCGCGGCGCGCGAGAACGATTTCGGCCCCGACGTTGCCGGCCGCCCCGGTGCGGTTCTCGATCACCACCGGCTGCTTCCAAACCTTGCTCAAGGCGTCGGCGAGGATGCGCGGGAGCGCGTCCGCTGTGCCGCCCGCTGGGTTGGGGACGACGATCTTGACGGTCTGCGACGGGAACTCGGCCGCCGCAGCCTCGCGCGCCGCCGGCAGGAGGAGCCCCGCCGCGATCGTCGCACTGAGCAGCCGTGCAGGATTTGTCCGCATTGTGTCGTTCCCCCAACAGAAATGGTGTCAGACCCTCCGGGTCTGGCACCATGACTCCTGCCGGTCTGGGTTGCAACGGTGTCAGACCCCCACCGACGGTCATCTCGGACGGACACCGGATTCAAAGTCCGGGGAGCGGGACGCGAGCAACGCTTCGATTCGGGGGCTCGGAGGTTCGACTCGTTCGGCGAGGTCCCGGATAGCTTCGGGCTGCGCCCTCAGCTTCCGGGATGACGGGTGGGAGTTTACCCGGCGGTGGCGCGCGCGGCGGCATCGATCTGGGCGGCGAGCTCGTCGTCGATCCCCAGCTCCTCGGCCAGCGACGCGAGGAACACGTGCTCCTCGTTGCTGTCGAGGTCGATGGCAATGCGCGCCGCGGTGTAGACCTGCACCGCCTCCTCGGGCGAGGCGACGCGGGCCGCCAGCTCGGCGGGCGCGGCGGGACTGGCGATCTCGGCGGCCAGGAACTGCCGGGCCGTATCGGCGATGCCGGCCTGCTGCAGTCCGCCCAGGATCTTCTGCTGCTCCGCAGCGTCGATGCGCCCGTCCGCGGCGGCGGCAGCGATCATGGTGCGGATGTAGCGCTGGGCGGCCTCGTCGCTGACGGCGCCGGGCTCGAAGCCCGACCCTTCGGGCGCCGCGGCGAGCGCCGGCGGCTGGTCTCGCTCTTGCCGGAGAGGACCGGCTTGCCCTGCTGGTAGCTCTGGAACGCCTTGTAGGCGAGGCCGCCGATGAGGGCGAGGCCGCCGAGCCTGACGGCGCTGGCGGCGAGCGAGCGGCCGGCAGGGGTGCCGAGCACCAGAGCGCCGAGCCCGCCGAGCGCTGCGCCGGTGGCGAGCTTGTTGCGGGTGGCGAGCTCTCGCAGCTGGGCGATCAGCTCCTCCGGCGTCTGGCCGGTCGCCTCGCCGATCGCCTCGCGCGCCTTGCCGGAGGCGCCCGTGGCCTCGTCGATGCGGGCCGCGCCCTCCCGGGCGCCCTCGGTGGCCTGGCCGAGGGCCCGCTTCAGGGCCTCGAGGATGCTGGCCTCGTCCACCTGGCCGGCCTGGCGCGCGTCGGCGTCGCCACCCCGGGATGTCGCGCCGCCTTCGCCGGCGACCGCGACCAGGCGCTGCGGCCCGGACCTGGGCCCGCCGCCGCGGCCGCCTTCGAGCAGCTCGCGCAGCAGGTCCTGCAGGCCGCCGGGAGGAACCCTGCGTACGTCGGGGCCCGTTGGCTGGGCACTGCCGGGGCCCTGCTGACGTTCAGCCAGGATTTGGCGCAACAGGTCCTCCAGAGTGGCACCCCCGCCGGGCGCGCGGCCCGTCCGCTCCGGCATCGGCATGCGGCCGGTCGGTCCGGTCGGCAGCTCCTGTGGCTGCGTGGGAGGCGCCTGCCGTGGCGAGCCTTGCTGGTTGCCGAGCTGCCCCAGGAGGTCGCGGAACCTCTCGGCGCTGGCCGGCGGTGCGTCCGGCCTCCTCTGCGGGCCGGGACCGCCGAGCAGGATGTCGAGGATGCTTCTGGCGTCGAACATGGGGGGCTCCTCCGTGCGGAACGTTGCCTTCCCCCGAATGTCAAAGTAGGCCCGTCGACGTCCCACGGCATCGGGTTTCCTCCCCGGAAAGGCCAGGGAGAGTCCTGATGCGGGCGCGTTGCCGGAGGCGTAAGGAGCACGCTCGCGAGCCCGCAGATCGCATGGTCTGCGGGGGTACGTCTCGCCGCCGAAACGGCCGGCGGCCGACCTATGGGGCTTCTTTGGCTTCCTTCGTCTCTCCAACTTCTGTTGGAGACGCTCGATCTCCTCGCCCCTCGGGAAGGATCCAAGCCGTGCGTTCCGTGCAGGTGCCCGTGACCGAGCCGATATGACGCCTCGAGGTCGACAACCGAGGTCGCGCCGCGAGCCGCAATCGACTTCGGGGTCCCAGCCTAGCCCTCGGTTTCGGCCAGGGCCGCGAACTCCGCCACGACCTGCGCGTAGACCCCGCGCTTGAACGGCACGACCAGGCCGATCAGCTCGCCGATGCTCGGCCCAGCGCCAGGCGTCGAACTCGGGCTTGTGCCCCGGCCGCACCAGGGCGACCTCCTCGTCGCTGCCGGTGAAGCGCGCGGCGAACCACTTCTGCTTCTGCCCGCGGTAGCGCCCGCTCCAGGCGTTCGGCCGCAGATTCGCCGGCAGCTCGTAGGTGTACCAGCCGGCGCTCTCGGCGATCATGGTGACCGAGCGGATGCCGGTCTCCTCGTCGAGCTCGCGCAGCGCCGCCGCCGCCGGGTCCTCGCTTGCGTCGATGCCGCCCTGCGGCATCTGCCACCATGCGCCGGGGCCCTCGGGCTCGGCGGGAGCGTCGGAGCGCCGCCCGATCCACACCTTGCCGGCGCGGTTCAGCACCATGATGCCCACGCAGGGCCGGTAGGCGGGCGGATCGGACGCCATGCTTTCCGCTTGTCGGCTCGCAGTGGGAGGCCGGTCACGGAAGGGGCATGGACGCCGTGCCGGCGTCCATGCCCTTGCGCATGCCTGGTCGCTGGCGCGCTTCCTACTGCTTGTCCTGCCCCTTCGGGGAGCCGTCGCGTCGGGCGCCGGCGGCGCCGCGGGCGTGCGGGCAGGGGCTCGCCGCGCAGCATCTTCAGGGCGTACTGCAGCTGGGTGTCCTTCTCGGCCTCCCGCGGCACGTAGCCGACGATCCCGAGCTTTCCTTGCCGTCCTTGGAGTCGTTCTTCAGATGCCGCGGCAGCCCCGCCTCGCTCGGCGCGCGCGGCGGCGTCTTGGCCTGCAGCTCCGGCGGCAGCTCCTGCTCCACGACGATGTCGGGCTCGATGCCCTTGGCCTGGATCGAGCGGCCGGACGGCGTGTAGTAGCGCGCGGTGGTGAGGCGAATGGCGCCGTTGCCGCCGAGCGGAATGATGGTCTGCACCGAACCCTTGCCGAACGAGCGCGTGCCGATCACGGTCGCCCGCTTGTGGTCCTGCAGCGCGCCGGCGACGATCTCCGAGGCCGACGCCGAGCCGCCGTTGATGAGCACCACCACGGGCTTGCCGTCGGCGATGTCGCCGGGCCGCGCGTTGGCGCGCTGCGTCTCCTCGAGCCCGCGGCCCTTCGTCAGCACGATCGCGCCCTTGTCGAGGAAGGCGTCCGAAACGCTGATCGCCTGGTCGAGCAGGCCGCCGGGGTTGTTGCGCAGGTCCAGGACGAAACCCGCGCGGCGGCCGTCCCAGCGTCTTCTTCAGGGCATCCACCTGCTTCACGAGGTTGGCATGCGTCTGCTCGTTGAAGGTCGTGATCTTGACGTAGACGATGTCGCCCTCAAGACGCGCTTGACCGCGTTGATGCGTGATCACGTCGCGCACGATCTTCACGTCGAACGGCTCATCCTTCCCCCGGCGCACGATGGTCAGCATGATCGAGGTATTGACCGGGCCGCGCATCTTCTCGACCGCCTGCTCCAGCGTCAGCCCGACGATCTGCTCCCCGTCGAGATGCGTGATGAGGTCGTTGGCCATCAGGCCGGCCTTGGCCGCCGGCGTATCGTCGATCGGCGATACCACCTTGACGACACCCCCCTCCATGGTGACCTCGATGCCAAGACCGCCGAACTCCCCCTTCGTCTGCACCTGCATGTCGCGGAAGTTCTTGGGGTTGAGGTAGGCGGAATGCGGGTCGAGCGCGGACAGCATGCCGTTGATGGCCGCGTCGATCAGCATCGCAGTCGTCCGGCGGCTCGACGTAGTCGGTGCGCACGCGCTCCAGAACGTCGCCGAACAGGTCGAGCTGCTTGTAGATCTGCGAGTTGCCGGGCGTCGCCGAGTAGGTACGGGTGACGTTGAACACCGTGGTGGCGCCGGCGATACCCGCCAGGACCATGAACGCCCAGAACGCGAAATCCGATTTGCGCGTCATCCTTGACCCTTTCGAGAGGCCTCCGACCACCACGGATCGGGATCTATGGGCCGCCGGTCCTTCTGGAACTCGACGGTAAGGACGGGACCGGCCTTTGTCCTGCGCCGCCTTGGTCGTCGTGGCCGAGCTCATCACGCCTACCGGCTCGCCCATGAGCACTGACTGGCCGACCTGGACGTCTATCTGAGATAAGCCTGATATCAGAACATGATAGCCGTCGCCGGGGGAGATGATCAAGAGCTGCCCGTAGGTTCGGAACTCCCCGGCGTAGACCACCAGCCCGTCGCAGGGCGACACCACCGTGCCGCCGAACCGCGTCCGAATCCCGATGTTCTTCGACAGACCGCCGTGCTTGGTCTTCTCGCCGAACGATATGACGCGCAGGCCCTGGATCGGCAGCTGCAGCATTCCCTTGGCCTGGGCGAACGGCGCCTGCGGCTTGATGCGGTGGGTCGGCACCGGGCACTACCTTCTGGCTCGCCGGGCGCAGCACGGCCGCAACTTGGGCCCGGTCTTATCGGCGATGTCGTGCGGTCCTGGAACTCCTTGTCCAGCTTGATAAGCAGATCGCTCACCTCTTTCACGCTTCCGCGATCCTTGCGACCTCTTGGCGCACGCTCTGCAGCTCGGCCTGGTACTGCGCGCCCGCCTTGCGCTTGTCCTCCTGCAGCGCCGCCAGCTCTGATGCGTGCCTTCGTCATGCTGCGCCTTCTCGGCCTTGAGCCTTTCGCTCTCGGCCCGGCTGCTCTGCATCACCCGGCTCAGCTTGTCGAGCTCCTCCGCCAGTTCCGCCGCCTGCCCTGCAGTCTCGGGAATCGCGGGCGCCAGCAGCATGGCGCTGCGCACCATTGTTAACGCATCTTCCCGGCGGGTGACCATGACGGGCGGTGGGTTTCTCCCCATCCGCTGCAGGGTTGCGAGCAGCGCCGAGAGCGTTCCGTGGCGCTGTCCAGGGAGTCGCGCAGCTGCTTCTCCTGCTTCTCAAGCTCGCCCTGCTTGGCCTCGATCACGCTCAGCCGCGCTTCGCTCGCCTGGATGTGCTTGCCGGTCTCGACCAGGCGAGCGGTGATGCCCTTAATTCCTGGTTGATCTTCTCCGCATTGGCCTCCAGCTCCTTGGAGCGCTTCTGCTCGGCATCCAGGCGGGTCTTGTCGGCCTCCAGGCTTCTTGCGCGCCTCGTCGGCGCTCGGGGCGCTCCTGCGCCCAGGCCAGCAGAGGCGTCCCCGACCAGCGATCACCGCTGCAGCGATTGCCCCTGACTCTGGCCGCACCTGTCAGCGAAAGCGTCACGCTCCGCTAGCCCCCCTTGCGCACTCCCACGCATGCAGCGACAGGCAACGCCGCTGCCGCCGCACCCGCACGTCCGAGCATATACGCCAAATTCGTTATTAGAAGATGGCGGCAATTGTGGCATGGATGAGTTCTCCGGCCCGCCGGGGCAGGAAGGCCGGAAGCTCCCGCCGGCGCCCGATGTCACGGTGTCGGCCGCAAACCAGGGCATGCGCATGGACAGCGGCTCTCGTTACCTGATCTTGGCGTCGATTGTCGCCGTCTTCTGGTGCTGCTGGCCGGACTGTGGAACATGCTGCGCGGCACCAGTCCCAACTTGAGCCAGACCCTGATGCGCTGGCGCGTGGGCCTGCAATTTCTTGCCATCGTCGATTATGATGGTCCTGGTGTACCTGTTCGGGCGGTTCGTGAGCGCGTGGCCCCAGCAGATCGCGCGTAACCGGCATGGCACCGGCGGACACCGAAGGGACGCATTGAACAGAGATATGACATAAAGCTGTGCCTCGTTCCAGGCACGCGGGACAGCGTCCATGGTCGTTCTCAATAAGATCTACACGCGCACCGGCGATGCCGGCGCGACCGCGCTGGGCACGGGCGAGCGGGTGCCGAAGCATTCCCCGCGCATCGCCGCCTACGGCAGCGTCGACGAGACCAACGCATCGATCGGCAGTGGCGCGCCTGCACGTGGGCGAGGCGCACCCCGATGTCGATGCCATGCTGGGGCGCATCCAGAACGATCTCTTCGATCTCGGGGCGGACCTGTGCGCGCCCGGAGCGCGCCGGCGCGACCCGGGAGCCGCGAGCGGCTGCGCGTCAGCGACGCCCAGGTCAAGCGGCTGGAGGACGAGATCGACGCAGATGAACGCCCGGCTCCTGCCGCTGCGCTCGTTCGTGCTGCCCGGCGGCACGCCGGCGGCCGCGGCGCTGCACGTTGCGCGCACCGTCTGCCGGCGCGCCGAGCGGGCCATGGTCGAGCTCGCCGCCGATCCCAACGAGCCGGTGAGCCCGCCGGCGCTGAAGTACATCAACCGCCTGTCGGATCTTCTGTTCGTCGCCAGCCGCTATGTCAACGACCTCGGCCGAAAGGACGTGCTCTGGGTGCCGGGGCAGAACCGCTAGCGGCGAGGTGGAGCGTCATGCGCTTCAGGTCATTCACGCCAGCAATCGGGGGAACTTGGCTCGTGGTCTTCATTCCGCTCTCAGACGACAACCCCCTGCGGTCGATCCAGTTGCAGTGGGTCACCATCAGTCTCATCGCCGCCAACGCCATCGTGTTCCTGCTCGGCAAGCATGCACGCCGAGCCGGCGGCGATCGCGAGCTTTGCCCTCGTTCCCTCCGAGTTCTTCGGGGAGCGGCGGTGCCGTTCGCGAGCCAGTCCGTGCAGGTGCCCGAGGTGCTGACGCTCGTCACCTACCAGTTCATGCACGGCGACATCTTCCATCTCCTCTCCAACATGCTGTTCCTGTGGGTGTTCGGCGACAACGTCGAGGACGCGATGGGGCACCTCAAGTTCCTCGTGTTCTACCTGCTGAGCGGGGTAGCCGGCGGTCTGGCGCACGCGCTGATCCAGCCCGGCTCTGCGATCCCCGCTGATCGGTGCGAGCGGCGCTGTCGCCGGCGTGATCGCGGCCTACCTGATGCTGCACCCGCGCGTGCGGGTCTGGGTGCTGGCGTTCCGTTTCATCCCGCTGCGCATCCCGGCGGCCTGGGTGCTGGGGGTCTGGGTCGTCACGCAGTTCGTCATGGTGCTCCTGTCCCGACATCGGCCCGGTTGCCTGGTGGGCCCATATCGGCGGCATGGTGGCGGGCGCTGTTCTGGTCCTGTTCCTGCGCCGGCCGGGCGTCGAGCTGTTCGATCGCGGCCTGCAGGCGACCGCCGCAAAGCCCGTAGCTGCTGCCGCCTCGCCACAGCGCCTGGTCTGCCTAGTCCTTGTCCAAAATGGTCACAGGGTTGCCCAATTGACACCCAATTGTCGTAGGCCTACGCTTTCCTTTCGCATTTGCGAAGCACAGCGTCCTCATGCGCCGTCGGGGAGTGAAACAAATGGCGCGGCGCGCTCGCGCGTTGGTCGCGGTGCAACGCAGTACCGTGGAGGCTTGCGGCAGATGGAGCCGTTGAGGGAATGAAAGCATTCGTCGCCGTCAAGCGGGTGGTCGACTTCAACGTCAAGATCCGCGTGAAATCCGACGGCTCGGGCGTCGAGCTGGCCAACGTCAAGATGTCGATGAACCCCTTCGACGAGATCGCCGTCGAGGAGGTCGTCCGCCTCAAGGAGAAGGGCCAGGTCACGGAGATCGTCGCCGTCTCCGTCGGTCCTGCCGCGGTCGCAGGAGACCATCCGCACGGCCCTGTCGATGGGCGCCGACCGCGGCATTCTCGTCGAGACGCCCGACGGCAGCCGTCGTCGAGCCCCTGACGGTCGCCAAGCTGCTCGAAGGGGGCGATCGAGGCCGAGAAGCCCAAGTTCATCATCCTGGGCAAGCAGGCGATCGACGACGACTGCAACCAGACCGGCCAGATGCTGGCCGCGCTGCTGGGCTGGCCCCAGGCGACGTTCGCCTCCAAGCTCGTCATCGAGGGCGAGACCGCCACTGGTGACGCGCGAGGTCGACGGCGGGCTCGAGACCATCAAGCTCGAGCTCCCGGCCGTCATCACCACCGACCTGCGCCTCAACGAGCCGCGCTATCCCTCGCTGCCGAACATCATGAAGGCCAAGAAGAAGCCGCTCGAGGTCAAGAAGCCCGCCGACTACGGCGTCGACATCGCGCCGCGCCTCAAGGTGCTCAAGACCGTCGAGCCGCCGGGCCGCAAGGCCGGCGTCAAGGTCGCCAATGCCGCCGAGCTGGTCGCCAAGCTCAGGGAGGCTGGGGGCGCTGTCATGAACGTTCTCCTGCTCGCCGAGCACGACAACAGCGCGCTCTCGCCGGCCGTGGCGAAAGCCCTGAGCGCCGCGCGGGCGCTGGGCGGCAGCGTCGACATCCTGGTGGCCGGAGCCGGCGCGCGGCCCGTCGCCGAGGCCGCGGCCAAGCTCGCCGGCGTCGCCAAGGTGCTGCACGCCGACGCCCCGCAGCTCGGCCATCAGCTCGCCGAGGAGGTGGCCGCGCTGATCGTCGGCCTGATGCCCGGCTACGACGTGGCGGCGGCGGCGTCCACGGCGTCCGGCAAGAACATCATGCCGCGCGTGGCCGCCCTGCTCGATGTCATGCAGGTGTCCGACGTCATCAAGGTCGTGTCGCCCGACACCTTCGAGCGCCCGATCTACGCCGGCAACGCCATCCAGACCGTGCAGAGCACCGACAAGAAGAAGGTGCTCACGATCCGCACCACGGCCTTCCCGGCCGTCGCCGACGGCGGCTCCGCTCCGATCGAGGCCGTCCAGGCGCCGGCCACCGTCGGGCCTCTCGAGCTTCGAGAAGGCGGAGGTGCAGAAGTCCGATCGCCCCGAGCTGACCGCGGCGAAGGTCATCATCTCCGGCGGCCGCGGCCTGCAGTCGGGCGAGAACTTCAAGAAGTACATCGAGCCGGTGGCCGACAAGCTGGGCGCCGCAGTGGGCGCCAGCCGCGCGCGCCGTCGATGCCGGGCTACATGCCCAACGACTACCAGGTCGGCCAGACCGGCAAGGTGGTGGCCCCGGAGCTCTACATCGCGGTCGGCATCTCGGGCGCCATCCAGCACCTCGCCGGCATGAAGGACAGCAAGGTGATCGTCGCCATCAACAAGGACGGCGAGGCGCCGATTTTCCAGGTGGCCGACTTCGGCCTGGTGGCAGACCTGTTCCAGGTGCTGCCGGAGCTGAAGGCGGAATTGGAGAAGGTGGGCAAGTGATACCGGGAAACCAGGAACGGTCGCGGTGGGCGAAGGAGCAGGCCGGCATGGACGCAAACCTCAGCACCAAGAAGGGTGGCGATCCGGGTGATCGCCCGCGCAGGGGCCAGGAGCCGGGCGTCATGGCCATCAAGTCGGTGGGCATCGTCGGCGCCGGCCAGATGGGCAACGGCATCGCCCATGTCGCCGCCATCGCCGGCTACGACGTGGCGCTCAACGATCTCAAGAAGGAGACCGTCGACAAGGCGCGGGCGACCATCGAGCGCAACATGGCGCGCCAGGTCTCGCGCGCACTGATCACCGAGGCCGAGATGCAGGCGGCGATGAAGCGCATCCGCTATGCGCCCGACCTGGACGACGATCGGCGAGAAGGACCTCGTCATCGAGGCCGCCACCGAGGACGAGGCCGTCAAGCGCAAGATCTTCACCGAGCTTTGCCCGAAGCTCAAGCCGGACACCATCCTGGCGAGCAACACCTCGTCCATCTCCATCACGCGGCTCGCCTCGGCGACGGACCGGCCCGAGCGGTTCATCGGCATGCACTTCATGAACCCGGTGCCGATGATGCAGCTGGTCGAGCTGATCCGCGGCATCGCCACCGAGGACGAGACCTTCGCGAGCCGCGCGCACCTTCGTCGAGAGCCTCGGCAAGGTCACGGCGGTGTCGGAGGATTTCCCCGCCTTCATCGTCAACCGCATCCTGCTGCCGATGATCAACGAGGCGGTCTACACCCTCTATGAGGGTGTCGGCACGGTGGATTCCATCGACAAGGCCATGCGGCTCGGCGCCAACCATCCCATGGGCCCCCTGGAGCTCGCCGACTTCATCGGGCTCGACACCTGCCTCTCGGTCATGCAGGTGCTCTACGAGGGGCTGGCCGATTCCAAGTACCGGCCCTGCCCGCTGCTCGTGAAGTACGTCGAGGCCGGCTGGCTCGGGCGCAAGACCCAGCGCGGCTTCTACGACTACCGCGGCGAGAAGCCCGTCCCGACGCGGTGACATAGGGTGCAATCGCGCAATAGCGTGATTGCACCGATGCGCATCATAGAACCCATCGACGTATCGGACGGCCGCTGCAAGTACTCCTCTCGGTGGTGCGCCTTACGCGCAGCGCACCGACAAGACGGGCGGCAGGTGGGCGGCGATCGTTGACCAGGTTCGCCCGCCGTCTGCCGATCCGAACACCTCGCCGCTCTGAGCGCCGAAGTAGAGGCCGAGGGGCTTGCCGCCGTCGGTGCAGAACGCCTGTCGCAGGACGGTGAGGTAGGCCTGCGACTGCGGCAGGCCGCTCTCGAGCGGCCGCCAGCTGGCGCCGCGGTCGCGCGTCTCGTACACGCGAACCCTGCCGTCGGGCATCACGCGATCGACATCCGCGGTGAGCGGGATGACGAACGCGCGGTCGGGATCGTGGGGATCGATGGCGAGAGGGAAGCCGAAATCGGAGGGAAGCCCGCGATCGGTGCCGATGTCGATCCACGTCTCGCCGGCATCGTCCGAGCGGTAGACGCCGCCGTGGAACTGCATGTAGAGCGTGGCCGGTTGGCGTGGCGCGCGATGCATGTTGTGGACGCAGTGCGTGAACGTCTCGTGGCGCGCCTCCTCGGGCAGGTAGCGCGGCACCAGGCCCTGCACGCCCCGCCGCCAGCTCTTGCCGCCGTCGTCGGTGAGCCACACCCCGGCCGAGGAGATGCCTACCGCCAAGCGGTTCGGGTCGCCGGGCCAGGGACAGATCGAGTGCAGGCACAGCCCGCCGGCGCCGGGGTCCCACTTCGGCCGCGAGGGGACGTTCCACAGCCCCTCCACGAGCGTCCAGGTTTTGCCGCCGTCGCCGCTGCGGAACAGGGCCGCCGGCGCCACGCCGCACCACAGCTCGCCGTCGCCGATGCCGGGCTCCACCACCCAGATGCGCTCGACGGCCGCCTCTGCGCCGGGCGGGAAGGCGGGGCCCTCGGCCTGCTGCCACTGGCCCGTCGGATCGTCGCTATAGAACAGGTGCGGGCCGAACTGGCCGTGCGTGACGCCGGCGAAACAGCGGCCGCTCCTGGCGTCGCGCGTGGCGAACTCTACGACCTCGCCGGGGAACGCGCGCGCGGCGACCTCGAAGGTGCCGCCGCGCTCCCCGCGCAGCACCACCAGGCCCTTCTTGGTGCCTACCAGCAGTTCGGTCATGTCTCACCCTCCGGATATGGCGGCGACGATGTGCAACTCGTCGTTCGGCCCCAGCGGCGCATCGAGCGGCACCGAGGTCCCGCGATGGAACAGCTTCACGTGGCGCCGCAGCGCGCCCCGCTCGTCCACGACCCAGCCGCGCAGCGCCGGATAGGACGCCTCCAGCGCCGCGATGGCCGCCCGCACCGTATCGCCGTCAATCTCGACGGCGCCGAGGCCGCCTGCGCGCTGCCGGATCGAGCCGGTGAGAACCACCCTGGGCATCGGGCGAGGGCCCTTCCGTGGCCGCCGTTTGTCAACATCCCTCGTACGCTCGCCTCAATTCCGCGATGTCGAACTTCTTCATCTGCAGGAACGCCTTCGTCACCCGTTGCGATTTCTCGGAGTCCGAGCCTGAGAGCATCTCCTTGAGCCCGGTCGGAACGACCTGCCAGGACAGGCCGAACTTGTCCTTCAGCCAGCCGCAGCGGCTCTCTTGGCCGCCCTCGGTGAGCTTGTTCCAGAAGTAGTCGATCTCTTCCTGTGTCTTGCAATGGACCTGGAACGAGACGGCTTCATCGAACTTGAATTGCGGGCCGCCGTTCAGCGCCAGGAACGGCTGGCCGTTGATTTCGAACTCCACGGCCATCACTGTTCCAGCCGGCTTGCGGTGAATCTCGAAGCCCTCCTTGCCATAGCGGCTGATGCTTCTGATCTTCGAGTTCTTGAAGATGGAGACATAGAAGTTGGCCGCCTCCTCGGCCTCGGTATCGAACCACAGGCAGGGCGTGATCTTCTGCATTGCGAGAGTCATGGCGTGCTCCTTTCAATCTTTGACTGTTCTCGTGGCGCCCGCGTTCGCTTCCCGGTGAGACATGCATTTTCCCCACTCTCACAGGGCGAGCTGCTCCTCGGCTTATGGCTCGAGATCAGCCGCAGCCTTGAAGCTGCCGTCCATGTAGAAGGGAACGGACTGGTGCAGGTGAACGATCCGCCATCTGCCATCGATCTTGCTGAGGCCGAGGGTCACGCGGTTCCACATGGCGAACTCTCCCGCCTCCAGCGCAGTGGCGCTGAGACAGTTGAGGAAGTGGCAAAAAGCAGTGTCGTCGCCCGCCATGATCCTGAGCCCGCTGATCTGGTAGCCGATCGGGCCGCGAAAGGTGCCGAACCACGCCTCAAGCCCCGCCTTGCCGATCGCGTCCGGCCCGGAGTTTTGTAGAGGCGGCGCCATGGTGAACTGCACGTTGTCCTCGGCGTACTGCGACATCACACGGCCTGCATCCTTGGCTCGGAGACCTTCCGCCCAATCCTCCAGAACTGCGCGAACGGCCTCTTGCTCAGTGCTCTTTCGACTCTTGATCGTCATGTCATCGCTCTCCCACTGCAGCTGCTGTCGTCCCTGCCGCGTGCTCATACTCGTCGTGGCGTCGCCACCACTGGTACGGCGCGCTCTGCGGCCATCCCTCGGGCAAGTCCTCCCAGGCCTCCTGGCGGCCGAAGGGCGTCAGATCGAGGAAGGTCCACACGCTGCCGAGATGCTCCACGCCGCGCCGGTTCGTGAAGTAGGTGCGGAAACGCTGTCGCCGTCGCGCAGGAACACGCTGAGACCGAACATCTCGCCGTCCTGGTGCTTCTCCGGCTGCGGCTCCTTCGGACCGACCCCGAAGTCGGGGTTGAAGTCGGTGCCGAAGGAGGAGACCCACGGAATGGTCCAGCCCATGCGCCGGCGGTAGGCCTCGATCCTGGCGATCGGTGCGCGCGCGACGAGCGCGAACGAGGCGTCGCGCGCATTGAGGTGGGCGAGGTGCCCGACCTGGTCGACGAACCACGAGCAGCCGACGCAGCCCGCCTCCCGCGTCGGCCCGAGCATGAAGTGATAGAGCAGGAGCTGGCGACGGCCCTGGAACAGGTCGAGCAGGCGCACCTTGCCCTCCGGGCCGTCAAAGACGTAGACCTTGTCGATCCGCACCATGGGCAGCCGGCGGCGTTCCGCTGCCAGCGCATCGAGCGCGCGCGTGATCTCCTTCTCCTCGACAAGCAGCTTGTCGCGCGCGGCCTGCCATTCGGGCTGCGATGCGATCTTCGGCAGCGGCGGGTTGCGTTTGGCCATGCGCTGTCTCCTTCTGCGTCCGCAGGCTCACGCTTGCGGCATGGGCAGGCATTCCATGATTTCCACGGCCTCGCCCGGGAATATCGAGAAATGCGGATGGCTCGCGAACATGCGCGCCGCGGTCTCGTGCGATTCGGCCTCGATGAGGACGTAGCCAGTCATGACGTTCCTGGTGTCCGACACGCCGCTGCGGTCGACGCGTTTGGTCTTGCCCAGCGGCGAGCCGGCGTCGACGATGGACGCCGCGTGCTCCGTTCCCCAGCGCATCCATGCCTCTACGCCGGAGCGGCGGCGCTCCTTGCGCTCGGTCTCGGTCATCGCGTGCCACCGCTCGAGTGCGGGCGCCTCCAATGACCCCAGGTAGATTGCCAGGAACTTCTTCATAGCTCCATCCTTCATCCGATCGGATATCGGGCCGGTGCTTGCCCGTTCATGCGGCGAGCTTGAAGTCCGCCACCTGTGCATCGTAGGAGCGCTTGAAGGCGGGCCGCGCCGTGCAGCGTTCGACGTAGGCGCCCAGGCGCGCGTCGCTGGTGACAATGTCGGTGTGCTTCAGGATCCTGAGCACCGTCGTCATCATCAGATCGCCGGCCGTGAAGCGGTCGCCATCGAGATAGGGCTTGTCGCCGAGCGACTTGGACAGGGCCGAGAGGCGCCGCTGCACGAAGGCCACCGCACCCGGGCGGCGCATCCTGGCCCACTCCTGGTCCGCGTAGAAGAGATCGATCCGCGCCACGTCCATGACGAACGGCTCGATGGAGTTGAGCGCCGCGATCAGCCATTGCGTCGCCCGGGCGCGGGCCTCCGGGTCCTTCGGCAGCAGCGTCTCGCTCCGCTCGCCGACCCAGAGCACGATGGCTCCGGATTCGAAGAGGGCGAAGCCGTCCTCCTCCAGGATCGGCACCTGGCCGAACGGCTGCAGGGCGCGATAGTCCGGCATGTCCTGATCGCCCTGGCCGAGTAGGCGGGTCCTGTAGGGCAGGCCTGCCTCCTCCAGCGCCCAGCGCGCGCGCAGATCGCGCACTTGGCCCTGGGCGAAATCCGGCACCCATCTGAAGGCAGAGATCGTGATCATCTGTGCACTCAGCCTCTCGTTGGACCTACTGGGGTCATCCAGCCGATGCCCGCGCCGCTGGGCTCGCATGAGCATGGCGATGCGGCCGACGTTGGGGACATCGAAGATCGGCATGACGAGCTTCGCGCCGGCCTCGAGCGCCTTCGCGACGCGCGCGTCCACATCGTCGACGGCGAGAAACGACATCCAGCTCTCGGGCACGCCGTCGAACATGGCGTCGGTGAGCTGAAACAGGCCCGCCACCGGGCGTCCGTCGGACATGGCGACCCAGTAGGTATGGCCGTCGGGGGTGGCCGCAGCCATCGAAGCTCCAGCCGATGGTGTCGGCGTAAAATTTCATCGCGCGCTCGCGCATCGCGCGTTCGCAGCTCGTTCCAGTGGAACTGGCCGTGCGACCAGGGCTGCGGCTCCGTTCCGCCGCAGATGTTCGTGGCGCTGCTCTCGGGCGGCGCGGCTGCCGGCTCCGCTTTCCTCTTGGCGGTCGCTCTCCGCGAGGAGCGCAGTGTCGAGATTTGTGCCATGTGTCTCTCCTCTTCGAGGGGCGGGGGGCAGACTCCCCCGCCTCCAGACTCTTTAAAAAACTCCAACGACGAGGCGAGAGGTCCGCCCGCCTCTTTCGAACGACGAGGCGAGGGATCCAGCCCTTCTGAGCAAAGAGCCGCTCGAGCTTCTCGAGCGTGCCGGTCCAGCCCCGCTTGTGACCGTCGCGAGCCTTCTCGTCGAAGAAGCGCTCGTGATGGAGCGTGAGCAGGGTGCCGTCGCCGTCCTTGGCCAGGGTGATGGTGACGAGTGATTCGCGATCTGGCGTCGAGTGCCACGCCCAGGTGAACACGAGCCGGGTCCCCGGCACCACCTCGCGATAGACGCCGCCGACTTCGTGGCGCTCGCCGTCCGTCGTCTCGAAGGAGACCTTGAAGCGGCCGCCGGGGCGAACGTCGAGCTCGGCGCGCACGCCTTCCTGCACGCGTCTCCGCCGGGCCGAACCAGTGGACTAGCCTTTTCGGGTCCGTCCAGGCTTGGAAGACTTGCGCGGGCGGCGCTTTGATGCGGCGCTCGAGGGTGAGGCTTGGCTTGGTGAGCATGCTTCCTCCTCCACGAAGGCGGCGAGACGATCGAGCTGCTCCGTCCAGAACCGCTCGTAGCGAGACAGCCAATGCACGGCGGCCTCCATCGGCGCGGGCGCCAGGCGGCAACGCACCGACCCGCCCCGTCTTGCGGCGCTCGACCAGGTTTGCACGCGCCAGCACGTCGAGGTGCTTCATGACGGCCGGCAGGGAGACCGGGAACGCGCGGCGATCTCGGTCACCGACAGCTCGGGCGTCGCCCGCGAGGCGATCGACGATGGCTCGCCGCGTCGGGTCGGCGAGCGCCGCGAAGGCAAGATCGAGCTGGGTGCTACTAAACTCAACCATGTGGTTAAGTATTGTTGTGCCGAGTGCCGAAGTCAAGCGGGTGCGCTTCACGATCCTGTGTGTGCCGGGGGATGGATGTCAGAACATCTGATAACGGAGTGTTGCCAACTCTAACCCCTACCAAGAGGGGAGGGGCATCCCGCCGGCGCAAAAGGGGTGGGGACCCGGCGCGGAAGCGGGCGGTCGGGCGCGGACGCCTAGCATCGCCGGCGCAGAAAGGGGTAGGCTGCGCCGGAAATCGGCTGGAGCAAAAGGAGAGAAAGCATGGCTCAAGGCAAGGTGGCGCTCATCACGGGCGGTGGTACGGGCATCGGGCAGGCGGCGGCGCTGGCGCTGCAGGGCGACGGCTGGAACGTGGCCATCACCGGCCGGCGCAAGGAGGAGCTCGACAAGACCGTGGCCATGGCCAATGGGCCAAGACCGGCGGCGGCAAGATGGTGGGCATCCCCGCCGACGTGGGCAAGCCCGAGGACGTGAAGCGGCTGTTCGCCGAAGTACAGAAGGCGTTCGGCGGGCGCCTCGACTTCCTGTTCAACAATGCGGGCATGGGGGCCCCGCCGGTGCCGATGGAGGACCTCACCTACGAGCAGTGGATGGCGGTGGTGAACGTGAACCTGACGGGCTCGTTCCTGTGCGCCCAGGAGGCCATCAAGATCATGAAGTCCCAGAACCCGAGGGGTGGTCGCATCGTCAACAACGGATCGATCTCGGCCTATACGCCGCGGCCGAACTCGGTGCCCTACACCGCCACCAAGCACGCCGTCACCGGCCTCACCAAGTGCATCGCACTCGACGGGCGCAAGCACGACATCGCCTGCGGACAGCTCGATGTGGGCAACGCCGACACGGCGCTCGGCGGGCGCATGAAGGCGGGCGTGCCGCAGGCCAACGGCGAGATCAGGCCGGAGCCGGTGATGGACGTGGCACACTGCGGCTCGGCGATCCGCTACATGGCGAGCCTGCCGCTCGACGCCAACGTGCTGTTCATGAACATCAAGGCCACCAAGATGCCGTTCGAGGGGCGCGGCTGAGCGGGGCCTCGCGGCCCCGCGTAAGTTGCGCTCGCCAGTGGAGGAGCCGTGCCGCCCGAGGCCCGGCTCGCCTATTTTGTCGCCTCCGGCAGGGATCGAACGGCGTCGCCCCTGATCTTGAGCTTGATGCGGTCGTCGAGCTGCTCGATTGCGTCGGCGTCGATCTTCACGGTGCGATCGCCGATCCCGAGGAAGCGCCCGACTTCGATGTGGAGGGCCTCGATCTTGCCGTCGGGCCCTCGTATCACGTCGACCACGTCGCCGAGCTCCCTGTCGTCCGCGCTGAAGGCGGGCATGCCCTTCAGCGATGCCACGCCCTGCAAGACCCGGCGTATTCCGGCGACCGTGGTTCTGGCAGGCAGGCGACATCGAGGCGGCCTTCTCCATCACGCACTGGCCGATCGGCATGTCCTTGCACGTCGCCTCGATGTCGCTCCAGCAGGTGTCGGCAATGCGGTCGACGCGATCGAGAGCGCGGTCGAGGTTGCGCGAGGCGCGGTAGAGCGCGAACTGGCAGGGCCAGCTCAGCTGGTCGTCGTGAGCCTGCATGCACAGCAGCACGCGGCCCTCGCCGCGGGTGACGTTGCCGCAGAAGTTGTTGATATCGGCGGCGCACGCTCCTTGGACCGCCTCGATGGCGCCAGCCACGCGGTCTCTGAGCTCGGATTGGGCGGACAGCTCCGCCGGATACCAGACGGCCGCGCATAGTGCAGCCAAAATGACAGTCGCTCTCGACTTGCTCGCCATGGTCGCCTCCTGGACAGCACGGTGTGATCCCCGGGCGGCGCACCGTGTCGCATGCGCCGAGCGGGAGGAATTGGGACGAACCCGCAAGCGGTGTCAGGCAAGTCCCGATCATGCCCAGACCGATTGAAGAGGTGTTAACTACCGAGAGCCGGGTCGCGCCTGCGCGCTCGGCCGAGGTGGCCGCGCAGGTCGCGCCGAAAAACGCCGCGATTGCCAGCTGTGGTGAGCCATCACGGTGAGCCGCCATGAAGGTGCCGGTTCTGCCGGGTTTGCTGTGGGAGGGGCCGTGAGCGATCCGAACGCCTACTATGGCTGTGGCCTGGCAGTGGCGACCTATGACCCCTTCGCATGTGCTGCGGGCGCCCGCGATGTTGCCTTCTACGTGGAGTGCGCCCGCCGTCTCGGCGGGCCGGTCCTCGAGCTCGCCACCGGGACCGGCAGGGTGCTCATTCCTGTTGCGAAGGTGGAATACGAGGCCGTGGGTGTCGATGCCTCGCCGCTGATGCTGCAGGTCGCACGAGCGAAGCTCGCCCAGGAACCGGAGATCGCGGCGCGGGTCGAGCTCGTCGAAGGGGACATGTGTGATTTCTCGCTGGGCCGGCGCTTTGGGCTGGTCCTGATCCCGGCGCGGGCATTTCAGCATGTCGTCGAGCCTGACCGCCAGCGCCGTGCCCTGCAGTGCGTCCGCCGCCACCTCAAGCCGGGCGGGCATCTCGTTGTCGACCTGTTCGATCCGAGTCTCGAAGGGTTGGCCCGGCCTGCCGAGGCGATGCCGGTCCGAGAGGTGAGGCACCCGATCACTGGAAATCTGATCCGGCGAACGGTCGTGGAGCGCAGGAACGACGCGTTCCGCCAGACGGTGCACGAGACGCTGCGGATCGAGGAGCTGGACGGAGAGGGCAGGGTCGTGGCCAGCGAGGAGACCTCGTGGGCGCTGCGCTGGAGCATGCGCCAGGAGATGGCCTATCTCTTCGAGCTGTGCGGCTTCGAGATCGTTGCGCAATACTCCGACTTCGATGGCTCGCCGCCGGCGTACGGCCGCGAGCAGCTGTGGGTCGTGTCGGCACGTTGAGCCTGCCGGGCCGGCCTCGCGATGGTGGTTGTCGGGGACACGACGGTCGCCGGAGCGGGCCCGGACAGGGCAGGAGCAAGGTGGAACCGCGGCCGCGGCGGTTGTGGGTTGCCGTCGGAGCAGCCAAGATGCGGCTCGGCGGCGGCCTTTGGCACGCCGCTGCAGCTCAGACCGGGGACGGAGGTTCAAGACATGATCAAGTTCTACTTCAGCGGTGCGCCCAACCCGACCAAGGTGGCGTTGTTCCTCGAGGAGGCGGGCCTCGCCTACGAGCCGATCGCGATCGATACGCGCAAGGGCGAGCAGTTCACACCCGAGTTCCTCGCGGTCAACCCCAACGGCAAGGTGCCGGCCATTGTCGACGGCGACGCGGCGGTGTTCGACAGCAACGCCATCCTGCTCTACCTCGCAGAGAAGACCGGCAAGTTCCTGCCTGCCAATACGCCGGCGGCGCGTGGCGAGATGCTGTCGTGGCTGATGTTCGTCGGCACCGGGGTCGGCCCGTTCGGCGGCCAGGCCGTGCACTTCAAGCAGTACGCCCCGGAGAAAATCACCTACGCCATCACCCGCTATCAGTTCGAGGCCGAGCGTCACTTCGGTCTCGTCGACGCCCGCCTCGCCAACCGCCGCTACATGGTCGGCGACACCTACACCATCGTCGACATGGACCTGTGGGGCTGGGCGCGCCTGGGGCCGTTCATCCTTGGTGACGAGGCCTGGGCGAAATTCCCGAACATCAAACGCTTCGTCGACGAGATTAGCGCTCGCCCCGCCGCACAACGCGCTGTCGCGCTGAAGGACAAGTTCACCTTCAAGGCAGAGATGGACGACGAGGCGCGCGGGTACATGTTCAGGCACCTGCGGAAGGCTGGTTGAGAGCCCCCCGCAGGCACCTCCGCTTCACCGTAGGGAGTGTGCGGGACCTCCCCACGGCCACGGCCCCTGCGCGCGCATGCAGCAGCCGGTGGCCCCGCCTCGCTACACCCCCAATGCGACGCCACCGACTAGGCCCACTCGATCACTCCCACGACGCTAAAACCACAATTTGCATCTATAAATACATAATAGCAAATCACTGCCACAACGTCAAACAAAAAATGCTAAACTCACATAACGGTGGACTGGACATCGGGCGTGGCTGCATTGCCGGTTGTGCGGGGGCCGGAGACAGTGCCGGTTGAGAGTGCCGGCCGTCAGAGCTGCTTGGCGGCGGCCAGGACCTCGGCAGCGTGGCCCGGCACCTTGACCTTCCGCCAGCTCCTGGCGATGTGCCCCTTCTTGTCGATCAGGAAGGTCGAGCGCTCGACGCCCATGTACTTGCGGCCGTACATCGATTTCTCAACCCAGACGCCGTAGGCGGTTGCCACGGTTTTGTCCGTGTCGGCCGCGAGCTGGACCTCGAGATCGTGCTTCTTACGGAACTTGCGGTGGCTCTCCACGCTGTCCGGGGAGATGCCGATTACCTCAACACCGGCCTTGCGGAACTCGGGCGCCAGCTTGGTGAAATCCCTGGCCTCGGTGGTGCAGCCGGAGGTGTCGTCCTTGGGATAGAAATAGAGGACGACCGTCTTGCCCTTCAGGCTCGACAGCCTGAGCTTCTCGGCGCTGTCCGTCGGCAGCTCGAAATCGGCGGCCTTGTCTCCATCCTGCAGCATGGCGTGATCCCCTCGGGCGCGTAATCCTCGGCTGGTCCCCCAATGGCACATCGTGCCGCCCGGCGGAAGGCGCTGCCGCGTCTAGTGGGCGCGATCCTCGCGGAGCCCGTGGGCTGGGATTGCCCACCCGACGAAGTCCGTACTTGGCCCGATTGCCACGACCGCCTCGGCACGGTGAACCTTGGCCGTGGCACAGACTTGTCCGAACGGCGCGTCCTACTCGGCGCTGCCCGATCGAGGAAAGCCAGGAGAAACCACATGTACGGAAAAGCAACGGCCTCCAAGAGGGGCTTCGTTCGCGCGATTTCTGCGGCCCTCATTGCCGGGGCTGCTGCGGTCGGCCATTCGCCCGGAGGCCACGCGCAAGCAGCTCCGCTCAGCGAGCAGGAGGCCCACGCCATCGGGGTCGAAGCCTATCTTTATCTCTACCCGCTCGTGACCATGGACCTGACGCGCAGGCAGATGACGAACGCCGCGGCAGGCAAGGAGCTGGGCTCCGGCCCTCCGAATACGTTCGTCAACGTCGCGACGTATCCCTCCGCCACCGACAAGGCGGTGGTGCGTCCCAACTTCGACACGCTCTATTCGACCGCGTGGCTGGACCTCACCAAGGAGCCGGTCGTCGTCTCTGTCCCGGACACGAAGGGCCGCTACTACCTGCTGCCCATGCTCGACATGTGGACGGACGTGTTCGCCTCTCCAGGCTGGCGCACGACGGGAACCCAGGCCCAGCATTACCTGGTGGCGCCTGCAGGCTGGCGGCCCGATCTGCGCGAGAGGGTCATCGAGGAGTTCAGGCTGCCCAAGGACACCCAGCGCATCGATGCCCCCACATCGCACGTCTGGATCATCGGTCGGACCAAGACGGATGGACCACAGGACTACGATGCGGTGCACGAGATACAGGCGGGCTTCAAGGTCACGCCGCTGTCCGAGTGGGGCAGGACTGCGAGGATGGCGGAGGTCGCCGCCGACCCGAGCGTCGACATGAAGACACCGCCCAAAGTCCAGGTCGAGCGCATGCCGGCCGACAAGTTCTTCGCCTATGGGGCGGACCTGCTCAAGGTCAACGGGCCGCACCTGACCGACCAGCCCGTCCTCGCGCGGATGAGAAGGATCGGCATCGAGCCCGGCAGGTCGTTCGATATCGGGAAGCTCCCGCCCGCGGTCAGGACGGCTCTGGAGGCGGCGCCCGAGTCGGCGCAGAAGGTGATGGAGTGGAAGCTGCCGACGCTCGCCCGCGTCGCGAACAACTGGTCGATGAACACCGAGACCATGGGTGTCTACGGCAACTACTACCTGAAGCGCGCCATCGTTGCGAAGCTGGGCTTGGGCGCCAACCTGCCCCAGGACGCGATCTATCCGCTCAGCCTGGGCGACCAGGCGGGGCGGCCGCTCGACGGCGCCAACAAGTACGTGCTCCACTTCGACAAGGCTACATTGCCGCCGGTGGATGCGTTCTGGTCGGTCACGCTTTACGACCCCGAGGGCTACCAGGTCGCAAACCCGCTCAACCGCTTCGCGCTGAGCAGCTGGATGCCGTTCAAGTACGATCCGGACGGCTCCCTCACTCTCTATGTCCAGAACGAGAATCCGGGGAAGGACAAGGAGGCCAACTGGCTGCCGGCGCCCAAGGGACCGTTCAACCTGACGATGCGGCTCTATGCCCCCCGGTCGGAGGCGCTCACCGGCAAATGGAACCCTCCGCCGGTGACGCGGAGCGAGGCGTTCATGGGATTGACGGGGCAGGGGCAATAGAACACAGCACGAGGCGCCCCTCCCGCCTCTGCGAGAGGGGCCCCTCGACGCCTTCCCCCAACTGCGTGCGCCGCGGCCGGCTAGGCCTGCAGCTGCAGCTTCTGCAGTGTGTCGACGATGGCCTGCAGGCCGTCGATGAACTGATCGCGCTGCTTGCCCGGCAGGGCATCGAGAATGCGATCGTCGACCCGCTTGGCCAGCGGCTCCGCCGTACGCAGGACCTTGCGGCCCTCATCGGTGAGCTTCACCGCATAGGCGCGCGCATCCTCCTTGGTGCGTCGGCGCTGCAACAGCCCCTTACGCTGCATGCGGCGCACGATGTCGGCGAGCGTCGAGCGGTCGATGCCCGTGCGGTCCACGAGCCCGGTCTGGCTGAGGCCTTCGTTGTTGGAGACGGTGACGAGAACGGCGAGCTGCCGTGGGGTGAGCCCATCCACCTTCATCTCGGCGTGAAATATGTCGCCCGCACACTGTCCTGCGCGGTGCAGGAGATGGATGGGTGAGCGATTGAGCCGATCGGTCGTATCGCGCTTCATCGTTGTTTCAATTGTTCCTCTGGAATGCGTGGAAATGCCGGCCCTGGCGGAAGCGGCGCTTGTCCGATCACCAAGCCGGCAGACGATCCGTGGCGGGTCAGTCTTATGCAAGACTACACGCGATCCGTTGATATGTCATCGATTTTCTTGCGATAGCACGTCCCACTTTCGTAGGACTGCTATTCAGGCGTCGACTTTTGTGTCGCCGACCTTCGATTCGTAGCGCTTGATAAGGCCGATCTGCGCAATCGCGAAGATCACGGTCAGCGGCAGGATGCCCCAAACTTTGAACAAAACCCAAATCGACTGATCAGAAACTGCGCCAGACGATCTCGTTGAGCAGCGCCATGGCGGCAAAAAAAACCAGCCACCGAAGGGTGAGCTTGCGCCAACCCTCATCCGTGAGTTGCAGCGCCTCGCCGAGCAGAAGCTTGAGCAGAGGACGGCGTGTGACCAAACCAAACGCCAGAACGGCAACAAAGAATAGGTAGATGATGGTGGGCTTGATCATGATGAAGCGGGAGTCCTGAAGCCAGATGGTCAGGGCCCCGAACACGACGACGAGGACGGCGGTGATGAGCGGGGGCAGAGAGAAATGCGCCCAGCCACGCGCGCGAGGCCAGCGAGCGCCGCCACGGTCGCGATCATCAGGACGCCCGTCGCCCAGTAGATGCCGGCTTCGGGATGGAAGCGCTCGACGGCAAAATAGACCACGAAGAACGCGACCAGTGGCCCCAGGTCGATCAGCAGCTTGAGGGGTTTGACCTCGGCAGTGCGCGCTCCTCCGGCCTCGTCGCTCATGTCTTGGACCTGTGCTGAGGTTTGGCCGGATCAGCGCGCCGCGTCGCTGCCTTGCACCGCCTGGGCGGGCGCGAACCGCCCCGGGTCCGGCAGGCGATACCTCTGCATGAGACGCACCTGCCACCAGAAGTACAGCGCCGTGAACGGCATGATGATGAAAATCTTGAAGAGAACCCAGATGTCTATGCCGGTGAACATGCGGTTGAGGGCCAGCATCTCGAAATCGTCGAAGCCGAGCCGGACCGCCTCGTTGACGATAGCGGTGACCAGGAAGAACAACGCCACGTTGCGAGTGAGCTTGTGCCAGCCTTCGTCGGTGTAGTGGAAAGTCTTGCCGAAGACGAAGCGGAAGAAGTCGTGCCCCGTCCGCAAGCCGATCCACAGGGTCGCCGCCACCAGAGTATTGAAGAGGGTCACCTTGATCTGCACCCACATGGGATCGTCGTAGATCAGGGCCAGGGCGGCGAAGACGATGCTGACGCCTCCGGCGATGAACGGCATCACGGGCGGGCGGCCCAGCACCCTCAGACTGACGATGAGCGCGACGATGGTGGCAATGATGAGCGCGTAGCAACCCGCCTTGATGTCGTAGATGCCGTTGACCAGGAACATCGCAACCAGCGGTCCGATCTCCCCGAAAACGCTCACGCACTGCTCAATGTTCAACGGAAAATGACGTTTCCACCAGCTCATTGCTTCTATAGCCACGTCTGCTCTCCGGCGGCTCCTCGCGGGGACGGCAAGAATCCAGCCCCTCTCTTTTTGCTTCCTTAGCCCACCGCGATGGCGCGTGCAAACTCACCGGCGTCGAACGCCGATAAATCGTCAACCCCCTCGCCGACGCCGATCGCGTGCACCGGAAGGCCGAACTTTGCGGAAATCGCGACGAGAATGCCACCCCGGGCGGTACCGTCCAGCTTGGTCATGATCAAGCCCGTCACCCCAGCCTTGTCCTTGAACACCTCCACCTGATTGAGCGCGTTTTGACCAGTGGTTGCGTCCAGCACCAGAAGCACCTGATGCGGCGCGGTGGGATCGATCTTGCGGATGACGCGAATCACCTTCTCCAGCTCGTCCATCAGGGCCTGCTTGTTCTGCAGACGCCCGGCGGTGTCTATCAGCAACACGTCGCAATTTTTTTCGCGCGCCAGCGTCAGGGCGTCGAAGGCAAGACTGGCGGCGTCGGCGCCGATCTTGCGCGCCACGACCTCGGCCCCGGTGCGCTCGCCCCAGATCTTCAGCTGATCGATCGCTGCCGCGCGGAAGGTGTCGCCGGCGGCCAGCATCACCGTCTTGCCCTCGACCGTCAGGCGGTGGGCGAGCTTGCCGATGGTTGTGGTCTTGCCGGTGCCGTTGACGCCCACCACCAGGATGACGTGGGGACGATCGGCCTCCTCTGTGGTGAGCGGCCTCGCCACCGGAGCCAGCGTGCGCTCGACCTCGGCGGCGAGCACGGCGCGCACCTCCTCGGGTGAGATCTCCTTGTTGTGGCGGTCCTTGGCGAGCGCGTCGGTGATCCGCATCGCGGTATCGACCCCGAGGTCGGCCTGGATCAGCGTGTCCTCCAGCTCCTGCAGGGTATCCGCGTCGAGCTTGCGCTTGGTGAAGATGCCCGCAATGTTCTGCGACAGCTGCGTGGAGGTCTTGAACAGGCCCTGCTTGAGCCGCTGGAACCAGCCGCCCTTCTTGGGCGGCTCCTCGGGGGGCGGCTCGGGCCGAGGTGCGGACTGGAACCAGCCCGCCTTCTTCGACGGCTCTTCGGGCGTCTCCGGGGGCGGCTCCGGTTGAGGCGGCGGCGGTGCGGAAGGGACTTCGGCCCTGCTGACGATGCCGCTTTCGATCACCGGGGCCTCGAGAGAGGGTGGTGCAGCGCTCTGCCGGGGTGGCTCCTCGGGCAGCGGCTCCTCCGGCGGCGGGGGTGCGGGCCGCTCCTCACCCGTCACGGCACGCCGTAACGCCGAGAAGAAGCCGCCGCGCTTTGCAGGTTTGTCGCTCACGGCGCACACTTGGGGGCAAGGGGCCGGGCCCGCAAGCGGGAGCCGTCCGACCCGATGAGCAGAACGTTAACCAACGTGCCGGCTGCCGCGCCGGCGCCGCCGTCGACCTCCACCTCGGCGAAGCCGGGGGTGCGGCCGAGGTCCTCCCGCTCCATCAGAAGCTGCGACCTCGCGCCCGACCTGGGCCTCGAGCCAGGCGGCGAGGGCGGCCTGGCCCTTCCGTCGCAGCCGCGCGGCGCGCTCCTTCACGGCGGGGCCGGCGACCTGCGGCATGCGGCTCGCGGGCGTCCCCGGCCGGCGCGAAAAGGGGAAGACGTGCAGGAACGTGAGGCCGCAGTCGTCGACCAGCCGCAGCGACTGGTCGAACATCGCTTCCGTCTCGGTCGGGAAGCCCGCGATCAGATCGGCGCCGAACGCCATGTCCGGTCGCAGCCGGCGTGCCTCGGCGCAGAAGCGCACGGCGTCGGCACGGGTGTGGCGCCGCCTCATCCGCTTCAGGACGATGTCGTCGCCGGACTGCAGGGAGAGGTGCAGATGCGGCATCAGGCGCGGCTCCTCGGCGATTGCGGCCATGAGCTGGGGATCGACCTCGACCTGGTCGATGGACGACAACCTCAGCCGCTCGAGCCGGGGCACGTGCCGCAGGATCTGGCGCACGAGCCCGCCCAGCCGCATCGGGCCTGGCAGATCGAGACCCCAGGCGGTGATGTCGACCCCCGTCAGCACGGCCTCCGGATAGCCGGCTTCCACGAGGCGCCCGATCTGCGCAACGACCTCCCCGGCCGGGACCGAGCGCGAGGGGCCGCGGCCGTAGGGAATGATGCAGAACGTGCAGCGGTGGTCGCAGCCGTTCTGGACCTGCACGTAGGCGCGGGCGCGCGACCCGAAGCCGTCGATCATGGCATGCGCGGTCTCGCGCACCGACATGATGTCGTTGACGATCACGCGCGGGCTTCGGGCGGTGCTCAAGGCGCCGAGGGTCTCGCTGTAGGTCTCTGGGCGCATCTTCTCGGCGTTGCCGACGACGGCGTCGACCTCGGGCATGGCGGCGAAGCGGTCGGGCTCGATCTGGGCGGCGCAGCCTGTCACGACGATGCGCACCTCGGGCTCCTCGCGGCGCAGCCGGCGCATGGTCTGCATGGCCTGGCGCACGGCTTCCGAGGTGACCGCGCAGGTGTTGACGATCACGGTGTCGTCGAGCCCGGCGGCGGTGGCGTGCCGGCGCATCACCTCCAATTCGTAGGCGTTGAGGCGGCAGCCGAGCGTGAGGACGCGGACGCTGGCTCATGTGGGGCTCATGTCTGGCTCATGTCCCCGTTCACGTCTCGGCTCATGCTGGGCTCGCGGGACGCCATCGCCCCGCCTCGGTCAGGTCGAGCACGCCCTCGTGCTCCATCTCGACGGGGCCGGTCATCAGGATGTGGTCGTCGCCGCGCCACGCGACGACGAGCGCGCCGCCCGGCAGGGTCACCTCGACCTGCCGCCCGGTGAGGCCCTTGCGCGCGGCGCAGACGGCGGCGGCGCAGGCCGCGCTGCCGCACGCCATGGTGAGCCCGGCGCCGCGCTCCCAGGTGCGCAGTGTGAGCGCCGCCGGCGAGGTCACGTGGGCGAGCGAGATGTTGGCGCGCTCGGGGAAGATCGGGTGGTGCTCGAGGGTGGGCCCGATGCGGCCGAGGTCCCAGGCCTCCACGTCGTCGACCCAGAAAATGGCGTGCGGGTTGCCGACGTTGACGACGGAGGGCGCGCCGGCCGGGACCCGTTCGGCGGGGCCGGCCAGGATTGCGATCGCCCTCGTGTCGTCGACCGGCTGGCGCAACGGGATGTCGCGCCAGCCGAACCTGGGCTTGCCCATGTCCACGGTGATGCGCCCGATGTCGGCGACGCTCACATCGAGCACGCCGGCGCCGGTCTCGAACTTGAGGGCCTTGCGGCCGGTCTCGTGCGCCACGGCCCAGCCCACGCAGCGCATGCCGTTGCCGCAGGCCCCGACCTCCGAGCCGTCGGCGTTGAAGATGCGGACATAGGCCTCCGTGCCGGGGGTCCTGGGGTCGTCGAGCACCATCATCTGATCGAACTGCGCGGCGCGGTGCCTCGCTGCAGCGGCGACTTGCGGGGGGCCGAACGCCTGCCGGCGCCCGCGCAGGTCGACGACCACGATCTCGTTGCCGAGACCGTTCATCTTCCGGTAGGGGAGGAGCGCTGACATGCGCCCTTATATGGCCAGGAGGCGCTGCAAGACAATCCGACGCCCGCAGGCGACAGTGTCGCCCTGGAACCGCGTCGGGATGGCGTCGGCGTAGCGTCCGCACCAGCGTGGCGTCGTGTAGGTCGGGTTAGCGCGACAGCGCGTAACCCGACATTTCGCGAGGGCGATGGCGTACATGTCAATGTTGGGTTGCGGGCCTTCGGCCCTAACCCAACCTACGTTATTCAAGAGGCACGCTCGGCGCCTTTCTCGAGGCGAACGGCATCCGGGCTTAGCAGGCGCACGTACTGCCTTCGCACGTACTGCGCAAGACGAGCAACAGTTCGAGGGCGATTCGCCGATGTACGTCAGACCCGTTGTCCCCGCCATCCTGCTCGCCGTGCTCGTTGTTTTTGCGGCGCAGGCGGCGGCCCAGCAGACCAGGGCGCCGGCGCAGCGCGACCAAGCAGGCCTTCAAGGTCGAGACCTTCGCCAAGGGGCTCGCTTCCCCCTGGGGCATGGCCTTCCTGCCGGATGGCCGCGCGCTCGTGACCGAGCGGCCGGGACGCGTGCGCCTCATCGGCAGGGAGGGGACGGTCTCGGCGCCGCTGCGGGGCGTGCCGGCGGTCGCCGCCGGCGGTCAGGGCGGGCTGCTCGACGTGGCGCTGAGCCCCGACTTCGCCTCCTCCAAGGAGGTCTTCCTCTCCTATGCGGAGCCGCGCCAGGGCGGCAGCGCGACCAGCGTGGCGCGTGCGCGGCTCGAGCTCGAAGGCGACGGCGGCCGCCTGGACGATGTCAAGGTGATCTTCCGCCAGCAGCCGGCCACCTTCGGCTCCATGCATTTCGGCTCGCGGCTCGCCTTTGCGCGCGACGGCAACCTGTTCGTGACGCTGGGCGAGCGCGCCCAGCGCGACAAGGCCCAGGATCTCGGCACCCACTACGGCAAGATCGTGCGCATCCGCCCCGACGGCTCGGTTCCGCCCGACAACCCGTTCGTTGGCAAGGCCGGCGTGCTGCCCGAAATCTGGAGCTTCGGCCACCGCAACGTGCAGTCGGCGGCCATCCACCCCGCCACCGGCAAGCTGTGGACCGTGGAGCACGGCGCCCGCGGCGGCGACGAGGTGAACATCCCGCTGGCCGGCCGCAACTACGGCTGGCCGGTGATCACCTACGGCCGCGACTATTCCGGGCTGAAGATCGGCGAGGGCACGGCCAAGGCCGGCATGGAGCAGCCGGTCTACTACTGGGACCCCTCGATCGCGCCCTCGGGCATGGCGTTCTATACGGGCAGCCTGTTCCCGGAGTGGAAGGGCAACCTGTTCGTCGGTGCGCTGCGCGGGCAGGCCCTGCACCGGCTGGTCCTCGACGGCGAGCGGGTGGTGGGCGAGGAGGAGTTGCTGAGCGATCTCGGCGAGCGCATCCGCGACGTGCGCTCGGGGCCCGACGGTGCGCTGTGGCTGCTGACCGACACTCCCCGCGGCCGGGTGCTGCGGCTGGTGCCGGCGAATTAGACTGCTTACCGTAGGGGGCTCGACCTCGGCACCCGCGCCGCCCGGATTCCCCTCCCCCTTGCGGGGAGGGGCTAGGGGTGGGGGTCCCCGACCTCGAAGAGTTTTCTGCAATCCCCTCACTTGCGCCGACCGGATTCCCTCCCCCTTGCGGAGAGGGGTTAGGGTGGGGGGACTCCCTCCTCCGAAGATATCCGCCATCCGCGGGGAGCCTCCGCCCGCGCGCGGCGCGAAGTTTACCCATCCTTGACCATGCCCTCCGCCGTCGCATGACAGGGTGAGCCTGGTTTGCTACCGTTCGGCTATCCTCACCACAGCTGCGCCACCGCCGCGTCCGTCTTCCCGTGGCCCTTCGCCCTCGAGCGGGAGTGGGAGTCCGGCGGCACGTGTGGCGTGCCGGGGCTTGTCCCCTGCATCCACCTGACAGCGAGCACCACACGGAGCAAGTGGAAAGCTGGATTCCGGTGACAAGCGCCGGAATGACACCTGGACGGTCAGTCAGAGTTACAACGCTAATGCCAGAAGCGGGGGCGCTTCTCGAGGCGGTGCCAGGCCTCGGTGACCTCCTCCCAGGTACGCTCGGCCTTCACGTCGTGCCAGCCGAGGATGTAGCCCGCCGCACGCTGGGCCTCGCGGTTGTCGGCGCACCAGGTGTCGGAGATTGCGGCGAGGCCCTCGGCCATCGCCACGTCGTTCATGTATCCGAACACGTCCTGCAGGCGCTTCAGCTCCTTGACGAAGGGCCCGACCTTGCGGGCCGGATAGAGCGAGTCGAAGAACTCCGCCATGTAGCGCAGGGCCTTCAGCGCCTTGCGCATCTCGTGGCGCTCCTCGGGCGCAAGGGCGGCGAGGCTCGAGCCCTGCTTCGCGGCCTTCTTCCAGCTTCTGGCGAGAGCGGAGTCGGCAAAGTCGCGCACCGGCGTCTCGAGCTTGGCGTTGCCGTGGACAGTTTGCGGCCACAGCGCCAGGTAGAGCTGCAGCTTCGACCACTGCTCGCCGCGCAGCGCAGCCCTCGCCTCTGCGCGCTTCGCGGACCGATGCGCCACGAGGGCCTCGCGCAGCACTGGGAAGCCCGGCTGTCCGCGCCGGAGCCCCGCAACCGGCGCATAGATGTTCTCGATCAGGACGTCGATGTTGCGCAATTCGCCGACGCTCTGCCCGACGTCGCGGGCATACTGCGCGAGCTCCCGCGCAGCCGGCGTATCGAGCAGCGGCCGGAAGGCGCGCAACACGCTGCGCAGCCGCCGGAGCCCGACGCGCAGCTGATGGGCCCCTTCCGGATCGTCGGTCTCCAGCACCGCCCGGCGGTTGAGCGCGATCTGGGTGCCGGCGGACTCCACGAACGACACCAGGGCCTGCGCACAGGTCTCTTTGCCGGTGAGCACCGTGCGCTGCGCCTTGAAGGGAACGACGCCGCCGGCTTGGCGCCCGAGCGCTAGATTGTAGCCGCGCTCTGCCTTGCTCGCCTCTGCCAGCCGTATCGGCTCGGCCGAAAACAGGACAGCAGCGGTTTCCAGAAGGCACTCCGGCGATCCGGCCTTGAGCTCCAGCTCGGCCTCGCACAACTTGTCCTCCGCCGCGCCCACGCGCACCACGCCTTCGTCGAGGGCGAGCTCCAGATCGCCCTTGTCGGAGTGCAGCTTGCGCGTGGTGCGCGTGATGATGGTCTCGAATTGCGGCTCGAGCGTCGATGCCTTGACGGCCCTCTCGATGGCGCGGCGGATCCTGGGGTCGTCGATGGCGCCGAGGTCGGGCTCCGGCCTGGCGACGGCGGCTTCCAGCTCTCGGGGTTGGAGACGCCGTTCTTCACGCGTGGACCGGCCTTGATCGTCTGCACCCACTGGTCGCCGATGGCGCGCAGTCGCAGCGATATGCCACGCGCCCACAGCCGATGATCGGGGGTGTCGAAGTAGATCGAGCGCAGCGTCCTGGTGACGGGCTTGCCGACCGTGAGGTCCTCGAGTGCCGGGTTCGCGCCGACTCGCTGCAGCTCCTGCGGTGTGAGGTCGAGCTTCAACTCGAGCTCCCTGCCTGAAAGGCTACGCATCCGGCTACTCCGGCAATGAAATTTGCGGGTCGGCAAATACTGCCGTCCTGCCCTGCCCATCCCCCAGGATCGTGCAGCATAGTCGGGAATGGCCGTGGAGAAAAAGGGGTATGCGCACCGTATCCCTGCCGCACGTCCGGCCCGGAGCTTCCTAGCTACGGACGCAGGCCACTGCCGCTACGTCAGGGGTTTGACCGTCAAAAATCACGCGGCGTGCATGCAGGGGGGCCGATCACGTGCGCGTGATCGTCGGGGGAGAGCCCGGGCTGCTCCCACTCGGCACGGATCGGGGGCGGCATGGAATGAGGCGCGCGCGGGCGAGGTTCCCCGCGGAGCGCCTCGAGCGAGGCGCAAACGCTGCGACCACGGAGGTTCGCGTCCGGGCTGCCGCTGCCCTCGCAGCGATGCGCCTATGCTCAGTCTACACGCGATGGCGCGAGCCCGATCGCTCGGAGCGCGAGCTCTTCTTGTTCCAGCTCCAAGAATGCCTCGCCTGTATCTCTGCGGCAACGCGCTCGCCTGCCCTGGCAGACGACAGCGCATAATACTTGACTAATATAGTACAGAATAACTACCGTTGCTCCGTCCCTGCGGCTAGCCAGGTCGTCCCCAGCCGACGCCAAAGGGCACTCGTTGCGTCAGTGACCGCACGAAGCGTCGTGCTGGGGGGTAGGATGAGATCAATTCGCGTACCAGGTTCGCTGCGTTGAACCACAGGCGCAGGGCACCATTGCACAAGGTCTCTCGTGCCCAGGAAGGACGGCAAGGCCGCAACTCTCGCCACCGCCGTGCTGCTCACCGCCGCGAGCCCTGTGAGCCTTGCCATTGCGCAGGGAACGCTGCCGCCGGTCAGCGTCGAGACCACGCAGGCCAAGAAGAAGGCGAAAGCGGCGCCGCAAAGCGGGAGACGCGGACCGCAGCCGCCCAGCGCCCAGCCCGCCAAGGATGCCAACCCCTATGCCGATCCGGACGCGCCCTACAAGGTCGACAAGCTCGGCATCGGGCAAGCTGACCGAGCCGCTCGTCGACACGCCGCGGACGGTCACGGCCATACCCAAGGAGGTCATCGACGACAAGGGCGCAGCGATCTGCGCGAGCTCGCCCGCCAGGTTCCGGGGTTCACCATCGGTTCGGCCGAAGGCGGCAACGCCTACGGAGCCTTCGCGATCCGCGGCTTCAAGGCCAACAACGATATCTTCGTCGACGGCATCCGCGATCCGGGCAATCGTCATCCCCGAAGTGTTCTCCGTCCAGCAGGTGGAAATCTACAAGGGCCCGAGCCGCGGCATCGCCGGCCGCAACACGATCGGCGGTGCAGTCAATATCATTTCCAAGCAACCCGACTTGACTTCGAGCTTCTTCGAGGTCACGAAGACGTTCGGCACGGACCACACGTTCCGCACGTGGTCGACGTGAACCAGGTGGTGCGCCGGATTTCGCCGTGCGCGCCAACTTCATGTACGACCAGCACGACGTGGCGGGGCGCGATATCACCGACAGCGAGCGCTGGGGCGGCCTGATCTCGGCGACCTGCCAGTCTCCGAATCCTCAAGTTCACCCTCGACTACTATCGGTATCGCAACGACGCCACGCCCGATTGGGGCGTGCCGGTCCACAACACCGACAACCTGCCGGGGACCGAGCTCGGCCTCCCGCGCGAAACGTGGGTCGGCATGACGCGGCCTCGACTTCTTCAAGGAGAAGGCAGGATATCGTCACGGCGACGGTGGTTGCCAAGTTGACCGATGGCATTACGTTGACCAACAGGTCGAGAGTTGGGGAGAGCCGGGTCGACTACGTCGCCACGTCGATGGAAGGCGTACCCGACGTGCACCATCCGAACCGCGATCAGACCGCAAGGACATTTGCCAATCAGACCGAGCTGAATTTCAAGTTCAAGACCGGCCCTTCTTTCACAATCTTGTTGCCGGCGTCGAGGTTTCGCGCGAGAAAATCGATAGATATGGCTACAATGTTACCAACTGGTTCGACGGACAAACACCGGCACCTATCGGCCATGCCGTCCCGCTAAATCGCACGGCCTTTTCAAGGCCTGCACGATCCGAGCTCACCGATCGATCCTCGGAAAAGGCAAGCGTTTACGACGCAACAATCGACACGGTCGGCCTTTATCTGACGGATACCGTCCACCTTTCGAAGAGTGGATCGTGAACGGCGGCGTCCGGTTCGACGATTTCGAGCGCGACCAGTTGGAGGGAAGGGCGCCGAGCCGGAACGCACGGATCCAGCAACCAACACCGCGAACGTCCAGGCCGACCTCTTCAGCTGGCACGCCGGTATTCTTTACAAGCCCATTCCCATCTCGAGCTTCTACGTCGCCTACGGCACGTCGCAGAGCCCGATCGGCAGCGAGCTCGACTCGACGGGCGCCGAGTACAACGGCCTCAGCCCCACGCTCGTGAACGTCGCCGCCGCAAGAAGCGCGCAGCATCGAGATCGGCACCAAGTGGGAGCTGTTCGACAGGCGCCTGCTTGCGACGGCCGCGTTGTTCCAGACCGGAAGTCGATAACGCGCGAACCAATGACAACGTGACGGCCACGGACCCCACCGCAATGCCTTCGCAGGCAAGTATCGCGTCCAGGGCATCGAGCTGGGCGCTGCCGGCAACATCACCAAGCCTGGAGCGTGTTCGGCGGGCTCGTTCTCCTCGATACCGAGGTGCTCAAGTCCGGCAATGCCCAGGACATCGGGAGAAGGCTGGCCAACATCCCGTTGGTGCAGTTCTCGCTGCTCTCCAGATATCAAGTTGACCGAGCAAGCTGGCCATCGCCGGCGCCGCGACGTATGGAGGCGAGATCTATGGGGGCCACCTTGCGGCCAACGCGTTCAACAACCATACCGTCGACTGGTGGCGCTTCGATGCCTTCGCCGAATACAAGCTCACGCAGCAACATCGACCTGCAGTCTCAGGTCTCAACCTTACGGATGAGCTCTACTACGATGCCATCTATCAGGCGCACGACTGCCTTCGCCTTCGTTGCCCCAGGCCGCGCCGGGTATCTCACGCTCAACTGAAGACTGAATGCTGGATCCGATCGCACGGGCCTCGGGCAGGTTCCCGCCCGGAGGCCCTCTCGTCGTCTAGGTGGCGTGCCCCTCGCAGGCTCCCACACCGATGTTGCGTACACGACTTACAACATCTCTTTTATTTCTCCAAAAAGCGTCGACGCGCTGCCGCACTGGCCGCCGTTCCGCGCGTCGTGCATGATACTTGACGCAAGAGTAGAAATACTAGGTTGACCCAGCCCTGTGCGGAGCGAGCCGACGACTTCTCCATCGATACCAGAAAGGCGAGACGTGCTGATCTGCATTCCGGAGGTGCTGACAAAAGAGCAGGTCGCGCACTTCCGGCGCACCATGGACGCGGCCGAGTGGGTCGACGGGCGGGTCACCGCGGGCGCGCAGTCGGGCTCGGTCAAGCGCAACCTGCAGCTTCCGGAAGGATCGCCGGCGGGCGAGGAGCTGGGCGACATGGTGCTCGACGCACTGGCGCGCAGCCCGCTGTTCATCTCCGCCGCCATCCCGCTGCGCATCTTTCCGCCGCTCTTCAACCGCTACGGCGTCGGCCAGGCGTTCGGCACGCACGTGGACGGCGCGATCCGCGCCGTGCCCGGCACCCCGGTCCGCATCCGCACGGATCTGTCGGTGACGCTGTTCCTGGCGGAGCCCGAGGAGTACGACGGCGGCGAGCTCACCATCGAGGACAGGTACGGCACGCAGGAGGTGAAGCTGCCGGCCGGCGACCTCGTGCTCTATCCCTCGACCAGCCTGCATTGCGTCAAGCCCGTCACCCGCGGCACCCGCGTCGCCTCGTTCTTCTGGCTGCAGAGCATGGTGCGCGACGACAACGCGCGCTCGATGCTGTTCGACCTCGACCAGACCATCCAGGAGTTGACCGCCGAGCGCGGCCTGGAGGACCCCGCTTGCGTGCGCCTGACCGGCATCTACCACAATCTCATCCGCTACTGGGCAGATGCGTGAGCGAGGAGGCCGAGGAATGCACTGTGTCAGTGGCTGAGAGAACGGCGAACGCGCGCCCCGCCACCGGCGCCATATCGGCGTGCGCTTTCGGTTTTCGGCAGCCGTGATCGGATGTCTGTCTCTACTATGCGGGACGGCGAGCGCGCAGTCGTCGCATCTGCCGCGCGATCTCTCGCCGTGGTCGATGTTCGCCTCCGCCGACATCGTCGTGCAGGCGGTGATGGTGGGTCTCGCCTTCGCCTCGGTGGTGACCTGGACCGTGTGGCTCGCCAAGAGCATCGAGCTCGTCATCGCCCGGCGGCGGGTGCGCGCCGCCCTGTCGGCCATCGCGGAGGAGCGGTGGCTGGCCGCCGCCGCCGAGCGCCTCGCAGCGCGCCGCAGCGTCGTTGCGGCCTTCCTCGCCGCCGCCCAGCAGGAGCTGCGGCTTTCCTCGGACGTGACGGAGCGCGCGGGCATCAAGGACCGCGTCGCCTCGCGGCTGGCGCGCCTCGAGGCGGCCGCCGCGCGCGACATGAACCGGGGCACCGGCGTGCTCGCCACGATCGGCTCGACGGCGCCGTTCGTCGGGCTGTTCGGTACCGTGTGGGGCATCATGAACAGCTTCATCGGCATCTCCAAGGCGCAGACCACCAACCTCGCCGTGGTGGCGCCGGGTATCGCCGAGGCCCTGCTCGCCACGGCCATCGGGCTGTTCGCCGCGATCCCCGCAGTGATCGTCTACAACCAGTTCGCGCGCTCGATCGGCGGCTACAGGGGGCTCGCTGGGCGACGCCTCGGCGGAGGTGCTGCGGCTCGTCTCGCGCGACCTCGACCGGGGCGGCGGGGCGGTGGCGCACGAGCTGCCGCGGGCGGCGGAATAGCGGCGGAGCAGGCGATGGCCGGCGGTCTCGACAGCGGCGGAGACGAGCTATCCGAGCACCACGACATCAATGTCACGCCCTTCATCGACGTGATGCTGGTGCTGCTCATCATCTTCATGGTGGCGGCGCCGCTCTCCACCGTGGACGTGGCCGTTGACCTGCCGGTGTCGTCGGTCAAGCCCCAGCCGCGCCCGGAGCGACCGGTGTTCCTCACCATCAAGGCCGACCGCACGCTGGCGCTCGGCAACGACCCGGTCGCGCCCGGTCGCCTCGCCGAGGCGATCGAGGCGGCCACCAAGGCGGACCGCCAGCAGCGCGTGTTCCTGCGTGCCGACAAGACCGTCCCCTACGGCGAGCTGATGCAGGTCATGAACCTGTTGCGCCGCGCCGGATACCTCAAGGTGGCTCTCGTCGGCCTCGAGCGCCCGGACGGCCCGGACGAGGCGCCTCCGACCCGAGGCGAGCCGCCGAGAACCGAGCCGGCCCCGGCAGCCCCCAAATGACCGCCTCACCCGACCTTCTGGAAGCGCGGCGCGCGCGCGTCGCCCGCTGGGCAGGAGCGGCCCTCGTCGTCTGTGCGCTGCACGTCGCCGGGACCGCGCTCGCCGTCATGCAGTGGCCCGAGGAGGCGGTCGTCGACGACGCAGCCGGCGCGTTCACGGTGGAGGTGGCGCTGCTGCCGGCGCCGCCGCCGGTCGATTCGCCCGACGTGGCACATGGCCCCGTGCAGCAGGAGGCGAAGCTGACCCCCGAGGCCGTCAAGGAGGTCGTGGAGAAGGTCGAGAAGGACATCCCGAAGGTCGACCCTTCGCCGGCGCCCGAGCCGGAGGTGGCCCTCCCCAAGCCGCAATCCGAGGAGAAGGAGCAGCCCAAGGAGGAGCCGCGCGCCCCCGTTCCCGACAAGCAGGTCCCGCGTCAGGACACCGAGGCGCCCCAGACCACTGCGCCGCCGCGGGTCGAGGCGGAGCCGACGCCGAGTGCGGCACCAGCGGAGGGAGACAAAGCGGCACGCGCACACGCCGAGGCGACCTGGCAGCGCGAGGTGATGCGCCAGATCAACCGCGCCAAGCGGGTTCCCGACGCCGCCAGGTCCCGCACCGGGCAGTGGCGGGCCGTCGTGGCCTTCACGCTCGATCGCACCGGGCAGGTTGTGGAGACGCACATCGCGAAAAGCTCAGGCATCCCCGTTTTGGACGCGGAGGCCCTGGCGCTGATCGGCCGCGTCCGCTTTCCGCCCCCTCCCGGCGACACGGTTTCCTTCACGCTGCCCATCACTTTCGGCGTGCGGTGACGCGTCGGACCCTTGGTACCCCTCCCCACTTGCGCCAACGCGATTTCCCCTCCCCTTGCGGGGAGGGGCTAGGGCCTGTTGACATTCACCTCAACCAGACCATGGCGCCGGCCAGGAACAGCATGCCTGCAAACGATGTCGCTGTCTTTTCATAGCGCGTCGCGATGCGCCGGAACTGCTTGATCGAGCAGAAGAAGCGCTCGACCAGGTTGCGATCCTTGTAGATGTGCTTGTCGTAGGGGATCGCCTGCGATCTGGAGCCGAGCGGTGGGATGACGGCCTCGGCACCCTTGAGCGCGATCACGGCGCGGAAGCGGTCGCTGTCGTAGCCTTTGTCTGCGAGCGCTTTGTCGAAATCGAAGCCGTCGATCAGAGCTTCGGCTTGCTTGCTGTCGTGAACTTGCCCGCCGGTCAGAATGAACCGCAGCGGGTTGCCGAGCGCATCGACCACGGCATTGATCTTGGTGCTGGGACCGCCGCGCGAACGCCCCTCGACTCGCCTCGTCATCGGCGCCCCTTTTTTGCGCCCGCTGCATGTTGATGTGCGCGGACGATGGTGGCGTCGATGATGAGATATTCGCAGTCCGGACTTTCACGCAACTCATTGAAGATACGCTCCCAAACGCCCTTCTTCGCCCATCGTCGACCTTTCCGAAAGCGCTGGTACTGGCTGTTCCACTTGCCGAACTCGTCGGGCAGGTCGCGCCAGGGGGCCCCTGTTCGGTTGATCCACAGAACAGCTTCAATGAAGCGGCGATTGTCCTCGCCGTGCCGCCCCTTGTCGCCTTCCTTGCCCGGACACAGCTTCTCGATGCGCTCCCACCGCGCTTTCGTCAGAGATCGCCGAATCAAGCTCGCCTCCCTTCAGTTGCGAGCTTATAATCACAATTGCAACTCCGTGGGAATCCCCTAATGTCAACAGGCCCTAGGGGTGGGGACTCCCGACCTCTGAGGTTAGGGCTGGGGGACTCCCGACATCCGAGGTGTAGGATTCCCCCGCGACGGCGCGGCGCTCACGTCACCTCGAGGACGGCGCGCGTGACGTGCTCGCGGCCGTATTCGTCCCGGGCGCGCACCACGAGCGCGTGGGCGCCGGGCGCCAGCCCGGCCGGGAGCGCGCCCTGCCAGATGTGCGAGCATTGAACCGCGTGCGCCCAGGCCTTGCGCGGCGCCGCGCCCGTGAACAGCTCGAGCATCAGCGGGTCCGGCATGGGCGTTGCGCGCATCGCCACGGGTGCGCCGTGTCCGGCAATCTCGTACTCCACGCGCGTCCTGGGGCCGCCGTCGAACACGTTGGCGATGACACGGCTCGCTCCCAGCGCGGCGAGGGGGACGCAGAGCCCCAGCCTGTGCGAGCCCTGGCCGTTCGCCGCCGTTTCAGGGCGGCGATGTGGCCCGTCCACCAGCACGCGCAGCTGCGCCGGCGTCTTGGCGACCGAGGGGACGAAGCGCGTAGTGTAGCGGTTGCCCGCAACCGAGAGCACGTGGAAGCCGTTGGGCGTGCCGTCGGTGCTGTCGGCGAAGGGGATTCCGCGGTGGTCGCAAGACCCGCTCCACCAGCTCCCGCACGCAGCCGTCAGCACGTGATGATGGTGTGCGCCGGCGCGGCGCCCGGAAGATAGTGATGCTCCGTAGCATGCAGGTGTCCGGCGAAGCTCACCGCGTGCGGGTGGCCCGCGAGCAGCGCCAGGAGCTCGCGCCAATCGGCGGTAGTGTCGGCGGGGTTGGCAGGGTCGAGATGACAGCGGAGCGGAATGTGCATGGAGAGCACGACGAGGTGCTCGGGCGGCACGTGCTTCAGCACGTTGCGCACGAAATCGAGCTGGCTCGGCCCGAATGCCCCGCGGTATTGGCCCCGGCCCAGATACTCGACGTTGTCGAGGACGAAGAAGGTGGCTTGCGCGTATTGAAAGGCATAGTGGCGCGGGCCGAATGTGCGCTTCCAGGTCTCGCGCGAATGGCGGTCGTCCGCGGCCGTATAGTTGATATCGTGGTTGCCGGGACAATGATGCCACACGAGACGGGTGGAACTGAGAATCTGCAGATAGCGCGGGTAGAGCGACAGGTCGTCGGAGACCACGTCGCCGTGGTTGATGCCGAAGGCGGCGCCGGACCCCAGCATGGCAGCGACGATGTCGTCGCGCACGTAGGCGAGCTCGGTGACGTTCTCGGGCTGGGTGTCGGAGACGAGCAGCGCCTCGAACGCGCTGCGCTCCTCCTGTCGAACCAAGGGGAAGTCGATCGACGCCGGCAGCGGGCCGCTGGGCGCCACCACCGGGTAGGGGCTGCCGAGGCTCCCCGGGCTGCCCTCCGGCTCGTGCAGCCAGGAGAATCGCGGCACGCCGCCGAGTGAGGTCCGCGTCGCCCACTGCGGAGGCTTGACGACAAAGATGCTGTCCCCTGGCGCGACCGGCAGGCGCCAGCTCCCGTCGGCCTCGGTGAGCGCAACCTCCCGGCCGTTGGAGACCATCACGCCGGGGATGCCGGGGTCGCCGGGGCGGCGGCGGCCATCGCCATGGCGGTCATCGAACACCACGCCACGCGCCATTGCCGGGGGATGCACGAAGGCGCTGCCCGCAGGCGCCAGCACCGAGGCGCCCGCCGCCACAAGGAGCCGGCGCCGCGAAAGTCGATAGTCCACGTCTGCCCCCGCTGGTGGTCTCTTTCAATTCGCGGAAAGGCTAGAAGAGGTCGATGACCGCTGCGCAACAAGGGCGTGTTGGTTGCGTGACAGCTCCACGTCGGCAGCTCCATCCGCGCCAGCTTCTTGTGGAGTGCAGCCCTTTGTCACAAGCGCCTTACACTGCTGGGCTTTAGCAAGTGCGGCACGGGGGCATTGGCTCAGCGTCGACCGCAATCCGAGCACCGTCAACCGAGTTCGGGAGCGCCAGTATTGCGCGCAATAAACTGTTATAGATCAAATAGTTAATGTGTCGCAACGCTGTTACGCTAGGCTGTTAGAACCTGTAAGCCGATGCCGAGTTGGCTCGTCATCGAGGGCGGTCAGCGGGCCGCCGCTCAAAACAGGGAGATCACTCGTGAGATTCAGAATACTGGAGCTTGCCGCAGCGGCCGCGGTAACGACGGTGGCGGCGATGGGAGGCCTGATTGCCGGCAGCGATCGGGCCCTTGCGCAAGCCAAGACCATCGCCATCGATGGATCGAGCACCGTCTTCCCGGTCACGGAGGCGATCGCGGAGGAGTTCCAGAAGTCCACCAAGGGCGCCGTGCGCGTCACCGTCGGCATCTCCGGCACCGGCGGCGGCTTCAAGAAGTTCTGCCGCGGCGAGACCGACATGTCGAACGGCTCGCGGCCGATCCTCAAGGCGGAGATCGATCAATGCAAGGCGGCGGGAATCGAGTTCTACGAGCTGCCGATCGCGTTCGATGCCCTGACGGTCGTCGTCCACCCGCAGAACAAGATACTCTCCTGCATCACGATCGCCGATCTGAAGAAGATGTGGGAGCCTGCCGCGCAAGGCAAGGTCACCAAGTGGAAGGACGTCGAATCCGAGCTGGCCGGACCAGCCTCTGAAGCTCTTCGGCCCGGGCGCAGACTCCGGCACCTTCGACTATTTCACCGAAGCCGTCACGGGCAAGGCCAAGTCGAGCCGCGGCGACTTCACCGCCAGCGAGGATGACAATGTCCTGGTCCAGGGCGTGACGGGCGACACGGGCGCGCTCGGCTACTTCGGCTTCGCCTACTACATCGCGAACCCCGGCAAGCTGAAGGCGCTATCCGTCGACTGGGGCAAGGGACAGGGTTGCATCGCGCCGTCGAACGAGAACGTTCTCAACGGCACGTACAATCCGCTCTCGCGGCCGCTCTTCATCTACGTCAGCAAGAAGTCGGCGGACAAGCCCGAGGTGAAGCAGTTCGTCGAGTTTGCGATGGCCAAGGGGCCCGGCCTCGTCAAGGAGGTCAAGTACCTCCCGCTGCCCGACCAGGCGTACAAGATGGGCATCGAGCGCTTTGCGAAGGGCCAGACCGGCTCGGGCTTCGGCGGCGTGCCGGAAGTCGGCCTGCCGGTGATGGAGATCCTGAAGCGAACGCCGAAAAACTGAAAGCCGTAGCGGCCGGCGCACGCCGGCCTTGATGGCCGCGCAGGGGGGAGCTACGGCTTCTCCCCTGTGCACGCGAGCAGCGGGCAACTGAGCTCATGGCATCCAAACTCACGCGAAACTCAGCGGCGCATGCTGAAGGTGCGCGAATGGATCATCGAGACGCTGCTGTTTCTCGCAGCAGCGTCCACGGTGCTGGTGACCTTGGGCATCGTCTTCGTCCTGCTTTTCGAGTCTTGGGTGTTCTTCGAGCACGTGTCGATCGTCGACTTCCTCACCGACAGGTTCTGGACACCGCTGTTTGCCGATCCGCGCTACGGCATCATGCCGCTGGTGACCGGTACGCTGCTCTCCACCTTCGTTGCCTTGGCAGTGGCCGGGCCGCTGGGGCTGACGGCGGCCCTCTACTTGAGCGAGTTCGCGAACCCGCGGGTGCGCGAGATCATCAAGCCGGCGCTGGAGATGCTCGCGGGGGTACCGACCGTCGTCTATGGCTTCTTCGCGCTGTTGTTCGTCACGCCGTTGCTGCAGAAGATCGTTCCGGGCCTGCCCGGCTTCAACGTTCTCTCTGCCGGCATCGTCATCGGCATCATGATCATTCCCTATGTCGCCTCTCTCAGCGAGGACGCCATGCGCGCCGTGCCTCAGGGCTTGCGCGATGCATCCTATGGACTGGGTGCAACCAAGCTCGAGACGGCTGTGCGCGTCGTCCTGCCGGCAGCCACCTCTGGTGTTGCCGCCGCATTCGTCCTCGGCATATCGAGGGCGGTCGGCGAGACCATGATCGTGGCCATCGCCGCGGGCACGCAGCCGAACCTCACGTTCGATCCGCGCGAACCGGCGGCGACGATCACCGCCTTCATCGTGCAGGTGGCGCTCGGCGACCTCCCGCACGGCTCGATCCCCTACCAGTCCATCTTCGCGGCAGGGCTCGTGCTGTTCCTGATGACGCTCGCCTTCAACATCTTCGGCTTCTGGCTGCGCACCAAATTTCGCGAGGCCTACTGATGACAGCGACTCGACGCACAAGCTCGCCGGTGTGCCGCGCCGGCGCGGCGTGCGCCGCGTCGGAGCGCGGCACCGGCGCGAGGCCGTGTTCAAGGTCGTGGGGCTGCTTGCGACCCTGATCGGCCTGGTCGCGCTTGCCGCGCTGTTCTTCGATCTGGCCTCGCAGGGACTTTCGCGCCTGTCCTGGGATTTCTTCGTCAACTTTCCCTCGCGCTTCGCCAGCCGCGCCGGCATCCTGTCGGCCTGGGTCGGCTCGGTGCTGGTCATCCTGGTGACGGCGGCGGTCGGCGTGCCGCTGGGCGTGGCGGCCGGAACTCTATCTCGAGGAGTACGCCCGCAAGAACCTCTTCACCAACATCATCGAGATCAACATCTCCAACCTCGCGGGCGTGCCGTCGATCGTCTACGGGCTGCTGGCGCTCGGCCTTTTTGTCTACACCTTCCATACGGGCCGCAGCATCTTCACGGCCGGGCTCACGCTGGCGCTGCTGATCCTGCCGATCATCGTCGTTGCGACCCGCGAGGCGATCCGCGCCGTTCCGCAAGCCTTGCGGGAAGGCGCGCTGGCGCTTGGCGCGACCAAGTGGCAAGTCACGCGCGATCACGTGTATCCGGCCGCACTTCCCGGCATCCTTACGGGCGTCATCATCGGCGTCTCGCGTGCGCTGGGCGAGACCGCCCCGCTCATCACCATCGGCGCGCTCACCTTCATCGCCTTCCTGCCGGCCCCGCCCATCACTACGGAGCCGCCCTTCATCTCGTTCGAGTGGCTGTGGGACGCGATTCACGGTGCTGCCCATCCAGGCCTTCAACTGGATATCGCGTCCCGGCCATGATTTTCATGCCAACGCGGCAGCCGCGTGCCTGGTGCTGCTGCTGCTGACGCTGGGTCTCAACGCGGTTGCGATCTACTTCCGCTATCGCTTGCGCAAGAAGCTGCAATGGTAGGGCCATGCAATTGAGCCGAAGGGAATTGGAGATGAACGTGCCAGTGACGCTCGCTCAGGTTGCGGCGCCGGCGACAGCAATGAAGATCAAGGTTCGGGCGGAGGGGGTGAACGTCTACTACGGCGATAAGCAGGCGCTCAAGGACGTTTCCGTCGAGATTCCCGACAAGGGCGTGATGGCGTTCATCGGTCCCTCCGGCTGCGGCAAGACCACGTTCCTGCGCTGCATCAACCGCATGAACGACGTCATTCCGATCGCCAAGGTCACCGGCCGGATCCTGATCGATGGCCAGGACATCTACGACCGCAAGCTCGACGTCGTCGAGCTCAGGGCCCGCGTCGGCATGGTGTTCCAGAAGCCGAATCCGTTCCCGAAGTCGATCTTCGAGAACGTGGCCTACGGACCGCGCATCCACGGGCTGGCCAACTCGAAGGCGGAGCTCGAGGACATCGTGACCTCCAGTCTCAAGCGCGCCGGCCTCTACGAGGAGGTCAAGGATCGGCTCAACGACCCGGGCACCGGCCTGTCCGGCGGCCAGCAGCAGCGCCTGTGCATCGCCCGCGCCATCGCGGTGGAGCCGGAGATCATCCTGATGGACGAGCCCTGCTCGGCGCTGGACCCGATCGCCACCGCGCGCATCGAGGAGCTGATCGACGAGCTGAAGGCCGAGTACACCATCGTCATCGTCACCCACAACATGCAGCAGGCGGCGCGCGTCTCGCAGCGCACGGCATTCTTCCATCTCGGCAACCTGGTCGAGGAGGCGCCGACGGAGACGATCTTCAACAATCCCAAGGACCAGCGCACGCAGGATTACATCACGGGGCGGTTCGGGTGAGCATCATCTCGCGCCTGATGGCCCGCGTGGGGCCCAAGGACGACGCGGACGGCAAGGAAGGGAAAGAACCGGCCATGAGCCAACCCGCTCCGACCCCCGGGCAACACACCGTCAGCTCCTTCGATGCCGACCTCGAGGTGCTCGCCGGCCTGGTCGCCGACATGGGCGCCCGTGCCGGCCGTGCGCTGGCCGAAGCGACGCGCGCGCTCGTGGAGCGCAACACTCAGCTCGCCCAGCAGGTGATCGCCTCCGACCGCGGCATCGACCTCCTGCAGCACGAGATCGAGGAGAAGGCCGTCGCCACCCTGGCCAGGCGCCAGCCGATGGCCGTCGACCTGCGCGAGATCGTCTCCACCATGCGTGTCGCTGCGATCTGGAGCGCGTCGGCGACCTCGCCAAGAACGTGGCCAAGCGCGTCATCGCCATCGGCGCGCAGCCGGCGCCCGTCAATCTGGCCGCGGGCCTCGGCTCGCTCTCCGAGCGCGTCGGCCAGCAGATGGCCGCCGTGCTCGAGGCCTATGCCAAGCGCGACGACGCGGCGGCGCTCGCGGTGTGGAAGGCGGACGGCGCCATCGACGGGCTCTTCACCTCCCTGTTCCGCGAGCTTTTGACCTACATGATGGAGGACCCGCGCAGCATCGGCTTCTGCACCCATCTCCTGTTCTGCGCCAAGAACCTCGAGCGGGTCGGCGACCATGCCACCAACATCGCCGAGACCGCGCATTACGTGATCACCGGCGAGATCCTCGCGCTGGAGCGTCCCAAGGCCGACGATACGACCGGCATCGAGCCCAGTCTGCGTCCCCCGCAAACCTGAGCAAGGAGAAGCAATGCCGCCGCGCCTGATGATCGTGGAGGACGACGAACCGATCGTCGATCTTCTGCGCTACAACTTCGAGGCTGCAGGCTACGCCGTCGAGGTCGTCATGCACGGAGACGAGGCCGAGGCGCGCCTGCGCGAGTCGGTCCCGGATCTCTTGATCCTCGACTGGGCGCTGCCGGGCCTCTCCGGCATCGAGCTGTGCCGCCGCCTGCGTCAGAAGCCGAGCACCCAGAACCTGCCGCTCATCATGCTGACGGCCCGCAGCGAGGAGGCCGATCGTGTGCGCGGATTCGAGACCGGGGCGGACGACTATGTCGTGAAGCCGTTCTCGGTCAACGAGCTCGTCGCACGCGCCAACAGCCTGCTCAGGCGGGCCGAGCCGCAGCTGATGCTCGATGTGATCTCGGTGGGCGACATCGAGCTCGACCGCGCCGCCATGATCGTCAAGCGCCGCGGCAGCGTGGTGCACCTGGGCCCCACCGACTATCGCCTGCTCGAGTTCCTGATGCGCTCACCCGGCCGTGTGTTCTCCAGAGAGCAGCTCTTGAACAACGTCTGGGGCCACGACGTCTACATCGACGACCGCACCGTCGACGTGCACATCGGACGCCTGCGCAAGGCCCTGCTGCAGGCCTGGGAGACCGACCCTGTCCGCACCGTGCGCGGCGCGGGCTACAGCCTCAACCCGAGCTAGCGAAGTTCACCCGTCGTCCCGGATGGCCGACGCCCTGCTCTGCGAGCCGGGCATCGGCCTCCGGGATGACGGGTGGGAGACGCTGTCACATTGCTGCAACCGGAATCCGCTCTTGTGCCGCCATGAAAGACACGCCCGACACCATTGCGGACGATCAGACCACCAAGTTTCACGTGCGTGCGCTGTTCATATCCGATGTTCACCTCGGCACCCGCACCGCCCGCGCCGACCAGCTGCTCGGCCTGCTCAGATGCTGTGACGCCGATGTCATCTACCTCGTGGGTGACATCATCGACTTCTGGCGCGTACGGCGCGGGCCGCACTGGCCGCAGAGCCACAACGACGTGCTGCAGAAGCTGATGCGCAAGGTGCGCAAGGGAACGAGGCTGGTGCTGATTCCCGGCAACCACGACGAGGGGCTGCGCGACTACGCCGGCATGCAGTTCGGCGGCGTGGAAATCCATCGGGATTGCCTCCACACCACCGCGCTCGGCCAGCGCTACGTCGTGATGCACGGCGACGAGTTCGACGTGGTGGTGCGCACGGCCAAGTGGCTCGCGCTGCTGGGCGACCGCGGCTACGAGTTCGCGCTGTGGCTCAACCGTCCGTTGAACTGGGTGCGGCGCCACCTTGGCCTCGGCTACTGGTCCTTCTCCGCCTACGTCAAGTACCGTGTCAAGTCGGCCGTGGCCTTCATCGGCGCCTTCGAAGAGGCGGTGGCGGCCGAGGCCCGCCGTCGCGCCGCCAACGGCATCATCTGCGGCCATATCCACCACGCGGCCGACCGCACCTTCGATGGCGTCCACTACGTCAACTGCGGCGACTGGGTGGAGAGCTGCACGGCCGTCGTCGAGACCCAGGACGGGCACCTGCGCATCGTCCACTGGTTGGATCAGGCGGGCGATTCCCTGGCGCAGGCAGCCCGCGCCGGGGCGGCGGCTCGCGGCTGAGGCGGCTGTTAGCCCTTCGTTTGCGATTTCGCCCGGCTTGCGGCCCTGGGGCTAGCCGCTGCGGCCTTTGTCCCCTCCCGCCAGGATGGCCCTGGGAGCGCCTGGCGAGGCCGTCCGGTGGCCTCGGGCCGAACGGGGCACCCGAGCCCCTCCGGCCGGCGAGGGCCGCCAGCGGCCGAATTTGTCGGGGACATGCAACCGCTCGCAGCAGGTCAGTTTCCGCGTCGCGCGGCGGACGTCGGCGGTGGCGCTTCCAGGGTTTGCCCTAATGGCGGCCTCCGTGCCGGCGTGGCAGCATCCCGCGCGCTCGTTTCACGATCGCAAGCCGATTGCCGAAGCTGCGGAGCCAGACCATGACCCTGCAACTCGACCGGGTAGCAGCCGGCGCGCCGCAGCGCGAGCCACCTGCGCATCCTGGCATGGTGTGGATTCCCGGCGGCTCGTTTCGCATGGGGTCGGACGCGCACTATCCGGAGGAGGCGCCGGCCCATCGCGTCTCGGTCGACGGGTTCTGGATCGACCGCACCCCCGTCACCAACCGGCAGTTCCGCGCCTTCGAGGAGGCCACGGGCCACGTGACGCTCGCCGAGACCGCCCCGAAGCCGGAGGATTATCCCGGTGCTCTGCCTGGCATGCTGCGGGCGGGCTCGCTGGTGTTCGCCCCGCCGCGAAACGCGGTCGACCTCCGCGACTGGAGCCAATGGTGGACCTTCAGGTTCGGGGCCAGCTGGCGTCATCCCTACGGCCCGCGCAGCTCCATCGGCGGGCTCAACGATCACCCGGTCGTGCACGTCGCCTGGCGCGACGCCGAGGCCTACGCGCGCTGGGCCGGCAAGTCGCTCCCGACCGAGGCGGAGTGGGAGCTGGCGGCGCGCGGCGGCCTCGACGACGTCGAGTTCGCGTGGGGCCATGAGCTCGCGCCCGGCGGCCGGCACATGGCCAACATCTGGCAGGGCAGCTTCCCCAAGGAGAACCTCGCCACCGACGGCTGGCGGCGCACCTCGCCGGTGTGCGCCTTCCCGCCCAACGGCTACGGGCTCCACGACTTGATCGGCAACGTGTGGGAATGGACGAGCGACTGGTACTCCGCCGCACATCCGGCCGACCCGGCAAAGGCCTGCTGCACCCCGAGCAACCCTCGCGGCGGGCCCGAGGGCGCGAGCTACGATCCCTGTCAGCCCGACCTCAGAATTCCGCGTAAGGTTTTGAAGGGCGGCTCATTTCTGTGTGCGCCCAACTATTGCCGCCGCTACCGGCCAGCCGCCCGTCATGCTCAGCCGGTCGACACCTCGACCTGCCACGTCGGCTTGCGCTGCGTCGTGCGGCGCGAGGCCAGTCCGTGAAATCGTGAAGTCGCCAAGTCGTGAAGTCGTGAAGTCGTGAAATCGGTTCACGACTTCTCGCGAGCTCTGGCGGCGACGAGAACGTGTTAACTCATCCCTTCGGCGGGATGCCGGGGAGTTTGCGGTTGCTCGGCAGAGACCGCCTGTGCCATGCTCCGCGGCACATCCGGTGACAACGCGGGCTGCGTTCATCGCACGTTCACTGCGCAGTTTCTACTCGGAGCTTCCGCTCACCGCTATTGGGGGGACCGTGTACAGCTTCCTTGTCCTGTTGCCCTTGACCTTGATCAGCGCAGCCTTCGGCGCGCTCATCATCTTCACCCAGCAGATCGACGAGTACGTCAATTTCGTCTCCACGCTCGAGCTGGATCGGGGAGGGCGCTTCCCGCTGCAGATCGCAGTCCACATGCTGGCCTACGCGATCACCTGTTTCGTCCTCGTCGCCACCGCGCGCACCATCTCGACTCCCGTCTCGCCCGAGCGCTCGCTCATCCTGTGCCGCTTTCAGGTGGTGCTGGAGGCGATCTTTGTCGCCATCCCCTCCGTGGTTCTCGTGGCGCTGCCGGTGAAGTTCATCGCCTCTCCCCCCGACTGGTTGCTCTGGGCGACGGTCGGTGTCGGGTCGGCGGGCCTCGCCGCGGCCGTCTTCTTCGGCCTGCGTCAGCAGGCGTTTCGCAGATTTCAGCTCACCATCGCCGCGCTCGTTGCCGGCCTTCCCACGGTCGTTCTTGGCGTGCTGCTGCTGCTGGCGGCGATCGATCGCAAGCCGATCCCCTGGCTGCTCGCCCTGATCGCTGTCGTGGCTGCAGCAGGGCTCGTTGCCACCGTCGCGACCGCGGTGTTGGCCAAGGGCCCGCTCGAATTCTTCCGCTCCAGCCTCAGCCCCCTCGTCGTAACGAAGGTCGACGCCCTCGGCGCTCTCGCCCTGGCCACCGCTGGGGCCCTGGTTGTCTCCTTCATGCTGAACCCCGCGGGCAGCGCGAACTTCCTCGGCATCTTCCCGGTCCTCTTCATGGCCTCGGCGACGTTCCTGATCGCCATGTCGGCGATCTTCGCCAAGGGCTCGTCGCCCGTTGCCGTCCTCTCCACGCTGGTCTCGGGCATCGTTGTGATGCACGCCCTGGACGGACTGCTCCCGACACGGGAGTTCCGCTACAAGTCGGAGATGCCGTCCGGGCTCGCGGCCAAAGACAACGGCCAATTCGAGATTGCCGACGTGACGAAGGGCAGAGGCATCCCGGAGATGCGCGAGGCCTTCCGCGGGTGGCTCGAGGTCCGGCGTCCCAAGATCGAGATGTACCGCGCGAAGGGCAAGGCCTATCCGGTCTTCATCGTGGCGGCGCAGGGCGGCGGCATTTATGCGGGCTACCACTCGGCCTTGTCGCTGGCGCGCCTTTATGACGTGTGCCCTGAGTTTGCCGACCACGTCTTCGTGCTGAGCGGCGTTTCGGGTGGCAGCCTCGGCTCGGCGGTGTTCGCCGAGCTCGTGCGCGCCCTGCCCGAGAACGTTCAGAACAAGCCAGGCTCTGCGTCCGAGGGGTGCAATCCCCGGAAGGACGCCCCAAAGCTCGAGGACAAGGTGAGGGCCTTCTTCAAGGCCGACTTCCTCTCCCCGGTCCTCGATACCGCCATGGTGTTCGACATCCCGAGCCTGATCGTGCCCTGGCTGCGCTTCAGGACGGACCGGGCCGATGCGCTGGAGTACGCGTTCGAGGCCGAGTGGCGGAAGGTGGGGGTTGACGGCGGCGCCAAGTACGGCATGTCGGCGCCTTTCTACGGGCGTTGGAAGCCCGACGGCCCCGCGCCGGCCCTGATGCTGTCGGCGACCGGTGTGAACTACGGCATTCCGGTGCTGGTCTCGCAGATCTCCTGGTCGCAGGTCCCGCGCCTGCGCTTGCGCTCCTGGAAGGATGGGCGCGACAGCGACGAGGCGAAGGAACTGCTGCGCAAGTTGCAGGCACAGGACGAGCGCACGCGCGATACCGCCATCGCCAACATCCTCGACTTCAGGCCGGACCTGCAGATCGCAACCAGCACGGCTGTCGGCCTGAGCGCCCGGTTCCCCTATGTGACGCCGCCCGCCAACATCCGGCGCAACGAGAAGATCACGGTGCCCGAGGCGCTGTTCGACAAGATCAAGGTGCTGGAGCTTCTGGACGGCGCCTACTTCGACAACAGCGGGGGCTCGGTGGCCATCGACATCCTGGAGGACCTGGAGCGGCTCCTGCGCTGGCGCCGCCAGGATTTCAAGGACTTCAAGGACGACCTCAAGTTCCAGCTCGTCCGCTTCACGGACAGGCCGGCCCAGCGCTACGGCGACGCCAACGACGACGAGCATTTCGAGCTGATCACGCCGATCGTCGCGTTCAACTCGGTGCGCGCGGCACGCGGGGCGCAGTTGCGGGGGGTGAGCGATCTCAAGCGAACCGACGAGAGCTTCGTCTACCTCTCCGATCCCTGGTTCCTGCCGCCGCTCAACTGGGTGCTCTCGGAAGCCACCAAGCGCGAGATCGAGCTGCGCAGCTTCGGATCGAAGGCGGGCGCAAAGGAGGTGTGCTGCCGGGCGATCGGCCCGCCCCTCGCCTCCGGGGAGCGCCGAAGGCGGCGCACCGGGTCGCGCGACATCCTGATGGTGGCCGCGTGGGAGGACGCAAAGAAGCTGAACGACCTCCCCGAGGCCGGCGGCTGGAAGGTGCAGCAGTTCGTACCCAACAACGAGGAGACCTTCGACAAGCTGCTTCGGCTGATCAAGGATGGTGACGACCGACCGGCGGCGGATGACGGAAGGGGTCAAGCGCCTCTCGTCGAAGCGCCAAAATGACGAGGCAAATGCAGGGCGCATGGGAGCCGGGGCCGCGAGCGGCGATATCGTCGCTCTGAGGGCGAGAACGGCTCGGCGAGCCAGCACCGATGGGCGTGGCTCGCGCAAAGTCTCGGCAGTCGGCAGGCAGTTGGCAGTCGGGCTCCTACTGCCGGGGCTCTGCGCTCGGTGCAGCGCGATCGGCGATGACGATGATGGCCGTCAGGGCCAGCATGATCGCGTAAGCGATCGCGTAGATGATGACGCTACCCCTTATGTCGCTCCCCGCCACACCGTCGGCGTTGAGCGCGGGAACGAACCAGCTGAGGATATCGGTGAGCACCGTGAGGCCCAGCAGGGCGACGGTTGCTGTCACGCTCTGCCTGAAAATCAGCACTCCAAGCACGACGACGACAAAGCACGAAGCCAGACCAAAGGGTCCGTAGATCGCCGGAATCGACTCCGGAGAGACCCCCACCGCGTCCCAGAATGACCGCCCCACAGAGCCTCCCATGTTCCGGACCCAGACGAGAGGCGCGGCAAAAGCAACTGCGACCAGGCCGAGCAGGACAACCAGCGTACCGTAGACCCGGCAAGCGATCTTGCGCACGCGGGCGGCATTGGATGTGTCTGCGATGGAGGATGTGCCCGCAGCGGGGTGCGTGCTCTCGGTTGCATACGACATGGCTTTGATCTCCGTGCTTGGCTTCCCAGGCTGAGCCTGCGGATTGGCGGGTTTCGACCGCATCGCTTTCCGTGGCCGACATCGGCCTGCTCCTGACCACACGGGGGCTGACCGGGTTTTCTTCACGGGGTCTGCGCTGGACCGGGCTGCGCAGCCGGGTAAGACTGGCCAAAGCTGCGGGAGCGTCGGCAGCCTGTTGCGGCCCGCCTGGCTCATCGAGGCGCGCGACGCCTGGCGCGAGGGAAGGCTGAGCGACGCGGAGCTGCGCGCCATCGAGGACCGCGCCGTCAGCGATGCCATTGCGCTGCAGGAAGACGCCGGCATCGCCGCCGTCAACGACGGCGAGTACCGGCGCAGCAACTTCATGGCTACCATGGGCGTGCGCGACGCCCGCGACGCCGCGCTCTCCGGCTTCGAGACGGTCACCACCCACCCAATTGGCTGCGGCTGTGGCGCAACCCCGACGGCTCCGACGGTGGCCTCGTCAAGACCGAGGCCCGCCCGGGCTAGCGCGTTTGTCGCGCTATCGCGCGAGGCCGGCATGACAGGGAGGCGGTGTCTACTTGCCGTCCTTGCCGGTCTTTCCCTTTGCAGCCGGCGGCGTGGCCGCGGCAGCCTGGGTCGTGGGGCAGTGGCGCTCGATGTAGCGGTTGATGCCCTTGAGCATCTGCCGATGGAACAGCCCCCAGGTGTCGGCGAGCTGGGCTGCCGTCTGCACCGTGAAGGTGATCGACGACGGGCCGTCCAGGCTCTTCAGATTGACCCAGATCTTATACGCCCTGCCGTCCCTGAACACGATCTTCGGGGCGAGCACCGCGGTGACCTTTTGGAGCTTGCCGTCCTGCTCCACCACGCAGTTGGCGGTGTGCGGTGCGAAGCGGTAGGTGCCCTTCCCTTCGTCCATCACCGCGATCAGCCTCTCCCGGCTCAGGTTGAGGTCGATCGAGCAGCGCGCATCGCCGAAGCCCCAGCTGACCTTGGCGCTGTCCGCTTCCTTGATCCTGGATTTCGCCCAGGTCTTGGTGATGGCGCACCTGAGGTCGCCGCCATTGGGGTTCTTCTGCAGCAGGATGGAGCACAGCCGCCTGTCGCAGTCCGCGATCGCAGCCTGCTCGCCGCTTCCCTCGTCCAGGGCCCTCGCAGTCGGCGCCATCGTGAACGCGCCCGCCACAGCCACGAGGCCCAAGGCCGGAAGGGCCAGGAAGAATGCGCGGCCGGATCGACTTGCCATGATCGGCTTTTCCCCGAGCTCAGCTGTCATCCCGGCCGGCAGCAACGCGCCCATCCAGCCGGATGAGCCGTCTATGGGATGACGGATCTGCGACGAGAGTGAGGCAACGACGGGGGCAGCGCCAACGCTTCGACCGGCCGTGGTTAGGGGTCAGACCCGTCGCACCGGTCCTGTCGTTCAACCGCGACGGTCGAGGCACGGGGTCAGACCCGGGGCTGACCCCCGCGCACTTTCGCATCCCCCTCGATACTTTGCGCGACTGGGAGGATGGCGCGAGTGAGCCGGATCAGCCGGCGCGCGCCTATCTCACCGTGATAGCCCGCAATCCGGAGGCCGTGGCCGCCGCACTCGATGCGGTCCCGTGATCGGCCTCACAGGCCCCTGATATCAGGCGCGCGACCCGCCACAGCTTCCGCTCAGCCGGCTCACTTCGGCTTGAGCTGGTGCAGCAGGATGGCGTTGCCCTCCGAGTCGAGGCACACCGCCATCCGGCACACCGGGCTGTGGATCACGTCGCCCTTGAAGCGGACGCCCTTCTCCTTGAGCTCCGCCATCAGACGGTCGAGGTCCTCGACCTCCAGGGCGATGGTGCCGCCGGCCGTGTCGCTCGGCGCCTCACCCATGAGATTGGTGAGGGCGATGCAGCCGCCGCCCGGCAGATCGTACTCGATCCACCAGCCTTCGCCGTGATTGCCGACCGTGCCGGCCTCGAGCCCCAGCGTGCCCTCGTAGAAGTTGCGCGCCCGCGCCACGTCGGTGACGGGATACATGGTGAATGCCACCTTCTTGAACATGCCTGTCCTCCTTCTTGCTGGCGGGCATCGCCCGCCCGCCGCTTCCTCACGGCGAACGAATCGCTAAGTCGAGAAAATAGCAGACGGCACCGCGGGACGCTCAGGAGCGTCGGGCGCACTGCCCGGTGGCAGCCCGCTCCGGCCCCGTCTAGACTGGCGGCCGAACCCAACCGGGAGACGGCGGATGCGAACGGTCACGCTGAAATCGGGCGACAAGGTCCCCGTGCTGGGGCTGGGCACCTGGCGCATGGGCGAGCGCAAGCCGGAGCGCGCGGCGGAGGTGGCGGCCATCAGGCTGGGCCTCGATCTCGGCATCCGGCTCGTCGACACGGCCGAGATGTACGGCGATGGCGGCGCCGAGGAGATGCTCGCCGAGGCGCTCGGCGGCCGGCGCGACGACATTTTCCTGGTGAGCAAGGTCTATCCGCACAACGCCTCCCGCAAAGGCGCCGTCGCCGCCTGCGAGCGCAGCCTGAAGCGGCTGAGGACCGACCGGCTCGACCTCTACCTCCTGCACTGGCGCGGCTCGCATCCGCTGGCAGAGACGGTGGAGGCCTTCGAGGCCCTGAGGAAGGACGGCAAGATCCGGCAATGGGGGGTGAGCAATCTCGACGCCGGCGACATGGAGGGGCTGGCGGGCGTAAAGAACGGCGGCAACTGTGCGTCCGACCAGGTGCTCTATCACCTGGGCTCGCGCGGCGTCGAATGGCGGCTGCTCGACCAGTGCCGCAAGGACAAGATCATGGTGATGGCCTACTCGCCGCTGGGGCAGGGCTCACTGCTGCGCAAGCCGGCGCTCGGCAAGGTCGCAGGCAAGCACGGCGTCGATCCGGCGGCCGTGGCACTGGCCTGGGTGCTGCGCCAGCCCGGCGTGATCGCGATCCCCAAGGCGGTTGAGCCCGAGCACGTGCGCGCCAACATGAAGGCGCTCGACGTGAAGCTCGATGCCGACGACCTCGCCGCGCTCGACGGCGCCTTCCCCCCGCCGAAGCGCGCCGCGCCGCTGGATATGACGTAGGGGAAGGGGTCAGACCCCCGCACATCAACATGAGGCGAGGGGGCTGACCCCTTCGACACCCGATGATCAACACCGCCATCGCAGGCCTGGGCTGGTGGGGCCAGCACATGGTGCGCCGCCTGGCCGGCTCCGATCGTCTGAGGATCGTCAAGGCGGTGGAGACGAACCCCGCGCGCGCCACGTTCGCGGCCGAGCACGGCCTCGCCTTCACCGGCGACCTCGCCGAGGTGCTGTCCGACCCCGCCGTCGATGCCGTCATCCTCTGCACGCCGCATGCGCTGCACACCGGGCAGGTGCTCGCCTGTGCGGCGGCCAAAAAGCACGTGTTCTGCGAGAAGCCGCTGGCGCTGACCCGCGCCGACGCCGAGCGCTCCGTGGTCGCCTGCAAGGCCGCGGGCGTGCTGCTCGGCATCGGCCACGAGCGCCGCTGGGAGCCCGCCATCGTCGAGGTGCGCCGCCTCCTCGACGAGGGCGTGCTCGGCACCGTCATGCACGTGGAGGCCAACTTCAGCCACGACAAGCTCGCCAACGTCCCGGCCGGCGACTGGCGCGCCTCGCCCAGGGACGCCCCCGCGGCCGGCATGACCGCCATGGGCATCCACCTGAGCGACCTGTTCGTGGAGTTCCTGGGTCCGGCGCGCGAGGCGTTCGCGGTGACCACCTCGCGCGTCGCCTACCCCGACAACGGCGACGTGGTCTCCGCCCTCATCCGGTTCGAGAGCGGCGCCACCGCCTACCTCAACGCCATCCTCGTCACCCCGCACTATCTCTGCCTCACCGTGTTCGGGTCCAAGGCCTGGGTGGAGGTGCGCAATGCCACGCATCCCGACACTCCGGGGCCGTCCACCCTCACGCTGCAGCACCGCGACGGCATGCGCGAGGAGCGCACCTACGAGTGGGTCGACACGGTGCGCGCCAACCTCGAGGCCTTCGCCAACGCAATCGCGGGCGGCGAGCCCTATCCCTTCACCGACGCGCAGCGCATCGGCAACATCGCCGTCCTGGAGGCCATCTGCCGCTCGGCCGCCGGCAACGTGCCGGTACGGATCGCCCCCTGTCGCTCGGTGGGGTAAGTCCGCCGCCTGCAGTGTGGAAAGCACGGCGCGCTTTTCGAACTCGGTACCAGCATGTGCATCGAGCCTGCAACGGCCATGCGCTACAACCCTCGCCCTCAACGTCATCGACGCGGCATCTGCGTCGCCGGTCTGACGATGGTCGAGGAGGAGGACACCGACGAGACGGCGCCGGACGATCCATGAGGATCATGGGTCGCGAAATAGTGATATCAGACTCGCGAATTTATGACGCCACGATAGTCCTCTTCGTCTGTTTCAGGCAGTACGGCGAGGTCGCGAGGGTTCACCAATTTTAGGCGGCGGCCCTCGCGCGACAACTCACCGGTGAACGATATTCGCTTTCTGTATTTGAAGGCGTCGATCAAAGCGTCTCGGGTGATGGCGTCGTCCTTGGCGAACGTGACAAAGACCCGACGCATTTTGCCCTCCACGAGGGCGTCGATTGTTGTCACGCCATCGAATGCATTTGGTTCTTCCTTGAGATGCGTGATGTGTCCCTGGACGGCAACCTCCGATAACGGCTCGGCCTCCGCCAGTCTATGTGCAGCCTCGGTCAACGACTGGGCGTCCTCGCGCGCCAAGCGAAGGGCTGGCTCTCCCACGTCGGGTTGGGTCAAGCTCCACTTGATTGAAACGTCTGCACCTTCGCCGCTGCGCGCAATTTGCGCCAATGCTTGACATAGATTTGCGCTCACGCCGTCTTTGACCACAGCATGAAAAGGCCCCTGCACACCCTCGGTCGCGGCCTCTTGCAGCGCCTTCTTGACGGCTTCCAGCGCTCTTCCAAGCGTCTTCGTTACTCTCCGCCCGAACGGATCGATAAAACTCAGGTCCACCTGCTCACGCTCAGCAACCGGGATGAAGTCCCATGGCGAAAGTAGTGAGATCACGAAACTGCCTCGCTGCGATTGGCCCAGTCGGAGTGCGTTCAAGTAGTCACCCACCTCCTCTGCTCTCCGCCCACGCCAGGCTGCGCGCGGTTTCTTGGCTGCGACGGCATTGGCTGCATACATGACCAACTCTCGCGCGTGCTCGTGCAGTTCGACCCCTGCGTTGAGACGAATGGAGCCGATATCATCGGCATCGGCTGACCGAACCCGGTAACATCGAAAGCCGCCATGCTTAGATCGGATACCAATTCATAGGGTGAGCGGTCTTCAACCTTGATCAGCTCCTCGAGCATCACCTCCATCACCCGTTGGTAGTCGGGTGCTTGATGTGCGACCGGCACCAGTAGCTCATGATCGATACCGTCTATGGAAATGCCGAACACGGCTGCGTTCGGTCCGAAGTCTCGCTTCTTCTCCCAGCCCCTGCTTCGAAGGTAGCCGACCACGGCTCGCGGATTGAGCGCACGAATCGCATGTCGGTCTGGCGTACCCATCAACATCCTACGCTCCCGCTGCTCCGATCCGATCAGGAGAGGAAAGTATCATCCTCCGGAGGATAGAGACGTCAAAGCGCTGGCTTTGCGGCATGGTTATGACTCGTGATCGTCGCATTCGAGACTGCTGGCAGCCCAAAGAGGTTCCCATAGTACGCTAGCCCACAGATTGCCAGTTCGCTTGGGCTGATTTGCAACCAGCGCTCAGGCTCCTGAGGAGTTCCAATACCACGAGGTAGTGCGGGACGATCGAGAGTGTGTCACGCAGATCGTCATAGTTCTTTATCGGTAGGACGAACTTCACCTCTCCACCGACCACTAGACTCGTGGATGTGGCCTTAAGCTGTAGGTTGATCTGCGATTTGGACCCAGATATCGGACAGACGATCGCATCAATGCTGGTCTTGTCGATATCGAGCTTCGTGACCTGGCAGCCAGCCCCGGCCGCGACAGCCGTGACATAGGCGACGGACAAGCGCTCCTTTATGTCATTCTCAGACGTTGTGATGGCCATAAGTGCTTGCTTGCGACATCCTCTGCACTTTTGGCAGACCAACTCAACAGACAAAGGAAAGCCAGTCAACCATCAGCTGATCCCTTGACTCCGAGGTAAGGCGTCGTCGGGCGGCTACGACCCCCAGGAGATGAACCACACGCCGTCCTCCTCGAGCTCGATGCCCTCGAAGTAGATGTGGTGCACGTCGATCCCGCCGTCCCAGAGGGTGCCGCCGCGCGTCTGGCGCTCCGTCTCGGCGATTGCGGCCGCCGAGGTCGCGAACCGTGAAGGCGACGCCGTCCGGCGCCCGGTGCTCCACCACCTGCTCGTCGTTCTCCCCGCGCATGCGGATGACGGGTGTGCGCAGCACCACGCGCCTCCACTCGTCCTCTGTGAGGTCGCGGGGGTCGCCGAAGTCCACGTCGTCACCCTCTCCGGTCACCTCCAGCACCTGCATCGTGAAGGACACCTCCTCGATCTGCGCCGACGGAGGCGCCTTCAGGTTGAGCAGCCGCTCGGAGACCCGCTGAGCCGGCTCGCTCAGGCCAACATGGAGCCGTCCCGAGAGGCTGTTGAAGAAGCGCAGGGCGTCCTCGTCGTGGCTGGGTTCTGCCATCGTTCCCTCCCATGGAATGCCGACCGCGGAAGCATGCATCTGCGCCGCGGGCCTCAGGTCTCAGGCCTCCCCGGGCGCCTTGTCCGCGAGCCTCGGCAGCCCCACCCGCCAGGCCCGCATCACATAGAAGACCACGCCGATGCTCAGTACGCCGAGCACGGCGAACAGGGTCGCCAGCCCCACGCCCACGGCCTGCAGGCCGGCGATCAGCGCCCCCGCCGCCACCATCCAGGCGGCGTTGATGACGTTGACCGCGGCAATCACGCGGGCGCGGGCGTCCTGCGGCGCCCACGCCTGCACGGCGGCGAACGCAGGCACGATGAAGAGCCCCCCGGCGACCGCCAGGCCGCACAGCGCGGCGAGCAGCGCAAGCCCGGTGCCCGTAGCCGAGCACGGCCAGCGGCCCGATGCTCGCCGCCGGCCGCGGCAGCAGGCCCGCGAGCCCGGCAACGGCGAGGGAGAAGACGCCCATCAGGGCGGCGCCCAGCGGCACCAGGGTCAGGTTCGGCTTGCCGTGGCTCGCCTGCGCCCCCAGCGCGGAGCCCGCCGCGATGCCCACCACGAAGGTCGCGAGGCAGAGCGTCACCACGTCCTCGTTGCCGCCGATGTAGTCCTTCACCAGCGGCGGCAGCAGCGACAGCGCGGCCGAGCCGACGACCCAGAACCAGGACACGATGGCAGCGCCGCTCCACAGCCGCGGGTCGCGCTTGAGCTCGCGCACCAGGGCGAAGGTCGAGGTCCACGGGTTGGCGGTGATGGCAAGGCCGGGCGCCGCCGGGCCGGCTACGGGGATGCCGCGGGCAAAAATCCACGAAACGACGGCGAGCGCCACGATGATGCCCACCACCAGCTCGGGGCTCTTGGCGGTCTTGACGGCGATGCCGCCGGCAATCGTCCCGATCAGGATCGCCAGGAAGGTTGCGCCTTCCACCAGGGCGTTGCCGGCGGGCAGCTCCGCCGTCTCGAGCTTCTCCGGCAGGATGCCGTATTTCACGGGGCCGAACAGCGCCGCCATGACCCCGAACAGCGCCAGCGTGACGAACAGGATCTCCACCGAGTGCAGAAAGAAGCCGACGGCCGCCAGCGCCGCCACGGGGATCTCGGCGAGCTTGATGCGCGCCGCCACGTAGCCCTTGTCGAACCGGTCGGCCAGCTCGCCCCCCAGCGCCGAGAGAATAAAGAACGGCGCGATGAACACCACGGTTGCCAGCGCCACCAGCATGTTGCCCCTGTCGCCGTAGGCGGAGCCGGCGCTGCCGAGCCCGAACAGGATCAGCATGCCCAGCGCATTCTTGAGGAAATTGTCGTTGAGCGCGGAGCAGAACTGGCACCAGAAGAGGGGCGCGAACCGCCGCGATGTCATGAGGTCCTTGTACATGAGCCTCCTTCGGGCCTGGCCGCAGCCGCCCTCCCCTGCGCATTGCACGTCCAACCGGCCGCCCGCGATGCAGCGTCCACCACGATGATGGCCAACTTTCGAAGGACGCCGGAGCCGCCGCCGGCGAAAATGCCTTGAACAATCCCTCGCATCGCCACAGATAGCTGGCAGAGCCTCGGGTTTGCCACGGCGGCCATTCGCCAGGCAAGTCGCCAGGCAACCCGTGCCCTTCGAAAGCCCCGTTCCAAGCATGCCGCTCCAAACGTCCGCTGCAACCAGAATCCGCCTCAACGGCGCGCCGGTGGAGACGCAGGCGCACACGCTGGCCGAGCTGGTGGCCGGCGAGGGGCACGCCGAAGTGGCCGTGGCCACCGCCGTCAACGGTGACTTCGTGCCGCGCCAGGAGCGTGCTGCAACCCTGCTCGCCGAAGGCGACCGGGTCGAGATCGTAGCCCCGCGCCAGGGCGGCTGATAAAATCGCCGGCCATGACTACCGCCATGAGTGCAAGTGCCACTGTAACAAATCCCCGATCGGCGGCGGGCCCCGGGCGGTTCTCGGGGCCGTTCTCTCCCTACGGCGTGACGGTGCCCTCGCGGCTCTTGCTCGGCACCGCCCGCTTTCCCTCGCCGCAGGTGATGAGCGATGCGGTCAGGGCCGCGGGCGCCGCCATCGTCACCGTCTCGCTGCGCCGCGAGACCGCGCGCGGCGCCAGCTCAGGTGCTCCTGGCCAGCGCTTCTTCGACCTCATCAGGGACCTCGGCGTACGTATACTGCCCAATACCGCCGGCTGTCGCACCCCGAAGGAGGCAATCGCCACCGCCCGCATGGCGCGCGAGCTGTTCGCTACCAGCTGGGTCAAGCTCGAGGTGATCGGCAACGAGGACACTCTGCAGCCGGATCTCTTCGGCCTGGTGGAGGCCGCCGCCGCCCTCGCGAGCGACGGCTTCGAGGTATTCCCCTACACCACCGAGGACCTGATCGCCGCCGAGCGCCTCATCGCCGCCGGCTGCCGCGTCCTGATGCCTTGGGGCGCGCCGATCGGCACCGGCCGCGGCCTCGCCAACCGCTACGCGCTCCAGAGCCTGCGCCGCTACTTCCCGGACGTGCCCCTCATCATCGACGCCGGCATCGGCGCGCCCTCGCACGCCGCCGAGGCCATGGAGCTGGGCTACGACGCGCGTGCTCCTCAACACCGCGGTGGCCACCGCCGCCGACCCGGTGCGCATGGCCCGCGCGTTCGCCGCCGCTGTCGAGGCCGGACGCCTCGGCTGGGAGGCCGGGCTGATGGAGACGCGCGACATGGCGGCGCCCTCCACCCCGGTCGCCGGCACCCCGTTCTTCGACCTCAGCGAGTAGCGACGATGCGCAAGCTGATCAGGCTCGAGGGCCTCGACGTGTTCTACCCGATCGTTCCGGACACGGCCTGGCTCGCCCGTCTCCTGCCGCTGGGCATCAGGACCGTCCAGCTCCGGGTCAAGGACGCGCCGCCCGAGGTGATCGCCCGCGAGATCGCAGTGGCGATGGACGCCTGCCGGCGCCACGGCTGCCAGCTCATCGTCAACGACTACTGGCGCGAGGCGCTCGACGCCGGCGCCGACTTCGTGCACCTGGGCCAGGAGGACCTCGCCGCCGCCGACTTGGCCGCGCTGCACGCCAAGGGCATCCGCCTCGGCATCTCGCACCCACAGCCCCGAGGAGCTGGAGACGGCGCTGGCGGCGCGCCCGGCCTACGTGGCCCTGGGCCCGATCTACGAGACCAAGCTCAAGCTCATGAAATGGGCCCCCCAGGGCCTCGGCCGCATCGCCGCGTGGCGCCGCCGCATCGGCGAGATGCCCCTCGTCGCCATCGGCGGCCTCACGCCGGAGCGCGCGGATGCGGTGCTCGAGGCAGGCGCCGACAGCCTCGCCGTCGTCACCGACTTCATCACCCACCCCGACCCCGAGGCCCGCGTCCGCCACTGGCTCGACAGGTGTCAGACCCTCCGCCCCGGCGCAGGCCGGGGCTGACACCGTGGCTCCGGCCTATCATGCGATCAGGGACATTCGGCACGCGAAGAGAGGCGATCGCGCCTCGCTCGCCGCGCCCGGATTCCCCTCCCCCTTGCGGGGAGGGGTTAGGGGTGGGGGTACAAGGGGTGGGGGTACAAGGGCACCGCCCTGTCAGCGCGCGGCCCCAATTCAGTGAGAAGCCGTGATCTGGAAAGATACGCTCCATTAAGCATGGGTGATGACAGCCGCGGCGCTCTTTGTCCCGCCTTGGCGGACCATGATAAGATAGTAACTCCATAATATACTTCAAATTACTGTATCGAATAATTTGAATTCATTAAGCATATCGCCCCCGGTGTCAAAGTATTGGATTGACATGGTGACGCTGGTTTGCTATCGTTCTGCTATCATCACCACAGTTGCGCCAATGCCGTCCGGCGAGGCCTCCGGCCTCCCGCGGCCAGGCTCTGCACAGCCGACCCCGAGCCACCCGCCCATGCCGTTCGTCTCCAAGCTCAGCCCCGAGCAGTGGGCCGAGGCCCGCCGCCTGCGCGCCGCCGGCCAGAGCTACGCCGCCATCGCCAGCAGCTTCGGCATCGCCGCCACCACCGTCCGCGAGCGCGCCCGCAAGGAGGCGTGGCCCTCGCCGCGCGGCGACGCGTCGCACCTCGCCGCCACCGCGCGTCAAGCCGGGCGCGGCGCCCGTCGCCGGCCACCGCCGACATCCGCGCCGAGCTGGCGCTGCGCCTCTTCAGCGTCATCGCAGTCCAGATCAGGATGATGGAGCTCTACATGCACGAAGCAGCTGCGAGGCCTACGAGAAGAACGACGCCGGCAGCGAGCCGCCGGTGACGACCAAGGACCAGCGCGACGACTTCGCCGCGCTCATCGAGAGCATCAATCAAGTGACGGAGATGGCCTCTGAACCCGCCCCAGCCGCCGACGGGAGGAGAAGAGCGCAGCCAACCCCGAGCTCACCGCGCCTCAGCGCCGACATCGACCCCGACGGCCTCGCCGCGCATCCGAGAAGGACGCACTTCCGCCGCGAGCTTGCGGAGCATCTTGGAAAGCTGTTCCCGAAGCCCTGAAGGTCTCGACTTCCTCGCCGCGCCATCTGACCCGCGAGCAGTTGCGACCGCGTCGTCAACTACGACTGGGCGGTCAACGCCCGCGACGACCAGCTCGCCCCCGTCCTCGCCAAGGGCGGCGGCCGCTGGCACACGTGGCTCCTGCTCGGCGGCCGCGGCTCGGGCAAGACCCGCGCCGGCGCCGAGTGGGTGCGCGCCCAGGTGATCGGCGAGCCGCCGCTGGCCGACCGCCGCTCGCGCCGCATCGCCCTCGTCGGCGACACCATCGCCCAGGTGCGCAGCGTCATGATCGAAGGCGTGTCCGGCCTGATGTCGATCTATCCGCCGAAGCGAGCGCCCCAAGCTCGAGGCCTCCAAGAACCAGCTGGTCTGGGACAACGGCACGCATGGCCCAGCTGTTCGCCGCCGACGACCCCGACAGCCTGCGCGGCCCCCAGTTCGACGCCGCCTGGTGCGACGAGCTCTGCCAAGTGGCGCCAGCCCGACTACGCCTGGGACACCCTGCAGTTCGCGCTGCGGCTCGGGCGCTGGCCGCAGTGCGTCGTCACCACCACGCCGCGCGCCGATCCCGCTGCTCGAAGAAGATCATGGACGACCCCGCCACCGCCACCACCCGCTCGCGCACGGCCGACAACGCCGCCGTTCCTGGCGCCCTCGTTCCTGGCCGAGATGCAGCGCCGCTACGGCGACACCCCGCTCGGCCGGCAGGAGCTGGAAGGCGAGATCGTCGAGGAGCGCATGACGGGCCTGTGGAAGCGCGCCTGGCTCGACGCAGGGCCGCCTGCTCGCCCGCCCCGAGCTCGTGCGCATCGTCGTCGCCGTCGACCCGCCGGTGACGTCGACCGCGGGCTCCGACAGCTGCGGCATCATCGTCGCCGGCCTCGGCGTCGACAAGCGCGCCTACGTCATCGGCGACCGCACCATCCAGGGCCGCGACCCCGCCACCTGGGCCAAGGCCGCGGTCGCCGCCTACCACGACTACGAGGCCGACACCATCGTGGTCGAGACCAACCAGGGCGGCGACCTCCTGGTGCAGACGTTCAAGGGCATCGACGCCATGCGTGCCCGTCAAGAAGGTCTACGCCAGCCGCGGCAAGTACGTGCGCGCCGAGCCCGTCTCCACGCTCTACTCGCGAGGGCCGCGTCGCCCACGTCGGCGAGTTCCCGGAGCTGGAGCGCCAGATGTGCGACTTCGCCGCCGACGGCCTCTCCCACGGCAAGAGCCCCGACCGCCTCGACGCCCTGGTCTGGGCCATCACCGAGCTGATGCTCGTCGACCACCGGCAGCCCCGGCATCCGCCCGACTGTAGGGGTCAGACCCTGCGGGTCTGACCCCAGGCGAGTGGCGAATAGGGAGTGGCGAATGCGGATCGCGACCGCCGATCCCTGCATCGCCCACTCGCCTACTCGCCTATTCGCCCTGACTCGCCTCATCGACGAAGGCTCACCGCCCATGATCGAACTGGCTCGCCCGCCTCATCGGGCCGCACCGCTCCGCCCCCGCCACCAAATCCCTCGCCGGCCCCTGCTTCGCCTTCGACCGCCTCGGCTCCCCGGCCTGGGCCCCGCGCGACTACGCCGCCTTCGCCCGCGAAGGCTTCATGCAGAACGCCGTCCTCTACCGCTCCGTGCGCATGGTCGCCGAGGCCGCCGCCAGCGTGCCCCTCCTCCTCTACCAGGGCGCCGAGGAGATCGCCGAGCACCCGCTCCTCGACCTCCTCGCCCGCCCCAACCCCGGCGTCCAGCGCCCCCGACCTGCTCGAGGCCTGCTACGGCTTCCTCCTCGTCTCCGGCAACGCCTACCTGGAAGCCGTCGCCGTCGGCGGCACCGTCGCGCGAGCTGCACACCCTGCGCCCCGACCGCATGAAGGTGGTGCCCGGCCCCGACGGCTGGCCCGAGGCCTTCGACTACACCGCCGACGGCAAGACCCAGCCGCATCGCCGGCGAGGCCGTCCCCGGCGTGCGCCCGCATCCTGCACGTCAAGCTGTTCCACCCGCTCTGAGCGACCACTACGGCCTCTCCCCCATCGAGGCCGCCGCCTGCGGCCGTCGACATCCACAACACCGCCTCGCGCTGGAACAAGGCGCTGCTCGACAACTCCGCCCGCCCCTCCGGCGCGCTCGTCTACACCGCCCGCGACGGCAACCTCACGGTGGAGCAGTACGACCGCCTCAAGGCCGAGCTGGAGCAGGGCTTCCAGGGCGCCGCCCGCGCCGGCCGCCCGCTCCTGCTCGAAGGCGGCCTCGACTGGAAGTCCATGTCGCTCACGCCCAAGGACATGGACTTCATCGAGGCCAAGCACGTCGCCGCCCGCGAGATCGCCCTCGCCCTCGGCGTGCCCCCCATGCTGCTCGGCATCCCCGGCGACAACACCTACTCCAACTACCAGGAGGCCACCCGCACCTTCTGGCGCTCCACCGTGCTCCCCCTGGTCAACCGCACCGCCAAGGCCCTCTCGCTGTGGCTCGCGCCCGCGTATGCGGTGTCGAAGGCAGTCGGCACTCGGCAGTAGGCGTGGGCTCGACCACCACTGACTGCCACTGCCACTGCCTCCAGCTGCGCCCCGACCTCGACGCCATCGAAGCCCTCACCACCGAGCGCGAGGCCCTCTGGTCCCGCATCAACGCCGCCACCTTCCTCACCCCCGACGAGAAGCGCGCCGCCGTGGGCTACGGCCCGAACGGGGTCAGACCCTGGGGTCTGACCCCGGGAATAGGGAATAGGGAATAGGGCAGTCGGCCGATCGCACCGTTCATTCGCCAATCGCTCCCTACTCGCCTACTCGGCCTATTCCCTACTCCCCTCTTCGACACGGTAGAGACCAATGCCCACACCGCGAGCACAAATTCACCCCCCTCGACCTGAAGCGCGTCGACCCCGACGGCACCTTCTCCGGCTACGCCAGCCTCTTCAACACGCGAGGACATGGGCCGCGACATCGTCCTGCCCGGCGCCTTCCGCGACAGCCTCGCAGCAGCGCGGCGCCGCCGGCATCAAGCTGCTCTACCAGCACAAGCCCGACGAGCCGATCGGCGTCTGGGAGACCCTGAAGGAGGACGCCCGCGGCCTCCTCGCCCGTGGCCGCCTGATGCTCGCCGTCGCCCGCGCCCGCGAGGTGCTGGCCCTGATGCGCGCCGGCGCGCTCGACGGCCTCTCCATCGGCTTCCGCGCCGTCACCGGCAAGCGCGACGCCAAGACCGGCATCCGCCGCCTCGCCAGGATCGACCTGTGGGAGATCTCCATCGTCACCTTCCCGCTCCTCCCCGAGGCCCGCGTCGCCCACGTCAAGTCGGACGCCGACCATCGCCTCCTCGCCACGATCGCCGACGCAACGCGCCGAATGCGGCGACCGTAGGGTGCAATCAGCGCATAGCCGATTGCACCGACGCACTCCGCGCACGAGGCGCATCGGCAGTGCGGTGCAGCTCGACCCGACTCGGCGCCATTCGCCACCGCCACTCGCCTCTCACCACTCACCATCTCACCCGAGCAAAGGAACCCCGCATGCAGAACGACTCCCTCGAACACCGCCTTCGGCGACTTCATGCGCGCCTTCGAGGCCTTCAAGGAGGGCAACGACGAGCGCCTCTCCCAGCTCGAGCGCCGCATGCTCCGCCGACGTCGTCACCACCGACAAGGTCGACCGCCTCAACCGCGCCCTCGACGAGACCAAGCGCGTCGTCGACGACCTCGCCCTGAAGGCCGCCCGCCCGCACCTCGGCGGCCCAGGGCCATGGCCACGCGCCCCGCTCCGGCGCCGCCCTGCAGCACAAGGCCGCCTTCGACGCCTACGTCCGCACCGGCGACGCCGCCCAGCTGCGCGACCTCGAAGCCAAGGCCCTCTCCATCGGCTCCGACCCCGACGGCGGCTATCTCGTCCCCGAGGAGCTGGAGACGCACGCGTCAACCGCGGCGTGCGCAACGTCTCGCCGATCCGCGCCATCGCCGGCAGTCCGCCGCGTCTCCGGCTCGGTCTACAAGAAGCCGTTCGCCATCACCGACGCCGCCACCGGCTGGGTCGCCGAGACCGCCGCCCGCCCCGAGACCAACACGCCCACGCTGGCCGAGCTCGCCTTCCCCACCATGGAGCTCTACGCCATGCCGGCCGCCACCTCGGCGCTCCTCGACGACGCCGCCGTCGACATCGACGAGTGGATCGCCGACGAGGTGCAGGGCAGCTTCGCCCAGCAGGAGGGCACCGCCTTCGTCACCGGCAACGGCACCGCCAGGCCCAAGGGCTTCCTCGACTACACCAAGGTCGCCAACGCCTCCTGGAGCTGGGGCAACATCGGCTACATCACGACCGGCACCGCCGGCGCCTTCGCCGCCTCCAACCCCGGCGACAAGCTGATCGACCTCGTCTACACGGTGAAGTCCGGCTACCGCAGCAACGGCACCTTCGTCTTCAACCGCGCCACCCAGGCGGTGATCCGCAAGATGAAGGACGGCGACGGCAACTACCTCTGGCAGCCCGCCGCCAAGGCCGGCGACGCCTCCACCCTGATGGGCTTCCCGGTCGCCGAGTCCGAGGACATGCCCAACATCGCCACCGACAGCTACGCGGTCGCCTTCGGCGACTTCCGCCGCGGCTACCTGATCGTCGACCGCGCCGGCATCCGCATCCTGCGCGACCCCTACAGCTCCAAGCCCTACGTGCTGTTCTACACGACCAAGCGCGTCGGCGGCGGCGTCCAGGACTTCGACGCCATCAAGCTCCTCCGCTTCTCCGTGTAACGCGTGTCATCGCCGAGGCTCGCGTACCCCTCGGCAGCGGCCATCGCGCCGACGCGTGGCCGTCGGCACCGCACTCTGCTGCCTCGCGCCGCTGCCCTCCTTTCGCCCGGCCGCGTGCCCCCTCCGCGGCCTAGGGCGACGCGAGCGGGACCCTGGCCCCCTCGGCCGTCGGCAGTCGCGCGCTCGGCAGTCGCCGCCCCACTCAGTCGACCGCCTACTGCCCACTGCCGACTGCCCACTGCCTGCTCCCGAAGGAACCCCCATGCCCCTCATCCTCACCTCCGGCCCCGCCGTCGAGCCCGTCACGCTCGCCGAGGCCAAGGCCCACCTGCGCGTCGACGGCACCGCCGAGGACACGCTGATCGCGAGCCTCATCGTCACCTCGCGCCTGCACGTCGAGGCCGCCGCCGGCCTCGCCCTCATCACCCAGAGCTGGTCCTAGTCCTCGACGCCTGGCCGCGCGGCCCCGCCCTCAAGCTGCCCCTGCGCCCGATACAGAGCATCGCCGCCGTGCGCCTCTACGACGAGAGCGGCACCGCCACCACGCTCGACCCCGCCACCTACCTGCTCGACGGCGCCGGCCTGCCGCCGCGCCTCGTCCGCCGGGGCGCCCTCCTCTGGCCCAAGCCCGGCCGCATCGCCAACGGCATCGAGATCGCCTTCACCGCCGGCTACGGCGCCGCCGCCGCCGACGTGCCGGCGCCCCATCCGCCAGGCGATCCTGCTCCTCGTCGCCCACTGGTACGAGCACCGCTCGCCGCTCGAGCCCGGCGCCCACGCCGAGCCCCTCCCCGACATGGTCTCGGAGCTGCTCGCGCCCTACCGGGCCCTGCGCCTGTAGGGTCAGGCCCTGAGGGCCTGTGACAGGGGTCAGACCCTGCGGGTCTGACCCCATGGCAGTAGGCAGCAGGCAGTGGGCAATCGGCAGTCTGGCGTTTCGCTTGCTCGCCGGCCCACTGCCAACTGCCGACTGCCTACTGCCTGCTGCCACTCACCACCCATCCGCGCACAGTCACCATGAACATCGGCGCCCTCGGCGAGCGCCTCACCCTGGAGCAGCCGCGTCCGCACGCCCGACGGCGGCGGCGGCGCCATCCGTCGCCTGGCAGCCCGTCGCCGAGCTGTGGGCGCACGTGCGCCCCATCTCCGGCGACGAGCGCCTCGCCCACGACCAGCTCGCCGGCCGCCTCACCCACGAGGTGTGGATCCGCCACCGCGCCGGCGTCGTCCCCGCGATGCGCTTCCGCCAGGGCGCCCGCATCTACGAGATCGTCGCCGTCCTCGAGGCCAGGCGCCGCGCCCGGCTCAAATGCCTGTGCGAGGAGCGAGTCCTATGAAAATCAACGTCACCGTCGCCGTCTCCGGCGACCCCGCGCGCCGGCTCGGCGATCGCGCCCGCATCCTGTCGGCCGGCAGCACCCGGCGCCTGGAGCGCGAGTCGCCGACGAGCTGCAGTCGGTGGAGGAGCTGCAACGGGCCGCCCGCTCCGAGCGCGCCGCCGACCCCGAGACCCGCCGCGACGCCTGGAACGCGCCGTCCGCCGCGTCTGGGGCGCCACCCTGTGACGGTGTCAGACCCTCCGGGCCTGACACCGCAGGCAGTAGGCAGTAGGCAATAGGCAGTAGGCGGTCGAGCATACTCGCAACTGCCTACTGCCTACTGCCTACTGCCTACTGCCTCACGTCAACCTGCTCACCACTCACCACTCACCATGCCCCGCCATCTGGTCCCTCCAGCAATCCATCTTCGCCGCCCTCGCGCGCCGACGCCGCCCTCACCGCCCTCCTCGGCGCCGGCCGCATCCTCGACGACGTCCCCCAGGGCACCGCCGCTGCCCTACGTCACCTTCGGCCAGGCGACGCGCGCGACTGGTCGACGGCCAGCGAGGACGGCACCGAGCACATCGTCACTGTGCACGTCTGGTCCGAGGCACGGGGCAAGAAGCAGACGCACGAGGATCCTCGGCGCCATCCGCGCCGCCCTGCACGACCGGCCGCTCGCCTCGCCGGCCACCGCCTGTCAACCTCCGCCACGAGCACTCCGAGGTCCGCCGCGACCCCGACGGCGAGACCATCCACGGCACCGCCCGCTTCCGCGCCGTCACCGAGCCCGGTAGCCGACACGGTGAGATGGCAGTGGTGAGATGGTGAGTATCGGTCGAGCCATCTTTCGCAGCCTGAGCCCACCTTCTGATGACCCTCATCTCACGAACGCCACAGCAGCGCACACGATGACCGTGATCGCCATCATCGAAATGGGAACGGACATTCCACGCGCTGCATCGCCAAACTCACCACTCACCATCTCACCACTCACGGAGCCCCCCACAATGCCCGCCCAGAAAGGCAAAGACCTCCTCCTCAAGGTCGACAGCGACGGCGCCGGCACCTTCGCCACGGTGGCCGGCCTGCGCTCGCGCGCCATCGCCTTCAACAGCGAGACGGTGGACATCACGCACGCGGAGTCCGCCGGCCAGTGGCGCGAGCTGCTGGCGGGCGCCGGCGCCAAGCACGCCAAGGTGACGGGCGCCGGCATCTTCAAGGACGCCGCCTCCGACGCCCTCGTCCGCGACTACGTCTTTGCCGGCACCATCCGCGACTGGCAGGTGTCATCCCCGACTTCGGCACCGTCGAGGGCCCGTTCCAGATCGCCGCCTTCGAGCTCACCGGCCGCCACGACGGCGAGGTCGCCTTCGAGCTGTCGCTCGAGTCCGCCGGCGAGCTGACCTTCGCCGCGGCGTAGGGGTCAGACCCTGCGGGTCTGACCCCAGGCAGTCGGCAGTAGGCAGTAGGCAATTGGCGTGTCACGTTGCCCGGACGCCTACTGCCTGACTGCCCAACTGCCTATCTGCCTCGTTTCGCCCGACCCATCACCTGCTCGAGGATCACCCAATGCCCAACCCCCACCGCGGCGAGATCGAGGCCCGCCTCGACGGCCGCCCCTACACGCTCTGCCTCACCCTCGGCGCGCTCGCCGAGCTGGAGCACGCCTTCGGCCACGAGGACATGCTGGCGCTCGCCGAGCGCTTCCAGTCCGGCCGCCTCTCCGCCCGCGACGCGCAGCGCATCATCGGCGCCGGCCTGCGCGGCGCCGGCCACGACATCGCCGACGACGCGGTCGCCCGCATGCAGGCCGAAGGCGGCGCCGCCGGCTTCGTCGACATCGTCGCCCGCCTGCTGACCGCGACGTTTGGGGTCAGACCCTGCCGAGGTCTGACACCGTGCGCACCCGTCCTCCTGGCGGAGGAGGCGCTGAGGCTGAGCCGGCACCGTCGAGCCACGGGAGGCCCGGAGGGTCTGACACCGTCCCTTTCCCTGGGACGACGTGATGGCCGCCGGCCTCGGCCTCCTCCGCCTCCGCCCCGCCGACTTCTGGTCCATGACTCCGAAGGAGCTGGAGGCCGCCCTGCGCGGCCTCCTCGGCCCCGCGCACGGCCGACGAGCCATTGTCCGCGCATCGCGCTCGCGCGATCTGATGATGCGCGCTATCCCGACAAGAGCGAATAGGTGAGGTCGAGGCGAATAGCGAATCAGACCACGGTCACAGCTGCGCACTCCGCTATTCGCTTAGGTCTCGCTACTTCGCTGATCGCCAACTCACCACTCACCACCTCACCCAAATGACCGACGACCTCACCCCCACCCTCACCGTCACCATCGACGCCGACACCGCCCGCTGCAGGCCAGCTCGCCGACCTCACCAGGCTCGGCAACCGGTTCGGCAGCGCGCTGTCCCAGTCCTTCGTGGACCTCGCCCTGAAGGGCAAGAGCTTCGGCGACGTGCTGCGCTCGCTCGCACTCAGGCTCTCCGAGATCGCGCTGAAGGCCGCCTTCAAGCCGCTCACCGATGCGCTGGGCCGCGGCCTCGCCGGCTTGTTCACCGGCGGCACCGCCTTCGCCCAAGGCGGCGTGATCCGCCAGGGCCTGCCGGTGCCGTTCGCCCAGGGCGGCGTCATCGCCAGCCCCGTCGCCTTCCCGCTCGCCGGCAACCGCCTCGGGCTCGCCGGCGAGCGCGGGCCAGAGGCGATCCTGCCGCTCGCCCGCGGTCCCGACGGCCGCCTCGGCGTGCGCGCCGGCGGCGCCAGCGGCGTCAACGTCACCTTCAACGTCAGCACACCCGACATCGAAAGCTTCCGCCGCTCCGAGACCCAGCTCGCCGCCCTCCTCGCCCGCGCCGTCGCCCACGGCCAGCGCAACCTGTGACTTGGCGCGTCGCGATGGGATGGTGAGGTGGTGAGTGGTGAGTGGTGAGTGGTGAGTGGTAGTGTCGGTCGGAGCGCGAGGCACCTGACTGGCGCTCACTGTAGCGGTGCAAGTCCGCATCATCCAGATCGGCGCTCTCATGCAGCTGGGCTCGCATCGTTTGGTCGGTTCATGAGAATGAACGGCGTGGCATTCGCGCCCTCGATCGCCAGCGCACCTTGACGGCAATAGCCGCCCTTAGCCTTCTCAGTCCTACGTGGCTTTCATCACCCGCCCGCGCCACACGCTGAGCGCCAAACTCACCACTCACCACTCACCACTCTCACCATGTTCCACGAGACCCGCTTCCCCACCGCCATCTCGCGCGCCGCCCACGGCGGCCCGGAGCGGCGCACCGACGTGGTCGTGCTCGGCTCCGGCGCCGAGGAGCGCAACGCCCGCTGGGCCAACTCGCGCCGCAGCTGGAACGCCGGCTACGGCGTGAAGTCGCTCGACGACCTGCACGCCGTCATCGCCTTCTTCGAGGAGCGCCGCGGCCGCCTCATCGGCTTCCGCTGGCGCGACCCGACCGACTTCAAGTCCTGCCCGCCCGAGAGCACGCCCACCGCCCTCGACCAGCAGATCGGCACCGGCGACGGCGCCACCGCCGCCTTCCAGCTCGCCAAGACCTACGGCTCCGCCTTCAATCCCTGGACCCGCGCCATCAGGAAGCCCGTCGCAGGCACCGTCCTCGTCGCCGTCGGCGGCGTCGTGCAAACGCCGGTCACCGCCTACAGCGTCGACCCCGCCACCGGCCTCGTCACCTTCCAGCCCGGCCACATCCCGGCCGCCAGCCGAGCCCGTCACCGCCGGCTTCGAGTTCGACGTGCCCGTCCGCTTCGACACCGACCGCCTCGAGATCAACCTCCAGGGCTTCCGCCACGGCGCCATCCCCTCCATCCCCATCGTGGAGATCCGCGTCTAGGGGTCAGACCCTGCGGGTCTGACCCCATGGCACAACCTGACGGGTGAGATGGTGAGTGGTGAGATGGTGAGTATCGCGACGGATGAACCCGTGGTTTCCACTCAGACTTACCAGCTACGAAGTCAACTCCATCGGCCACTGTGCAGCCTACTCGCAGCTTCCCACCGAGTGGCCGTCATCCACCTACCGATGCCGCTCGCTCACGCCACACTCACCATCTCACCACTCACCATCTCACCCATGAAACACCTCCCGCCCGCTCTCCAGGCCCACCTCGCCACCGGCACCACCACGCTCGCCTGGTGCTGGCGCCTCACCCGCAACGACGGCACCAGGTTCGGCTTCACCGACCACGACCGCGACCTCGCCTTCGACGGCACCGACTTCGAAGCCGCCACCGGCTTCACGGCCAGCGAGATCAAGGACGCGCTCGGCCTGTCGGTCGACAACCTCGAGGTCTCCTCCGCGCTCAAGTCCGACCGCCTCAACGAGGACGACCTCGCCGCCGGCCTCTACGACGATGCCGCTGTCGAGATCTGGCGCGTCAACTGGGCCGACACGGAGCAGCGCGTGCTCATGCGCTCCGGCAGCCTCGGCGAGGTGCGCCGCTCCGGCGCCGCCTTCACCGCCGAGGTGCGCGGCCTCGCCCACTACCTGCAGCAGCCCAAGGGCCGCCTCTTCCAGTCCGGCTGCGACGCCGACCTGGGCGACGCCCGCTGCGGCATCGATCTCGACAACCCCGCCTTCCGCGGCACCGGCACCGTCCTCGCCGCCTCCAGCCGCACGCCTCTTCACCGCCTCCGGCCTCGCCGCCTTCGCCGCAGGCTGGTTCACGCGCGGCCTCGTCACCTTCACCTCCGGCGCCAACGCCGGCCGCGCCCAGGAGGTGAAGCGCCACACGCTCGCCGGCGCCACGGCGACCATCGAGCTGTGGCAGCCCATGGCGCTCGCCATCGCGCCAAGCGACACGTTCACGGTCACCGCCGGCTGCGACAAGCGCTTCGCCACCTGCCAGGCCAAGTTCGCCAACGCCGTCAACTTCCGCGGCTTCCCGCACATGCCCGGCAACGACTACGTCCTCGCCGTCGCCCGCCCCGGCGAGCCGGTGACCGCCGGTAGCAGGGTGAAGGCGAAACCTCACCGCTTGAGCCGATGAGTCTCATCCCCCTTGCGGGGAGGGATTAGCGAATGAGGGTCACACGTGCTCGACGCTGGTCGGCAGTGCTTACCGCGTCTACGGCGGACGTGCCCTACTGTCGCCATGACTCCCTGACTCATCATCTCACCACTCACGATCTCACCACCCATGCGCACCCACATCGTCTCCCTCGCCCGCACCTGGCTCGGCACGCCCTACCACCACCAGGCGAGCGTGCGCGGCGTCGGCTGCGACTGCATCGGCCTCGTGCGCGGCATCTGGCGCGACCTCTACGGCACCGAGCCGCAGAGCGCTCCCCGCCTACACCCGCGACTGGGCCGAAGGCAGCGGCCGCGAGACCCTGCTCGAAGCCGCCCGCCGCCACCTCGTCGAGGTCCAGCCGTTGCGAGGCGCAGCCCGGCGACGTCCTCATCTTCCGCTGGCGCCGCGGCACGCTCGCCAAGCACTGCGCCATCCTCTCCACGCCCGCCGCCATGATCCCTCTCCCCGCTTGCGGGGAGAGGCTGCCCCGGCGAAGGTCGTCCGAGGGGCAGCCACAACGGACCCCCTATCGGCTGCGCCACCATGATCCACGCCCTGAAGGCGCCCCCGTCTCCGAGGTCCCTCTCCCCTGGTGGCGCCGCCACCTCGCGGGAGCGATTCGCCTCCCTGACCCCGCGAATGCGCGAAGTCGGCGAATGGTCGTGAAATCGGATAGCTCAGCGACCCCTTCGCGATCGACCATTCGCCAATTCGCCCACTGACTCACCTCTCACCACTCACCACCTCACCCACCATGGCCACCCTCGCCCTCGCCGTTGCCGGCGCCGCCGCCGGCAGCGCCCTCCTGCCCGCCGGCGTCACCATCCTCGGCGCCACGCTCACCGGCGCCGCCATCGGCTCCCAGGTCGGCGCGCTCGCCGGCTCCTTCATCGACCAGGCCCTGTTCGGCGCCTCCGGCCAGTCGCGCGCCGCTCAACGGGCCCCGCCTCACCGAGCTGCGCATCACCGGCTCGTCCGAGGGCGCGCCCATCCCGCGCCTCTACGGCCGCGCCCGCATCGGCGGCCAGCTCGATCTGGGCCACCGACTTCGAGGAGGAGGTCGTCACCGGCTCGCAGAGCGGCGGCGGCAAGGGCGGCGCTGCTGGGCGCCGCAATCCAAGACCACGGAGTACCGCTACTACGCGAGCTTCGCCGTCGCGCTCTGCGAAGGCGAGATCGCCGGCATCGGCCGCGTCTGGGCCGACGGCGCCGAGCTCGACCTCTCCACCGTCACCTACCGCCTCCACACCGGCAGCGAGACCCAGGCCCCCGACAGCCTGATCGAGGCGCGCGAAGGCGCCGGCAACGCCCCGGCCTACCGCGGCATCGCCTACGTCGTGTTCGAGCGCCTCGCCCTCGCCCCCTTCGGCAACCGCATCCCGCAGCTCTCCTTCGAGGTGCACCGCGCCGTCGACGCCTTCGCAGGCCGGCATCCGCGCCGTCACCCTGATCCCCGGCGCCGGCGAGTTCGCCTACGCGCCCGAGCCCGTCACCCGCAAGCTCGGCGCCGCCGCCAACGTCTCGGAGAACGTGCACACCCGCCAGGGCGGCAGCGACTGGGCCGTCGCCCTCGACCAGCTCCAAGCCACGCTCCCCAACGTCGCCTCCGTCAACCTCATCGTCGGCTGGTTCGGCACCGACCTGCGCGCCGGCCTGCTGCGCAGATCCGCCCCGGCGTCGACTCCGCCGACAAGATCACCGAGCCCCTCACCTGGAGCGTCGCCGGCCTCGCCCGCGAGGAGGCGCACCTCGTCAGCCAGGTCGAAGGCCGCGCCGCCTACGGCGGCACGCCCGTCGGACGAGACGGTCGTCGCCGCCATCCAGGACCTCAAGGCGCGCGGCTTCTCCGTCACGCTGACGCCCTTCCTCTTCATGGACATCCCCGCCGGCAACACGCTCACCGACCCCTACACGGGCACCACCGGCCAGCCCGCCTATCCCTGGCGCGGCCGCATCACCGTCTCGCCCGCGCCCGGCCAGCCCGGCACCCCCGACAAGACCGCCGCCGCGGCCACCCAAGTCGCCGCCTTCGTCGGCACCGCCGACGTCGCCGACTTCGCCATCGAGGAGCGAGGGCGTCGTCTACTCCGGGCCCGACGAGTGGTCCTACCGCCGCTTCATCCTGCACTACGCCCATCTCGCCGAGGCCGCCGGCGGCGTCGACGCCTTCGTCATCGGCACCGAGCTCAAGGGCCTCACCACCGTGCGCGACAGCGCCAGCACCTATCCCTTCGTCACCGCGCTCGCCGCTCTCGCCGCCGACGTGAAATCGGTCTCGGGCTCGGGCACCAAGGTCACCTACGCCGCCGACTGGTCGGAGTACTTCGGCCACCAGCCCGGCGACGGCTCCGGCGACGTCCACTTCCACCTCGACCCGCTCTGGTCCTCCCCCGCCATCGACGCCATCGGCATCGACGTCTACTGGCCGCTCTCCGACTGGCGCGACGGCAACGCCCATGCCGACCGCCTGGCCGGCGCCCGCCTCCATCTACGACCTCGGCTACCTCAGAGGAAACATCGTCGCCGGCGAGGGCTACGACTGGTACTACGCCAGCCTCGCCGACCGCGAGACGCAGACCCGCACGCCCATCACCGACGGCGCCGGCAAGCCCTGGGTGTTCCGCTTCAAGGACATCCGCTCCTGGTGGCTGAACCAGCATTTCGACCGCCCCGCCGGCATCGAGGCCGCCACCCCCACCGCCTGGGTGCCGCAGTCCAAGCCCTTCTGGTTCACGGAGCTCGGCTGCCCCGCGGTCGACCGCGGCGCCAACCAGCCCAACGTCTTCGTCGACCCGAAGAGCTCGGAATCGCACCTGCCCTACTTCTCGCACGGCAAGCGCGACGACTTCATGCAGCGCCGCTACCTGCAGGCCTTCCACGAAGGCCTCGACCCGGCGCACCCGGGCTACATCGCCGGCGCCAACCCGCTCTCCTCCGTCTACGGCGGCTCGCATGATCGACCTCGACCGCATGCACGTCTACGCCTGGGACGCCCGCCCCTATCCGGCCTTCCCCGCCGACACCGACGCCTGGGGCGACGGCCCCAACTGGCGCCTCGGCCACTGGATCACCGGCCGCATCGCCAGCGCGCCGCTCGGCCGCCGCCGTGCGCGCCATCCTCGCCGACCACGGCTTTGCCGCTCACGACACCGCGCGCCCTCGAGGGCCTCCTCGGCGGCCTCGTCGTCGACCGCGTGCTGTCGGCGCGCGAGACCCTGCAGCCGCTGGAGCTCGCCTTCTTCTTCGACACGCCGCGAGAGCGGCGGCAAGATCGTCTTCGCCCACCGCGGCGCAGCCGAGCCCTGCCGCCGATCTCACGCCCGACGACCTGGTCGAGACCCGCCCCGAAGCCGCGCTCTCGACCCTCACGCGCGCGCAGGAGACCGACCTGCCCGCCTCCGCCAAGATCACCTACATCGCCGCCGGCGGCGACTATCGCGCCCGCGGTGGAGGAGGCGCGCCGCCTCGCCGGCCGCAGCGGCCGCGTGGCGCTCGCCGACCTGCCGCTGGTACTCGATGCCGAGCAGGCGGCCGGAGATCGCCGAGGTGTGGCTGTTCGAGGCCTGGGCCGCGCGCGAGCGCGCGCAGTTCTCGCTACCGCCGAGCCGCCTCGCCCTGGAGCCCGGCGATGTCGTCGCGCTCACCGCCGGCGGCCGCACGCACCTCCTGCGCATCACCGGGATCGGCGAGCACGGCGTGCGCGACATCGAGGCGCTCGGCGTCGATCCCGACGTCTACGCCGACGCGCCCGGCGTCCTTCCGCGGCCAGGGAGGCGCCGTCCACGTCATCGTCGGGCCAGCCCTTCGTGCTGTTCCTCGACCTGCCGCTGCTGCGGGGCGACGAGCCGCCCGCCGCCGGCTATGTCGCCGCCGCCCAGAGTCCCTGGCCCGGCCCCATCGCCTTCTATCGCTCGCCGGAGACCTCGGGCTTCCGGCTCGAGGCGCTGGCACTCGCCGCGGCCGTCACTGGCGTCACGCTCGATCCTCTGCCGGCCGGCGCCACCTCGCGTCTCGACCGCGCAACCAGCGTGCGCGTCAAGCTCGACAGCGGCGCACTCGCCTCCGTCACCGAGCTTGCCCTGCTCGGCGGCGCCAACCTCGCCGCTGTCCGCAACGGGGAGGGCCAATGGGAGGTGCTGCAGTTCCTCTCCGCTGTCCTCACCGCACCCGCCACCTACACCCTCACGGGCTTCCTGCGCGGCCAGGCCGGCACCGAGCACGCCATGCGCTCGGCCCTCGCCGCCGGCGCCCGCTTCGTCCTTCTCGACGGTGCGCTCGCCCGCGTCGACCTCACCGAGGACGAGGTTGGCCTCGCCTTCAACTGGAGATGCGGCCCCGCGAGCCGCGACATCGGCTCGCACCAACTATGTGGAGGTCGCGCACGCCTTCGTCGGGGAGGGCCTGAAACCCCTGAGCCCCGCGCACGTGCGCGGCTCCCGCACCGCCGGCGACCTGAACCTCACCTGGGTCCGCCGCACCCGCATCGGCGGCGACACCTGGGACGGCATCGACGTACCCCTCGGCGAGACCGAGGAGCGCTACGAGATCGACATCCTCGACGGCTCCACCGTCAAGCGCACCCTCACCGCCACCTCGCCCGGCGCCGTCTACACCGCCGCCCAGCAGTCCGCAGACTTCGGCTCACCCCAGTCCTCCGTCTCGCTCCGCATCTTCCAGCTCAGCGCCACCCGCGGCCGCGGCACCCCCCGCGACGCGGTGCTGTAGGGGTCAGACCCTGCGGGTCTGACCCCACGCCGCACGCTTGCAAGTGGGGTCGAGCGAAACACAGACAAAATACATTCAGGATGCCACACAAGCGTTGGGTCTTCCGCCGGCTTCCGCCGGGGTCGACCCACCACCTACACGGAACACCCATGACCCAACCCCGCTGGCTCGAGCTGGCCTGGGGCGATCTCGGCGTCGCCGAGACGCCAGGCCCCACCCACAATGCGCGCGTCGTTCGCTACTACGCCGACGCCGGCCACCCGCAGGTCGAGGGCGACGAGACGGCCTGGTGCGCCGCCTTCCTCGGCTCCTGCCTGGAGCGCGCCGGCATCCGCAGCACCCGCTCGCTGGCCGCGCGCTCCTATCTCGGCTGGGGCGAGCCGGTCACCGGGTTCCGATTGCGGCGCCATCGCCGTGCTCAGCCGCACCGCCGATCCCGCTCTCGGCCACGTCGGCTTCCTCGTGGGCGAGACCGCGGATGCCGTCATCCTGCTCGGCGGCAACCAGGGCGACCGCGTGTGCGTTGCGGCCTTCCCGCGCGCGCGCCTCCTCGACCTGCGCTGGCCGTCCACCGCACCCGTCATCCCGGAAGCCGAGGCCACGGCCGCAGGCCGGGGCCAAGGCTATCCGGGACCTCCCGCCGCGAGCGACGCCCTCTTCGAGCGCGCCCTCGCCCACGTCCTCGCGTTGGAAGGCGGCTAGGCCGAAGATCCCCACGATCCCGGCGGCCCCACCAACTTCGGCATCACGCTCGCCACCTACGCCCGCGACAAGGGCGTCCTGCTCGCGGCCGAGAACCTCGGCCAGCTCAAGGCGGAGTTGCGAGCGATCCCGGGAGCCACCGTGCATCGCATCTACCGCGAGCGCTACTGGCTGGCGGCGTCGTGCCCGGAGCTGCCGGCGCCGCTCGCCCTGTTCCACTTCGATGCCGCCGTCAACCACGGCCCCGCCGGGGCGGCGCGCATGCTGCAGCAAGCGGTCGGCGCCGACGGTCGACGGCGAGGTCGGCCCCGAGACGCTGGCCAAGGGCCGCCTCGCTGCCCGTGGCCCAGGCCCTCGCCGGGTACGCCGACATTCGCCGGAGGCAATACCGCTCTCTCCCCGCCTTCTGGCGTTTCGGCAAAGGCTGGCTCGCCCGCGTCGAGCGCACGCTTGCCGCTGCCAATGCCGTCACCGCCCTGCCGCCTCCCGCCCATTCCCCCCAGCCAAAGGAGATACACCCCATGACCAATGCAACCGAAGCACCCGCTGCAAGCGAGGCGCCCGCGGAAACCGCCGCCATCGCGAATGGTGGGGCCACTCGATGACGATCTGGGGAGCCGTGGTCACCGGCCTCTCCGCCGTCCTTCCCGTCGTTGCACCGATCGTCGGGCTCGACCTCACGCCCGAGGTGGTGCGCCAGCTGGGCAATCAGGTCGATCCTTGCGGTCCAGGCGGTCGGCGGACTCGCCGGCACAATCTTGACGATTTACGGCCGCATGCGCGCCACAACCACACTGGAACGCCGTCAGATCAAGTTGACGTTGTGAAGTCCCTGCGGCGCTAGCCGACCCGGCCCGCCCCCCTGTATAGTCGGCGCGGGGTCAGACCCCGCTGACCTGGGCGGCGGGCCGGCGCTGACCTTCCGGGCCGCGCCAAATGCGGGGGAGAGCCGTGCGGGTTTTGATTGTCGAGGATGATCGCGATCTCAATCGCCAGCTGGTCTCGGCCCTCACCGACGCCGGCTACGCCGTCGACTCCGCCTTCGACGGAGAGGAAGGTCACTTCCTCGGCGAGACCGAGCCCTACGACGTCGTCATCCTCGACAGCGGCCTGCCGAAGATGGACGGTATCCGCGTGCTCGAGCAGTGGCGCCGGGCAGACCGCAAGATGCCGGTGATCATCCTCACCGCACGGGATCGCTGGAGCGACAAGGTGGCCGGCATGGATGCCGGCGCCGACGACTACGTCTCCAAGCCGTTCCATATGCAGGAGCTGCTGGCACGCGTGCGCGCGCAGGTGCGGCGCGCCTCGGGCCACGCCAAGAGCGACATCGAGTGTGGCCCCTTGCGCCTCGATACCAAGACCGCGCGGGTTACCCTCAACGGCCAGCCCATCAGGCTCACGTCGCACGAGTACCGGCTGCTCGCCTACCTGTTGCACCACAACGAGCGCGTGGTATCGCGCACCGAGCTGGTCGAGCACCTCTACGAGCAGGACTTCGATCGCAATTCCAACACCATCGAGGTGTTCATCGGCCGCCTGCGCAAGAAGATCCCGCCCGACATGATCAAGACCATCCGCGGGCTCGGCTACCGCCTCTCGCAGGCCGGCGATGAAGGCTAATTCGCTTGCACTGCGACTGTTCGTTACCGCCGCCGCCTGGGTTCTGGTGGTCCTGCCGATCGCCGGATGGATCATCTACACGAACCACCGCATCCAGGTGGAGGAGACCTTCAACGATCAGATCGATCGCTTTCTGCCTACCGTCATCGATATTGCCGAGGAAAAGGGCGCGCGAGGTCCCGTCCCTCCTGCCGACCAGGTGAAGTCGTTTCGAAGGGCCAGCATGCATGCGGCCTGGGACCTGGTGTGGCAATTCAAGCCGCTGGACGGCAAGCCGTTGGATGGCAAACCGGCCGAGATCATGCGCGCGCGCCCGCTCGGCGACAAGACGCTGCCGCTGCCGCGCGAGCACGGCGTAGAGCCCCAGGAGGATGAGACCTACTGGGCGGATCTGCCCGACGCCGACGGGCAGCTCATGCGCGTGCGCGAGACGATCCACCAGTTCGGTGTGGGCGCGGACGCGCAGCGGTATTCCGTCGCCGTCGCCGGCCGCATGGACGACCTGAAGGCGACCGTCGCCGCCTTCCGCTCCCAGCTCATTTATTCGCTGGCCCTCGCCGGTGTGGGGCTGCTTGCGGCCACGCTGTTCCAGGTGCGCTTCGGTCTCTTCCCGCTGACGCGCATGGAGCGGGCCCTGTCCGACATCCGCTCGGGCAAGGCGACCAGGCTGGAGGGGGCTCTGCCGTCCGAGATCAAGCCGTTGCAGCACGAGATCAACGCGCTCTTGAAGTCCAACCAGGAGATCGTGGAGCGCGCCCGTACGCATGTCGGCAATCTCGCGCATGCGCTCAAGACGCCCCTCGCTGTCCTCATCAACGAGGCGCGCAGGGACCCCTCCCCGCTCGCTCAGAAGGTCGGCGAGCAGGCCGAAACGATGACCGCCCAGGTCAATCTCTATCTCGATCGTGCCCGCATGGCGGCTCGCATCGGCGTCATAGGCCGCGTGACCGAGGTCGGGCCGGTGGCAGAGTCTCTCGTGCGCGCATTGGATCGTCTCTACCGCGACAAGGAGCTTGCCTACTCTCTCGACTGCCCGGACGACGTGCGCTTCATGGGCGAGCGGCAGGATCTGGAGGAGATGCTGGGCAACCTCCTCGACAACGCCTCGAAATGGGCGCGGTCCAGAGTGCGCGTGGTGGCGGCAGCGAAGCCTGCGGACCAGGGCAACGGCGCAGGTTCGGGCTGGCTGGAGATTCGCGTCGAGGACGATGGCCCGGGCCTCACGCACCGAGCAGCTCGCCGAGCCGATCACGCGCGGCCGGCGCCTCGACGAGACCAAGCCGGGCTCGGGCCTCGGCCATTCCATCGTCTCCGACCTGGCATACAGCTACAATGGCAGGTTCGAGCTCACCCGCGCCGACGGCGGCGGCCTGAGCGCCCGGCTCACGCTCCCCCTCGCCACCTGACCGGGTCGCCTGCAGCGGCCCGGCTCGAGGCATCGGGCCGCACTTTTGCCCGAATCGCAAGAATTATCCGAGGCTTCATGGGCTACGGGGGTGCGTTCCGGCACTGACGCCCCTGCCCAGAGGGGAGCTCTCAATCCGATGACAAGAAACCTGCTTGCCGCGGCGACGGCACTCGGTCTCGCGCCCGTCGCGTTGTTCGGTCTCACTTCCTGTGCGAACAAGGAGGAGCAGGGGACCGTGGCCGGGCGCCGTCGTCGGCGGCGTCATCGGCCATCAGTTCGGCAAGGGCAGCGGCAAGGTGGCGGCGACCCTCGCGGGTGCGGTCATCGGCGGCATCGTCGGCAACGCCATCGGCAAGGACCTCGACGATCGCGACCGCGAGCTTGCCCGGCAGGCCGAGTATGACGCCTGGGAGCGCGGCCCACCCGGTCAGCCCGTGCGTTGGCGCAATCCCAACCGGAACCATTACGGCGAGATTGTCCCCGAAGCCTACTACGAGCGGCTCGGCGTCGCGCTGCCGCGACTTCATCCACACGGTCTGGATCGACGGCCGCAGGCAGCAGATGCGCGGCACCGCCTGCCGCAACCCCGACGGCACCTGGACCCAGGTCGGCTGAGCTCCCTTTCCCTCGACTGCTCTGACGCGACTGCTGCAATCGCAAGAGCCCCGGCCCAGTGCCGGGGCTCTTTTCATTTTCCGGGTCGGATTTTCCGGTCGGAGCGTGGCGGCCGCGCCGTCGCGAGCCGGCCGAAGCTTCCTATGTGCGATCGAAGCACGATCAACGTCTTTTGATGGCAGCCGGATTGATGACCGATCGGCGGCTGCAGACATCCCGGCGACACAAGGCGGCGCGGCGCCCTATCGGCGTCAGGCGACGCCCGTTTCCATCGTCGGCGGGCGCGGCCTGGCGCGGGTACACGGCAGCGAGGAGACGAAGTGACCAGCCTGAAGGTGAACGGCCAGCTCCGCGCAGTCGAGGCCGATGCGGAGAAGCCGCTGCTGTGGGTGCTGCGCGAGGACCTGGGGCTCACCGGCACCAAGTTCGGCTGCGGCGTCGGCGCCTGCGGCGCCTGCACGGTGCACGTCAACGGCGAGCCGGTGCGCTCGTGCTCGCTGCCGCTGGGCGCCGCGGCGGGCGCCGAGATCGTCACCATCGAGGGGCTCGCCGCCAGCGCCGGCATTGCCGGATGGCGCCCTGCATCCGGTGCAGCGCGCCTGGATCGACGTGCAGGTCCCGCAGTGCGGCTACTGCCAGTCGGGCATGATCATGGCCGCGGCGGCGCTGCTGCGGAAGACGCCCAGGCCGACCGACGCAGAGATCGACGCCGCCATCGGCAACCTGTGCCGCTGTGGCACCTATCCGCGGGTGCGCCGCGCGATCCGCGCCCTCGAGCCGAGCAAGGCGTGAGGGAGGGCAGGCCATGAAGCGCAGGACCTTCCTCATCGGCTCGGCCGCCGCGGCGGGCGGGCTGGCCCTCGGCTACCGCGCCTGGAGCAACGCCTTCGAGGCGCAGGCGGCGGCGCTCGTCACCCGCGACGGCGAGAGCCTGCTCGGCGGCTGGATCAAGATCGGCACCGACGACAGGTGACGGTCTACATTCCCCACGTCGACATGGGGCAGGGCACGCACACCGCGCTCGCCATGATGGCGGCCGAGGAGCTCGATGCCGACTGGTCGCGCGTGCGTGCCGAGCGGGCGCCGGCCGAGAAGGCATTCGCCAACCGCTTTCTCGCCGAGGGCTGGATCCTGCAGAACTGGCGAGTGCCGGCCATTCCTCGACGGCGCGGTCGACACCGACCTTCGCCGAGGCGGCGCGGTTCCTCAACCTGCAGATCACCGGCGGCTCCACCGCGGTGCGCTTCACCGGCCAGGTCGGCATGCGCATCGTCGGCGCCGCCGCGCGCGCCATGCTGATCGAGGCCGCGGCGCGGCGCTGGCGGCGTCGCGGCGCAGACGCTCGCCGCCGCCGACGGGGTCGTCTCGCACCCCGCCAGCGGGCGCACGGCGCGCTACGGCGAGCTCGCCGCCGATGCCGCCCGGCTCGAGCGTCCCGGCGAGCCCGCGGCTCAAGGCCGCGCAGGGACTACAGGATCATCGGCCGATCGGTGCCGCGCTTCGACATCCCGGCCAAGGTGCAGGGCGCGGCGGGATACGCCATCGACCTGCAGCTCCCCGGCATGCTCTACGCCGCCGTGAAAGCCGCGCCCGTGCACGGCGGCCGGCTCACCGCCGTCGATCCGGCGCCGGCGCTGAGCATGCCGGGCGTCGAGCGCGTCGTCCGGCTCGATCGGGCCGTTGCCGTGGTCGCGCGCAGCTACTGGCAGGCGAGCCAGGGTCTGGCAGCCCTCGCCCCGGTGTTCTCCGACGGCGGCAACGGTGCCGTCACCACGCAGGGCCTGTTCGCGCAGCACGAGCGCGCGCTCGCTGCCAACCAGGGCACGCCGATGCACAGGGCCGGCGACGCCGAGGCGGCGCTGAGGGCCGCCCCCGCCGATCGCATCGTTGCGGCGAGCTACAGCGTGCCCTTCCTGCACCACGCGGCGATGGAGCCGATCAACGCCACGGCGCAGTTCAAGGACGGCAGGCTCACGGTGTGGGCGGGCGAGCAGGACGCGCTGGGCAGCAAGGCCCGGCTGGTCGAATGGTCCGGGCTGCGGGCGGCCGACGTGACGCTCGTCGCCACGCCGGTGGGCGGCTCCTTCGGCCGCCGCATGGCGCTCGCCGCCGGCCATCTGGAGCAGGCCGTGCGCATCGCGATGGAGATGGCGCCGCAGTCCGGTCAAGATGATCTGGAGCCGCGAGGAGGACTTCGCCCAGGGCACCTATCGCCCGGCGCTGGCCACGCACATCCGCGCCGCGCTCGCGCCGGACGGCAAGCCCGTCGCCTGGTCGCAGCTCTACATCGACAACCCGGCGGTCGGCCGCAACGAGGCCTTCCGCATCCCCTACGCCATCCCCAACCAGTCGATCCGCTCGCGTCGACGAGCAGGCCGCATGTCCGGGTCGGGACCTGGCGCAGCGTCGCGCACTCGCAGCACGGCTTCTACACCGAATCCTTCATCGACGAGCTGGCCCACGCCGCCGGCCGCGATCCGTTCCAGTACCGGCGCGATCTCCTGCCCGCGGGCTCGCGCCACCGGCGCGTGCTCGAGACCGCCGCCGAGAAGGCCGGCTGGGGCGAGGCCGCTGCCGGCGGGCGTGGGCCGCGGCATCGCCCTGGTGGAGAGCTTCGGGTCGGTCGTTGCCCATGTCATCGAGGCCTCGCTCGGCCCGCGCGGCGTCCCGCGCGTGCATCGCGTCACCGCCGCCGTCGACTGCGGCGAGGTGTGCCACCCCGACACCGCGACGGCCCAGGTGGAAGGCGCCATCGTCATGGGGCTCAGCGCCGCCATCGCCGAGGAGATCACCATCGACGGCGGCGCGGTCGTGCAGAGAAGCTTCCCCGACTATCCCATTCTGACCCTGGCCGAGACGCCGCCGCGCATCGAGGTGCACTTCGTGGACGAGCGGCGGGCCCTGGGGCGGGCTCGGCGAGCCCGGCCTGCCGCCGGTCGCCCCGGCCCTGGCCAACGCCATTTTCGCCGCCACCGGCCATCGCCTGCGCACCCTGCCGCTCGCCGCCGCGGCGCGAAAGCTGCGCCGCAGGGCTAGGCATCGGGAGGCGCATGTCGGGACGCACGTCGACAAGGGGCCGCCTTGCCACGCCGCGGTCTGGGCCCTATTGCGGTGGGGTCGGACCCTGAGGGCCTGCCCCGGCGCAGGCCGGGGTCTGACCCCGTAGCGCCACCGGAGGGACCGCCCGCAACGCCCGGAACGATCGGCACACCATGCTTCTGTGGATCGCCTTCGCACTCCTGACAGTCGCTGTGCTCGCCCCCGTGCTGGCGCCGCTGGCGCGTCGGGTCCGCCCGGAGGAGGAGGCCGAAGGATCGGCTGACGCCGGAGCGCTCGCCGTCTATCGCGACCAGCTCGCCGAGATCGAGGCAGAGCGCACCCGAGGCCTGATCGGCGCGGCCGAGGTGGAGGCGGCGCGCCTCGAGGTTTCCCGCCGCCTGCTGCAGCGCGCCGCCGGGCGAGCCGGTCCGCGGCCGGCCGCCGCCGCCGTCCCTCCCCGGGCGACGCACTCCCGCATTGCCCTGGGCACGGCCGTTGCTGTCCCGCTGCTGGCGCTCGTCCTCTATCTCGCGCACGGCGCGCCCGACATGCCGGCGAGCCCGTTTGCGGCGCGCGACGACGCCACGCGCGAGCAGGCCAAGGTCGCGCGCCTGATCGCCGAGATCGAGGCCCACCTCGCCAAGTCCCCCGAGGATGGTAAGGGCTGGGACGTGATCGCGACCGTCTACCTGAAGCTCGGCCGCTTCCGCGACGCCGCCACCGCCTATGCCAATGCGGTGCGCCTGCAGGGCGAGTCGGTCGAGCGGCTCGCCGGACTGGCGGAAGCCTCCATCCTCGCTGTCGACGGCGTCGTCACCGAGCCGGCCCGCGCGGCCCTCGAGAAGATCCTGAAGCTCGAGCCGGGGCGCGTCGAGGCGCGTTTCTGGCTCGCGCTCGCCAAGGAGCAGGACGGCCGCCTCGTCGACGCCTTGGCAGACTACAAGACCCTGCTGAAGGAGGCGCCGCCCGAGGCGACCTATCGCGCGCCGCTCGGCGAGCGCATCAAGGAGGTGGAGCGCCGAATGGCGGCGGTCGCCCCGGAGCCGTCCGGTCCGACGGCGGCGGATATCGAGGCCGCCGCCAGGCTGAGCCCCGAGGAGCGGTCGAAGATGATCGCGGGCATGGTGGACGGTCTCGCCCGGCGCCTCAAGGACAACGGCAAGGACCTGCCCGGCTGGCGCCGCCTCGTCAACGCCTACGCCGTGCTCGGCCGCAAGGACGATGCCCGCTCAGCCCTCGCCGAGGCGCGGCGCAATTTCGACGGCGATGCGGGCGCGCTCTCGGAGCTCTCGCAGCTCGCCACCAGACTGGGGCTCGGCTCATGACCCGCAAGCAGCGTCGCGCGACGTTCATTCTGCTGGGCGTCGGCATCCTCGCCTGCGCCGTCTTCCTCGTGATCTATGCGCTGCGCGACTATACGGTCGGCTTCCACTCCCCCAGCGACGTGGTGGAGAAGCAGATCCCCGCGGGCAGGCGCATCCGGCTCGGCGGCCTCGTGGCAGATGGCAGCCTGAAGCGGGGCGAGGGCCTTACGATCCAATTCACGATCACCGATACGGCGAAGACGATCCCCGTGAGCTACAGCGGCATCCTGCCCGATCTGTTCCGCGAGGGGCAGGGCGTCATCGCCGAGGGCAAGCTCGAGCCCGACGGCCGCTTCCTCGCCAGTTACGTGCTTGCCAAGCACGACGAGAACTACATGCCCCCCGAGGTCGCCGCGATCCTCAAGAAGCAGGGACTCTGGCAACACAAGGCCAAGGACGGCGCGCAGAAATGACGGCGAGCGTCCCTCTACCCGCATGCAACGCCGAGCCGCATCGTCCCCTCCCCCCTTGCGGGGAGAGGGACAGGGTGGGGGGGAGCCGCAGGACACTCTCAGAGCGGTTCGTGCGGATCATCGCCTGCCCCACCCCTAACCCTCTCCCCGCAAGGGGGAGGGGAATCCGCGCGGCGCTTGTGGAGCGGCTTGCATGATCATCGAGCTCGGACATTTCGCCGTCGTCCTGGCGCTGGCCGTTGCGGCGCTGCAGATGGCGCTGCCCGCCTGGGGCGCCCACACCGGCGACCGCCGCCTCATGCAGGTGGCCGAGCCCGCCGCGCTCGCCCAGGCTCGCCCTCATCGCGATCGCCTTCCTCGCGCTTACCTGGGCCTACGTCACCTCCGACTTCTCGGTCGAGAACGTCGTCGTCAACTCGCACTCCGACAAGCCCCTGCTCTACAAGATCTCCGGTGTGTGGGGGAACCACGAGGGCTCCATGCTCCTGTGGGTCCTCATCCTCGCCCTGTTCGGCGCTGCCGTCGCCTTCTTCGGCGGCAACCTGCCCGCCACCCTGCGCGCCAACGTGCTCGCGGTCCAGGGCGGCATCGGCGTCGCTTTCCTCGCCTTCATCGTGTTCGCCTCCAACCCATTCACACGGGTTCCGCCGCAGCCCCAGGGGCGCGGCCTCAACCCGGTCCTGCAGGACCCGGCGCTGGCCTTCCACCCGCCCTTCCTCTACGCGGGCTACGTCGGCCTCTCGGTGGCGTTCGCCTTCGCCGTTGCCGCGCTCATCGAGGGCCGCACGGATGCGGCCTGGGCGCGCTGGGTGCGCCCCTGGACGCTGGCGGCCTGGGTGTGCCTCACGCTCGGCATCGCCATGGGCTCCTGGTGGGCCTACTACGAGCTGGGCTGGGGCGGCTGGTGGTTCTGGGACCCGGTCGAGAACGCCTCCTTCATGCCCTGGCTCGCCGCCACCGCGCTGCTCCACTCCGCCCTCGTCATGGAGAAGCGTGAGGCCCTCAAGGTCTGGACCATCCTCCTCGCCATCCTGGCCTTCTCCCTGTCCTTGATCGGCACCTTCCTGGTCCGCTCGGGCGTTCTCACCTCGGTACATGCCTTTGCGGTCGATCCTCGGCGCGGCGTGTTCATTCTGGCCATCCTGGTGGTGCTGATCGGCGGCGCGCTGGCGCTCTACGCCTGGCGCGCGCCGCAGCTGCGGCAGGGCGGGCTGTTTGCGCCGGTGAGCCGAGAGGGCGCACTGGTTCTCAACAACGTGCTGTTCACCGTCGCCTGTGCCACGGTCTTCATCGGCACCCTCTATCCGCTGGCGCTCGAGGCGCTCACCGGCGAGAAGATTTCCGTCGGGCCGCCCTACTTCAACTCCACCTTCGGCCCCCTGGTGATCCCGCTTCTGCTGGCCATGCCGTTCGGCACGCTCCTCGCCTGGAAGCGCGGCGACCTGCTCGGCTGCCATGCAGCGCCTCTTTGTGGCGGCTGCCGTTGCTCTTCTCGTCCTGGTGGCGACGCTGGCCCTCTACTGGCGCGGGCCGTGGCTCGCCCCCTTCGGCATCGCCTGGGTGTGTGGGTCGCCGCCGGCGCACTCACGGAGTGGGCCACGCGGGTGCAGCTCTTCGAGATCCCCGCTAGTGGAAAGCCTGCATCGCGCCGTGAGGCTCCCGCGCGCCGCCTACGGCTCCATGCTCGCCCACGTCGGCGTCGGCATCTCGGTGATCGGCATCGTCGCCACCAGCGCCTGGCAGAGCGAGACGGTACGCGCCATGAAGCCCGGCGAGAGCGGCGAGATCGTCGGCTACACCTTCACCTTCCGCGGCGCCTCGCCGGGCAAGGGCCCGAACTACCAGGAGAAGGAGGCCGTTCTGGAGATCACCCGCGACGGCATGCCGGTGACCGAGCTTCGCCCATCCAAACGGACTTTCACCACGCCGCGGATGGACACCACCGAGGCGGCCATCCACATCTCCTGGCGCGGCGACCTCTACGCGGTCCTGGGCGACGAGCTCGCCGACGGCGGCTGGGTCGTGCGTCTCTATTTCAATCCCCTGGTTCGACTGATCTGGCTCGGCGCCCTCGTAATGGCCTTGGGCGGCGCCCTCTCGCTCTCCGACCGGCGCCTGCGCATCGGGGCTCCGCGGCGAGCCCGCCAGAAGGCCGTCGCCGCTCCCTCTGCCGCGGGATGACGCGCATGATATCCATGATATCGACCACCCCACCGGCGTTGCGCCGGGTCGCCCTGGTTCTCCTCGTGTGCCTGTGTGCCCTCTGTCCGGCGCGTGCGGTGGAGCCCGGCGAGATGCTCGATGATCCCGCCCTCGAGGCGCGTGCGCGCAGGCTCTCGCAGGAGCTTCGCTGCGTCGTGTGCCAGAACCAGTCGATCGACGAATCCAATGCGCCGCTCGCCCACGATCTGCGCGTCATCGTGCGCGAGCGCCTGGCCGCCGGTGATGCGATGCCGAGGTGCTGGCCTTCGTCGAGGCCCGCTACGGCGCGTTCGTGCTGCTGCGCCCGCGCTTCAGGCCGCAAACCCTGCTGCTCTGGCTGGCGCCGGTGCTCTTGCTGGCCGGCGCCGCGATCTTCGTCCTGCGCGCGCGATGGCGCCGCGGCGATGCCCGCCAGGAGGCTGCGCCCCTGACGCCCGAGGAGCAGAAGCGGCTCGATGATCTTCTGCGCGCCGATGGCCGCCCCGGCTGACGGGTCAACAAGTCGAGAGCGCCCCGTGACCGACATTACCAATTCTTAAGATGGCCGAAATGGCCACGTAACTTTGCGTTTCCTATTAGGGGAGCCTACGAAGACTCCCATTTCTCGCCCCGAGGTGAATCTGATGCATCCATCGCTCCCCCAGCAGCGGGCGCCGCGGCCGGGCCGCTGGCGTCTGGCATTGTTGGCCGGCTTGGCCGTCGTGGCCGCAGCCGGCACGTTGCTGCTCCTTCCCCAGCAGGGGGTGCACGCCCAGCAGCTGCTGCCTCCGGGCGCGCCGCCGTCGTTCGCTGACCTCGTCGAGCGGGTCAAGGGAGCGGTCGTCAGCATTCAGGTCACCAGCGCCCAGAAGGTCTCGCGCGACATGCCCAGGGGCCGCCAGCCGGGCCCGGGTCCGGGTCCGGGACCAGACCGTCAGTGGCCGGGGCCGGGCGACCGTCAGTGGCCGGGACCGGGCGATCGCAACACTCCGCCCCCGCCGTTCTCCGATGACGGCCCGCTGCAAGATTTCTTCAGGCGGGACGGGCCGCCGCCGCCGCCGAAGCAGGCCCAGGGCTCCGGCTTCGTGATCTCGCCCGACGGCTACGTCGTCACCAACAATCACGTGATCGCCGACGCCACCAAGGTGCAGGTCATCTTCGACCAGGACAACAAGTACGACGCCGAGGTCGTCGGCACCGATGAGAAGACCGACCTGGCGCTCCTCAAGATCAAGGCCAAGGGCAAGACCTTCCCGCACGTCACCTTCGCCAAGACCACGCCGCGTGTGGGCGATTGGGTGGTTGCCGTCGGCAACCCGTTCGGCCTCGGCGGCACGGTCACGGCCGGCATCGTCTCGGCGCACGGCCGCGATATCGGCCCCGGCCCCTACGACTTCATGCAGATCGACGCGGCGGTGAACAAGGGCAACTCGGGCGGTCCGAGCTTCAACCTTCAGGGCGAAGTGGTCGGCGTCAACACCGCCATCTACAGCCCCACGGGCGTCAGCGTCGGCATCGCCTTCGCCATTCCCGCCAGGACCGCGAGCGAGGTCATCGCGCAGCTGAAGGATACGGGCTCCGGTCAAGCGCGGCTGGCTCGGCGTGAAGATCCAGAACGTGGACGAGGATACCGCCGCCAGCCTCGGGCTCAACGAAGCCAAGGGCGCGCTGGTCGCCGAGGTCACGACGCCCAGCCCGGCAGCCGAGGCCGGCATCAAGAGCGGTGACACGATCCTGTCCGTCAACGGCAACAAGATCGCCGACAGCCGCGATCTGGCACGCCAGATTGCTGCCTTTACCCCCGGCACCAAGATCGACGTGAGGATCCTGCGCGCCCAGAAGGAGCAGACCGTCCAGGTCAAGCTCGGCCTCATGCCCTCCGCTCAGGAGTGTCAGGCAGCAGGCAGCCTCCCCTCGGCAGGCAGGATCAGCCGAGCGAGCTGCAGCAGCTGGGCATCACCGTCTGCGCCTCCGACCGGTCCGAACCGTGAAGGCATGATGGTGACCGACGTTGATCCCAGCTCCGACGCCGCCCAGAAGGTCACGGACGGGCGACGTGATCCTGGAGATCAGCGGCAATCCCGTCAGGAGCGCCGACGACCTCACCAACGCCGTGCGCGAGGCCAACAAGCTGCAGCGCAGGGCGGTCCTGATGCGCATCAGGTCCGGCAACGAGACCCGCTTCGTGGCCGTGCAGCTGCGCAGGAACTGACGCTGCGGCCCCGCTCGCGAGGGGCGAATCGCAGAGGGCGAGGCTGTTCTGTTCTGTTTAGGAACGGGGCGCCTCGCTCCTTGCGTTTGCCGGTCGCTGTAGATATTGCCGTCGCAGTGGGTTGGTCGCGCCCGCCGCGCGAGTTGAAGGCGGCACGCCATGCGAGTGCTAGTCGTCGAGGACGATCGCGAGACGGCGCTGTTCCTGCAGCGCTCGCTGAAGGAGAACGGCCACGTCGCCGACATCGCCGGCGACGGGGAGCTGGGCCTCGCGCTGGCCCGCGAAGGCGGCTGGGACGTGCTCATCGTCGATCGCATGCTGCCGCGCCTCGACGGACTGAGCCTGATCGAGACCTTGCGCCGGGAAGGCGCCCGCACCCCGGTGCTGATCCTCTCCGCGCTCGGCGAGGTCGACGACCGCGTCAAGGGCTTGCGCGCCGGCGGCGACGACTACCTCACCAAGCCCTACGCCTACACGGAGCTGCTGGCGCGCATCGAGGCGCTGGCGCGCCGGCCCGCTCCCGAGGAGCAGGTGACGCGCTACACCATCGGCGATCTGACGCTCGACCGCCTCTCCCACAAGGTCACGCGCGGCGGCCAGGCGATCGCACTCCAGCCGCGCGAGTTCCGGCTGCTCGAGTATCTCATGCGCAACGCCGGTCAGGTCGTCACGCGCACGATGCTGCTGCAGAACGTGTGGGACTACCACTTCGATCCCCAGACCAACGTGATCGACGTCCACATCTCGCGGCTGAGGAGCAAGATCGACAGAGGCTTCGCGAAACCGCTTCTGCATACGGTGCGCGGGTCCGGGTACATGATCCGTGACGGCGCTGACTAGGCTCATCGCATCGTTCCCGTTCCGGCTGACCGTCGCCTACATGGGCGCCTTCGTCCTGGCCGCGGCTGCTCATCGTCCTCTACATCGCCTGGCAGGCGAACGAGCTGCTGACGAGCAAGGCCATCGACGCGCTCGGAGCCGAGGTGGCGAGCCTGCGGACGCAGTTCCAGGCCGGCGGACCGCAAGGCGCGGAGCGCCTCGCGAGCGCCATCCGCTACCGCGTCAGCGAGCCGGGCTCGGGCCTCTACCTCCTGGTCGATGCCGACGGCACCAGGCTGCGCCGGCAACTTGCCCGCCGTGCCGCCCGACCCTCGTCCGCGACGGCCAGGGCCAGCTGTTCTCCTACCGGCGTCACCGGGGAAGGCGAAGGTGCGGGCGAGCGCTTCGCCGTGGGTCTGTCCGTCTCGGTATCCGGCGGCTACACCCTCGTCGTCGCCCGCGACATCGAGGATCAGCGCCAGTTCGCCGCCAGCATCGGCCGCGTGGCGCTCTTGAGCTTCGGCCTGCTCTCTCTGCTCGGCGTCGGCGCCGGCATCCTGATCAGCCGCAGCATGCTGGCCCGCATCGAGGCGGTCACCGAGACCAGCCGGCAGATCATGGCGGGCGACCTCTCGCGGCGCATCGCGCTCACCGGGTCGGGCGACGAGCTCGACCGCCTCGCCGAGAGCCTCAACGCCATGCTGGCGCGCATCGAGGAGCTGCTGCTGGCCCTGCGCGAGGTCTCCGACAACATCGCCCACGACCTGAAGACGCCGCTCAATCGCCTGCGCAACCGCGCGGAAGCGGCGCTGCGCAGCGCCGACGGCGCCGGCGCCTATCGCGAGGGCCTCGCCAAGACCATCGAGGAGGCCGACGAGCTGATCAAGACCTTCAACTCGCTGCTGCTGATCGCCCGCCTCGAGGCCGGCGCCATCGCCGAGAGCATGGCGCCGGTCGACCTCGGCCGCCGTCATCGGCGACATCGCCGAGCTCTACGAGCCGGCCGCCGAGGAGGCCGGCCTCACGCTTGCCGTCGTCAGCCGCAGCCGGGCCTCAGTGCTCGTCGCCAACCGCGAGCTGGTGAGCCAGGCGGTCGCCAACCTGGTCGACAACGCCATCAAGTATTCCGCCGCCTGCGCTCCCGGCTCCTGCGGCGGCGCGACAGCGCCCCCGCCGCGGCAGCGTCGCCGCCTGCGATCACGCATCGCGCTCGCGCGCGTCGGCCACGCCATCGAGATCGCCGTCGGCGACCGCGGCCCCGGCATCGCGCCGCAGGACCGCGAGCGCGCGCTGCAGCGCTTCGTGCGGCTGGAGAAGAGCCGCTCGCGCCCCGGCGCCGGCCTCGGCCTCAGCCTGGTCGCCGCCGTGGCCCGCATGCACGGCGGCATCGTGCGCCTCGAGGACAACGCGCCCGGCCTCAGGGTGGTGCTGTCGCTGCCGGCCGAGGGGCCCCACACCGCCTTCGCGTCTGCGCCGCCGCTGGTGTCGCGGCACCAGCGGGTGAGCGCAGAGGGTTGAATTGGCCGCTTGGAGCCGAGGCCCTGTCTCGGCCACTATTGGCTCGTTAACGATATCGGCTTGTCCACATCGTGTCGAACCGCCACTTCGGCGCAGCGAGAGCGGCGAGCAGCGATGACACCTGAACGCGACCCGAGGCCGCTGCAGCGAGCGCATCTCGAGCGCGCCCGTCGTCCACGATGGCGAGCGGGCAGCGGCGGCCGCTCGCGCACCTGGCGCAGCGCTGCGCCGAGGACCCCGAGCTTGGCCGCGCTCGCCGGCCACCTCGCCAAGCCCGCCGTCCGCGACCTGCTCGCCGGCATCTTCGGCGCCTCGCCCTATCTCACCAGCCTGATCGAGCGCGATCCCGAGCAGCCTGCAGCGCGCCCTGTCAGCGCCACCCGAGCGGCGCTTCGCAGGGCTGGTGCAGGAGGCGGAGCTCGGCGGTCGACTGCTGCCGGCGACCTCCCCGAGGCCATGCGCGCGCTGCGCCTTTCAAGGCGGACGTCGCGCTTCTGACCGCGCTCTGCGACCTCGGCGGCGTGTGGCCGGTGATGACAGCGGCGCGCCGCCTGTCGGAGGCCGCCGACGCCGCGGTCGCGGCGGCCGTTCGCTTCCTCTTCCGCCAGGCCGCCAGGAAGAGGCGACTGGCTGGCGCCGGAGCCCGCGGGCTACATCGTGCTGGCGATGGGCAAGCACGGCGCCTTCGAGCTCAACTACTCCTCCGACATCGATCTCATCGTCTTCTACGATCCGGCGCGCGTGCGCCTGCGCGCCGGCCTCGAGGTGCAGCATTTCTTCGTGCGCCTGACGCGCGATCTCGTGCGCCTGCTGCACGAGCGCACCGAGCACGGCTACGTGTTCCGCACCGATCTGCGCCTGCGCCCCGATCCCGGCTCCACGCCGCTCGCCATCTCCACCGACGCGGCGCTCAACTACTACGAGAGCGTCGGCCAGAACTGGGAGCGCGCCGCGCTCATCAAGGCGCGCCCGATCGCGGGCGACATCGCCGCCGGGCCGAGCTTCCTCGACGAGCCTCGCGCCCTTCATCTGGCGCAAGTACCTGGATTTTGCGGCCATCGCCGACATCCACGCCATGAAGCGGCAGATCCACGCCTTGCGCGGCTTCGGCCAGATCGCCGTGGCCGGGCACGACATCAAGGTCGGGCGCGGCGGCATCCGCGAGATCGAGTTCTTCGCCCAGACCCAGCAGCTGATCGCCGGCGGGCGCCAGCCGGCGCTGCGCGTGCCCGAGACGCTCGTTGCGCTGGAGCGGCTCTGCGCCGCCGGCTGGATCGGCGCCGACGTGAGGGACGACCTCGACGCGGCGTACCGCTTCCTGCGCACGGTCGAGCATCGGCTGCAGATGATCGCCGACGAGCAGACGCAGACGGCTGCCGGACGACCCCGACAAGCTCGCCGCGCTCGCCCGCTTCTGCGGCTTTCCCGATACGCCGGCGTTCGCCGCCCGCCTCACCGCCGAGCTGGAGCGCGTGCAGGCGCACTACGTGCGCCTCTTCGAGCACAGCCCGGAGCTGACCCGCGGGGGCGCCAACATGGTCTTTGCCGGCGAGGCCGACGATCCCGGCACGCTCGAGGCGCTCGCCGAGCATGGGCTTCGCGCGGCCCGCGGAGGTGATCGCCGGGCGTGCGCGCCTGGCACCACGGCCGCTATCCGGCCGTGCGCGCGCGCGCGCGCCCGCGAGCTGCTGACCGAGGTGCAGCCGCTGCTGATCGAGGCGCTGGCGGCCACGGCCAACCCCGACCTCGCCTTCATCGGCTTCGACCGCTTCCTCGCCGAGCTGCCCTCCGGCGTGCAGCTCTTCTCGCTGCTCAAGCAGCAACCCCAGCCTCATCGAGCTGATCGCCGCCATCATGGGCACCGCGCCGCGCCTGGCCCGCATCCTGAGCAAGCGGCGCCGCGTGCTCGATGCGGTGCTGGCGCCGGGCTTCTTCGGCAGCGTTCCGAGCGAGGGCGACCTCGACGCCATCATCGCCGCCGAGCTCGACGGCGCGGCCGACTTCCAGGACGTGCTGGACCGCGCCCGCCGGCATCGGCCACGAGCAGGCGTTCCTGATCGGCGTGCGCGTGCTGACGGGCTCCATCAGCGCCGCCCAGGCCGGCGGCGCCTATGCGCTGCTCGCCGAGCGCATGATCGCGGCCGATGCAGGCCGAGGTGGAGCGCGAGATGGCCAAGGTGCACGGCCGCGTGCCGGGCGGGGGCATGGCCGTCGTCGCCATGGGCAAGCTGGGCGGCCGCGAGATGACCGCCGCCTCCGACCTCGACCTCATCGCCGTCTACGACTTCGACGCCGCGCGCCGAGCATCTCCGACGGCCTCAAGCCGCTGTCCCGCCACCCAGTACTACACGCGCCTGACGCAGCGGCTGATCAGCGCGCTTGCGTCGCAGACCGCCGAGGGCAACCTCTACGAGGTCGACATGCGCCTGCGGCCTTCGGGGCAGAAGGGCCCGGTGGCCACCCAGCTGTACGAGCTTCATCGACTACCAGCAGCGCGAGGCCTGGACCTGGGAGCACCTCGCCCTGACGCGCGCGCGCGTCGTCAGCGGTCCGCCGGCGCTGAGAGCGGCCGTCGAGCAGGCGATCCGCCAGCGTCCTCACGCGCCAGCGCGACCCCGCCAAGATTGCCGCGCGACGTGCGCGACATGCGGGCCCGCATCGAGAAGGAGAAGGGCACCAAGGACATCTGGGACCTCAAGCAGGTGCGCGGCGGCCTCGTCGACCTGGAGTTCATCGCCCAGCATCTGCAACTCGTGCACGCCGCACGCCCACCCGGACGTCCTGAGCACCGAACACGGTCACGGCGCTCGTTAACCTTGATCGTGCGGGCCTGCTGCTCGGCCGCGGCGGCCGACGCTCTGCTGCCTGCGGCGCGGCTGTTCGGCAATCTCACCCAGGTCCTGCGGCTTTGCCTCGACGGCCCGTTTGTGCCGGGCGAGGCCGCCGACGGCCTCAAAGCCCTCCTGGCGAGGGCCGGCGAAGCTCCCGACTTCGCCCGCCTGGAGGCGGATTTGGCGGCCCGGCAGGCCGAAGTTGCGCGCGCTTTTCAACGGAGTTGGTCGCCTAGATCGGCTAGCGACGGGAAGGCGGGCGGCTCGACCGTTCAGAAGGGAAGCAGAACCTCGTTTTTTGCCGTATGCTTGGGCTCCGGAAGCGGGCAAGCGGTATCCGCGGCGAGGCGAAACCTGGTGCTTGCGCGCAAAATTGGGGCCGGAGCCGGCCTCAGGCCGGGCTTCCGGCGAGACCGAGAGACGAAGGCGCACTGGTCGCGCGCGTCGCCGCAGGCGAGGCGCAGGCCTTCCGCGCGCTCGTCGACCGGCACCTGCCGACGGTGCTGGCCATCGCCAGGCGCATGCTGCGGGACGACGCCGAGGCCGAGGACGTGGCGCAGGAGACGCTGCTGCGGCTCTGGCGCAACGCGGCCGGCCTGGAGCTGGGCGAAGGCGGGGTGCGTCCGTGGTTGCGGCGGGTGGCGGCCAACCTGTGCATCGACCGGGTGCGGGCGCAGCGCAACACCAGCCTGGGCGATGCGCTGCCCGAGGAGACCGAGCCGGCGAGCCAGGTGACGCGGTTGGCGGAGCGAGAGTTGGGGAGGCGGGTCGATGCGGCGCTGAAGGCGCTGCCCGAAAGGCAGCGGCTGGCGCTCACCCTCTTCCACTACGAGGGCATGAGCCAGATCGAGGTCGGCGAGGTGATGGGCATATCGGACGAGGCGGTGGAGTCGCTGCTGGCGCGGGCGCGCAGGGCGCTCAAGGCCTCGCTGAAGGACGAATGGCGGGGTCTGCTACCGGAGACGGACTGATCGAGGGAATGGCTTCGAGCAGCAAGAACAGGTGCCGGAATGACGAGCATGAGCAACACGAGCATGACGCTGACCGAGTTCGAGCGGCTGCTGGATGTCTACGGCGGCGATCGCACGCGCTGGCCCACGGAGGCGCGCGCCGCGGCCGCGCATCTGGTCGCTCGCGATGCGGACGCGCAGCGGCTCCTGGCCGAGGCCGAGGCGCTCGATCGCGTGCTGGAGCGCGCGCCCCTGCCCGCGCTGGCGACGGAGGCGGCACTGGCCGACCGCATCGTCGCGGCGGCGCAGCGCTCGCCCCGCATCGTGAAGATCGGCGGCGCGCCCGCGCGGCGCAGCTCGGCGAGCGCCCGCTGCAGCAGGCAGCGGCCGGTCGCATGGCGCCCGTCGCGTCGCGGCTCTCGAGCGGCAAGGTCGGTGCGGCGGGGTTGCTGGTCGCTTCGCTTGATGATCGGCGTCGTGATCGGCCGCACCAGCCTGCCGCAGCAGCTTCTGCCTGCGCTTGCCGACATCGCAGGTCCGCGCCCAACGATCTGATGCTGATCGCTCTTTCCGACGAGGACATGTGATGGCCGCGGTGGCGACCGGCATCGGCAGCGCGCGCGCCCCGCGATGGGTGGTGGCGGCGCTCGTCGGCTCGCTTGCGCTCAATCTCGTCGTTATCGGGGCGATTGCTCATTCGCTCTGGCGCGAGAACGTCGAGCCGTCGGGGACGCCGGCTGAGCGGGCGTGTCCCGCGCAAGTCGTCGGCTACGCCGTCACGCTGCCGCCTGAGCGCGTCAAGGAGCTGAAGAGGCTGACGGAAGAGCAGTGGCGAAGCGCGAGCTCCTGCGCCGCGCCCTGCTCGATGCGCGCGCCGAAGCCATCAAGGCGCTCACCGCCGAGCCGTTCGACAGGCACGCTATCTGGCGGCCCAGTCGCGGTCTGCTCGCGGCCGACCAGAGGTCGCGCGAGGCCGACGATTCAAGCTCAACAGCGCGATCGTGCTCAATCTTACGCCGGAGGAGCGGCGCGGCTTCCTGCGCTGGCGCGAGCAGCAGCAGCCGCTGCAAAACCCTCTCGACGTGCCCGAGAAGCAGGTCAACGGGGCGCCGAGGTAGCGGGCCTTCGTCGCGCTGCGAATGTCAGCTGCCGGACCAGCGCGGTTGGAAATGCGATCGCGCGCCGACCACGATCCGGCCTGATCGCGCCGCAGACGCTGAGCGTGGCGCCCTGCATCTCCAGCAGCGAGCGGGCGAGGACCACACGCAGACCGCCACCGGTGCCGCAGGGGCCGTTGCGCCCGCGGTCGGTCGCCGGCGCGGGCGGCGGACGCGCCCCGGGACGGCATCGCCGACCGCACCCTGATCTCGATGGTCCGGGCGCTCGCCGCGACAGCCGCCGGCCTCCAACGGCTGCCATGCGGCGGTGCGCCGGCGATCGCTTCGCGCAGCAGTGCTCCAGGGCCTGGCCGGTCCGCGCCGTCGATCGCATCTCGATCTCGCCGCAGTCGTCCACGACTGCAAGCCGACCTCCCGGCCTCGGTCTCCAGCCGCAGCGGCGGCCCAGGCCTCCTGCAGCGAGCGTGCGGCCCGGCACCCGCTCGCGCCGGAGCGCGCGCCGGTCGGCCATCAGCGCCGACATGGTCGCAGCGACGGCGAGGGCGTCCTCCGAGGCCTTGAGCAGACGTCCGCCGCTCTCGCTGATGTGGGCGGCATACTCCTGATAGCGGGCGTGCCCCAGCGGGCCATGCAGCTCGCGCTGCATGACCTCGGAGAAGCCGATCACGGCGTTGAGCGGCGTGCGCAGCTCGTGGCTCATCTGCGCCAGCAGCCGGCTCGACTGGCCTCGACGGCAGCGCCGCCATCCGTCGTCGCCGCCGGCGAGCCGACCGCTCGCAGGGGCGCAGCGCAAGGAGCGCCGTCGGCGGCACCGGTTGCGATCAGGACTACGAGGTGCAGCGCGGGCAGCGCCACCCGCCGCCGCATGACCGCTCCAGGCCGCCGTGCCAGGCCATGCTGACGATCACGCGCCAACGCGAGAAGATGCAGCGCCGCAGCGCCTCGGGGCCAGCTCATCGCCGGTCGATCTCGATGTACCGATCCCGCCCGGCGCCGGCCAGAGCCACGCCGTGCGCGCGCTGAGTTCGCCGTCGCGTCCGCCCATCGCGTGGACAGACTCCCCCCGTGGGGTGACGTGCCCAGCGTCATCCCTTCCTCGACCGAATTGTTAGAAAGTTGCTGCCCACGTCGGATCCGGCGGTCACGTACATGCCGCACGAATCACTCAATTCATTTTGAATGACGGCACAAGCAATTGTCGAGAGGCGCGGCCCTCGGGCAAAAATATGGCGACTGTGTCCCCGACCAGTCAGCCCCGTAGGTTGCGTCGAGCGCAGCGATGACCCAACAAGTGCGATGGATGCACTCGATCGTGTCGGGTCTGCGCTTCGCTTGACCCAACCTACTCGAGCATCTTCGATACGATCTCGAATACGTCGTTGGAGAGGGGCTTGGTCCTGGCGATGCGCTGCAGCGCCTTCCTCGCGCGCGCTGCCGGCGCTCGGGCTCCAGCACCCTCCAGCTGCGGAAGGCGGAGAGCAGCCGCGCCGCGATCTGCGGGTTGAAGGCGTCGATCTCCAGCACCCGGTCGGCCACGAAGTCGTAGCCCTTGCCGTCGGGCCGGTTGAAGCTGTACCGGATTGCCCGCAGGCGAAGGCGCCGATCAGCGCGCGCACCTTGTTGGGGTTCTTGATGGAGAACAGCGGGTGCGCGCGTGAGCCTCTTGACCGTCGCCAGCGACGATGCGAGCGGGGAGGTCGCCTGACAGGCGAACCAGCTGTCGATGACGAGGTGGTCGCCCTTCCAGCGCTCGTAGAACCGCGCCAGCGCTCGCGACCCGCTCCGGCACGTTGATGTTCGCCAGCATCGACAGCGCGGCCGTCTCGTCGGTCAGGTTGCGTGCTCTGCGCGAAATGCGCCGCAGCGCGCGCGATGTCCTCGGGGCGCCGCCGGCTGGTGAGGTAGCCGAGCGCAACGTTGCGCAGCGCGCGCCGGCCGGCCTGCTCGGGCGCCGGCGAATAGGGTCCGCGGATCTCCATGTCGCGGTAGATGTCGAGGAAGGCCGCGTAGAGCCGCGTGCCGATGGCCTTGCGCAGCGCCTTGCGCGCCTGGTGGATCGCCAGCGGATCGACGTCGCGGCCGATGATGCGCGCCAGGTCGCTCTCGCTCGGCAGCATCAGGAACTGCGCGCGGTAGCCGGGCTCCAGGCTCTCGCTCGGAGAGCGTCACGCGCCAGCGCCTCGATGAACCCCTTCGGCTGCGGCGCGCGCTCCTTCTTGCGCCGGGCGGCGATCGCCCCGATCAGCACGCGCGTGGCATAGTCCTGCGCCGCCTGCCAGCGGTTGAAGAGGTCGCTGTCGTTGGCCATCAGGAACTGCAGCTCGGCGTCGGTGCGCTCGATGGTGAGGTTCACCGGCGCGGAGAACTCCCGCAGCAGCGAGGCGACGGGCCTGGAGGGGACATCGCGGAAGCGGAACTTCTCGGTGCGCTTCCTGATCTCCAGCACGCCGTCGGCGAGCGGCTCGCCCGAGGCCAGCGTCAGGTCCAGGTCCTGGCCGTTGCCGCCGAGCAGCCCGAGCCGCAGGGGGATGTGCAACGGCTTCTTGGCCGGCTGGCCCGGGGTCGGATTGAGCACCTGGCGGAACGTGAGGTCCGCGGTCTTGGCGCGCGCATCGTAGTCGAGCTCGCACAGGCAGCTCGGGCGTGCCGGCCTGCTGATACCAGGTCATGAACTGCTTCAGGTCCCGCCCCGAGGCATCGGCGAAGCAAGCGACGAAGTCCTCCACCGTGACCGCCTGGCCGTCGTGGCGCTCGAAGTAGAGGTCCATGCCCTTGCGGAAGCCGTCGCGGCCGAGGAGCGTCTGCAGCATGCGCACCACCTCGGCGCCCTTGCTGTAGACGGTGGCGGTATAGAAGTTGTTGATCTCGATGTAGCGGTCGGGGCGCACCGGGTGCGCGAGCGGGCCCGGCATCCTCGGGGAACTGCCCGGCCTTCAGGTTGCGCACCTCGCGGATGCGCTGTACCGCGGCGGAGCGCTGGTCGGCGCAGAACTCCTGGTCGCGGAACACCGTCAGGCCCTCCTTCAGGCACAGCTGGAACCAGTCGCGGCAGGTGATGCGGTTGCCCGTCCAGTTGTGGAAGTACTCGTGCGCGATCACGCGCTCGATGCTGGCGAAGGCGCTGTCGGTGGCCGTCTCGGGCGAGGCCAGCACCAGGGCATCGTTGAAGATGTTGAGCCCCTTGTTCTCCATGGCCCCCATGTTGAAGTCGGAGACCGCGACGATGTTGAAGACGTCGAGATCGTACTCGCGCCGAAGCGCTCCTCGTCCCAGCGCATCGAGCGCTTGAGCGCGTCCATCGCCCAGGCGCACCGGCCTCCTTGCCGGGCTCGACGTAGATGCGCAGCTCGACCTTCCGGCCCGAGCGCGTGGTGAACTGCGAGGCGATGGAGCCGAGGTTGCCGCCGACCAGGGCGAACAGGTAGGAGGGCTTCGGGTGCGGATCGTGCCAGACCGCATAGTGGCGCTTGCCGCCGTCGAGCTTGCCGTGCTCCACCGGGTTGCCGTTGGCGAGGAGCACCGGGGCCTCGTCGCGGTCGGCCTCGATCCGCACCGTGTAGGTTGCGAGCACATCGGGGCGGTCGAGGAAATAGGTGATGCGGCGGAAGCCCTGCGCCTCGCACTGCGTGCAGTAGATGCCCTTCGACAGGTAGAGGCCGGTGAGAGCCTTGTTGGCGTCGGGGTTGCACTAGGTGACGGTCTCGAGCTCGAACGCATGCTTGGGAGGGGCGGGAAGGACGAGCTCCCGGTCGTTTACCCTGTACTCCTTGGCCCCGAGGAGCCGGCTGTCGAGGCGCACGGACTCGCAGCTCCAGGTGCTCGCCGTCGAGCCTGAGCGCACCGGGCTTCGCAATCGAGGGGTTGGGGCGCAGCTTCAGGCGGGAGCGTACGCGGGTGCGGGTCGGATGCAGCGATACGTCGAGGTCGACGGTGTCGATCAGGAAATTCGGCGGGCGGTAGTCCTTGAGCAGGAACGGGCGCGGCGTCTCGGTCTTCATGATTGTTCCGGTCGGGGCGGCGTCGGCTGACGATGGGCCCCACTACATAGCGGGCCCGCCGCGCCAGGCAAGGTGGCGCCAGTTGCTTGGTCCCGCAACCCGAGGCTTATCCGGCGGAACTCGAGGAATTCGCGCCGCACCGCCTCGGTGTGTTCCCCCAGCGCCGGGAGCGGGCCGTATTCCGGCTCCGCCTCGCCGGTGAGCGGCGCCACCACAGCTTGGTCGATGGAGACGAAGAGTGTTCCGGGTCTGAACACTTTTGCCCCCATGGACCGATTGAGTTCGGTCGCGGTGAGTGGTGAGATGGTGAGTGTGGCGTGCGGCAAGTGGAGCGGGTGGGGGACAAAAGCCAGGTAATCGGTGACGTCCGTCAAGTGCAAGCCTCGAGCTACGATTCCTATCTTCGTGCGCTACGATCCAGCACTGACTGCTCACTGTCCGTGACTTGTTGCAACACCGGCCACCACGCCTTTGGCTTTCTTCATCGAGAATGGAACCCCAACAGCGCCACTCGCTCAAACGCCAAACTCACCATCTCACTACTCACCGTCTCACCCATCCACGAGGAGCGCCATGGCCGTTCGCATCGAGAAATCCGGCTCCGTCTGGACCGTCATCCACAGCCGCCCCGAGGCGCGCAACGCCATGGATGGCAAGAGTGCCGACGACCTGGTCGCCGCCTTCGACGAGTTCGACCGCGACAGGTCCGCCAACGTCGCCGTGTTCTGGGGCGAGGGCGGCGCCTTCTGTGCCGGCTGGGACCTCAAGTCGGTCTCCAGCCTCGACCATGACGATCCGGTCGACGCCCTCGACTTCCCCAAGGACGGCGGCAAGCCACCGCGCGGCCCGCTCGGGCCCTCGCGCCTCGAATTGTCGAAGCCGGTGATCGCCGCCGTGGAGGGCCCGGCGGTGGCCGGCGGCATGGAGCTCGCCATGTGGTGCGACGTGCGCGTGATGGCCGAGAGCGCCTATTTCGGCGTCTATTGCCGCCGCTGGGGCGTGCCGCTGATCGACGGGGGCACGGTCAGGCTGCCGCGCCTCGTCGGCCTCGGCAAGGCGCTGGAGATCATCATGACCGGGCGTAAGGTTACGGCCGAGGAGAGCTACCGCATCGGCTTGTGCGAGAAGGTCGTGCCGCACGGGCAGGCCCGCGAGGCCGCCGAGGCGATGGCGCAGGAGATCGCCCGGTTCCCGCAGGAATGCATGCGTGCCGACCGGCTTTCGGTGTATCGGGCGTGGGGCAAGTCCGTGCGCGAAGGCCTGGAGAGCGAATGGGCGACCAGCGCCGGCATCGTCAAGGCCGAGGGCATCGCCGGCGCCTTGCGCTTCGCCCGCGGCAAGGGCCGGCACGGGGACTTCGGGGACATTTGATGCGTCATCCCGTCATCCCGGCCGGAGCGATGCGAGCCGGTATCGGCGAGCAGCGCTCTCAACTGCTCGGGATCTCGGGCAGACTGGATACCGGTCGACGAGGCCCCGGTATGACAATGTCTCTCTGCGCGCGCACTTCCGGGATGACGGGTGTATGGAGGCGATATGCAGCTCAAGGACCACATCGTTCTCGTAACCGGCGCGCTGGGCACGCTTGGCGCCGCCATGTGCGCGGCCATCGAGGCGGCCGGTGGGACGGCCATCCGCAGCGATCTCGCCACCCGCGGCAAGGTCGATATCGCCCTCGACGTGACGCGCGAGGAGGACTGGAAGGCCGCCATGGCCGAGATCGAGCGCCGCCACGGCCGGCTCGACGGCCTCGTCAGCAACGCCGGCGTCGGCACGCCGGGCGATGTCGAGCAGACCAGCTTCGCCGAGTGGCGGCGGGTGATGGCCGTCAACGCCGACGGCGTGTTCCTCGGCTGCAAGTACGCCATGCCGCTGCTGGCCAGATCCAAGGCGCCGTCGATCGTCAACATCTCCTCGGCCTCCGGCATCGTCGGCGGCGCCAATCTCGCCGCCTACAACGCGTCGAAGGGCGCGGTGCGCCTCCTCACCAAGTCGGTGGCCCTGTCGGGCGCGCGCAAGCGCCCGCCGGTCAGGTGCAACTCGGTGCATCCCGCCTTCATCGAGGGGGACATGGTGGATCGCATGGTCAAGGGCCGCCCCGACCCGGCCAAGGCGATGGCCAAGCTGCACGCTCAGATTCCCATCGGCCGGCTGGGACAGCCGCACGAGGTCGCCAACACCGTGGTGTGGCTCCTCTCGGAGGCCTCCTCGTTCACCACCGGCTCGGAGGTGCTGGTCGACGGCGGCCTGATCGCGGGTTGAACTCCTGGATTTGCGTCGACGTAGCATTTTTGCTACATGGGGGAGGCGACAGGTGTGGACCGTCGAGACTCTCAACGCGACTGTCGATGCCGAGCTGGAAGCGCTGCCAGAGGATATGCTGGCCCGCTTCTGGCAGCATCGCCGATCTGATCGCCGATATGGGTCTGGAGCGTGTGCGCGGCCCGTATGTCGATCATCTCGAGGGGCCGCTCTGGGAAATGCGGCTCAAGGGCAAGGACGGCATAGCTCGCGCGCTCTACGTGCCGCGCACGGGAAGCGCGTCGTCGTTGTGCGTGTCTTCGTCGAGAAGACGCAGAAGACGCCGCGGCGTGAGATCAAGCTCGCCTTGAGGCGGGCGAAGGAGGTGACATGACCCGCGTGGATGTCCTGCATCGGAAGTGGCTCAAGGAGCGGCCCGGCTATGCAAAGGCCGTTGCAGACCTCGATGAGGAGTTTCAGATGGCGTCGCACTGCTGATCGCGGCGCGTGCGCGCGCCGATCTCATCGCAGGAGGAGCTCGCCAGTCGCATGGGGACAACCCGCACGCGTGATCTCGCGTCTCGAGAGCGGGCGCATGAAGCCGTCCACACGCACCCTGGAACGGTACGCTCGCGCAACCGGCCACAAGCTCAAGATCATGTTTGTGCCAGACCGGGCACCTCAGCGGGCCACCGGGCACCGTCGCGCCGCCCGTTGATGGATTTGCAGGTTGGGTCGAGCGAACCGCAGACCCAACGCTCGACAGAGCGTGGCTCGAGTTGGCGCGCAAGGCAACGCGCGCCCGACCATGCGAGCCGAAGCTAGCGCTTCTTCCCCGCGCACCGCTCCTTCCCGTAGAGGCTCTCGCACGAGAGGCAGCTGATCTGCTTCAGGTGGAAGATCGACCGCATCTGCTTGATCTGGAAGCCGACCTGGTCGGCAATCGACAGGCACTCCTTGAGCGAGTCGAACTGGAGCACCAAGGTCTTCTGCTCGACAGGAGCAATTGGCGCGATCTGCCAGGCCAGGATGACGTAGAAGATCCAGGACTTCATGTTTCCCTCGGGCTCGTGCGGCGCATGCAGCGCCGTTCGGCGTTATGCTATCTAATTGGTTGTTATCACGTACTTTTTGTTGGGATTTTGGCCACGCGGCGAACGATGAACGAGCTTTAACTGGCGGCGGGGCGGCGCCCCGCATTCAATCGGTGCGATGGTCCGCCTCGGGAGCAGCCGCCCCATGTTGCCGCACTTGCCGCCTGCGTCCCCGCACCGGAAGGGCGCCAGCTTCGCCGCTCGTCTGCTCGCCGGCCTCGCCGCAGCCGTCCTGCTCGCCTCGGCCGCCACCCTCCCTGCCCAGGAGTCGGAGCGCGCGCCGCCGGATGCAGAGCGCGCGCCGGCCACGGTCGATCTCGGCAAGCTCTTCGATGCGGTGGTGGAGAGGACGGCGAAGAGCTTCTGGGACAAGGATCGGCTGGCGCAGGTCGGCTGGGAGAAGCGCGCGGCCGAGGTGCGCCCGAGCGTCGTCGAGGCGCCGAGCCTCGAGGAGGCGGCGCGCCGCATCAACGCGCTGCTCGCCGAGCTCAAGACCTCGCATACCGCCCTGCTGACGCCCGACGATGTCGAGTACTACATCCTGCTCGACGTGTTCGGCGGGCTCGCGGGAGCCGTGGCACGAGCTCGACGAGCGGTTCTGGGAGCGGGCGTCACTTACGCCGGCATCGGCCACTTCTCGGTCAAGATCGACGGCCGCGACTTTGTCGATGCGGTGCTGGAAGGATCGCCGGCCGAGCGGGCGGGGCTCAAGGTCGGCGACGAGATCCTCGCCGTCGACGGCGCGCCCTATCATCCGATCCGCTCGTTTCGCGGCAAGGTCGGCCAGTCGCGTCTGCGGTGACCGTCAGGCGCGACCAGGGACGGTCCGCCCGAGACGCTCGACATCCCGGTTGTGAGCATCGCGCCGCTGCATGCCTTCCGCCAGGCGACGCGGGCGAGCGCGCGCGTGATCGAGCGCGACGGCCGGCGCATCGGCTATGTGCACGTCTGGGCCTCCGTGGCGAGGATCCGGTCAGGCCTTGCGGCGATGCGCTGGCAGCCTGGGGTCGGGCCAGTGCGCCCTCGGCGCGGCCGCAGCCCGCAACGGCCGAGCCCGTCCGCGCCCCGGTCGACGGCCTGATCATCGACATGCGCGGCAAGATCGGCGGCACCAGCGGCAACGCCGGGCGCTATCTCGACGTGCTCGACCCGCGCGGACCCCTGGTGCGCTCGCTCGGTAAGCGGGACGCGAGAGCATCGAGGCTGCGGTGCGCGGGCGCACGGCGGTGCTGATCGACCATCGCACGCGCAGCACCGCCGAGCTGTTCGTCCACGCCTACAAGCGCGAGCGGCAGGGTCCGCTGATCGGCACCCGCACGGCCGGCGCGGTGAGCGCCGCGCACGCCTTCGCCATGCCGGGCGGCAACCTGCTCTATCTCGCCGTCACCGGCCTGGAGGTCGACGGCGAGGTCCTGGAGGGGCCGGGCGTCGCCCCCGACATCGAGGTGGCGCGGCCGATCCCCTATGCTGAGGGCGCCGACCCGGTGCTGGAGGCCGCGGTGGTCTATCTGCTGCGCCTCCCCGCCCCACTGGCTCCCGCCCCACGGGCTCCCGAGCCACTGAGCGGCCGCGGCCAGTGGTAGGGACAGCTGCCTCGTTGCTATGCACGCCTCGTCAGTATGCCGGCGGAGCATCGCTTCCATCACTGTCTCTGAGAGCGTGGGTATCCGTCGTCATGACCTCCCACAGGATGGCGTCGTCCAGCCGAAGGTACTCATGGCGAATGCGGTTGCCGATGCCCTGATTTGTCCCCACGGCTCCGTCGGGTAGTCGGCCAGCCAATCGTCCGGGAGATGCCGGACAGCCTCCGAGATTGTCTGGATGGCGTATGCAGCGGCGCGACGCGCAATCGGATCGTTCCTGAAGGTCACGAGCGTCTTGCCGGCGGCAATTTGGTGCAGGATATCGATCTCCGCCAGGCAGTCCCGAATGGCGACTGTGGGGTCCTTGGTCATCACAGAACCTTGACGGCGTCGCGCTCGATGCTGTCCTTCATGAGGGGGTGGAGCGCATTGCGCGTCGTGATCGTCACTGGGATGCCGAGCGCTTCCGAGATCGCTTCCTCGAGCTGCATGAGCCGGAAGAGGTTCGGGATTTGCCGACCTCATCATAGTCGATGAAGAGGTCGAGGTCGCTGTCGGGCCGGTGCGTGCCACGCGCCCGCGAGCCGAAGATGAAGAGGCCCGTCGCCCGTTCTCGCGCAGCGCGGCGTCGTACTTCCTCAGAGCCTCGATCAGGGCGGGCCGGTCCATGCAACAAATCTTGCCACAAGACGCAACGAAGCGAGGATATGCCGGCTCAGCTGCCCGATTGAACGGTTGCAGCGGCCGCGCGAATATCGCGCTCAGAGCGGCCGATTTTTCGCCCCGGCCAGTGGACCCCAGGGTACTTGTCCGGCCGCGAGGTGGCCTGGAATCGCTTCCTACGCAGCGGGAAGGGCCATCCGCCGCGAGCCCGCCCGATCCACGGTCGGATTGCGAGGGCTGCCCGCGCGGAGATGCTTAACATCGGGTTGCGATGGGCTGTAGGTTGGGTCAAGCGAAGCGCAGACCCAACACCGCGCGTTTCGACGAAGCTTTGTTGGGTCTTCGCTGCGCTCGACCCAACCTACAAGCCAGCCACCAGGAAACGCCCCATGCCCAGGAAGCCCACGGCCGCCCAGATCAAGAAGCTGCGCTCGCGGCAATGGTTCGACAACCCGGCCAACCCCGACATGACCGCCATCTACCTCGAGCGGTACATGAACTACGGGCTCACCCGCCAGGAGCTCAGCTCGGGCAAGCCCATCATCGGCATCGCCCAGTCGGGCTCCGACCTCTCGCCCTGCAACCGCCACCACCTGGTGCTGGCGCAGCGGGTGCGCGAGGGCATCCGCGAGGCCGGCGGCGTCGCCTTCGAGTTCCCCGTGCACCCGATCCAGGAGACCGGCAAGCGCCCCACCGCCTCGCTCGACCGCAACCTCGCCTATCTGGGCCTCGTGGAGATCCTCTACGGCTATCCGATCGACGGCGTGGTGCTCACGACGGGCTGCGACAAGACCACGCCCTCGCAGCTGATGGCGGCGGCCACCGTGGACATCCCGGCCATCGTGCTCTCCGGCGGGCCGATGCTCAACGGCTGGTTCCGCGGCGAGCGCACCGGCTCCGGCACCATCGTCTGGAAGGCGCGGCAGATGTATGCCGCGGGCGAGATCGACTACGACGGGTTCGTCGAGCTGGTGGCCTCCTCGGCGCCCTCGCCCGGCCACTGCAACACCATGGGCACGGCCTCGACCATGAACTCGCTGGCCGAGGCGCTCGGCATGTCGCTGCCCGGCTGCGCCGCCATCCCGGCGCCGCACAAGGAGCGGGCGCAGATCGCCTACGAGACGGGTAGGCGCATCGTCGACATGGTATGGGAGGATCTCAGGCCGTCGAAGATCATGACGCGCGAGGCGTTCGAGAACGTCATCGTCGTCAACTCGGCGATCGGCGGCTCCACCAACGCGCCGATCCATTTCAATGCGATCGCCCGCCATGTGGGCGTGAAGCTCGACAACGACGACTGGGAGAAGGTGGGCTACCCCATCCCGCTGCTCGTCAATCTGCAGCCGGCGGGCGAGTACCTGGGCGAGGAGTACCATCGCGCCGGCGGCGTGCCCGCGGTCGTCAACGAGCTGATGAAGGGCGCGCAAGATCCGCGAGGGCGCGCTGACGGTCAACGGCAAGACCATCGGCGAGAACTGCAGCGACCGCGCCGTCATCGACGCCGACGTGATCCGCCCCTACAGCAAGCCGCTGAAGGAGAAGGCCGGGTTCCTCAACCTCAAGGGCAACCTGTTCGACAGCGCCATCATGAAGACCAGCGTGATCTCCGAGGAGTTCCGCGAGCGCTATCTGGAGAACCCGAAGGACCCGAACGCCTTCGAAGGGCGCGCCATCGTGTTCGACGGGCCCGAGGACTACCACAAGCGCATCGACGACCCCGCGCTCAAGATCGACGCAGACCTGCCTGCTCTTCATGCGCGGCGCCGGCCCGGTCGGCTATCCCGGCGGCGCGGAGGTGGTGAACATGCGGCCGCCGAGCTACCTCATCAAGAAGGGGGTGACGCGCGCTGCCCTGCATCGGCGACGGCCGCCAGTCGGGCACCTCGGGCTCGCCGTCGATCCTCAACGCCTCGCCGGAGGCGGCGACCGGCGGCGGCCTCGCCATCCTGAAGACCGGCGACCGCGTGCGCATCGACTTGAACAAGCGCACCGCCGACATCCTGATCTCCAAGGAGGAGTACGACGCCCGCCGCGCCGCGCTGCAGGGCCACGGCGGCTACCAATACCCGGCGCACCAGACGCCGTGGCAGGAGATCCAGCGCGGCCTGGTCGACGAGTTCTCGGAAGGGATGGTGCTGAAGCCGGCGGTCAAGTACCAGAAGATCGCCGCCACCAAGGGCATCCCCCGCGACAACCATTGATCATCCGACGACCCGTCATCCCGGACGGAGTGATGCGAGCGCTTGCGCGAGCGACGCTCCGATCCGGGACCTCGGGAGGTTCGACTCGCCTGGGGAGGTCCCGGACAGTCTCGCCCGGCTCGAGGCCGGGGCTCGACTTCCGGGATGACGGGTGGCTCCAGCCGGCAGTGGCACCCGGCGCCCGCGCGGGCTATGGTCGCCGCCCATGGACATACCGCTCGACGACATCGCCGATCCGTTCACCGAGGCGGGCTTCCGTGCGCTGGCGCGGCGCGGGCTCAATGCCGCGCCGTCCGAGGCGATCTTCGATCCGCGCTCGGGCCAGGCGCTGGGGCCCGGCGACTGGGACCTGAACCCCGAGTTCAAGGGCGACCTCGCGGCGATGGCACCGCCGCGGCCGGCCGCGGTGCTGGTGCCCATCATGCTCAGGCCGGCGCTCACGGTGCTCTTCACCCAGCGGTCCCAGGACGTGCCGAGCCATCCCGGGCAGATCTCGTTTCCCGGCGGCAAGGTCGAGGCCCAGGATGCCGACGCGCTCCACTGCGCGCTGCGCGAGGCGCATGAGGAGATCGGGCTCACCGCCGACCACGTCGAGCCCCTGGGCTATCTCGACAGCTACCGCACCGGGACCGGGTTCGTCGTCACGCCGGCGGTGGGGCTGGTGCGGCCGGGCTTCAGGCTGGTGCTCGCCGAGCGCGAGGTGGCCGAGGTGTTCGAGGTGCCGCTCGCCTTCCTGATGGACGAGGCCAACCACCAGAAGGCCGCACGCGAATGGCGCGGCCGGCAGCGCTCCTACTATGCGATGCCCTACGGAGGGCGCTATATATGGGGCGCCACTGCAGGCATGCTGAAGAACATGCACCAGAGGCTGTTTCAGCGGTTTTGAGCGATGTTCCGGATCGCCATCGAGATCATGCTCTTGTTCCTGGTGCCGACGGTCGCGTACCTCGCCTGGGCGCTGCTGGCGCGGCCGGGCGCTGCGCCTGCGTCGGTCTTCAACGAGGCGCCCTACGTCTGGCTTGCGCTCGCCGGTGCGGCGCTGGTGTTCGGGTTGCTCATCTACTACGGCTGGACGTCGGGGGCGGCGGCATGGACAAGTCGGCGGCGCCGGCGCGCAGCATCGAGGCGCGCGCCGTGCTCGCCGGCGCCAAGTAGCGACGTGGCCGCCTCAGCCTCAGCCCCGCCCCGCCTGACCGGCGCCGCATGGCTCGCCGGCACCGAGACGCAGGCGGTGTTCGCCGCGCTCCACACGAAGGGCTTTGCGGCGCGGGCGGTGGGCGGTGCGGTGCGCGACGCGCTGATGGGCCGGCCGGTCGCCGATGTCGACATCGCCACCGATGCGCGCCCCGAGCAGGTGACGCGCGCGGTGGAGGCGGCGGGCCTCAGGGCGGTGCCGACGGGGCTTGCGCACGGCACGGTCACCGTCGTCGCCGGAGACCGGCATTTCGAGGTCACCACGTTGCGCAGGGACGTGGAGACGCACGGCCGGCACGCGACAGTGGCGTTCACCGACGACTGGGCCGAGGACGCCAGGCGGCGCGACTTCACGCTCAACGCGCTCTACTGCAGCGCCGATGGCGAGGTGTACGACCCGCTCGGCGGGTATCCGGACCTGCTGGCACGCCGGGTGCGGTTCATCGGCGTGCCCGCCGAGCGCATCCGCGAGGACTACCTGCGCATCCTGCGCTTCTTCCGCCAGACCGCCGACTACGGCGAGGGCCCGGCCGATGCCGAGGGGCTCGCCGCCTGCGTGCGCGAGCGCGCGGGGCTTGCCAGGCTATCGGGCGAGCGCGTGCGCGAAGAGTTGTTGCGCCTGCTGGCGGCGCCGCGCGGGCCGGAGATCGCCGCCCTGATGCAGGACTACGGGCTGATGCCGGCGGTGCTGGGCGCGGCGCCGCGCCCGACCCTGCTCGCCCGGCTGGCGGCCATCGAGGAGGCCTGTGGCCTCGCCCCCGATGCGGCCCTCCGCCTCGCCGCGCTCGCCGTCGAGGTCGAGGAGGATGCGCTGCGCCTGCGCGAGCGCCTGCGCCTCTCCAACGAGCAGACCGAGAAGCTGCTGCGCGCGGCCGGGCGCGCAACCGAAGATCGACCCGTCGGCCGCGGAGGCCGAGGCGAGGGTCTCCCTCTATCGCCTGGGCCCGCAGGCCTATCGCGAGCAGATGCTCATCGCCTGGGCCCGCAGCGGCGAGACGCCGCAGAGCGAGGCCTGGCGCCGCCGGGTGGCGCTGCCGGAGCGCTGGCAGGCCCCGATCTTCCCGCTCGGCGGCGCCGATGTGCTGGCGCAGGGCGTGCCTGCCGGGCCGCGGGTCGGCGAGCTCTTGCGGACGCTGGAGGACTGGTGGATTGCCGGCGACTTCAGCGCCGACGCAGTCGTGCTGCGCGCCAAGCTGCGGCACTTGCTGGCCACGACTTGAGGGACGCCGATTAAGAAGAGCCATGCGCCTGCGGAAGCGCGATTGGGGCCAAGGTGAGGCGTGCCACGTGCCCAATGAGCCGCTCGACGGCTATCCACAAAAGAATTTGTGACGGGCGCGCGCCATCCTGCGGAGGTTATCTTTCCTTCACCATGCGGGGGCGCGGAGCGACAGGGCTGAGCCCACCTCGAGAGCTCTCGAATGTCATGAGATGTCGGGCGCGCTCGGCCTAGCTGGGTCAGGCCGCCCGCCGTCGGCGTATCATCAGTCGTCGAGTGCGGAGGGATCGATATGTCTCATTTGTATGGGGTCCTCGGCGTTCCGAAGGATGCGGAGGCGGCCCAGGTGAAAGCCGCCGTACTGGACGCTCGCCAAGGCCTGTCATCCCGATATCCCAGGCGGAAGCAAGCAGCGCTTCACCGAGATCGGCCTCGCCTACGCGACCTTGGGCAATCGGAGGCGGCGCGCGAGCCTACGACGCGGAGCTGCGCGCCCTGGCGCGCCATCGCCTGAAGAACGCTGTCGTGCTGATGGCGGCGTCCTTCGCGGTGACCATGGGCTCGGGCATTTTCGTCGCGGGAGTGCTGCTCGGCAGTTAGCCGCACGCGTGCTGGACTATGGCCGGCAGGACAGAGCCGGCTCACGTGACACGCTGTGAGCGCGCAAGCGGCCGGCCGCCGACGTGAAGCACGCGGCCGCTGAGAACGTCACCTTCGGGCCACGTGGCGTCGCCGCGAGGTCGACGGATCTTCGAGGCTGGGGATCAGGAGGACTGGGCTGGCGCTGTTGGACTGGGGGCTGTTGTCGTTGCGCCACATCGCCGAGCAGACGATGTGGTCCTACCCGCAAAAGCACGATTGGGGCCACCTTTCCCGGAAAGGGTAGTGCCCAGCGCGAGGCCGGAGGCTTCGGCTGTCGCGCTGGGACGTCGGCGTTCGATTTTTCTTGTGCTGAGGGCAGAGGGCAAGGAGTTTGTCATGACAAAGCGGCATGTGATTGAGCTACCCCACAGAGTTGGGCAGACGGACGCGCGCAGCGGCGCGGTTTGGGCGGGCGTCGGCCGCCGGCTGCGGCACCGTCGTGACGAGCTGGCCCTCGGAACCGCCCACGTCGCGCGGACGATCGGGATAGCCGCAGACGATTACGAGGCCTACGAGGCGGGTGCACCGATCGAGGCTCGGCTGCTCGCCCAGATCGCCGACCTCTTCGAGGTCCCGGTGGTGTGGTTCTTCCAGGATGTGGCGCACGAGGAGCCCGACGAGGGCGACGACGCGCCGGCCGCGGAGCCGGTGGTCTACACCGTCGCCACGGTGGAGCACAGGGCCCAGGCCCTGGTCGACTGCTTCCGCAGGCTCGATCTGGAGGGCCAGCAGCACCTCCTCGCCATCTCGATGGCCCTGTCGCGCACCGGCGCCAACGCCGCGCCCGGCCGATCGTCCCGCTGACTGGGACTGCCCTCTCCCGCCGCCCTCGGCCATCCACGCGGCATGCGCTGGCCCCAATGGTCCGAGGGCGACGGGGAGAGGGAACCGGGCGGCGGGGAGAGGGAGGCCGCGCGCTCAGCGCATGTCCAAGCGGCAGTACTCGTCGCGCAGGTCGTAATAGGCCGTCATGACCTCGATCGGCTCGTGATCGGTGTCGAACGCGAGGCGCTCCAGCGACAAGCACCGGCGTGCGCTCGGCCAGCGACAGCGCGACGGCCGCAGCGGATGGCACGGGCGCCACCCTGACCTTGGCCTCCGCACGCGCGAGTATCACGCCCCGAGTCCTGCGCCAGCTCCTCGATCTCGTCGGGGATGTCCGTCGCGCCCGACCAGGCCCGGGAAAGCGCCGGTCCGGCAGGGAAACCTGCTCGTAGGCGAAGGGGCGCTGATCGATCGTCCGGACGCGCTGAATGCGCACGACCTGCTCCCCCGGCTTCAGCTTCAGACCGTGCGCTCGGCGGCCGTCGGGCCCGCCAGCTTCACCTTCCGCGACCTGACATGGCCACGCAGCGGCGCGCCGTCGATCCCGCGAATGGGGTTGAAGCGTCCGAGCCCCTGACCCGGCCTGGTGCTGCCTGACGAAGGTGCCGCGGCCCGGCTCGCGGATGATGAGCTGCTCGCTTTCCAGCACGCTCAGCGCCTTGCGCAGGGTTCCGAGGCTCACGCCCAGCTGCCGGTAGAGGTCGATCTCGCTCGGCAGATTGGCGCCGGGCTTCCACCTGCCGTCCTTGATGCGCTCCAGCAGCGCGTCACGTACCTGCAGGTAGAGAGGCCGCACTTGGAACTTGCTTTGGCGCTGCACTGTAAACATCCCGTCTCGGATCAAGAGCCCAAGCCCGCCCATTCTCCGTCGGCAGTATCAGACGGCAGGGCATGATACGCAACCGTGGAGCGGGGTCAGCCGCCACGGTCCGAGCCCCAGGTTTCAGGTTCCAGGATCAGGTTTCAGTGACGATGTGTCAGAGGCGACCGGACCGGCCTGAAACCTGACGCCTGGAACCTGAAACCTAATTCGGCCTGTCAAGATGCAAGTTCGCGTCATCCTGATAACAGTACGACCTGCGTGCGTTGCCTTAATTCGGTTATCTCTGTAGGCTTCTGCTGATTCGGGGCGGGCCGTTGCGCGGCCGAATTAGGAAAGGGGAAATGCGACGACCCACGGCTTTCTCCAGTCGGCGGTTGGCGAAGGGGGCAGATCAGCAAAGCGCGCCGACCTGCCTGAATCTGTACGGCCGGGCCACGGCAGCCGAAGCGGGGTCTTGGCTGCGGGCCGCGAGGTCGCTTGCCGTTTCCTTCCCGGTCCATCGCGTATGCGTCGCGTTGTGGGAAAGACGCGCCGGAGGCTTCCGACTTCGGCTCGATGTCGCGCGAGTGCGCGGACGACGGGAATGGCTCGATGGCCAAGCTCGATTTGCCGAAATGGGTCATGGCAGCGATCAACTTCAAGGGGGGCACCGGCAAGACAACGGTCGCGCTCGCGATCGCGGAGGGCATCTGCCGCCTGCTGAAAAAGCGCGTTGCCGTCATCGACTGCGATTTTCAATGCAGCGCGTCCATCGCCCTGCTCGGCAGGCGCACGCTGAACGACCTGATCGGCAGGAATGCGACCATGGACGGCCTGCTGCAGAGCAAGCTGACCGAGGGGAACGGCGCGCACCTCGGCTCCAGCGCCGTGAAGACGCACTTCTCCATCAAGGAGGCGGCGGGGCTTGATGCACCTTCTGCCCGGCAGCCCCGACATGCCGCGGCGGGAACGGCAGATCGTGGCGTCCTTCCTGCTCCCGGTCCGACCTGCATTCGGCCTACGAGACCGCCGCGATCAAGATGGGAGAGCTGTTCCGCTCGCTGCTCGACGAGTTCGACTTCATCCTGATCGATTGCCCGCCCGGGCTGACCCTGTTCTCGGAGGCGGCGATCAGGGCTGCCGACGGCCTCGTCATCCCGACGCTGCCCAACGAGATCTCGTTTGCCGCGATCGATCACCTGCGCGCGGAGATCGCGCGCGCGCGGCCCGACCGCTCGTTCGACGACCTGCTGGTCGGGACCGTCGTCTCCAAGGTGCGGCACAAGAACGGGAGCAGCAGCCATCGATCGCACATGGAATCGATCGAGCGCCTGCTCGATCGCGTCGCGCCCCAGTTCCAGCTGCTGCGGCCGTATCTGCCCTATTGCCGGGAGCTGGAAGGCGCCACCTGGCGCGACGACGAGGGCCGCGACCAGCTTTGCCAACCGCTACGGGCCGTCGTCGCCGATGATCGAGCGGCTGGTGGAGGAATTTACCGGCAGATGCGGTGCGCTGATGGCGCGCCGGACGCCAGCCATGAGGCCGTACGAGCTTCATATGCCCGACACCACCACCAAGATAGACCCGAAGATCACCGTGATCGGTGTTGGCGGCGCCGGCGGCAACGTCGTCAACAACATGATCGCGGCGGGCCTGGACCGACGTCAAGTTCGTGGTCGCCAACACCGACATGCAGGCGCTGGCGGCCTCGAAGGCGGAGCTGCGCATCCAGCTCGGCTCGAACCTGACCGAGGGGCTCGGCGCCGGCTCCGACCCGGAGATCGGCGAGGCGGCGGCGGAGGAGGCGGCCGAGGAGGTCCGCGCCGCGCTGGCCGGCTCGCACATGCTCTTCATCGCGGCGGGCATGGGCGGCGGCACCGGCACCGGCGCGGCCTACGTGATCGCGCGCGAGGCGCGGGAGTTCGACATCCTCACCGTGGCGGTGGTGACCAAGCCGTTCCAGTTCGAGGGCGCCAAGCGCCTGCGCAATGCCGAGGCGGGCATCGCCGAGCTGCGCAAGTACGCCGATACCCTCCTGGTCATCCCCAACGAGAACCTGTTCCGGGTCGCCACCGACAAGACGACCTTCGCCGACGCCTTCGTGATGGCCGACCAGGTGATGTACTCGGGGATCGTCACGATCACCGACCTGATCGTCAAGGAGGGCCTCATCAACCTCGACCTCGCCGACGTGAAGGCGGTGCTGGGCGGCATGGGCCGCGCCATGATGGGCATGGGCGAGGCCTCCGGCGAGCAGCGCGCAATCGCCGCCGCCGAGGAGGCGATGGTCAATCCGCTGCTGGACGAGGTGACGCTGAAGGGCGCCAAGAGCCTGCTGCTGTGCATCACCGGCGGCCGCGACATGACGCTGTGGGAGGTGGAGGAGGCGGCGAGCCGCGTGTGCCAGGAGGTCGACCCCGACGCCAACATCATCGTGGGCGCCACCTTCGACGACGGCCTGGGCGACCGCATCCGCGTCTCGATCGTCGCCTCGGGGATGCCCAGGGCGGCGCCGCCGAAGTCCGCTCGCGACGCCGACCTGCCGGTCTGGGTGCCGCGCGCCCGGCGCGAGCCTCGAGCGTGACGGCGCCTCCGACCTGGGCCGACGCCTGGGCGCCGCCCTGAACGCGGAGGATGAGCCGCTGGAACCCCCGCCGCTCAGGCCACCGCCCCGGCCGCCGCGGGCCCGCGCGCGCGAGCAGCGCCCGCCGCACGTCGGCGATATCCGGGCGCGCATGGCCGCGGGCGCGGCCGACACGGCGACGGAGGGCGAGAGCAGGCTCGCCAAGCCGCCGGCGGCGCGCAGCCGCAAGGGCGCTGGACCAAAACGCACAATGGAGGGCACACAGCGGACGGCTGGAGGGCACCGCAGCGCAGGACTCCGCCGCCGCTCAACGGTGCGGCGGAAGGCGGCGAGCCGAGGCGCCGGGCCCGGCGCGTGCTGCCCGAGGAGCCCGCCGACGATTGGCGCGACCTTCCCGCCCCCACGCGCGACCTGCCTCCACCGAACGGCGAGCCGATCTACACCGCCGGGGAGCTGTCGGCGCAGATCGTCGCCCGGCGCGAGCCCGAGCTGCTCCCCCCGCGCAAGCCGGGCTTCTTCGAGCGCCTGGGCTTCGGCCGCGGCCGCCGCCAGGCGTGACGCGCCCGTCAGGATGACGGGTAGAGACCGCGACAAAGACCGTTCGCATTTCGGCCTGGACGGCCTATGCTGCCGCCCAACGACAAGTCTTACGTTGGGAGGCGCCCATGGACCGCATCTGGCTGTCGAGCTATCCGCCCGAAGTGCCGGCAGACATCGACCCTTCGCAGTACTCCTCGCTGGTGGCCCTGTTCGAGGAGAGCTTCGCCAAGTACCGCACGGCCGACGCCTACATCTGCATGGACAAGCGGCTGACCTTCGGTCAGACCGACGAGATGTCCCGGGCCATGGCCGCCTGGCTGCAGAGCCGGGGCCTCGTGCGCGGCGACCGCGTCGCCGTCATGATGCCGAACGTCCTCCAGTACCCGGTGTCCATCGCCGGCATCCTGCGCGCGGGCCTGGCGGTGGTGAACGTCAACCCGCTCTACACCCCGCGCGAGCTGGAGCACCAGCTGGTCGATTCCGGCGCCAAGGCCATCATCGTGCTGGAGAACTTCGCCAGGACGCTGGAGCAAGTGCGCGCCAAGACCGCGGTCGAGCACATCGTCGTCGCCAGCATCGGCGATCTGCTGGGCTTCCCGAAGGGCCCGATCGTCAACCTGGTCGTGCGCAAGGTGAAGAAGATGGTGCCGGCATACTCCCTGCCAGGCGCCGTCAAGTTCAACGATGTCATCGCCGCGGGCCGGCGCCTGCCGTTCAGCCGGCCCGAGGTCGGGCCCGAAGACATCGCCTTCCTGCAGTACACCGGCGGCACCACGGGCGATTTCGAAGGGTGCAACGCTGCTGCACCGCAATGTCGTGGCCAACGTGGTGCAGAACCACGTCTGGTTGCAGCCGGCGCTCGGCAAGGGCAAGCCGGTCGAGCAGCTGACCATCGTCACCGCACTGCCGCTCTATCACATCTTCGCGCTCACCGTGTGCTTCTTCGGGGGCTTGCGCACCGGCGGCAAGTGCTTGCTCATCACCAACCCGCGCGACATCCCGGCGTTCATCAAGGAGCTCTCCAAGCAGGAGTTCCACGTCCTGCCGGCGGTGAACACGCTCTACAACGCGCTCCTCAACCACCCCGATTTCGGCAAGCTCGACTTCAGCGGCCTCAAGGTGGCCAACGGCGGCGGTATGGCGGTGCAGCGGGCGGTGGCCGAGCGCTTCTTCAAGCTCACCGGCTGCCCCATCATCGAGGGCTACGGCCTGTCCGAGACCGCGCCTGCGCTCACCTGCAACCGCGCCGACAACAACGAATACACGGGCACCATCGGCTTGCCCATGCCCTCGACCGAGATCTCCATCCGCGACGACGAGGGCCGGGAGGTCGCGCTGGGCGAGCCCGGCGAGATCTGCGCCCGCGGCCCGCAGGTGATGGCGGGCTACTGGCAGCGCCCCGACGAGACCGCCAAGGTCATGACCGCCGACGGCTTCTTCCGCACCGGCGACATCGGCGTCATGGACGCCGCGGGGCAGGTGAAGATCGTGGACCGCAAGAAGGACATGGTCCTGGTCTCCGGATTCAACGTCTACCCGAACGAGGTGGAGGATGTGGTGGCGAGCCATCCCGGAGTACTCGAATGCGCCGTGGTCGGCGTTCCCGACCCCGCCACCGGGGAGGCCGTGGTGCTGATCGTGGCCAAGAAGGACCCCGCGCTCAGCGAGAAGGCGCTGGCCGAGTTCTGTGCCGGGCAGCTCACCAACTACAAGCGGCCCAAGTATATCCTGTTCCAGCAGGAGCTGCCCAAGACCAACGTCGGCAAGGTGCTGAGGCGCGAGCTGCGCGACGTCGCCGCAAAGGCCCTGCAGCGGGCGGCGTAGCCCCTGCGCATTGGGCTCGGTCGCCGATCGGGTGGTAGAACATCGGTGCGATGCGGCGATCGCCGCATCGTCACCCTACGCGGCGAGCAGTTTGGCGGGCTCCGCCTGCGCAATGTCGGGTTCCGGCCAGCGGTGCAGCAGGCGCGGCAGGCCGGACTTGGACGAGCGGTAGAAGCGCGTGCGGTATTCCACCGGCAGCGCCCCGGCGAACTCCAGGAGGTAGTGGCGGCGGTCGCGCTCCGAGCAGCAATGCGGCGTGCGGCGGCCTTCACCCGGCGAATGGGTGTGGAACCCGTCGCAATAGGGGCACAGCACCGTCCACATGCTGCCCGAGGCCCGAGGCCGCGCATCTTCGGGCTGTCGGGAAGCGACCATGCCAGCACCAGACGGCATTGGGCTCCCCGCCTCCGGTCCAGCGCTTCCCTGACGCGCAACCACCATTGCGTCCTCGCCGGCGCCGGTCGCTCGGCGTGCAGAAGCGCCCTCTGCGCGCGCTGGTCGCGCCATACCTCCAGGGCCCGGCGCTCGAGCGCAAGGGCCGTCCAGAAGCAGACCACGCCGAGCCGGACCCAGACGTGCCGGAGAGGCTGTGGCAGATGCTCATTCCGCGAGGCATCGAAGGCCTTGGCAGAGCAGCTCCAGGCAAAATTCCCCCGCATAGAAAACTCCCGGTTTCTTTCTTCCCCAATTCCCTTTTGGCAAAAGTGACCGGCAATGGTTAACCAAGAGTAAATCATTCGTGCCATCAAAAGAATAACCGGCACCTTTTTACCGACCTTTGCGAGTTGCAATTCGAATATTGCTGCAATTCATGAATGTTCAGGGTCGTGCCTGCAGCCGCCGCTCGAATTCGGATCGAATGGGCCTCGGGAGGGGACCATCGCGACGGGTGCTGACGCGCGTGGCCGGGGCGCCCGCCACAGCAACGCCGTCTCCCGACGCCCTGGAAGCGTTTCCAGGGCCCTCGGCGCCGCGGGGGCACAAGGTGCGGGCGAACGCACCGGCCTTCCCTGGCCTCGCCAGGTGGCAACGAGGCGATCGCTTCGAAATCGGAAGCAGTCCACCATTGGCCCTTCGGTTGCAGCTGCGTGCCTATTTTAACGAGCAATTCATGCAGCACGAGCGTTGGCGTGGCACCTCTGCAATATTCTGCGCGGTCGGAGACGGAATGCCGTCGATTTGCATCGCGACAAGGAGAAACAAGGGATGCCGCGCTGGACTGCCGCCGTTGCATGTACGCTTGCCTTGGCGCTCGCTGCGCCGTTGGGAAGCGAGGCCGAAGCCGCCTACACGCGCAAGAGATGCATCGCCCCCGCAGCGTGGGGAGGAGCAGTGAAGACGACCTGGATCTGCAAGGCCAGCCAGAAGTGCTGCTATGACTGGCTGGTGCGCAGGGGAAGCTGCGCCAGCCGCTGCTCTGATGAGGCAGACGCACGACGGGGCGGGGCTCAGATGCCCTGCCCCTCCACCTCGCGTCTCAGCTCCTCGATCGCCTGCGCCGACGCCCGCCCAATGGGGGTGCACGTCCTGGAGCCGCCGCAGGACCTCGAGCGCGGCCTTTTTCTCGCCGATGTCGCGCAGGACCTGGGAGAGGCCGTCGAGCGCCTTGAAGTGGTTGGGATCGAGCGCCAAGGCGCGGCGCAAGTCGCCCAGCGCCAGCGTCACCTGGTTGCGCTGGAAATGCACGAAGGCCCGCCGGCTCCAGCCTTCCGTGAAGTCGGGCGCCTGCTCGACCACGTGGTCGATGAAGCCGAGCGCCAGATCGTAGTTCTTCTGGGAGATCGCCTGCATGGCCCGCCCCAACAGCACATCGACGGTGGGACTGCCGGAGTGCAGCCAGACCCGCTCGATGCTGTCCGCGATCGCCTTGGCGCCGATTTCGTCGTCGGCCGTGGCGAGCTGGGCGTAGAGGTCCGACAGGGTCCGGTCGCGCTCCGCCGGCGTTTTCGGCAGGCCCGGCGCCGTCGGCGCAAGCTTCTCCTTCGGGGGCGGTTGGGCCTCCTGGTCCTTCGGGGGCGGCTGCGCCTCCTGGGTCCAGGCGGGCCCGGCGCGCCCGAGCGAGACGAGGGCGAAGGCCGCTACGGCGAGAGCGGCGAGAAGCCTGGCATTCGGCGATTTGGACATGCGCCAGCATACCCGGGCAACGCGGCAGGTCGTCAAAACCGGCAAGCGGCGCGCTGCGATCAGCCTTGCCGAGCCTTGAAGCGGCGGTTCGTCTTGTTGATGATGTAGACGCGACCCTTGCGGCGCACCAGGCGATTGTTGCGGTGGCGCGAGCGCAGCGATTTCAACGAATTCCTGACTTTCATGGCCCGACGCCTTGCGGTTGCATCTGCTCTGCGGGGGTCAGACCCCTCGCAAGGACGCTACCGATGAAACTTCAACGTTGGAGGCGAGGGGTCTGACCCCGTTTTCAGAGGCGTCAGGAGCCACAAAACTGGGCTTTCTGCAACACCCAAAAAGCCCCTGCGACACCGATTTCGGCGAATGCGCGCGTCAGGAGGCCGCCCGGTCCATGGATCTGCGCGCCACGGCGAGGGCCTCGCGCACCACTACGGCATCGCCGATGTGGTTGGCGAGCAGGAGGACGAGCCGCGCGTAGAGCTCCCGGCTCTGGGCATCGTCGAGGTCCCCGTGCGCCTCGATGAGGGCCGCGTAGAGCCCGTCGGGATCGGGAATGTTGGGATCGCGCTTTAGGGGCATGGAACCTCCGTAGGTTGGGTCGAGCGAAGCGAAGACCCAACTCCGCTCCGTGAATCGGTGTTTCGCGAGATCGATCTCACGACTTTACGTTTGTTGGGTCTCGCTGTGCTCGACCCAACCTACAGCGCGCGCCAGCGCAGCCTCGACATCCCCCGCGACGAAGGCGCGCCAGCGTGCGGCGACATGCTGGTCCGGGCGGAACAGGTAGAAGGCCGGGACATGCTCGGCGCCGTAGCGCGCACAGGCGGCCTCGCCCGAAGCGAAGGTGATCGGCAGCCCGCCCGGCGTCGAGCCGGCCGCGGCACGCGCCACGGCCTCGGGCACCATGCCGTCGCGACTGAACCAGACACCGGCGAAGCGCCCGCCGACGGCGCCGAGCAGCCAGCCGTCGCCGAGCGGCGCGTCGACCGCCGCTGCGCCGGGGGCGAGCGCCGGTGCCTCGCCCACGGCAAGGCCGTCCGGACCGTTGAGCGGCGAGGCACCGTAGCGTGTCGGCGTCGACAGGCGCCCCGAGTTGATCAGCTGCCGCGCGAAGGGCTCCGTCTCGGCCAGCGCCAGGGTGGCGTCGCGCAGGGCGCGGCTGGCCCGGCTCTTGGGCGAGATGAAGTCGGCGGTGCGCGAGGTGATGGCGAGGTTCTCCTCCGCCGCCGGCACGCGCTCGCCGTCGTAGGTTTCGAGCAGCGCGTCGGGTGCCAGCCCGCGCAGCACGAGGTCGAGCTTCCAGACCAGGTTGTCGGCGTCCTGGATGCCGCTGTTGCCGCCGCGCGCTCCGAACGGCGACATCTGGTGCGCGGCATCGCCGGCAAACAGCACGCGGCCGTGGCGGAAGCGGTCGAGCCGGCGCGACTGAAAGCGGTAGAGGCTGATCCACTCGAAGGAGAAATCCACCTCCTCGCCCAGCATCGCGCGCACCCGGCGCGCCGCGTTCTCGGGTCTGACCTCCGCCTCGCGGTCGGCCGCATCGCCAACCTGGAAGTCGAGACGCCACACGTCGTCGGCCTGCCGGTGCAGCAGCGCGGAGAAGCCGGGGTTGAACGGCGGGTCGAACCAGAACCAGCGCTCCACCGGGCGCTGTGCTTCCATCCGGATGTCGCAGATGAGGAACTGGTCCTGGAAGGTGCGCCCCTCGAAGGCGAGCCCCATCAGCGAGCGCACGGTGGAGCGGGCGCCGTCGGCCGCGATCACCCAGGCGGCCAGCAGCCGGTAGCTCCCCTCCGGGGTGGCCAGGCTGATGAGCACGCCGTCGGCGGTCACTTCCAGGCCCGTCACCTCCTCGCCCCAGCGCAGGTCGATGAGCTCCATGGCGGCCGCGGCCTCGATGCAACGATGCTCGAAGTAGTACTGCTGCAGATTGATGAACGGCGGCCGGCGGTGGCCCTCCTCGGGCAGCAGGTCGAACGCATAGACCTGACGCTCGCCGAAGAACACCTTGCCGGTCCTCCAGGTGACGCCCTTGTCGACCAGCGCCTGGCCCAGGCCCAGCCGGTCCATGATTTCGAGCGTGCGCTTCGACCAGCAGATGGCGCGGCTGCCGTCCGAGAGGCGCTGCTTTCGGTCGACCACGACCACCCGGTGGCCCTTGCCGGCGAGGTCGAGCGCCGCCACCAGCCCCACCGGCCCTGCGCCAACCACGACCACCGGGTGATGCGCTGGGTCGGCGGTGGCCTGACCAGCCGAGCGGCGCCAGGGAAACCGGATCGAGCGGATGTCGGTCATGCGGCAACCCGCGTTGCTGTTCTGGCTGGTCACCTGTGCGCAGCGAAACTGAGGTTGACTACGCTGCCGGCCTTCCCAGGTGCGATTCGGAAAAGGCGCGAGACAGAAGCACCGCTATGACAAGATCGTCATGGCGCAAGTTGTGAATTCCGGCGTGAGATGGATCCCAGCGGGGCGTGTCTTCCGGCTCGTGAAGAACCCTGAGATCGCGAGCATCGTCGCTTCCCTTTCGGACGACCGATGCGGACCTGTCCGACAGCCGCAACTGCAAGCCGCGCCGTGGCGCCGACTTTGCGCTTCGTCGCCAGTACCCTCTGTATTTCGGCGATTCCGCTGTCGATCGTCGCGGCCGAGTGCTCGAGCCAGTTGACAGACAAGTAGCTGTGGCGAGGAGCCAGAAGAAATGCACCGGCCTGAATTACACCATCGTCGATGTGCGAGCCCTCGCAGAGCCTGCTCACATGGTCGGTGTCAGGAACTACGTCGCCCTTCATTCAGAGAGCCACCGTTGGTCGGGAAGATCGCGAGCTTCTCCATCAATGTGTCTGCCGTGGTTACTCCGGACGCCCGATCCGTGCGGTCCTGGTGCAGAGTGTTGGGCGCGTAGAGCGCATACTGCACCTCCCCGGATTCTATGAACCGCACGCCGAGCAGCGTATCGCCCGGACCGGTCCACTCCGCAAACACATCGCCGGACGGCGTAGCCGATACCCGCGGTCTCTTGAGGCCGGGGTTCGCGTCCAGAAAGGCTGCGAGGGCGTCGATTGCACCTGCTGACAAAGACTGACCCTCGTAGTCGTCCTGATAGGCGCGCAGCCCTCCAGGCGCGCCGCGAGCATGTCCCGGTATCGAATTCGCGTCGACCGGAGATGATCGATCGCTCGCAACGCCGGCCGATCATCCGACAGCGGTTCGAGCTCAGGGTGTTGGACATGGGCATGGGTACACATACCACATTCCCGCACCGCGCGTCCCAGCCCCTGCTGTCGGCTGCACGACCCTACTTCGCCGGCTCGGTCTTGATGTTGCCGGCCTTGATGATCGGCCACCATTTCTCGATCTCGGCCTTGTGGAAGGCGCGGAACGCCTCCGCCGTCTGCTGAGCGGGCGGCGGGATTGCCTGGCCCAGGTCGGCCAGCCGGCTCGCGACGGCGGGATCGGCCACCGCCGCCGTGGCCGCCTTGCTCAATGCCGCGATCACGTGCTCGGGCGTGCCCTTGGGCACGAACAGGCCCGACCAGGCCGAGATGTGGACGCCGGGCGCGCCGGCCTCGTCGATGGTCGGAATGTCCGGTGCCGCCGCCAGCCGCTTGTCGGCCGTCACGGCGTAGGCCTTGACGATGCCGCCGCGCACCGAGCCCAGCCCCGAGATCGCCTGCTCGAAGGTCAGATCGATGTGCCCGCCGGCCAGGTCCTTGATGATCTCGATGGCGCCGGCGCGGTAGGGCACGAACCGCAGCGTGGTGCCGGTGATCTTCTGGAAGTAGAGGCCGCCGATGTGCTGCCCGGAGCCGGGGCCGGCGGTGCCGAGCGTCAGGCCCCCGGATTGGTCTTGAGGTAGGCGATCAGCTCGCGCAGGTCGGTGGCAGGCAGGTTCTTGCGCACCATCAGGATGTAGGGGTTGCTCGTCAGCAATGCGACGTGCTCGAAATCGCCGTGGAGGTCGTAGGTGAGGTTGAACATCGCGCCGTTGACGACGTGCGTGGGCCAGTTGCCGACACACACCGTGTAGCCGTCCGGTGCCGCTCGCACCGCCCGCTGAACGCCTATAGAACCCGACGCGCCCGACACGTTCTCGATGACGATCGATTGGCCGAGGGAGGTCTTCATGCGGTCCGCGATGATGCGCGCGACCGTATCGAGCGGGCCGCCGGCGCCATAGGGCACGATGAACGTGATCGCACGCTCCGGATATGCGGCCTGTGCCGAGGCTCCTGCGATGCCGAGCAGGCTTGCACAGACGAACGCCGCCATCGCCAGTGTTTTGCGCATGTCGTCCTCCCGTTATCCGCGCCACTTCCGCTGCCGCAAGCCGTTGCCCCGACCCTGGGGAGGCCTGGCGGATCAGCCCTTGGGTATCAGCATCGGCAGCGGCCAGGCAACCGTCTGCCTCCCGCCCTTGAACGCGGCCACCGGCTGTGAAATCTCGGCGATCGCCTGCTCGGGGGAGTGCGCAGCGATGACCACGACGTTGGCCGGCTTGCCGATCTCGAGCCCGTAGTCGGCGAGGTTCAGGAGCCGCGCCGAGCGGTCGGTGAGCATGCGGAAGCACTCGCGCAGTGCCTCGGGACGGTCGAGCTGGACCACGTTGGCATAGAGGTTGGCGATGCGCACCAGCGAGCAGTCGCCATAGGGCGTCGCCGGGTTGAGGATGTTGTTGGAGGAGAGGGAGCAGTTGACGCCCTGTGCGAGGAGCAGGTTGGCATCCGCCACGCCGCGGCGCACGCTGTGGTCCTGGTCGCGGCCCATGAGGAACAGGTCGGTCGCCGGCAGCACGGTGACGGCGATGCCGGTATCGGCGAGGCTGCGCGCCAGCGCCGCCACCTCGGCCGGCGGCAGCAGCGACAGCTTCGCCATGTGCCCGACCACCACGCGGCCGCCGCGCCGGTATTTCTCGGTCAGCTCGCGCACGAGGTGAATGTTCATGCCGTCGGGCGTGTTGCCCACGTCGAGGTGCATGTCGATGTCGAGGTCGAACTCGCGCGCGAGCTGGAATATGCGCTCGATCTGGCCCGCCGGATCGGTATCGTACCGCGGCGCGCCGCCGATCGCCCCGATGCCACCCTGGTTCAGGGCCTCGACGAGCAGCGCATCGGTGCCGGGATAGTTGGTGAGCCCCTCCTGGGGGAATACGCAGATCTCGATGTCGATGGCCCACCGGTAGTCGGCACGGAGCGCCTGCATCGCCTCGAGCCCGCGCAGGCCGATGCCCGGATCGACCTCCACCTGGGTGCGCATGCGGGTCGTGCCGTGGCAGATCGCCTGCTCCAACGTGCGTGCCGCGCGCCCATAGACATCCTCCACGGTCATGGCCGGCTTCAGCGGTGCCACGCCCGCGACCGGGCTGAGGCTGCGGCGCTCCTGCGGCGCGCACCTCTCCATGATGCGCGATTTGTCGAGGTGGATGTGGGTCTCGACCAGCCCCGCGCACACGAGCCGCCCCTCGGCCTCGTAGACGGCGCCCGTGCCGGCGTCCGCGAGCCCTGGTGCGATGGCCAGGATGCGGCCGGCGCCGACGCCGATGTCCATGGGCCCGGCGGCCGGCCGATCGGCCAGGATTGCATTGCGGATGACGAGGTCGAGCACGTCCTTTCGCTTCCTGCCGGACCTCTCACCCGCTCACGTAGAGCGAGCACACATATCTGCCGCGCACGCATCCGCAGACCCGGTCGCGGCGGCAATCCCTCGTGCAGGCGATGGCCCGCGAGCCCCTGCAGGTGCAGCGGCCCGGATAGCAGCGGCGCTGGACCGGGACCCAAAGCCCGCGCGCTTCGGGAGCGAGCGGACCTGCCGACGTTGGTCCGGGCAGGGCTGCCGCCACCGCCGGTGCGGCTAGAACGGTTGCCAGAGCGATGATTGAGACGATGCCGCCCTTCATTGTGCTCCTCCCTGGGTTGTCGGGGTCAGGCCCGGGTCAGGCCCCTCGCCTCCAACCTATGGTCGCTCATCAAAAGGGTGTTGCGAGGGTCTGACCCCTCGCCACAGGATCAGTTGAGCCTCAGGTCCGTAATGTGGCGCGGGTCGGGGGCCAGCTCGCCCTGCTCCACGCGCTTGACGATGTCGGTGAGGGCGGCGTTCGCCGGGCACGCGCGCCCCACCTTCTCGCCCTCGCGCACCACGTAGCCGTTGAGGAACTCGATCTCGGTGCGCCGGCCCTTCAGCATGTCCTGACCCATGGAGGGGCGCTGCTCGCCCGCGATCCGCGCCCGGTCCTTCAGGCGCTGGGCGTCGGCCGCCTCGATGGCGGCCGGATCGCCCTCGCCGGCCTTGGCGATGGTCTCGGGCGGCAGATGCAGGATCTCCTCCAGGCTGTAGCCCAGCGCCTGGCCGACGCGGATCGCCTCGGCGCCGAGCCGCGTGGAGAAGCGCCGCAACGGCTCGGTGTCCACGATCTTGGTGCCGGGCAGCCCGGTGCAGGCGGAGAGCCCGTTCTGCATCACGTTGGCCACCAGCTTCGACCAGCGCTCGCCCCACAGGTTGGAGGTCACCTTGGCGCTGTCGGCATAGCCCACGAGCCGGCGTACCTCCTCGGCGCGCTCGGTGATGCGGCCGTGCACCTCGCCGGTGCGGAACACGGTGTGACGGGCCCCGCCCTTGCCGGCACCGCGATGGATGTGGCCGGGCTCCGGCAGGTTCACCGTGATGGAGCTGGCGATGCAGCCCAAGGTCTTGCCCCAGCCCACGACGCCGGCGATGGTCGCCTCGTTCATGCAGTTCTGCAGCGAGACCACGTAGCCGCCGGGGGCCAGATACTGGGAGATCATCATGGTCGCCCAGGCCGTGTCGTAGGACTTCATGCAGACGAAGGCGATGTCGATGGGCCGCTCCTTGGCGAGCTGCTGCGCATCGGTGATGTGCAGCGCCCTGGCCGGCACGGTGAACTCCGCCACGTCCATGGCGTGCGTCACCTTCAGCCCGTGGCGCCGCATGTGCTCGACGTGCTCTGGCCACGGATCTATAAAGGTGACATCCTCGCCGGCCTGCACCATGTGGGCGCCGGCATAGCCGCCGACGGCGCCTGCGCCCACGATTGCGATCTTCTTCCCCATGGTCCCTCCTGCAACCTTCCAGTCCCAGCGTAGCGCGCCGAGCGGCGACGCAACAGCGGCTCGCTGCAGCGACCTTGCGAGATGCGGCTAAGCCGTAGTAACATGCGCGACGATGAATTCGAGTGGGATGACTGGAAGGCGGCGGCGAACCTCGCTCGGCATGGCGTGAGCTTCGAGACTGCACGGCGCGCGTTCGACGACCCGTTCGCCGTATCGCGCGACGATCGCCGCGAGGATTACGGCGAGGAGCGCTACATCCTGCTCGGCATGGTCGAGCGACCGGCTGCTCGCATGTTGCCTACACCTCCCGAGGAGATCGGATCAGGATCATCTCTGCCCGTTCCGCAGAGCCACTCGAACGACGGCGGTATCATGAAGGCAACGACTAGGAAGAAGCCGACACGAGGTCGACATCGAATGGAGTGCGCGTCGATGCCATGACGGAGGAGGAGCGGCACGCGGCGGCGATGGCCGATCCCGATGCGCGGCCCATGACCGAGGAGGACATCGCGCGGCGGCGCGCCGACTGTCCCGACGGGTCCGCACCCTGCGGCGAGCGCTGAAGCTCAGCCAGGAGGAGTTCGCCGCGCAGCTATCACATCCCCATCGGAACGCTGCGCGACTGGGAGCAGGGGCGCAAAGAGCCGGACGCTGCCGCCAAGGCCTACCTGCACGTCATCGCCAGCGAGCCGGAGATCGTTCGCAGGGCCCTTGCCAAGCGGCATCGCGGCGCGCAGGAGGACGAAGCTCAGTTGCCCCGCTCGCGCACCGGGTGACCGGCGCATTGCGGCGAGCCTCACCCCTGCTTCGCCATGTGTTCCGAGAGAAAGCGTTCCACACGGCCGATGGCGTCTTCCCAGGCCTCCGCGTTGCCGCCGGTCGTCGCGCCCCGGCCGGTCGGAGCGTTGATATTGATGCGCTCGGCCACGTAGCGAATGGGCGCTCTGCTGTCGAACGAATGATGTGCCGCTGGATAGATCTTGATTTCGACCGGGATATCCGGCGGCTTGCGCGGCTGCGGCCAGCCGACGGCAGGGCTCCGCTGGGGTCCAATCGTCCAACTCACCGATCAGGATGAGCAAAGGTGCCCGCGGCTTGAACGCGCCGTCATAGCGCGAGGCTCACCTTCCCGGCCTCCTGGTGCGGGTAACCGACCAGCCGCCGAAGCTGCGACCGCAGCTCGGGTAGAGGGCGATCGCCGCAGCGAAGCCAAGTCCGCGCTGCGCGTTTGCGGGCGTATCGACGATCGATGCAAGCGTCGATGTCCCCGCCATGTGAGCCACCCATCACCGCCACACGCTTGGCATCGACGAACGGCAGCGACCGCAGATATGCGAGAGCAGCGTACGCGTCGCCGGCCCGCTCGTCGGAGTGATCCGCGGCGGCGCCGCATCGACGCAAACGCCCTGCGGCCGCCCGCGCGGCGAGAAGCTGTCGGGCGAGATGGTGACGTAGCCGCGGGCGGTGAGCACGGTCGACCACCGCCATGGAGCGCCGCTCGATTTTGGCCCCAGGCCGGAGCAGTCATGCAGGATGACGACCGCAGGAAACGGCCCGGCTCCGGCAGGCTTGCTCAGGGTGAACGGAAACGTGGGCGTCTCGCTCGTCGCGCCTTGTAAACCGGCGGTGGCCAGAAGACACACCCATAGCAGCCATCGCAGCGCGGGCCGGACGACATGTGCGGCCTCATCCCTGCAGCGACGCCCACATGGCGCGGTCGCGCTCGGCCGTCCAGACGCGCGGGGTGTCGATGCCCTGCGCCTCGTCCTAGGCGCGCGACACGTTGAACGGCTGGCAATGCTCGAAGATCGGCCAGCTGCCGTACTTGGGACGCATCGCCGCGTTGGCCGCATCGAAGCACTCCTTGAGCGAGGCGCCGCGCGCCACCCCGCGCTTGCACCGGCTCGTAGAGGTCGCGCAGGAACTGCGCGCGTCGAGCTCGATGCCCTCGGCCACCATCCCTGCCCGACCAGCGCCTCGCCGCGGCCCGGAACCAGCGCGTCGGCCTTGAAGGCGTCGAGGCGCGCGAGCGTCGCCGGCCAATCGGTGAAATGCGCATCGCCGCAGTAGCAGGCCGACTTGTATTCGACGATGTCGCCGGAGAACACGACGTTGGCGTCGGGCACCCAGGCGATGATGTCGCCCGCGGTATGCGCGCGGCCGATGTGCATGAGCTCGACCCGCCGCCTGCCCAGATAGAGCGTCATGCGCCGCTCGAAGGTGAGGGTCGGCCAGGTCAGCCCCGGGATGGTCTCGGCGGCGCGGAACAGGCGCGGGAAGCGGCCGTACTCGGAATCCCAGTCCTCCTTGCCGCGCTCGGCGATCATGGCGCGGCAGGTCTCGCGACGCGATGATCTCCTGCGCCTCGTAGGCGGAGGCGCCGAGCACCCGCACGGCGTGGTAGTGCGAGAGCACGACGTACTTGATGGGCTTGTCGGTGATCTTGCGCACCCGCGCGATCACCTCGCCCGCCAGCGCCGGCGTCGCCTGCGCATCGACCACGATGACGCCGTCGTCGCCGACGATGATGCCGCTGTTGGGATCGCCCTCGGCGGTGAAGGCGTAGAGGTCGCGCCCGATCTCCTTGAAGGTGATGGCCTTGTCGGCCAGATCGCCGGTCGATGCGAAGGTCTTCGTCATGCGCAAGCAGCTCCCATGTCATCGCGGGCTTGTGCCCGCGATCCAGCTTTCAACGGGCGCCGAGCGCAAGAGGCGAGATCCCGGCAACACCGGCCTTCGCCGGTGCAAGCAATGCCGGGATGACAGCGTCGTGCGCCTTCACCGCTGGTACTTCACAACCCCCTGCTCGATCGCCCCGAAGATCGAGCGGCCCGCCTCATCCAGCATCTCCAGGCGCACCACGTCGCCGAACTTGAGGAACGGCGTCTTCGGCTTGCCCTCAAGGATCGTTTCCACCGTACGCAGCTCGGCAATGCAGGTATAGCCCGCGCCGCCCTCCTCCACCGGCCGGCCCGGCCCGCTCTCGCCCTTGTTGGAGACCGTGCCAGAGCCGACGATGCTGCCGGCGCCGAGCCGCCGCGTCTTGGCCGCGTGCGCGATCAGCTGCGGGAAGGAGAACGTCATGTCGACCCCGGCGTTGGGCCGCCCCAGCAGCCGCCCGTTGACCCAGGCCAGCAGCGGCAGATGCACCTTGCCGTCGCGCCAGGCATCGCCAAGTTCGTCCGGGCGTCACCGCGACGGCGGAGAATGCCGTCGAGGGCTTGCCGTGGAAGAAGCCGAAGCCCTTGGCCAGCTCCGCCGGGATCAGGTTGCGCAGCGACACGTCGTTGACCAGCATGATGAGGCGGATTTGCGCCGCCGCCTCCTCCGCGCTCGCGCCCATCGGCACGTCGCCGGTGATGACGGCGAGCTCCCCTTCCAGGTCGATGCCCCAGCCCTCGTCGGCCATCTCGATGGCATCGCGCGGGCCCAGAAAGGCGTCCGAGCCGCCCTGGTACATCAGCGGATCGCTCCAGAAGCTCGCCGGCATCTCCGCGCCGCGCGCGCGGCGCACCAGCTCCACGTGGTTGACGTAGGCCGAGCCGTCGGCCCACTGGTAGGCGCGGGGCAACGGTGCCGCACAATCGGCCTCGTTGAACGGCAGAATGGCGAGGCGCGGCGTGCCTCCGCCGTCGGCCGCCTCGTTCAGCTGCGCGTATATGCGCGCCGCCACCGGCTTGTGCGGAGGGCCACTCGTCCAGAAGCCGCTGCAGCGTCCTGAGCTCTGGCGCGACGGTTCTCGCCACGACCGCCCTGGTCAGGTCGCGCGAAACCACGGCCAGCTGAGCCGTCCCGGCTGCCGTCGCGCAAAGTTGCGAATATCATGTTCGTGACACCTCGGATGAGCTAAACTGCGAAGGTTTGGATCGGGTGGGGAGGAATGATTCGTGCACCGTAGAGCGTTCCTGCGTGCGGGCACCGCAGCCGCTGCCGTCGCCGCTCCGGCGGTTGCCGCCCCCGCCATCGCCCAGTCCGCGCCCGAGATCCGGTGGCGGATGACATCGAGCTTCACCAAATCGCACGACACGCTGTTCGGTGCCGGCCAAATGCTGTGCCGCTACGTGGCCGAGGCCACCGACAACAAGTTCCAGATCCAAGCCTACTCCGCCGGCGAGCTGGCGACCAGCCGGCAGGCCCTCGATGTCGTTGCCAGCGGCGCTGTCGAATGCGCCCACACTCCGCTCAGCCTCCATACCGCAAGGACATGACGCTGGGGTTCGGCTCGGGCCTTCCCTTCGGCCTCAACGCCCGGCACCAGCAATCGTGGTGGACGTTCGGCGGCGGCGCCAGGATCGTCAACGCGGCGCTGCAGAGGCTCGGCACCTACGCCATTCCTGCCGGCAGCATCGGCGCGCAGATGGGCGGATGGTTCAAGCGCGAGATCAACACCATCGACGATCTCAAGTCGCTGCGCTTTCGCATCAACGGCATGGGCGGTCCGATCTTCTGCCAGGCTCGGCGCAGTGCCCTTCGACCATGCCGCACGCCGACGTCATCGGCGCGCTCGAGCGCAATGCCATCGACGGCGCCGAGTTCCTGTGCCCGCACGACGACGAGAAGATCGGGCTGGCCAAGGTGGCGCGCTACAACTACTGGCCATGCTGGTGGGAAAGCGCCGGGATGGTGCATCTCGTCGTCAATCTCGCAGAAGTGGAACGCGCTGCCCAACCACTACCAGGCCGTCGTCGACGAGGGCCTGCGACGCGGCACAGGTCCACCTGCTCGCCAAGTACGATTCGGCTGAACCCACCCGCACTGAGGCGGCTGATTGCGGCCGGAGCGGTGATCCGCCCGTTCCCGCAGCCCGATGATGGAGGCGTTCTACCGGGCGACCAACGAGCATTTCGCCGAGGTCGCCGCCAAGGACGCCCAATTCAAGAAGGCGATGGAGTCCGTCAACGCCTTTCGCCGCGATCACCTGCACTGGCTGCAGATCTCCGAGCACGCCTTCGACAGCTTCCTCATCAACGCCAGGCGCGCGTGAGGCGCCGGGCGAGGCAGCCTCGCAGGCCGTCCGACCGGGTGCACGGGATCGTGATGCCCTCGCCCTGAAGCGGTTCGGCGTCACCAGCCAGGCCACGCTGATCCTGTTCAAGGGGGCGAAGGAGCTGGGCCGGCTGGTCTCCGACGCCGATGCCTCGCGCATCGCCGACCTGGTGAGCAAGGGCTTCTGAGGCGATGGAGCTGGGCAGCCTGGCGCTCGGCTTTGCCGCGGGCGCGCTGTCGACGCTGTCGCCGTGCGTGCTGCCCCTGCTGCCGGTGCTGCTGGCGAGCGCCCTGCAGCAGCATGCGCTGGGGCCGCTGGCGCTGGCGGGCGGCTTGTCGTTGTCCTTTGCCGGGATGGGCATCTTCACGGCGTCGCTGAGCCTCGGGCTGGGAGTCGATGCGGGCGTGGTGCGCATGGTCGGGGCGGGGCTGATGCTGGCACTCGGCGTCGTGCTGCTGGTGCCGGCCCTGCAGGCGCGGATTGCGGAGGCCACGGGTCCGGTGACGGGCTGGGCCGGCGGCTGGCTGCCGCGGCTGCCGGCGGCGGGTCTCGGCGCCCAGCTGCTGCTCGGGCTGGCACTCGGCGTGGTGTGGGTCCCCTGCACCGGACCGACGCTCGGCGCGGCGATCGGCCTCGCCGCCCAACGCGAGGGCCTGCTGCAGGTGGCTGCCGTCATGGCGGTGTTCGGCCTGGGCGCCGCCGCGCCGCTGCTGGCGCTGGCCTACGGCTCGCGCCAGGCCGTGCTCGGGCGCCGCGACCGGCTGCAGCGGCTCTCCGCGGTGGCGAAGCCGGCCATGGGGGTGGTGCTGGCGGTGGTGGGCCTGCTGGTTCTGACCGGCCTGGACAAGGTCATCGAGACGCGCCTGACCAGCGCCATGCCGGAGTGGCTGCTGGACCTCACGACGCGGTATTGACGCGGCCATCTCGGGTCCTCTTGGGGCCACGCCTGCGCCTGTCAGGAGGCTGTCGAGGCAACCCGGTTCGCGGTTGCCCGTCCGTCGCATGGCGCCATATATCCCCCATGCCCCGCACCCCCAAGGACAACACGCCCCGGCCGCGTCCCTCGCGCGGCAAGTCGGGCAAGCCGCCAGCTCCGCCGCGTGAAGGCATGAGCGGCACGCCGGAGACGAAGCGCTCGGCCCAAGGCTTCGCCGAATCGCAGGCGCCGTTCCTGCCCCATGTGGCCGACACCGTTTCAGGCGTCCCCTCCCCCGTCGCGCCGGAGGCGCGCACGCAAAATGCGGGGGAGGGACAGGGTGGGGGGGGTTCCCCCACCCCTAACCCCTCCCCGCAAGGGGGAGGGGAATCCGCCCCCCAGGGGGGAGGGGAATCCGCGCAGAGCTCGCGGCAAGGGCGGCGATCCACACTCCCCGCGCTGCGCCAGTCCGGGCCGCCGTCGCGCAGCATCGACGACATGACGGCGTCGCTCAATGCGCTGCTGGCGCGAGCCGGACCAGAGCGTCGGAGCGGGCGTGGCAGGTGCTGGCAGCAGCAGCCGATGATCGCGGCGCATCCGCTGGTCTCGGGCAGCCTGCCGGCGTTCACGCCGCACCGGCCGCCGCGGCCGGAGAAGTCCGAGGGCGGCATCGCGCTTCAAGCTCGTCTCGGAGTACGAGCCCAGGGGCGACCAGCCCACCGCCATCGCCGAGCTGGTGGCGGGCGTGAGCCAGCCACGAGCGCAACCAGGTGCTGCTCGGCGTCACCGGCTCGGGCAAGACCTTCACCATGGCGCAGGTGATCGACGCGCACCCAGCGCCCGGCCCTGATCCTGGCCCCCAACAAGACGCTGGCGGCGCAGCTCTACGGCGAGTTCAAGAGCTTCTTCCCCGACAACGCGGTCGAGTACTTCGTCTCCTACTACGACTACTACCAGCCCGAAGCCTACGTGCCGCGCACCGACACCTACATCGAGAAGGAATCCTCCGTTAACGAGCAGATCGACCGCATGCGCCACGCCGCCACGCGCTCGCTCCTGGAGCGCGACGACGTGATCATCGTCGCCAGCGTGTCGTGCATCTACGGCATCGGCTCGGTCGAGACCTACACGGCCATGACCTTCACCGTGCAGGTGGGCGAGACCATCCCGCAGCGCCAGCTGCTGGCCGACCTGGTGGCGCTGCACTACCGCCGCAGCGACCAGAACTTCACGCGCGGCACCTTCCGCGTGCGCGGCGACACGGTGGAGCTGTTCCCGGCCCACTTGGAGGACCGCGCCTGGCGCATCTCGCTGTTCGGCGACGAGGTGGAGAGCATCACCGAGTTCGACCCGCTCACGGGGCAAAAGACCGACGAGCTGAAGCTGGTCAAGGTCTACTCCAACTCGCACTACGTCACGCCCAAGCCGACGCTGCAGCAGGCCATCAAGTCCATCAAGGCGGAGCTGAAGCAGCGCCTCGACGAGCTTTACGACTCCGGCCGCCTGCTGGAGGCGCAGCGCCTGGAGCAGCGCACCATCTTCGACATGGAGATGATGGAGGCGACCGGCTCCTGCGCCGGCATCGAGAACTACTCGCGCTATCTGACCGGCCGCAACCCCGGCGAGCCGCCGCCCACCCTGTTCGAGTACCTGCCCGACAACGCCCTCGTGTTCGTCGACGAGAGCCACGTCACGGTGCCGCAGATCGGCGGCATGTTCCGCGGCGACTACCGGCGCAAGGCCACGCTCGCCGAGTACGGCTTCCGCCTGCCCTCCTGCATGGACAACCGCCCGCTCCGCTTCGAGGAATGGGACGCCATGCGCCCGCAGACGACGTACGTCTCGGCCACGCCCGGCAGCTGGGAGCTGGAGCAGACCGGCGGCACCTTCGCCGAGCAGGTGATCCGCCCCACCGGCCTCATCGACCCGGTGGTCGAGGTGCGCCCGGCCCGCACCCAGGTCGACGACCTCATCGACGAGGTGCGGCAGGTCGCGCGCAAGGGCTACCGCACGCTGGTCACCGTGCTCACCAAGCGCATGGCCGAGGACCTCACCGAGTACATGCACGAGCAGGGCATCCGCGTGCGCTACATGCACTCCGACATCGAGACCCTGGAGCGCATCGAGATCATCCGCGACCTGCGCCTCGGCGCCTTCGACGTGCTGATCGGCATCAACCTGCTGCGCGAGGGCCTCGACATCCCCGAGTGCGCCCTGGTCGCCATCCTCGACGCCGACAAGGAGGGCTTCCTGCGGAGCGAGACCTCGCTGATCCAGACCATCGGCCGCGCCGCCCGCAACGTCGACGGCCGCGTGCTGCTCTATGCCGACCAGATGACCGGCTCGATGGAGCGCGCCATCGCCGAGACCGACCGCCGGCGCGAGAAGCAGCAGGCCTGGAACGAGGCCAACGGCATCACGCCGGAGAGCGTGCGCAAGTCCATCGCCGACGTGCTGTCCGCGCGTCTACGAGCAGGACCACGTGACGGTCGACACCGGCCTCGCCGAGGCGGGCGCCGCCGCTCGTCGGCCACAACCTCGAGGCCGTGATCGCCGGCCTGGAGAAGAGGATGCTCGAAGGCCGCCGCCGACCTGGAGTTCGAGACCGCCGCCCGCCTGCGCGACGAGATCAAGCGCCTGCGCGAGACCGAGCTCGCCGTCGCCGACGATCCGCTGGCGCGCCAGGCCGACGTGGAGGAGCGCGCCGGCGCGTACGCGGGCGAGCGGAAGTATGGGAAGGCGCCGCGGAAGGGGTCAGACCCTGCGGGTCTGACCCCAGGGCACAACCGGCGGTCGGAGCATGGGGTCAGCCCCGGCCTTCGCCGGGGAGCAGGGTCTGACCCCGACATCCCGCATCCAGCGCGAGTACCAGCCGGTGCAGCCCACCTACGCCCAGAGCACCACCGTCCCCGGCACCCGCGCGCGCAAGCCGACGCTCGACGAGATGGGCTCCGCCGCCAACCGCCCGGTCCCGGCGCGCGACTCTCCCTCTCCCCGCTTGCGGGGAGAGGGTGGGGGTGAGGGGCAGGAGCTTGCTCCACGCTCGCCGATGGTCGACCCCCGCGCCAAGGCCGGCGCCTACGGCGAGAAGGTACGCGGGCCGCACAAGCCCACCCTGGACGAGATGGGCCCCCACGCCGAGCGCGGCCTTCCCGTCGCCGGCAAGCCGCCGCCCCTCGAGCCACCAGTCAAGACCATCGACATTCCCGACGAGCGCGAGAAGAAAAAGCACCGCCACGGCCGCCCCAAGAAGACCGGCCGCCCGGGCAATTAGGGCGCGCACTCAACTACCTACGTGTCCGGTTCAAGGCGCTGAACGGCCGCTTCGTGCTCAGCGAGAGCCGTACTGGGCATGACCCAAAGTTGCCGCGGATAGCATGCAGGGGCGTGAGTGGAATTCCGGAGACAATACGATGGTCCGCGCACTCTCAATGTCGTCGCAGGCGAGCCAGAGTCGTGAAGGAGCGCCGCTGATACTCTTCTTCAATAGCTTCTTCGATGAGCCCATTGATGCAGCTGCTCTCGATGGTTGGAGCTGCCGGTTCACGACCGATCGAAGCAAGCTGAATGCGGCTGCCGCTGTAGTATTCCACGTCCCGTCACTGGGCAGGGTTCGCAAAGTCAGAAAGTACCCAGGTCAGTTGTGGGTCGCCTGGTCCATGGAAAGCCATATAAGCTATCCTGCGCTCGCCGATCCCTCATTCATGCGGAATTTCGAGATCCGCATGACCTACGAGCAATCGGCCGACATTTGGTGTCCATATATTCCGGAGGCGGAAGTCTTCGAGCGAGCGCTCACCCGCCCGGTCTCGCCGAAGACTGCCAGCGCACCCGCAGTGATGCTCCAGTCGACACCCTACGACCGCAGCGGCCGCAATAAGTTCGCGCTCGAGCTCATGGCCCATCTGAAGGTTGATTCCTACGGCAGGTTCTTGAACAACCGGCAGCTGGAAATTCCGGACAGGGGACGGGAAACCAAGCTCGCGCTGATCCGGTCCTACAAGTTCTGCCTCGGGTTCGAAAACTCGATAGCGGAGGACTACGTAACGGAAAAGCTCTTCGATCCGCTCATCAGCGGCTCGGTACCGGTCTACCGCGGCGCTCCCAACGCTGAGATTTTTTCTCCCGGCGACAACTCCTTTATCGATGCCACCACGTTCTCCGGTCCCCGCGCATTGGCGGAATTTCTGATCCATCTGGACAAGGACGATGCGGCATATCGGAAATACTTGGCGTGGCGGCAGGTCGGCCTGAGCGCTCGCTTCAAGGCATTGCTTGCGAAAACGTCGAGGGAACCGTTCTGCCGGTTATGTGAGATGGTGATTGGGGCGCGCGCAACACGGCGCATGCCCTCGTGGCTTCGCCGTGCTCTGGCGTGCCGGATCACCCTTGGATGATCGGGCTACGTGGCTGGTAACGTCGTGGTCGTTGCCGTTACATTGGCGTCGGGCCTCGATAGCCGGAGGTGCGCCGCGTCTTGGCGTACCGGCTGTCGGAAACGGATTTCTCGGACATCTGCGGTCTCCCCCAATCTCGCCCTCGCCGATTGCGGCTCCACGCGTCGAAGGGAGCGCGAGCGCAGGCGCTCGACGCAGGCTTCGGCAAACAACTCAGCCCGATCGGCCAGGGCGAACCCAGGGCGAATCCCGCGCCCACGTTTGCGGAAAACCCTTCGGCGCCGACGGTGGTCGAGACGCAGGGCAGCGCGCGCGCCCGCCTCTATGATCTTGATACGCGTGCCGCCGCCGGCGCGCAGGGGCGGCAATCGCCAATGCGCACTCGCGATAGACGCTGTCCACGTCTTCCACGCCAGCAAGAAGCCTGACGCCTCGTTGCCGCGCCATGCGCCGCACCCCAGGGCCGGCGTTCCGGCCTACGAGACTGAGCGTGGCATCCGGGCAGCGCGCGCGAATGCGCGGCCAGATCGCGTGCAGCGCCCAGACCGCGGCGTCCCGCTTTGGGAGGTAACCGAGAGTTCCAACGAAGACCATGCGAGGCCGGTCGCTTGCCTGATGCGGCGCCGGGACCGCAATCGCATTGGGAACGACCGCGATCGGCGCGGAGCACCAATGGCGCGCAGCGCGCACTGATTCCAGGGAACTGGAGAAAGTGATAAGATCGATGGCAGGATGCGCGCAGGCGGCACAGCGCGCGTAGGCGAGCGCCTCAGCCTCCTCCCATTCGGCCAGGGGTCTCCACCGGCATGGTGCAGGCCCTAATTAGTCGGCCCGAGCTGAGGGAATTTGCCGGCGGTGGTGAGCCCGTGTGCGTACGGTCCGCGCAATGCGCTCACGCCGACCGCCGCGTCCCCTCGTTGTTGTCGTTGTCGGGAGCGCGAAACTCCACCTTGTAGCCAACACCCTTGGATCCGACCGTGGCGCTCACCGACTTCACCCGCCGCGTCACCTCGTCGAGGATCGCTTTGCACAGCCACAGTGCGGAGCCGGTAGCCGTCACACGCATCCGCTCGAGCCCCTCGATCACGCTCTGCCAGTAGGCGGCCTCGTCGCCGTCGTGCTCGGCCGCGAACTCGGCCAGCCACTGTTCGATCTGGATTTGCTCGGCGGCCAGGTTCTGCGCGAGGCTCGGGCGGCGCAAAGGCGATCTTGAGGTCGCGGCGCCAGGAGTGGCGCGCCGACACCAGGGCGGACGCCTTGGCCTCGATCTCGTCCACGATGCAGCGCGGCGTCGGACCGGTCTTGAAGCCCTCCTCCTCGAGCTGCTGAAGCAGCAGGCGCGAGGCTGCATCCAGGCTGCTGTAGCCGGTCTCGAACAGGGCGACGAACATTCCCTCGAACCCGGAGCCGGCACGCATCTGCGCCCGGTTGGCGCTATGCGAGTTCAGGAGCCACATCGACGGCAGGGCCCGCTCCGCGTTGGCCGCGAAGCTCGGCAGCTGAACGGAGGCCGGCAGCTGCTCGAGGGGTTGCAGGAGCGCGACCCGCTCGACGAACGTGTTGCGCTTGGCCTTGCTCAGCGCGGCAATCACGTCCACGTCCCGATCCTTCGCCTTCAGGGCCTGGTGCGCAGCCCGGGCGATCGGGTCCTCCTCCCGCTGCCTGCGGAGCCAGCCGAGCACACTTTTCCTGGTCCGCTGCTCGCCGGCGTCGCTGGGGACGCCAGTTGAAATAGTGACGGCATACATCGGGCGTTGCGAACTCGTCATGTTACTGGCGCTCCATCGCTTTCTCGCTATTCATTGCCCTCGCAATCTCGCTTGCCGGCATCGCCGTTGGGTCAATCTCAGGTTGAATGAGCACCCCTCTGCGCGCAACAAATCCGACATCTGAAACGTTGTCATCTTTCCCGAAATCGAAGTCGCACCCGTCCGAAGATCGCGCTCCTCTTTTAGTTTGTTGGCCCGACCATTGGCTCGAGCGTGCGTGCCCGGGCAATTGCCGTTGCCGCGCTGCAGCCGCTTTGAGGAACTGGGGCGCGTCGCCTGCTATCCGACAGCAGGCCGTGCAACACACATACCCTGCGCTCTTGGACGACAGCTGTGCGGCTGTCTGGGCATCATCGATGCTCGCCGTATGCTGCGCGCCACGTGGGGCACAACATATGTCGTCCTAAACGTCAGTTGTTGTTTGTCGACCTCATTTGTGCTGTTGTGGGCAATACAGATGCAACCATTGCGCTAAGCGTTGCTTAGTCCCGAAGGATGTTGCGCCGAGGCGGACAATGGGGGAACTCAAGCCATACTCTCCGGCGGGATGGGAGGCCCTGAAGCTGCTGATTTTGTGGTTTCAGAAGCTCCATGGCCTGCGGCACGCGGCGATCGCCAAGGCCATCAACCGAAACCGGTCGACGGTGAGCTCTGACCTCAAGAAACCTGCCGCCAATCGCGACACGGAACGGCGCCTGTTCGAGATGTACGGCGCGTGGCTTGTGGGCGTGGCCCGAGAAGAAGCGCCGTACCCCCGATATCTGCGGTCGCTGCTACAGGAGGTCCTCGAGGACGGGCCGCTGAACGAGGTCTGCCCGGCCGAGCCGAGGGTCGGAGCTTCCAATCCTGCCTCGGGGGCACCTCCTCAGGAAGGGGCGGAGGTCGTGCGGGACCGCGTTAGTGTCGGGCGGCGCTCGGGGTATGCCGTCGACAATGATCCCAACCGCAGCGACCCCAATGGGTTTCCCAGAATCCAAGGCTTGTCGGTCCTGGTGCGGCCATCGAACGAGACTGTCACGAGGCCCGGCGCGGACGGCAGTCCGCAACTCCAGTACGGCGTCTCCGTGTCCCTCTTAAACGTCGTCCCGGAGTACGTGCAGGCGGGGCACCACCATCCGCTGTTCAAGCTGCACCAGCGCGGCACCGGACGCCAGGCCATCAATATCGAGGGCATCGTGCTCATTCAGGACGACCGCATCGTGCTCTCGGGCCGCGACGACGGCCAGCGGCGCAACCTGCTGGCATCGATCTACTTCCGTCGCGAGGCTGCCGCACTCTACCGCAACGCCCGCGCCGGGCGGCCGCCGGAGGCGCTGCACGGCGTCATGCTCGGCGTATCGAACTCGAAGAACCACTTCTGCTCGCTTTTCACGCTGTTCGCGCTGCCGGGAGGGCTGGTGTCGAAGGACGAGGTGGGGAGCGAGGAGGCGATGAACCGGTTCCGGCAGGTCTACCAGCAAGGCCGCAGCTCGGCCGGCGTCTATCCCGAGGACGAGGTCGCCGCCCTGCTGGCGCGGCTCGGCGTCGACGATGGCAACGGCGAGGTCGCCAACATGCTGCGCAGGTCGCGGGACAGCCGTATCCTCTCCATCACCCCATAGGCCGACAGATCACGGCTCTGCGGCGCCAGGCCTGCCTTCCAGCCGGTCGCGCAGCTTTTCCTCCTCGTACTGGATGAACCAGCCGATCATCTGGCGCCACAGGGCCTCGCACAGGTCGGGCGGCACCCCCTTCTCCTGGGCCCGCGCCCGCACCTTGTCGATCACCTGCTGGTTGCGCCAGGGCACGTTGGCCGCCTGGCTCGCCTCCAGCTTGAGCTGCCAGGCGCGCTCAACATAGCCGAAGCGCTCGGCTACGAGGTCGACGAGCGCGCCGTCGATGCGGTCGATCTCGGTGCGCACCTCGGTCATGTCCCCGCAGTCACCAGGCGTCTTGGTCATGTGGTTCAGGGCTCACTCAGTTGAACTCACCAGGAATTCACGCACCCGGCCGATGTCGACGGCACGCTCGACACCGTCGAAACCTTGCCCCCGTTGCCCCGAAGGCTACCTGCAAAACATCGCCGTAGCAAAACGGGGCACCTGTTAGCACCGCCTTGACCGATCCGGGCGGCGCAGCCTTCCCCGGGCGCGTGCAAATCACCTAGTGTCCCCTGCCTCGTATGCGTCGCCCGCTCCAGGAGCATGCCCTTGCGCACCCTGCTCGATCTGCCGGCCGAGATTGCCACCGCCTTCTTCTTTGCCGCCTCCATTGGCATCGCCTCCGGGACCATCGCGGCCAGCCACACCCATCGCCTCTCACCAGCCTTCCAGGTCGCACTGGCGGCCTTCCTGATGGCGTCGGCGAGCTTCGGTTATGCCATCTGGCGCGCCCGCCGCCTCCGCTCGAGACGCATGTTCCACCGCATTCGCGCGGTTGTCGGCCGGCGCTAGAGGCGCGCAGAGAGCCCGCGGAGGAAAGTGCGCTCGCGCGGTCCACGTAGGGCCAAGCGGTTAAGCCGATCTTAGTCAATCTGAGGTTTTCTCCCCTGCGAAGGACAGCGTGTCGCTGGCGGGAGGAAGCCCTATGCGCGTGCGTGGCGTGGTGTTGACCGGTCTGCTCGTCGCATCGGCGAGCCTGGCGTGCGGCACGGCCGCGGCGGCCGGCAGAGACGAGAACCCGGACGGCTTCGGCATCTACTCGCCCCTCGATCGCAAGGGCCGCGTCTATCGCTACGACGCACGCTCCTGGTACTACCGGCAACCGCGCTACTATCCCTACTACGCCTCGAACTACTGGGTGCCGCGGGCCTACATGCGCTACCGCTATCGCTACCTGCCCTACGGCACCGCGCTATCGCTACCATCCGGGTTGGGGCTATCCGCTGTGGGGAAGGTCGGACGACAGCTGTTGCCGCCCGTGGAGGTGGTGACGCGTTGATGCCACAATTGCATGCCAACCCATTGATTGTGCGACGGGAGTCGTTGCTTCTCAGCGTTCTGCCGATGCTATCGATCTTTTCCCACCGCAATCACACGAGCCGCTGGGCTGTCGTGCTCGGCGGCGTTCGCTGGAGGACGAACCCATGCTGAAAAAGCTTATGCAGAGTGCGCTGGCGTTGACCCTGGTGCTCGGCATCGTGGCCGCCACGAGCCAGGACGCCGAAGCACGCCGTCGGGGCGGCGGCGTTGGCGCGGGCATTGTGATCGGCACCATTCTCGGCCTCGGCATCGCCGGCGCCTACGCGGGGCCACGTTACTACGACGGTCCGGCGTGCTATCCGGGTCCGCGTGAGTGCGGCTACGTCGGCCGCCGGTGCTGGATCACCAGCTACGGCGAGCGCGTGTGCCGCGGCGGGGAGTACCGCTGCTGGCGCGCCCAGATCTGCGACTGATCCCGGGCGGCTCTGCCTCCAAGCTTCCGCCAGGTCCAATGGCGCCGCACGACCCGCGGCGCCATTTTGCATGCCTGCGTGTTCATCTGTCAGGCCGGCCTCGCGCGTCAGCGCGAGAGCCGGTACCCAGAGTCCCGGGGACCAGAGTCCGGGCTCCACGCCCTCCCGGATATTGCGCGGAGCCTGCCCCTTGATCCGGGGCGCAATTCCGGGATGACAAGCGACTAATTAGCGTCTTGGGCCGAGCAGGCCTTGCCGGTGCGCGGCTGCCCAGTGCAGGGCAACGGCCGCGGCGTTGGAGACGTTGAGGCTGGCAAGCGGCCCGTCGGTGGAGATGCGGGCGAGCTGGTCGCAGCTCTCCCGGGTCAGCTGCCGCAGGCCCTTGCCCTCGGCGCCGAGCACCAGTGCTGCGCCGGCTGGCCAGGCCATCTTCTCGACGCGCTCGCTGGCCCCGCCGTCGAGCCCGATCACGGTGACGCCCAGGGCCCTGAGCTCGGCGATCGCCCTGGCCAGGTTCGGCACCAGAGCCACCGGCACGTGCTCCAGGGCGCCGGACGCCGACTTGGCGAGCGCGCCGTCGAGGGGCGGGCTATGGCGGCGCGTCATGACGAGGCCGCCCGCGCCGAGCACCGCCGCCGAGCGCAGGATGGCGCCCACATTGTGCGGGTCGGTGATCTGGTCGAGCACCAGGAGCGGCCGGCTGGCGGCGGCGGCGGCCAGCTCCGCCAGCTCCGGCTCGGTCAGCGGCTCTGTCTCGACGAGAGCCCCTTGATGCACGGCATCGGGGCCCAGGCGCCGCTCCAGGTCCCTGGGCAGCACGCGCTCGCGCGCGACCTGGCGCCCGGCGAGGGTCGCCTGCAGCCGGCGCTCGGCGTTGTCGGTCAGGAGCAGCTTGCGAATGGTCCGCCGCGGGTTGCCCAGAACGGCCCCGACGGCGTGGATGCCGAAGATGAGGCAGTGCTCGCCAGCGCCCGGCCGTTGCTGCCGAGAGGCGTCGGGCCGCGGGGGTCGTGATGAGTGCGGGCGGCGCATCCTGGGCTCGATCCTTCTGAGATGGGGTTTTGGCCGGGCAGCGGCGGTCTATGCGGCAAGAATGTCGGCCAGCCGACATACAACGTTGCGTGTTGCATCTGGCCTTGTTTCCGCGGTACGCCCACGAGTCGCAAGCAGCTTGTCGAGATGGGCGCTGCTATTGACTTTGGCGGGCTCAATCACCATAAACCCTGACCATGGTCCCTGCTGGCGACGGCGGGGCGATTTTGTTTGGCCAGCAGGGTCAGACCTCGCTTCCATCGGTGCGGCGCAGAGCAACGGCGAGAAGCGAGGGGTCTGACCCTGTTCCTTGTCCTGGAGGGGTGCCCGAGTGGCTAAAGGGGACGGACTGTAAATCCGTTGGCTACGCCTACGCTGGTTCGAATCCAGCCCCCTCCACCAGGCTTCAGGTATCAGGTTTTCAGGGTCTGGCTAAGGAAAACGCGTTCAAGATTCAGGGTCTCCTGCAACCTGAACCTGAAACCTGAAACCTGGCACGCGGGTGTAGCTCAATGGTAGAGCAACAGCCTTCCAAGCTGATGACGAGGGTTCGATTCCCTTCACCCGCTCCAGAAGGGGGAGAGGGTGCGCTGCAAGGGCTCCGGGCCGAGAGACGTAATCGATTGCACTCGGGCAACGGCCGCCGCCATCATTGACTAGCCGATCACTGAGACCACTGAGGACCGCCATGGCGAAGGCGAAATTCGAGCGGACGAAGCCGCACTGCAACGTCGGGACGATTGGGCACGTTGATCACGGCAAGACGACGCTGACGGCGGCGATGACGAAGGTGTCTGCGGACAAGGGCTGGACGCAGACGGCGGTGAGCTATGACCAGGTAGCGAAGGCGTCGGAGAGCCAGGGCCGTCGCGACCCGACCAAGATTTTGACGATTGCGACGAGCCACGTTGAGTATTCGACGGACAAGCGCCACTACGCGCACGTGGACTGCCCCGGGCATGCGGACTACGTGAAGAACATGATCACGGGGGCAGCGCAGATGGACGGGGCGATCCTGGTGGTGTCGGCGGTTGACGGTCCGATGCCGCAGACGCGGGAGCACATTCTTCTGGCGCGGCAGGTTGGTGTTCCCTACATCGTTGTGTTCTTGAACAAGTGCGACGTGGTTGACGACCTTGAGCTTCTGGACCTGGTTGAGATGGAGGTTCGCGAGCTTCTGGTGAAGTACCAGTTCCCCGGCGACGACATTCCGGTGATCCGCGGGGCTGCGATCCAGGCTCTGAACGGGGAGAAGGGGCCTCTGGCGGATGAGGCGATCGTGAAGCTGTTCGATGCGATCGACACCTACATCCCGCTGCCCGAGCGTCCGACCGACCTGCCGTTTCTGATGCCGATCGAGGACGTGTTCTCGATCTCGGGCCGCGGCACGGTTGTGACGGGGCGGATCGAGCGCGGCAAGGTGAAGGTTGGCGAGGAGGTGGAGATCGTCGGCCTGAAGGACACGCAGAAGTGCGTGGTGACGGGCGTCGAGATGTTCCGCAAGCTCCTGGACTCTGGGGTTGCGGGGGACAACGTCGGCTGCCTGTTGCGCGGCATCGACAAGGATGCGGTTGAGCGTGGGCAGGTATTGTGCAAGCCGGGGTCGATCAAGCCGCACAAGAAGTTCAAGGCGGAGGCCTACATCCTGACCAAGGAGGAGGGGGGTCGGCACACGCCGTTCTTTACGAACTACCGGCCGCAGTTCTACTTCCGCACGACGGACGTGACGGGTGTGGTGTCGCTGCCGGAGGGGACGGAGATGGTGATGCCTGGCGACAACGTGGCGGTGACGATTGAGCTGATCACGCCGATCGCGATGGAGGAGAAGCTTCGCTTCGCCATCCGCGAGGGCGGCCGCACCGTCGGTGCCGGGGTCGTCACCAGCATCATCGAGTAGTGGATAAAACCCGAATCGATCATCCAACCGGGCGGCAGCAGGAGGCGGGATGCTACTGGAAAATATGCGGGAAATGGCTGCAGGGTGTAGCCCATTGGGGCGGCAACCCCACAAGTGACGATCTTGTCAAGAAAAAAATGTGACAAGTCTGTCGAACTAGGTTATGTAGGCCTCCCGCGCGGGTCGGCCTGGGGCTCAAGGGGTGTAGCTCAATTGGTAGAGCGTCGGTCTCCAAAACCGAAGGCTGGGGGTTCGAGACCCTCCGCCCCTGCCAGTCATTGCTGCACCTTTGGGCACAGGCCCGTCCTTCCAAGGGGCAAGGGCCACTGAGCTGAAGCGAAGTACAAAATCAAGGAGCGGTCGGCCGGGCAGTCCAAGTCGACACGGCCGAACGATCATGGGCAGATGAAGAATCCTCTCACCTTTATCCAAGAGGTCCGGCAGGAAGTCTCCAAGGTCACGTGGCCGACCTGGAAGGAGGTCTGGATCACGACGGCCATGGTGCTTCTGATGGTGGCGCTGACCGCAGTGTTCTTCCTGGTCGCCGATCAGATCATCGCCACCGTCATCCGGTTCCTGATCGGCTCCGGCTCCCAGGCCGGCTGACGAACAATGATGAGCGGTTTGGTCAGCGAGGGCAAGAGGCCTGAGCCTATGGAGAAGCGCTGGTACATCGTGCACGCCTACTCGAATTTCGAGCGCAAGGTGGCCGAGGCGATCAAGGACCGCGCCAAGGCCGCCGGTCTCTCCGATCTCTTCGAGGAGGTGCTGGTGCCGACCGAGGACGTGGTCGAGGTGCGGCGCGGGCGCAAGGTGCAGGCGGAGCGGAAGTTTTTTCCGGGCTACGTCCTGGTCAAGATGGCCATGACGGACGCTGCCTATCACCTGATCAAGAACACACCCAAGGTGACGGGCTTTTTGGGGGCCGACAACAAGGCGACGCCGATCAGCGAGGACGAGGCTAAGCGCATCCTCTACCAGGTCAAGGAAGGGGTGGAGCGGCCGAAGCCGATGATCACCTTCGAGATCGGCGAAAAGGTGCGGGTGGCCGACGGTCCCTTCGCATCGTTCGAGGGGCAGGTGGAGGAGGTCGACGAGGAGCGCTCGCGCGTCAAGGTGGGCGTCCTGATCTTCGGCCGGCCGACACCGGTGGAGCTCGAGTTCGGGCAGGTCGAGAAGGTCGTATGAGAGGTATCAAGGCGAGCCGCAGCGAGCCGTAGGGTGGGTTAGGCCCCGCCGGGCGGTAACCCGCCGATCAGCGGTTCGGCGGGCTTGGTTGAGAAGGAAAAGTCGGGGAGCCGATGGCCAAGAGAATTGACGGTTACATCAACTTGCAGGTGCCTGCAGGGCAAGCCAACCCCTCGCCCCCGATCGGTCCGGCGCTGGGCCAGCGCGGCCTCAACATCATGGAGTTCTGCAAGCAGTTCAACGCCAAGACCAAGGATTTGGAGGCAGGCGCCCCGATCCCTGTGAAGATCACGGTGTTCTCAGACCGGACCTTCGCGTTCGAGATGCGCACGCCGCCGGCGACCTACCTCATCAAGAAGGCGGCCGGCATGAAAGCGAGCGGCAAGCCGGGATCGGGGTCCAAGTCGGCCGGCCGCGATGTCGTCGGCCAGATCACCATGGCCCAGCTCCGCGATATCGCGAAGACGAAGCTCAAGGACATGAACACGGACAACGTCGAGGCGGCTGCCAAGACCATTGCTGGCACGGCGCGCTCGATGGGACTGCGGGTTGTGGAGTGAAGGCATGAGCAACGTAGGCAAGCGTCTGAAGGCCGCGCGCGAGGGCGTCGATCGGGAGAAGTTCTATCCGCTCCCGGAGGCGGTGAAAGTCGTCAAGCAGCGCGCCAAGGCGAAGTTCGACGAGACCGTGGAGGTTGCCATGAATCTCGGCGTGGATCCCAAGCACGCCGACCAGATGGTGCGCGGTGTGTGCGCGCTGCCCAACGGCTCGGGGCGCACCTTGAGGGTCGCCGTGTTTGCCAGGGGGCCGAAAGCGGAGGAAGCCAAGGCCGCCGGCGCCGACGTGGTGGGCGCGGAGGACCTGGTCGAGCAGGTGCAGGGCGGCACCATCAACTTCGACCGCTGCATCGCCACGCCCGACCTGATGGGCCTGGTGGGCCGGCTCGGTAAGGTGCTCGGGCCCCGCGGCCTGATGCCCAACCCGCGCGTCGGCACGGTGACCATGGACGTGACCTCGGCGGTGAAGGCTGCCAAGGGCGGTGCCGTCGAGTTTCGCGTGGAGAAGGCCGGCATCGTGCAGGCCGGCGTCGGCAAGGCGAGCTTCTCGGAGCAACAGCTCGTCGAGAACATCAAGGCGTTCGTGGATGCCGTGGTGCGTGCCAAGCCTCCGGGTGCGAAGGGCAACTACCTCAACAAGATCTCGCTCAGCTCGTCCCAGGGCGTGGGCGTCAAGGTCGACGCGGCGAGCGTCGCCGCTTCAGCTTAAGGGGGTGCAGGAGAAACAGACAGACTGAATCGGGCATTCGCCCGGCCTTGAGGAAGCACACTGCGGTGTCTTCCCAACCTGTCCGAGATTGCCGGTGCCGGAGCTGTCCGGCTCAAACCTCACTCGAGGGCCTGCATGAGACGGGAGACGAGCGGGACCGCGGGTCAACCGCGCCGGCTCGAGCCTCTGGGGTCAGCACCTTCGCATCGCCGCGAGGGATGGACGGGTTTCTTGGAACGCCCGCTCGCATGAGCGGCAAGGTGCAACCCGCGGATTGGAGCGTCTCTCGGCGCCGGCCGCAAGATGGAGTGAGCAAACGTGGATAGAGCCCAGAAACGCGAGCTCGTTGAAAGGCTCAGCGAACAGTGGAAGACCAGCGGTGTCATCGTGGTCGCCCACTACAAGGGCATGACAGTCGCCCAGATGACCGATTTCCGCAAGCGCATGAAGGATGCGGGCGGGGTCGTCAAGGTGACCAAGAACCGGCTGGCCAAGCTCGCCCTCCAGGGCACTGACGTGGAGGCCGTGTCGGATCTGCTGGAGGGGCAGACCTGCTTGGCCTATTCGCCGGACCCGATCGTTGCAGCCAAGGTGTCCATCAAGTACGCCAGGGAGAACGACAAGCTCGTGATCCTGGGCGGCGCAATGGGCAAAACCCGGCTCGATGGCGCCGGCGTCCAGGCCTTGGCGGATCTGCCCTCGCTCGACGAGCTCAGAGCCAAGCTTCTCGGCCTGTTACAGGCGCCGGCGGCCAAGCTGCTCGCCACTATGAACGAGCCGGGATCGAAGCTGGCGCGCACCCTGGCAGCCAGGGTCGCCAAGGAGGAGGCGCCAGCCGCCGCCTGACGCGAGCTAGAGCGAAAAATCAAGTTGGCGGCGGTTGCCGCCGATCGAACCGACAGAACCAGACAGAAGGAACTAGCGCAATGACCACCGATGCAGCGATCGTCAAGGTTGGAGACGAGATCTCGGGCTTCACACTGCTGCAGACCGCGGCTCTCATCACCTACCTGGAGGACAAGCTGGGCGTGAAGGCCGCGGCTGCGGTCGCGGCTGCGCCGGCAGCGGCGACGGGCGCGGCGGCACCGGCAGCCGAGGAGCAGACGGAGTTCACAGTCATCCTCAAGTCGGCGCCGGCGGACAAGAAGCTCTCCGTCATCAAGGAGGTGCGAACCATTATCCAGGGCCTCGGCATCAAGGAGGCCAAGGAGCTGGTCGAGGCCGGCGGCAAGACCATCAAGGAAGGCGTGACCAAGGAAGAGGCCGCCAAGCTGAAGAAGCAGCTCGAGGACCAGGGCGCGGTCGTCGAGGTCAAGTAAGCCGGGAGACGATGGCAGTTCGTCACCGCAACGACACCGCCTGCGGCGGAACCCCGGCGTGCTCGGTGGGCGCCGCCGCAGGTACAAGATTCTTCCCTTCGCCTTGAAGGACGAGGTACTCGAGAATGGCTGAATCCTACAATGGTCGCAGGCGCATCCGCAAGACGTTCGGCACCCTCGGCGAGGTCGCCGAGATGCCCAACCTCATCGAGGTGCAGAAGAGCTCCTATGACGACTTTCTGATGGTCAAGGAGCCGCCGGGCGGCCGGCCGGAGCAGGGGCTGCAGGCGGTCTTCAAGTCGGTATTTCCGATCTCGGACTTCTCGGGGCGCGCCACTCTCGACTTCGAGCGCTACGAGTTCGAGCCGCCGAAATACGACGTTGACGAGTGCCAGCAGCGCGACATGACCTATGCCGCGCCGCTGAAGGTCAAGCTGCGCCTGATTGTGTTCGATGTGAATGAGGAGACCGGCGCCAAGTCCGTCAAGGACGTGAAGGAGCAGGACGTTCTACATGGGCGACATGCCGTTCATGACGCCCAACGGCACCTTCATCATCAACGGCACCGAGCGCGTTATCGTCAGCCAGATGCACCGCTCGCCCGGCGTGTTCTTCGACCACGACAAGGGCAAGACCCACGCCTCGGGCAAATACCTGTTCGCCGCCCGCATCATCCCCTACCGCGGCTCCTGGCTCGACTTCGAGTTCGACGCCAAGGACATCGTCTTTGTGCGCATCGACCGGCGCCGCAAGCTGCACGTGACGACCCTGCTCTACGCGCTCGGCTTCGACAAGGAAGACATTCTGGGCACGTTCTACAACACGATCCGGGTGAAGGACACCAAGCTCGGCTGGAAGGTGCCGTTCACGCCCGATCGGATGCGCGGCATCACCCCCTCCGCCGATCTCATCAACGCCAAGACGGGCGACGTGGTCGTCAAGGCTGGCGACAAGATCACCATCAAGCGCGCGCGCGAGCTGGCGGAGGAGGGGCTGAAGGAGATTCTCTTCAACACTACCGATCTCGCCGGCAGGTACCTGGCCGAGGACATCGTCAACATGCAGACCGGCCAGATCTACGGCGAGGCCGGCGACGAGCTCGACCCCAAGCTCCTTGAGGCCTTCAAGGAGGCGAAGGTCAAGGAGTTCCCAATCCTCGACATCGACCACGTCAACACCGGCGCGTTCATCCGCAACACCCTGGCGATCGACAAGAACTCCAGTCAGCAGGAATTGTTGATGGACATCTACCGGGTCATGCGCCCGGGCGAGCCGCCGACGATCGATGCAGCGATGACGCTGTTCAACCTCCTGTTCTTCGATCCGGAGCGCTACGACCTCTCCGCGGTCGGCCGCGTCAAGATGAACATGCGCCTCGATCTCAAGGCCGACGACACGGTGCGCACGCTGCGCACCGAGGACATCGTCGCGGTCATCAGGACGCTGGTCGACCTGCGCGACAGCAAGGGCGAGATCGACGACATCGACAACCTGGGCAACCGCCGGGTGCGCTCGGTCGGCGAGCTGATGGAGAACCAGTACCGCCTGGGCCTGTTGCGCATGGAGCGCGCCATCAAGGAGCGCATGTCCTCGGTCGATATCGACACCGTAATGCCGCAGGACCTGATCAACGCCAAGCCGGCGGCGGCAGCGGTGCGCGAGTTCTTCGGCTCGTCCCAGCTCTCGCAGTTCATGGACCAGACCAACCCGCTGTCGGAGATCACGCACAAGCGGCGGCTCTCGGCGCTTGGTCCCGGCGGCCTCACGCGCGAGCGTGCCGGCTTCGAGGTCCGCGACGTGCACCCGACGCACTACGGCCGCATCTGCCCGATCGAGACGCCGGAAGGCCCCAACATCGGCCTCATCAATTCGCTGGCCACGTTCGCGCGGGTCAACAAGTACGGCTTCATCGAGAGCCCGTACCGCAAGGTCGCGCACGGCAGGGTGACCGACGAGGTGGCCTACCTCTCGGCGATGGAGGAGGCGCGCTACCACGTCGCCCAGGCCAACGCCGAGATCGACGCCAAGGGCAAGCTGACCGGGGATCTCATCACCTGCCGCTACCAGGGCGACGTGCTGCTCGTGTCCCCCGACAAGGTGGACTACATCGACGTGTCGCCCAAGCAGCTGGTGTCCGTGGCCGCGGCGCTCATCCCGTTCCTCGAGAACGACGACGCCAACCGCGCCCTCATGGGTTCCAACATGCAGCGTCAGGCGGTGCCGCTCATCAAGGCCGAGGCACCGCTGGTCGGCACCGGCATGGAGGAGGTCGTGGCCCGCGACTTCGGCGCCGCCATCGCCGCCCGCCGCACCGGCGTCATCGACCAGGTGGACGCCACCCGCATCGTCATCCGCGCCACCGAGGAGACCGACCCGTCCAAGCCCGGCGTCGACATCTATCGGCTCAGGAAGTTCCAGCGCTCGAACCAGAACACCTGCATCAACCAGCGTCCGCTGGTGACCGTGGGCGACCGCGTCAGGGTCGGCGAGATCATCGCCGACGGTCCTTCGACCGACCTGGGCGACCTGGCGCTCGGCAAGAACGTGCTCGTCGCGTTCATGCCGTGGATGGGCTACAACTTCGAGGACTCCATCCTCCTCTCCGAGCGGGTCGTGTTCGACGACATCTTCACCTCGATCCACATCGAGGAGTTCGAGGTGATGGCGCGCGACACCAAGCTCGGCCCCGAGGAGATCACGCGCGACATTCCGAACGTGTCGGAGGAGGCGCTCAAGAACCTCGACGAGGCCGGCATCGTCTACATCGGCGCCGAGGTGAACCCGGGCGATATCCTGGTGGGCAAGATCACGCCCAAGGGCGAGAGCCCGATGACGCCGGAGGAGAAGCTCTTGCGCGCCATCTTCGGCGAGAAGGCCTCCGACGTGCGCGACACGTCGCTGCGCCTGCCGCCGGGCGTCAACGGCACGGTCGTCGAGGTGCGCGTCTTCAACCGCCACGGCGTGGAGAAGGACGAGCGCGCCATGGCGATCGAGCGCGAGGAGATCGAGCGTCTCGCCAAGGACCGCGAGGATGAGATGCAGATCCTCGATCGCAACGTGTATGCGCGCCTCAAGACCGCTCTCCTCGGCAAGGAGGCCGCCAAGGGCCCCAAGAACGCCCGCAAGGGGACCATCGTCAGCGATGAGATCCTGTCCGACGTTCCGCGCAGCCAGTGGTGGGAGATCGGCCTCACCGACGAAGCCGCCATGGCCGAGGTCGAGGCGATCGGCAAGCAGTACGAGGACGCCAAGAAGAGCCTGAAGGGTCGCTTCGAGGACAAGGTCGACAAGCTGCAGCGCGGCGACGAGCTGCCGCCCGGTGTCATGAAGATGGTCAAGGTCTTCGTGGCCGTGAAGCGCAAGATCCAGCCGGGCGACAAGATGGCCGGGCGCCATGGCAACAAGGGCGTGGTGTCACAGATCGTTCCGATCGAGGACATGCCCTACCTGGAGGACGGCACCCATGTCGATGTCGTGCTGAACCCGCTGGGCGTGCCGAGCCGCATGAACGTCGGGCAGATCCTGGAGACGCATCTGGGCTGGGCGTGCCGCGGCCTCGGCCGGATCATCAACGATGCGCTGCAGGCGTTCCACGAGAGCGGCCAGGCCAAGGAGCTGCGCGACGCCGTCACCGACATCTACGGCGCCGAGGACGGAGTGACCAAGTTCAAGGACAACGAGCTCGTCATGCTGGCGGAGCGCATCAAGGACGGCGTGCCGGTGGCAACGCCGGTGTTCGACGGCGCGCGCGAGCCCGAGATCGTCGAGCTGCTCAAGAAGGCCGGCTTCGACACCTCGGGCCAGGTGACGCTTCACGACGGCCGCACGGGCGAGCCCTTCGATCGCAACGTGACGGTCGGGCTACAAGTACCTCCTGAAGCTGCACCACCTCGTGGACGACAAGATCCACGCCCGCTCGATCGGCCCCTACAGCCTCGTCACCCAGCAGCCCTTGGGCGGCAAGGCGCAGTTCGGCGGCCAGCGCTTCGGCGAGATGGAGGTGTGGGCGCTGGAAGCCTACGGCGCCGCCTACACGCTGCAGGAGATGCTGACCGTCAAGTCCGACGACGTTGCCGGCCGCACCAAGGTCTACGAGGCCATCGTGCGCGGAGACGACGCCTTCGAGGCGGGCATTCCCGAGAGCTTCAACGTGCTGGTCAAGGAGATGCGCGCGCTCGGCCTCAACGTCGAGCTGCGTCAACTCGGAGGCGGCAGCGGCAGAGCAGTCCGGGCCCGCGCCCGGTGAGCGGCCGAGCGGCCGGCGCTGCCGCCGGCGGCAGCCGAATAGGGAGACGACAACCGGGTCAGCCCCCTCGCCTCCAGCGTGGCGGTCTTACGCGAGCGGAGTTGCGAGGGGGCTGACCCCGTCAACGAAGTCGACCTTTGGCGGGGCAGATCGGTCGCCCCGCCATGAGAGAGAGAGCCGATGAACGAGATCACCAACCTCTTCAAGCAGCAGGTGCAGGCCCCGGCGTTCGATCAGATTCGCATCTCGATCGCGAGCCCCGAGGACATCGCCTCCTGGTCGTTCGGTGAGATCAAGAAGCCGGAGACCATCAACTACCGCACGTTCAAGCCGGAGCGGGACGGGCTCTTCTGCGCGCGCATCTTCGGGCCGATCAAGGACTACGAGTGCCTATGCGGCAAGTACAAGCGCATGAAGTACAAGGGCCTGATCTGCGAGAAGTGCGGCGTCGAGGTGACGCTCGCCAAGGTGCGCCGCGAGCGCATGGGCCACATCCAGCTGGCGGCGCCGGTTGCCCACATCTGGTTCCTGAAGTCGCTGCCGTCCCGCATCGGCCTGCTGCTCGACATGACGCTCAAGGACCTGGAGCGCGTCCTCTACTTCGAGAACTACATCGTCACCGAGCGGGGCACGACCGCGCTCAACGAGAAGCAGCTCCTGACCGAGGAGCAGTACAACCAGGCGATCGAGCAGTACGGGCAGGATGCCTTCACGGCCGGCATCGGCGCGGAGGCCATCCGCGAGCTGCTCACGGGCATGGACCTGCGCAAGATCCGCGACCAGCTGCGCCAGGAGATCGCCGAGGCCACCACCGAGCTCAAGCCCAAGAAGCTCGCCAAGCGCCTCAAGGTGATCGAGGCGTTCATCGAGTCCGGCAACCGCCCGGAGTGGATGATCCTGACGGTCGTTCCGGTCATCCCGCCGGAGCTGCGGCCGCTGGTGCCGCTCGACGGCGGCCGCTTCGCCACGTCCGACCTCAACGACCTCTACCGCCGCGTCATCAACCGCAACAACCGCCTGAAGCGGCTGATGGAGCTGCGCGCGCCCGACATCATCATCCGCAACGAGAAGCGGATGCTGCAGGAGTCGGTCGACGCGCTGTTCGACAACGGCCGGCGCGGCCGCGTCATCACCGGCGCCAACAAGCGGCCCTTGAAGTCGCTCGCCGACATGCTCAAGGGCAAGCAGGGCCGCTTCCGCCAGAACCTGCTCGGCAAGCGCGTCGACTACTCCGGCCGCTCGGTGATCGTGGTCGGCCCCGAGCTCAAGCTGCACCAGTGCGGTCTGCCCAAGAAGATGGCGCTCGAGCTGTTCAAGCCGTTCATCTACGCGCGCCTGCAGGCGATGGGCCAGGCCGCCACCGTCAAGCAGGCCAAGAAGCTCGTCGAGAAGGAGAAGGGCGAGGTCTGGGACGTGCTCGACGAGGTCATCCGCGAGCACCCCGTTCTGCTCAACCGCGCGCCGACGCTGCACCGCCTCGGCATCCAGGCATTCGAGCCGATCCTGATCGAGGGCAAGGCCATCCAGCTGCATCCGCTCGTCTGCGCGGCCTTCAATGCCGACTTCGACGGCGACCAGATGGCCGTGCACGTGCCCCTCTCGCTGGAGGCCCAGCTCGAGGCGCGCGTGCTGATGATGTCGACCAACAACATCCTGCATCCGGCGAACGGCTCGCCGATCATCGTGCCGAGCCAGGACATCGTGCTCGGCCTCTACTATCTCTCGATGATGCGCGAGAAGGAGCCGGGCGAAGGCCGGATGTTCGGCTCGGTCGCCGAGATCGAGCACGCGCCTCGCCAACGGGCAGGTGAGCCTGCACGCCAAGGTGAAGGCCCGCTACCACGGGCTCGACGACAAGGGCAACGAGGTCGTCGAGCTGCACGAGACCACGCCCGGCCGCCTGCTGCTCGGCGAGGTGCTGCCGAAGAAGCCGGGCGTGAAGTTCGCGCTGGTCAACCAGCTGCTCACCAAGAAGGCCATCTCCGGCCATGATCGACGCCGTCTACCGCAACTGCGGGCAGAAGGAGACGGTGATCTTCTGCGACCGCATCATGGGGCTCGGCTTCTACCACGCGTTCAAGGCCGGCATCTCGTTCGGCAAGGACGACATGCTGATCCCGGAGACCAAGCCGAAGATCCTCGAGCAGACCAACGAGCTCGTGCGCGAGTACGAGCAGCAGTACAACGACGGCTTCATCACCCAGCTCGAGAAGTACAACAAGGTGGTGGACGCCTGGTCGAAGTGCACCGACCAGATCGCCAAGGAGATGATGGATCGCATCTCCGCGGCCCAGCGCGACCAGAACGGCCGGACCAGGCAGATCAACTCCGTCTACATGATGGCGCACTCCGGCGCGCGCGGATCGGAGAAGCAGATGCGCCAGCTCGCCGGCATGCGCGGCCTGATGACCAAGCCGTCCGGCGAGATCATCGAGACGCCGATCATCTCCAACTTCAAGGAGGGGCTGACCGTGCTCGAGTACTTCAACTCGACGCACGGCGCGCGCAAGGGTCTCGCCGACACCGCGCTCAAGACGGCCAACTCCGGCTATCTCACGCGCCGCCTGGTCGACGTGGCGCAGGACTGCATCATCAACGAGGTCGATTGCGGCACGGACGCCGGCATCAACGTGCAGGCCGTCGTCGACGCCGGCCAGGTCATCGTCTCGCTGGCCCAGCGCATTCTCGGCCGCACGGCCGCCGAGGACGTGAAGGACCCCGCCACCAAGAAGGTCATCATCAAGTCGGGCGAGCTGATCGGCGAGGCCGAGGCCGAGAGCATCGAGGCGGCGCAGATCCAGGAGGTGCGCATCCGCTCGGTGCTGACCTGCGAGACCACCAACGGCGTGTGCGCCAAGTGCTACGGCCGCGACCTCGCGCGCGGCACGCCCGTCAACATCGGCGAGGCGGTCGGCGTCATCGCCGCGCAGTCGATCGGCGAGCCGGGCACGCAGCTCACCATGCGCACGTTCCACATGGGCGGCGTCGCGCAGACGGTCGACCAGTCCTACATCGAGTCCAACTTCAACGGCACGGTGAAGATCAAGAACCGCAGCATCGGCAAGGACAGCCAGGGCCGGCTCATCGCCATCAGCCGCAACATGACGCTCACCATCGTCGACAAGTCGGGCAAGGAGCTGGCGACCCAGAAGATCGTCTACGGCGCGCGCATGCACGTCGACGACGGCGACGAGGTGAAGCGCGGCACGCGGCTGGCGCAGTGGGACCCGTACATGCGGCCGATCCTCACCGAGGTCGACGGCGTGGCGGACTTCGCCGATCTCGTCGATGGCGTCTCGGTGAAGGAGCAGACCGACGAGATGAAGGGCACCACCAACCGCGTCATCGTCGACTGGCGGGCCAGCCCGCGCGGGTCGGACTTGAAGCCTGCGATCGTCATCAAGGAATCGAAGGGCGGCAAGCCGGTGCGGGTGTCGCGCGGCGTGGATGCGCGGTATCTGCTGCCCGTCGATGCGGTCCTGTCGGTCGAGCCGCACGCCAAGGTGAAGGCCGGCGACGTGCTGGCGCGCATCCCGATCGCCTCGGCCAAGACCGGCGACATCACCGGCGGTCTGCCGCGCGTGGCGGAGCTGTTCGAGGCGCGCCGTCCGAAGGACAACGCCATCATCGCGGAGATCTCGGGCACGGTGGAGTTCGGCAAGGACTACAAGAACAAGCAGCGCATCACCATCAAGCCGGACGACGAGAACGCCGAGTCCAAGGAGTATCTGATCCCGCGCGGCAAGAGCCTGGCCGTGCAGCACGGCGACCGCATCGAGAAGGGCGACTTCGTCTACGACGGCCACCCTGCGCCGCACGACATCCTCGCCATCAAGGGCGTCGAGGAGCTCGCCAACTACCTGATCAACGAGATCCAGGACGTGTACCGGCTGCAGGGCGTGACCATCAACGACAAGCACATCGAGGTGATCGTCCGCCAGATGCTGCAGAAGGTGGAGGTCGAGGAGCCGGGCGAGACCGACTTGCTGAAGGGCGAGCAGCTCGACAGGATCGAGTTCGACGAGCATGAACGCGGCGCTGGAGAGGGCGGGCAAGCGTCCGGCGACGGCCAAGCCGGTGCTGCTCGGCATCACCAAGGCGTCGCTGCAGACGCGCAGCTTCATCTCCGCGGCCTCGTTCCAGGAGACCACCCGCGTGCTCACCGATGCCGCCGTCAACGGCAAGGCGGACACGCTCGAGGGGCTCAAGGAGAACGTGATCGTCGGCCGGCTGATCCCGGCCGGCACCGGCGGCATGCTGCGGCGCCTGCGCAAGGAGGCCACGCAGGCGCGACGAGCTGATCGCCAAGGAGAAGGCGCAAGTTCGACGCCCAGCGGGCGCTGGAGGCGCCGGGCGAAGGCCCGGTGCCCTGCGCTCACCGGAGCGCCGGCGCCGCCGCCCGACCGAGGCCGCAGCTGAGTAGGCGGCGCGATGCGCAGGACAGGCGCAGGGTCAGAGCCAGGCGCACGGCCGCTCGCCGGCCAGGTCGCCGCTGCGACGCTCGCGGCAGCGGGTACCTGGCGCACTGGCGTGAAAATTATTTTCCGTGGGCAGTTCCGGGTGTTGACCCACTGAGTCGCCCTCGTATATAACGCGCGCCACTCTCACGGCAGGCGGTAGGCTTCATCCGTCGGCTTGGCCGGTATTCCAAGCCCTCGCCTAAACGCTGCCGTCGTCAAGCAGAGGACATTTCGGGCCAAGGTCCACGGCCCCGCGCGAGCGGAGCGCGGTGGACCGATTGGCTGTTCGAGCCGAGCGCGGCGGTGGCGCGCGCCTCGGCCATGGTTCATTGGCGCATGGAAGCTCGGATGCGGCCTGCGCCGTGGAAGGTGGAAGACGGCGCATGCCGACGATACAGCAGCTGACGCGCAAGCCGCGGACGCAGAAGGTCTACCGCGAGAAGGCGCGCCACATGCAGGCGTGCCCGCAGAAGCGCGGGGTGTGCACGCGCGTCTACACGACGACGCCGAAGAAGCCGAACTCGGCGCTGCGCAAGGTCGCCAAGGTGCGCCTGACCAACGGCTTCGAGGTGATCGGCTACATCCCGGGCGAGGGCCACAATCTGCAGGAGCACTCGGTGGTGATGATCCGCGGCGGCCGCGTCAAGGACCTTCCCGGCGTGCGCTACCACATCATCCGCGGCGTGCTCGACACGCAGGGCGTGGCCGACAGGAAGCAGAGGCGCTCCAAGTACGGAGCAAAGAGGCCCAAGTAGGGCCTCTTTGCGCAGTATCCCGGCGAAGGCCGGGATCTCGACTGCGCAACGGGAACGGCTCGATCAAGGCTGACTGAGAACGAGACTGACGAAGGAAGTCGCACATGTCGCGCCGGCACAGGGCTGAGAAACGCGAGGTCAACCCGGACCCGAAATTCAACGATCTTGTCGTGTCCAAGTTCATGAACTCGATCATGAAGCAGGGCAAGAAGTCGGTGGCCGAGCGCATCGTCTACGGTGCGCTCGACACGCATGCAGAGCCAAGGCCAAGTCGAACCCGATCCAGCTCTTCCACCAGGCGCTGGAGAACGTCATGCCGGCGGTGGAGGTGCGCTCGCGCCGCGTCGGCGGCGCCACCTACCAGGTGCCGGTCGAGGTGCGCAACGAGCGCCGGCAGGCGCTGGCCATTCGCTGGCTGATCACGGCCGCGCGCAGCCGCAACGAGAACACCATGGAGGAGCGCCTGTCGGGCGAGCTCCTCGATGCCGCCAACAATCGCGGCACGGCGGTGAAGAAGCGGGAGGACACGCACAAGATGGCAGAGGCCAATCGGGCCTTCTCCCACTACCGCTGGTGATCGGAACGCAAGGCCATGGCGCGAACGCACAAAATCGAGGACTACCGCAACTTCGGCATCATGGCCCACATCGATGCCGGCAAGACCACGACGACCGAGCGGATCCTCTACTACACCGGCAAGACCTACAAGATCGGCGAGGTGCACGACGGCGCCGCGACCATGGACTACATGGAGCAGGAGCAGGAGCGCGGCATCACCATCACGTCGGCGGCGACGACCTGCTTCTGGCAGGGCAAGCGCCTCAACATCATCGACACGCCGGGCCACGTCGACTTCACCATCGAGGTGGAGCGCTCGCTGCGCGTGCTGGACGGCGCGGTGTGCGTGCTCGACGGCAACCAGGGCGTCGAGCCGCAGACCGAGACGGTCTGGCGCCAGGGCGACAAGTACGGCGTGCCGCGCATCATCTTCGCCAACAAGATGGATAAGACCGGCGCCGACTTCTACCAGTGCGTCGACGACATCAAGGAGAAGCTCGGCGCCAGGCCGGTGCCGCTGCAGATCCCGATCGGCGCCGAGTCCAGCTTCAAGGGCGTCGATCGATCTCCTCAAGATGAAGGCCCTGATCTGGGACGGCGACGACAAGGGCGCCAAGTTCCACGAGGAGGAGATTCCGGCCGAGCTCGCCGACAAGGCCGCCGAGTACCGCGCGGCGATGATCGAGGCCGCGGTCGAGCTGGACGACGATGCCATGGCGCGCCTACCTCGAGGGCAAGGAGCCCGACGTCGACACGCTGAAGCGCCTGATCCGCAAGGCGACCGTCACGAGCACGTTCTATCCGATGCTGTGCGGCTCGGCGTTCAAGAACAAGGGCGTGCAGCCGCTGCTCGACGCCGTGGTCGACTACCTGCCCTCGCCCGCCGACCGCGAGGCCTTCAAGGCCATCGACGTCAAGACCGGCAAGGAGACCGTGCGCAGGCCGCTCGACACCGAGCCGCTCGCCATGCTCGCCTTCAAGATCATGGACGACCCGCACGTCGGCACCATCACCTTCTGCCGCGTCTACTCGGGCAAGGTCGAGAGCGGCATGGCGCTCGCCAACACCACCCGCGACAAGAAGGAGCGGGTCGGGCGCATGTATCTCATGCATGCCGACGACCGCGAGCAGATCGAGCGAGGCCTTCGCCGGCGACATCATCGCGCTGGCCGGCCTCAAGGACACGCGCACCGGCGAGACGCTGTCCGACCCGCTGCGGCCGGTGCTGCTCGAGAAGATGGAGTTCCCCAACCCCGTCATCGAGCAGGCGATCGAGCCCAAGACCAAGGCCGACCAGGAGAAGATGGGCATCGCGCTGCAGAAGCTCGTGGCCGAGGACCCCTCGTTCCGCGTCGCGACCGATCCCGAGAGCGGCCAGACCATCATCAAGGGCATGGGCGAGCTGCATCTGGAGATCAAGGTCGACATCCTGAAGCGCACGCACAAGGTGGAGGTGAACGTCGGCGCGCCGCAGGTGGCCTACCGCGAGACGCTCGCGCGCTCCACCGAGGTCGACTACACGCACAAGAAGCAGACCGGCGGCACCGGCCAGTTCGCGCGCGTCAAGCTGCGGCTGGAGCCGAACGAGGCCGGCAAGGGCAACGAGTTCGAGAGCGAGATCGTCGGCGGCGTGGTGCCGAAGGAGTACATCCCCGGCGTCGAGAAGGGCGTGCAGTCGGTGTGGGATTCCGGCGTGCTGATCGGCTTCCCGATGGTCGACATGGTGGTGACGCTGTTCGACGGCGACTATCCACGAGGTGGACTCCTCGACCATCGCCTTCGAGATCGCCGCCCGCCAGGCCATGCGCGAGGGCTGCGAGAAGGCGGGCGTCAAGCTGCTCGAGCCGATCATGGACGTGGAGGTGGTGACGCCGGGCGAGTTCGTCGGCAACATCATCGGCGACCTGAACAGCCGGCGCGGGCGCATCCGCAGCCAGGAGATGCGCGGCAACGCCACGGTCATCCGCGCCTACGTGCCGCTCGCCAACATGTTCGGCTACGTGAGCCAGCTGCAGGTCGCTGAGCCAGGGCCGCGCGCCCTACACCATGCAGTTCGCGCACTATGCCGAGGTGCCGCGCAACGTGGCCGACGAAGTCAAGGCGAAGTACGCCTAAGTGAGCGAGGCGATCGGCCGGACGCCAAGCGTCCGGCCGAAGCAAAGCGTGAGAACAGGAGAGCCGCCATGGCGAAGGCGAAATTCGAGCGGACGAAGCCGCACTGCAACGTCGGCACGATCGGGCACGTCGATCACGGCAAGACGACGCTGACGGCGGCGATGACGAAGGTGTCTGCGGACAAGGGCTGGACGCAGACGGCGATCTGCTACGACCAGGTAGCGAAGGCGTCGGAGAGCCAGGGCCGGCGCGACCCGACCAAGATTCTGACGATTGCGACGAGCCACGTTGAGTACTCGACGGACAAGCGCCACTACGCGCACGTGGACTGCCCCGGGCATGCCGACTACGTGAAGAACATGATCACGGGGGCGGCGCAGATGGACGGGGCGATCCTGGTGGTGTCGGCGGTTGACGGGCCGATGCCGCAGACGCGCGAGCACATTCTGCTGGCGCGGCAGGTTGGGGTTCCCTACATCGTGGTGTTCCTGAACAAGTGCGACGTGGTTGACGACCCTGAGCTTCTGGACCTGGTTGAGATGGAGGTTCGCGAGCTGCTGGTGAAGTACCAGTTCCCCGGCGACGACGTTCCGGTGATCCGCGGTGCTGCGATCCAGGCTCTGAACGGGGAGAAGGGCCCTCTGGCGGACGAGGCGATCCTGAAGCTGTTCGAGGCGATCGACAGCTACATCCCGCTGCCCGAGCGTCCGAAGGACCTGCCGTTCCTGATGCCGATCGAGGACGTGTTCTCGATCTCGGGCCGCGGCACGGTTGTGACGGGCCGGATCGAGCGCGGCAAGGTGAAGGTTGGCGAGGAGGTGGAGATCGTCGGCCTGAAGGACACGCAGAAGTGCGTGGTGACGGGCGTGGAGATGTTCCGCAAGCTCCTGGACTCTGGGCGAGGCGGGCGACAACGTCGGCTGCCTGCTGCGCGGCATCGACAAGGACGCGGTGGAGCGTGGGCAGGTTCTGTGCAAGCCGGGCTCGATCAAGCCGCACAAGAAGTTCAAGGCGGAGGCCTACATCCTGACCAAGGAGGAGGGCGGTCGGCACACGCCGTTCTTCACCAACTACCGTCCGCAGTTCTACTTCCGGACGACGGACGTGACGGGTGTGGTGTCGCTGCCGGAGGGGACGGAGATGGTGATGCCTGGCGACAACGTGGCGGTGACGATCGAGCTGATCACGCCGATCGCGATGGAGGAGAAGCTTCGCTTCGCCATCCGCGAGGGCGGCCGCACCGTCGGTGCCGGCGTCGTCACCAGCATCATCGAGTAGGAGAGCCAACGGGGCGCCCGGCAAATCGGGCGCTCCTCGCTGTTTGGGAGCGAGCGGGACTGCCATGCAAAGCCAGAACATAAGAATCCGCCTCAAGGCGTTCGATCATCGCGTGCTCGATGCGTCCACGCGCGAGATCGTCAACACGGCCAAGCGCACCGGCGCCGAGGTGCGCGGGCCGATCCCGCTGCCGACGCGCATCGAGCGCTTCACCGTCAACCGCTCGCCGCACATCGACAAGAAGAGCCGCGAGCAGTTCGAGATGCGCACGCACAAGCGCCTGCTCGACATCGTCGATCCCACGCCGCAGACGGTCGATGCCCTCATGAAGCTCGACCTGGCGGCCGGTGTCGACGTCGAGATCAAGCTGTAAGGAAGGAACGCGACGGCCATGCGCTCCGGAGTGATCGCGCAGAAGGTGGGGATGACCCGCGTATTCACCGAGGCCGGCGAGCATGTGCCGGTGACGGTGCTGAAGCTCGAGGGCGTCCAGGTGCTGGCCCAGCGCACCGAGGAGAAGAACGGCTATACCGCGCTGCAGCTCGGCGCCGGCAGCCGCAAGGCTGAGCCGCGTGCCGCGCCCGGAGCGGGAGAACTTCGCCGTGGCCAAGGTGGAGCCCAAGCGCAAGGTGGCCGAGTTCCGGGTGAGCCCCGACAACCTGATCGAGGTGGGCGCGGAGATCACCGCCGACCATTTCGTCAAGGGTCAGCTCGTCGACGTCACCGGCACCAACCAGGGCAAGGGCTTCCAGGGCGCCATGAAGCGCTGGAACTTCGCCGGCCTGAGGGCCACCCACGGCGTGTCGGTCGTGCACCGCAGCCACGGCTCCACCGGCCAGCGCCAGGACCCCGGCAAGGTCTTCAAGGGCAAGAAGATGGCCGGCCACATGGGCGCCGAGCAGGTGACGACGCAGAACCTCGAGGTGGTCTCGACCGACAAGGACAAGGGCCTGGTCCTGGTGCGGGGCGCGGTGCCCGGCAACAAGGGCAACTGGGTGCTGGTGCGCGATGCCGTGAAGCGGCCGCTGCCCGAGAGCGCCCCGAAGCCCGGCGCGTTCGCAAGCCGGCGGCCGGCGGCGCCGACGCCCCGGCCGCGCCAGCGCCACGGAGGCGCAGCAGCGTCATGAAAGCCGAGGTGATGACACTGGATGCCGGCAGCGCCGGCGAAGTGGAGCTGAGCGACGCCATCTTCGGGCTCGAGCCGCGCATCGACCTGATCCATCGCATGGTGCGCTATCAGACGCTGAAGCGCATGGCGGGGACGCACCACGTCCAGGACCGGTCGGAGATCACGACGACGGGCAAGAAGATGTACCGGCAGAAGGGCACGGGCGGCGCGCGCCACGGCGACAAGGCGCGTGCCGCAGTTCCGCGGCGGCGGCAAGGCGTTCGGCCCCAAGCCGCGCAGCCATGCCATCGACCTGCCCAAGAAGGTGCGGGCGCTGGCCTTGCGCCACGCGCTCTCGGCCAAGGCGAAGGCCGGCGAGATCCTGGTGCTCGACAAGGCCGAAGTCGCCGACGGCAAGACCAAGGGCCTCAAGGAGCGGTTCGGCAGGCTCGAGGTGACCAACGCGCTGATCATCGACGGCGCCGAGATCGAGACCGGGTTCGCCAGGGCGGCGCGCAACATTCCCAACATCGACGTGCTGCCGGTGCAGGGCATCAACGTCTACGACATCCTGCGCCGCAAGCGCCTGGTGTTGACCAGGGCGGCTGTGGAAGCGCTGGAGGCGCGGTTCAAATGAGCAAGAAGAAGAAAATGGACGCGCACGATGTGATACGCGCGCCTGCCATCACCGAGAAATCTACCCTGGTGTCCGAGTACAACCAGGTGGTCTTCAAGGTGGCGCGCGATGCCACCAAGCCCCAGATCAAGGACGCCATCGAGAAGCTGTTCGGCGTCAAGGTCAGGGCCGTCAATACCCTGGTGCGTAAGGGCAAGACGAAGTCGTTCCGGCGCATCACCGCGCGCCAGAGCGACTCTAAGCGCGCCGTCGTGACCCTCGAGGAGGGCCACAGCATCGACGTAACAACGGGGCTGTAGAGGAGGCGGCGATGGCTCTCAGGACATACCGTCCCACCACCCCCGGCCTGCGCCAGCTGGTGCTGGTCGACCGCGGCCACCTGTGGAAGGGTGCGCCGATCAAGATGCTCACCGGCGGTAAGACCAAATCGGGTGGGCGCAACAACTTCGGCCGCATCACCACGCGGCACATCGGCGGCGGGCACAAGCAGACCTACCGGCGCATCGATTTCCGCCGCACCAAGCACGACATGCCGGCGCGAGTGGAGCGGCTCGAGTACGATCCCAACCGCACCGCGTTCATCGCGCTGCTCAAGTATCAGGACGGCACGCTCTCCTACATCCTGGCCCCGCAGCGCCTGGCGGTCGGGGACAGCGTGGTGGCGGGCGCCAAGGCGGACATCAAGCCGGGCAACGCCATGCAGCTGACCTCGGTGCCGATCGGCAACTTCGTGCACAATATCGAGCTCAAGGCCGGCGGCGGCGGCAAGATCGCGCGCTCGGCCGGCGCCTACGCGCAGCTCGTCGGCCGCGACGCCGGCTGGGCGATCCTGCGGCTCAACTCGGGCGAGACGCGCCGCGTGCGCGCGGAGTGCATGGCGACCATCGGCGCGGTCTCCAACCCCGACCACATGAACGAGTTGGTCGGCAAGGCGGGCCGAACGCGCTGGAAGGGCACGAGGCCGACGGTGCGCTCGATCGCCATGAACCCGGTCGATCATCCCAACGGCGGCCGCACCGACGGCGGCAAGCACTGGGCGACGCCGTGGGGCAAGCCGACCAAGGGCTTCAAGACGCGCAAGAACAAGGCGACGGACCGGTTCATCATCCGACCGCGCAGCAAGGGCAAGTAGAGGGGCTATCCGAACATGGCACGCTCGGTCTGGAAGGGCCCGTTCGTCGACGGCTTTCTCCTCAAGAAGGCGGAGAAGGTGCGTGCCGGCGGCCGCAACGAGATCATCAAGATGTGGAGCCGGCGCTCCACCATCCTGCCGCAGTTCGTCGGGCTCACGTTCGGCGTCTACAACGGGTTGAAGTTCGTGCCGGTCAACGTCACCGAGGACATGATCGGCCACAAGTTCGGCGAGTTCTCGCCGACGCGGACGTTCCACTCCCACAGCGGCGACAAGAAGGCGACGCGAGCGAAGGCGTGAGAGTGAGCCGGAGAGCGATGAAGGCGGCGTGACCATGGGCAAACCAAAACGCGAGCGGATGCTGCGGGACAACGAGGCCCGCGCGGTGGTGAGGAACCTGAGGGTCTCGCCGCAGAAGCTCAACCTCGTCGCGCAGTTGATCCGCGGCAAGAAGGTGGACGTGGCGCTGGCGGACCTCGAGTTCTCCAGGAAGCGCATCGCGCGGGACGTGAGGAAATGCGTGATGTCGGCTGTGGCCAACGCGGAGAACAATCACAACCTCGACGTGAACGAGCTGGTGGTCACCGAGGCGCATGTGGGGAAGAACATCGTGATGCGGCGCTTCCATGCGCGCGGCCGCGGCAAGATGAGCCCCGTGGAGAAGCCCTTCTCCCAGCTCACCGTGGTGGTGCGGGAGGTCGAGGAGGCGCCGGCGGAGACCGACCGCGAGGCGGACGAGGAAGTCGGGACGGGCGAGAACGCGCAGGCGAGGGAGACCGCGTAATGGGTCACAAGGTCAATCCGATCGGGCTTCGCATCGGGATCAACCGCACGTGGGACAGCCGCTGGTATGCGAGCCGCGGCGAGTACGGGCGGCTCCTGCACGAGGACATGGCGATCCGTCGGCACATCATGAAGCAGCGGCGCAACGCCAGCATCTCCAAGGTCGTTATCGAGCGCCCGCACAAGAAGTGCCGGGTCACCGTCCACACGGCGCGGCCGGGGGTGCTGATCGGCAAGAAGGGCGCCGACATCGAGAAGATGCGGAGCGAGCTCGCCAAGCTGTCCCAGTCGGAGGTCCACCTCAACATCGTCGAGGTGAGGAAGCCCGAGATCGACGCCGCCCTGGTAGCCGAGACCATCGCCCAGCAGCTGGAGCGCCGGGTGGCGTTCCGCCGCGCCATCAAGCGGTCGATGCAGTCGGCGCTGCGGCTGGGCGCGCTCGGCATCCGCATCAACTGCTCGGGGAGGCTCGGCGGGGCGGAGATCGCGCGCATGGAGTGGTACCGCGAGGGCCGCGTGCCCCTGCACACGCTCCGCGCCGACATCGACTTCGGCTACGGCCTGTCCAAGACGGCGTACGGCGTCATCGGCGTCAAGGTGTGGATCTTCAAGGGCGAGATCATGGATCACGACCCGATGGCGGCCGAGAAGCGCGCCATCGAGGCCCAGGAGGGCGGTGGCGGCCGGCGCCGCGGTGGCGGCGACCGTGAGGGCGGCGCCTGGGCGGAGAGCGCACCCCCGCCGAGGCGACGACGGAATAGGGAAGGACTCGAGCCATGCTGCAGCCGGCACGCACCAAGTACCGCAAGGCCCACAAGGGCCGTATCCACGGCGACGCCAAGGGCGGTACCATGCTCAACTTCGGCTCGTTCGGCCTCAAGGCGATCGAGCCCGAGCGCGTCACCGCGCGCCAGATCGAGGCGGCGCGGCGGGCGATCACGCGCGGCATGAAGCGGTCCGGCCGGGTGTGGATCCGCATCTTCCCCGACGTCCCGGTGACAAAGAAGCCCGCCGAGGTGCGCATGGGCTCCGGCAAGGGCTCGCCCGAGCTGTGGGTGGCACGGGTGAAGCCGGGCCGCATCATGTTCGAGCTGGACGGTGTACCGGAGGCGACCGCGCGCGAGGCGCTGACCCTCGGCGCCGCCAAGCTTCCGATCAAGACGCGCATCGTCAAGCGCGCAGAGTGAGAGTGGGTGAGTGAGGCCGACATGAAGCCCGAAGAAATGCGCGGCATGACAGTAGACCAGCTCGAGGAGCGGCTGGCCAACCTGAAGAGGGAGCAGTTCAACCTGCGCTTCCAACGTGCCACGGGCCAGCTGGAGAACACAGCGCGTGTGCGCACGGTGCGCCGCGACATCGCCCGCATCAAGACCGTGCAGGGACAGCGGCGGCGCGTGGCCGCGGGCAACGAGTAGGACGAGAACGATGCCGAAGCGGGTTTTGCAGGGCGTGGTGGTTTCCGACAAGAACACCAAGACCGTCGTGGTCGAGGTGGAGCGCCGCTACACCCATCCCCTGCTCAAGAAAACGGTGCGCCGGTCCAAGAAGTTCCACGCGCACGACGAGGACGACACCTTCAAGGTGGGCGACGTCGTGCGCATCGAGGAGAGCAGACCCATCTCCAAGAACAAGCGATGGGTCGTATTGAAGGACAGCAAGCCGTAGCGCCGCCTGCGCGCATAGAGTGCGCGCCGGCGACCGACGAGCGAGGAGCGGGCCGATGATACAGATGGAGACCAACCTCGACGTGGCCGACAACTCCGGCGCGCGGCGTCTGCAGTGCATCAAGGTGCTCGGCGGCTCGAAGCGCCGGTACGCCACCGTGGGCGATACCATCGTCGTCACCGTCAAGGAGGCGATCCCGCGCGGCAGGGTCAAGAAGGGCGACGTCATGAAAGCGGTGGTGGTGCGCACGGCCAAGGGCGTGCGGCGCCCCGATGGCTCGCTCATCCGCTTCGATCGCAACGCGGCAGTGCTGATCAACGCGCAGGGCGAGCCGATCGGTACGCGCATCTTCGGACCGGTGACGCGCGAGCTGAGGTCGCGCAACCACATGAAGATCGTCAGCCTCGCCCCGGAGGTCCTGTGATGCAGAAGATCAGGAAGGGCGACCGAGTGGTCGTGCTCACGGGCCGCGACAAGGGCAAGAAGGGCGAGGTGTTCCAGGTCATCCCCAAGGAAGGGCGTGCGCTCGTGCGCGGGGTGAACGTCGTGCGCCGCCACCAGCGCCAGACCCCGCAGCAGGAGGGCGGGATCATCTCCAAGGAGGCTCCCATCCAGCTGTCGAACCTGGCGGTGGAGGACCCCAAGGACGGCAAGCCGACGCGCGTGGGGTTCATGAGTCTGGCCGACGGGCGCAAGGTGCGCATCGCCAAGCGCTCTGGTGAGCAGATTCCGGAGAAGAAATAGCCATGGCCGAAGACGACAAGCCTGAAAAGGGGCCGGCGAAGGGCCAGAAGCCGGACAAGGCCGCGAAGCCCGGCAAGGGAGCGCCGGAGCGCGGCGCCAAGGTCGGCGGCAAGGAGAAGGGCGGCGCCGACGCCGGCAAGGCGGCGCGGGCCAAGGATGGCAAGACGCGGCGGCAAAGGCGAGAAGACGCCCGCGGCACCCGCCACGCGCCCGAAGGATTACCGGCCGCGGCTCAAGACGCACTACGAGGCCGTCGTGCGCGAGACGATGAAGGAGGAGTTCGGCTACGGCAACGTGATGCAGATCCCGCGCATCGAGAAGGTGGTCCTCAACATGGGTGTCGGCGAGGCGGTCAACGACCGCAAGAAGGTCGACGCCGCTGCCAAGGACCTGAGCCTGATCGCGGGACAGCGGGCCGTGGTGACGAGGGCGCGCAAGTCGATCGCTACCTACAAGCTGCGCGACGGCATGCCGATCGGCTGCAAAGTGACGCTGCGCGGCGACCGCATGTACGAGTTCATCGACCGCCTGGTGACGATCGCGCTGCCGCGGGTGAAAGATTTTCGCGGCCTCAACCCGAAGAGCTTCGACAAGCGCGGCAACTATGCCATGGGCCTGAAGGAGCACATCGTATTCCCCGAGATCGACTACGACGCGGTCGACGAGGTTCGGGGCATGGACGTGATCGTGTGCACCAGTGCCCAATCGGACGACGAGGCCCGCGCCTTGCTGCGCGGGTTCAATTTCCCGTTTCGCCAAGCGTGAGCGAGGCGCCTGGAGGACTGCATGGCTAAGAAGAGCTCGGTCAACAAGAACAACCACCGCAAGGGGCTGGTTGCCCGCTTCGCCGGCAAGCGCAAGCGGCTCAAGGACGTGGCCAACGACCTGACAAAGCCGAGCGAGGAGCGGTTTGCGGCCCGGCTCAAGCTGGCGCAGCTGCCGCGCAACTCCGCGCCGTCGCGCGTGCGCAACCGCTGCGAGCTGACGGGCCGCGCGCGCGGCTACTACCGCAAGCTCCGGGTCTGCCGCAACATGCTGCGCGATCTGGCGAGCCAGGGGCTGATCCCCGGCATGACGAAGTCGAGCTGGTAGGGAGGCGCCCATGAACGACCCGGTCGGCGATTTGCTGACGCGCATCCGCAACGCGCAGATGCGCCGGCGCCCGAAGGTATCCTCGCCAGCGTCCAATCTGCGCGCACGCGTGCTCGACGTGCTGGCCTCGGAGGGGTATATCCGCGGCTACGCGCGCATCGAGCACAAGAGCGGCCTGTCCGAGCTCGAGATCGAGCTCAAATACTTCAACGGCCAACCCGCGATCCGCGAGATCAAGCGCATCTCCACGCCCGGCCGGCGCGTCTACTCGGCAGTGCGCGACCTGAGGACCGTGGCCAACGGCCTCGGCGTGGCGATCCTGTCGACGCCCAAGGGCGTCATGTCGGATGCGCGCGCGCGCGAGGAGAACGTGGGCGGCGAGGTGTTGTGCAGCGTTTTCTGAGCCGACCCGGGTGCGGGGACGAGAGGACGAATAGACGATGTCACGGATAGGCAAGAAGCCGGTTGCAGTGCCCTCTGGCGTGACCGCGACCGTGAGCGGCCAGAAGGTGGCCATGAAGGGCCCGAAGGGCGAGCTGTCGTTCACCTGTCCGGATCTCGATCAAGGTTGCCAAGACCGCGGACGGCATTGAGGTCGGTCTCGCCCAGGATACCAAGGAGGCGCGCTCCCTGTGGGGCATGGCGCGTACTCAGGTCGTCAACCTGGTCGAGGGCGTCACCAAAGGGTACTCGCAGACCCTGGAGATCCACGGGGTCGGCTTCCGCGCCGCCATGAAGGGCAAGGACGCCATCCAGCTTCAGGTTGGCTTCAGTCACGACGTGGTGCACAAGGTGCCCGCCGGGGTGGATGTGAAGGTGGCCGGCGCCAAGCAGGAGCTGATTACCGTATCGGGGATCGACAAGCAGAAGGTCGGCCAGTTCGCGGCCGAGCTGCGCTCATCGCGTCCGCCCGAGCCCTATGCCGGCAAGGGCGTGCGCTATCAGGGCGAGTACATCCACCGCAAGGAAGGCAAGAAAAAGTGAGGCGCGCGCCATGCTGCGCAAGTTGAACCAGTTCGAGCGCCGCCAGCGGCGCGTCCGGGGTGATCTGAAAGACGTGGCGGGCGGTCGGCCGCGCCTGTCGGTGCATCGCACGTCCAGGCACATCTACGCCCAGGTGATCGACGACGCGAAGGGCTGCACTGTTGCTGCGGCATCGACGCTCGAGAAGGAGATGAAGGGCAAGCTCAAGACCGGCGCCGACAAGGCGGCGGCGGAGGCGGTCGGCAAGCTCCTGGCGGAGCGCGCAGTGGGCGCCGGCATCAGCGACGTGGTTTTCGACCGGGGCGCCTACAGGTATCACGGGCGCATCAAGGCGCTGGCGGACGGCGCACGCGAAGGCGGATTGAGGTTCTAGCAGGGAAGGCATCGACGTGGCTCGTCCACACAGAGAAAGGCCCCGCGACCGCGAGGAGCGGGACAGCGAGTTCAAAGACAAGCTCGTGCACATCGGGCGCGTGGCCAAGGTGGTGAAGGGCGGCAAGCGCTTCGGCTTTGCCGCGCTCGTCGTCGTGGGTGACCAGAAGGGCCGGGTGGGCTACGGCCACGGCAAGGCGCGCGAGGTCCCGGAGGCGATCCGCAAGGCGACGGAGGAGGCGCGGCGCGGCCTCGTGCGCGTTCCCTTGCGCGAGGGCCGCACCTTGCACCACGATTCGCAGGGCAAGCACGGAGCCGGCAAGGTGGTGCTGCGCTCGGCGCCGCCCGGCACCGGCGTGATCGCCGGCGGCCCCACGCGCGCCGTGTGCGAGATGCTGGGCGTGCAGGACGTGGTCGCCAAGTCGCTGGGCTCGACCAACCCCTACAACATGGTGCGGGCGACCTTCGATGCGCTCAAGGCGCAGGAGAACCCGCGGGCGGTCGCCAACCGGCGCGGCAAGAAGCCGAGCGAGATCGTGGCGCGCCGGCGTGACGGCGCAGCCGGCGAGGCCGATGCGGGCGAGGCTGCGGCAGGGTGAGCACCATGGCACATGGCAAGACCAAGAAGGACAAATCGGGTGGGCCTGCGGCAGGCGGCAAGACCGTCACCGTCGAGCAGATCGCGAGTGCGAACCGCCGCCCCGCCATCCAGCAGCAGACGCTGATCGGGCTGGGGCTCAACAAGTTGCGTCGCAGGCGCACGCTGGAGGACACTCCAGCCGTCCGCGGCATGATCGACAAGGTCCATCACCTCGTTCGGGTGGTCGAGGACAAGGGCTGAAGACCAGGAGCACCCGACATGCGGCTCAACGAGCTCAAGGACAACCCGGGATCGCGCAAGTTCCGGCTGCGCATCGGCCGCGGCATCGGCTCGGGCGTCGGCAAGACCGGCGGACGCGGTGGCAAGGGCCAGACCGCCCGCTCGGGCGTGCGCATTGGCGGGTTCGAGGGCGGCCAGATGCCGCTACATCGCCGCCTGCCGAAACGCGGCTTCAACAAGCGCAATCGCAAGGAGTGGAACGAGGTCAGCCCCGGCCGGTTGCAGGCCGCCGTGGACGCTGGTCGGCTCGATGCGGCGCAGCCCGTCGACGCTGCGGCCCTCGTCGCCGCCGGCGTGGTGCGCCGGCCGCTGGACGGCGTTCGGCTTTGGGCGGCGGCGAGCTGAAGGTTGCGCTGAAGCTGACGGTCGACCACGCGACCCCTTCGGCGAAGGCCGCCATCGAGCAGGCCGGAGGCTCGGTTGCGCTGATCGCGAAGAAGGTGCTGCCCGCTGACGAAGAGAAGCGTGCAAGAACTGCCAAGAAGAAAGGTGCAACCAGCAAGCGGAAACCTGCGGCAGCCGAGGAATAGGGCCGCAGAGATCGGAGACAATGCTTGCGCGCCTGTGGTCGGCGTCCCATCTTTGGGAGAGCCGCCGGGGGCGAATGGGGCCGCTACAAACCCGACATAGTCCGCGCGGCCCCCAAGGAGAAATCGTCAATGGCTTCCGCCGCCGAGCAACTTGCAGCGAACCTCAACTTCGGCGCTTTCGCAAAGGCGGAAGAGCTGAAGAAGCGCATCTGGTTCACGCTCGGGGCATTGTTGGTGTACCGGCTGGGCACCTACATCCCCATTCCGGGCATCAATATCGAGGCCTTCCGCCAGGCCCTGCAGCCGCAGGCCGGCTTCCTCGGCATGGTCAACATGTTCTCGGGCGGCGCTGTCGAGCGGATGGCGATCTTCGCCCTCAACATCATGCCCTACATCTCGGCCTCCATCATCATGCAGCTGATGCAGAGCGTGGTGCCCTCGTTCGAAGCGCTCAAGAAGGAGGGCGAGCAGGGCCGCAAGACGCTCAACCAGTACACCCGCTATCTCACTGTGGTGCTGGCGACCGCCCAGGCGCTGGGGATCGCCCTGGCCCTGCAGGGGCCGGCGCGCGGGGGCGGCGTGGCCATGGTGCTCGATCCCGGTCTGTTCTTCACCATATCGACGGTCACGACGCTCGTCGGCGGCACCATGTTCCTGATGTGGCTCGGCGAGCAGATCACCGCGCGCGGCGTCGGCAACGGCACGTCGCTGATCATCATGGCGGGCATCGTCGCCGAGTTCCCGAGGGCGATCATGGGTGCCTCTGGAGCTGACCCGGCAGGGCAACCTTTCGGTAATGTTGCTCTTCGCCATGGCGGCGCTGGCGCTGGCAGTCGTAGCGGCAATCGTGTTCTTCGAGCGCGCGCAGCGGCGCCTGCTGGTGCAGTATCCAAAACGGCAGACGGGCAACCGCATGTTGGAGGGGAACGCCTCGCACCTGCCGCTGAAGCTCAACGCCTCCGGCGTGATCCCCCCGATCTTCGCCTACTCCCTGCTGCTGTTGCCGACGACGGTGGCGGCCTTCTCCCAAGGACAGGGTGGGGAAGGCGGCACCTACGAGTGGCTCGGCACGATCGTCGCGTACCTGGCCCCCGGCCGGCCGGTTTACATCGCGGTCTTTGTCGCGCTGGTCGTGTTCTTCGCGTTCTTCTACACCTCGATTGTGCTCAACCCCCAGGAGACGGCCGACAACCTGCGCAAGTACGGCGGCTTCATTCCGGGCATCAGGCCTGGAGCCAAGACGGCCGCCCACATCGACTACGTGCTGACCCGCATTACCGTGGTCGGCGCCATCTACCTGGCTGCGGTGTGCGTGCTGCCGGAGCTCTTGCAGTCGCGTACCGGAACGAGCTTGGCGTTCGGGGGCACCTCGCTGCTGATTGTCGTCAGCGTAACCATGGATACGGTCGCGCAAATCCAGAGCCACCTGCTCGCGCACCAGTACGAAGGCCTGATCAAGAAGGCCAAGCTGCGGGGAGCGACGAGGCATACCAGATGATTGTCATTCTGCTGGGGCCTCCAGGCACGGGCAAGGGGACCCAGGCCAGGGAGCTGGCGACCCGGCGCGGCCTCGTTCAGCTGTCGACAGGCGACATGTTGCGGTCGGCTGTGGCGGCAGGGAGCGAGATCGGCATCAAGGCCAAGCCCATCATGGAAAAGGGCGAGCTGGTGCCGGACGAGATCGTCATCGGCATCCTTGCCGAGCGCATCCAGCAGCCCGACTGCAGGAACGGCGTCATTTTGGACGGGTTTCCGCGCACCCTGGCACAGGCGTCCGCCCTCGATGCTGTCCTGCAGAGGATGAAAATGAAGATTTACGCCGTCATCGAGCTCAAGGTCGACGACCAGGAGCTGATGGCCAGGATCTCCGGGCGTTTCACCTGTGCGAAGTGCGGCGCGGGCTACCACGATGAGTTCAAGCGCCCGAAGGTGAGTGAGGTGTGCGACGTTTGTAGCAGCACCGAGTTCGTGCGCCGGCCCGACGACCGCGCCGAGACCGTCCGGGACCGCCTGATGGTCTACTACCGCGAGACGTCCCCCTTGATCGGCTACTACTACTGCAAAGGCAATCTCGAGAGCCTGAACGGCATGGCCGAGATCGATGCGGTCGCGGCGGCGATCGGTACCGTTCTCGACAGGGTCAAATAACTGGAGCCCAAGGTTTTCTGCCCCCGTTGACGTGTGGCCCGAGCTCGGCTAGAAGGCGTGATCATCGAGACGAAATCTACCGATTGGGTCCGGCGCGGGAGCGGCCGGGGCCGGTCGGTGTGTGCATTTGGACAAGGCGCTTAAGGCGCCGCAGGCTGGGAGAAACCGAGCGTGGCCCGTATCGCAGGCGTGAATATCCCGACACAGAAACGCGTGGTTATCGCCTTGCAGTATATCCATGGCATCGGCCCCAAGAGCGCACGCGACATATGTACCAAGGTCGGCATCGCCGAGCGGCGCCGGGTAAACGAGCTGAGCGACGCCGAGGTGCTGCAAATCCGCGAGGCGGTCGACCGCGACTACGCGGTGGAGGGCGATCTGCGCCGTGACGTGTCAATGAACATCAAGCGACTCATGGACCTGGGTTGCTACCGCGGCCTGCGCCATCGCCGCGGGCTGCCGGTCAGAGGTCAGCGCACCCACACCAATGCGCGCACCCGCAAGGGCAAGGCGCGGCCCATCGCGGGCAAGAAGAAGGCAACGTGATGTACGGGGCGCGCCGGGCACCGCAGGTGCCCGCACCTTCCATCTGCATCGAGACTGCATCAGCTGACCCCGGAGCCCGCTGACCAATGGCCAAAGAGCAAACCAGTCGCGCCAAGCCGCGCAAGCGCGAGCGCAAGAACATCACCTCGGGCGTGGCGCACGTCAGCGCCAGCTTCAACAACACCATGATCACCATCACCGATGCCCAGGGCAACACCATCGCCTGGTCGTCGTCCGGCAGCATGGGCTTCAAGGGCTCGCGCAAGTCCACTCCCTACGCGGCGCAGATGGCGGCCGAGGATGCCGGCAAGAAGGCGATGGACCATGGCATGAAGGTACTGGAGGTGGAGGTCATGGGGCCGGGCTCCGGACGCGAGTTGGCGCTGCGCGCCTTGCAGAGCGTGGGCTTCCAGATCACCCAGATCAGGGACGTTACCTCCATTCCGCACAACGGCTGTCGCCCGCGCAAGCGCCGCCGGGTGTGAGTGCCGGCCGGAATTCGGTTCGAGCAACAAGTGGAAGCGGTGGGTCCGGCTTCGGCCGCGGCTCCCGATCCTCAGCAAAGCATGAGGCCTAAAGTGGCAACGAACGTACTGCACAAGAACTGGCAAGACCTGATCCGGCCGAACAAGCTCGCCGTAGAGCCGGGCCGGCAGAAGGACAGGATCGCAACCATCGTCGCCGAGCCGCTCGAGCGCGGGTTCGGCATGACCCTTGGCAATGCGCTGCGGCGCGTGCTGCTCTCCTCCCTGCAGGGCGCCGCGATCACCAGCGTCCATATCGACGGCGTGCTGCACGAGTTCTCCTCGATCCCCGGTGTGCGCGAGGACGTGACCAACATGATCCTCAACATCAAGGAGATCGCGCTGAGGCTGCATTCCGACGGCATCAAGCGCATGGTGCTGAAGAAGGAGGGGCCGGGACAGGTCAAGGCGTCCGAGATCGAGGCCAGCTCCGAGGTCGAGATCCTGAACCCCGAGCACGTGATCTGCACCCTGGACCAGGGCGCGTCGATCCGCATGGAGTTCACGGCCGCCATGGGCAAGGGCTATGTGCCGTCGGAGCGCAACCGGCCCGATGATGCGCCGATCGGCCTGATCCCGGTCGACAGCCTCTACAGCCCCGTCAAGAAGGTCTCCTACAAGGTCGAGAATACCCGCGAGGGGCAGATCCTCGACTACGACAAGCTGACCATGACGGTGGAGACCGACGGGTCGGTCACGGCGGAGGATGCCGTCGCGCTGGCGGCGCGCATCCTGCAGGACCAGCTGGCGGTGTTCGTCAACTTCGAGGAGCCGACCAAGGCGGTCGAGCCGGAGGCACGTCCGGAGCTTGCCTTCAATGCCGCGCTCCTCAAGAAGGTCGACGAGCTGGAGTTGTCGGTGCGCTCGGCCAACTGCCTGAAGAACGACAACATCGTGTACATCGGCGACCTGATCCAGAAGAGCGAGGCGGAGATGCTGCGCACGCCCAACTTCGGGCGCAAGTCCTTGAACGAGATCAAGGAGGTGCTGGCCAGCATGGGCCTGCACCTGCAGATGGAGGTGCCGAACTGGCCACCCGAGAACATCGAGGATCTCGCCAAGCGCTACGAGGACCAGTACTGAGATTGGGGTCAGACCCTGCGGGTCTGACCCCAAGGGCAGTAGGCAATAGGCAGTAGGCAATAGGCAGTAGCTTCCGCAGGGCACTGATCTACTACTGCCTACTGCCCATTGCCTACTGCCTTGGCGTCAGACCCGCAGGGTCTGACACCTGCAACGCGGGGCCATAGAACCTCGCCGCTGACAACGAAGGGTAACACAATGCAACACCGCAAACTGGGGCGGCGCTTCAGCCGTGCTCCCGGCCACCGTCAGGCCATGTTCTCCAACATGGCCGCCTCGCTGATCCGCCACGAGCAGATCGTCACCACATTGCCGAAGGCCAAGGACCTGAAGCGCGTGGTGGACAAGTACATCACGCTGGCCAAGCGCGGGGATTTGAACTCGCGCCGCATCGCGGCTGCCCGCATGCGCGACGAGGCCATGGTCAAGAAGCTGTTCGACACCCTGGGCCCGCGGTACCGGGACCGCGCTGGCGGCTACACGCGCGTTATCAGGGCGGGCTACCGCTACGGCGATTCCGCCCCCGTGGCGGTGATCGAGCTGGTCGACCGCGACGAGACCGTGAAGGGCGTCGAGGACAAGGCGCGCGCCGTGGCCCAGAAGGAGCAAGAGGCGAACGCCTGAGGCCGCCCGTGCGGCCGATCGGGTGAGCCTGCCTTTCCGGGCGGGCGTGGCCACTTCGCGTAGCGTAGGTGGCGGGGCGCTGGGCGCTGGCGCATCGCGCGCAGCGCGCCCGGCGGCTGCCCGGTTCGGCAGCGTAATGAAGGCCATGGCACAAGCTGGTTTTTGCGGCTATCGTGCCGTTGCGGTGGTCTCGACACGAGGTCCACTAGATTCGATGTGAGTGTGCTGCTCCCCCGGGGGATATTGTCTTGCGGTTTCTGCTGCGGAGGCGCATCAGGCGGGCTTTGCCCGTCATTGTTCTGGCGATCGCCGCGAGCGCGATCTGGGCCGTTGCTGCTACGGCACAAGCCCCCTCCGACCCAGCCCCATCGACGGCCGAACGCGTGTCGGCCGGGGCGCGGCCGCGTCTTCTGCAGCTGCGCACGCTTGTTGCCGCCACCGGCCAGCAGGCATCGCTCGGCTCGGGGTTCCTGGTGAGCGCCGACGGGCTCGCAGTGACGAACTACCACGTCGTTTCGCAATACGGCTTCGACCCGGTCTCCTATCGGCTGGAATACACTGCCGCCGACGGTACGCGTGGCGGGCTGCAGCTCTTGGCGATCGACGTCGTCAACGACCTTGCCGTTGTGCGCACCGATCGCCAGGGCTGGCCGTTCTTCGAGTTCGATGACCGCGCGTTTAAGGGCTCCCTTCCGAACGGCGAGCGCCTCTATGGGCTGGGGAACCCGCACGACCTCGGCTTCACGATCGTGGAGGGAACCTACAACGGGCTGGTTCAGCGCCGGTACAACGAGCGCATCCATTTCACCGGGGCGCTCAACCCCGGCATGAGCGGTGGGCCGACCCTGACATCCGATCTGCGCGTCGCCGGCATCAATGTGGCACGTCGCAGCGACAGCCAGCTGGTCAGCTTCCTCGTGCCGGCGCGCTTCGCCGTCGGACTCGTCGACAACGCCAAGGAGGGCCGGCTGTCGTCCTCCAAGGACGTTCCGCGCCGAGATCAGCCGACAGCTCGTTCGCTGGCAGGACACCCGCGACAAATCCGTCGCCGACGTTGGCGGGCGCACCGTCGCTTTCGGGCCCTATCGGGTCATCGAGAGCGCGGCCCCGTGGTTCAACTGCTGGTCGTCCACCAATGCGGGCGACGTTCCCAAGCCGCGCGCCGCAATCAATTCCACGACCTGCTCGAGCAATACGACCCTTTTCATTGCCGACGACCTTCTGAGCGGCTGGATCTCGTACTCGCACGAATATGTACGCAGCGTGGACTTGAATCAGTTCCAGTTCGGAGCGTTCCTGGCGACCCGGGAGCAGCTCAAGTCGAAGGACTCGCGCAAATGGCATACCCAGCGGCGCTGCCATGAGGCGTTCATTGCCGGTTCGCCGTCAGGCGACCGGCCGCCAGTTCGTGCCCAATGGTGCGCCAGGGCCTATCGCGGCCTCGATGGGCTCTACGACATGTGGTTCGCCACGGTCACACAGAACAGCGCCAGCGAGGCGCTCGTCTCGCGCCTCTACGTGGAAGGGGTCGGCTACGAGAGCGCGTTGAGGCATGCGCGGCGCTTTCTCTCCGCCATCCAGGTGAGCAGATGATCTGGATCGAGGTCCTTTCGCTCAGCCGTGCCGTGCTGGCGCGATACCGCTGCGACGGCCCGGAGATTTCGCATCGGCCGCGGCTACGACAACGACGTTGTCCTGGACGACGCCTGGGTCGACCCCCGCCATCTGCGCATCGTTCGCAGCGAGACCGGCGGCCTGGTGGCCGAGGATCTCGGCAGCGTCAATGGTCTCTACAGCGACCAGTCCGCCGATCGCGTCGAGCGGCTCGCCATCGACGGCAAGCGGCTGATAGGCGTCGGACGCACCTGGCTGCGCGTACGTGAGGCATCGCATGGTGTTGAGCCGGCGCGCGTCGCGCAGCGACAGGCCCACAGCGGCCCGCTGCTCGTCGTGCTCGCCGCTGCGGCCGTGGGGCTGCCGGTTCTTTCCCAGTGGCTGAGCGAGATCTCCGAGCCCAAGCCCTTCAGCTATGTCGCGGTCCTTCTGCTCTGGTGCGGCATCGTGCTGGTGTGGACAGGGGGCTGGGCAACGCTGTCGCGCGTCTTCTCCGGTTGCACGGGCTTCGAGCGCAATCTGCTGATCGCCCTCGGCGGCGTGCTGGCATTCTCGCTCGGTGCGGAGGCCTTCGGGATCGTGGCGTTCACGCTGGCCTGGAGCGATCTCGCGACGTACGACTACGTCGGTGCCTGGGCGCTGCTCGCCGGTGTCAGCTTCTTGCACGTGCGCGAAATGGGCTCCGCACGGCTCTGGCTCAAGGGCGGTGTCATTGCGGTGCTTGCGATCGTCGCCATCGGCGCCCACACGCTGTTCAACTTGGAGAGGAGCGCCGACCCGTTCGGCGCCGATCGGCAGGGCGAAGTGCGCCGCTACCTGCCGCCCGCATTCCGGCTAGCCCCTCTCCGCAGCGAGGAGGATTTCCTCGGGAGCGCCGCCCGGCTCCAGGGCCAGATCGACCGTGATCGCACCGATTCGTCCCGATAGGCCGGATCGTCCTGAGGCCGGCACGGGCAAGGGGGAGCTCGAGCATCATGGGCACCCATGCTCCTGCAGCTGCGGGGTAGTCGCCGGCCGGTTGCGCTCCCTGAGGATGGAGGGAGTCCCCCCACCCCCAGCCCCTCCCCGCAAGGGCAGGGGAGTCCCGTCGGCGCACGTGGCGAGGGAGTCCGGTGGCGCAAGTGGTGAGGGATACCGTTCCGTTTCCCACAGAGCCGCGTGCGCGGCGTTCGCGTTCCGTAGCCGCCGCGGGTATGATTGGCCGATGACCAATTTGTTCCAGGCCGCGGGGCTGGAGGAGGAGGCGCCGCGCCCCCTCGCCGATCGGCTGCGGCCCAAGCGCCTCGCCGAGGTGGTCGGCCAGAGCCGCCTCGTCGGTCCCGACGGGACGCTGACGCGCGCCCTGAAAAGCGGGCGCCTGCAGAGCATGATCCTGTGGGGCCCGCCGGGCACCGGCAAGACTACGGTGGCCCGCCTGCTCGCCGCCGAGACCAGCCTCGCCTTCGAGCAGCTCTCCGCCATCTTCTCGGGCGTGCAGGACCTGCGCAAGGCCTTCGACCGCGCGCGAAGCCGGCGGGAGACCGGCAAGGGCACGCTGCTCTTCATCGACGAGATCCACCGCTTCAACCGCGCCCAGCAGGACGGCTTCCTTCCGCACATGGAGGACGGCACCATCACCCTGGTCGGCGCCACCACCGAGAACCCTTCCTTCGAGCTCAACGGTGCGCTGCTGTCGCGCGCGCTGGTGCTGGTATTCCACCGCCTGGACGCGGCGGCGCTCGAGGAGCTGCTCGCGCGCGCCGAGGCCCTGGAGGGCCGTCCGCTGCCGCTCGACGCCGAGGCGCGTGCCGCGCTGATGGCCATGGGCGACGGCGACGGCCGCACCGTGCTCAACATGGCCGAGGAGGTCTACGCCTCCGTCACCGCCGGCCCGATCGGCCGCGAGGCGCTGATGCAGCTCGTGCAGCGCCGCGCACCCCTCTACGACAAGTCGCGCGACGGTCATTTCAACCTGATCAGCGCGCTGCACAAGTCGGTGCGCGGCTCCGACCCCGACGCTGCGCTCTACTGGCTCGCCCGCATGCTCGACGGCGGCGAGGACCGGCTCTACATCGCGCGCCGGCTCACACGCATGGCGATCGAGGACATCGGCCTTGCCGACCCGCAGGCGGTGGTCCAGGCGCTCGCCGCCAAGGACGTCTACGACTTCCTGGGCAGCCCGGAGGGCGAGCTGGCGCTGGCGCAGACGGTGATCTACCTCGCCACCGCGCCCAAATCGAACGCCGCCTACGTGGCCTTCGGGGCGGCGATGCGCGCCGCCAAGGAGGGCGGCAGCCTGGCACCGCCCAAGCACATCCTCAACGCGCCGACCAAGCTGATGCAGAAGGAGGACTATGGCGCGGGCTACGCCTACGACCACGGCACGCCGGAAGCGTTCTCCGGCCAGAGCTACTTCCCTGATGGCATGGCGCGCCAGCAGTTCTACGACCCGGCGGGTCGCGGCTTCGAAGCGGAACTGAAGAAGCGACTGGAGCATTGGGCGAAGCTGCGCGTGCAGCGGGGCTAGCGGGTTGCATCGCCGGCTCTTGCCGAGCCGTGTGCCGATACGCGAATTGTACCGCAGCCCAGACCCCCCGGGAGAAGCTCGCACGTGCGTCCCTCCCGGCAGCTGGCATCAGCGTTAACAATGTCCAAAGTCCGCCGCCACGCATCTCGCCCTGCGACCAGCGACCGACGACGACCTGGCGTTCGCGCGCTCGCTCTCTCTCGACGGCATGCGGGAGGTGACCGAGCGCGTCCTCGCCTGGGATGACGCACGGCAGGCTGCCAACTTTGCTGCGCGGTTCGTCCCGGACGAAGTCAGCATCGTCGCAATCGACGGAGAGGACATCGGCTGGATGCAGGTCGCCGAGAGGGAGGGCGAGCTCTTTCTGAAGCAGCTCTTCGTGCGCCCGGATCACCAGCGGCGCGGTGTCGGCACCAAACTGCTGCTGGGCCTGATTGCGCACGCCGGCAAGGAGGTCGCGCTCGGCGTTGTGAAAGGCAACCCCGCGCGCTCGCTCTGCGAGCGCCACGGGTTCCAGGTTGCTTCCGAGGATCAGTTCAAGGTCTATATGGTGAGGGAGCCGTAGGTGGGGTCGAGCGAAGCGCAGACCCAACAGTGCTGGCGAGGCACCTCTGGTTCGCGTCGGTTCATCCCCCGGCCTTCGCCGGGGTCGACCCAACCTACACCCGCTACACCGACTCCTTCAGGTCCTTGGAGGCGCGGAAGGCGACCTTCTTGCTGGCCTTGATGTTGATCGGCTCGCCGGTCGCCGGGTTGCGGCCCTTGCGCGCCGGGCGCTTGCGCACCTGCAGGATGCCGAGGCCGCCGATGCGGATGCGCGCGCCGCGCTTCAGGTGCTTCGTGATGGCACCGACCAGGTCCTCCAGCACGCTCAGCACCTGCTTCTTGGGCAGCTCGTGCGACTCCGAAAGGGTGTCGGCGAGATTGCGCAGCGTGACGGTCTCTACCTTCGCTGGTGCGCGGGTGGTGGTCGAATTTGCAGCCATTGGCTTCTCCCTCTGGGATGTCGATGCAGCGCCTAGCACAGGTGGAACGGCGAAAACCAGCCTATTCTTGCAGGAAACTGCCCATTTTTGGTTTATGCAAACCTGATCCTGCGAGGTCGAACCCTGCCGGTCCGACCCCGGCCGCTCAGGGCCTCGGCGGCGAGAGGAGGTGCGAACGATAACGCTCCTGCGCTGCCCGGCTGCACGCGAGCGAGGCAGGGCCGCCCGGGCGGGCCGCCGGCATTTTCCCGGGCTTCCACGGAGCGGCCGCAGTTGGGGGGCATGGATAGGGCTTCTGAAAGGAATTGTGGGTTGGGGTCGGCGAGGAGAGCACCGCTCACGGGGCCGCGCGTCCTGGCCGAACGAATTCTTCCGGGGAAGGAGAACAGACATATGTTGTGGTCATCGGTGCCGCAGCTTCGCTGGCACGTCGTGCAGCAGATGCTGGTCACCTGGCTTGCCATCGCGGCGATGGCGGCGTTGTTCGTGTTCCAGCCGACGATCGTGCGCTTCGTGCATTCGCTGCTGCTCGGCCAGAACTTCGTGACGGACGAATTCGACCAGAAGGTCCTCGCCACCTACTTCTCCTACGGCTGGTGGTCGCTGTTGATCGCCTGGGGGACGCTCGAGGTCGGCGGCTTCCTCCTCGTGTGGCGCTACAAGGCCAAGCCCGACGAGTATCCGGAGTTCCAGGCCCGCCTGCGCCGGCTCGCCGAGGATGCGGGTGTGCGGCAGCCGACGCTGATCGTCATGCGCGGCATGGGTGCCCGCATCCTCAATGCGGCGGCGACACAAAGCATCCTGTCGGGCCCGAAGGTGATCGTGATGGGCGACATCGTCGACGTCCTGACCGACCAGGAGGAGACCTACGTCACCGCCCACGAGCTGAGCCACATCAAGCACCTCGACATCGTCGCGGGCGTGTTCATCGGCGCCGGCAACAGCGCCATCGCGATCCTGAAGTGGGGCATGCTGACCTCGGCGGTCTACGAGCTGTTCGTCTACGGCTGGCGCGCGGTCGTCTACCTGGCTGTGACGTGGGGCGTGCTTTCCGTCACGCACGTCGGCTACAAGCTGCTGGCCGCCGCGCAGTCGCGCGCGCGCGAGTACCTGGCCGACGTGGGCGCCGTGAAGATCGCTGGATGGGACGACCGGGTGCATCTCATCAGCGGGCTCGCCCGCATCCACCACGCCATGACGGCCTGGCGCCCGTTCCGGATCTTCCGCCGCGAGGGTTCGCTCTTCAGCACGCATCCCGACATCGAGGATCGCGCCCAGGCCTTGAAGCTCGAGCCGCGCGTCCTGCCCGACGGCAACGTGCAGGTCGGCGGCATCGTCATCGCTGGCGCCACCGCTTAGAAGGGGTCGACCCGGGTCAGACCCTGCGGGTCTGACCCCCGGCAGCGCAGATCGCAGTCGGAAGGCAGATAGCCGACTGCCGAATCATGGGCCCGCTGGTCGAGCCGCGAACACGCACACAGGAACATCAGGGCATGCTGCCGGAGTACGAGGTCTACGCACTGCGCTATGCCACGCGCGAGGCAAGGCGCGCCGACCATTTCATCGGTGGCGACCCCCACGACGGCCCCATGCCGATGGACTACTACGTGTGGGTCGCCACCTCGTCCGCCGGCGCCTATGTGATCGACACCGGCTTCACCGCCGAGATGGCCAAGGAGCGCAAGCGCACGTTCCTGCGCTGCCCGATCGACAGCCTGCCGCTGCTGGGGCTCGAAGCCGGCGACGTGCGCGAGGTGATCCTCACCCACATGCACTACGACCACGTCGGCAACTTCCACAAGCTCCCGGGCGCGCGCTTCCACCTGCAGGAGCGCGAGATGGCCTACGCCACCGGCCGCTACATGCGCTACCGCCGCCTCGGCCACAGCTATCACGTCGACGACGTGGTCGGCATGGTGCGGCTCAACTTCAAGGGGCGCGTGGAGATGCACGCGGGCGAGGTGGAGGTGGCGCCCGGCCTGACACTGCATCCCACCCACGGCCACTCCGACGGCCTGCAGTCGGTGCGGGTACACACGAAGCGCGGCTGGCTGGTGCTGGCCTCGGACGCCACGCACTACTACGAGAACATGGTCACGAATCGCCCCTACACTACGGCCTTCCACATCGGGAATATGCTCGACGCCTACCGCACGCTCGAGCGCCTGGCACCGTCGCCGCGCCACATCATTCCGGGACACGACCCCCACGTCATGAAGGAATACCCGGCACCGAAGCCGGCGCTGGAGGGCATCGCCGTGCGCCTAGACGTGGAGCCCAGTCGCCCCCGCGTTGATGTTCGGGAGCTGAAAGCCATCTTTGTCATGCCGGGACTTGTTCCCGGCACCCAGCCAAACACGTGCTCCGGCGCTCGCCTTGCGCTGGATCCCGGCAACAAATGCCGGGATTACATGGAACGATGCGTTGGCGGCTTAACGTCAGCGCGCCTCGTCAGTGGCACAACCCTGGCTGATGTCTCAGCCTGACGGTGTGGCGAGGAAGACCGGGATTTGCCGGGCGGGGGCGGCCTTCACCTCATAGTCCGCGTAGGGCGGATAGGCGGCGACGGCGAGCTTCCACAGCCGCTCCCGCTCCGCGGCGTCCTCGACCTCGCGCACCAGCATCGGGCGGACCACGGTCTCGTCGCGCAGCTCGATCCGCGGGTTGGCGCGCAGATTGGCGACCCAGGCGGGATGCTGCGGCGCGCCGCCCTGGGACCCGACCAGGACATAGCCGTCGCCGTCCTTGACCCGCATCAGCGGCGTCTTGCGGATGGCGCCGGTCTTGCTCCCGGTGTGCGTGACGATGATCACGGGCAGGCCGGTATCGCGCAGCGTGGTCCCCTTGGTGCCGCCGCTGCTCTCGTAGAGCTCGACCTGCTCTCGCACCCAGTCGCGCGGGCTCGGGATGTATTGGGGCATGAGGTCCTCTCCAATCATGTGCGCCGGCCTGATCGTGCCGTCGGCCCGACGGCCGGAGTACGCACCCGTTGGCGTGTCGGGCGATGCCTGCCTACAATAGCTCAGAAAGCAACAACACGCGCAGCGATGCGCCGCACGTCGGGGAGACAAGCATGCAAATAGGGTTCATCGGGCTCGGCACCATGGGCGCCAGCATGGCCGCCAACCTGCAGAAGGCCGGTTACGAGCTGGTCGTCAACGACGTGCGCCGGGCCGCTGCGGAGCCGCACGTCGGCCGCGGCGCCACCTGGGCCGACACGCCGAAAGCGGTGGCGGAGGCGGCGGAAGTAGTGCTCACCTCGCTGCCCGGGCCGCCCGAGGTGGAGGCCGTGGCCCTCGGCGAGGCCGGCCTCATCGCCGGTATGCGCAAGGGTGCGGCCTGCTTCGACCTCACCACCAACTCGCCCACGCTGGTGCGCAGGATCCACGCGGATTTCGCCGCACGCGGCGTGCACATGCTCGACGCTCCCGTCAGCGGCGGGCCAGCGGGAGCGCGCACGGGGCGGATGGCGCTGTGGGTGGGCGGCGAGGAGGCGATCTTCCAGCGCCACAAGGCCGTGCTCGACGCCATGGGCGACCAGGCCCGCTATGTCGGCCCGATCGGCGCCGGCTCGGTCGCCAAGCTCGTGCACAACTGCGCGGGCTACGCCATCCAGGCGGCGCTGGCCGAGGTGTTCGCGCTCGGCGTGAAGGGCGGGGTGGAGCCGCTCGCGCTGTGGGAGGCGGTGCGCACCGGCGCCGTCGGCCGCCGCCGCACCTTCGATGCGTTGGCCGACCAGTTCCTGCCAGGCGCCTATGACACGGTGGCCTTCGCGTTGCGCCTGGCGCACAAGGACGTCTCGCTGGCGACGCAGCTGGGCCGGGAGCTCGGCGTGCCGATGCGCGTCGCCAACCTCGCGCTCGCCGAGATGACCGAGGCGCTCAACCGCGGCTGGGCGGACCGCAATTCGCGCATTCCCATGCTGCTGCAGCTGGAACGGTCGGGCGTCGAGGTTGCGGTCGAGCCTGACCGCATCAGGGCCGCCTTGGAGCGCGACCCTCCTTTCAAGGGGTGACGCATGTGTACTGCCGCGAGCCGGGGCGAGTCATGAAGTTGGGCGTTCTGCAGTTCTTCGGCTGGCCTGATCGGTCGGTGCCGATTGCTTCCATCTACCGGATGGCATTGGATCGCATCGCCATCATGGACAGTGCCGGCTACGACGCCGTGTGGCTCGCCGAGCACCATTTCTCGACGTTCTCGGTCTGCCCGTCGGTGCATATGATGGGCATGATGGCGGCGGCGCGGACGAAGCGCCTGCGGATCGGCACCGCCGTGTCGCTGGCCCCGTTCTACAATCCGCTGCGGCTGGCCGAGGAGGTCGCGCTGCTCGACGTGCTCTCCGGCGGGCGCGTCAATTGGGGGGCGGGGCGCGGCTTCGACCGCAGCGAGTTTGCGGCCTTCGGCATCCCGGGCGAGGAAAGCGCGTCCCGTTTTCACGAGGCGGTCGACATCGTCCTCAAGGCTTGGACGAGCGACAGGCTCCACTACGAGGGCCGATACTTCAGCTACGAGGGCGTCGAGGTGCTGCCCAAACCGCTGCAGGCGCCCCACCCGCCGGTGTGGATGGCGGCAACCTCGCTGCCCGCCATCGAGTGGGCGGCCACCAAGGGCTTCTCGATCCTGATGGACCCGCACTCCTCCCGTACCGATCTCATGGCCAAGCGCCACTACTACGTCGAGAAGCTGGCGGCGGCCGGCCACAGCGATGCCGGCCGCGTCATCCCCATGGCCCGCCTCGTGGCCATCGACGAGACAGCCGACAAGGCGCGCGAGATCGCTCGCCGTGCCGCGGGCTGGATGGTCGCCTCCTATATCGGCCAGGGCGGCCACCACCGCCAGGAGGCGCGTTCGTTCGGCGGCAAGGACCCCGTGGAGTTCTACCTCGATGACGTCATTCTGCACGGCACGGCTGAGAGCGTCGCCGATCAGATCGGCGCGCTCGCGCAGGAGGGGATGGACTATTTGATGGCGGCGCCCTTGAGCCGCCGCTCGTTCACCCTGCTGACCGACAAGGTGCTTCCGAGAATCGCCGCATGAGCGACAACTCCAGTCCAAGCAAGACTGATCAAGCCCGTGCCAGCCTCTGAAAGGCCGCTTGGCGCATTCCTTCGCCGTGCAATCGACGCTACCATGCGCGGCTCGAGGGTCCGGTGGACGATCAACGAACGCATCCCCGGGGAGGAAACCGATGAGACGCTTGCTGCTGCTTTGCAGCGTGGCCCTGTTGTGGCCGGCGCTGGTGCAACCGACGCCGGCCCAGGCCGAGACCGACGTGATCAGGATCCCACGCGGAGCGGGCGGCGTCGGCTTCCTGCCGCTGCTCGTGCTGGAGCAGAAAGGCCTCATCGAGAAGAGGGCGCGCAAGGCCGGCATCGCCAACCTCAAGGTCGAATGGCTGAAGCTCGGCGGCCCGGCCCTCGTCAATGACCTCCTCCTGTCCGGCAACGCCGATATCGTCGCCGCCGGCCCGCCGGCCTTCCTGACCCTGTGGGACCGCACCAGGGGCAACCTGCAGGTCAAGGGTGTGGCGGCCATGACCTCGATCCCGATGTATCTCAACACCCGCGCGCCGCACCTGAAGACGCTCAGGGACTACGGTCCCACCGACAAGATCGCCGTCACCGCGGTGAAGGTGTCGATCCCCGCCATCATCCTGCAGATGGCGGCCATCAAGGAATTCGGGCGCGCCGACTGGGCTGCGTTCGACAAGTATACGGTCTCCCTCACCCATCCCGATGCGCTGATTGCGCTCACGACCGGATCGGGCGAGATCAATTCCCACTTCACCTCGCCGCCCTTTCACCAGCGCCAGCGCAAGTTCCCCAATATCCGCACCATCCTCACCTCCAACGACGTGATGGGCGGCCCCTCGACCTTCACGATGCTCTACACGACGAGCAAGTTCCACGACGCCAACCCCAAGGTCTACGGCGCGTTTCTCGAGGCCTTCAAGGAGGCGCTCGCCTTCATCAACGCCGACAAGCGCGCCGCGGCCGAGACCTTTCTCGCCATGGAGAAGCAGAACATGACGCTCGACGACGTGCTGGAGGTACTGGGCGACCCCGACATCCGCTACACGACCTCGCCCGAGAACGTGATGAAGTATGCCGAGTTCATGGCCGGTGTCGGCAGCCTCAAGGCGCGCCCCGACAGCTGGAAGGACCTGTTCTTCCCGGCGATCCATGGCGTGGCCGGCGGCTGAGGGAGGCCCGGATCGGCCCGCTTCCGGGTCGCAGACCGCACCGAATGAGGCTGCCTGCTCGAAACGCTCGAACGAGGCACGACGCGGTCATCCCGGTGCCCGTCACCGGGATCCACCACGCCCCTTGCTCCAGCGCCAGTGGTTGGCTGGATGCCGGGGACAAGCCACGGCAGGCGGCTGGATTCCCGAGCCTTCATCCCCAGGGCGAAAGTCGGAGCGGCGTCTCGCGAAATTCCACTAGACCGCTCTCGCAGGAAGCGACAATATCCGACCAATCTCGGTCGGTCCGACAATCCGACACGTGGCGGCCCGGAGCCGCTACGGTCAAAACGAGAGAACGGGAGGAGAGCCATCGTCCATGGTAGCTGCCGTCGCTATGCGAAATGCGCCGACTGCGTCGGCGCAGCCCTTGTTGAGCGTCCGGAATGTCTCGGTGCGGTTCGGTGGCATCATCGCCCTCGACGGCATCTCCTTCGACGTTACGCCGGGCGTCATCGCCGGACTGATCGGGCCCAACGGCGCCGGTAAGACCACCCTCTTCAACTGCCTCTCGCGCCTCTATGTCCCCAACGCCGGCGACATCCTGTTCGAGGGCCGCTCGCTCCTCGCCCAGCCGCGCCATGCCATCCCCCAGCTCGGCATCTGCCGCACGTTCCAGAACGTGGCGCTGTTCGACAACATGAGTGTCATCGACAACGTCAAGGTGGGCTGCCACAGCCGCTCGGGCACGGGCTTCCTCACCAACGCCCTGCGCCTGCCGGACCGGCACGCCGAGGAGCGGCGCATCGCCGAGCGGGCCGCCGAGCTCGTACGGTTCATGGATCTGGAGGCCTACGCCCGCCTGCCGGCCCGCGGTCTGCCGTTTCCGGTGCGCAAGCGGGTGGAGCTGGCGCGCGCGCTGGGCGGTGCCCCCAAGCTCCTCCTGCTCGACGAGCCGGCGGCCGGGCTCAACCACGACGAAATCGATGTGCTGCGCGGCCAGATCCGCCGCATCCGCGACACCCAGAACGTTACCGTGCTCCTGGTCGAGCATCACATGAGCCTCGTGATGTCGGTTTCCGACGTGGTGGTGGCAATCGACTTCGGCCGCAAGATCGCCGAGGGCACGCCCGCCGAGGTGCAGAGGAACCCCGAGGTGATCCGGGCATATCTGGGCACGGGGGCCTGAACGATGCCGCTTCTCGAAGTCGAGGGTCTCAAGGCGTTCTACGGGCAGACGCAGGCGCTCCACGGCGTCAGCTTCGGCCTCGAATCCGGCGGCATCACCGCACTGCTCGGCGCCAACGGCGCGGGCAAGACCACCACGCTGCGGGCGGTCTGCGGCATGGTCGGCACCGAAGGGGCGATCCGCCTCGACGGCGAGTCGATCGCGGGCAAGCCGACGGAGGCGATCGTGCGTCTGGGCGTCGGCCACGTGCCCGAGGGGCGCGGCACCTTCACCGACCTCTCCGTCGATGAGAACCTGCGCGTTGCCGCCTACACCCGCCGCGACAAGACCGCCACCGAGCGCGATCGCGAGCTGGTGCTCGAGTACTTCCCGATCCTCAAGGCGCGGCTCGGCCAACAGGCCGGGACGCTGTCCGGCGGCGAGCAGCAGATGCTGGCGATCAGCCGCGCCTTGATGCTGGGCCCGCGTCTGATGCTGCTCGACGAGCCCTCGTTCGGGCTGGCGCCGCTCATCGTGCAGGAGATCTTCCGCATCATGCGGCGCATCAACGCCGAGGCGAAGGTGAGCATGCTGTTGGTGGAGCAGAACGCGGCACTGGCGCTGGATCTTGCCGACCACGCCTACCTGCTCGAGACGGGCCGCGTGGTGATGTCCGGTGCCGCCGCGGAGATCAAGAGCGACGAGGCGATCCGCAAATCCTATCTGGGCTACTGAGGGCAGGACTTCATGGAGCAGCTCTTCCAGCAGATCGCCGCAGGACTGGCCAACGGCGCCATCTACGCCTGCCTGGCGCTGGCGCTGGTGATGATCTTCGTCTCCACCGACCACATCAATTTCGCCCAGGGCGAGCTCGCCATGTTCAGCGCGTTCATGGTGTGGCAGATGCTGGAATGGAACATGCCGTTTCTGGTTGCCCTGCCGGCCGTGGTGCTGGTGTCGTTTGTACTCGGCGTGGGCATCGAGCGCGTTGTGCTGCGACCGCTGCATAGCGCGCCGGTGCTGTCCATTGTTGTCGTGTTCATCGGCCTGTTGACCATCTTCAACTCGCTGGCCGGCAGCGTCTGGGGTCACACGGTCAAGGCCTTCCCCTCCCCCTTTCCCAGGGTCGCGTTTCCCGGCTCGGGCTATATCGGCCCGCATCAGGTCGGCATGATCCTGGTGACGGTGGCGATGCTGGTCGGGCTGTTCGCGTTCTTCCGGCTGACACCGCTGGGCCTTGCCATGCGCGCCGCGGCCCAGAACCCTGCGTCCGCTCGCCTCGCTGGCATCAGCGTCGACTGGATGCTGGCGCTCGGCTGGGGCCTCGCCGCTGCGATCGGGGCGGTGGCCGGCACGCTCGTCGCTCCGGTCGTCTATCTCGAGCCCAATATGATGGCAGGCATCCTGCTGTACGGCTTCGCCGGCGCGCTCGTCGGCGGCATCAACAGCCCGGGCGGGGCGGTGGCGGGCGGGTTCCTGGTCGGCGTGCTCGAGAACCTGGTGGCCTACTTCGGCAACGTGGTCGAGCGATCGACGGGCCTGTACATCGTCGGCAACGGCGAGAAGCTCACCGTAGCCTTGATCATCGTCATACTGGTGCTGACGCTGAAGCCGAGCGGGTTGTTCGGCAGCGTGCATGTCAAGCGGGTGTAGCGCGATGGCGACGACGACCACGCAAGTTGCCAACGGACTGCCGTCGGCGGTGCGCACGATCATCGAGTGGGGCCGGGGGCGATGGCTGTGGATCGGCCTGATCCTTCTCGCCGTGCTGCCCTTCATCGGCGGCAAGGTCGGCCTGATCGGGAACTACGGTTTTCTGCAGCTCGCCTTGATGGTGGTGTTCGCGATCGCGGTGCTCGGGCTGAACCTCCTCACTGGCTTCAACGGCCAGATTTCGCTCGGCCACGGCGCCTTCTTCGCCATCGGCGCCTACGCCACGGCGATCCTGATGTTTCACCTGAGCATTCCGTACTGGCTGACGCTGCCGATGACCGCCCTGGTGTGTTTCGTCGCCGGGTATCTGTTCGGGTTGCCCGCGCTGCGCCTGGAGGGCCACTACCTGGCGCTTGCCACCTTCGGCCTCGCCATTGCCGTGCCGCAGATGCTGAAGTACCGCCACATCGAGGCGGTCACCGGCGGGGTCCAAGGTCTCCAGCTGCCCAGGGCGACGCCGCCGTTCGGCCTTCCCCTCACGACCAACCAGTGGATGTTCCTGGTCTCGCTCGCGGTGGCGGTCGTCATGTTCCGGATTGCCCGCAATCTCCTCGACAGCCGCACCGGCCGCGCCATCATGGCGATCCGCGACCACCCCATGGCCGCCGACACCATGGGGATCAACACCGCACACTACAAGGCTGCCACGTTCGGCATCAGCGCGCTGTACACCGGCGTCGCCGGGGCCCTGTTTGCGATCATCATCGAATTCACCTCGCCCGACAACTTTCCCTCGGGCTGTCGATCAGCATCCTCGTCGGCGCCGTCGTCGGCGGCATCGCCTCGCTGCCGGGCGCGGTAATCGGCGGTGTGTTCGTGCAGGTGATCGAGAAGTATGCGGATGCGATGGCACGCCAGTTGAGCGCCATGCTGCATCTGCCGATCGAGGTCCAGCCCTGGACCATCTACGGCGTCGCCCTCATCCTGCTCGTGTACTTCATGCCGATGGGGCTGGCTGGCGGGTTCGCCCGGCTGTGGGCGCGGGCGAAGCGACGCTGGCCGGCATTGGCCGGCACCAAGTGATTTGCACTGCAACTAGGAAGGAGACGATCAACATGCTGCATCTCTCGCAAAGACTGCTCATAGCCGGCGCGTCGGCGCTGGCTGTGGCGTTCATGGCGCCGGCCGCCTCGGCGCAGAAGAAGTACGACGAGGGCGCATCCGATACCGAGATCAGGATCGGCAATACCAATCCGTACTCGGGGCCTGCCTCGGCTTACGGCACCATCGGCAAGGTCATCGAGGCCTACTTCAAGAAGATCAACGACGAGGGCGGCGTCAAAGGCCGCAAGATCAACTTCATCACCTACGATGACGGCTACGTGCCGGCCAAGACCAAGGAAATGGTGACCAAGCTGGTCGAGTGGACAAGGTCTTGTTCGTATTCCAGACGCTCGGCACCGCCCACAACACGGTGATCCAGAAGTATCTCAACGAGCAGAAGGTGCCGCAGCTGTTCGTGGCCACCGGCGCCTCCAAGTGGGGTCACTTCAAGGACAATCCGTGGACGATGGGCTACCAGCCCGACTACGTCAGCGAAGTCCATCATCTACGCCAAGCACATCCTGGCCAACGTGAAGGACCCGAAGATCGCCGTGCTGATGCAGAACGACGACTACGGCAAGGACTACTTCAACGGCTTCAAGCAGGGCCTGGGCAAGGACGCCAACAAGATCGTGCAGGTCGCGACCTACGAGGTGGCCGATCCGACCGTCGACAGCCAGATGATCGCGCTCAAGAACTCGGGCGCCAACGTGTTCTTCAACATCACCATCCCGAAGTTCGCGGCGCAGGCGATCAGGAAGGCGGCCGATCTCGGCTGGAAGCCGGCCCACTACATCAACAACGTCTCGGCCTCGGTCGGGACCGTCATGAAGCCGGCCGGCTTCGAGAACTGCCAGGGCATCATCACGGCCTACTACGTCAAGGACCCGACCGACCCGCAATGGGCCAACGACAAGGACTTCCAGGCGTGGACGGCCTTCATGAAGAAGTACTACCCCGCCGGCAGCTTGGCGCAGGGCGAGAACGCCTACGGCTATGCCGTGGCGAACCTGCTCATCCACGTGTTGAACCAGGCCGGCGATGACCTGACGCGCGCCAACGTCATGAAGCAGGCGGCAAACCTGAAGAACATCCAGCTGCCGATGATCCTGGACGGCATCAAGGTCAACACCAGCCCGACCGACTTCTACCCGATCCAGTCGGTGAAGCTGTCGCGCTTCAAGGGTGAGAAGTTCGAGATCTTCGGCGATATCATCTCGAGCGAGGGCGCCCAATAGCCCTTCGCGAGCTGCCGGCGGTATGATCGGCAGCTCGCTTTGACCTCTTGCGCCGCGGCCGCTGTACAAGAATGGCCCACCGGGTACGTCTGTATCCTGTGGGCTTTTTCATCGCCGAAGGGGCATGCCTGTTCCATGGCCGCGAACTCCAAGTCCGCTGCTTTCGGCCAGCCTCGTCAGCGGCGAGCGCAACCTTGCAGCAGGTGCCTTCGAGGAGCGCGTGGCTCGCGCGGCTTCCGGCCTTGCCGCCCTCGGGCTGAAGCAGGGCGATTGCGTCGCGCTGCTGCTGCGGAACGATTTCGCCTTCCTGGAGGCTTCGCTGGCGGCCGTCCGCCTGGGCGCCTACGCGGTGCCGATCAACTGGCACTTCAAGGCAGAGGAAATCGGCTACGTGCTCTCCGACTGCAGCGCCAAAGTCCTGGTCGCTCATGCCGACCTGCTGGCCGGAGTGGCGGGCGCCGTTCCCGCCAGCGTGAAGGTCGCTCGTCGTCGCGACGCCGCCCGAGATCTGCGCCAGCTATGCGCATTCCGCCCGAGGCCTGCCGCGTGCCGGACGGCGCGGCCGACTGGGACGCATGGGTCGCGGAGCAAGGCCTCTGGCAAGGCCCGCCCCTGCCGCAGACCGGCCAGCATGATCTACACCTCCGGCACCACCGGCCGACCCAAGGGCGTGCGGCGCAAGCCGCTGACGCCCGATCTCGAGGCGCGCATGACCGACTACCGCGAGCGCGTCTATGGCCTGAGGCCGGGCATGCGCACCATGGTGCCGGGTCCGCTCTATCACTCGGCGCCGAACGCCTTCGCCCTGCGCGCCGCGCGGGTCGCGAGCCTGATCGCCCTGATGCCGCGCTTCGACCCGGAGGCGTTCCTGGCCCAGGTGCAGGAGCACCGCATCGAGGCCATGTTCATGGTGCCCACCATGTTCGTGCGGCTCCTGAAGCTGCCGGCCGAGGTGCGCCGCCGCTACGATCTCTCCTCGCTGCAAGTTCGTGATGCACGCGGCCGCGCCCTGCCCGGTCGAGGTGAAGCGGGCGATGATCGACTGGCTGGGGCCGGTGGTGCACGAGTTCTACGGCTCGACCGAATCGGGCGCCGTCACCGTGGCCGACAGCCGCGAATGGCTGGAGCGCCCCGGCACCGTGGGCCGGCCCGTGCAGCGGCGGCGAGGTGCGCATCTACGATGACGCCGGCCGCCGGCTGGGCGCGGGCGAGGTCGGCGAGGTCTACACGCGGCTCGAGTTCCTGCCCGAGTTCACCTACCACGAGCTGCCCGAGAAGCGCGCCGAGATCGAGCGCGAGGGGTTCATCACCAGCGGCGACGTGGGCTGGCTCGACGACGGCGGCTATCTCTTCCTGTGCGACCGCAAGCGCGACATGGTGATCTCGGGCGGCGTCAACATCTACCCGGCCGAGATCGAGGCGGTGCTGATCGGCTGCCCCGGCGTGAAGGACTGCGCGGTGTTTGGCGTGCCCGACGGGGAGTTCGGCGAGGCGCTGATGGCGGTCGTGGAGCCGCAGCCGGGGGTGCCCGCGCCGTCCATCGCGGAGGTGCGCGCCCATCTGGCGCAGCATCTCGCCGACTACAAGGTGCCGAAGCGCATCGAGCTGCGCGCCGATCTGCCGCGCGAGGACTCCGGCAAGATCTTCAAGCGCCGCCTGCGCGATCCCTACTGGGCCGGAACCGGGCGGGCGATCTAGGGGTGACTTCCCTCTCCCCGCTTGCGGGGAGAGGGTCAGGGTGAGGGGCAGCCACAAACCGCCGACATCGGAGTGTGCCGCTGCCCCTCACCCCGGCCCTCTCCCGCGCTGATGGAGTGCGACGGAGAGGTCGGCGTTGCGCGGGGAGAGGGAGTACCTGCGGGGAGGCTACAGCCAGCCGCGGGCGGCGAGCAGCGCCTTGAGCTCGTTCTCGGCCGCCGCCAGCCGCGTCCGGGTCGATCGAGCGCAGGACCAGCTGGGTGCCGGGCTTGCCGTCGCGATAGAACGGGATAGCTGCCCATGGGCACGTCGGGGTAGCGCTGCTGCAGCTCGCCGAACATGCCGGCGATCTCGCCCTCGGGGCGGTGCAGGTCGATGGCCGCCGACAGCATCTTCTTGCCGGTCTTGAGGAACTTGGTGGCGGCGTCCAGCATCACCTGCATGATCGCCGGAATGCCCGCCATCACGATGACGTTGCCCAGCATGAAGCCCGGCGCGATCGAGACGCTGTTCTCCACCAGCTCGGCGCCGAACGGAATGCGCGCCATCCTGAGCCGCGCCGGCGTCACCTCCACGCCGCGCCGCTCGAAGTAGGCCAGCATCGGCTTCAGCGCCCGCTCGTCGATGTCGATGCCGACGCCGAACGCCTTGGCGATCGAATCGGCGGTGATGTCGTCGTGGGTGGGCCCGATGCCGCCGGTGGTGAACACGTAGGTGTAGCGGGCGCGCAGCGCGTTGACCGCGGCGACGATCTCGGCCTCCTCGTCGGGGACGATGCGCACCTCCTTGCAGCTGGATGCCGATGGCGGTGAGATGGTCGGCGATGTAGCCGATGTTCTTGTCCTTGGTGCGCCCGGACAGGATCTCGTCGCCGATGACGATGAGCGCGGCGGTGACGATCTCCTCGCCGCGAGGCTGGGCGTCGTTGCTCATCTACTGTCCCTCGCAGCTGCGCCGCGAGCCTCGTGCGGCTGGCCCCGGCCTTGTCGGCCCCGCCTGCGCTGCTCAGCATAGCCTGTTGCGCTTGGAACGCCAGGCGGCCCTAGGTTCGCGCGCCATGCTGCTCCCGCCCCTCCTGCGCGGCACCCTGATCCGCGCGCTACAAGCGCTTCCTGGCCGACGTGCGCCTCGACGACGGGCGCCTCGTCACGGCCACCTGCCCCAACACCGGCTCGATGCTGGGGCTGACGCGCGCCGGGCTCGCCGTGTGGCTGTCCGAGAGCGACAGCCCGACGCGCAAATACCGCTTCACCTGGGAGCTGGTGGAGGCCGACCTGGGCCGGGGCCCGGCGCTCGTCGGCATCAATACCGGCCATCCCAACAAGCTGGTGGCCGAGGCGCTGGCCGCCCGGCGCATCAGGGCGCTCGCCGGCTATCCGACGCTGCGGCGCGAGGTCAGATACGGGAGCAACAGCCGCATCGACCTCCTGCTCGAATGCGCGAAGAAGGGGCCTGTGCTATGTCGAGGTCAAGAACGTGCACCTTTCGCGCCGGCACGGGCTCGCCGAGTTCCCCGATTCGGTGACCGCGCGCGGCGTCAAGCACCTGGCCGAGATGAGCGACATGGTGCGCCAGGGCCATCGCGCCGTCATGGTGTTCCTGATCCAGCGCGGCGAGGCGAGGCGCCTCGCGCTCGCGCGCGATATCGACCCGGGCTACGGCGCGGCCTTCGATGCGGCCACGCGCCGCCGGCGTCGAGGCCATCGCGCTGCGGTGCCGCGTCGGCACGACGGAGATCGTCGTCGGACCGGTCCCGTGCCCGATCGTCGGGGTCGAGCGCCGACTCGATCGCGATTGCGCCGGACAGACCGCCTGGTCATCGGCATACCTTGCACGTGCCGGGCCGCGTGCTAATGAAGGGCAGGGAGCAACCGAGCTACCGCAAGGCGCGTTCATGGTCACCGACACTCGCAGCGAGACGCAGCTCGCGGCAGCCGGCCGCGGGCGAGCTGCAGACGCTCGCCGTGGTGTCGGGCGCGCATCTCGTCAGCCATCTGCACATCATGGTCGCTGCCGGTGCTGCTGCCGCTGCTCAAGGACCGGATGCAGGTCGGCTTCTTCGAGCTCGGCCTGGCGCTCACCGCCTTCAATGTCGTCTCGGGGCTCACCCAGGCGCCGATGGGCTTCCTCGTCGACCGGATCGGCGCCAGGAGCGGTCGCTCGTCGCCGGCCTCGCTGCTCGGCGGCTTCGCCTTCGTCTCGCTGGCGGTCCTCAACTTCTATGCCTGGCTGATCGTGGCGGCGCTGCTCGCCGGCCTTGCCAACTGCGTCTACCACCCCGCCGACTACGCCATCCTGAGCGACAGCATCAGCGAGAGCCGCATCGGCCGGGCGTTCTCCGTGCACACCTTCGCCGGGTTTGCCGGCAGCGCCATCGCGCCGCCGCTGCTGCTCGGACTTGCCGCCGGCGGCAGGCCTCGGCTCGGCGCTGGTCGGCGCCGGCGTCTTTCGCCTGGATCGGTCGCCGCCGTGGTCTTCCTGACGCCCGCCGCCACGCCCGGCGCGCGGCAGGCTTCCGGCGCCGCGGTCGCGGCCAAGGCCGACGACCGCCGGCGTCGTGACGCCCGCCGTGCTCGCGCTCACCGTGTTCTTCACGCTGCTGGCGCTCGTCGCACAGCGCCATGTACAGCTTCTCGGTCGTCGCCCTGATCGCCGGCCACGGCCTCTCGCTTGGCAGCCGCGAACGCCGCGCTCACCGCCTATCTGGCGCGCCGCGGCCGTGGGGTGCTGGCCGGCGGCCCGCTCGCGGACCAGACCAGGCGGCACGGCGACGTGGCCGCCGCCGGTTTCGGCCTCGCCGCGCTCATCGCGCTCGCCATCGCCCTGCTCTCCGCTGCCGGTCCTGGTGCTGGTCGTGGCGATGGGGCTCGTCGGCTTCCTGTTCGGCATCATCCAGCCGTCGCGCGACATGCTGGTGCGCAAGGCGGCGCCGCCGGGCGCGGCCGGCCGCGTGTTCGGCATCGTCTCCACCGGGTTCAACATCGGCGGCATCGTCGGGCCGCTGCTGTTCGGCTGGCTCATGGACCAAGGGGCGCCGCGCGCCGTCTTCGGCGTGGCGGTCGCTTCATGATGGTCACCGCCCTGCTCGCCATTTTCGAGGAGCGCGCAGCCGCGGCTGGTGGCCGGCTCGAGCGACGCCGGAAGCGCGCCAGGGGGTCGCCGGTCTCGTTCGGGTCGTGCGTCGGTCGCGCTTTGTCGTGTAAGGCTGCCTCGCGCGCACCGCCATCGAGCAGGGAGGCGACTATGCGCGATCTTGTCCGCCAGCCGCACTGGCTGTCGCTGCTGGCGCGCGCTGACCGGCATCGCGGCGGCCGTGCGCGCAGACACCCCGCCCGCGCGCCCGGCCGAGGGCAAGGCGGCCGCCACCTTCGCCGGCGGCTGCTTCTGGTGCGTCGAGGAGGCCTTCGACAAGGTGCCGGGCGTGATCTCGACGGTCTCCGGCTACACCGGCGGCACCGTGCCCAATCCCACCTACGAGCAGGTCTCGAGGCCAAGAACACCGGCCACGCCGAGGCGGTGCAGGTGACTTACGACCCCGCCAAGGTCAGCTACGAGCAGCTCGTCGACTGGTTCTGGCGCAACATCGACCCCACCCAGCCGGACGGCCAGTTCTGCGACCGCGGCAGCCCCTACCGCAGCGCCATCTTCTATCACGACGAGGAGCAGAGGAAGATCGCCGAGCGCGAGCAAGGAGGCGCTCGCGGCCTCGGGGCGCTTCAAGCAGCCGATCGTCACGGAGATCACCGCAGCGGGCGCGTTCTACGACGCCGAGGACTGCCACCAGGACTACTACAAGAAGAATTCCAACCGCTACCGAGTTCTACAAGTACAGCTGCAGGCGCGCGCAGCGGCTGGAGCAGCTCTGGGGCAAGCCCACCCCTCCGCCGGGCCCGACGCAGTAGCAAAAGCTCAGCCAGCGCCCAGGCGCGCCTTGGTCTGCGCTGCCCAGGCGGCGAAGCGGCCCTCGGCGATGGCGGCGCGCATGGCGGCCATCAGCGCCTGGTAGAAGGCCACGTTGGCCCAGGAGAGCAGCATGGCGGCCAGGTACTCCTCGGCCTTGACCAGGTGGTGCAGGTAGGCGCGCGAGTAGTCGCGCGCTGCCGGGCAGCTGCTCTCAGGGTCGAGCGGGGCGGGGTCGTCGGCGTGCTTGGCGTTGCGCAGGTTCACCTTGCCGGCCCAGGTGAAGGCCTGGCCGTGGCGACCGGAACGAGTGGGCATGACGCAATCGAACATGTCGGCGCCCTGCGCCACCGCCTCGATCAGATCGATGGGCGTGCCGACGCCCATGAGATAACGCGGCTTGCCGGAGGGCAGCCGCGCCGCCGTCAGCGCCAGCGTCTCGATCATGGCCGCATGCGGCTCGCCGACGGCGAGGCCGCCGATGGCATAGCCGGGCAGGTCCATCGCCACCAGCGCCTCGGCCGAGCGCCGCCGCAGCGCCTCGTCGGTGCCGCCCTGCACGATGCCGAACAGCGCCTGACCCGGCCCGGCGAGGCCCGCCTCCAGGCTGGCGGCGAAGGCGCGCCGGCAGCGCTCTGCCCAGGCAAGCGAGCGCTCCACCGCGCGTTCCACCTCCGCGCGCGGAGCGGGCAAAGCGACGCACTCGTCGAGCTGCATCATGATGTCGGCGCCTAGGAGGCACTGGATCTCCACCGCCCGCTCCGGGGTGAGCCTGTGGCGCGCCCCGTCGATGTGCGACTGGAAGCCGACGCCGTCGTCGTCGATCTTCCTGAGCTTGGCGAGGCTCATGACCTGGAAGCCGCCGCTGTCGGTGAGGATTGGCCGATCCCAGCGCATGAAGCCGTGCAGTCCGCCCAGTCTCGCGATGCGCTCGGCACCGGGCCGCAGCATCAGGTGGTAGGTGTTGGCGAGGATGACGTTGGCGCCGGCCGCGGCGAGCTGGTCGGCATAGACCGCCTTCACCGTCGCCGCCGTGCCCACCGGCATGAACGCCGGCGTTCGGATGATGCCGTGCGGCGTGGCGACCTCGCCGAGCCGTGCAGCCCCGTCGCTGCCGATGAGCCTGAAGGCGAACCCCGAGCTCATGGGCTCAGCCCTCTCCACCCGTCATCCCGGACGGACGCCCGGATCAAGTCCGGGGGAGCCAGCCGGCGAGCAGGGCCCCGATCCGGGACCTCGTCGAACGAGTTGGCATGTTCCGGGCCCCAATCGTTGCCCGAGGTCCCGGATAGTTGTCCATCGGCGTTGCCGACCCGCAGCGGATGAAACGAGCCGCCCACCACAGGTGCGACCGGATTCCCCTCCCCCTTGCGGGGAGGGGCTAGGGGTGGGGGTCCTTCGGGTGTCGCCCCTCCGGCGGACCCCCACCCGGCACGTCGTAGCGAAGGCACGCCTTCGCCACGATGTGCCACCCTCCCCGCAAGGGGGAGGGTACGGCCGCGGCGCGCGCCTCGCTCAATCTCGACCGCCTGTTTCTTTGTGGCCTCGCCCCTGCGGGGCTCGGCTTCCGGGATGACGGGTGGATCGGTCAGCGCCGGCATCATGCGGCCCGTACCGGATGCAGCAGGCAGGCGTCGCCGTAGGAATAGAAGCGATAGCCGTGCGCGATGGCATGGGCGTAGGCGGCCCGCATGGTGTCGAGACCGCTGAAGGCCGACACCAGCATGAACAAGGTCGAGCGTGGCAGGTGAAAGTTGGTCAGCAGCAGGTCCACCGCCTTGAAGCGATAGCTGGGCACGATGAAGATATCGGTCTCGCCCGCGAAGGGGCGGATGCGGCCGTCGTCGCCGGCGGCTGTCTCGAGGAGCCGCAGGGCCGTGGTGCCGACCGCCACGAGGCGTCCGCCGGCCGCGCGCGCGGCGTTCAGCGCAGCCGCCGTCTCGGGTCCGATCTCGCCCCACTCGGAATGCATGCGATGGGCGTTCGTGTCCTCGGCCTTGACGGGGAGGAACGTGCCGGCGCCGACGTGGAGCGTGACGCAATGCCGGGAGATGCCGCGCGCATCGAGCGCCGCGAGCAGGCGCTCGGTGAAGTGCAGGCCGGCGGTGGGTGCCGCCACGGCGCCCTTGCGACGGGCATAGACGGTCTGGTAGCGCTCTGCGTCGGCAGGCTCGAGTGCGCGCCTGCCGGCGATGTAGGGCGGCAGCGGCGGGTCCCCCACCAACGTGATCGCCTCGTCGAGATAGGGGCCGTGCAGGCTGAACGCCAGCTCCACCTCGCCGCCCTGGCCCATACGGGACACCGTCGCCTCCAGGGTGCCCATGAGGCACACGCGGCCGCCATGTCCTGGTTCTTCGCTGAAGCGGATGCGGTCGCCCTCCGCGAGGCGTTTGGCGGGCCGCGCAAAGGCGAGCCAGCGATCGCCGTCGAGCCGCCGGTGCAGATTGAAGGCGACGACGGCCCGGTTCGCGCCGCGCACGCGCTCGCCGGTGAGCGCCGCGCGGATGACGCGGGTGTCGTTGAAGACGAGCGCATCGCCGGGGCGGAGCAGCTCCGGCAGGTCGGCGACGATGCGATCCTGCAGGGCGTGCCCCTCCCCGCTTGCTCCGACCGGATTCCCCTCCCCCTTGCGGAGAGGGGCTAGGGGTGGGGGGCCCCCCGAACCTCGGGAACCAGGCCGCACGACGAGCAGGCGCGCCGCGTCGCGCGCGCTCGCGGGGTGGAGCGCGATGCGGTCCTCGGGCAGGTCGAAGTCGAACAGGTCGGTGCGCATGGAAGTCCCGTATATATCCTCTGGTCCTCGCTTCGGCCAACCGGACGCGGTGGCTCGACCAGAAATTTTCATGACCGGGATTGCATGCTCACCTACGCCGTCATCATTGCGATGGGCCTCGCCGGCTACTGGCGCGCGCCGTGGTGGGTGGCGCTGATCGGCGCCGCCGCTCTCACGTCGGGCACCTGGGGGAGGAAGGTCCTGCAACTGCGCCGCGAGCCTGGCGCCGCCTGGAGCTCCAAGATCCGGACCTACTTCGTCACCGGCGTGATCCTGGACATCGTGCTCGCCGCGCTCTGCCTCGGCGCCGGAAAGTTCGTACGGGTGGTGGCGTGGAGTAGCGGCGGGTCGGCGAGATGCGATCCGCCCTCCTCCGTTGTGGCTCCAATGCATCGGCGGGCTGTGGCCATCGCCCAATCCGCGCAGCCTGGCGTTACCGGGCGCGGTTTGGGCGTGCAACGCCGGGCACGGCCCGATATGGTGCCCCATGACCTTGAACGCACACTCCGGCCGCGGACGGGCCCTGCCGGGGCGCACCTCGCTCGTTGCCCTGCGCACGGCCTTGTGGCTCGCAGCGCTCGTCTGCGGCGGCCTCTTGGCGGTGGCAGGAGGGGAGCGGGCCGCGGCCCAGCCGGCGCCGGAACGCGCCATCCTGCTGCTCGACATCAAGGGGGCGATCGGCTTCGTCACCGCGGAGCAGCTGACCAAGGCCCTGCAGCGCGCCAAGGCCACCGGCGCGGAGGCCGTCGTCGTGCGCATCGATACGCCCGGTGGGTTGCTGTCCTCCACGCGCGACATGATCCATGCGATCCTGGCCTCGCCGGTGCCGGTCGTCATGTACGTGGCACCGAACGGCAGCCGGGCCGCCAGCGCGGGCACATATCTCATGTACGCCTCGCACGTGGCGGCCATGGCGCCGAGCACGCACATGGGCGCCGCCACACCGGTCTCGATCTCGCCCGGCGGGGTTCCGGGCACGCCGCAGCAACCGCCCCAGCAGAAGCCCAAGGACGGCGAGAAGGACAAGCAGCCGGCGACCGACCCGGCCAGCACCATGGAGCGCAAGGTCATCAACGACTCCGTGGCCTACATCCGCTCGCTCGCCGAGCTGCGCGGCCGCAACGCCGACTGGGCCGAGAAGGCGGTGCGCGAGGGCGTCTCTTTGACGGCGTCCGCCGCCCTTGGCGAGCGCGTCATCGACATCATCGCCAAGGATGTGGAGGATCTGCTCGCGCAGGTGCACGGGCGCAAGGTGCCGACCACGGCGGGCGATGTCGTGCTCGAGACCAGGGGACGCCCGATCGTCGAGATCAGGCCCGACTGGAAGCAGCAGATCATGACCGTGATCGCCGATCCCAACATCGCGCTCATCCTCATGATGATCGGCATCTACGGCATCCTGTTCGAGTTCTGGAACCCCGGTGCGATCGTCCCCGGCGTGATCGGCGCCATCAGCCTGATCGTGGCGCTGACGGCGCTGTCGGTGCTGCCGGTCAACTACGCAGGCCTGGCCCTCCTCCTGCTCGGCGTCGCCCTGATGGTGGCGGAGGCGTTCCTGCCGAGCTTCGGTATCGCGGGGATCGGCGGCGTCGTCGCATTCGCCCTGGGCGCCCTGTTCCTGATCGACCCGGAACAGTCCGACATCCCGATCCATGTCTCGTGGCAGGTGGTTGCAGGCCTCACGGCCGCCAGCGCTGCGTTCTTTCTCGGGATTCTCGGCTTTGCCGCCCGCGCGCGGCTGCGGCCCGTGCGCACCGGCGCCGAGGAGATGATCGGCAGCATCGGCGAGGTGGTATATTGGGAGGACGGCCAGGGCCGCATCCAGGTGCACGGCGAGATCTGGGCCGCGAAGTCCGGCGCCAGGCTCGCCAGGGGCCAGCTGGTGCGCGTCGTCAGTCGTACTGGCCTGACGCTCGCTGTGGAACCCAGCGGCTGAAGCTCGAGGAGGAAACATGCCAGCATTGCTCTCGGGGTTGCTCCCCCTCGTTCTCATCATCATGCTCATCGCCTACTCGATCCGCATCCTGCGCGAGTACGAGCGCGGCGTCGTGTTTCTGCTCGGCCGCTTCTGGAAGGTGAAGGGACCGGGCCTGATCCTGGTCGTTCCCTTCATCCAGCAGATCGTGCGCATGGACTTGCGCACGCGCGTGCTCGACGTGCCGCCGCAGGACGTGATCTCCAAGGACAACGTCTCGGTCAAGGTCAACGCCGTGGTCTACTACCGGGTGCTCGATCCCGAGAAGGCCGTGATCCAGGTCGAGCAGTTCGAGCAGGCGACCAGCCAATTCGCACAGACCACGCTTCGTTCGGTCCTCGGGCAGCACGACCTCGATCAGATGCTCTCCGAGCGCGACAAGCTCAACGTCGAGGTCCAGCGCATCCTGGACGAGAGAACCGATGCGTGGGGCATCAAGGTCTCCAACGTCGAGCTGAAGCACATCGATCTCAACGAGACCATGATCCGCGCCATCGCCAAGCAGGCCGAGGCCGAGCGCCTGCGCCGCGCCAAGATCATCGACGCCGAGGGCGAGCTGCAGGCGGCGGAGCGGCTGGCGCAGGCCGGCGAGATCCTGTCCAAGCGGCCCGAGGCGATGCAGCTGCGCTACCTGGGCACGCTGCTCAACATCGCCGGCGAGAGGAGCAACACCATCGTGTTCCCGCTGCCCATAGACCTGGCGAGGTCGTTGGGGTTGGATAAGAAGTAGGCAGCCATGTCGACCTTCAACGTCGGCTTCGTGATTTTCCCGGATCTGACGCAACTCGACTTCACGGGCCCGCTGCAGGTCCTCGCCAGGCTGCCGCAGTCGGAGACGCACATCGTCGCCAAATCGGCGGCCCCCGTGCCCAGCGATTGCGCGCTCGGCCTGGTGCCGACGCACACGTTCGCCAACTGTCCGCCGCTCGACCTTGTCTGCGTTCCCGGAGGAAACAGAGGCGTGGTTGCGGCGATCGGCGACCGCGAGACGATCGCGTTCGTGCGCGCGCAGGCGGCTCGCGCGAGGTACGTCACCTCAGTCTGCACCGGCGCTTTCATCCTGGGCGCGGTGGGGCTTCTGAAGGGACGGCGCGCCACCACGCACTGGGCCTATACGGATCTCCTGCCGCTGGTCGGGGCGACGTACGAGAAGGCCAGGATCGTCAAAGACGGCAACGTGATCACGGCGGGAGGCGTCACCGCGGGCATCGACTTCGCCCTCAGCGTCGTGGCCGAGATCGCCGGCGAGGCGGCGGCCCGCGCCATCCAGCTCGGCATCGAGTACGACCCGGCGCCGCCGTTCGAACTCGGGCCACCCCGACCGGGCGCCGGCGGCCGTCAAAGGGGCGTTGGCCGATCGGTTCGAGAAGTCCCGCGCGGACATGCGGGGCGCCGTCGCTTCGGCAGCGAAGTCTTGAAGGGGAGCATTCCCTTGCTACCGCCCGAGCCGCTGGCGGTCACTCCGCCTCGACGCCGCACCAGCCGGCGATGAACAGGGCCAGGGTCTTGGTGACCTTCTTCAGGGAGCTCGAGCTCCACGCGCTCGTTGAAGCCGTGGATCGCCTCCGCCTGGCGCCGAAGCACAGCGCCGGGATGCCGTAGTCGAGGCCGTAGAAGCGGGTATCGGTGAGGGCGGTGAAGGCGCTGTCCTCCAGCGTGCCCCCATAGACGCGCGCCGTAGGCGGCCGCGAGCACCGCCTCGCTCTCCTCGGCGCCGGAGAGCTCGAAGCCCGGCGAGAGGAAACCCGACCAGACCACCTCGGGCGGGTTCTCGGCCAGGAACGGATGCGCCTTCGCGGCCTTCTCCACGCAGGCGACGATCTCGGCCTGGGCATCGGCGATCTTCCAGCCCGGCAGGATGCCGATGCGGCAATCGACATCGCACCAGGCCGGCACGCTGGAGGCCCAATCGCCGCCCTTGATGATGCCCGGATTGAAGTTGAGCGGGTGGTTGACCGCTGCCGAAGAAGCGATGCGCTCTTGGCGCGCTCGTTCCACTCCGCCTCCAGGCCTTCGAGGCCCTGGATCAGGTGGTAGGCCGCCTTGATGGCGTTGGAGCCGGTCCGGCGCGCGCCACGTGCACGGGCAGGCCGCGCACCTTCAGCGCGGAACCAGATGACGCCGACCTGGGCGCGGATCAGCTTGCCGTCGGTCGGCTCGGGGATCAGGCAGGCATCGGCCCGGTAGCCGCGCTGCAGGGTGGAGAGCGCGCCGAGCCCGGTGCTCTCCTCCTCGATCACCGACTGCAGATGAATGCGGCCCTTGGGCGCCAGGCCGGCCGCCTTCAGGCGCATCGAGCGCATAGAGCGCGGCGATGGTGCCGGACTTCATGTCGCCGGCGCCGCGGCCGTAGAGCCAGCCATCCTTGACGACGGGCTGGAACGGCGGCGTTCCCACATGTCGAGCGGGCCCGCCGGCACCACGTCGCAGTGGCCCTGCAGGATCAGCGAGCGCCCCGTCGCCTTGGCCGGCCGTAGGTGCCGACCACCGTGCGGGCGCGCGAGAAATCGGTCTCGACCGGCCCGTAGCCGGGGAGCGGTTTCAGCTCGTCCTGATCGATGATCCAGTCGTCCACCTCGTAGCCGCGCTCGCGCAGCAGCCCGCGCGAGCATGTCCTGGCACGGTCCCTCCTGGCCGCGGTTGCTCGGGATCGCCGTGAAGGCGATGGTGGTCGCGATCTGCCTCTCGAAGGCTGCCTCCACAGCCGCCTCGATGCGCTCGCGGGCGCCAGCGGGAAGCGTGATGAGGTTGCTCTCGGGGCACGGGGATGGGTCCTTCCGACGGTCGGGGCGGCGACGCGCACAGTAGGCGTGATGATGCAGCTTCCCCCGTCGCATGGCAAAGGCCTCCCCCTGGGATGGCACCGCTGCTACGCGTGCCATCGCTTGCGCCCAGGGCGGCGGGAATCCAGAGGCCCTATCCCTGCGGAGCGGGCGAGCCCTGGTGCCGCGTGCGCGTGACGAGCTTGGCGATCTCCACGACGATCAGGAGCGTCGAGCCCACGGCCGTTGCGACCGCCCAGTCGAACGCCGACAGCGCCGCCGTGTGGAACGCGCTCTGCAGCACCGGCACGTAGACGACGAGCACGTGCGTCAGCAGCGAGAGGGCCACGGCGCCGATCAGCCAGCGGTTCTCGAAGAAGCCGGCGAACGCGCTGCGCCAGGTCGAGCGGCAGTTGAAGACGTTGAACAGCTGGAACAGCATCAGCGTCGTGAACGCCATGGTGCGCGCATGCGTCTCGTCGGCGGCGTTGGGCGAGGTGCCCGTGGCGAACAGAGTGAAGAGCCCGCCCGGGTAGTAGGCGTCGAGGACGGCGAGCGTGCCCACCATCATCACCGCGCCGACGCCGGCGAGGCGCCACCAGTCTTGGGTGGTGAGCACGCCGGTGCCGCGCTGGCGCGGCTCGCGCTCCATGACGTTGGGGTCCTTGGGGTCGATGCCGAGCGCGAGCGCCGGCGGGCCGTCGGTGACGAGGTTGATCCACAGGAGCTGGGCGGCGAGCAGCGGCAGGAACAGCCCCGGATCGACCGAGGTGAGACCCAGGACGCCCGCGAGCATGACGCCCGCGAACATGGTCATGAGCTCGCCGGCATTGGAGGAGAGCAGGTAGACCAGGTACTTGCGGATGTTGTCGTAGATGCCGCGGCCTTCCTCGATGGCCTTGACGATGGAGGCGAAGTTGTCGTCGGTCAGCACCATGTCGGCGGCCTCCTTCGACACATCGGTGCCGGTGATGCCCATGGCCACGCCGATATTGGCGGTCTTGAGCGCGGGCGCGTCGTTGATGCCGTCGCCGGTCATGGCGACGATGTGGCCCTTGCGCTGCAGCGCCGCGACGATGCGCAGCTTGTGCTCGGGGTCGACGCGGGCGAACACGCGCACGTCCTCGACCACGGCGTCGAGGTCGGCGTCGCTCATGGTGCGCAGGTTGGCGCCGGTGAGGAGCTTCGCGCCCGGCTCGAGGATGTCGAGCTCGCGCGCGATTGCCTGCGCCGTGGCGGGATGGTCGCCGGTGATCATGACCGAGCGGATGTGGGCGCGCTTGGCGGTCGCCACCGCCGCCTTGGCCTCGGGGCGCGGTGGGTCGATCATGCCGACCAGGCCGAGGAGCACGAGATCGTCCTCGATCGACTCGGGCAGCTCGACACGATGCCCGGCGGCGGCCGCCTGCGCATCGATGCCGAGGTCGCCCGCGGCGGCGCTGCGGGTGGCAATCGCCAGCACGCGCAGAGCCTGGCCCGCCAGGGCCTCGTTCTGGCGCGCCAGCTCGGCCCGGCGCTCCGGGGTCAGCGGTGCGACCCTGCCGCCCTCCCAGAGGTGCGCGCTCTTCTCCAGCAGGACCTCGGGTGCGCCCTTGACGAAGATGTCGATCCTTTCCGGCGCGTCGCGGTCGAGATGGACGGTGGCGTGGCGCTTGCGCTCCGACGTGAAAGGGACCTCGGCGATGCGCGGGCGGGTGGCCAGCTCCGCCTCGAGGATGCCGAGCTTGCGGGCGGCGACGATCAGCGCGCCCTCGGTGGGGTCGCCCTGCACGCGCCAGCGGCCCTCGCTATGGGTGAGGGCGGCATCGTTGGCGAGCGAGGCCGCGCGCAGGGTGCGCACTGCTGCCTCGTGCAGCGCGGAGCCAGGGACCACCGGCGCGCCTCGAGAGGTGAACTCGCCATCGGGGATGTAGCCGCTACCCGACACGTCGAGGAGGCCGTCGGCCGTCCAGATGGCGCGCACGGTCATCTCGTTGCGGGTGAGGGTGCCGGTCTTGTCGGAGCAGATCACGGTGGCCGCACCCAGCGTCTCCACCGCCGGCAGCTTGCGCACGATGGCGTTGGTGGCAGCCATGCGCCGCACGCCGAGGCTCAGGCCCACGGTGACGATGGCCGGCAGCGCCTCGGGAATGGCGGCGACCGCCAGCGCCACCGCGAACAGGAACAGCGCCAGGATCGTGTTCATGCTCCAGACGCTGGTGGTGAAGACCCCGGTCGCAAACACCACGGCGCAGATGCCGAGCATGATGACGGTGAGCCGCTTGCCGGTGCGGTCCAGCTCCTGCTGCAGCGGGGTCGGCTCCTTCTGGGCGGCCTCCAGGAGGCCCGCGATGCGGCCGACCTCGGTGCCCATGCCGGTGGCGACGACGACGGCGCGGCCGCGGCCGTAGGTTGCCACCGTGCTCGAGTAGAGCATGTTGCGGCGGTCGCCGATGCCGTGGTCGTCCTCGACAGGCGCGGCATCCTTGGCGACCGGCAGGCTCTCGCCCGTCAACGGCGCCTCGTCGGTATGGAGGTTGGCCTCCTCGACGATGCGGGCGTCGGCCGGGACCTTGTCGCCGGCCTCCAGCAGGACGATGTCGCCCGGAACGATCTCCTCCGCCGGGATGCGCTGGCGCTCGCCGTCGCGCACCACGGTCGACTCCGGCGCGGCCAGTGCCATCAGGGCGCGCACCGAGCGCTCTGCGCGCGCCTCCTGGAAGTAGCCGAGGAGCGCGTTGAGGATGACGATGGCCAGGATGACGATGGCCTCGTAGGGCAGCGCCGACTCGCGCGGGTCCTGCAGCAGCCACTCGAGAACGGAGATGACCGTGGCGGCCAGCAGGATGATGACCAGGAAGTTCTGGAACTGCTCGGCGAGCCGCGTCCACCACGGCGTCTCCGGTGCGCTTTTCAGCCCGTTCGGGCCGTGCTCGGCGAGGCGACGCTCGGCCTCGGCCCGGGTGAGGCCGCGAGCGGCGTCCGAGCCGAGCGCGGCAACGACCGCATCGGCCGATTCACGATGGGGTGCGACGGCGCCGGCCGGCGCCGCCAGTGGCTTCTGCATTGGCGACCTCTATCCAGGTGAGCAATGCCGTCCCCGCGCGCTTCGCACGCATCGGGATGCGACCGAAGGTCGAGCGGGTCTGGCCCGTTGAGTTTCCTGGCAAAGGTCTCGCGGCAATGCATTGACATGGCGCATTGCCCGCGCGGCCGGAGACCGAGGTCTCGTGTTGACGACCGTGCGGCGAGGCTACTCCCCTTTGACGGGTAGTGGCGGGGAACATAGTGGCCCGCACCGCAAAGGGGAAGCCCCCTTCATCGCGACGCATCGGGCGGAGGTCGCGGAATCCTGTCGCACCACCCCTACGGCACGATCCGCTCGTGGCGGAAGCGCCCCAAGAGGCGGACGAACATCTCCTCGGAATCGACCACGTCGTTAAAGCCGAAGCGGCGCGACTTGGTCACGTCCGACATCACGTCCCAGTCGCAGCCGAAGACGTAGTCGGCGAATGGCCACGCCACCAGCTGGCCCCACTCGAACGGCTCGAGGCCGTGCTTCCCGGTCATGGCGCGCCACAGCGAGCCCATGCCGGCCATGTGCTGGGTGAGGCTGACGGTCTGCGGCTCGCCGGCGGGCATCTCGAACACCGCCGCGATCCTGGGCCACACGTTGCGCCAGCGGAAGTAGTCGCCGTTGGTGATGTTGAAGGCCTCGAGCCTGCAGCGAGGCTCGGTCGCCGCCCACAGCGCCGCCGCAGCGAAGTGCGAGGACTCCGTCACCTGATAGATCGCATCGTAGGCGCCGGGCTTGCCCGGGAAGCGCAGCGGCAGGCCCAGCTCCTTTGAGATCGCCGCATAGACGGCAATCGCCGGCAGGATGCTCATCGCCGTACCCGGCGCAAAGCCGCACAAGGTCTGCGGCCTCAGCTCCACCCAGTCCCAAGGCTTGCCGCCCTGGAACGCGGTGAGCCAGTCGATCTGGTCGAAGTAGTAGTCGGGCGGGAGGTGGCGCGGGTCGCTCTCGCGCGCGGGCGTCTTGAATGGCCCCAGATGCGAGCCGTAGTACTTGGTGCCGGTGACCAGGACGACACGGGCGAGCGCCAGCGAGGCGCCCTCGACGGCGGTCACCGCATTGACGAGCATGTCGCGGTTGGGCGCGATGTTGGAGGCATAGCTTGCGGCGGCGCCCTGGGCGGGCTGGAACGCCGCGTAGAAGACGTGGCTTGCGTCTTTCAGGTCGCCGCGGCGCGCGCCCAAGGCGTCCGCGTCCAGCAGATCGACCGAGAGGTGGCGATAGCGGTCGGTGCTCGGAGCGTCGCGGCGGGAGAGACCGATGACCGACCACCCCTCCTCGGCAAGCAGGCGCTCCACGATGTAGCGCCCGATGACGCCCAGCGCTCCGACAACGACCGCCAGCTTCTCCTGCGCCATCACCTCGCCTCCCGCGGCTCGAGCCTACGACAACGTGCACGGGCTCTTTGCCACGGCGGATGGCAGCGGTCGAGAGGAGGAGATGCGGGCGGGGTCGCTGTGGGCGCGACCCCGCAGGAACACGTGCGCAGGCTCAATGTGCCGGCGGGAACACCGGCTGAGCGCCGTCGGGCCTCAGCTCGGCCGCCATGCAGCCTTTGACGCCCATGCCCCATTTCACCTGCACGAGTTGCTGCGGCCGCAGCTCGGTGAACCCGAAGCGGCGCAACGTCTCCATGTGCACGAAGATGTCCGGCGTGCCATCGCCACGCGTCAGGAAGCCGAAGCCGCGCACCCTGTTGAACCATTTGACCATGGCCCGCTCCCAGTCGCTTTCCGACTGCACGATGACGTGCGTGCGCTGCGGCAGCTGGGAGGGATGGATGGCCGTGCTCTCGTCCATGCTGAGCACGCGGAACGCCTGCAGACCTCTGGGACGGTTCAGCACCTGACAATGGACGCGGGCGCCCTCGTAGGCCGTCTGAAAGCCGCCGGCCCTGAGGCAGGTGACGTGCAGCAGCACATCTGCAAGCCCGTTGTCAGGAACGATGAACCCGTACCCCTTGGAGATGTCGAACCACTTGATGGTCCCCGCGATCTCGAAGACCTCGAGCCCCCCAGTCGGATCGACGCCAGTAGCCTCTGCCCCCTGCCGAGGGGGCAACATGTCATCACCCATAAGCTTACCCCGCTTACTTCCGGCGTGCGGCCGAATTGCCCTCTTCGGACCGCGACGCATTGATGGGCTGAAACTGCCTCTGGCATGCCGGATCTGTCCAGCACTTATTGCCGCGCGGCATCCCGGGCTGTGGGGCAAAGCCTGCCATGTTGCATGGGAGCTTTGTCTAATTGATTGATATATTTGTATAAAATATCGAAGGAAAGCCACGTCTCGAACTCGCTGACTCTGTATCATTTTGGCATCATGACAGCGTCACGTTGTATCGGGCACTCGCTCTGTTGATAACCTGGGCGAGTTATCAACAGCCCTGATTCGCCATTATCGATCCGCGCCGGTACAAAGAATGCGGGTGATTTTATTCACAGTGTCGGGCGGTGAAATCGATTCGCATTGCCATGGCAACACTTGCCCGCCGCGCCTCACATCCGGTGCAAGGGGTTATCCGCAGGTTGTTCAGCCGCGGCAGCCGGCTATGATCGGGCCAGATGGCAGTGAGGTTGCCCACATCGAACCTTCTGCATCTGTCATGAGATCCGCGAAATAGGTCCAAAAGGAGGCGACGCGTGCGCTATCTGCACACCATGGTTCGCATCAGCGACATCGACAAGAGTCTCGACTTCTACTGCAGCAAGCTCGGCATGCGCGAGGTGCGCCGCACCGAGAGCGAGGCGGGGCGCTACACCTTGGTCTTCCTGGCGGCGCCCGAGGATTCCGGCCGCGCCACGGCGGAGCGGGCGCCGCTGCTCGAGCTCACCTTCAACTGGGACCCGGAGGCCTACGGCGAGGGCCGCAACTTCGGGCACCTGGCGTTCGAGGTGGACGACATCTACGCGACCTGCGAGCGCCTGTCGCAGGCCGGCGTCACCATCAATCGCCCGCCGCGCGACGGCCGCATGGCCTTCATCCGCTCGCCCGACAACATCTCCATCGAGCTGTTGCAGAAGGGCGAAGCGAAGGCCAAGGCAGGAGCCCTGGGCGTCGATGGCGAACACCGGCAAGTGGTGAGCGCGGCGGGCAGGTCTCGGCTCGATATCTGAGCCCGCCTTTTTTCATGCGGCCCGGCGCTGCAGCCGTCCGGGCCGCCGGCGAGCCTTTGCATGATCCGCTTGCTGTCGCCATCGTGCGCCGTCCGGTCCAACGTCACCGGCGCCGTCGTGCCCTCGCTCGCTCGACCGTGACTCTGACAAACCGAACCCGTCTGTGTCATGCCGGGACTTGTTCCCGGCATCCAGCCAACTGCTTGCTCTGGCGCTCGCTTTGCGCTGGATCCCGGCAACACCGGCCTTCGCCGGTGCAGGCAAGTGCCGGGATGACACCGAACCAGGCGTTGGTGCCATCAGACTCGCGCTGGGCAAGATCTCCTCGCCGCCTCACCGCGAGTAACGCCCCGCCAGGGCAGGTAAAACTCCGAACCAGGCGGACTGGAGCCGGAGAAAGTGTGCCAGGATGATTCGTTCCCCCACCGAATTCAACGGCAGAAAGCGGACTTGCCATCCTGCGCAATGATCCGCAGTATTGAGCGACGATTGCTGTTGGCGCGCTAAGTTCTGTGCTGCGTGAATGCTTCTTGGGTTGAGGGGTGCGGTGATGCGTGTTGTGCGATTTGGCCGGCTGGGTCTGGCCGTTGGCTTGGCGGCTCTGGCGATTTTCGCGGGTGCGTTGCAAGCGAGCGCCCAGGATCGGCCCAAGATCGAGATCGTGCCGAACATCCCGCACTCCGGCGGCGGTCACCTCGGTTGCGTTCTCGCCCGACGGCACCCGGGTGCTGTCGGGCAGCGCGACAAACGGTGAAGCTCTGGGACGCCGCCACCGGACGCCTGCTTCGCACCTTCGAGGGGCACTCTGGCGGGTCTACTCCGTTGCGTTCTCGCCCGACGGCAGCCGCCTGCTCTCGGGCAGCGGGACAAGACGCTGAAGCTTGGGACGCGGCCACCGGCGCCCTGCATCCGCACCTTCGAGGGGCATTCCGAAGCTTGGTCAGCTCGGTTGCGTTCTCGCCCGACGGCACCGCGCGTGCTGTCGGGCAGCTAGGACAAGACGCTGAAGCTGTGGGACGCGGCCACCGGCGCCCTGATCCGCACCTTCGAGGGGCATTCCGACGCGGTCAGTTCGGTTGCGTTCTCGCCCGATGGCACCCGCGTGCTGTCGGGCAGCTGAGACAAGACGCTGAAGCTGTGGGACGCGGCCACCGGCGCCGCTGCATCCGCACCTTCGAGGGACATTCCGACTGGGTCAGTTCGGTTGCGTTCTCGCCCGATGGCACCCGCGTGCTGTCGGGCAGCTCGGACAAGACGCTGAAGCTGTGGGACGCGGCCACCGGCGCCCTCCTCCGCACCTTCGAGGGGCATTCGACGGGGTCAGTTCGGTTGCGTTCTCGGCCGATGGCGCCCGCGTGCTGTCGGGCAGCGGGACAAGACGCTGAAGCTGTGGGACGCGGCCACCGGCGCCCTCATCCGCACCTTCGAGGGGCATTCCGGCGGGTCAATTCGGTTGCGTTCTCGCCCGATGGCACCCGCGTGCTGTCGGGCAGCGCCGACAAGACGCTGAAGCTGTGGGACGCGGCCACCGGCGCCCTCATCCGCACCTTCGAGGGGCATTCCGGCGGGGTCAATTCGGTTGCGTTCTCGGCCGATGGCACCCGCGTGCTGTCGGGCAGCTGGGACAAGACGCTGAAGCTGTGGGACGCGGCCACCGGCAGCCCTCATCCGCACCTTCGAGGGGCATTCCGAGAGTCAGTTCGGTTGCGTTCTCGCCCGATGGCGCCCGCGTGCTGTCGGGCAGCTGGGACAACACGCTGAAGCTGTGGGACGCGGCCACCGGCGCCCTCATCCGCACCTTCGAGGGGCATTCCCAGCGGGTCACTTCGGTTGCGTTCTCGGCCGATGGCGCCCGCGTGCTGTCGGGCAGCGTGGGACAAGACGCTGAAGCTGTGGGACGCGGCCACCGGCGCCCTCATCCGCACCTTCGAGGGGCATTCCGGCGGGTCACTTCGGTTGCGTTCTCGGCCGATGGCACGCGCGTGCTGTCGGGCAGCTGCGACAAGACGCTGAAGCTGTGGGACGCGGCCACCGGCGCCCTCATCCGCACCTTCGAGGGGCATTCCGACGGGGTCAGTTCGGTTGCGTTCTCGGCCGATGGCGCCCGCGTGCTGTCGGGCAGCTGGGACAAGACGCTGAAGCTGTGGGACGCGGCCACCGGCGCCCTCATCCGCACCTTCGAGGGGCATTCCGACGTCGGTCACGCTCGGTTGCGTTCTCGGCCGATGGCGCCCGCGTGCTGTCGGGCAGCTCGGACAACACGCTGAAGCTGTGGGACGCGGCCACCGGCGCCCTCATCCGCACCTTCGAGGGGCATTCCGGGCGGGTCAATTCGGTTGCGTTCTCGGCCGATGGCCGCAGGATCGTGTCAGGGAGTTCCGATACGACCACCAGGATCTGGGACGCCGCGACCGGCGCGCAGCTCGCCGTCCTCATCGGCGGCCGCGACGGCCAATGGCTGGCGATGACCCCGGCGGGCTTTTTCGCCGCCTCGCGCAGAGGCCCTGAAGGACTGCTCCACGTTGTCCGCGGATTGGAGCCCCTATTCCGTCATGCAGTTCTACGACCATCTGCATCGCCCCGACCTGGTCGAGGAACTGCTCAAAGGCGATAGGGAGGGCAAGTACAAGGACGCGGCCCGCCGGATCAACCTGGAGAGCATCCTCGACTTCAGGGCCGGCGCCGAAGATCGAGCTGCTGCCCAACCGCACCGAGAAGAGCGGCGAGAAGATCAAGCTGGCCGCGCGGCTCGTCGATATCGACGGCGGCGGCATCGGCCCCAAGGTGATCTGGCGGGTGAACGGCAAGACGCTGGGCGCGACCGACGCTGCCGGGGCTCGGCAGACCCACCCAGTGGGCGACTACGTGGTCATGGAGCAGACGCTCACCGTCGATCCCAGCAAGAAGAACGAGGTCGAGATCATCGCCTACAACGGCAAGGGGCTGCTGGCGACGCAGCCGCTGCGGTTCAGCGTCGATGCCTGGGGCGTGGCCGAGAAGGAGCGTCCGCGCCTGTTCGTGCTGGCGGTCGGCGTGGACAAGTACGCCAAGCAGGATTGGCAGCTGCGCTACGCCGCCAAGGATGCGACCTCGTTCGCGGCGGCGCTGAAGGCCGTCGGCAGCCCGCTGTTCTCCGACGTGCAGGTCAAGACCCTGCTCGACGCAGAGGTCACCGAGCGCAACATCGCTGCCGAATTCGAGCGGCTCTCCAAGGTCGTCAAGGCCAGGGACGTGTTCGTCCTGTTCCTCGGCGGGCACGGCCGGTCCTTCGCCGGCGAGGGCTGGTTCTACATCCCGCAGGACTTCGACCTCGCCAAGGGCCACACCATGCCCAAGGATGCGATCGGGCCCGACAAGCTGCGCGAGTGGCTGGCGAAGGTCCCGGCGGAAAAGAGCCTCATCGTTCTCGATGCCTGCGAGTCCGGAGCGATTCGAGGCCTTCCGCGGCGGCGACCGCGAGCGCGAGACGGTGATGGCCCAGCTGGAGTTCGCCACGGGGCGCAACTACATCACCGCGGCCCCCGCCGGCAAGGCCGCGTACGAAGGCTACAATGGGCATGGCGTTCTGACCTACGCCCTCCTGGAAGCCTTGCACCAGCCGAAGGGGGCCGCGGCGGATTCTGTCTCGGTGTTCGGGATCGCCGCGCACATCAGCCGGGAGGTGCCGGCCATCAGCCAGAAGACGTTCGGCATTCGCCAGCAGCCCCGCTTCACGCCGACCGGCGACGACTTCTCCCTCGGTCTGCGCGCCCCGGTCTTGAAGGATGCGCCGATCCTGATCCCGATCGCGCCGACGCACATCACCAGGGTGCCGCTCGCGGTCTTCAAGGAGGCCGGCGGCAAGGGCGGCGTGGTGCAGCAACTCAAGCGCAACGTGCTGGTGCGGGTGGTCAAGAGCGAGCGGGGCTGGGCGCAGATCGCGCGGGACGGCAAGGCGCTGGGCTTTGTGCCCGACCGCCAGCTGCAGAAGGTCGAGTAGCGTCAGCCGCCTGCGATCACGCCGTGGCCGGTCTGGAAGACGGGCTGGCAGCGCGGGCCTGCGCGCTACTCCAGTCCCACCGACACACGGTCGTGCCAGGCTTGCGCCGCCAGCTGTGCCTTGGTCCGATCCGCCTGGGACAGGCCGGCGAGCAGCTTGTCCAGCGCGGCGTCCTCGATGCCGCCCGCACGGGCGATGAGGTTCCACTTCGCGGCTTCGATGAGGCTTTTGCCCACCCCGGCCCCGTGCGCGTAGCAGCGCGCCAGCCGGTTCTGCGCCGTTACGATTCCCTTCTCGGCGGCGCGCCGGAAATACACCGCGCCCCGTTCCGGATCGTGTGGCACGCCGTGGCCGCGGAACAGGATCAGGGCATAGTCGACCTGCGCTTCGGCATGGCCGGCCGCCGCGGCTTTGCCGATCCACTTGGCGGCCTCGAAGGCGTTGGGGTCGACGCCGGTTCCCGTGGCGTACATGGTGCCGAGATCGTACTGGGCCACCGTTACTCCCGATTCGGCGGCAAAGCGCATATGCATGAATGCCCGGTACGGGTTCTCGGGCTTGCCGTCGCCCCTGAGGAACAGGAGTGCCAGGTTGTAGTTCGCCAGTGCATGCCTGCGCGCTGCGGCGGCCTCGAATTGGCGCGCCGCCTCGGTACGGTCCTTGTCCACGCCCTTGCCCTCGGCCAGCATCAGGGCATAGGCGAACATGCCTTCCGGATCGCCCAGCTTGGCGCCGCCCTCGTACCACTGCGCGGCCAGCGGCGCGTTCGGCGCAATGCCGTGCCCTTCCGCATAGATACGCCCCACGAGCGTGTGGGCCTGCGGATCGCCGTTCTCGGCGGCCTTGAGGGCAAGGTCGAGCGCGGTCAGGTAGAGGCCCTGGTCGAAGGCCTCGTAGGCGGCGTCATCGACCTTTGCAGGCGCCTTGGCAGGGGCGCTCGCCTTCTTCGGTGGCGGCTGCGCGGCCGGCGGTTTCTTGTCCTCGGAAGCAGCGGGTGTCGTCTTGATGACCTTGGCCGGGGCCCATGCCTTGTCGGGCGCGGCCGGCGCCTTCTTGTTGTCCTTGGACTTGTCCAGCGGAGCGGCGGGACCGTCGACCCGGCTCTCCCACGAGCTGGTCTCGGCCTCGGCCAGTCCCGCGACCGCCAGGAGCAGCGCCGCCGATCCCAGAAGCCTCCACCCGATGAGCTTGCCCATGCTACGGCTCCTCGAGAAATCGTGTCGCGTCACGAAGGCGTCCCGCTCGTGCGGACGGCGGCGGCAATGTCGCGCACCATAGCGTGCGCGTCAGCCGGCGACAGTCCGGACGACAGGGTAACGGCAACAAAATCCGCGCCACGCGCCGCGAGAGCCCCGGCCTCGGCGGCGTCATCGACATCGAAGGCGACGCACGGCACCTGGAAAATCTCGGCCCACCAGGTGATGAGCTCCCCGCGCCGCGCCCGCGCCTTCTCGCGGTCCTTCAGATGCGCCGGGGCGCCGAACCCCACATAGTCGGCCCCCGCCTCCGCCAGCAGCATGGCGGCATGCCGGGAGATGCCGGCGTCGGCCCCCACCATGGTGCCGGCGCCCAGCTGCTCCCTTGCCGCCCGGTAGGCCACCTGCAGGTCCTTGAGCGTCCCCAGGTGCACGCCGTCGGCGCCGAGCGCATGCGCAAGTTGTGCATCGCCAACGATCAGCGCGGCGACGCCCGCCTTTTTGGCGATGTCGACGAGGGGCCTTGCGGTGGCTGCATCGAGCTCCTGCCCCGCTGCCGGCACAATCAGCGCGGCGGCGAGCCCCGCGGCCTCGAGCGCAGCCGAGAGGCGGTCCGGCGCGCCCGGCCCGGCCTCGATCAGGGCGTAGAGCTGGCAGCTCGTAGGCCGATCCGTCACGCCCCCTCCCCAAGCCTGTCACAATTTCCCCCGACCCATGACCCTATCGGCGGCATTGGGGCGAAAAAGCGACTGGCCGGCCTGCCCGCAGGGTTTACGGCAGAAATCCCTTCTCCAGATCGAGCGCCTGGCGTCCGATCTCCCGGCCCTCCGTGTCACGGACGGCGAGCGTCCAGGTGACGTTGGTGCCATGCTCATAGGAGGTGGTGGAGCGCAGGCTCACCCTGAGCGTCTGCCCCGCCGTGAGGGCGATCGGCTCCAGCGCCGGCAGGTAGAGCTGCTCCCAGTGCGTGCGCTCATCGAGCGGCCCGGTGGAGAGGGTGACGCCGGCGGTCAGCTCGGCCGTCCACCACAGAGCGAGGCCGTAGACCGTCGCCGGCGCCTGCATCGGCCAGCCGGCCTCGCCCGAGCGCGTCGTTTTGTTCGGGCGGTCGAAGCTCACCCGGTCCCACGCCCGGGCGGTGGCGGCGCCGTCCAGGAGGTCGCCGTGCTCGAAGGTGCGCACGTAGATGTTGTTGAGGCTCATGGCCTTGGCCGGCGCGAAGTCCAGCCCGTAGCCGACCTCGTCCCATTGGGCCAGCTCGCGCCAGTAGCGCTCCGCGGTCACGGGGGCTGCGAATTGCTCCACGGCGCCCGGGATGATCACCCCGCCCGGAGCAAGGAACCGCTCGCGCGCGTCGTTGAGGGTCTCGACGATGTTCTCCTCGAAGGGGTAGTTGCCGAGCGTCTCGCACACCACCACGTCGACCCGGTCGGGCGCCTCCACGTCGGTCGAATGCACCTCGGCGATGCGGCAGTTGCCCGAGGCGGTTGAGGCGCTTGAGCTTGCGCGCCACCGCGGCAACCTCGCCCTGCTCGTAGAGGTCGACGCGCTTCGCCCCGAGCTTGGCCGCCAGGAAGCCCAGGAAGCCGGTGCCGGCGCCGATGTCGGCCACGGTCGTCTGGCCCTTGACGATGACGCGGGCGAGCGCCGCGTGGAACGCGGCGTTGCGCACGCGGTCGGCGAGCAGGGTGCGGTGATATTCGATGCGCATGAAGCCGTGCGATGGTGAGTAGTGAGGTGGTGAGTGGTGAGATGGCGCGCCCTTGGTAGCAGAAATTTGCCGCGGATGTGCTCCGATGCGCCAAACCTGACGGATCTCCCCACCGGCGTCCTGCCCGCGGAGGCGGGCATCCACGCCACGCTCATGAGATGGTGAGTGAGGTGGTGAGTGGTGAGTGGTGAGTGGTGAGATGGTGAGGTGTCCACCCGTCATCCCGGAAGTCGAGCCCCGGACTTGATCCGGGGCGAGACTATCCGGGACCTCCCGGAACGAGTCGAAGCCTGTCTCCCGAGGTCCCGGACCCCGGATCAAGTCCGGGGCAGCGCTGCTCGCGCAAGCGCTCGCATCGCTCCGTCCGGGATGACGGGTGGAAGGATGCGCTCGGCGGTATGAGATGGTCAGTAGTGAGGTGGAGAGTGGTGAGTGGCGAGTGCTGTGAGATGGCGCGCGCTTGGCAGCAGAAATTCGCCGCGGGTGTGCCTCGGTGAGCCAAGCCTGACGGATTTCCCCACCGGCGTCATGCCCGCGGAGGCGGGCATCCACGCCACGCCAGACGAGAGACACGCGCCGGCAAGAAGACCTGCGCAAACTGGCCTGGATGACCGCCTGCCCGGCCATGACGGGCCATCCGCGGCGAGCGTCCCTCCACCGGCCGCCGCGCTGATGGCGGAGGTGAAGCCGGTGGCGATGCCGGTGCCGACGAAGGCGCCGATCGCCTGGCCGAGCGAGGCGCCGATGGCGGCGGCCTGCGAGTCTGATGTCGACGATCTGCCGGGCCAGGTAGCCGCCGACCAGCGAGCCGACGCCGCATTCGAGGCTGGCGAGCAGGCCGTCGCCCAGGCCCGTGAAGATGTCGCCGGTCTCCGGCGGCACCAGCAGGTTGTTGACCACCGTGTCGAGCACATGGCCGATGGTGCGGCTGGCGACGGTGGTGAAGAGCCGGCCGCCGAAGCCCTCCACGCCCAGGGCCTCGCCCAGCTCGGCCGCCAGGAAGCAGGAGAGCGCGCCCGTCGCCTGGCCCTTGAGGACGGTGAAGAAGTTGGAGAACTCGGGGACCTGGATGTCGTCGAGGTCGTCGCTGAGGCTGTCCGGGCTGTCGCCGCCGTCGTTGTCGCTGTTGAACCAGCTGATGGCGCCGCCGATGTTGCCGAGCAGGGTGGCCAGCGCCGAGCCCGCCAGCACCTGCGCGAACGGGTTGGAGCCCGCGATCAGGCTGCCCAGCTGCGACCCGAAATCTCCCCGATCTGCGCCGCCGTCAGGTCGTCCGCCTCGGGCTGGTTCGGATCGTACTTCTCTACCGACTGCTGCCAGTTGCCCGTCGGCTCGCCGTTGGCGTCGACGTCCCGCGCCCAGGTGACGACGACAGGCTGGCCGGTGGCTCTGAGCGTCGTGCCGTACGAATGGCTGATCTCCTCGCCTGTCGGGCTGTACTCGGTGTGCTCCCAGATGACGACCTCGCCGAAGGGGTTGGGTATGGGCCTCACCTCGGCGCGCGAGCCATCCGTGCCCACCAACGTCGCACCAGTAATCCCTTCGGCTGACCAACTGACGGTCAACAACTCTGTAGTCTCGGCGCTAATGCTACCCGAGCGTCAGCTCCCACATCCCTGGAGGCATGATCGCGGCGAGATTCGTGAACCCCTGCAGGACCGCCCCGGCGTAATAGGTGTCGATCTGTTGATCAGCCACACCATCCCCGTCCGCATCGGTAACGTCGGTAATATAAACCGGTTCCCCACTGCCACTTAAGAAAGAAACACGCAAAGCTCCGTCGGGTCCCAGCTCCAATTCTACCGCTCCAAACTGAATGCCATTGTCGACTGCGGACGTGCACGCGGTTTGTATTTGTGGTGCCGCATCATATACGTACATGCCCACGTTAAAGCTTTGGTCCACATTAAGGATGATTTGATTAGCCGCCACGTCGTCCTCAACTGCAACCGCCAAAGCCCCTCGAAGGATTTGTATAGGGACCTCGTTTGCGCTTACCAAGCACACGGTGCCCGGTCGTTACTGGGGAGGGTTCCCGTCAACAATAACATATCTGAAAGTTGGGATGGGGTTTTGTGGATCACTCAAATCGAGTTGGGTTACTGTTATTCGTACTCTGGCGGTACCTGTGCTGGGGTAAGAGGTCGTATTTATGTCAGCCATGATGATTCCCTCCCGATCCCCGATCGACGTTTGCGCGGCTTTGGATCAACAGTCTCCAGAGAGCTTACCTACCAGATGTCACCACATACGGCCCATCTTATCGCTTTCATTCCACTATACGACGCTATTTGACGATAGCCGTGGCCCACTCATCAAGATCCGTATCGACATCTGAGTGAATCAACGATTTCGAATGATAATCCATGTCTTAACGTTCCACGATTCAGATAACTGCACCGATAACGTACGTTGTTGGGTTTTTCATCACTATTCGATGCGGAAATTACCTTCCGAGTACAAAAGTTATGCACGGAACTCTGTTGGGCATCATGCCACCCGCTGGAGGTATGCTAACCAGAACAAAAGCGTCCTTGCCTCCTTGTAGATGGATTGGCTCAAAGAAGTCCTGGCGCAATGGTGACACCGGCAATTCCGGCTTAACATCAGTGAGTCGAATGGATGAGCGGTCTGACAGAGACCCCGATCCTCAATGTACAAACCATTTTGTTTGTCGGATCGTTGCGCAGCGAGCCAGTCAAGGAAGTCAGCTTCCCTGACGGATTGAAGGTCGGCGCTAGACATGCTAATAAGAGTAGCGGCCACACTCCCGGGCTCGTATATTTGTAACAAAGCTTCGTTGATCCTGCGTTTTAGTTGGGCAAACTGATCGCTCGATAGCTCTACGTTTCGCCTCACCCGAATTTGGCGATCGAGAACAGATCTAATGCGAGACCAACTAAAGGTTGAGTGGTAGAGTGCCGCTGAAAGCGCCGAAGTGCATGAGGAACCCTGCGGGTCAGGGTTGCTCTGTTTCCGAAAGAGCGCAGCATGCAGTGAGGGGAAGAAAGAGGGCGAAATAACCGCTCGACATCGATTTTTGGATAGAGTTTGGACTTCCTCCGCCGCCAAGACAGATAACAACAAAGTATACACGTAGTGTTTCTTAACAGCATCCGGATCATCGTAATTTGGTTCTGCCATAACAGCTGTGGCCTTACCAACGACGTTGTGTCCGTGAATGGGAAGCTCTGAAAAGGCATCACGCAAGATAGCTGGTGCGATGCTGTCTGGGGTGGCCGCAACACATATAGGATAGAGAAGCGGTACCAGCCCGAAGCCGCCGAAATACCGCAAGCGCCCAGCATTATTCGTATTGTTTGGCGGGTTGTCATAACACCCTCACCACACCCACACCTCCCTCCACGGCGCGGAACCTGATCTCGCGGTCCTTGAACGCCTTCCCCCTCGAGGTCCTTCAGTATCTCGTCGGTGCCGCCGAAGGGGGCCACCATCCCGGATCGGGGTCCGGGACAGGCCTCCACGATCCAGAGCCTGTCGCCGCACTTCCAGTCCTGCGGGCGCATGCGGGCGCTGCCGGGGAGCAGGCGCGCCTCCACCTCGTCGTCGGCGAAGGCCCACAGCACCACGCCGATCGGCCGGTCCTTGGCGTAGGTTGGGTCAAGCGAAGCGAGACCAAACGCTGTTGGCAGAACCCCGGCGGTGTTGGGTCTGCCCGCTTCGCTCGACCCAGCCTACGTCGCCTGCTCGCTGCGCCAGCATCACATCACCTTCACCACGCCCTTGCCCCCCTCCACGGCCAGGAACCGCACCTCCCGGTCCGGGAACACCTTCCCCTTGAGGTCCTTCAGCATCTCGTCGGTGCCGCCGAAGGGGGCCACCGCCTCCACGATCCAGAGCCTGTCGCCGCACTTCCAGTCCTGCGGGCGCATGCGGGCGTTGCCGGAGAGGAGGCGCGCCTCCACCTCGTCGTCGACGAAGGCCCACAGCACCACGCCGATCGGCCGGTCCTTGGCGTAGAACATGCGAAACTGCTGCAGGATGATGGGCGGCATCACCATCCATTCCAGGTCGCCCAGGAAGAAGGACTGCTTGTGCTGCGGCGACTGGGTGAGCAGCCACACCACCTCGCCCAGCACGGCGGAGACGGTGCGCGCCGACCCCGCGGGCGGCAGGTCCTTGAAGATCGAGCCCGCCGCATCCCGCGGCAGCCCCGGCTTGCCGCCGCTTCCCGGAGGTTGTCCGTTGCCGCCTTTGCCTGGGCCGGATGGGCTGGGAGGCGATGTCGGGCTCATCGATGTCGGGTTACGCGCTATCGCGCTAACCCGACCTACCGCGCTAACCCCGAGCTACAGGCTTCTCGTCTGCCATGACACACCCTTCGGTTGAACGCACCTCGATGCGCTCAACCTAGGCTCCCCCCATCCCGCACGCCAGCTCTGCCCGGCTTTTCGTTATGCGCCCTGTCGGGCGCTGCACCGGGCGCGTGGGCGACGCTAAGCTCCGCCCTGTGACAATGTCAACGCGCCCGCACCATCCGCTCGCGCCTCGAGCCATGATCCGCCGCCCGCAGAGCGCAAAGTTGCACGGGAGCCGTCGTCCCGGGTGGGCAATGAGCAGCCGCGATGGCGACGTCTTCTCAGCTTCGGCCTTGGAAACGGCGCGAGAAGCCGGCACAACCGAATCTCACCACTCACCACTCACGATCTCACCCCGATGCCAAACACAACGCCCCCCACACAGACCAGCACCGGCGCGCCCCGGTCCGCTCCGGCATCCCCGCCGTCGATCGCTACCTGGAGGCCGGCTACGCGACGGTGCCGGGCATGTCCTCGCGCTTCGCCGCCGCCGTCTGCGGCGGGCCTGATGCGCATCCAGGGCGAGCTGGGCGTCACCGGCCCGGTGGCCGAGATCGGCGCCTTCGAGGGGCGCTTCTTCATTGCGCTCGCCCACGCGCTGGCTGCCGGGCGAGACGGCGCTCGGCATCGACCTGTTCGACTGGCCCAACCCGGAGGTGATCGACCGCTTCGAGGCCAACTGCTTAAGGCACGGCGTGCCGCCGGAGCGGCGCATCACCTGGAAGGCCGACAGCCGCGCCATGCGCCCCGAGGAGCTGCTGGCGAAGCTCGGCGGCCGGCGCCCCCGCTTCTTCCACATCGACGGCGAGCACTCGCGCGCAGCGCTGACCAAGGACCTGGAGCTGGCGACGGCCGTGCTGGCGCCCGAAGGAGTGCATCGTGCTCGACGACATGCTGCATCCGGGCTACCCGACCCTGATGGTGGCCGTGCACGAGTACCTCGGGCGCCATCCCGAGATGTGCGTGCTCTGCATCATCGACCGCGAGACGGTGGTGGCCGCCACCAAGTTCGTGCTGTGCCGCACCGACTGGTTCAAGCGCTACGAGGAGCGCCTGCTCGAGGCCTATGAGGCCAACGTGTGGCCGCTCGGCGCCGATTTCGAGCCCCACTGGTGCCTGGTGCTCTCCCTCGACACGCGGCTCGCCGACATCACCTGAAGCCGCACCTCGGTCATCCCGGAAGCTCGAGCCACAGGCGAAGCTATGCGGGACCAGCCGTGCGGAGGCTCAGGGCTCGCTCGATGGTAGGTCACCGGATTGCTTGGACGCGCCGCTCAGCCTCGCCGGCGATCGCAGTCGGCTGCGTCACGGGGATCGGTCGGGTGCGGCGGCAGCGGCTGCGGCGCTTGGCCTCGCTCGGCGGGCTTTGAACGCGCGACGCGGGCTACCCACGTTACATCCATCGGCTCGGCGGGGTCGGCCTTCGCAGAGCGGAGGTGCGCGATGGGCCATATGGTCGAGAGACGCTCTGCGAGCGCGTGCACGTCGGTCGACACGCCCGCCCGGCACCCCCCGCGGCCGACGCCGGAGGCGCCGCGCTCGGGCTACGGCTCGGTGCCCGGCGCAGAGCTTCCGACTTTCGTCTACGTGTCGGTGCTCGCCGCTTTCGCCTGGGTCATGCTGGCCTCATGGCTGGCATTCGCCCGCGACATGCGACGCCGCCCTTGCGCTTGGCATCGCCATCGTGTTGGGAATCGTCTTCTTTGCGTTGCCGATCATCGTCCGCCAGGTCGCGGTCGCCCATTCCCGCACCCGAGCGGGAGCCGGCGCGCGATTTCCTGTCCGCGCCGGTCGAGACCGCAACGGGCCCGCTGCCGGGAGCGAGCGCCTGGCTGCAGGTGCTGCTCATTCCATTGGCGCTGGCGCTGGCTGCCACCTTGATAGGCGCCACCTACGTCCTGGTGCGCTGATGACACGGACGAGCCTCCGGGCTGCCCGGCCCTTCCGGCGACGACCACGGCGTCGAGCTTGCCAAGGTGGCCGAGCCCGACGCGCTCGTGCTAAGGCCTCGCACCCTCTCGCAAAGACTTGATGCTCGTGCTCCTATTGTAGTGGAGCCGCCGCTGCCGACCGTGCTAGGGGATCGACGCATCATCGAACTCTTGGGTGAGGGAAGAGCGCCGATGACCGCGCACCAGCCTCCTCCAGCGGCAAAGTCCGTTCCGAGACGGACACCTTCGGCGCCATCGAGGTGCCGGCCGACCGGTACTGGGGCGCGCAGGCCCAGCGCTCGCTCGGCAACTTCAAGATCGGCTGGGAGAGGCAGCCGAAGCCGATCGTGCGCGCGCTCGGCATCGTCAAGCGCGCGGCGGCCGAGACCAACATGGAGCTCGGCAGGCTCGACGCCGCCGTCGGCAAGGCCGATCGTGGCCGCGGCGCAGGAGGTGATCGACGGCAGGCTCGACGACCACTTCCCGCTGGTCGTGTGGCAGACGGGCTCCGGCACCCAGTCCAACATGAACGCCAACGAGGTGATCTCGAACCGCGCCATCGAGATGCTGGGCGGCATGATGGGCTCCAAGAAGCCGGTGCACCCCAACGACCACGTCAACATGAGCCAGTCGTCGAACGACACCTACCCGACGGCCATGCACATCGCCGCGGCGGAGGAGATCCACCACCGCCTGCTCCCCGCGCTGCGCCATCTGCACCGGGCGCTCGACGCCAAGGCCAAGGCGTGGGCGCACATCATCAAGATCGGCCGCACGCACACGCAGGATGCCACGCCGCTCACGCTGGGCCAGGAGTTCTCCGGCTACGCGGCGCAGGTCGAGAACGGCATCAGGCGCATCAAGTCGACGCTGCCCGACCTCATGCAGCTCGCCCAGGGCGGCACCGCCGTCGGCACCGGCCTCAACGCGCCCAGGGGCTTCGCCGAGAAGGTGGCGGCGCGCATCGCCGCCATCACGGGCCTCCCCTTCACCAGCGCGCCCAACAAGTTCGAGGCGCTGGCCGCCCACGACGCCATGGTCATGAGCCACGGCGCCATCAACACGGTGGCGGCCTCGCTGTTCAAGATCGCCAACGACATCCGCTTCCTGGGCTCGCGGCCCGCGCTCGGGCCTCGGCGAGCTGGCCCTGCCGGAGAACGAGCCGGGCTCGTCGATCATGCCGGGCAAGGTCAACCCGACGCAGAGCGAGGCCCTCACCCAGGTCTGCGTGCAAGTGTTCGGTAACCATGCGGCGATTACCTTCGCCGGCAGCCAGGGCCATTTCGAGCTCAACGTGTTCAACCCGGTGATGGCCTACAATTTCCTGCAGTCGGTGCAGCTGATGGCCGATGCCAGCGTGAGCTTCACGGACAACTGCGTTGCCGGCATCACCCCGCGCGAGGACAACATCAAGGCCGCGCTCGAGCGGTCGCTGATGCTGGTGACCGCGCTCGCCCCCAAAATCGGCTATGACAACGCCGCCAAGATCGCTAAGACCGCGCACAAGAACGGCACCACGCTGAGGGAGGAGGCCGTCGGTGGCGGCTATGTTTCGGCGGAGGAGTTCGACAGGCTCGTTGACCCCAGGAAGATGATTGGACCGGAGGCGTGATGGGGAAGTCGTCAACCTCAACCGCTACCGCAAGCAGAAGCAGCAGGCCGAGCGCGAGCGCCGGGCGAACGAGAAGCGCGCGCGCTTCGGCATCCCCAAGAGCGAGCGGGCCAAGACCACGGCCGAGCGCACGCTGGAGGCCCGCCGCCTCGACGGCGCGCGCCGCGACGACCGCGGGCCCGACGGCGCGATTGAGGACAGGATCGACTGCCGAGGGCCTTGCGTCGTGCAGCGACCCGAAGGCAGCCCCGATGACGCGCGCCGCCGCGCGCCCGACCGGACGCCCCGTCAAGCGCTCCTTCACCATCGGCGGCCACCGCACCTCCATCTCGCTGGAAGCGCCGTTCTGGGAGGCGCTCAAGGCCGCGGCCTCGCGCGAAGGGCGTGCCGGTCTCCCGGCTGGTCGCCCGCATCGACGAGGAGCGCGCCGGCTGCGGCCTGTCGAGCGCGATCCGCGTGTGGCTGCTTCGCCCGCCGCCGCGACGGCGCCTAGCCGGCGCAACCCTCGCCCTGCGTCCGACCGATTTCCCTTCACCACTTGCTCCGACCGGATTCCCCTCCCCCTTGCGGGGAGGGGTTAGGGGTGGGGGGCCCCCCGCCCTCGGATGTTCTGCGGCGAGAGCACTCCCGCCCTCTCGCACAGCCGTTCAGTGCGGCACCTCGATCACATCGCGCGACGTGATGTGGATGAAGTCGAGGAGGTCGTTCAGCATGATGTCCTCGAAACTGAGCATGGCATCTGGCGCGTAGCGCCCGCCGCCGTTGCCCGCGGCGGCGGCAAAACCCTCGAACCACTTCTTTATGCGGCGCTCCTGTGCATGATACGAGTGCAGGAGGCTGCGCTCGTTCCGGCTGATGTACGCATTGGTGGCCGCCGCCGACAGCACCATGACGACCAGCAATGCCGTCGAGATCCAGTCGACCGACATCGCAGTCGTAAACTCGATGTGCCCCATGACTGCCTTCGGCAGCTCGGCCTCGAACACGCTCAGCGCCTTGAGGACCGCGAGGATGATGGAGGCGATGTAGAGCACGGTCATCAGCCATTCGCGGCTCTTCTGCCCCGCATTGATGCGCCCCTGCGCCGTGATGAAGAACCCGAGCTGCCCCAGCGGCCGCTTCTTCAGATAGAAACCGATCTCTGCGGAGCTCGGCGGACTGCGCACGCCCATCGCCCGGCATTCGTCGTGGATCTCGGTCCAGCACTTCTCCACCCGCTGGTAGATCAGGGTCTCGCGCCTGTCCGGGCGGTGGCTTGCGTCGCTCCCCGCGTCCTTGGGCGGGCCCGCGCCCTTCCTGTCCCAGTAGCGCGCGGCGATCTCCTTCTTCTTCGCCTGGTAGGCGGCAGCCACGTCGCCCGCTTTCTCCAACGGGAAGACAATCGCAAGGTGGATCCATGCGCGCAGGGTCTCGACGAACGAGCGCGTGATCGCGAACCTGTCGTTGACGATGCGGGCTGAGAAGAAGAACACCAGGGCATACACGGTCGCGATCAGATCGAAATAGGTCGCGAATTTCTTCAGCCAGCCGACATCGCGGTAGACGATGATGCTGAGGCAAATGATGACGATGCCGACGCTCAGCACGCCGATGCAGCGCGCCACGCAGCTGTGGTAGCGGCTCTGCAGACGTACCGCCTTGTCGTCCTCCTTCTTCCGGTCCACCTCGCAGGCCTGGTACCAGGGCGGCTCGAGCGCCAGCTCCATCATGTTGGTCAGTGCCGGTGTCGCGCGGACCTCTTTCATCGGATCGCGCATGGCATGGAGCCGGTTCGCGCGCCGCCGTCTCTGATCGCGCCAGTACCGGTCGAGCCGCCCGGAGACCTCGCCGACGACGAGCACACCGATCGCGGACAGGATCAGGAGCCCGAGCCAGGACGTGGCCCAGGCCTCGAGGCTTGCAATCATTTCGGGCAACGCACTCTCCCCCGAATGAAAATCTTCAAACCACTGAGCCCGGCGAACCGGGCCGAGAAAAGCCGGATACCCCCTGCAGCGCGCCCACTAAGGCTTCACGATGATGGTGCCGTCAAGGCACCGCGCACACCTCTGCAATCTTGCCGCGCAGGAGTTGCGACAGTACCCTCGGGTGGTGCCTTGAGCCGATGCCGACCTCGGGGCGAGACGGGGTCAGACCCCTCGCCGCCGACGTCGAGAAAAGAAAACAACACTGAGCGCGAGGGGTCTGACCCCTTCCCTCGAGGGAACGCCAATGCCGCTGCCCAAGCATGTCTTCGCTCCGCCATTCAACGTAGTGCGCTGCAGCCATGCGGTGCTGCGCGTGCGCGACCTCGAGGCGAGCCGGCGCTTCTACGAGACAGCCATCGGCCTGCATGTGGAGGACGCAGGCAAGAATGCGCTCTACCTGCGCGGCATGGAGGAGCGCAACCACCACTCGCTCGTGCTGAAGCAGGGCCCCGAGCCCATCGCCGAGCGGCTCGGCTACAAGGTGGCGAGCGAGGAAGACCTCGGCCGCGCCTTCGCCTTCTTCAAGGAGCGCCAGCTGCCGGCCGAGTTCGTGGAGGTGCCCTACCAGGGCCGCACGCTGCACGCCGCCGACACCGAGGGCAACCCGCTGGAGCTCTATGCCACCATGCATCAGGGCGAGCGCATCCTGCAGCACTATGGCCGCTATACCGGCTGCCACCCCCAGCGCATCGACCACTTCAACCTGTTTGCCCGCAACGTGCAGTCCTCGGTGGAGTTCTATGCCGCGCTCGGCTTCCGCATCACCGAGTACACCGAGAGCGAGGAGGCCGAGCCCAGGATCGCCGCCGCCTGGATGCACCGCAAGGGCACGGTGCACGACGTGGCCTTCACGAGCGGCCGCGGGCCCCGGCTGCACCACTTCGCCTACTGGGTGCCCGGCGTCCTCAACGTGGTGCACCTGTGCGATGTGCTGGCCACCACCGGCTGGCTCGCCAACATGGAGCGCGGACCCGGCCGGCACGGCCTCGCCAACGCCTTCTTCCTCTACGTGCGCGACCCCGACGGCCACCGCATCGAGCTCTACGCCTCGGACTACCTCACCGTCGACCCGGACCTCGCGCCGATCCGCTGGTCGCTGCGCGACCCGCGCCGCCAGACCTTGTGGGGCACGCCCGCGCCGAAGAGCTGGTTCGAGGAGGGCACCGCGTTCCCCGGCACCCCCGTGGAGCCGCCCGTGCACCAGTTCAACCCGGTGACGGCGGATTGAGTGATTAGGTGTCAGACCCTTCGGGTCTGACACCATTGCACAACGTGTTAGTGTCAGAGCCATGGTGTCAGACCCAGAGGGTCTGACACCAGCGCGAAAACAGAGGGAGGACATCGCCCATGCGTGTCGTGGCGCTGGAGGAGCATTTCACCGTCCCTGCTCTGGTCAAGCGCATCGACCGCGAGGCCGTCAGCCGGCGCGGCTTCCGCCCGCGCACGGCCGCACCCGGCGGCCCGAGCCTCGCCGACCTGCTGCCCGACATCGGAGCGACGCGCCTGGCCTCGATGGATGCGGCCGGCATCAGCGTGGAGGTGCTGTCCAACACCGGCCCGGGCCCCGACCTCGTCGCCGGCGCCGACGGCATCGCCATGGCGCGCGAGATGAACGACCACCTGGCTGCTGCTATCGCGCGCCACCCCGACCGCTTCGCGGGCTTTGCCGTGCTGCCGATGCAGAGCCCCGAGGCCTGCCCTGCCGAGCTTCGAGCGCGCGGTGAAGGACCTGCGCTTCGCCGGCGCGCTCATCAATGGCACCACCGAGGGCCGCTTCCTCGACCATCCGAGCTATGACGGCCTCCTCGCTGCAGCCGAGAGCCTGGACGTGCCGATCTACATCCACCCGCATCTGGCGCCCGAGCCGGTGCGCCAGGCCTACTACTCGGACTTGCCGCCAGGGGCGGCGCGCGTGATCGAGCAGGCCGGCTGGGGCTGGCATTCGGAGACCGCGATTCACATCCTGCGGATGGTGGTGGCGGGCGTGCTCGACCGCCATCCGCACCTGAAGCTCATCATCGGCCACATGGGCGAGATGCTGCCCGTCATGCTCGACCGCATCGACAGCGTGTTCGCGCTCGACATCGAGCACCTGCAGCGATCCATCAGCCGGACCATCCTCGACCAGGTCTGGATCACGACCAGCGGCATCTTCTCGGAGCCGCCGCTGCTGGCTGCGCTCCTCACCTTCGGCATCGACCGCATCATGTTCTCGGTCGACTACCCCTACGCCCCCCACGCCAAGGGCCGCGCCTTCCTCGACCGCATCGCCCTCTCCCCCGCCGACATGGCCAAGCTGACCCACGCCAACGCCGATGCGCTGCTGAAGCTGAAATAGTGCGCTCCCGTCATCCCGGAAGCCGAGCCCCGGCCCCCGAGCCGGGGCGAGGCTATCCGGGACCTCGTCGAACGAGTCGAACCTCCCGAGGTCCCGACCCATGAATTCCTTGGGCGCTGCTCGCCTTCGGCGGGCATCGCTCCGGCCGGGATGGCGGGTGCTACACCGCGCCGCTCATCACGGCGCCGATCTCGGCGTTGATCACGAGGTCGGCGAGCTCGTCCTGATCGGTGGGATCGCGGTTGACGATGACGAGGCGGGCGCCGTTGCGCTTGGCCGTGATCGGGAAGCCCGCGGCCGGATAGACCACCAGCGAGCTGCCGAGCACGATGAAGAGGTCGGCGGCGAGCGTTGCCGCCTGCGCCCGCTCCATGGCGTCCTGCGGCATGGCCTGACCGAAGGAGATGGTGGCTGTCTTGATGTCGCCGCCGCACGCGGTGCACTCCGGCAGCCGCTCGCCGTCGGCGAAGATCTCCCGCACCCAGGCGAGCTCGTAGCGCCGCCGGCAGTCGAGGCAGGCCGCATAGGTGGTGTTGCCGTGCAGCTCGATCACCTTTTCCTCGGGCACGCCCGAGGCCTGGTGCAGGCCGTCGATGTTCTGCGTGATGATGGCGCTCATCCTGCCCTCGCTCGACGAGCCGGGCGAGCGTGCGGTGCCCGGCGTTGGGCGCGGCGCGCGCGAGCGTCGGATGGGTCGCGAACTTGCGCCGCCAGGATTCGCGCCGCGCCTCGGCGGAGGCGAGGAAATCACCGAACTCGATCGGCTTGTACTTGGTCCAGATGCCACCGGGCGACCGGAAGTCGGGAATGCCTGATTCGGTCGAGATGCCGGCGCCGGTGAAGGCGACGACATTGCCCGCCTCGGCGATCATGCGTTTCAGCGCGTCGGTGTCAGACCCTCCGCCCCGGCGAAGGCCGGGGCTGACACCGTGACGCCGTCCCCCGTCACCCCCGGAGATCGCCATCAGCCCTCGTCCTCCGGATTCTCGCGATCCAACCACAATTCTCACGAGGCTGCAGCCACGGGCCGGCGCTCGAGCAGCTCGATGGACACATCGTCAGGACCGGCGATGAAGGCGATCCTGACACCTGGCCGGATGTTCGTCGGCTCACGCGTGAATTTGGCGCCCTTGGCTTTCAGCTCGGCGCACACGGCATCGATGTTCTCGACCTGCAAGCCGAAATGATCGAGCCCATGATGTCGGTGTGCGGGGGCAGCAGCCACTTTGGGATCCTGGCTGGCATCGAGAATGAAGATGTTGGCTCCGCCGAGGCGAAGGTCGATGCGCGGCAGGCCCTGCTGGGTGGTCCGGACCACCTCGGCGCCGAACATCCGCTCGTAGTAGGCGGCCGTCCCTTCCGGATCGCTGGTGAACACGTGGATATGGTCAAACTGGAATTTGCTCACGTTGCTCCGTCCTCCTTCAGACCCTCCGCCCGGCGCAGGCCGGGGCTGACACCTTATCACCCGTCATCCCGGAATCCGAGCCGCAGGCGAGGATATCCGGGACCTCGTAAGGCAAGTCGGACCTCCCGAGGCCCGGGAGCGGATGACGGGTGTGGAGGAAGCTTACCCCAGGTAGCTCTCGATGAAGCGCCGGTAGATCGCAGTGAGCGTGGCGAGGTCGGCGAGGGGGACGCGCTCGTCCACCTGGTGCGCGGTGGCGTTGGTGAGACCCAGCTCGATCACCGGACAGTGCCTGCGGATGAAGGAGGCATCCGACGCGCCTCCCGCTGTGGAGAGCGCCGGCGCGCGTCCCGTGACCGCCTCGGCCGCGCTGCGCGCCGCCTCGGCGAGCGGCCCCGGATCGGTGAGGAACACCTCGTGCCGTGCCGGCGAAAGCGAGCGTGAAGCGCGCCGCCGTCGACCGCGCCACCTCCTCGCAATGGCCGCGCACCCAGGCCTCGATGCTCTGGCGGGCGTGCAGATCGTTGTAGCGGATGGAGAAAGCCGGCGCGCGCCCAGGCCGGGATGACGTTGGAGGTCCGGTTCGGCACCTCCACCACGGTGGCCTCGACGCTGGAGGGCTGGAAGCGCGGCGTGCCGGCATCGAGCGGCGTAGACGACAGTCGGTCGATCATGCGCGCGAGCTTCGGCACCGGGTTGTCGGCGAGGTGGCCGTAGGCGGCGTGGCCCTGCCTGCCGTGCACGGTGAGGTCGACGGTCACCGAGCCGCGCCTGCCGATCTTGATCTCGTCGCCCACCGCTGCTGGCGCTGGTCGGCTCGCCAACGAGGCAGGCGTCGGCCACCTCGCCGCTTCGCGGCCATCCACTCCAGGACCTTGGCCGTGCCGTTGATGCCGGGCCCCTCCTCGTCGCCCGTGATCAGGAACGAGATGGAGCCGCGCCCGGGCCCGCCGCCGCGCGCCGCGGCATGTCGAGCGCGGCCGCCACGAAGCAGGCAATCGCGCCCTTCATGTCGACGGCGCCGCGGCCGTACAGCACGCCGTCGGCGATCTCCCCCGCGAACGGCGGGTGCGACCAGCCCGCCTCGTCGCCGACGGGCACGACATCGGTATGGCCGGCGAAGGCGAGGTGCGGCCTGCCGGTGCCCAGGCGCGCGTAGAGGTTCTCCACGTCCGGGGTTCCCGGCTCGCGCATGGTGAGGCGATGGCAGGCGAAGCCCGCCGGTTGCAGCACGCCCTCCAGCACCGAGAGGGCACCGCCCTCCTCCGGCGTCACGCTGCGGCAGCGAATGCAGCGCCTGCGCGAGCTCGACCGGGTCGCAACGAGGGCTCGGCATGCGCGCCCTTCTCTATGGCACGACGGGGGCCGCGTTGGGCTCGCGCCGCCGCCATGGCCGCCTCCGGCGCGCTCGGTGCACGCGCCGCGCAAGGGATTGTCGCGGATCAGGGAACTCGATGATGATGATCTTCTGCCAGATCTTCTGCGACAGGCCGGTGGCGATGCGCTCGATGTCGCTCACCGCATCGGTGACGACGGGATCGGGGAAGCTCTGGGCGAACATCACGGCAATCTTGGAGGCGAGCGCCATCATCTCGGCGCAGTAGTCGAGATAGCGCGACAGCTCGTAGGGCTTCAGCGTGCGCGCCGGCGAGGACGGCGTGTTGCCGCCGACGACGACGCCGGCGCTCGGGTCCTTGGTGAGCTGGTGCATGTCGATGACGTGCACGATAGCACGCAGCTCGTGCAGCGCGCGCAGGGCGCGACGGCGCTTCAGGCGCTGCTCGATGGTGATGAGAAACAAGAGGGCCGCGCCCAGCAGCACGACCAGATTGGCGACCGCCTCGATCCCCTGGAACACGTTATAGAGGCTGTCGGGCGAGGTCGGAGGTGCGCGAGAAATCCACCTGGCTCAGGATCCACACGAACAGGGCGATGCCTGCCGCCGAAAGGGCGAGGACCAGGAGGCGCAGGACGATGTGGCGCCGGCCGAGACGGCGCGCATGCGCCCAGTCCTCGCGGGCGAGCATGAGCAGCTCGCCGCACACCGCGGCGAGGCCGGCGCCGGGGAAGCGCTCCGAGATGCGCTTCTGCAGGGTCGCAATGGTGTCGATGACCTTCTGGGGGTCCAGCGTACGGTTGGGACGAATGCGCTCCAAGGCGATCTCTTCCATCAACTGCCGCTCCGCAATGCGTTGCACCCCGCGTCTCGTCGTGGCTCACGGGGGAGGGCGACCTTCGCAATCTGCCTACACCCCCAGAATGTCAATCCCGCAACAGCTCGTTGATGCTGGTCTTGGAGCGTGTCTGCTCGTCTACCGTCTTGACGATCACGGCGCAATAAAGGCTGGGACCCGGCTCGTTGCTGCCCGGCAACGGCTTGCCGGGCAGCGCGCCGGGCACCACCACGGAGTAAGGCGGGACCTTGCCCGTCAGGATCCGGCCGGTGGCCCGGTCCACGATCTTGGTCGAGGCGCCGATGAAGACGCCCATGGAGAGCACCGAGCCCTCGCCGACCACGACGCCCTCCACCACCTCGGAGCGCGCGCCGATGAAGCAGTTGTCCTCGATGATGGTGGGGTTGGCCTGCAGCGGCTCCAGCACGCCGCCGATGCCGACCCCGCCGGAGAGATGCACGTTCCTGCCGATCTGTGCGCAGCTGCCGACGGTCGCCCAGGTGTCGACCATCGTGCCGCTGTCGACATAGGCGCCGAGGTTGACGAACGAGGGCATCAGCACGACGCCGGGTGCCACATAGGCTGCGCGCCGGACGATGGCGCCGGGGACCGCCCTGTACCCGGCGGCCTTGAAGCTTTCCGCCGTCATACCTGCGAATTTGGAGGGCACCTTGTCCCACCAGCTGGCGCCTCCGGGGGCGCCGTCGATGGTGGTCATGTCGTTGAGGCGGAAGGACAGGAGAACCGCCTTCTTGAGCCACTGATGGACGACCCATTCGCCGCCCTGCTTCTCGGCCACCCGGGCCTTGCCCTGGTCGAGCAGGTCGAGGGCGGATTCGATGGCGGCACGCACCTCGCCACCGGTGGCTGGGCCAATGCCGTCGCGGTTCTCCCACGCGGCATCGACGATCGACTTCGAGCTTTGTGTGTTGCATGCGGGAATTTCTGGCTTGGCGATCCCGGTCCTGTCAATCGACAACGCGTCGGACCCCGGTCGAAACGAAACAAGAGCTGCGCGGACTCCCCTCCCTGGCTTCGCCTGATACCACTCCTCTTGCTCCAACCGATTCCCCCTTTGCGGGGAGGGGTCAGGTGTGGGGGACTCCCGACCTCTGAGTTGTGGTGCCGGGGGCGGCCACGCCCTCAGCATTTATGACACGCTTCGCTACGCCCTGAACTCCACCTGCAACGCGTCGGGCAGATACACCGGCAGGCGGCGCGGCAACACCAGAATGGCGTCGAGCCCGCGGTCGTGGTCGCGGTAGCGGGGATTGCGGCCCACCCAGAAGTCGGCGGCCCGCGCGGTGCGGCGCGCCTGGTATTGGGTAAGCGCCGCCTCGGCCTCGCCCCGCGTGGCGCGGCGCTTGACCTCGACGAAGGCGAGCCGCCGGCCCCGCACCGCGATGAGGTCGATCTCGCCGTAGGGCGTGCGGCAGCGCCGCTGCAGGATTCGGTAGCCCCTGGCGAGCAGGGCCGCCGCGGCCACCAGCTCGGAGAAGCGCCCGCGGCGGTAGCGGGCGAGGCGGTCGGCGCTGGGCTGCACGGCGTCCCCCTGCACTTCAGGTTCAGCTCCAGGTGTCAGGTTTCAGGGATCGCGCCCGTCTTTGAAGCCTGAAACCTCGAGCGTAACACCTGATACCTGAAACCTGGAACCTGACACCTACTTCGCGGCCGGAGCGGGCTCGGCCTTGATGCCTGCCGCCTTGATGATGGGCCACCAGCGCTCGATCTCGGTCTTCTGGCGGGCGGCGAGTGCCTCGGGCGTCTGCTCCTCGCGGGAGGGAAGCTCGAAGCCCAGCTCGGCGAGCCGCTTGCGCACGCCCGCATCGGCGAGCGCGCCCACCACTGCGCTGTTGAGCTTGGAAACGGCGTCCTTCGGTGTCCCCTTGGGCGCCCACAGTGCGTACCAGATGGAGACGTGCAGCCCCGGCAGCCCGGCCTCGTCGACCGTTGGGATGTCCGGCGCGGCGCCCATGCGCTCCTTGGCGGTGACGGCGTAGGCCTTGAGGTTGCCCGCCTTGACCTGCGGCAGCGAGTTGGCCGCGATATCGATCATGAAGTCGATCTGCCCTGCCACCAGGTCCTGAACCGCCGGGGAGCCGCCCTTGTAGGACACGAACGGATGGGTGGTGCCGGTCTCCTTCTTGAAGGACACGCCGGCGATGTGCAGCGCCGTCCCCGCCCCTGTGATCCCCTGGGTGGCCTTATCGCTGTTGGCCTTCAGCCAGGCGATCAGCTCCTTAAGATCGTTCGCCGGCAGGGATTTCTTGGAGACGATCAGCAGCGGGTTGGTGCCGACGAGGGCAATCGACTCGAAGTCGTCCACCACGTTGTACTTGAGCGGGTAGACGGCGGCGTTGACGACGTGCGTCACCCAGCTGCCGAGGATCAGGGTGTGGCCGTCGGGCTCCGCGCGCGCCACCCGTCCGGCGGCGATGCTGCCCGAGGCGCCGGCCACGTTCTCGACGACGATGGGCTGGCCCAGCGTCCCGCGCATATGCTCGCCCAGAATGCGCACCAGGGTGTCGCTCGGGCCGCCGGCGGGGAATGGCACCACCACCGTGACGGGGCGCGATGGATAGCTCTGCGCGGAAGTGTCCGTCGTCGCGCCCGCGACAGCCAAAGCCGCGAGCAGTGTCGCCCAGATCGTTCGCATGCACCCTTCCCCTCGAAGTCTGTAGCCTCCAACCTTCCGCGCGGCGGGAAGCCCGTCATCCGCCTGCAATCGCAGGGTGGCATCGGAACAGTCGGGCACCGCCCCCGCACCCAGTTGGCCAAGTCTTGGAGCCTTTTGCAATAGGCGCGCTTCACCGACAAACAGGCGGGTGAAGGCCCGCGCCTCGTTGGGCACCCGGGCTTGCGCCAGGCGACTATCAGCACCCGCTCGCAAGCAATGGCGTACCCTGCCTTCCGCAGGTTAGGTTTGCTGACCCCAGAGGGAGCCCGGGTGCCCCGTGCTGAGCGGAGAAGACGGTGACCACCTTGCGACGTTCCATTGCGGCTATTGCCATCGCATTGGTGGCAGGGCTGACGATTGCAGAGCCTGCCAGCGCACAGAAGCGATACTGCGGGCCTACAACAGCAGCAATCCGCCCAGTGCCTCGATCATCGAGGAGGCGACGATCGCCACGGCAAGCGCGCAATCCTGCGGAGGATTGCGCCCTGGCGCAATCGCGCACCAAAGCGGTCATCGTACAACCTCGGGAGAGAACGCCATGGCCAGCCGCATCGTCGACATCTCCGTCGCATTGCAGAGCGACATTGCCTCCGACCCGCCAGGCATGGAGCCCAGGATCGCCTACCTCGGCCACAAGGAGACCGCGCCGCTGGTGTGCGCCTTCTTCCCCGGCCTCGCCCCCGCCGACCTTCCCGACGGGGAGGGCTGGGCGATCGAGCGGGTCGAGATCACCACCCACAACGGCACGCATCTCGACGCGCCCTGGCACTTCGCCTCCACCATGGACGGCGGCAGCAGAGCCATCACCATCGACGAGGTACCACTGGAGTGGTGCTTCCAGCCCGGCGTGAAGCTCGACTTCCGCCGCTTCCCCGACGGCTACGTCGCAACCGCGGCCGACGTTGAGGCGGAGTTGCAGCGCATCGGCCATACCCTGAAGCCGCTCGAAATCGTGCTGGTCAACACCGCTGCGGGTGCGCGCTACGGCAAGCCCGACTACGTGGCCACCGGCTGCGGGATGGGTCGCGAGGCGACGCTCCATCTCACCTCGCGGGGAGTGAGGATCACCGGCACCGACGCCTGGTCTTGGGACGCGCCCTTCGTCCACACGGCCAAGAAATACGCCGAGACGGCGAATGCCGGGCTCATCTGGGAAGGCCACAAGGCGGGCCGCGAGATCGGCTATTGCCACATCGAGAAGCTCTCCAACCTGGAGGCTCTGCCGCCGACCGGCTTCACGGTCGCCTGCTTCCCGGTGAAGATCAAAGGCGCCTCCGCCGGCTGGACCCGCGCTGTTGCGATCCTGGAGGAGTGACGCGGGATCGATCTTCCCGCGTCCGGAGCGATCAGGTGGAGGCCTTCCGACACAACCGGCGCAGGACCAACGGCGTCGGCCGGATCGCCGCGCGCGTCATCGAGCGGCTCGTGATCCGTCAGCCGCTGACCATGCGCTCACTGATCGACGATACCCGGCCGTTGGTCAAGCCTGAAGTAACGGCATAGGTATGCAAAGCGGGTGTGACCGTTGATTGGCGACAGGCGCTGTCTGTCGACCGATGAGCACCGAATGTGGCTTCAGGAATTGAGGAAGGGGCCGAAATTCGCACGCACAAAGGCCGGTCGTGCCTGCAGTCTGGTCCACCATTCATGGACGCGTGGATGCTTCGTAGCGGTTACATCGTCTGGCGCGATTTCCTCATCGATCCGCTTTATGAACGGCGCAGCAGCAATATCGGCGATCGAATAGGCCTTGCCGACCAACCATTTGGAAGGCTTTAGTGCGTCTTCCATTTTGTCCAGCAGCATGACCAGTTTGGCGCGCGCCGCATCACGCTCCTCTTCGGTGTAGGGTTTGCGGGCCACTCGCAGCCAGGAGTCCTGCCGTTCCTTGCTGGGGATGCTCCGGAGTTTCTCGGCGAGCTCCTCATCCGACCACCGGGATGCCGCTTTCTGCAAATGGTGCCGCCAGTTGAAAATGATGAGATTGTGGATGAGACCATCGATGTGCCTGATCCAATTGCGCATCTCGGCGCGCTCATAGGGCGTATCAGGACGCAGCGGCGGATCCGGGTAGGTTTCATCGAGATATTCGCAGATCGTGCCGCTTTCGTGCAACGGCCGGCCCTCGTGAATCAGCGTCGGGATCACGCCCAGGGGGTTAATCTTCAGGTATTCCGGTGAATGGTGCTCCATCCTCGCCATATCGACGACATGACCTTCGTAAGCGAGGCCCTTCTCCTCGAGGCACAGCCGTACGCGGCGCGAAGCGCTGGAGCGCCAGCCGTGGTAAAGCGTAATCATATGCCCCACTCCTCTTTGCTGAGCTTGCACGCCGAACGCGGCGCGCGGGTGTCCTTTAGCTAGACGGTGGTCACCCCCGGCAGCCGGCGCGCGCGTCTTGCGCATGTCCTTCCATGGGTCGGGCACGCGCGCCAGGCGGTGCAGCAGGTTGCACGACCGTGAAGCGGCCCGACTGCATCTGCGGGCCCAGCTCCTCCCAGGCGAGCGGCGTGGAGACGGTGGCCTCCGCGCGCGCCCGCGTGGAGTAGGCGGCGACCGCGGTGGCGCCGCTTGCCGTTGCGCAGGTAGTCGACGAAGATGCGCCCGCGCCGCGCCTCCTTGGAGGCCATGGCCAGATACTCGCTTGGGCTGTCCGCCGCCATCGCAGCTGGCCAGCTTGTGCGCGAAGTCCTTGACGGCGGCCCAGTCCGCGTGCGGCTTGAGCGGGGCGTAGACGTGCAGCCCCTTGCCGCCGGTGGTCTTCACGAAGCTGTCGAGCCCCGCCTGCTTCAGGCGGTCGCGCACCTCGATGGCGCCGTCCGCCACGTCGGCCCAGGCCGACCTCCGGCGCCGGGTCGAGGTCGAAGGTGATGCCGTCGGGCTTCTCGATGTCGGTCGAGCGTGGCGCCCCACACGTGGATCTCCAGCACCGAGGCCTGCACCAGCGACAGGAGCCCCTCGAGGTCGGAGATGGTGAGGATCTCCTCGCCGTCCTCCGGGATCGCGCGAGCGCGCGACGCGCTCGCTCGATCCCGGCCCAGGCGTGCTTCTGGAAGAAGCAGGCCTCGTCGACGCCGCCGGGACAGCGCACCAGCGACAGCGGCCGGTTGACGATGTAGGGCGAGATCCACGGCCACAGCTCGGCGTAGAACTCGGCGAGCCCCTGCTTGGTGATGCCGGCCGCCGGCCACAGCACCCGGTCGGGGTGCGTGAGCGCGACCGGCAGCGTCGGCTGTCCGGCTTGGCTGGTCACGGCGCGCTTCGGCGCGCACGGCATCGGCCGCCTCCTTGTCCGACCTCAGCCCCTTGAACACGGCATGGCGCACGATGCCGTCGGCGGTCCAGCCGCGCAACTCCACCTCGGCCACCAGCAGCGGCTTCACCCAGCGCACGTTGCGCCGGCTTTCGGGCGGCGGCGGCTTCTCGAGCGCGGGCGCGGCGATGCGAATGGCGTCGAGCCGCCGCCACAGGTCCTCGGCGACGGCGCTGGAGTAGCCGGAGCCGACGCGGCCGGCATAGACGAGCCTGCCCTTGTCGTGAACGCCGGCGACCAGCGAGCCGATGGCGCGGCGCTGCGTGGTGGACGGCACGTAGCCGACGATCACCAGCTCGTGGCCCTCGACGCACTTCGACTTGAGCCAGGACTTCGAGCGCCCGGAATGATAGGTCGCCGTCCTGAGCTTGGAGACGATGCCTTCGAGCCCGAGCCGGCAGGCGTGCTCGAACACGGTGGCGCCGCGGCCCTCGAAGTGCTCGCTGTAGGCGAGCACGCCCGTCGTGCCCGGCGAGCAGCTGCGCCAGCGCGGCCTTGCGCTCCAGCGAGCGGGCAGGCGCGTGAGGTCGGCTGCCGTCGAGATGCAGGAGGTCGAACAGGTAGTAGCGCAGGCGGTCGCTGCGGCCGGCGCTGAGGTCGGCCTGCAGCTCGGCGAAGCTGGGCGCGCCCTGCTCGGTCTGCACCACCACCTCCCCGTCGAGCAGGCGGTGACGACGGGCAGCGCCTCCAGCGCCTTCCTGAGCGTGGGGAACTTGGTCGTCCAGTCGAGCCCCTTGCGCGTCAGGAGCTTCACCCGGCCGCGGTCGATGCGCGCCATCAGGCGGTAGCCGTCGAACTTGATCTCGTGCACCCAGCCGGCGCCCGCCGGCGGGTTGTCGACGGGCGAGGCGAGCTGCGGGCTCGACGAAGGCGGGCAGCGGCGCCGGGCTTGGCGCGTGCGGCGGGTCCCCTCTCCCCGCTTGCGGGGAGAGGGTTAGGGTGAGGGGCAGCAACTATGCGCCGACGTCGGAGTGTGCCGCTGCCCCTCACCCCGGCCCTCTCCCCGCGCTGTCGGAGCGCGTGGCGAGGTCGGCGATGCGCGGGGAGAGGGAGACGCGCGGGCGCGCGTCCTTGCGCCAGATCTTCACCTTGCCCTTGCCAACGTCCTCGACCGTGCGCCCGGTCTTGACCGAGCGCGGCTCCGCCTCCAGCAGCTCGGCCGCCGCCGGCCGCCGTCGCGTGCTCGTCCTCGGCCTTGATCAGCAGCCAGTTCTCCTTGCCGCGCTCGGTCGCGGCCCTTCATGTGCACGAGATGCCAGCGGCCCTTGAGCTTGCTGCCGTCGAGATCGACGACGAGTGGCCCTTGGCCAGCTGCTGGTGCGGGTCGCCCTCGGTCGACCAGCGCCCGCGGTCCCAGACGATCACGCTGCCGGCGCCGTACTCGCCCTCGGGGATGCGGCCCTCGAACTCGCCGTAGTCGAGCGGATGGTCCTCGGTGCGCACCGCGAGGCGCTTGTCTCCCGGGCGAGGCTCGGGCCCCTGGTGACGGCCCAGCTCTTGAGCACGCCGTCGAGCTCCAGGCGCAGGTCGTAGTGCAGGCGGCGCGCGGCGTGCTTGTGCACGACGAACAGGTCGCCCGTTGCTGCGCTTGAGCGCTCCGCGCGGCTCCCTGGTGCGCGTGAAGTCGCGCTTGGCGTGGTACTCGCGAAGCGAGCTGCTGGCCATGGATGCGCCCGGCGTCACCCGGCCTTGCGCGCCTTGCCCTTGGCGCGCGGCGCCGCGCGCGCTTTCGGCGCCGCCTCCTTGGACGCGGCTTCCTTGGCCGCCGGCTTCTTGGCCGGCTCGCGCTCGGCGCCGACGCCTTGGCCGCCTCCGCGCCGGCGCCTTCCACGCTGCGGCGCAGCGCATCCATCAGGTTGATGACGTTGGTCTGGCGGTGCGTCGGCTGCGGCTTGATCGGCATGCCCTTCTGCTTGGAGCGGATCAGCTCGATCAGCGCGTTCTCGTAGCGGTCCTCGAACTGCTCCGGCTCGAAGTGCCCGTCATCTTCTCGATGATGTGGGTGGCGAGCTCCAGCATCTGCTTGGGCAGCTCGAGGTCGGGGATCTCGTCGAAATAGCCCGCTCGCCGCGTGCACCTCGTTGGCGAAGTGCAGGCTGGTGGCGACGATGCCCTTGGCGCGCGGCTCCAGCATCAGGATGCGCTCGCGCCGGAACAGCACGACGCGCGCCAGCCCCACCACCTTCTCGGCGCGCATGGCGTCGCGGATCACCGCGAACGCCTCCTCGCCGACGCGGTCCGTGGGCGTCAGATAGTAGGGCGTATCGAGGTAGAGCTGGTCCACGTCCGAGCGCGGCACGAACTGCTCGATGTCGATGGTGTGGTTGCTCTCGATCTGGACCGACTTCAGCTCGTCGTCCTCGATCTGGATGAACTCGCCCTTGGCCACCTCGTAGCCCTTGATCTGGTCCTCGGTCTCGACCGGCTCGCTCGTCTGCTCGTCGACGAACTGGCGCCGCACACGGTTGCCGGTCGCGCGGTTGAGGGTGCGGAAGGAGACGCGCTCCGAGGTCGTGGTGGCCGGGAAGAGCGCGACCGGACAGGAGACCAGGGACAGCTTGAGGTAGCCCTTCCAGTTGGGTCTGGGTGCCATTGAGTGCGGGTTCCTCTACGCTGAACTCGTCCGCAGCGCGCCCATCATACGCCACGCCGCGCCGACCGTCCCGGCATTGCGCGCGCTGGCGCGACCGCAAAATCGCGTGCGCACCTCGGTCCGAGACTGTCTCAATTCGGCAATGTATCAGCGGCTTCTCTAAGCAAAAGTAAGAAGAGGACGCGCATACACTGATGAACGGGGCGGCCGCGGCTCGTGCGAGCCGGGTGCAGAGGCGGGGGCCTCGCTCGGAATGCCGCAGGAGCCTCGGACGTCAGGCGCGCTCCAGGCTCCTGTCAGGAGCGCGCGGAACTTTTCGGGAACGGGCTCCGTCAGCACGTCGTCGAACATGGTCCTGAGCCTCTCGCCGATCTGCCGGTCGATGTCGGCCGCAACGCGGTCTCTGGCGCGCGCTCATCCGCCGCGGCAGGCGGCGTCGGCGGCGGCTGCTGGCGCGTGCTGCTTGACCATGTGGACGTTTGTAATCCAGGGGAGCTGGCTTACATAGTAGGAACTTCGGCTGCACTGAGACAGCCGCTGGGAACCCTCCAGAGCCGGATCTGACATGTCCCTGGCCGAAAGCATTGCACCACATGTGCCGCACCTGCGCCGGTTTGCGCGGCTCCTCACGGGCTCGCAGGCGGGCGGGGACGCCGCGGTGGAGCGCGTCCTGAAGGCCGTCGCCGCCGACCCTTCGATCTTTCCGGACCTCTGCCACCGCGCCTCGGCCTCTACCGGTGCTTCCTGGCGACGCTACGCGCGTAGTCACCGCGAGCCGGCGCCCTCGGCGCCCGAGCTCCTCGGCGGCACCGCCGCGCGCTCGCTCGCCGCCCTGACGCCGGAAGGGCGGCAGGCCTTCTTCCTGGTGAGCGTCGAGGGCTTCAGCCGCGCGTGAGACGGCGCAGATTCTCGGGCATCTCCGAGCGGCGCGTGGCCGCGCTGCATGGCCGAGTCCGGCGCCGAGATCGGCAGGCAGATCGCGACCGACGTGCTGGTGATCGAGGACGAGCCGCTGATTGCGCTGGACCTGAAGCGCATGCTGGAGGGCCTGGGCCATCGCGTCGCCATTGCCCGCACGCACCAGGACGCCCTCAGCGCCGCCAACGTGAAGACAGCCCGGCCTCGTCATTGCCGATATCCGCCTGGCGGACGGCAGCTCGGGCCTCGACGCCGTCAACGACCTCCTGCGCAGCCTGACGGTGCCGGTGGTCTTCGTCACGGCCTTTCCCGAGCGGCTCGCCACGGGGCGCGGGCCGGAGCCGACGTTCCTCATCCGCAAGCCGTTCCGCGAGGAGGCGCTCAAGGCGATCGTCAGCCAGGTGCTGTTCTTCGACCAGCAGGCGAAGCGGCGCGGCGCGCGCTCGGCGTCGCCGACGCCGTAGCCGTAGGTTGGGTCAAGCGAAGCGCAGACCCGCAACACCCACATCGGATAGGCTCGTTGGGTCTGCCCCCGGCTTTCGCCGGGGTTGACCTGACCCAACCTACCGCGACCCGCCGCGGGCGGTGCGCGAGATGATGGCCTCGATCGCGGCGTCGGGGCCGTACTCGTGCGGCGGAGAGATGCTGAGCAGCTCGATCAGCTTGGAGCGGGCGCGGTTGACGCGGCTCTTGATGGTGCCGACCGCGCAGCCCGAGATCGCCGCCGCCTCCTCGTAGGAGAAGCCCGCCGCGCCGACGAGCACCAAGGCCTCGCGCTGGTCGGGCGGCAGGGCGTCGAGCGCCTTGCGGAAGTCCTGCCATGTCGAGGTGCCCGGGCTGCTCGGGGTGCACCGACAGATCGGCGGCCTTGCTGCCGTCGCGGTCTTCCACCTCGCGCCGCCGGCGGCGGCACTCGGAGAAGTAGGTGTTGCGCAGGATGGTGAAGAGCCAGGCGCGCAGGTTGGTGCCTTCCTGGAAGCCGTCCATGCTGTTCCAGGCCTTGAGCAGGGTCTCCTGCACCAGGTCGTCGGCGCGCTCGACATTGCCGCACAAGGAGACGGCGAAGGCGCGCAGGTTCGGCACCAGGCGCAGCATCGCCTCCTTCAGCGGGGGAGACGCTTCGCTCACCGGCACTTCTCCTTTAGTGTCGAGCGCCGCCAGCAGCTCGATGAAGCGCTCGCGGCACCGGCTCGGCGGCAACGTCGGCAAAGATGTCGCGCAGCAGGCGCCCGATCTGGGCCTGGACCGTGCGGTCCAGCATGCCGGCTGAGCCGTCGGGGCGTCGGAATGGCGGTGTATGCATGTCCAAGGACGGTTCCAGGACGCGGTCTGTACTTGGACGCGGTCCGCACTGTAGACGCGGTCCGCACTGTATACGATGCGCAAGCGTCGGCTGGTCCGCTGCTCGCAGGACAATCTTCGCGTCTCGGCAAAGATTTTCGCTTGCGACGAGCCTGGTGCGGCGAGCCTGGCTTGAGCTCGGCCGAGCCGTTGTTTGCCATCACGCATCCCTTCCGAGGAACATTGCAGCTGTCGAAAACGCAGCACGGCCGCGGGAAGTTCCGGGCTGGAACGGACGTCCCGCGCCGGCGTTTCATTTCGAGGCGATCAGGGGTCGATCGCGACGCGCCAGGGGTGGGTCCTATGTCCATTGCCGAGAGTATCAGCGCCGATCTGCCGTTCCTGAGGCGGTTCGCGCGCTCGGTCACCGGCAGCCAGAAGAGCGGCGATGCGTACGTGGTCTCGACGCTGGAGGCCATCCTGGCCGACGCCGGCGTGTTCGACACCAATCTGGCGCCGCGCGTGGCGCTCTACAAGGCCTTCCTCAGGATCCTGAACTCGGTATCCTTCGACAGCTGCCAAGGCGACGCGCCGCAATCCTCCGAGATGCGGGCAGCCCGGCGCAACCTGCAGGCGCTCGCGCCCAAGGCCCAGGCAGGCCTTTCTGCTCGTCGCCGTCGAGGAGTTCCAGCCGCGCGATGCCGCGCGCATCATGGACGTGAGCGAGGACGAGCTGCACGCCCTGATCGACGAGGCCGGCCGCGACATCGCCAGCCAGGTGGCAACCGAGGTCGTCATCATCGAGGACGAGCCGCTGATCGCGCTCGATCTCGTGCAGCTGGTGAACGACCTCGGCCATCGCGTCGTCCAGAGTTGCGCGCACCGCCGAGCAGGCCGTCGAGGCCACGCGCCGCCTGCAGCCGGGCCTCGTGCTCGCCGACATCCATCTGGCCGACGGCAGCTCCGGTCTCGACGCCGTCAACGAGATCCTGCGCACCATCTCGCTGCCAGTGATCTTCGTGACCGCCTTCCCGCAGCGGCTGCTCACCGGCACGCGCCCGGAGCCGACGTTCCTGATCACCAAGCCGTTCCAGCCCCAGAACGTCAAGGCCGTGATCAGCCAGGCGCTGTTCTTCGACATCCGCGTCCACCCCGAGCAACCGGCCCCCGGCAACGCCTGACGGCCGCCTTCCAGGGCCAAGTTGCAGCCGATCCTGTTCCACAATGGGAATGACCGGCCGGGTTGCGCGCGCATCGCTCGCGCGCGGGGCGAGACCCGCGGCCCGCCCTGGGGTGGCGTCTGCCGCTGCCTGCGCGGGCCGTGTGTGGCCATCGGCATGCGCCCGAGGGTTGAAGAGCCCAAAAGATCTCGTGGCCTTCTGGGCCCTCCCAGGCGCCCTGCACGCGACGTCCCGGAAAGTGGTGCTTCACAGCCCAAGTTTGTCCGGCAACCCGTCTCGTTCCGCTCATGCTAGGGTTGTGCCGGGCCGTCCGATGCCGTGTCCCGCGTTCAGTCGAGTTCTGTAGAGAGTTGCGTACCCATGGTTCTGCGTCGCCACGCGCCGACTGCGCGCGCCGTCAACCGCATCGTAGTCGGCGATTGCCTGGAGGAGATGGCGCTGCTCACCGGCGAGAGCGTCGATCTCGTGTTCGCCGATCCGCCCTACAACCTGCAGCTCGAGCGCGACCTCCTGCGCCCCAACAACACGGTGGTCGACGGCGTCGACGACGCCTGGGACAAGTTCGCCTCCTTCGCCGACTACGACCGCTTCTGTCGCGCCTGGCTCACCGAGTGCAGGCGCATCTTGAAGCCCAACGGCGCGATCTGGCTGATCGGCTCCTACCACAACATCTTCCGCCTCGGGGCGGCGCTGCAGGACCTGGGCTTCTGGATCCAGAACGACATCGTGTGGCGCAAGACCAACCCGATGCCAAACTTCCGTGGGCGGCGCTTCACCAATGCGCACGAGACGCTGATCTGGGCCGGGCGCGACCGCAAATCGCGCGTCACCTTCAACTACGAGGCCATGAAGGCGCTCAACGACGACCTGCAGATGCGCTCCGACTGGCTCTTGCCGATCTGCGCGGGGCCGGAGCGGCTGAAGGACGCGGCGGGGCGCAAGGCGCACCCGACGCAGAAGCCCGAGGCCCTGCTCCACCGCGTGCTGCTCGCCTCCACCAACGCCGGCGACCTGGTGCTCGACCCGTTCTTCGGCACCGGCACCACCGGCGCCGCAGCCCAGCGGCTGGGGCGGCGCTGGCTCGGCATCGAGCGCGACCCCGACTATGCCGCGGCGGCGCAGGCGCGCATCGACAAGGTACGGCCGCTGCCGCCCTCGTCGCTCGAGGTTGTGCGCGGCAAGCGCGCCGAGCCGCGCGTGCCGTTCGGCATCATCGTCGAGCTCGGCTTCCTGGAGCCCGGACGCGAGCTCACCGACGAGGAGGGCCGCATCCGCGCGGAGGTGAGAGCCGACGGCACGCTCGCCGTGGCGGGCCGCCAGGGCTCGATCCATCGCCTGGGCGCCGAGCTCCAGGGCAAGACCGCCTGCAACGGCTGGACCTTCTGGCATTTCGAGGCGGAGGGGCGGCGCCGGCCGATCGACGCGCTGCGCGATGAGGCCAAGCGCCAGCTGGGCCTCGTGCGGCCGTTCCAGGGCCTCGTCGCCGCGGAGTAGCGGAGTAGGTTGGGTCAAGGCGAAGCCGCGGACCCAAACATCCGGGAGTTGGGTCTTCCCCCGGCTTGCGCCGGGATCGACCCAACCTACAATTTCCGCCGAGGAGCAAAATGCCATAGAAGGGCGCCTTCGCTCGGCCAGCAGGCCGGCTGTCTCTCCCTCCACCCGCCTCACGGAGCCAGATGACCCTGCCAGCCGACGCCCCGCGCCGCCGCGCCGCCGCGCTCCTCGATGCGCTTGCCGTCTATGCGCGTCCGCGCGTGCTCGTCGTGCTGCTGCTCGGCTTCTCGTCGGGGCTGCCGCTGGCGCTGACCGGCGAGACGCTCACCGTATGGATGGCCGACAGCGGCGTCGACCTGCGCACCATCGGCCTGTTCGCCCTCGTCGGCCTGCCCTACACCATCAAGTTCCTGTGGGCCCCGATCGTCGACGCGCTGCAGGTGCCGTGGCTCACGCGCAGGCTCGGGCGGCGCCGCGCCTGGCTCGTCGCCACCCAGCTCCTGCTGATGGCGGCCATCCTCTTCCTCGGCACGCGCGATCCGGTGGCGGCGCCGCTGGCGGTGGCGGTGGGCGCCCTGCTGGTCGCGTTCGCCTCCGCCACGCAGGACATCGTCATCGACGCCTACCGCGTGGAAAGCCTGCCCACCGACGAGCAGGCCGCGGGCATGGCGAGCTACGTGGCCGCCTATCGCGTCGGCCAGCTGGTCTCGGTCGCCGGCCTGATCGGGGTCGCAGCTTGGCTGGAACGCCACGGCCTCGGCAAGGCCGTGGTGTGGCCCATCGCCTACGCGGTGGCGGCCGCATTGGTGCTCGTCGGCCTCGCTGCGGTGCTCATCGGGCGCGAGCCGGAGGACCGCGCCGGCCGCTCCGGGGAGGAGACCAAGGCGGACGCGGTCACCCGCGTGTTCCGCACCGCCTGGGGCGCGTTTGCAGACTTCCTGACGCGCGATGCCGCCATCGCGGTGCTCGTCTTCGTCGTGCTCTACAAGCTGTGCGATGCGCTCGCCGGCAGGATGACGGCACCCTTCGTCCTGGCGCTCGGCTACGACAAGGAGGCCTACGCCACCATCGTCAAGGGCGTGGGCTTCGCCGCGTCGCTGATCGGCGGCGGTCTGGTGGGCGGGGCGGTTGCCCGCACGATGCCGCTCGCCGGCGCGCTGTGGCTCGGAGCCATCCTGCAGATGGCCTCGAACCTCGTCTTCGTGTGGCTCAACTTCCAGTCGGTCAGCAACTGGGCGCTGAGCGCCGCCATTCTGGTCGAGAACTTCACAGCCGGGGTCGGCACCGTGATCTTCGTCGCCTACCTCTCGGCGCTGTGCCGCAACCCCCTGCACACGGCAACGCAATTCGCCCTGCTCACCGCGCTCGCCTCGTTCGGACGCACGGTCTTCTCCGCGGGCACGGGCTACGTCGTGGAGGCCATCGGCTGGCCATTGTTCTTCATCGCCACGGCGGCGGCGGCGCTGCCGGCGCTGGCGCTGATGGCCTGGCTGCAGCGGCGCGGGCACTTCGCGCCGCTCGATGCGGAGCGCAATGGCGTAGGTTGGGTCGAGGCGAAGCCGCAGACCCAACGTTCACCGACGGCTTGTCGGGTCTCGCTGCGCTCGACCCAACCTACGAAGACCCGACCGACCAACTCTCATGCAGCGGTCATGAAGCGCTCTACCGAAGCCGCGAAGTGGCCGCACCAATCCTTCTTCTCGACGATAGGCCACACACCATGAGCTTCCTGACCGTTGGCAGCCGTCTGGGCCGTCGGCGGATTGTAGCGGCACATGCCGCTGTCCTTGCCCTTCTGCTTCATGGCCGCCTTGCTGCGATTGTCGAAGAACTGGCAGTTGCCGCAGGCGCAGGTGGTCATCGGATGCCTCCTCGTTCCCGGTTGGGCTCACGCACGATTGTGCTGGCGGCATTCTAGGCGGCGGGCGCCCAGGGCCGGGAGGCGGATCGCTCGCCTTGGGTTAATGCGAGCGTTTCGGGTCTCTCCCGGTGTTCGCCCCGAGGCGAGGTGCGAATGCCCCGTGCAGGACATCTCGCCCCGTGGCATTTCTGAGCTCATGCACCTGAACATTGAAACCGAGCTCGAAGAGGACGGCCGCTGGATTGCGGAGGTTCCGCAGCTTCCTGGCGTGCTGGCCTATGGTGAATACGAGGAAGAAGCCCTGGCAAAGGCCGAGGGCTTGGCCCTGCGGGTGCTGGCTGAACGGCTGGAGCATGGCAAGGCGTAGGTTGGGTCGAGCGACAGCGAAGACCCAACACAACTTCGCTCGAAGTCGTGGCCATGGAAGCCCAAGCTCCTGGACAGCGAATCGGACATCCTCGAGCGCAAGACTTCGATCTCGCAGATCGGGTCATGCGGCTATAGGCATATAGAACCGCAGTGTTGGGTCTGCGCTTCGCTTGACCCAACCTACGCTTCGCGCAGCGCCGCCGCGATGATCTTGCGCATGACGCTGGGGAGCGCGGCGCGCGTCGAGGTCGCGGCGGGCGACCCATTGGCAGCGGCGCGGCATCGGCCGCAGGCGGTCAAGCGGCGCGTCGGCGGGCACGACGGCGCGGTAGACGAGCGCCTCCAGCCGGAAGTGCGTGAACGTGTGCGTCGACGACGCCCGGCACCGCCCGCCAGTCGCCCGCGCACCGGCGCCGTCCGCAGCGCCTCCTCCAGCGGCGGCAGGGCGTCCGCCCACTCGGTCGAGGGCACCTCCAGCATGCCGCCGAGCAGCCCGGCCTCGGGGCGCCGGCGCAGCAGCACGCGAGCCGTCCTCGCGCAGCGCCACGAACGCCAGCGCCAGGCGCAGCGGCCGCTCCGGCTTGGCGGCACGCATCGGCAGCAGCGCCGCGATGCCCTGGGCCCGCGCGGCGCACCAGGCCGGCGACGGGGCACACGAGGCAGGACGGCCGCCTCGGCGTGCAGATGGTGGCGCCGAGGTCCATCAGGGCCTGGGCGTGGTCGCCGGCGCGCTGCGCCGGCGTCAGCCCTGCGCCAGGCGCCGCAGCTCCGGCTTCGCCGCGGGCAGCGGCGTCTGCGACGCGCGAACAGGCGCGCGACCACGCGCTCGATGTTGCCGTCGACCGGCGTCGCGGGCGCGCCGAAGGCGATGGCGGCGATGGCGGCGGCCGTGTAGGGGCCGATGCCCGGCAGCTCGCGCAGCTCCTGCCTCGGAGCGCGGGAAGCGCCCGCCGTGCCGCTCCACCACCAGCGCGGGCGCACGCGATGCAGGTTGCGCGCGCGGCTGTAGTAGCCGAGCCCGGCCCAGGCCGCCAGAACGTCGTCGAGGCTGCGCCGCGGCCAGCGCCTCCACCGTCGGCCAGCGCCGCAGGAACGCCTCGAAGTAGGGAATGACCGCCTTGACGGTGGTCTGCTGCAGCATGATCTCCGACAGCCACACGCGGTAGGGACCGGCCTGGCGCGGCCGCTGCGCCCGCCACGGCAGCTCGCGCCGCTCGCGGTCGTACCAGTCGAGCAGCGCCGCGACGGTGTCTGGCCCGGCCGGGCGCAAGCTCGGTGTGCTTCGTAGCCGCAGCATCCGGCTGGCTCGGCCCCCGGCGCGAATCGGCGCGCCGCCCGCACGAGCCTCGCATGCTTTCGGCGCGCAGCGGCACCCAGCCTCGGCGTCGTCGCGCCGCAAAGCTCGCCGCAACGACCTTGACGCGCCGCGCGCCCCTGAGACAAGAAGTCGCCACACTGCGGCGCGGGATCGGGCTACCGACGCCGCGACCGGCGCCGGGCAGGCGACGCGCACTGAAGCGCGTCGATTTTGCCTGCCGGGCACGAGAAATCTTATGCTATCAGCCAGCACGCCTCGGGGCGCCCGCGGGCGATGCGTGCGCTGCGCGCCGTCAACAATCTGGGGAGCATGCGCTGTGACCAAGACGCTCAACCGCCGAGCAGTGACCCGCTCCTGTCGCGGCGCGTCATGCTGGCCGGCGCCGTGTGCTGCGACGGCTCGGCGTCGTCTGGCAGCTGCGTCGACCAATCGCGAGGACGCAGACTCGCAGACGCAGGCGGCCGCGCCGCCGCCAGCAAGGCCAAGCTGCCGCATCGAGGACCTGCTGAAGCCGGGCCCGTTGCCCGACCTCGCGATCGGCAAGGCGGACGCGCCCGTCACGATCGTCGAGTACGCGTCGACTTGACGTGCCCGCCTGCGCCAACTTCCACAGCAAGGTGCTGCCGGCGCTCAAGGAGAAGTACATCGACACCGGCAAGGTGCGGCTCGTGTTCCGCGAGTTCCCCCTCAACAGCATGGCGATGCTCGCGTCCATGGTGGCGCGCTGCGCGCGGCGACGACAAGGCGCTGACCGCTGATCTCGGCGCTGTTCTCGCAAGCCAGGAGGACTGGGCGACGTCGAAGAGCTCGACGAGCTCAGGGGCAAGCTGTTCGCCGTGGGCCAGCAGGTCGGGCTTCACGCGGCAGGCGTTCAACACCTGCCGTGCCCAGGCAACGAGAAGCTCCTCGAGCAGAGACGCTCCTGGCCGACATCCGCGACCGCGAGCGTGCGCAGGGCTTCGGCGTGAGACAGACGCCGACGTTCTTCGTCAACGGCAAGAAGCTCGACGGGGCAACGGCATCGAGGACTTCGACAAGGCGATCGGCCCGCTGCTCAAGCGCTGAGGACGAGGGCCTGTTGCGCGACGCGTTGCACGTCACCGGCGCTGTCTCTCTCTCTCGCCGCGCTTGCGGGATGCACCGGCGAGGGGCTTTCGCTCGCCGGCAGCGCACAGCGCCCGGCCGGGGCAGCCGCGGGCCTGACGCGCACACGCCGACACGGCCTTCAATCCGTTCTCCGATCAGCCGCCGTCTCGGTCGGCCGGCGCGAGGTCATCGAGAACCCGACGCTCGAGGACATCCTGCAGCCCGGCGACCTGCCGGAGATGGCGCTCGGGCGCAAGGACGCGCCGGTGACCATCGTCCAGTACGCCTCGCATGACCTGCCCCTATCTGCCGCAGGTTCCACGCCGAGTCGTTCCCCGCCCTGAAGCGCGAGTACATCGACACCGGCAAGGTGCGCTACATCCTGCGCGCCGAGTTCCCGATCGGCAAGCAGTCGGGCCTCGCCACCATCGCGCTGCAGATGCGCGCCGCCCGAGAAGTATTTCGTCCTCTACGAGAAATTCATGGCGCAGCAGGCCGTCCTGGGTCAGCCAGGAGGTCCGGCCCGACCCGATCTTCAAGGTGGCGGCGCAGGTGGGGATGACCCGGGCGCAGTTTGACAGCTGCCGCGAGAATCGCGGCATGATCGCCGCGATCAACGGGATCAAGGAGCGCGGGCGCACGCTCGGCATCATCGGCACGCCGAATTTCTTCATCGACGGCAAGCTGGTGAAGACGGCGATCGGGATCGACGGAGATCCGCGAGATGGTGGACCCGGTCCTGGCCGGGCGCGGCTGCAGCCGCCGGCGACAGGCGCCGGCGTGCTCGCTGAGCCGCCTTCGGCTGTCCGGCGTCAGTCCGCGTCCAAGCCCTCATACAGAGGACCCGGCGTCCCATGCACATCAACCGGCTTCGCCTCGTCGGCTTCAAGTCGTTCGTCGAGCCGACCGAGCTGCTGATCGAGAAGGGCCTGACCGGGCGTGGTCGGCCCGAACGGCTGCGGCAAGTCCAACCTGCTCGAGGCGCTGCGCTGGGTGATGGGCGAGACCTCGCACAAGAGCATGCGCGCCGCGGCCATGGACGACGTGATCTTCTCCGGCACCAGCGACCGTCCCGCGCGCAACACCGCCGAGGTGACGATCTTCCTCGACAACAAGCGGCCGCAAGGCGCCGGCCGAGTTCAACGGCAGCGAGACGCTCGATGTGACGCGCCGCATCGAGCGCGAGGCGGGCTCGGCCTACCGCATCAACGGCAAGGAGGTGCGCGCTGCGCGACGTGCGCATCCTGTTCGAGGACGCCGCCACCGGCGCGCGCTCGCCGGCGCTGGTGCGCCAGGGCCAGATCGGCGAGATCGTCAACGCCAAGCCCGAGCAGCGCCGGCGCATCCTGGAGGATGCGGCGGGCATCGCCGGCCTGCACAGCCGCCGGCACGAGGCGGAGCTGCGCCTCAAGGCGGCGGAAGCCAACCTGGCGCGCCTCAACGACATCCTGGGCCAGCTCGATTCGCAGATCGAGAGCCTGAAGCGCCAGGCGCGCCAGGCGCGCCGCTACAAGGAGCTGTCCGGCGAGATCCGCAGGCTCGACGCCGTCGTCCTCTATCTGCGCTGGATGGAGGCGCAGGGCCAGGTCGATGCGGACGAGGCCGGAGCTGGCGGCGGCCCTGGAGAAGCTCGGGCAGGCGACGCAGGCGGAGGCGCAGGCGCTGCGCGCGGAAGCCGAGGCGGCCGCCAGGATCCAGCCCCTGCGCGAGCAGGAGGCCGCCAAGGGCGCCGTGCTGCACCGCTTCAAGGTGGAGCACGACAACCTGGAGCGCGAGGCCCAGCGCACGGACGAGCGCCGGCGCGAGCTGGAGGGCCGCGCTCGCCCAGCTCGAGCGCGACCGCGCCCGCGAGGAGTCAGCTGATCGTCGAGGCCAAGGAGACGCTGGCGCGCCTGGAGGCCGAGACGGCGTCGCTCGCGAGCACCGAGAAGCTGGCCGCCGAGTTCGAGCAGAAGGCGCTCGCCGCCTACGACGAGTCCGAGGCCGCCCTCAAGACGCGCGGAGGCGCGCCTGAGCGAGCTGACCGAGCGCCGTCGCGCGAGGCGCGCGCGCACCGCCAGAGCCTGGAGGCGCAGCTGCGCGAGCGCCAGGAGCGCGCGGCCAAGCTGCGAGCGCCAGCTCGTCGCCCTCGAGCAGCAGACGCGCGAGATCGTCGGCCGGGCGCCCGATGCGTCCAAGCTCAAGGCCGCGACCGAGGTCGGCCAGAAGCTGATGGCCGACATCGCCGCCATCGAGGCCAAGACCGCGGCGGCCGAGGAGGCGGTGCAGGCCGCCGCCGCCCATGCCAAGGCGAAGAGCGACGCGGCCGCCGCAGGCGAGCCTGGCGGCCGGCCAGATCAAGACCGAGGTGGAGACCCTCGCCAAGCTGCTGAAGCCGGCCGACGAGAGCGGCCTGCCGCCGGTGCTCGACCAGGTCAAGGTCGCGTCCGGCTACGAGCTGGCGCTGGCCGCGGCGCTGGGCGACGACCTCGACGCCCCGACCGACCCCGAGGCGCCGGCGCACTGGGGCCAGAGCGGCGGCGGGGAGACCGACCCGGCCCTGCCGAAGGCGATCGAGCCGCTGGCGGCGCGCGTCAGTCGGCCCCGCCGGAGCTGGCGCGCCGGCTGAAGCAGATCGGCGTCGTGCGCCGGGCCGACGGCCCGCGCCTGCAGCGGCTCGCTGAGGCCGGGCCAGCGGCTGGTCTCGATGGAAGGCGACCTGTGGCGCTGGGACGGCTTCGTCGCCTCCGCGCAGGGCGCCATCGCCGCGGCCGGCCGGCTGCGCGAGCGCGGCCGGCTCGGGCTGCTCGATGGGGCAGGAGGAGGCGCAGCGCCAGGCGGCGGAGGCGGCGCGCGCCGAGGCCGACGCGGCGGCCGAGAGGCATCGCACCGCCCAGGACGAGGAGCGCCGGCTGCGCCAGCTGTGGCGCGACTGCCAGACCCGGCTTGCGCAGACGCGCGAGGCGCTGACCGCCATGGAGCGCCAGGCGCGCGAGACCGAGGCCAGGCTCGCCGGCGTCGCCGACGCCAAGGAGCCGCACCCAGGAGGCGCTCGGTCGAGGCGCACGAGCAGCTGGCCGAGACCGAGGCGGCCGTGCGAGGCGCTCGGCGGCACCGAGGCGCTGGAGGCGGAGCTTGCCGCGGCGCAGCAGGAGGCGGGCGAGCTGCGCACGCGCCTCACCGAGGCCAAGACCGAGCTCATCACGCTGGAGCGCGAGCACCGCGCGCGCGTCCGAGCGGCAGGCGGCCATCGCCGCCGAGCGCGAGCGCTGGAAGCAGCGCTCGGCCGGCGCGCAGCAGCAGATCGCCACCCTCGATCAGCGCGCCGGCGAGGCCAAGGCGGAGATCGAGCGGCTGGCCGGGCTGCCGGCGATGGTCGAGCAGCAGCGCCAGAAGCTCCTGCAGCGAGCTCGCCAAGGCCGAGGCCGAGCGCAAGGCCGCGGCCGACGCCCAGGCCGCGGCGGAGACGGCGCATCGCGAGGCCGCGCAGCATCTGCGCCAGGCCCAGGCCGCCGTCGCCGACGAGCGCGAGGCGCGCGCCCGCGCCGAGGCGAGGCTCGAGGGCGCCCGCGCAGCGCCGCAGCGAGGAGGCGCGCCGCATCCGCGACACGCTGGGCTGCGCGCCGGAGGCCTGCCTGGCGCTGGCCGAGCTGGCCGCCGGACGCGCAGCTGCCGCCGCTCGCGGATGCCGACCGCGAGCTCGTCCGGCTCAAGGCCGACCGCGAGCGGCTGGGCGGCGTCAACCTGCAGGCCGACGAGGACCTCGCCCGCATCGCCGGCGAGCACGAGGGCATGAACAAGGAGAAGGTCGACGTCGAGGCCGCCATCGCCAAGCTGCGCGCGGGCATCGCGCAGATCAACAAGGAGGGCGAGAGCCGGCTGCAGGCGGCGTTCGACGCGGTCGACGCCCACTTCCGCAGCCTGTTCACCACGCTGTTCGGCGGCGGCGAGGCGCGGCTCGAGATGATCGAGGCGGAGGACCCGCTGGAGGGCGGGCTGGAGATCATCGCCAAGCCGCCCGGCAAGAAGCCGACCACGCTGTCGCTGCTGTCGGGCGGCGAGCAGTCGCTGACCGCGATCGCGCTGATCTTCGCGGTGTTCCTGACCAACCCGTCGCCGATCTGCGTGCTGGACGAGGTGGACGCGCCGCTCGACGACGCCAACGTCGACCGCTTCTGCACGCTGCTGGAGAAGATGGCGGCCGACACCGAGACGCGCTTCCTGGTCATCACCCACCACCCCATGACCATGTCGCGCATGAGCCGGCTGTTCGGCGTGACCATGGCCGAGAAGGGCGTGAGCCAGCTCGTCTCGGTGGACCTGGAGACCGCGCAGAAGTTCACCGAGGCGGCTTGAACTCCGTCCCCCGTCATCCCGGCCGGAGCTGCGAGCCAAGGCGAGCAGCGTTCCGAGCGCGAACGTGGCGCTGACTTGTGGCAAGGCCCGGATAGTCCGCCCTGCGGGGCTCGACTCCGGGGAGAGGAGAACGCATGGACATCCTGTTCGATCTGGACGGCACGCTGGTCGACCCCAAGCCGGGCCTGATCGGCTCCGTTCAGTACGCGCTGGACAAGCTCGGGCACCCGGTGCCGCCGGCCGACGAGCTGCTCTGGCTGATCGGGCCGCCGTTCCGCGTCTCGTTTCCGAAGCTCCTGGGCTCCCCCGAGCGCGTCGAGGAGGCCATCGCCCACTATCGCGAGCGCTATCTCGACGGCGGCATGTTCGACGCCATCGTCTACGACGGCGTGCCCGAGGCGCTCGCGGCGCTGCGGGCGGCCGGCCACCGGCTGATCGTCGCCACCTCCAAGCCGCACCACTACGCACGGCCGATCGTCGAGCACTTCGGCCTCGGCGCGCATTTCCACGCCGTCCACGGCCCCGAGCTCGACGGCACCAACGACCACAAGGCCGACCTGATCGCGCACATCCTCCGGCACGAAGGGGTCGATCCCGCAACCGCCCTCATGATCGGCGACCGCGAGTTCGACGTGACGGCCGCCGCCCGCAACGGCATCCGCGCCGTCGGCGTCACCTGGGGCTACGGCACCGCCGAGGAGCTTACGGTGGCCGGCGCCGCGGCGCTCTGCGATTCGCCCGCTGCCCTGGCCGAGGTAGCCGCCGCGCTTCTCCTGGGGCCGCCTATTCGAGGTGACGGCTGGGATCCTGCGAGCTATGGCGGATACGGAGGATCTCACCTCCTGTGCGGCCTCATCCACGCTGTAGAAGACAAGGTAAGGATAGCGAACCACGGAAAGCACCCAATCCCGGGATATTCGGTCGGGCGACAGCTGTAGGGGAGGCGTGCGAGCCTTCCGATCGACTGCTTGATGCGTGCCTTGACGCGCGCTGCCGCGTTCGGGCTATGAGCCTCAAGGTAGGAGTAGATTTGATCGAGCTGTGCGAGCGCTTTGCTCGTGTAGCGGATCTTCACAGGCCATGCCGAGCGAACATGGCGGCCACCTCAGCGTCGCTCGCGAACTCGCCACGCCGCGCCTCGGCGAGTGCTGCTTCGAGATCCGCGCGCTCCTCATGCGACAGCTTGTATGGCACCGTAACCAACCGGGCCATCTGCTCGAGCACCTCGGCCGCCGCCTCCTGACGGTCGAGGGGCCAAGCCTTTGCGGCCTCGACAGCCTTTTCCAATCGCTTTGAAACTTCGCTCATTTTTTACCTCTGCGGTATGGCATCCTAATACGCATTGGGGGTGGAAGTCCCCTCTCCCTGCCAGCGGCTGGTCCTCCTACCCCCGCTCGCGGGAGAGCCGGAGACCACGCGGCGTGCCGGTCGAATTGTCGCATCGCTGAGCAACCAAGCATTTACCCTTGTCGTGCAAGGCGTTGGTGCGGCCCTGCGATTCCTTGACACCCGCGGGGGGCCTCCGTAAGGTGCGGCCGCGTTCGATGGCCCCAGGGGTGGTTCCGTCCCGCCGAAGGACGTGCGTTGCATGTCTGATCCTCCCGACAAGCACGGCCGGGCGCCCGGGGACATGACCCCGCGGGAGCGGGCTGAGTTCGAAGGGCGGCTGTCCGACCTCGGCGACCGGCTCGGCAAGGTCAAGGCTCAGCGGGACGCTGACGCGCAGGCCGACCGCGACGCCGAGATGCGCGGGCGCGGCATGGCCTACGGCATGCGCATGGCGGCCGAGCTGGTCGCCGCGGTGTTCGTGGGCGGGCTCATCGGCTGGGGCCTCGACTGGGTGCTGGGCAGCAGGCCGTGGCTGTTTCTGCTCTTCTTCGTGTTGGGGTTCGCGGCCGGCGTCCTCAACGTGATGCGGGCGTACGAGCGGATGCAGCGAGAGTTCGCTGCCGAGGAACACGGCGGCAGCATCGGGCGCAGCGTGCCCGACGACGATTGAGGCTGACTAGGGGACTGACGTGGCGGCACCGAAGGGAGGCGTGGACCGGGCGGCAATGCCCGATCCCATCCATCAGTTCGACCTGCACCGCATCGTGCCCATCAACCTGTTCGGCTGGGACGTTTCCTTCACCAACTCGTCCGCCTTCATGCTGCTGGCGGTGCTGCTGACCGCCGGCTTCTTCATGTACGCCATGCGCGCGCGCGCGCTGGTCCCGAGCCGGCTGCAGTCGGTGGCCGAGATCGCCACGAGTTCGTCGCCGGCATGCTGCGCGAGAGCGTCGGCAAGGAGGGGATGAAGTTCTTCCCCTTCGTGTTCGCGCTCTTCATCTTCATCTTCGTCTGCAACATGCTGGGCATGTTCCCCGGCGCCTTCACCGTGACCAGCCATATCGTCGTCACCGCCGCGCTGGCGGCGCATGGTGTTCCTGACGGTGCTGGTGGTCGGCTTCGCCAAGAACGGCCTGCGCTTCCTCAAGCTGTTCGTGCCTTCAGGCGTGCCGATCGTACGTGCTGCCGCTGGTCACCCTGATCGAGGTCATCTCGTTCCTGTCGCGCCCGATCAGCCATTCGGTGCGTCTGTTCGCCAACATGCTGGCCGGCCACATCACGCTCAAGGTGTTCGGCGGCTTCGTCGTCATGCTGCTGGGCGCCGGCTCCTTTGCCGTGCTGTCGCCGCTGCCCTTCCTGATGGCGGTCGCCATCACCGCGCTGGAGGTGCTGGTGGCGTTCCTGCAGGCCTACGTGTTCACCATGCTCACCTGCATGTACCTCAACGACGCGCTGCATCCGGGGCACTAGACCGGAGGCGCCGGCCAGACCTTCAACGCTCAACACACACCAGGAGAGAAGACCAATGGATCCCGCCTCCGCCAAGCTGATCGGCGCCGGCCTTGCTGCCATCGGCACGGGAGTCGCCGCCATCGGCGTCGGCAACCTGTTCGGCCAGTACCTGCAGGGCGCGCTGCGCAACCCGTCTGCCGCCGACGGCCAGTTCGGACACCTGATCTTCGGCTTTGCCGTGACCGAAGCGCTGGGCATCTTCGCCCTGCTGATCGCCTTCCTCCTGCTCTTCACCTGATCGGGAGCGGCCCGCGCATCGAGACCGGTCGACGACCATGGCTGACAAAGTCACCACCAGCACGGCCGGCCCGAGGGCGTCGCGCCGCAGGCAAGATCTTCCCGCCGCTCGATCCCGGCACGTTCGTGCCGCAGCTGTTCTGGCTCGCGCTGGCGTTCGGCCTGCTCTACCTGCTGGTGAAGCGGCTCGTCCTGCCGCGCGTCGGCGAGGTGATCGACGAGCGGCGCGAGCGCATCGAGCGCGACCTGCAGACGGCCGAGAGCCTCAAGGTCGAGACCGAGCAGGCGCTCGCCAGCTACGAGCAGGCGCTCGGCGAGGCGCGCGCCAAGGCCGGCGCCATCGGCAAGGAGATGCACGACCAGGCTCGCGGCGGAGATCGACAAGGAGCGGGCCAAGCTCGACGCCGAGATCGCCCGCAGGCTCGCCGACGCGGAGGCGCGCATCGCCCAGAGCAAGGCGCGGGCGATGGCCGGCGTCGGCGAGATCGCCGGCGATACCGCCGGCGCCATCGTCGCCAAGCTCATCGGCAAGGAAGTGAGCAAGGACGAGGTGCAGCGGGCGCTGATGCAGCGCGCTGCGGAATAGGGGCACGGCGAGGCTGCACTGGCCCATGTTGCGCATGGCCGAGTTCTGGGTGGCGGTCGCGTTCGTCGCGTTCCTCGCCGATCCTGGTCTACTACAAGGTGCCGGCCGCTGCTCGCCAAGGCGCTCGACGATCGCGCGGCCGGCGATCCGCAACGAGCTGGACGAGGCGCGGCGCCTGCGCGAGGAGGCGCAGGCCCTGCTGGCGGACTACCAGAGGAAGCACCGCAACGCCGGCCAGGAGGCGGAGGCGATCGTCGAGCAGGCCCGCCGCGAGGCGGAGGCCTTCGCCACCGAGACCCGCCAGGTCGCTCGCCGAGACCCTGAAGCGCCGCGGCCAGCAGGCCGAGGAGCAGGATCGCCCGCGCCGAGGCGGAGGCCGTGGAGGAGGTGCGCGCCGCCGCCGTCGACATGGCGATCGCGGCAGCCGAGAAGATCCTGCGCGAGAAGGCCGCCGGCGCCGCCGGCGCCCCGCTCATCGACGAGAGCATCCGCAATCTCAAGGGCCGGCTGAACTGATATCCTTGCGGCTCGGCTTCCGGGATGACGGGTGAACGCTTGGCCTCACCGGCGCACGGTGATGGTCAGCGTGTGCCAGCGCGCGCCCTTGGCGAGCATCTCCAGGCGGCAGTCTCCCAGCGGACTGCTCAGTCGCTTCGTGAAACTGCTGCCGACATTGCGGCCGAGATCGGCTTCCCGCACGAGGGAATCTCGATTTGTAGAGACGGCTCAGAAGACCCTCCACGGCCCCGCGGCCAACCGCGCCGCAGAACTCGGCGGCGAGCACCTCGCAGATGCGCGTGGCCGGCCATTCGTCGTCATCGAGGCCGTTCCAGACCATGACCAGCTGGAACCCCGTCTCTTGCAGCTGAAGCTCGGGCTCGCGCGAGGTGTCGATCGTGAGCCATCCGGGCCGCTTCAGCGACGGCTTCACCTCCACATTGACCAGGCGGGCACGAACCGTCGCCTCGCTCAGCTTCGACTCCGCCGAGGCAACCTCCGTCGGCGCAGCAGCGATGGCTACAGCGGCGAGGGCCCAGCAGTGAGCGACGACTGGCCGAATGACATGCTGCATGACGTCGTCTCTTGCGAGCGCACTGGCGGGTGCTCTATCTCCGACGCTTCGTCCTGTTTGTCATACCGGGGCTTGCCTGCACCGGCGAAGGCCGGTGTCCCCGGTATCCAGTCAGCCACGTCCACCGGCGCAAATGGTGAGATGGATTCCGGCGACAAGCGCCGGAATGACGAAGTTCCTCAGGCGTGACCCGCCTCGCTCACGAGGTGGGACGGATTGATGCCGATCTTGGAGAGGGCTCGCTCGTACTTCTGGTCGAGGTTGCGGTCGAACAGGAGGTCGAGGTCGGCGGGGCAATGCAGCCAGCCGTTGGCCTGGATCTCGTCCTCGAGCTGCCCCGGCCGCCAGCCCGCGTATCCGAGCGCCAGGATCGCGCGATCCGGGCCGTTCCCGCTGGCGATCGCCCGGAGAATTTCCACCGTGGCCGTGAGCGACACGTCGTCGTTGATCGGCAGCGTCGAATCCTCGGCAAAGTAGTCCGAGCTGTGCAGCACGAAGCCGAGCCCGGTGTCCACCGGGCCGCCGACATGAACGTCCATGTCGATCAGATCCGGGCGCACCATCGCGCCCGGCTTCGGCTCCGACCCGATACTGAGTTTTTCCAGCAACTCCGGAAAGGAGATGTGCGGCGCCCGCTGGTTGACGATCAGGCCCATGGCGCCCTGGGTGGAGTGCGCGCACATGTAGATGACCGCGCGCGCAAACCGGCGGTCGCTCATGGAGGGCATGGCGATCAGGAACTGGCCGTCGAGGTAGCCGCCGTTCTGGCCCTTGCGGCCTTTGCTTCGAGCCGTCATGCCAGTGAGACTAGCGCCACTGGCCGGGCCCTGGAAGGGGGCACAGCTAGAAACACATAACAACACTTATCGAGCAGTGTTGAATTGTCCGCCGCGGCGGGCGACCTATGTTTGTGCCAGGTAACGAGGAAACGCCATGCGAGTGCTCCGAAGAGCGGCCCTTGCAGCCACCCTTGTCGTGGCCGTTGCGGCCCCGGTCCAGAGCCCGTTTGCGGACGAGCCCGAAGCGTCGGCCTGGGTGGACCTCCCCAACTCGCGCGTGCGGCTGGTGGCGAGCGGAGCCAGGAGCGCAAAGGGTGACTGGCTCGCTGGGGTCGAGCTCGAGATGGCGGACGGCTGGAAGATCTACTGGCGCACGCCGGGAGACGCGGGCGTGCCGACGACCTTCGACTGGAAGGAATCGACCAACGCCGCTGCGGTCAAGGTTCTCTACCCCGCGCCGATCCGCATGTCCGAGGCCGGCGCACAGGTCATCGGCTACAAGAAGCAGGTCCTGTTCCCGCTCGAGGTGACGCCCAAGGACGCCGGCCGGCCGGTGCGGCTCGAGGTTGCGCTGGAGTACGGCATCTGCAGCGACATCTGCATCCCCGTCACCACGAAGCTCGAGCTGTCGCTGACACCCGGCCGCACGGCCCGCAAGGGCGATGCCGTCGAGGCGGCGCTCGAGCGCGTGCCGCGCACCGCCGCGGAGCGGCGCAAGACCGATCCCTGGTGGAAGCGCGTGGCGCGGGTGGAGGACAAGGCCGGCGCCCGCCTCGAGATCGACATGCTGTTTCCCGGCGGCACCAAGGGCGCCGACGTGTTCGTCGAGGCACCGGAAGGGATCTACGTGCCGCTCCCCAAGCGGCTGGGCGAGGACGCGAGGTGTGGTGCGCTATACGGTGGCGCTGGCGCCGGACCTGGCCAAGGATCTGCGCGGCAGGACCGTGACGCTCACCATGGTGAGCGACGCCGGATCGAGCGAAGGGGAGTGGACGTTTCCCTGAGCGGCGTCCGACCGCCGATGCGGTGCCGGCCGCATTGCGCCCTACGCCTTGAAGCGGCCTTCGCTGACGATTTGCGCTAGCGGCAGGCGGTCGCTCGGCATCTCGCGCGCCTGTAGTGCCTCCGGCAGGACCGACTTGTCGCCGCGCCTGCCAATGGCAATGGCGGCCTCCACCCGATAGCCGGACGGGACGCCGAGCTCGACGGCGGCCCGCGGCATGTCGAAGCCCGCCATGCCGTGCGCCGCCCAGCCAGAGCGCGTTGCCTGTAGCGCCAGGTTCTCCCACGCGGCACCCGCGTCCAGCGAATGCGTCACGGAGGGCACCTCCTTGTCTGCTCCGCGCGGGAGCATGGTGGTCTTGGAGACCAGGACGACGAGCGCGGCGGCGTTCTTCGCCCAGGACTGGTTGTATTCGCTGAGGAGGCCGAGGAGGCGCGGCCAGTGCCCGGTATCGCGCCGGGCCCAGATGAAGCGCCAGGGCTGGGCATTGAAGGACGAAGGGGCCCAGCGCGCGGCCTCGAACAGGGTCATCAGCTCGGTCTCGGGGATCGGCTCGCCGGTGAAGGCGCGCGGCGACCAGCGCTCCAGGAACAGCGGATCGATCGCATGGGCTGCGGTGCGCGAATTGGCGGTCGTCATCGAATTGCCTCCCCGAAGCTGGCAACGCTTGCGGGCACGCGCCCGCAGAACCCCAAACGAACCGTTCTACGGTGCATCTTCTACGCCAACGCCAGGGGCAACCAAAGCTAGCGGTCGGGCGTGGTCGTGGTGTCGGGGAGCGGGGCGGCCTCCTCCTCGGCCGCCTGGTCGCCGGCGAGCTTGGCCAGACTTTCGCGGATGGCAGGCGGCAGCTTGGAGAGGTCCGGTCCGGGCCGGCCGCTGCGGCTCGGCGGTGCCAGGCGCGGTTTCGGGGCCGGCTTGGCGGCGCGGGGCGCGGGGGGCGGTAGCGGATTCGCCGCAGCGGGAGGCGGCGGAGCTGCAACAGGACGCGCGGGCGCCGCCCCCGGAGGCGGCGGGGGACGGGGCGGAGGCGGCGGCGCAGTCTCGGCAGCCTTCGATAGGGGCCCGTCCTTTTGCGGTGCTGCCCGTGGCGGAGCCGGGGGCGGCAGCGGCGCGGGGCCGAGCGGCCGAGGCGTTGCAGGCAAGGCGACATTGCCGACCGCCGGCGGGCGCGTGGGTGGCTGCCGCGCGCCTGCGGGGGACTGAGGCGGCGGAGGCATCGGCACGGACCCCGCAGGAGGCTCCGGGAGGGGCGCCGGGGAGGCCGCTGGGCGCAGCGGTGCGAGCGGCAGCCTATTCGCGCGTGTCCCGCTCCCCTCCGGCTCGGCTGGCGCCTTCCAGGGCAAGGGCGGCGGCAGCGGTCGTGGTCCGCCCCAGGCTCGCCGCGGCGGCGCCGCCGGCGCGGGAGGCGGTGCGATCTTCGGTGGGGGCGGCGCCGGCGCAGCCAGCACGGCAGGTTGCGAAGGGGGCGCCGGCTGCCCCGGAGGCGCCGGCTGCGCAGGCCGAGAAAGCAAGGCCGGCGGACGCGCACCGTTGCTGCCCGCGAGCTGCAGCGGCGGAGCGGACGGGGGCCCCGTCACGCCGGTTGGGGGGCGGCCGCGGCAGCCGCCACGGCGGGAGCCTCGGGCCGCGACCGCTGGCGGAACAGCCGGCTGCGCTTCAGACGCCGCTCCGCCCGGCGCACCACCTTGAGGAGCTGGAGCACGTCGCGCTCCGACATCAGCTCGCCGTAGTAGACGCCCTGGGCGTACTCGCAGCCGATCGATCGCAGAAAGACGATGTCGTCCTCGGCCTCGACGCCCTCGGCGATCACCTTGCGACCCAGCTCCTTGGCGAGGGCCACGACGGAGCGCAACATCGCGCCGCCGCTGCCGTTGTGGCCGCGCCCCTGCACGAACACGCCGTCCACCTTGACGATGTCGAACGGAAGCTGGCCGAGATAGGAGAGCGACGAGTAGCCGGTGGCGAACTCGTCGAGCGAGAGCCCGGCCCCGGCGGCGACAAGCTGATCCAATACCGATAGCGCCCGCTCCGGGTTCTCCATCACCAGCGATTCGCTGATCTCGAGCCGCAACGACCCCTTCGGCAGGACCGCGCGGCCGAGGGTGTGGCGCACCTCGTTGATGAGGTCCGGCCGGAACAGCTGGCGACTCGAGACATTGACGCTGACGAACACGGGCTGGTCCGGCCGCGGCAGCTCGCGCTGCCAGCGCTGCGCCTCGCTCGCCGCGCGCGTCAGCACGTACGAGCCGAGCTTGAGGACCAGGTCGCTCTCCTCGGCCACGGGCACGAAATGCGCCGGATTGAGCGTGCCGAGGCGCGGATGCTCCCAGCGCAGCTGCGCCTCGAAGCCGGCCAGCGTCTCGGTGGGGAGGTAGAAGATCGGCTGATAGACGACCCGCAGCTGCTTCTTGTCGATGGCGCCGCGCAGCTCCTCCTCCAGCGCGACGCGTCCACCGGGATCGGAGCGCATCTCCGGATTGAAGATCTCGACGCGGTCGGATCCCGAGCGCTTGGCCTGGTACATGGCGATCTCGGCCTCGTGCAACAGCTCGGCCGGGTTCTCGTCGGGTCCATCGTAGATGGCGATGCCGATCGAAGCGGTGAGCACGACTTCCTGGCCGCCGATGGCTATGGGAGAGCGCACCGAGCGGCGCACTTGCTCGGCCAGCATGGCGAGCTCGCGCGGGTCGGTCTGGTTGAGGAGCAGGAGCGCAAACTGGTCGTGGCCGATGCGCGCCAGCGCGTCCTGCGGGCCCAGGTTGCGGGCGAGGCGCCGCGCGATCGTGAGCAGCAGGCTGTCGCCGACGACGCCGTCGGCCGCCGTGTTGGCGGCCCTGAACCGGTCGATGTCGATGAACAGCAGCGACGGGCGCACCAGGGGCTCGAGCGTGGCGCGCTTGGCGGCACTGGCCAAGCGATCGAGAAACAGCTCGCGGTTGGGCAGGCCGGTCAGGCTGTCGTGCACGGCGTTGTGCAGGAGCCGCTCCTGGGCGAGCTTGGCATCGGTTGCCTCGCGCACCAACCCGACGCAGCGCAGATTGCGGTGGTCGGCATTGGGCAGGCTCGCGGCCTCCAGCTCGAACCAGCGGTAGGAGTTGTCGACGTGGCGCATGCGGAAGTCGATGCGCAGCTCTCCGCCCGCCCGCTCCTTGATCGACCACAGCAAGAGCTTGAAGCGCTCGCGGTCGGCCGGATGCATGTGGGCAATGAAGTTGTCGGCCTTGGTCGCAGACAGCTCGCCGCTCTTGAGGCCCAGCGTCGCCTCCACGACCGGGCTCACCTTGATCTCGTCGCGCCGTGCGTTCCACTCCCAGACGGCGGCGCCGGCGCCGTCGACGGCCAGCGCGCGCAGCTGCTGCTCACCGGGTTGGGAGCCGTACGCAGGCTCGGTCGAGCGGAACGCGAACTGTGTCACCGTGAAGCCGATCAGCACCACGATCAGCACGAGGCCGGCGACCAGGCTGTAGACCACGAAATCGCCGGCCAGCCGGCCCGTGAGCGTGGCGCCGACCCCGAACAGCCAGACGAGCAGCAGCATCCACGTGGGCACGAGCGACAGGGCGCGGTCCTGGCCGCCCAGCGCCAGAAACAGCACGGCGCCAGCGCCCGCCGCCGCGATCCCCAGACTCGACAGGCGCACCAGCGTGGCGGCGAGCCGCGGATCGAGGAACGCCACGGCCACGAGCACGCATTGGGCGGCGATCCACACGCCGAGAGCCAGGCGCACGAGGCCGTGCGAAGCCCTGAGCCGCAGGAAGACATGCAGGAAGACGAGGAGGCTCGCGGCCATGCCCGCCTCGGCGGCGGCGCGGTACTGGGCGTTCTCCGCGGGCTTCACGCTGAAGAGCTTCTGCCAGAAGCCGAAGTCGACGCACAGATAGGCGAGGACGCACCAGGCGAACACGGCAGCCGACGGGAAGATCGCCTTGTGATTGGCAGCGAACACGGCCGTGAGGAACAGCGCCAAGAGCCCGGTGATGCCGACCATGACGCCGTTGAAGAGCTGCCGGTCGCGGGCTCTCTGCTCGTACTCGATGGGGGTCCAGAGGTAGATGTCCGCGAGGTGGTCCGACACCAGCTCCGCGACGAAGGTGACAGTGCTGCCGGGCTCCAACATGATGCGGAACACGTCGGCTCGATCGCTCGGGATGCGATCTGGCTGATAGCCCTTCTCATGGTTGATCTTCTCGATGCGGCTCGCGTCGAGGTCGGGCATGAATACGCCCGATGCCGCCGGATTGTAGCGGTCGACCACGAGCCAGCGCTCGACCTGCTTGTCGGTGGTGTTGCGCAGCGCGAACGCGAACCAGCCGGGCTTGGTGCCCGGGACGGACGCCTCCGCGGTCCAGCTCTGCGTGACGCCGCCCTTTTCGGGCACGGTATCGATCGTCACCCTGTCGCCCGCCGCGTGCAGCACGCCGAGAGGGAGGATATCGCGGCGCTCCAGCTCGTTGCCGATGTCGATGGCCTTGAGCTCGGCGCGCGCCGCCGCAACGCTCACAATCAGCGCCAGAACCAGCACCAGGACGGCGCAGAGGCCGCGGAGTAGACGCCGAAGTCGCGCCGCAATGGCAGTCCCGCGGCGGCCCAGGTGCATCAGGCCCTCGCCGGCTCGGACCGCGGATCGTCGTGCAGCAGCGCGTAGAGGTCGTGGTCCTGCCAGCGCCCGTCGATCTTGAGGTAGCGGCGCGCCCGGCCCTCCAGCCTGAAGCCCACCTTCTCGAGCACGCGCTTGGAAGCGGCGTTGCCGGGCAGGCATGCCGCCTCGAGCCGGTTGAGCGCCAGGTTAGCGAACGCGAATGCACCGCGGCGGCGACGGCGTCGGTCATGTAGCCGCGCCCGGCATGCGGCGCGCCCATCCAGTAGCCAAGGGAAGCGGCCTGCGCGACGCCGCGGCGGACGTTGCCGATGTTGAGCCCGCCGAGCAGCGTCGGGCCGGAGTCGCTGAAGATGAGATAGGCGTAGCCGTGGTCGTCGCGCAGCCTCGCGCTGGGCCTGGCGCAGGCGGCGGCGGAACGCGGAGCGCGTCAGCTCGTCGCGCGCCCACTGCGGCTCCCAGGGCGTCAGGTGCTGGCGGCTCAAGCGCCCGCAGCTCCGCCCAGGCGCATAGTCCTGCATGGCCGGATGGCGCAGAACGACGCGCTGCCCGCGGATTTCCGCATCAGGATCGATGCCGTGCAGGGGTCTTCAGGAAGGCCATCTCGTGATCCGCCGATGCCGCCGTCTCCCTCAGGACGCTCCCGGAACCCGTCGCGTCGCCCATCATGCGCTCGGCCATGTGCGCGTAGGTCGTGCCCTTGCGGCCTGCCCCCACGACCGCGATCGAGGGCCTGGAGGCCGTGAGCAGGCCGGAGGCCAGCGTGCGCACGGCCTCCGGCGTGACGGCCTCGATGCGCGCAACGATCTCCTTGGTGTCGATCAGCCGGTCGAACAGCAGGAGCTGGCGCGCCATGTACTCGGCGCGCGCGGAGGAGCTTTCGAGCCCCATCAGCATGCCGGCCTTGATCTGCGCCTTGGCGCGCGCCACCTCGGCATCGGTGGGCGCCTCGGCCGCGGCGCGCTTGAGCTCGCCGGCCACCACTTCGATCAGCTTGGCCATCATTTCAGGTCCCGTGGCGGCATGAATCCCAAACAGCCCCGTGTCGGCAAGGGCCCAATAGCTGGAGTAGATCGAATAACAGAGACCGCGCCGTTCTCTCACCTCCTGGAACAGGCGGGACGCCATGCCGCCGCCGAACAGCGCCGAGAACACCTGGGCCGCATAGTAGCTCTCGTGCGCGTAGGGTGGCCCCTCGAACGCCAGAACCAGGTGGCTTTGCTCGAACGGCTTGGCAGACGTACGTATGCCCCCGCTGTAGCGGGCCGGTTCGAATCGCCCCCCCTCGCCGCCATTCATGGCGCCGAATAGGGCCTCAGCATGGCGGACCAGCTGGGCGTGGTCGATCTTGCCCGCCGCCGACAGCACCATGCGGTTGGCGCTGTAGTTGGCCTCGAGGAAGCGGCGCAGGTCGGCGGGCTTGAACCCCCTGACGCTCGACGCGGTGCCGAGGATCGGCCGGCCGATCGACTGGTCGGGAAAGGCGACCTCCTGCAGCAGCTCGTAGGCGATCTCGTCGGGGCTGTCGCGGGTCGCGGCGATCTCCTGCAGGATCACCTCGCGCTCGCGCTCCAGTTCCTCCTCGGAATGGCGCGGGCGCTGCAGGATGTCGGCCAGGATGTCGAGGCCGAGGCCGATGTCTCCCGCCAGCACGCGCGAGAAGTAGGCGGTGGTCTCGAGGCTGGTGGCGGCGTTGAGCTCGCCGCCGACCGCCTCGATCTCCTCGGCGATGTCGCGGGCGTTGCGCCGCTCGGTGCCCTTGAAGGCCATGTGCTCCAGGAGGTGGGAGATGCCCTGCTCGGCCGCCGTCTCATGGCGCGCGCCGACCCCGACCCAGATGCCCATCGACACCGTCTCCACGTGCGGCATGCGGTAGGAGACGACGCGCAGACCGTTCGCCAGCCGGGTCTCGTGGATGGTCATGCGGCGGCTCCTTTTCCCTCGCCCGCGTGCCGGGCGACGAAGTGCTGGATGGCGGCGAGATCGTTGGGCAGAACGGTCATGCGCTCGGGCGCGCTCACCAGTTGGCGCAAGGCGCGCCGGCAGGGCGGGACGCCGGCCGGCGATGGCTTCGCATGGCGTCGGGGAACTTGGCGGGGTGGGCGGTGGCGAGCACGACGCACGGCGCGCCGTCCTCGCGGCGCCCGTCTTCTCGGCGGCAACCACGCCGCAGGCGCTGTGCGGGTCGAGAAGATAGCCGCTTTCGGCCTCCACCCGGCGGATGCATCGCCGCCACCTCGTCCAGGCTGGCGCTGGCGGCGGCGAAATCGGCGCGCATGGCGGCTGCCACCTCGCGGGACAGCTCGAAGCGGCCGGACTGGCGCAGAGCCCCCATCCGCCCACGCACCCAGGCGGCATCGCGCCCGCTCGCCTCGAACAGCCAGCGCTCGAAGTTGGAGGCGACCTGGATGTCCATGGACGGCGAGGTCGTGGGGGTGACGCCGCGCACCTCGTAGACGCCGCCGGCATGGGTGCGGCGCGAGGATGTCGTTGTCGTTGGTGGCGATGACGAGGCGCTCGATGGGAAGCCCCATGCGCCTGGCGGCCCAGCCGGCGAAGATGTCGCCGAAGTTGCCCGTCGGCACCGAGAACGAGACGGGCCGATGCGGCGCGCCCAGCGCCGCGGCGGCGACGAAGTAGTAGGCGATCTGCGCCGCCACCCGCGCCCAGTTGATGGAGTTGACGCCGGCGAGGCGCACGCGGTCGCGGAAGGCCAGGTCGTTGAACATGGCCTTCACCAGCGCCTGGCAGTCGTCGAAGGTCCCCTCGACGGCGACCGCGTGCACGTTGGGCTCGGTTGCCGTCGTCATCATGCGGCGCTGAACGTCGGAGACGCGGCTGTGCGGGAAGAGGACGACGGCGTCGATGCGCTCGGCGCCACGGAACGCCTCGACGGCGGCGCCGCCGGTATCGCCCGAGGTTGCGCCGACGACGGTCACGCGCCGGTTGCGGACGGCGAGCACGCGGTCCATGAGCCGGGCGAGCAGCTGCATCGCCACGTCCTTGAAGGCGAGCGTGGGGCCGTGGAACAGCTCCAGCGCCCACAGGTTGCGGTCGAGCTGGACGAGCGGCGTCACCGCGGGATGGCCGAAGCGGGCGTAGGCGTCGCAAGCGAGTGCCAGCACGTCGCGCGGGGGATGGCGTTGCCGACGAACGGCTCCAGCACCGCCGTTGCCACCTCGGCGAAGGGCTTGCCGGCGAAGGCCGCAATGTCCTCCGGCGCGAAGCGCGGCCACGTCTTCGGCACGATAGAGGCCGCCGTCGCGCGCAAGGCCCGCGAGCAGGGCCTCCTCGAAGCCCAGCTCGGGTGCTTCGCCTCTGGTGCTCAGGTAGCGCACGGGGAAGGGGACTTTCGCGAGTCGGGGGTGAAAACGACAGCCGCACCCTAGGGCGCAAGCAGGGACTGAACAAGGCGGCCGATTCTCAGCAACTTAAAGTTGCAGAGCTAAGCCCGCCCAGAGGCCCGCAAACGGTTGATCGCAAACGCCGAATAAACACCGATCAGTGTCAGCGCCAACCCGTACCAGGTGAGCGCGTACTCCAGGTGCCGGTTGGGCAGGCCAGGCGCGTCACGCCGCCCCTGGGAAGCCCGCCAGGCGGCTCCGGCTGGGCGTCGGCCTCTATGACGCAGGGGAAGCGCCTCGGGCCTCTGCGGGCCTCCTGGGCGCTTCTGCGGGCCATCCGGGAAGGCTGCTGCGGTCATGGCGCCGATATCCGGCCAGTACCAGAGATTGCCGGTGAACATCGTTCGCGGGCGTGAACAGCCCCTTGCTGCGAGGGTAACCTTACCAGTCCGTGCACCTCCACCTCGCCCGACACCTGACCCTCGGGGCGCGTTGCAGGGGCCTTCCTGGCATCGGGCACGAAGCCGCGGTTGATCCAGACCACCCGGCCGGCCGCATCTCCAGCGGCGTGTAGACATGCCAGCCGCGAGCCCGGCGGGGGTCGGAGCGTAGAGATACTGCTCCTTGTCGTGGTGAAAGCGCCCGCGGACGGAGACGTGCCTGTATTCCGCAGCCAGTCGGGATCGTCGAACCTTGAGGACCTCCCACGGTCTTTCCGCCGCGCTCGGTTGACTGACAGGCGACACCGGGATCGGCTCCGCCGTGCGCGCCGGCCGCGATCTTGGCGAGCAGGTCCTCCTTCCAGCGCTTGCGCTCGAGCTGCCAGGTGCCGAGCCCGATCAGCACCGCGAGGCCCGGCGAGCGTCGCGAGCGTCGGCCAGACCAGTCCGGCTTGTCGCAGCCTTTGCAGCATCGCTTCGGCAGGGTCCGCCTTCCATACTATCGCTTACACGCCCGCGGAGACGTGCCGGGCGCCAGCGTGGTAACGTTCCATTTTAGCATTGCGGCGCGGGGCGCGCGCGATCTCACGACACCGGCTTGCGGTGTCAGCCGATCGCCGGAAGATCGGCAGGATGGCGCTGCCTCGCCCGAGGCGCCGACCAGGTCCGCCGCGTCGCCCTCGGGAACTGTGCGGCCGCGGATGCACCTCGCTGCAGATGGTCGCCGACCGGCGGCGGGGTGAGGTTGTTGCGCACGAGCAGGTCGTTGCCGATGCGGGCACAATGTGCTTGCGTTTCACCGCTCAGGGTGGGCTCAGGGGAAGCACGCCGACAAATCCAACGACAACGTGGGAGGAAACAGCATGACGCCGTCGAGGCTTCCGGCAATCGTCGTGGCGGCGCTTGCGGCCCTGGCATCGGCCGCCGGCGCTGAGGCGCAGGACAAGCTCAAGGTCGTGATCGGCCAGATCAACAACTGGGAGAACCAGGTGCCCACGCTCGGGGTGCAGGCGGGCATCTTCAAGAAGCACGGGCTGGAGCTCGAGACCCTGGGCACCCAGGGCGCGGGCGAGACGCTGCAGCCGATCATCTCCGGCAGCGCCGACATCGGCATCGGCGTGGGGACCTCGGGGGCCATGCGCGTGTTCGTGCAGGGCGCGCCGGTGCGCGCGCTCGCGGCCGGCTTCACCGGCACCAACGACCTCTTCTGGTACGTGCGCGCCGATTCGCCGATCAAGAGCCTCAAGGACCTGACCGAGAGCAACACCATCGCCTATTCCACCAGCGGCTCGACCTCCAACAACATCGTGCTCGGATTCGTGAAGGTGCTCGGCGTGAAGGCGCGGCCGACGCCGACCGGCGGCCCGCCCGCGACCCTCACCATGGTCATGTCCAAGCAGATCGACGTGGGCTGGGGCGCCCCGCCGCTCGGCGTCCAGGAGGCGCAAGAGGGCAAGATCAGGATCATCGCGCGCGGCAGCGACCTGCGCCGACACGCGCAACCAGACGGTGCGCGTCGTGGTCGTCAACGCCGACGCGCTGAAGGCCAGACCCGAGGTGATGGCCCGCTTCATGCGCGCCTACCGGGAGACCCTGGACTGGATGTACGCCAGCCCCGAGGCGATCACGCTCTACGCAAAGAAGGTGAGCAAGTCCGAAGCCCTGGTCGCCTCACCATCAAGGAGTTCTACCCCAAGGAGGCGATCGCGCCGGACCGCGTGCAGGACATCGACAAGGTGATGGCCGACGCCGTGCGCTGAAGTTCCTGCAGACGCCGCTGACCAAGGAGCAGCTCGCGGAGTTCTTCCAGCTGCAGAAGCCGTAGCTCGGGCCGGGGCACTGTAAGCCTGCAGCAGTCTATCCTCCGTCATTGAATGCACCTGCTTCTTATGCGACGATGTCACGCATAAGAGAAAAGAAAGCCCGCCGCTGGCTTCAGGCCGCAGAGCGGGCGGGGAGGAAAGCTGTGAAGCATATGGCGGTCGGCGCGCTGAGCGCCGCATTCGTGCTTGGCGTGCCCGCATCGACTGCGCACGCGCAAACGGTCGACGGCCCCACGATCGAGTGGCGGCATTCCAACTGGGGCAAACGCCGCGCCAACACGGAAGGAATCGAGCGGATCGCTGCGATCCTCAAGGAGCGCACCGGCGGCAGGTTCACCCTCAAGATCGGCTACGGCGAGATGTTCTCCAAGGACAAGGAGAACCTCGACGCGATCAAGCTCGGCGCCGTCGAGACCGCCGACATATGCAACTTCTATCATCCCGGCCGGAACCCGGCCTGGATGGTGTTCTCGCTGCCGTTCCTGCCGTTGGAGGATTTGCGCATCAGCCGCCGCCGCAGCCGACGCAACAATGCGGCACCCGGCGCTCCTGGCCGACATGGCCAAATGGGGTGCGGTACCCTACTTCTTCACCATCCTCCCGCAGTACGAGTTCATGGGCAAGGGCAAGCCGCCGAAAGCGCTCGACGACTGGAAAGGCTTGCGCGTGCGGGCACCGGGTGCGGTTGGTGACGCCTTCAAGATCCTGGGCGCGCACATCTCGACCGTACCTGCGGTCGAGCTTTACACAGCACTCGACCGTGGCACTGTCGACGCTGCCTCCTTTCCATTCACCTATGCCCACGCGGCCTATCAGCTGCACACGATCTCGAGCTGGTACACGGCAAACCTCGCGCCCGGCACCGCAGGCTGCGCCGCCGTGATGAGCAAGGAGGCCCATGCCAAGCTGCCACCGCAATACCAGAAGCTCCTGCAGGAGGCTCAGCCCGAAGCCTACAAGGCGATGATCGAGGCCTACGAGGCGGCCGACAAGGTCAATCTGCCCATGTTCCAGCAGAAGCTGACGGAGATCCGCTACACGGATGCCGACCTCGCACGGTTCCGCGAGATCGCGGGCAAGCCGGTGTGGGACAAGTGGCTTGCCGACAACCAATCCAGGTTCGACGCCAAAGGCGTGCTCGATACCCTGCTCAAGGAGGTCGAGACGGCAAGAGCCAAGCTCAACGCGAAATAGCGCGGAACCACGCTCGTCGCCCGCTGTGCCGGGCGATGTGGCGCGATCGGCGGGCAGTGCCCGGCCCTGGCGGCTCTTGCCTTCGAACTTCCCTCTATTTCGCGGGGAAACGAGCAGCGACCTCGGAGGAAGCATGGCACACGCTGAGGCAGGCGATCCGACGCTGGGGGTTGGCGGAGGGGCACTCGGCGCCATCGACCGCCTCGCGCACAGGATCGAGAAATTCACGGCCCTGATCTCGGGACTCGGCATCTTCGCGTTGATGCTGATCGGCGTCGTGCACGTGCTGGGGCGCAAGTTCTTCAATCTCCCGATCTTCGGCTACATCGACATCGTCGAGATCATGATGGCGTTCCTGGTGTTCCTGGGGATCGCCTACACCGAGCGGGTCGGCGGCCATATCCGCATGGAGCTGTTCGTCAGCTACCTGAGGGGGCGCTGGCTCGCATTGTTCGAGATTGCAGGCGTGGTCCTCGGTCTGGCGATCTGCGGCGTGCTGCTCATCTACAGCTGGGACCATGCCATGCGGGCGCTGTATCTGGGCAACTCCAGCATCGACGCGCAGATTCCATTGTGGCCGTCGAAGATCGTAGTGCCGATCTCGCTGGCGATGCTGTTCGTTCGCCTGCTCATCAGCCTATGGGCTTACCTGCGCGTTCTTCTCGACCCTAGCAAGAGGCTCATCGGCGTGGCCCACACCATCGACGCCGAGGAGCAGGCACTGCGTGAGGCTGCGGCTGCCGGGGCCTTCGACGATGCGACGCCGCACGCCGGCGGCCGCAAGCAGGGAGCGAGCCGCTGATGGCCATTGAACTCTCGAGGGATGCCATCGGCATTCTCAGGCTGCGTCGCCTTGCTCTTGCTGGTTGTCGCGGGCGTCAGGGTGTACATCGCCGCCGCCATCGTCGGCCTTGCCGGCATCGTCGCCATCATCGGTTGGAAGGCGGGTGCGGGCATGGTCGGCACCATTCCGCATTCGAAGTCGGTGAGCTACACGCTCTCCGTGCTGCCGCTGTTCATTCTGATCGGCTACCTCGCCTACCACGCAGGCATGACGCAGACGCTGTTCGATGCCTGCAAGAAGTGGCTGGGCTGGCTGCCCGGCGGTCTCGCGGTGTCCAGCATCTTCGCGGTCGCGGGCTTCTCGGCGGTCTCTGGCGCCTCCACGGCGGCCGCTGCCGTGTTCGCCCGCGTCGCCGTGCCCGAGATGCTCAAGGCCGGCTATGACCGCCGGCTCGCCGCAGGCGCGGTGGCCGCCGGCGCCACGCTCGACTCGCTCATACCGCCATCGGCCATCATGGTCGTCTACGCAATCATCGTCGAGGCATCGATCGGCAAGCTCCTGATCGCGGGCTTCATTCCGGGGATCATTTCGGCGATCTGCTATTCGATCATCGTCGTCATCTGGAGCATCTGGAACCCGGATGTCGGCAGGCCCATTCGCGGCTACACCTGGGGCGAGCGCTTTGCGTCGCTGCCGGGCACGCTGCCCATCTTCGGCGTGATCGTGATCATTTTCGCCTCGATGCTGTTCGGCTGGGCGACGCCAACGGAGGCCGGGGCACTCGGCGCGTTCGTCGTCTACGTCGCCGCCCTCGTCAACCGCATGAAGTGGAGCCAGCTCAACGAGGCGCTGCTCGAAACCGCCAAGCTCACGGTGATGATCTTCACGATCATCTGGGGCATCCTCATCTTCGTGCGCTTCCTCGGCTATGCCGGAGTACCGGAGAAGTTCTCCGAGTGGGTGGTGTCGCTGCCCGTTCCGCCCATCGTCGTCATGCTCGGCATCCTGCTCGTCTATCTCGTGCTCGGCTGCTTCATGGACGCGATCGGCATGCTGCTCTTGACGCTGCCGGTGTTCTACCCGGCCGTCATCAAGCTCGGCTATGACCCGATCTGGTTCGGCATCATCGTCGTCAAGATGTGCGGCGTGTGCCTGATCACGCCGCCGATCGGGCTCAGTTGCTTCGTAGTGGCGAGCTGTCCGGCGCGATATCCCCCTGGCCGACGTGTTCCGCGGTGCGATGCCATTCCTCATCGCCGACTTCATGGCGATCGGGATCTTCCTCGCCTGGCCGTGGACCGTCACCTGGCTGCCCGATCAGCTCATGAACTAGCGGCCGGCTCATGGAGAAGGGAGATGCGGCCGATCGCTGACGAGCGACACGCCCCACGCCGCAGCACGCCGGATAACTGCCCTACTTCCCCAGCGCCTGCTTGCGCCAGAGCTGCCAGGGCCGGTCGATCTGCGTCATGATGGTCTCGTCGGCCATCTCGCCCTCCTGCGGCGTGAGGTAGGTGAGGGGCCCGCCGAGCCCCTGGGCCTGCAGCTGCAGGCGGGCGTTGATCTCGGTGTAGATCGCCCGGTAGACGCCGATCTTGACGTTGGGGCCGACCACCACGTTGCCGTGTCCGCGCATCAGCGCCACCGGGCTCGAGCCGAGCCTGGCGGCGAGCGATCCGCCGAGCGCGCCCGACGTGACGAGCATGTTGGAAGGGCCGCCGGCCGCCTCGCGGATGTCCCAGTTGGGCACGCCCGCCGCCAGGAACCCGCTCATGTGGTAGACGGGCTTGAGGCCATGGGCGGAGATGCCGAACGGCACCACCGAAGGCGAATGGCTGTGGACCACGGCGTGCCACGTCCGGCCTCGCCTTGTAGACCTCGCCGTGGATGAAGCGCTCCAGGAACGAGCGCCGGCCCCGGGGGTCGACCGGGTTGGAGTTGAGATCGTACTCCAGGATGTCGGCGGCCGTGACGAGCGCCGGCGCCATGTTGCGCGACAGCAGGTAGCGGTTGGCGTCGTCCGGGTGGCGGATCGAAACGTGGCCGAAGCCGTCCAGCACGCCCTGATCGGCCAGGATGCGGACTCGCGGCCACCAGGTCCTCGATCAGCTCGGGGTCCACGGGACCGCCAGACTTCGGCTCCTGCTGCGCACCGACATTTGCCATTGGTTCCCCCGTCAGCAGAGCTCTGTTTCACGGTGGCGCAAGTATGACATGCCGGTGTCGCGGCTGGCCATGGCACTACCCGTCATCCCGGAAGCCGAGCCGATGCGAGCCACAGGCGAGCAGCGCTCCGATCCGGGACCTCGCGAGGTCCGACCCCGTTCCGGGAGGTCCCGCGATAGCCTCGCCTGCGGCTCCGCTTCCGGGATGACGGGTCGATCTCGGCTTCAATCGACGCCGAGGCGGCCTTCGCCGGCCGGAATGCTTGTACTGCAGGGCGATCAGGGTCGCCTTGAGCACGCGCAGCAGAACGAAGCGCCAGGAGCGGCGTCAGCAGGCCCCACAGGACGACGTGCACCCAGACCGGCGGGCCGAGGCGGAACTCGACCCACAGGGCGGCGCCGAGCACCACGAAGCCCAGGATGAAGATGGCGAACACGGCCGGGCCGTCGCCGGAGTCGGCGAAGGCATAGCTCAGCCCGCAGCGCTCGCACTTCTCGCGCAGCACCAGCCCCGACCGGAACAGCGGCCCCTGCCCCGCAGCGCGGGCAGCGCCCCTTCAGGCCGGCCACGTAAGGCGAAGGTGGTGTGGGCGTCGCGGTCTCACTCATGCGCGCGTGAATGCGCCCTTCGCCGCCGAAGTGCAAGAAGCCCGCGACAAACGCAGCCCGATTCCCTCTCCCCGCTTGCGGGGACAGGGCTAGGGTGAGAGGCGGTGCCAGACACCACGTCGGCGGTGTGGCTTGTGCCCTCACCCCGGCCCTCTCCCCGCGTTGTTGGAGCGCAAGGCGAGGTCGGCGAGGTGCGGGGAGAGGGAGAGCCCCGCCTCAATGCGCCGCGGGGGTGCCGGCGACCGATGACGTAGATGCAGGTGAACAGGAACAGCCACACCACGTCGACGAAGTGCCAGTACCAGGCCGCCGCCTCGAAGCCGAAGTGCTGCTTGGGCGTGAAGTGGCCGGCGAGCGCGCGGAAGAAGCACACGGTGAGGAACAGCGTGCCGATGATCACGTGCGCGCCGTGGAAGCCGGTGGCCATGAAGAAGGTGGCGCCGTAGATGTGGCCGGCGAATACTTGAAGCCGGCGTGGGCGTACTCGTAGACTTGGCAGAGCGGTGAACAGCACGCCCAGCACGACGGTCAGCAAGAGGCCCCACTTGAGGCCGCGGCGGTCGTTGTTGAGGAGCGCGTGGTGGGCCCAGGTCACGGTGGTGCCGGAGGTCAGCAGGATCAGGGTGTTGACCAGCGGCAGGCCCCACGGGTCGAACGTGCCCGTGAAGTTGGGGCTGGCCTTGGGCGGCCAGTGGCCGCCGGTGAGCTTGTTGCGCTCGCACCATGCCGATCGATGCTCTTGGTCGCCTCCATCGTGCCGTCGGGACCGGTGACCTCCAGCGGGTGCACGGCGGCGGGAAACAGCGCGACGTCGAAGTAGGCCCAGAACCAGGCGACGAAGAACATCACCTCCGAGGCGATGAACATGATCATGCCGTAGCGCAGATGCAGCTGCACGACGGGCGTGTGATCGCCGCCGTGCGCCTCCCTGATCACGTCGCGCCACCACATGAACATGACGAACAGGACGCCGGCCGCCCCGACGACGAACACCGTCGGCCCGCGCAGGCCGAACAGCCCGCGCCGGCGCCCAGCGAGCGCATCCAGACGATCAGCCCGACCGCCATCGGAACGCGAAGATGGAGCCGACCACCGGCCACGGGCTGGGGTTCACCAGGTGGTAGTCGTGATGCTTGGCGTGGGCTTCGGCCATCTTAAGCTGTCCTCGTCCTGAAGTCGCGTCGGTCCGTTCGTCGAGCAATGCTGCCCTAGCCGGCGTTGCCGGCGCGCTTCTCCGCAACCCCCGGCTTCGGCGCCGCCAGCGGATGGAAGGTGTAGGACACCGTCACGTGCGTGACGCTTCCGCGCGTCCTTGTCGCCGACGATCCGGGGATCGATGAAGAAGCTGACCGGGAACTCCGCCGTCTGGCCCGGCTCCAGCACCTGCTCGGTGAAGCAGAAGCACTGAATCTTGTTGAAGTAGGCCGCCGCCACCTCGGGCAGGATGTTGTAGGTGGCGGTGCCCTTGACGGGCCGGTCCGAGGTGTTGGTGGCGCGGTAGTAGGCGAGCGCGTTCTCGCCGATCTTGACCGTCATGGTGTTCTGGACCGGCCCGAAGCGCCACGGCAGGCCGGGCGCCACGTTGCCGTCGAAGCGCACCGTGATGGTCTGGTCGAGGACGGTGTCGGGCGCCTTGGTGGCGATGCGCGGCGTGCCGTCGAAGCCCGTGACCTGGCAGAACAGGCGGTAGAGCGGCACTGCCGCGTAGGCCGCCCCCACCATGGCGACGACGAGCAGCGCGCACCACGCCGCGATGGCGCGGTGCCGGCGCTGCAGCCGTAGGTGTTCTGTGTGTCGGTCATGGCGTCTCGTCCGATCGTAGGTTGGGTCGAGCGAATGGCGCATGGCCAACACTGCCGAGATTTCGATTTGCGCGTTCGGCCTTCGCGACGCTCGACCCAACCTACAGCTGCCGCCTGGCGACATTGCCGCCGAGCCACACGACGGTGGCGACGTAGAAGATGATCACCAGCGCCGCGAGCGCCAGCGCGATGGCGATCGAGCGCATCCGGCGCCGGCGCTCCCACTCCTGCTGCTGGCGCTGCTCCACGCGCTGCGCTCTCCCTGCTCAGGCGAACCATAGCGCAAGGCTCCGCTCGGCGAGAAGCGCGGCAAACAGGCCAAACAGGTAGAGGATCGAGAAGCCGAAGAGCTGCCTGGCGGCGCGGTCGGCCTCGCGGCCCTCGCGCACGCGGTACACCTGCAGCGCCAGCGCCAGGAACACGGCGCCGAGGCCGATGGCAGCCAATCGCATAGAGCGGCCCGCCGAAGCCCATGAAGGCGGGCACCAGCGCCAGCGGCACCAGCAGCGCCGCGTAGACCACGATCTGCTTGCGGGTCTCGTCCGGCCCCGCCACCACGGGCAGCATGGGCACGCCCGGCGCGCTCGTAGTCGCGCGCGCGATAGAGCGCCAGCGCCCAGAAATGCGGCGGCGTCCACAGGAAGATGATGAGGAACAGGACCACGCCTTCGAGGCTCGACCGAGCCGGTCATGGCGGCCCAGCCGATCATCGGCGGGAAGGCGCCGGCCGCGCCGCCGATGACGATGTTCTGCGGCGTCCGCCGCTTCAGCCACATGGTGTAGACGAAGAGGTAGAAGGCGATGGTGAGCGCCAGCAGGCCGCCGGCCGTCCAGTTGACCAGCACGCCGAGGACGGCGACGGAGCCCACGGCCAGCACCACGCCGAAGGCGAGCGCCTCCTCCGGTGTCACGCGGCCGCGCGGGATCGGCCGGGCGGCGGTGCGCTGCATCAGGGCGTCGATGTCGGCGTCGTACCACATGTTGAGGGCGCCCGAGGCGCCGGCGCCGACGGCAATGCAGATGAGCGCGATGACGGCGAGAGCGGGATGCTGGCCGCCCGGCGCCAGCACCATGCCGACGACCGCCGTGAACACGACCAGCGCCATCACGCGCGGCTTCATCAGGGCGATGAAGTCGCCGACGCTGCCGCCGGCGGCCAGGTCCGGGCCCGGTTCGATGGAGTGCGTCTCGAACTTCCGGCTCAGCCATCACGGCCTCTGCGCATCCTGGCAGCGCACCGCCGCCTAGTGGTGCGCACTCCCTCCCTCCAGCTTCGGCAAGGTCTCGTAGGAATGGAACGCCGGCGGCGAGGGCAGCTTCCACTCCAGCGTGGTGGCGCCGGCGCCCCACGGGTTGTCGCGCGGCCCGCCGGCGCGCGACGAAGTAGGCGTAGAGCATGGCCGCCGACGAACACGACGGTGCCGGTGGCGGTGATGTAGGAGCCGAGCGAGGACCACCAGTTCCAGTAGGCGTAGGCGTCGGGGTAGTCGGCGATGCGCCGCGGCATGCCCGCGAGCCCGAGGAAGTGCTGCGGGAAGAACAGGATGTTGGCGCCGATGAAGGTGAGCCAGAAGTGCAGCTTGCCCAGCGCCTCGTTGTACATGTAGCCCGACATCTTCGGGAACCAGTAGTACCAGCCGGCGAAGATCGCGAACACGGCGCCGAGCGAGAGCACGTAGTGGAAGTGGGCCACCACGTAGTAGGTGTCGTGCAGTGCGCGATCGACGCCGGCGTTGGCCAGCATGACGCCCGTGACACCGCCCAGCGTGAACAGGAAGATGAAGCCGAGCGCCCACAGCATCGGCACGCGGTACTGGATCGAGCCGCCCCACATGGTGGCGATCCAGGAGAAGATCTTCACCCCCGTCGGCACCGCGATCACCATGGTGGCGAACACGAAGTAGGCCTGCACGTCCACCCCCATGCCGGAGGTGTACATGTGGTGCGCCCACACGATGAAGCCGATGAAGCCGATCGCCACCATGGCGTAGGCCATGCCGAGGTAGCCGAACACCGGCTTCCTCGAGAAGGTCGACACGATCTGGCTGATCATGCCGAAGCCCGGCAGGATCAGGATGTAGACCTCGGGATGGCCGAAGAACCAGAACAGGTGCTGATAGAGCACCGGATCGCCGCCGCCGGCCGCCGTGAAGAAGGTGGTGCCGAAGTTGCGGTCGGTGAGCAGCATGGTGATGGCGCCCGCCAGCACCGGCAGCGACAGCAGGAGCAGGAAGGCCGTCACCAGCACCGACCACACGAACAGCGGCATCTTGTGCAGCGTCATGCCCGGCGCGCGCATGTTGAAGATGGTGGTGATGAAGTTGATGGCGCCGAGGATCGAGGAGGCGCCGGCGAGGTGCAGCGACAGGATGGCGAAGTCCATGGCCGGGCCGGGATGGCCGGTCGTGGAGAGCGGCGCATAGATGGTCCAGCCGGCGCCGACGCCGAGCCCGCCACCGGCCACGCCGGGCGACGAACATCGACAGGAGCAGCAGGCGAACGAGGCCGGCAGCAGCCAGAACGAGATGTTGTTCATGCGCGGGAAGGCCATGTCCGGCGCGCCGATCATGCAGCGGCACGAACCAGTTGCCGAAGCCGCCGATCATCGCCGGCATCACCATGAAGAACACCATGATGAGGCCGTGCCCGGTGACGAACACGTTGAAGGCGTGGCCGTTGGCGAAGTACTGCAGGCCCGGCTCCTGCAGCTCCATGCGCATCACCACCGACAGGAACCCGCCGATCAGCCCGCCGACGATGGCGAACAGCAGGTACATCGTGCCGATGTCCTTGTGGTTGGTGGAGTTGAGCCACCGCAACACGCCGTAGGGCGTGTGCTCGTGGGCGTGGTCGCCGTGCGCGTGAGCGTTGCTCGCCATTGTCGTCGCCTACCTTCGCATTCGCTTCGTGGTGTCAGACCCTCCGGGTCCGACACCGGAGAGGGAATGGGGAGTAGGGAGTAGGGAGTAGCAGATCGAGTTCGATTCCCTACTCCCTACTCCCATTCCCCTACTGCCTCATCTCGCCGCCAGCTTGTTCTGGCCGGCGTGCTCCTTCGCCACCCGCAGGATGATGTCCCTCACCTTCTGGCGCTCGCGCTCCTTGGTCGCCTCCACCCACTCCTTGAACACCTCCTCCTTCACCACGCGGATGGCGATCGGCATGAAGGCGTGGTCCTTGCCGCACAGCTCCGAGCACTGGCCGAAGTAGATGCCTTCCCTGGTCGCCTTGAACCAGGTCGCCGTGATGCGGCCGGGCACCGCGTCCACCTTCACCCCGAAGGAGGGGATGGTCCAGGCGTGGATCACGTCGTTGGAGGTGACGAGCACGTGCACCACCTTGTCGACCGGCACCAGCACCTCGTTGTTGACGGCGAGGTTGCGCGGCACCTGATCGGCCGGCATGCCGGACTTCATTGGCCTCCTCGACGCTCGTTGTCCTGCAGCATCACCGAATTCGACGCTGAACTCCTGGTCGAGGAACTCGTGCGTCCAGTTCCAGGCGTTGCCGGTGGCCTTGATGGTGAGGTCGGGCGGCGGAAAGGTGTACTGAGCGTAGAGCAGCTTGAACGAGGGGATGGCGATGATGACGAGGATGAACACCGGCACCACCGTCCACAGCACCTCGATCGTCGTGTTGTGGGTGGTCCTGGACGGGACCGGGTTGCGCTTCTCGCTGAAGCGCCACATGACCCAGAGCATCAGGCCGAGGACGAAGGCGTGACCAGGAAGATGATGACGTTGACGTAGTCGTGGAGCCACTGGATTTGCTCCGCGATCGGCGTCGCCGGCTCCTGGAAGCCGATCTGCCTGGGCGACGGCTGCCCCGAGCCCGCCAGCGCGGCATGGCGGCGAGCCCTGTCCAAAGCCTGCACCCCAAAGGCCTGCACCCCAAGGGCCTGCACCGGCGGCGAGCAGCCCGGCCATGCCGCTGCGGCTCGAAGTCTTTGCTGTCATCGCGTGTAGCTTCTCGTTCGCTGCCCTACCGTCGTCCCGAAAGCCGAGCGCAGCGAGGCCGTCCGGGACCTCCGGTGGCACTAGGGTCTGGACGCCGGATCCGCTCAACAGCGCCACCAAACACAAACGCTGAGAGCCGCTCAAGGGCGCCTCGCTGCGGCATTTCCACGCGCGAACTCAGGTTTCAGGTTCCAGGTTTCGGGTTTCAGGGGCTGGACGCGGAACCCTGATACCTGACACCTGAAACCTGAAACCTAATTTGGCCGAATTCATTGGAGAGACCGCGCACTGAGGCCGGCCATCCGATCGCCGCTCGGGATGGGCAGAGGCGCTCGTCCTGGGCCCGGGAGAGCTACTGTTGGCCATGCCCTTCGACCGCAAATTGCGTGCCGCCGGCGACTGGCGTTGCTCGGCCCCTCTTCCTGTGCGTTCTGGCGCCGCTGCCGGCCCATGCGCAGATACTGGAAGGCGGGACCGTCAAGGCGCAGCACGGCGACTGGCAGGTGGTGTGCCGGCCGCCGCCGCCCGGCGCCAAGAACGAGATTTGCGGCGCCGTCCAGAGCGTCACCGCCGAGGACAACCAGAACGTCGGCCTCACGGCCATCGTGCAGAAGCATTCCGACGGCAAGATCACCATGCGCGTGGTGGCGCCGCTCGGCGTGTTTCTCGGCAAGGCGCTGGGCGTCCAGATCGACGACAAGCACGAGGGCCACGTCCCCTTCGACCGCTGCCTCGCGGTCGGCTGCCAGGCCCAGCTGCTCCTGGAGGCGCCCCTGCTCGCCAAGCTGAGGGCGGGCAAGACGCTGGTGTTCATCATCTATCGCACCCAGGAGGCGGGCGTGGGCATTCCCATCTCGCTCACCGGCTTCGGCCCCGCCGTCGCCGCCCTGCGCTAATTGGGGTCAGACCCGGTCAGACCCTGCGGGACTGACCGGTCTGACCGCATGGCGAGACCTGCAAGCGGGCATTCCTGCCGGCAGCGCCGCCGCGTCTCTCTGCCGGGGAAAGTCCCTCGACCGACTGCGGAGCAAGGGGTCAGACCCCTGCGGGCCCCGCAAGCGGGAAGAGGAAACCGCGTCGCGCTAGTGGCGAGCGGCCCCCGTCTCCCGCCGCCCTTTAACCGGTTGTTGAGCATTTTTCTCTAAGGCGCTGAGAACAAAGGTCCAAGACCCAGCGCCATGGTCACCGAGACGCCCCTCTGCGACGCTCCGGACGCCCCGGAGGAGACGCCCCGCGCCAGCGCGGCCCGGCGGCGCCCCTTTGCGCACCGGGCGCTCAGGGCGGCGCGCGTGCGCCCCGTGGCCCGCCTCGACCGGCTCCTGCAGCGGCGCCGGGCCGCCAACGCCGGCGTCATGCCGACGGTGCGCTACCGCGACGTGGCCACCGCCATCGCCTGGCTCAGCGCCGCCTTCGGCATGCACGTGCATCGCGCGGTGGCCGGCGCGGACGGGGAGCCGCGCTATGCCGAGCTCGAGTTCGGCGGCAACCTCCTGATGATCGCCCCCATCGAGGATACCCCGTTCGGCAAGTTGATGGTGCAGCCCGACGAGATCGGCGGGGTCGAGACCCAGAATCTGCTACCTCCACGTCGAGGACGTGGGGCTCCACTGTGCCCGCGCCAAGGCGGCGGGCGCCGAGATCGTGCTCGACCTCGAGGACGAGGCCAACAGCGGGCGGGGCTACTCCTGCCGCGACCCCGAGGGTCACGTTTGGAACTTCGGGACCTACCACCCCTGGCGCACGCCGTACACCGCGCAGGGCAGCGCGGGGGCCCGCCGACCGGCGCCGCGAGCGCAGCGGGTTGTCGGTGCTGCTCATCCTGCTCCTCGGGGCCTTCATCGTCTCCTGGGCTACGCCGCGGCTGCCCGACGCCAGAGCGGACACGGCCCGCATCGAGACACAGAGTCCGAAGGCCGCCGTCCCCGATCAGGACAAGCACGAAGCCGCGGAGCATGCGGCGGCCGGGCTCGGGCCCACGGAGCCGAAGGAGCGCCAGGACCGCCCGGAGCACCAGGCCAAGGTCGAGAGCGCCACGCTCGCGGTCGCCGAGAAGAGCGCGGAGCTGGCGCGCAACCAGCTGGCCGAGGCGCGCGCCGCACTGAAGAAGGCCGAGCGCGAGGCCAAGCTGGCGCACGCGCAGGCCGAGGAGACACGCATCGCCAAGCTGGCGGCGGAGGAGGCCGCCGACAAGACGCGCCTGTCGCTGGCCGCCGCGCAGAAGGAGGTCGAGGAGGCCCGCGGGCAGGCCGAGCTGGAACGAGCCAGGCGCATCACAGCGGAGCAGGCCGCAGGCCGGCCGCGCAGACGGGTCGCCGGCTACCGCCACCGCTACCGCGCGAGCCGCCGGCAGCGTGGCGTGTGGTGCTACGGCCCTTACGCTCCCCCCTCGTCGAACCGCGCCGCGCGCCTCGTCGGCTTCTGCAAGGGCTGAGCGCGTGCCGCCCCACCCGTCTCGTCGGTGATGACGGAGATCGAACCCGCGTGGTCGGTGTGGAAGCCCGCCCCGGCGCAGGCTCTTAGGTATTCACATCCTGGATCGCGGCGCTCCGGGTGAAGAGAAAAGCGGGCCGCGGGGGTGGGGGTGTCTTGGAGCGGGCACGTCCCGGTTTTATGCGTCTTGCAACGCTGCCCAGATGGGTTCCACGACACCGCCGAGGTTCCGATATACGTCAACGGTCTGGAACCGCATCACCCGGTAGCCTTCGGCATTCCGAAATAACGCCATCCTCGCGTTGGCCACCCCGCCCCCTTCTCGCGGCCAGAGCCATGGGAACCCCGCCGTCTGCTCGGCTGCAGATGGGCAACTCGTCAGATGGCCCATTCCTTCAGATGTGTATCCCGTGGCTCCAGGGGAGGTGGAGAGGGTGGCCTAATTAAAACCACACGCCCGTCCAGCGGTAGCGCGGGCGCATGGCGGCGGGGCCCAGGCCGACGAGCGACACCATCGGCTCGTTGGCGAGGGAGAGATGCGGCAGCATCGGCCGGCCGGCCAGCTCGCGCAGGCGCGCGACGCGGTCCCCGGTCTTGGGATGCGAGCGCAGCAGCGAGGGCTGCGGGATGCGCCGGCCGGGGACCGGCAGGCGCATGTCCTCCCAGAAGCGGCCCTGATAGCGCTCGAGCTTCTCGAGCGCGGAGGCGAGCGACGCCGGGTCGCCCGTCAGGCTCGCCGCCTCGAGGTCGGCGTCGTATTCGCGCGTGCGCGACAGCGCGAGCTGGATCAGGCTGCCCGCCGTGGGCGCAAGATAGAGGAGCACCAGGGCGAACAGCGGAAATTCGGCCTCGCCCAGGAGGAACGCCGGCAGGTTGACGATCGCCAGGATGACCGCGAGATAGGCCAGCAGCTGCGTCAGGCGCGTCAGCACGTCGGCGAGGCCCATGACCGCGAGGTCATTGTTGCGGATGTGGCTGATCTCGTGCGCCAGCACGCCGGCGAGCTCGTTGAGGTCGAGGCGGCGCAGCATCCCCTCGGTGACGGCGATCACCGCGTTCTGCGGCTTGCCGGCGGCGAAGGCGTTGAGCGTCATGCTCGGGATCACGAAGACGCGCGGCGCGGCCGGCAGCTCCGCCCGGTCGCTCAGGACATCGACGATATGCAGGATCTGGCTGCCGTTGCGTTCGTCGAGCTGGCGCGCGCGGAAGAAGCGCATCATCGTCTCCGGCGGCAGGCGCGGGCCGAAGGCATAGACGATGCCGATCGCCACGAGGGTGACGGCGACGCCCATCGGCCCCCAGATCAGCCAGGCGGAAAAGCCGGTAAGCAGGCCGAGCCCGCCGACCAGCAGGATCGATTGCAACGCGTTCCGCACCATGTGGGCGCGATGCGCTTTGGGGTCGAGGAATGGTGTCATGGCCCCCAGATACAGCCCCCCGGATCATGCCCCGGGTCGATGGCTTCCCGATGCGCCCGGCCCGAACGCTGGCATGCGGCGCTCAGCATAAAGGCAACGGCGGCCGAGGCAAAGCACCGGCATTGCCGCGCTCCACCCCTGTCACGTCGCCGCATCAACGCTCCAGCTTCGGCAGTCGGGCAATGAACGCGCCTGCGACTGCCGAACCCCGACGCCCGACTGCTGGCTTTCTCGCTAGAACTTTTCCGCCACGACCGCATCCGCCACCGGGCGCACCGGCTCCGCCGCCGCTTTCACGGCGTCGAGCACGTCCTCCGCCCGCGCCACGGTGCGGAAGCGCACCTCCATGCTGGGGCGGATGAACCCCTCGCGGCGCAGATGCGTCAGCAGCTCCACGAACGGCGTCCAGTAGCCGTCGATGTCGACGAGCACGATCGGCTTGTTGTGCCGGCCGAGCTGCGCCCAGGTCAGCTGCTCGACCAGCTCCTCGAGCGTGCCGATGCCGCCCGGCAGGGCCACGAACGCGTCGGCCTTCTCGAACATCAGCCGCTTGCGCTCATGCATGTCCTGCACCACGTGCAGCTCGGTAGCATCGACCAGCATGTGCTCCTTCACCGACAGGAATTCGGGGATGATGCCCGTCACGCGCCCGCCGTGCGCGAGCACGGAGCGGGCGATCTCACCCATCAGCCCGAGACCGCCGCCGCCGTAGACGAGGCCCACGCCGTTTTCCGCCAAGATGCGTCCGAGCGTTCGCGCCGCCTCCGCGTGGGCCGGATTGATGCCGGGGCTCGAGCCACAGTAGACGCAGATGTTGCGGATCGGGCGCGGCTTCCCCCGTCGGCTTTTTTTGGCGCGCTGTTGCATTCCAGCGCTGTCGTGATCGGCCGTGTGCTGGCCGTTGGCAGTGCGACGACGATCTCCCATGTGGGTGCCTTGCCTTTGATCCCATTGTTGTTTCTCGCGCCCGGCGCCCGCCAATCCTAGAGTCCGCGTGGCGGCTGAATTGCGGCAGCGGTGCCGAGCGACTTTGCCGTCGCGTGCCGGTGGTATTTGCCGGTGTGCTTGCAACATGGTTAACGTGGGGTCGAATACGACGGAGTCGGCGGTCTCCTGCCGGATCGTTTGCAGCGGTCGAAAGTGGAGGTGATTTGCGGTTGCCGCATGCCCGCGCTGTTGCCCTCGGCAGCTTGGCCTTGGCTGCCCTGTTCGCCGTGGCCGCAACGCCGGCCGCGATCGCCGCCGAGCCGGCGCAGGAGAAGCCGGCGCGAGCCGAGATGCCGGGTTCCAGGCAGGACGCGGCCGATGGCGAGCGCCCGCCGCTGCTGCAGTGGCTCTACGACTCGCGTGAGCGGTTCCGCACCCTGATGCGCAAGCTGGGCGAGCGGGCGGCGCGTACCGAGGCCAGGCGCGCCGCCGAATCCAAGGCGGTCGAGGAGGCCAGGCGAGCCGAGGAGGCCAGGCGAGCCGAGGAGGCCAGGCGAGCCGAGGAGGCCAAGCCAGCCGAGGAGGCCAGGCAGGCAGCGGCGGACAAGGCCGCGGACGAGGCCAAGCGCGCCGGGGAGGCCGAGCGCGCGGAGGCGGAGGTCAGGCGGGTCGCCGCAGTCAAGGCCACCGAGGACGCCCAGCGGGCCGCCGAGGCCAAAGCCGCAGAGGAGGCAAGGCACGCGGAGGAGGCCAAAAGGGTGGCCGATGCCAAGGCTGCGGACGAGGTCAAACAGGCGGCTGAAGCCAGGGCGGCCGAGGAGGCCAGGCGTGTTGCCGACGAGGCCAAGGCTGCGGAGAAGGCCAAACGGGCGGCGGAGGCACTGGCCGCCGAGGAAACGCAGCGGATCGAGGCCGCCAAGCGCGAGGCTGCAGCCCGCCTGCCCTGCGCGAACGCCGGCGCGAAGGTTGCCGGCGGCGGCTGGTACGTCGTGCAGCCCGGCGATTCCCTGTGGCGTATCGCCCGGATGCACTATGGCCATGGCAAGAGCTACTGGCGCATCTGGTCGGCCAACCGTCGCATCGTCACGAGCCCGCGTCGCATCTACCCGTGCCAGCGCCTCTACATCCCGCGCGGCCGCGCCGACGGGGCCCCGCCGCTGCAGGACCTGCGCGTGGTGCTGGAGCCGTTCATCCGCCGGCGCGCCATCGACGGCCAATTACCGGGCTTCGGAGCGTGAGCGGCGGCGACCGCCCTGTCGCTGCCTCACATCTGGTCGTAGTCGAGCACCAGCCGTTCCGACGTGGGCACCGCCTGACAGGTGAGGATGAACCCGCGCTCGATCTCCCAGGGCTCCAGTGAATAGTTGATGGCCATCCGGGCCTCGCCCTCGACCAGCCTGGCGCGGCAGGTGCAGCACATACCGCCTTTGCACGAGTACGGCACGCGCACGCCTGCTGCCAGTGCGGCGTCCACCACCTTGGCCCCCGGCGGCACCGTGAAACGATGGCGGATCCCGTCGAGGATGGCGACCACCTCGGCGCCCGCGCTTCCCTCTCCCCGCTCTTCGGCGGGGAGAGGGCTGGGGTGAGGGGCAGCCACAGACACGAGCGTTGAAGCGGGCTGCTGCCCCTCTCCCCGCAAGCGGGGAGAGGGAGACGCAGGCGCGAACAGCTCGAAATGCACCTTCCCGGCGGGCATGCCGAGCCCCAAGAGCGCGGCGCGCACGTCCTTGATCATGGCGCCCGGCCCGCACAGGAACACGTGCGCTACCGCGGCGGGCTCGAACAGGCGCCCCGCCAGGGCCCGCACCTTGTCGCCGGTGATGCGCCCCTCGAGCAGCGGCCCGCCGCCCTCCTCGCTGTGGGAGAGTGTGTGGAGCAGGGTGAAGCGGTCCAGATGGCGGTCCTTCAGGTCCTCCAGCTCCCCGGCGAACAGGATCGTCTCGGGCCTGCGGTTGCCGTAGACGAGGGTGAAGTGCGTCGCGGGCTCGCGCGCCAGCGCATGCTTCACCATGGCGAGAATCGGCGTGATGCCCACGCCCGCGGCGAACGCCAGCACGTGGCGCGCTTCTCCCGCACCGTCGGGCAGCATGAAGCGCCCCGCCGGCGGCATGGCCTCCAGCGTATCGCCCGCCTGCAGGATGTCGTTGGCCCAGTTGGAGAAGAGCCCGCCGGCGACGCGCTTGATGGCGATGCGTAGCCCCACCTCACCCGGTCCGCAGCAGATCGAGTAGGTACGCCGCTGCTCGGCGCCGTCGATGGTGGCGCGCAGGGGAAGGTGCTGGCCGGGCGCGAAGCGGAAAGCGGCAGCGAGCGCAGGGGGCACATCCAGGCTCACTTCCACCGCATCCGCGGTCTCGCGCCCTACCGCGGCGATCCTGAGCGGCTGGTAGTCGTGCATCGTCCCCTCAGATGCACTTGAAATAGTCGAACGGCTCTGCGCAGGTCGCGCAGCGCCACAGCGCCTTGCACGCGGTCGAGCCGAACTCGGAGATGCGCACCGTGTCCGTGGAGCCGCATCGTGGGCAGGCCACGACCTCCGCGCCGAACAGCACGCGCACACCACCGGCGCGGTTGGGCGGCGCGATGCCGTAGGCCTCGAGCTTGCGCCGGCCCTCCTCGGTGATGTCGTCGCTGGACCATGGCGGCGACAGCTCCATCTCGACTGAGGCCCCAACCATGCCGGCTTGCAGCAGGGCTGCCTCCAGCGTTTCCCGGATCGTCAGCGTGGCGGGACAACCGGTGTAGGTGGGTGCGATTTTCACGACGATGCGGCCATCGCGCCGCTCGACGCCGCGCAATACCCCTAGATCCTCGATTGTGAGCACGGGGATTTCCGGATCGACGACGGCCGCGGCCGCCTGCCGGGCCACAGCAAGCATCGGATCGCGAAGATGCACCCGACCCCGCCGCAAGCGTCTCCCCTCCCCCTTGCGGGGAGGGGACGGGGGTGGGGGTCCAAGCGCGTCGACCTCGGCATTTTGCTCCGCTTCGTGCCGAGGCTCCCGACCCCGCCGCGGGCGTCTCCCCTCCCCCTTGCGGGGAGGGGATGGGGGTGGGGGTCCAAGAGTACCACCCTCGGCGCCTTGTTTCGGTTGAAGCCGACGCACCCGTCCTCCCCTCCAGGGTCTCGCCTCCGCCTTGGGTGGACGGGATGAAGGCGGAGATCCAAGGGCATCAACGATCGTGTCCATCACGCCGTCGATATTTTCTCTGACCTCTGAGTTCCAAACCCGCAGGATGCGGAAGCCCTGGTCGCGCAGATACTGCTCGCGCCTCTTGTCCTTAGCGAGCTCGGCATCGGTGCTGTGCGTCCCTCCGTCGACTTCGATAATGACGCGGCTCGACAAGCACGCAAAGTCGACGATGTACCGATCGATCGGCACCTGCTGGCGAAACTTGAACCCAGCTGGCTTCAGACCGCGCAGCTTCCACCACAGCCGGCGTTCCGCCCCTGTCCGGCTCTTGCGCAGCTCGCGTGCTCTCTCGTTGGCCATGGCGTGCCCGTGGACCCCCACCCCTAGCCCCTCCCCGCAAGGGGGAGGGGAATCCGGTCGGCGCAAGTGGCGAGGCCGTGCGTCACAAAGAGGACCCTACAAGTCCCCCTGGTACCCTACCATGTCACGCCGGGAAGCGCGCGGTCGAGCACCTGCATCTCAGCCAGCAGGTGGCCCAGGTGCTCGCTGTGGCGGCCGCGGCGTCCACCCGATTGCATCCAGCGGTCGGAGGGGCGCTGAAGCGTCGCCTCGCCGAGCACGCGGTCGACGGTGGCGTCCCAGGCCGGCCGCAGCCCGGCTGGATCGACGGCGATGCCGGCGTGAACCAGCGCCTGCGCGCCCGCGTCCACCTCGAACAGCTCACCGGTATACATCCACAGCTCGTCCAGAGCCGCCGCGGCGCGCCGGTGGCTCTCCTCGGTGCCGTCGCCGAGGCGGATCACCCATTCGCCGGCATGGCGCACGTGGTAGGCCATCTCCTTGACCGCCTTGCCGGCAATGTCTGAGAGCCTGCGGTCCTGCGAGCCCTGCAACGCCCCGTAGAACGGATGCTTGAAGGCCACATAGAGGAGGTGGCGCAGCATGGTGAAGGCGAAGTCGCCGTTCGGCTGCTCCACCAGCAGGACATTGCGGAATTCGCGCTCCTCGCGCCGGTAGGCGAGCGCGTCCTCGTCCCTGCCCTTGCCTTCCGCCTCGCCGGCGTAGGCATAGAGGAGACGCGCCTGCCCGATCAGATCGAGGGCCAGGTTGGAGAGCGCGATGTCCTCCTCCAGCATCGGCCCCCGCCCCGACCATTCGGAGAGCCGGTGGCCCAGGACGAGGGCGTCGTCGGCAAGCCCCAACACGTATCCGAAGAGGGTCTCACCACTTGCGCCGACGGACTCCCCTCCCCCTTGCGGGGGAGGGGCTGGGGGTGGGGGTCGCTTGCGATGACGGTCCGGTGGACACCATCATCCTCACATGTGCCCGACCTCGTCCGGCACCTCGTAGAAGGTCGGATGGCGGTAGATCTTGCTGCCCGTGGGCTCGAACAGCGCGTCCTTGTCGGCCGGGTCGGAGGCCACGATCGCGCTCGACGGCACCACCCAGATGGACACGCTCTCGCCACGCCGCGTGTAAACGTCGCGCGCCGCCTGCAGCGCCATGGTGGCGTCCGCGGCATGCACGCTGCCCACATGCTTGTGCGGGAACCCCGAGCGGCTGCGGACGAAGACCTCCCACAGTGGCATGGATGCTTCGGACACGTCGCCTACTCCTCGACCTGGATCATGCCGGCCTCAATCAGGCGCACCTCTGCCGCGCCCACAGCTTGACATCGGGCAGGCTCTCCCACCCGAAGGCGTGCTCGCCGGGGCCGTGCCGGGTCAGGTGTTCGAGGCGCGCCAGGGCCTCCTGTGCCGTCGGGATATGCCCGGCGGGCACCCACCACATCACGAAGTGCGGGGTCTGCATGGGTGCGAACCAGTTCCCCTTCTTCTGGTAGATGCGCTTGTGCACCGTGTTCCAGACGAAATGCTCGAGCTGCTCGGGCATCTCCCACACGCTCATGTTGATGAGGAGGGTCGGATCGGCTGTGACCAGGATGCCGGTCGCGTTGTTGCTGTCGTCCTTGAGGCGCCACACGAAGCCCGGGCTGCGCTCCGCCAGCGCGTTGACGGCATCCAGCGCGCCCATGAACTCGGCCATGCGCGGATCGTCGGTCGGGTAGCGGACGTGGCCGACGTTGAGCTGGGCCAGATGCGTTCCGGCGGGTTGTGTCACCATGTCTTCGCCTCCCCTCCTACTCCGCTGCGATCCTTGCCGCTGCCGCGTGCTCCGCCCGCTTCCCGGCATGCGCCAGCGCCGCCTCGCGCACCCACGCGCCGTCCGCATGCGCGCTGGTGCGAACCTGCATGCGCTGGCGGTTGCACGGGCCGTCGCCCGCGAGCACGCGCTTGAACTCCGCCCAGTCGATCGGGCCGAAGCGCCAGTGCCCGCTTTCCTCGTCCAGCTTCAGCTCGGGATCCGGGAATTCGAGCCCCAGGTAGCGCCCCTGCGGGACGGTGGCGTCGACGAACTTCTGCCGCAGGTCGTCGTTGGAGAAGCGCTTGATCTTCCACCGCATGGCATCGGTCGAGTGCAGGCTGTCCTTGTCGGACGGCCCGAACATCATCAGCGACGGCCACCACCAGCGGTCGAGCGCGTCCTGCGCCATCGCCTTCTGCGCGGCGCTGCCCCGGCACAGCGTCACCATGATCTCGTAGCCCTGGCGCTGGTGGAAGCTCTCCTCCTTGCAGATGCGGATCATGGCACGCGCATAGGGGCCGTAGGAGCAGCGGCACAGGGGGATCTGGTTCATGATCGCGGCACCGTCCACCAGCCAGCCGATGGCGCCGATATCGGCCCACGACAGGGCCGGATAGTTGAAGATCGAGGAGTACTTGGCCGTTCCGGCCAGCAGCTGTGCCGCCATCTCCTCGCGCGCAATGCCGAGCGTCTCGGCCGCGGCGTAGAGGTAGAGGCCGTGGCCAGCCTCGTCCTGGACCTTGGCGAGCAGCCCCACCTTGCGCCTGAGGCTTGGCGCACGCGTGATCCAGTTGCCTTCCGGCTGCATGCCGATGATCTCGGAGTGCGCGTGCTGCGAGATCTGGCGGATCAGCGTGCGGCGGTAGCCCTCGGGCATCCAGTCATTGGGCTCGATCTTGAGCTCGGCGTCGATCTTGGCCTGGAACCGCGCGAGCCTGTCGGCATCCTCTGCGCGAGCGGCCGCACTGTCGTCCTGAGCGTTCAAACCCTGGGTGTACATGGCGCCAAAATGTAGCACCGCCGGCGCCGTTCGCACAGTCCGGATGCACCGGGCCGATGCAGGGGGCCGATGCAGCGGAGGGCCACAACTCGCATGCCCCTAGGGATCTAGTGTGCTGTCTCCGACACTTCATGGCGTTTGTCATGCCGGGGCTTGTCCCCGGCATCCAACCAACCACGAGCGCCGGAGCAAGCGGCGTGCTGGATTCCGGCGACCAGCGCCGGAATGACAACCGTACGAGCCGTTGGAGTCACGACACTAGCGTCTTTCGAGGTTCAACCCTTCTCGAGGATGAGGGTCAGGCCGATGAGCGGGCTGTCGATGAACTGGATCTCGATCACCTGCTTGGTGTCGATGAGGATGATGTCCATGTTGGCGTTGAGGTTCTGGCCACTGACCGCCACCCGGAACCCCTTCGCGGTGACGGCGCCCTTGATGTCGCCGCTCCAGTTGCGCACCAGCTCCTTCCAGCTGCCGGTCAGTCTGCCGCCCGCGTGCGAGACCAGGCTCTGGACCTCGACGTTGCCGCCGGGCGAGGCGCAGCGGATGGATTGCCTGAGCTGGTCGCCCGCCGTCTGGCGCGCGTAGGTCACGCGGCATTTGACCTGCTCGGTGGCGTTGTCCCTGACACCCAGGCGCCCCTCGCCCACCCAGCGGCCCACCAGCGGATCGAAGGGCGACAGGTCGACCGCTCCCGCCGGGGCCGGCCACGCGTACGCTCCGATGGCCGCTGCGGCGGCCAGCATCCACCCTGCGCCAACGCCTGCGGCGCGCCGCCTACGCATCCCCTGCAACATCACCAAACCCTACGCCGACGCTATGTCTCGGTCCCCTCTGCGATACTACCGGCCCGATGCCGTCCCTCAGGTGATCGGCGTGCCACTGTTGGCTTAGAAAAGCGTAAAAGTGCGCGCCGCGATGAACCGATTGTCGATCCCTTGTTGCCCGGCAGCGTCCTCAATTGCTCGACCAGTTCTCAGGTGTTACTGTCGCTGCAACCAATCGGACGGCGAAAGCCGGACGGGCAGCAGCGGCAAGCCGGGCGCCAGACGCCGAAAACCAGGCTGTCGCACAAGGGAGGAAGCCACGAGATGCAATTTGCAAAGCCGATTTCTATTGCCGCGGCGGTCGCCGCGCTGCTGCTGTGCGGCGCGCCTGCCTCCAGCCAGGACCTGAAGCTTCCGTCCACGCTCACCTTCACCGCCTACGACACCGGCTCGTCGGGATTCAACATCGCCGTCGCCGTCGGCAAGATGTTCAAGGACAAGCACAACACCGATGTGCGCGTGCTGCCCGCCGGCAACGACGTGGCCCGCCTCACGCCCCTGAAGACCGGCCGCGCACAGTCCTCGGCCATGGGCATCGGCACCTACTTCGCCCAGGAGGGCGTATTCGAGTTTGCAGTGAAGGAGTGGGGGCCGCAGCCGCTGCATCTGTTGCTCTCATCGACCGACTGCAATTCCATCTCGCTCGGCGTCGCCAAGGACACAGGCGTCAAGGAGATCAAGGACCTGAAGGGCAAGCGCATCGGCGTTGTTGTCGGCTCGCCGGCGCTCAATCAGAACGCCTTTGCGGTCCTCGCCTTCGGCGGCCTGACCAAGAGCGACGTGAGGCTGGTCGAGTTCTCCAGCTACGGCGCCATGTGGAAAGGCATGCTCAACAACGAGGTCGATGCAGCAATCGCCTCCAACATCTCCGGGCAGGTCAAGGAGGTGGAGACCTCGCCACGCGGGATCATCTATCCGCCGACGCCGCACTCCGACAAGGAAGGATGGGCGCGGCTGCACAAGATCGGGCCGTACTTCCTGCCCCATATAGCGACGTGCGGCGCCAGCGTTCCGAAGGGCGGCTCGGTTGAGCTGCCGTCCTACGCTTATCCGATCTACATGGCCTACGCAGAGCAGCCGGCCGACCTGATGTACAGCCTCACGAAGTCGATGATCGTCAACTACGATGCCTTCAAGGACGGCGCACCCGGTGCCGCCGGCCTCGAAGTGAAGCGCCAGAACTTTACCTGGGTTGTTCCCTACCACGAGGGAGCCGTGCGGGCGTTCAAGGAAGCGGGCGTCTGGCAGGCCGCGCACGAGGCGCACAACCAGAAGCTCCTGAAGCGACAGGCGACCCTGGCGGCCGCCTGGAGCGCGTACCTGAAGACCAGCCCGCCCGACGACAAGGCCGCGTTCGGCAATGGCTGGCTCGCCGCGCGCAAGTCCGCGCTGACCGCAGCCGGCATGGACGCCATCTTCGAGTGATGGTCGAACGGGGGCACGACCCCTGTCCGCGAAGCTGGAGCACAACCGTGCCACAGGCGCAACCGGACTCCCCTCCCCCTTGCGGGGAGGGGTCGGGGGTGGGGGTTCCCGAGTGACCGCACAGGCGAAGGTCGAGTTTGCCGATCCGCACGCGCAGGCCGGCCCGGTCGAGGGCGAGGTCACGCGCGTGCGCAAGCTGACGGGGCCATGGCGCTGGCTGCTCGTCGTCATGACGGCGGCCACCATCGCGCTCTGCATAAATCAGCAGTTCACGCTGCGCTTCTTCGTCGGGTTCACCCAGCTCAACACGGAGTACTACTACCTCCTGATCCTGCTGATGCTGCCGTTCACGTTCCTGATCTTCCCCGGCAGCAGCCGCGCCCGCCTCGACCGGCCTCCCTGGTACGACGTGGCCCTGTTCCTCGCGACGGCGGCGGCGTCGGTCTATCTCATGCTCAAAGTGCGCGCGGCCGCCGAGCTCGGCTGGGAGTGGGGCGGCGCACCCCTGCCCGTGATCGTTGCCGGTCTCGTCATGTGGGTGCTGCTCATGGAGGCCCTTCGCCGCACCGGCGGCTGGAGCCTGATGCTGAGCGTGCTGCCGTTCTCGGTGTATCCGCTGTTCGCCGAGTGGCGCTGGCTCGGCCCGCTCAAGGGCAACCAGTCGACCCTGGACCAGGCGGTCGCCTACCACGTGCTCTCCAACGAGAGCCTGCTCGGCATCCCCGTCCAGGCGTTCGCCGAGACCGTCATCGGCTTCCTCGTGTTCGGCACCGCCCTGATGACCACGGGGGCCGGCAAGTTCTTCATCAACCTCGCGTTCGCGCTCTGCGGGACGTTCCGTGGCGGCGCCGCCAAGGTCGGCATCTTCGCCAGCGGCCTGCTCGGCATGATGTCGGGGAGCGTGGTGTCCAATGTCTTGACCGCGGGCACCATGACCATCCCCACCATGAAGCGCACCGGCTTCACGCCCTCCTACGCTGGGGCGATCGAGGCCTGCGCCTCCACGGGCGCGGTGCTGGCACCGCCGGTGATGGGCGCCACCGCCTTCGTCATCGCCCAGTTCCTCAACATCAGCTACGCGGAGGTGGCTGTCGCCGCCATCATCCCCGCCGCGCTCTACTACCTGGCGCTGTTCACCCAGGTCGATGCCTACGCCGCCCGCCACGGCCTCGCGGGCCTGCCGCGCGCCGAGCTGCCGAGCGTTTGGACCACGCTCAAGGAGGGCTGGTACTACCTCCTGGTGATCGCGCTCCTGATCGTCATGCTCTTGCACTTCAAGCGCGAGAGCCATGCGCCGTTCTACGCCACCGCTCTGCTCCTGGTGCTGAACCAGCTGTTCTCGAAGGACACGCGCTGGACGCTGCGCAAGGTGGTCGACTTCCTCGAGCTCAACGGCCGCACGTTCGTGGAGCTGATCGCCATTCTCGCGGGCTGCGGCCTCCTGATCGGCGCCTTCTCCATGACCGGCGTGGTCTCGAGCCTCGCCAACGACCTCTTGCGCATCGCCGGCGACAACGTGCTCCTGCTGCTCGTCATGTGCGCGATCACGAGCCTCGTGCTCGGCCTCGGCCTCACCACCACGGCGTGCTACATCTTCCTCGCCATCCTCGTTGCGCCCGCGCTCGAGAAGCTCGGCCTCAACAAGATGGCCGTGCACATGTTCATCTTCTACTGGGGCATGCTGTCGGCCATCACGCCGCCGGTTGCGATCGCCTCGTTCGCCGCTGCCGGCATCGCGGGCGCGCCTGCCATGCGTACGGGCTGGGAGAGCATGTGGGTCGGCAGCATCATCTACTTCGTGCCGTTCTTCTTCGTGCTGAATCCGGCGCTGGTGCTGCAGGGACCGAGCCCCTATCTGGAGGCCCTCGGCCTCGCCACGCTGATCGCGATCGGGGTGCTCTTCATCTGCGGCGGCATCCAGGGCTACCAATCGGGCATCGGCGACCTGCGCAAGGCCGGCTTCCTGGAGTGGCCGCTGCGTGTGCTGCTGGTGCGTCGGCGGCTTCGTGCTGGCGACGCCCGGCGGCGGCATCGTGCCCCTGTCGCAGATGCAGATCATGGGACTGGGCGCGGGGATATTGCTGCCGACCCTGGCGCTGGCGTTCGTCCTGGTACGCTGGCGCAGAGCGGCCTGACTTGGGCGCCAGCCCGCCGCGAGCGCCAAATTCGCGCCCATTTGCCGATCGACCAATGGGTATGACCAGCCCATCGCCACAGCCGCGACCGGATTTGCCTCTCCCCTGCGGGGACGGGCCAGAGCCTGCCCCGGACTTGATCCGGGGGGCGGAGGAGATCCTCGACCTCGCGTTGCGGACGCGTGGCTCTGGGCCTCCTGCTGCTCGTCATTGCCCCGACGCTCGACGCCGTCGCGCAAGGCGTCGCCCCGCCCGAGATCGTGCCGCGCGCGGCCTGGGGGGCCGAGGCCCGCCGACACCACCCTGATGAAGCCGCACACCCCGCGCGCGATCGTCATCCACCACACGGCGGAGCCGCAGCGGCCCCGCCAGGCGCTGGCGCAGAAGCTGCAGCGGCTGCAGCGCTTCTCGCGCGCCGAAGGCATCGTGGAGAAGCAGCCGAAGCCGGCATGGGGCGACGTGCCATACCACTACTACATCGACGCCAGGGGCCGGATCGCCGAGGGCCGCAACGTCAACTATGAGGGCGACACCAACACGCCCTACACCACCGCCGGCCGCATCCAGATCGTCCTCGAGGGGCATTTCGACAACGAGCAGCCGAGCGCGGCGCAGCTGAAGTCGCTCCACCGGCTCGTCGTCTGGCTTGCGCTCGAGCACCGGGTCCCGGCGGCCGGGATCTCGGGGCACGCCGACCATGTGCCTTCGAGCGATTGCCCGGGGCGGAACCTGAAGAGCCATCTTCCGCGCCTGCGCGAGAAGGTGGCGCAGGCGTCTTCCTCCCGCTGAGCGCGCATTGCCTGGGGTGCAGCTACCCTTGCGCAGTGTTGCGCGCGCGCGCGGCCAGCTGCTCAGCCTGGGCGCCAAGCGGGGCCCATGCAAGACTTGGCGCCCGGCGGGAGGACACATGGACGTTTTGATGCCGCAGCTCGGCGAGACGGTGGCCGAGGGCAAGATCACGCAATGGTTCAAGTCGGCCGGCGAGGCCGTGGCGCCCGGCGACAACCTGTTCGAGATCGAGACCGACAAGACCTCCATGGAGGTGCCGGCAACCGCCGCCGGCGTGCTCTCCGAGATCCGCGCCGGCGTCGGCGAGGTGGTCCCGGTCGGCACCGTCGTCGCCGTCATCGCCGAGGGGGCCGGCGCGGGTGCCGCGCGCCCGGCGCCCGTCGCGCCTCCGCAGCGCGCCCCCGCTGCGCCTCCGCGTCCGGCTCTGTCAGCGGCCGCCGCGGCAACCCCGGCCCCGCGCAGCACCGCTGCCCGTCGCGCTCGATCCCTACTTCGAGGTGCGCACGCCCGCCCGCAACTACGGCCCGGCCCGGCGCGGCGCCGTCACCGTGACGCCGCTCGCCCGGCGCCTGGCGGTGGAGGGTGGCATCGACCTCGCCGCCGTGCAGGGATCCGGGTCGCACGGGCGCATCTTCGCCCGCGACATCAGGGTCGGTCCTCCGGCGCAGGCCTCGCAGGTCGCTCGTGGTCCCACAGCCGATCGGGTGAAGGCGCTCTACGAGCCCGGAACCTACGAGGAGCTGCCGCTCGACAACATGCGCGCCACCATTGCGGCCCGGCTGGTCGAGGCCAAGCAGACGATCCCGCATTTCTATCTGACGGCCGACATCGGCATCGACGCGCTCCTGAAGGCGCGCGAGGATGCCAACGCCGCTGCGCCCAAGGGCAGAGACGGCACCCCGGCCTTCAAGCTCTCCGTCAACGACCTCCTCATCAAGGCCTGGGCGGCGGCGCTGCAGCGCGTGCCGGCCGCCAACGCCGCGTGGGCGGGCGACCGCATCCTGCGTCTCGCCCATTCCGACATCGGGGTGGCGGTGGCGATCGAGGGCGGGCTCTACACCCCCATCATCCGCAAGGCGGAGGGAAAGTTGCTGTCGGCGATCTCCGCCGAGGTGAAGGAGCTGGCCGAGCGCGCCCGCGCGCGCCGCCTGAAGCCCCAGGAGTACCAGGGCGGCTCGAGCGTCGTTTCCAACCTCGGCATGTACGGCGTGCGCGAGTTCGCCGCCATCATCAACCCGCCGCACGCCACGGTGCTGGCGGTGGGCGCCGTCCGGCGCCAGCCCGTGGAGGAAGAGGACGGCACCCTCGTCTTCGCCGGCGTCATGACGGTGACGCTGTCCTGCGACCACCGTATCGTCGACGGCGCGCTGGGCGCCCAGCTCCTCGCCGCCTTCCGCGGCTTCGTGGAGAACCCGGTGACGGCGCTGGCGTGACGCGGCCTGCCGGTTTCCGGGAACGCATTTCCCCCGCGGCGGTTATTGCGCGTCGTGGAAGATCAGCCCCAGCGTGTAACGCGCGCCCGAGCGCAGCCGGCTGACCCCGTGGCGCATGTTGACCCGGTAGAGGCCACGCGTGCCGCGCACCGGGCGCTCCCGCACCGGAAAGATCACGGCCTCGCCTTGCGCCAGCGGCACCACCTCGGCGCGCGATTGCATGCGCGGGCGCTGCTCGGTGAGCACGAACTCGCCGCCGGTGAAGTCGGCCCCCGGATCGGACAGCAACACGGCCACCTGCAGCGGGAACACGTGCTCGCCGTAGAGGTCCTGGTGCAGGCAGTTGTAGTCACCGGGCGAGTACTGCAGGAGAAGCGGGGTCGGCCGCGTCTGGCCTGCCCGATGGCACTGCTCCAGATACTCGCCGTGCTCCTCGGGGTAGCGTGCCTCGAGCCCCAATGCCTCGCTCCAGCGGTTGGCGATTGCCGCGAGCGGCGGATAGAGGGTGGTGCGCAGCGCCTCGACGAGAGGGGGCAGCGGATAGGCGAAGTACTTGTACTCGCCGCGGCCGTAGCCGTGCTGCGCCATCACCACTCGCCTGCGGAACGGCGACTCGGAGGCATAGAGGACGCGGAGCGCGCGGCACTGCGGCGGTGAGAGCAGCGGGCCCACCGTCGCGCAGCCGGCAAGGTCGAGCTCCGCCGCCACCTCCGGCCAGGCGATGCGCCCGACGGAGTTGGGCGCCGCCGAGGGCGTCTCAGTGGCGTGTCTGTCCTTCAGTGCGGCGGCTCGTGCCATGGCGCGGCCTCTCGGTGCTGTTGCCAGGAGTTTATTCCAGGCGCCAGGCAGCGCCGACCCGATTTCGGTTCGGCGTCAGCGGCGCAGCTGGCGCTCGGCCGCCACCCGGGCGGCGATCTCCTGGTCGGTCCTGCCGCTGGCGCACAGGGCGGCGACGTTGAGCGCGGTGGCGCTGAGCCCGTGGTGCTCCGCGTCCCGCGCCGATCCTTCGAGGAGTACGGCGTGATGGCCGAGCGCCCGCATCTTTTCGGCCCACTCGCGCTGTTCAGGGAAGGGGGTGCGCACGTCGCGCGGATCGCCGATCACGAAGGCGCGGCGATCGGTGGCGAAGGCAATGCCTTCGGCATGATGCATGGGCACCAGGTACCTCCGCCCCGGCTTGCCGAAGATGTTGGTGGTGATGTGTCCGCCGCCCTTGGCGAGCGGGACGCCGTAGGCGCCCGAGGCCATCACCGCACAGGCGATATCGCGGCGTCCGAGCACCAGGAGCTGGGCCACGATCCGCGCGCCGCCGGACTGGCCGGCCAGCGCCAGACGCTGGTAGCCGTAGCGCTCCTTGATGCCGTCGATGGCGGCGTTCATCACCTCGCCCTCGTCGCGCCGCCCGCCGATCAGGTGGAAGCCGCTGGACCCCATGAGACCGGGACGGCCGACGACAATGAACGGCACGCCGAAATGAGTCTGGGCCGCCGTGATGTGCTTCTGGTAGGCGGCAACCATGGTGCTCATCTTGGCGGGCGCCATCTCCGCCTCGGGAACGTCGCCCTCGAAGAACAGCACCGCGATGCTGCCGTTCGCGCGGGTGTCCGGGGCAATGTAGGCGATGCACTCCGCCCCCTCCTCCAGCGCCACCCAGACGCGGTTGGGGAGCGCCAGACACTGGCGGCGTGTGAGGGTCGCGGTCTTGTCCCTGGGGCCGTCCGGCATCGCAATGATGGCCACAGGCTCGGCGGGGGCCGGCCGTGACGCCTCGCGTATCCAGCTGAGGCCGATCGCCGCCACTGCCACCGCGCCGATGACGTACCACATGCGCTTGGGGTCTAGCACGCTGCCTCCTCCGATCGTCGGGAGGCGGCTCACCCGACGCAACGCACGCACGACGCGCACTGATCGAGCCCTCCCCGTACCGTAGCGGATAGCAAATCTCAGCGCTGCTCGTCCAACCGCTTGGGGCCCGGCCGCTCGCCGCCGTTCACGTCATCGAGAGAGCGCGACACTCGAGCCGCTGTCCGTTGTAGGTTTGATGCGATGGTTGCGGCAAATGGAGGGCTCGGGATGTGGTGGCGGTCGGTCGCCCTCCTGCTCGCGGGAGGGGTGCTGGGGACGGGCTTCGGCGTGGCGCTGGGCTTTTTTCTGTTCCCGTTCGTGTTTCCGCCACCGCCGGCGGCAGAGCACCTCACCGAGACGGATCGCTCCGCGCCGATCCTGGCCGCGGGCACGTTTATCCATGCCAACCCGAGCGACCCGATCCACTGGGGCAAGGGCAGTGTGACGGTGCGCCGGGACAGCGTATATCTGGGGCCCGATTTCCAGGTCGGCCCCGGCCCCAAGTACCACGTCTATCTGGTTCCCAAGGCGCCGATCCGATCCTCCGGCGACCTGCGCGAGGAGATGTTCGTCGATCTCGGGCGGCTGCGCGCCTTCAAGGGCAGCCAGCGCTACGCCGTGCCGGCTGGCCTCGACCTTTCCAGATTCCGGAGCGTCATCATCTGGTGCGAGCAGTTCTCTGTCCTGATCTCGCCGGCCGATCTCGCCGCCAAGCGCTGAGCGGAACCTGCGCACCCCTCGGCGACTGCAGAGGCGCGCGGGCAACCTCGTCGCCAATGTCGAGAGGAACATCGGTCTCGGACCGCTCGGGAACACAGTCGCCGTTTCATGCTTGCGCAGCATTCCTGTAACTTTGCGGCTTCTCCCTCAGCAAGCAGCGACGAGGATGCAAACATGCGTCTGGACCAGCGCCTTGTGGACGCGGCGATCGAATTCGCCGAGAAGCGGTTTCCCGGTCTTCCGTATGAAGGGGCGTCTGCGATGTACACCGAGGACGGCGATATCCTCGTCTCCACCGCGCTCGAGGTTCTGAATAAATTCGGTCGCGCTCTGCCATGAGGTGGGCGCGATGTGCGAAGCCTACGCCAAGGGAAAGAGGATCACCGCCACCGTATGCGTGAGCCGCCAAGCCGACGGACGCTTCATCATCTTTCCGCTTTGCGGGGTCTGCATGGAGCGCATGTGGCTGTGGGGCGGCGATGTCGAGATCGCCGTGCCGCTCGATGACGACAACACGAAATGGCGGGCGGTCGCGCTGAAAGACGCCAACCCCACATACTGGCGCAAATATCTGCCAAACAAGGCGTAACGTTTCGCCTTTGCGTCACTCACCACAAAGCACGAACCACAGCACGACATGGGCCGCAAGCTGGATCGCGACAAACGCGTCGCGTCGGCAATTGCTCGGCGTCAGTGCGCGTGAGAACCCGCTGCGTCGATGCGCTGCCTCAGCCAGTTCACTGCGGCTTCGGCCGTGACGAAGAGCTTGCCGTGCTGCAGGACGTGGTCGAGATAGACCAGCCAGCCCTTGCCATGGTTCAGGGTCGCAATCGCGTGGCCGCGATACCTGTCTGACCAGAACTCATCGGCTTGATTGGACATCTGCATGGTCCTGCCTCGCGATCAGGCTCTCCGCCCTTCCTGTGCCTAACCTGTAGGCAGAGAGCACGTATACTCTCTCTGACGTTCCGCTCCCCCGAATGGTTCAATACTCTCGACCAAAAGCAGTCCTCGTCGAGCGATTCTGTTGCACACGCTGTGGCCGAGCAAGTTGCGTGCAAATCGCGCGAGTGTGGGCGCGATTGCTTCCCGCGCCAAACTGACGCAGACCCTGATGGGTCTTCGAGTTTCGACGCGGCGACCTCTGCGGACGCACCAGCAGCGGGCGGCGGCGGATAAGGCCGGGTGTGGTCGCGGCGGTCTTGGCTACCTGCCTGGCAGCCGGTCGGGCTCGAGGCCGCCCATGCGGCAGACCTCCGCCCACTCCTCGGGTGTCACGGGCTGCACCGAGAGGCGCGCGGTCTTGACCAGCGCCATGTTGCCGAGCTTGGGGTTGGCCTTGGCCGCCGCCAGCGTCACGGGCTTGGGCACACCGCACACCGCGCGCACGTCCACGCACTTCCAGATCCCGGTGTCGTCCTTCGGGTCGGGGTGGGCCAGCGCACACACCTCGACGATGCCCACGATCTGTTTCTCGTCGCCCGTGTGATAGAAAAAGCCGAGATCGCCCAGGCGCATGGCCTCCATGTTGTTGCGGGCCGTGAAGTTGCGCACGCCGTCCCAGGGCTCGCCCTTCTTGCCCACGCGCCTTCTGCATCTCCCAGGAGTGCGCATCGGGCTCCGTCTTGAACAGCCAATAGGCCGGGCCGGTACGCTCGCCGGCTTTGCCCGCGGCCTCTGCGAGGGTTTGCTGGCCTTGGCCTTCTCGGGCTTGGCCGCGGGAGCCTTCTTGGCCTTCGATGCACTCTTCGCCACAGGTGCCTCCGCCAAGACAGGTCATCTTCGCCAGACAGGCCATCGCCGAGGGATCCGGAAACCTCCGGAGTCATTTAACCTACCTTCCGAAAACGTAGGTTAAATCGCCTGCACGCTCTCGGATAGCAAGGGGCGAGGACAACGGCTGTTCTCCCCTCCGATCAATTCCAGAGGAGAACTCCCTCCGAAGGCAGGCCTATCCCTCCGCCTTGAACGGGCGCGACAGCAGCGCCTCGATGGCCGCATCGACCGAGGTATGGCCGGCGACGATGGCGTTGACGGCGGTGGAGATCGGCATGTCGATGCCCTTCTCGGCGGCGACCCTGGCGACGGCGGCGGCCGTGTAGACGCCCTCGGCCACCGAGCGCCGGCTGCCCAGGACCGCCTCCAGCGTCTGGCCCTGGCCCAGCGCGCGGCCGAGGCTCATGTTGCGCGACTGCGGGCTGCCGCAGGTGAGCAGGAGGTCGCCGAGGCCCGACAGGCCCATCAGCGTCTCGGGCCGCGCGCCGAGCGCCGCGCCGAAGCGGCGCAGCTCGGCAAAGCCGCGCGCCACCAGGGCGGCATGGGCGCTGGCGCCGAGCCCCTTGCCCTCGACGATGCCGGCCGCGATCGCCAGCACGTTCTTGACGGCGCCGCCGAGCTGCACGCCGACGAGGTCGGTCGAGCGGTAGAGGCGGAACTGCCGGTAGCCCAGGGCGTCGACGAGGCGCGCGCCCAGGGCCTCGTCGGCGCAGGCGAGCGTCAGCGCGGTCGGCAGCCCGCGTGCCACGTCGGCGGCGAAGCTGGGCCCCGACAGCACGGCGAGCGCCGCCTGCGGCAGCGCCTCGGCCACCACCTCGCCCAGCAGCTTGCCGGTCGCCTGCTCCAGGCCCTTGGCGCAGATCACCAGCGGCTTGCCGGCGGCGAGATGCGGCGCAAGCTCCGCCGCCACCGCCCGCACATGCTGCGCCGGCGCCACCATGAGCACGACATCGCAGGCGGCGACATCGGCGAGCGTGCCCGTCGCCCGCAGGGCCGGATCGAGCGCGACGCCGGGCAGGAACGCGGTGTTGGCATGGCTCGCCTCGATCTCGGCGACGACCTCGGGCTCGCGCGCCCAGAGCAGCACCTCGCGGCCGGCGAGGCGCATGGTCTGGCCGAGCGCCGTGCCCCACGCCCCTGCCGCCGATGATGCCGATGCTGTCGAAGGCCACTGCGCTCTCCTCGATCGATTACCGGGGACGCTGTCCGGTCCCCTCTCCCGCTTGCGGGGAGAGGGTCAGGGTGAGGGGCAGCCCAAGGGAAGACCTCTCCAGGAGGATATCAAAGTCGAAGACACGGAGGTCGAAAAAGGCCGCGGATGGGTTGGAGCCCTTGGCTGCCCTCACCCCCGACCCTCTCCCCGTCGCCGTCGGGAGCTTGCGGCTCGCGCACACTTGCGGATGGCCCCGAGGGCGACGGGGAGAGGGAGCCGCCACCAGTCGTGGGTCAAGCCTTGGCGCCCTGCTTGCCGGCGCCGAGGGCGGGGGTGGCGTGCGGCGTCGAGCGGCCAGCGGGCGCGGGCCTCGAAGTCGAGGCCGTCGGTGAGGCCGCGCGCCAGGCGCTCGGCGCCGGCCCAGGCCACCATGGCGGCATTGTCGCGTGCACAGCGCCGGCGGCGGCACGTGCAGGGTATAGCCCTGCGCGCGGGCGACCTCGGCCAGGGCGGCGTGCGATCTGCCGGTTGGCGGCGACGCCGCCGGCCACCACCAGGTGGCGCGGGTCAGACCCCTCGCGCCCGACGCTTCGATCATCAATGAGCGGCGGAGGCGAGGGGTCTGACCCCCAATCTCCATGGCACGGCGCACCCGGTCGGCGAGGCTGTCGCACACAGCGGCCTGGAAGTCGGCGCACAGATCGGCGATGTCGGCCTCGCTGCAGCGGGGCCAGCGCCTGCGCCTGGCGGCGCACGGCGGTCTTCAGCCCGGCGAAGGAGAAATGCGGCTCGGCGCCGCCCGAGCATCGGGCGCGGCAGCGCGAACCGCCCCGGCCTGCCGCGGGCGGCGGCCTTCTCCACGGCCGGCCCGCCGGGAAAGCCCAGCCCCAGGAGCTTCGCGGTCTTGTCGAAGGCCTCGCCCAGGGCGTCGTCGATGGTGGTGCCGAGACGCTCGTAGCGGCCGACGCCGTGCACGATCAGGAGCTGGGTGTGCCCGCCCGAGACCAGCAGCAGAAGATAGGGCGGGCGCAGGCCCTCGGTGAGGCCGACGGTGAGCGCGTGCGCCTCCAGGTGGTTGACCGCCACCAGCGGCAGGCGCGTGCACCAGGGCGATCGCCTTGGCGGTCGTCACGCCGACCAGCAGGCCGCCGATCAGCCCGGGCCCCGCCGTGACCGCGACGGCGTCGAGGCTGGAAAACTCGACGCCGGCCTCGCGCAGGGCCTGCGCCACGATCTCGTCCAGGCATTCCACGTGGGCGCGCGCGGCGATCTCCGGCACCACGCCGCCGTAGCGGCGGTGCTCCTCCCACTGCGCCCGCACCACGTTGGAGAGGATGCGGCCCGTGCCGTCGGGCTCCCGCGCGACCACGGCCGCCGCGGTCTCGTCGCAGCTGGTCTCGATGCCGAGAACGAGAGCTTGGGCGCTCGCGCGCCGGGCGCTGTTGGATCGCTCTTCCATGGGTGCTATGCGTGAGGCGCATGCGTGAGCGCGGCCTGGCCTTTGAGATCCGCCGGGGCCCACGCTGCGTATCTGCGCGTAGCATCGGGAGATCGGCGCTTGCAAGCAGCGAAAATCCGCATCGGCACGCGCGGCTCGCCTCTGGCGCTGGCCCAGGCGCGCGAGGTGCAGGCAGCGGCTGGAGGCCGCGCACGGCCCCGGCAGGCTCGCCTTCGAGGTGCGCGCCATCAAGACCTCGGGCGACCGCATCCAGGACCGCCCGCTGGCCGAGGCCGGCGGCAAGGGCCTCTTCACCAAGGAGATCGAGGAGGCGCTCGCTAGCCGGCGAGGTCGACATCGCCGTGCATTCCATGAAGGACATGCCGACGCTGCTGCCCGCCGGCCTGGCGCTGCGCTGCTATCCTGCCGCGCGAGGACGTGCGCGATGCCTTCATCAGCCACAAGGCGGCGAACCTGGCCGCAGTTGCCGGCGGGGGCGGTGGTGGCCACCTCCTCGCTGCGGCGGCAGGCCCAGGTCAAGCACCTGCGCCCCGATCTCTGCGTCGTCCCCATGCGCGGCAATGTCGAGACCAGGCTCAGGAAGCTCGCCGAGGGCGCAGCCGATGCAACGCTGCTGGCGCTGGCCGGGCTCAAGCGGCTGGGCCTCGAGGACAAGCGCGACGGCGCCGGTGCCGGTCGAGGAGATGCTGCCGGCGGTGGCGCAGGGCGCCATCGGCGTCGAGAGCGCGCCGACGACCTGGGCATGGCCGAGGTGCTCGCGCCCATCAACCATGAGCCGACCGCGCTCGCGGTCACCGCCGAGCGCGCCTTCCTCGCCAGGCTGGAGGGCTCCTGCCGCATGCCGATTGCAGCGCTCGGCGAGCTCGCCGGCGGGCGTTTCGCCTTCCGGGGCATGATCCTCACCCCCGACGGCGGCGAGGCCTAGGCGACGCGCCGCGAAGGCCGCCCGGCGGAGGCCCTGCAAGCTCGCCGAGGACGCCGCCGCCGAGCTGCTCGCCACGCGCCGGGCCCGATTTCCTGCGCGCCATCCAGGCCCGCTGGTGAGCAGCCACGGCAGCGCCGATATGCGCGCCCGGCGCCGGTGCGGTTGATGGACCAAGTCGGCGCGCGGCGGCTCGCCTTTTTGTGGCGTGGGCCAGCGGCACAGTGGGATGGCCTTGGGAGCGCCTGGCGGGGCCGCTGGGCGGCCTCGGGCGCTTTCCAGGTCCCGGAGTGCTTGTCGTTCGAGGCGGGCGCCAGTGGCCAAATTCGGCGGGATTTCGTCAGGCGGATGCAACACGGCGCGCCAGCGCCAATGAAGGCGAGGAGGGGAACAGACCCCTCGCCTCGACGGCGTTATCAACATGAGCGCTTCGGCGAGGGCTCTGACCCCTGGGTCCATCAGTGGACGCTGGCGATCTCCAGCTCGTCGCCCAGGGCGTGGCCGACGGCGGCCTGGCGGCTGTCGGTGAGGACCAGGGGCGTGCCGTCGGCGGCGTGCAGCGAGAACAGGTCGATGCCCTCGGGCAGGTTCTCCACCGCCGGGAACAGCTCCTTCGCCTCGTCGTGGCTCATGACCTTGATGTAGGCGACCTTGCCGCCGCCCAGCTTGGCCAGCTCGCTGATGCTCATGGGAGGAACCGGCAACTCCGGCTTCTGCTGCGTTCTTTTCCACGACGCTCACTCCTTCTCAGCTCGGGGCTTGTCTGGCGCCCCTGTGGTTCGGCCGTTGCGCCCGGCCGCCAGCCGCACCGCCCATTCGGCCTCGTATCTTCCGGCGATTCGCGTGCGCCGAGCTGTGGCGCGGAAGTCTCGAGCCTCAAACTCGCGCTCGGCCGATCTCGATCCTGCGCACGGCACGCTCCGGCTCGCGCCGCACCAGATCGATGCACAACAGCCCGTCGCTCAGATCCGCCGACTTCACCTCGATGCCGTCGGCCAGCACGAATGTGCGGCTGAACTGGCGCGTGGCGATGCCGCGGTGAATGAATTGCCGCGATTTGTCGTCTTCCTGCCGGCCGCGGATGTTGAGCTGGTTGTCCTCGATCGTGATCTCGATCTGATGGCGCTTGAAGCCCGCAACCGCCAGCGTGATACGCAGCATCTCCACCGCCGGATTGCCGTTGCTCGCCGCCGACGGCCGCGACCCGCTCGATGTTGTAGGGGGGATAGCCGTCGCCGCCCTTGCCGACCCGGTCGATCAGCCGTTCCATTTCCTCGAAGCCCAGGAACAGCGGGCTCGAGAGATGCGACATGCGCGTCATTGCCAAGCCTCCTCGTGGCCTTGGCCCCGAACATCAGGGCGATCGCGGACCCTTGCGGCCTCCGCACCCCAGCCCTCGCAGGCGCTGGTTGTGTTCGCACTGATGATATGGTGATCGAGCGGCGCAGTTTCAAGAAATGCGCCGGGCACGGGGCCAGGGACGAGTGTCGGACGAGCGGGGGGACGATGGCTGAGCAGGGGATGTCGACACAACTGGGTGACCTGCAGCTGATGGCGCTCGGCGACCTGCAGGCGCTGGCCTTCATCCTCGCCGGCGCGCTGGCCGGCGGGTTCGTCAACGGCCTGACCGGGTTCGGCACCGCGCTCACCGGCCTGCCGCTGTGGCTGCAGGCCGTGGAGCCCCCGCTCGCCGCCCAACTCGCCTCCGCCTGCTCGGTGCTGGGCCATGCTCGACCATCCCGCGTCTGGAAGTGCCGTGGACGTGGCGCCGCCTCGCGCCCATGCTGGTCGCCGGGCTCGTCGGCATCCCGCTCGGCACCTGGGTGCTGCCCCTGATCAGCCTGGGCCGTCTTCAAGCTGGGGTTCGGCGTGCTGCTGGTCGCCTACTGCGCCTTCATGCTGTTCGCGGCCGGCTGGGTGCGGCTCGCCGTGACGCCGGCCCGGCACCGAGCGCAGCATGGAGACGGTCGTCGGCTTCGCCGGCGGCGTGCTGGGCGGGCTTGCCGGCCTCTCGGGCGTGCTGCCGACGGTGTGGGCGTCGCTCAAGGGCTGGCCGAAGGACGAGCGGCGCGTCGATCTTCCAGGCCTTCAACTTCACGCTGCTCACGGCCATGCTGGTCGTCAGCGCTGGCGCAGGGCCTGGTGCGGGCGCGAACCATCATTGCGTTTGTCGTGGCCACGCCGGCGACGCTGATGGGGCGTGGCTGGGCTGACATCTCTACAAGCGCCTCGACGACCTGCGCTTCGAGCGCATCGTCCTCGGCGTGCTGTTAATCTCCGGTCTCGGTCTCGTCTGGTCGAGTTTCTGAAAAGGCGCCATACTTCGCACGCATGCGTCTGCAAGCTCGGGCGCGGATTGTGCAACGGGGAGGGAGAGTGACCATGCCGAGAGTTGTTGCCGCCTGCGGGATGATGCGTCGGGCTGGGGCTCGCCGCGCCTCGTCGCGCTGCCCGCGCACGCTGCCCGCCCAGGACGGCACAAGGACGCCGAGACCAGCGCCGTCACGCCTCCGGAGACCGAGGAGGAGAAGAAGGAGCGCGAGGGCCGGCGGCAGTGCGCCGTCGCCCTGTGCGCGACGCTGCACAACGGCAAGCCCGCCGAAGGGCCAGTGACCTGCAGCATTCAGAAGACCTGGCGCAAGGAGATGATCGACCAAGATCCTGGCGCGCGGGAAGGTATCCTGGCCCTGGGGCGACACGCGCTGCAGCGCGCGAGATCAAGCTCGACCGCGGCCTCCTGGTGAAGGCCATGCAGGAAGCCCGAGTTCGAGGCCCAGTTCGACACCCACGACTATCCGCTGCCAGATCGAGAACGCCAAGGACAAGTACGATGTTGCGCGCAACTCCGGCCCAAGATCACGTTCAAGCAAGGCAAGGCCGTCAAGGCCAGCTGAACTGGGGCAAGATCGAGGCGCCGACGCTCGCCAAGACGGCGCTCTGGTCGATCACCGCGGCCGACAACACCTTCGGGCTGTTGCAGAGCACGGCGGTGGAGGACATCAACGAGTTCATCGGCACCAAGTGCATGGAGGTGAAGGAGGAGTGGCAGGGCAAGTAGCATTGCCGCAACCCAGCGCGCGCGGCCGCCCTCCGGCTGCGGCCGCGGGCCGGCGGCTGAGGGCGGCGTCCCAATGAGCACCACGCTGCTCCTCCTGCTCAGCGGTGCGCTGATCGCCGCCGGCGTCGGCATGATCTGGCGCGATGTGCACAAGCGGCGGCGCGACACGTTCGTCGTGCAGCGCGACGACGCCAGGCGCTGGCCGCCCATGATCCGGACCTCGAGATCACCACCGTGGCGCGCACCTCCGGCCGCGCGCGCGCCGACGCCGGTCACGCGTGGCCGTGCTCGCTGCCCGAGGGCGCCAACTGCGGCCGATGCCGCCGCCCGCTGGGCGGCGCTGCAGCCCGTGCTCGGCGACGCGGTGCAGCAGGTGAACGCCGTGCTCGCCGGCGCCGGCGTCGCGCTCGGCGCGCCGGGGGAGCCGTCCTGGAGCATGTACCGGCGCTACGGCGCCTATCGCCGGGTGCTGGTCGGCGGCGAGAGCCTCGCCTGGCTGCGGCTGGAGCTCGACGCCGACGGGCTGCTGCATGCCGGCGTCAAGGCGCACAAGGACGACCTGGCGGCGTCATCAACGCCAATGCCAGCGTGGCGGCGCAGGGCTTGAGCACGGCGCGCGCGAGCGACCTGCTCTCCGAATGCCTCAAGCCCGCGGCGAGCTTTGCCGTGCAGGCGGCGAACGGGGGCAACACCGAGGTGTGGGCGAGCGAGATGGCGTGGAAGGCGGTCGATCCGGTCGTCGCCGCGGCGCTGCTGGCCGCCAACGGGGCGCTGGCGCAGGCCGGAGCGCACTTCGCCATGGTGGCGCTGCCGGCCTGGGCGCCCGAGGTGCGCCGGCACCGCATGACCGTCTGCCGTGGAGGTGTTCGAGCAGGAGGTGGCGCGCATGCTGGTGGAGCGCATCGGCGACGAGATCGAGATTGCCGTCGGCGTGCCCGATGCCCGTCTCGCCGACCTCGGCCGCCGCCAGCGCCTCGCCGTCAAGGGCCTGACGACGCACGCGCTTGCCGAGCTGATCGCCAGCAGCGCCTGGCCGGCGATCGCCCATTTCCGCGAGGTGCAGCCATCCACGTAGTTGGCGCCTCCCTGCCGACAAACTCCACTGCCGCGGGGACGCATCTCCCTGAGCACCACGTCGTCCATCGCCTTGGCCCGTTGCTTTAGCCCAACACCTTGGCGTGCGCATCGAGCCCACGCTCGGCAGGTTGAGACCGCGCACTATGTCAGCGCACCGCACGAGGTGTCCGCCGAAGGTCACCGGCGCAGGCGCGCAACGAACTGCCCGCCCGTCGGCGAGGCCGACGGACTTGTGCAGGCTGCTGCCGAGCGTCGGGCTTAGGGCCTCGTCTTGCGCGCCGGCCCAAGCCGGCAGTGGGGCCTCTGCTTGCCCTTCCTCGGCACGATCCAGGTGCACTCCGCCGCCTTGGCCTTGCACATCTTCTCGTCGAGGCCTTTGCAAGGCGAAGCCTTCTTGGTGCTCTGCGCTCAGCGCCGACGCCAAACACCACCAGCGCTCCGACCGCAGCCGCAGCGCAGAGGCCCTTCAAACGGGCCACATTCGTGCGCATGGATTCTTCGCGCCACGGCACCTTACATAAGCGCACGATAATCACTACGCTGGCTGACCTTCGCTGTCAAGAGATTTTGTTAGCTGAATTTCATGGTGAGAGTAAGGATGGAGCGATGGCGGACTGAGCCAGGCGCGTCGATCTGCCCGCCGTTTCCGGCCGCGACTGCCAGCGCCTGCTCGAGCCGGTCGTCGCCCCAGAACAGCTCGCCGCCGACCAGGAACGAGGGGGCGCCGAAGATGCCGAGCTCCTGGGCCTCCTCGGTCTGCTGGCGCAGGCGCTCTTTGGTCTCCGGCGTCGCGGAGCGGCGAGCAGCGCCTCGCGCATCGAGGCCCAGACGCGTCCAGAAGCGCGCCCAAGACGCGCCTGTCGCCGATATCCGCGCCGCTCGGCGAACTGCGCCGTATAGACGGCGCGCGTGAAGGCGACGCCCCACCCCTCCGCGTGGCCGATCAGCGCCAGGCGCGCGGCGTGGAGGCTGTTCTGGGGGAAGGGCGCGGCAGCCTGAAGGGCAGGCCGCGGGCGGCGGCCAGGCGCTCCATGTCGCGCACCATGTACTTGCCCTTGGCCGGGTAGATGTTGAACGGCGAGTTGTCCCAGCCCTGGGCGCGGAAGATGGGGCCGAGCAGGAGCGGCTTCCAGACGATCTCCACCCCGGCGCTTGCCGCCAGAGCCTCGATGCGCATGGCGGAGAGGTAGGAGTAGGTGGAAGCGAATTCGTACCAGAACTCGAGCCGCGAGCCCGATGCGCCTGCCATTTTGCCACCCCGATGACGGTGCCGCCGCGCGCGCCTTGCCGGGACGGCGTTCTTGCCTATAGTGCGCCGCGATTTTCTTCACGGCAAGAAGGTGCGCCGCATGCCCGCCACAGGAACCAAGATCAAGAAGGTGGTGCTCGCCTACTCGGGCGGCCTCGACACGTCGATCATCCTGAAGTGGCTGCAGGAGACCTACGGCTGCGAGGTCGTCACCTTCACCGCCGACCTCGGCCAGGGCGAGGAGCTGGAGCCGGCGCGGCGCAAGGCCGAGATGCTGGGCATCAAGCCGGAGAACATCTTCATCGAGGACCTGCGCGAGGAGTTCGTGCGGGACTACGTGTTCCCGATGTTCCGCGCCAACGCCCTCTACGAGGGCGTCTATCTCCTCGGCACCTCGATTGCGCGGCCGCTGATCGCCAAGGCGCAGATCGAGATCGCGCGGGCCGTCGGCGCCGACGCCGTCTCCCACGGCTCCACCGGCAAGGGCAACGACCAGGTGCGCTACGAGCTCAGCTACTACGCCCTGGAGCCATCCATCAAGATCATCGCGCCCTGGCGCGAGTGGAGCTTCAAGAGCCGCGAGCAGCTGATCGAGTTCGCCGAGAAGCATCAGAATCCCCATCGCCAAGGACAAGCGCGGCGAGGCGCCGTTCTCGGTCGACGCCAACCTGCTGCACTCCTCCTCGGAGGGGAAGGTGCTGGAGGACCCGGCCCATCGAGCCGCCGCCCTACGTCTACCAGCGCACCGTGTCGCCGATGGAGGCGCCCGACAAGGCGACGGACATCACCGTCGGCTTCGCCCGCGGCGACGCGGTGAGTCTCGACGGCAAGCCGCTGTCGCCAGCGACGCTGCTTGCGCGGCTCAACGAGCTCGGCCGCGACAACGGCATCGGCCGCGTCGACCTGGTGGAGAACCGCTTCGTCGGCATGAAGTCGCGCGGAGTCTACGAGACGCCGGGCGGCACGATCCTGCTCGCCGCGCACCGCGCGATCGAGTCGATCACGCTCGACCGCGGCGCGGCGCATCTCAAGGACGAGCTGATGCCGCGCTACGCCGAGCTGATCTACAACGGCTTCTGGTTCGCGCCCGAGCGCGAGATGCTGCAGGCGGCCATCGACAAGAGCCAGGAGCACGTGGAGGGCGAGGTGCGCCTGCAAGCTCTACAAGGGCAACGTCATCGTCACCGGCCGCGAGAGCGCCAAGTCGCTCTATTCCTCCACGCTCGTCACCTTCGAGGACGACAAGGGCGCCTACGACCAGAAGGACGCCGAGGGCTTCATCCGCCTCAACGCCCTGCGCCTGCGCACGCTCGCCATGCGCAAGCGGGGGTAATCATCCACCCGTCATCCCGGAAGCCGAGCCGCAGGCGAGGCTATCCGGACCTGACGTCGAACCTCACCTCACGAGGTCCCGGAGCTTCGGCCCCGGCTTGCAAGCCGGGACCTCAGCTTCCGGGATGACGGGTGGTGTTGCCATCTGCTCCGTTGCCGCAAGGTCGATGCGCGGGTCCATTCCGCTATTGACAGGATGCGGGACATCGGGCATCACCGCGCTCTCCTTCCGCCAGCCGACGGTTTTTCGGCAGCACCAGAGGACCCGATGCTCAGGGCATCACAGCTCGCAGCCGCGCTTCGCGCCACCACCGGACGGTCGCATCGACCGACCGATTGGCGGCTCGTCGGCGTGTGCGCCGGCTATCGCGTCCTCGGTCGCAAGCGGCCCTCGTCCAATTTCGTGACGAGACTGACACCGCAGTAAACCGGCGCAGGGCCCTCCCTCCGCCGAACAGGCAGGAGGAGAGACCCGCAGAAACCAACCGCAACAGTTCCGAAGCTCAATTCATGTGCCGCGAGCCCGTGCACGCGCGTGCGCGCCTCGGCCCATGGAGCCTCTATGCCTGCGCCGCCCCCGGTGGTGCCGCCGGCACCCCCTTGCTCTTTGACATCGTGGACCGTTCCAGCTTTGGACGCGGCGCCGAGTTCGGCGCACCCTTTCGGGTTGCCTTCCACTCCGAGAGCGGCCCCGCGTCCCCTTTTCTGATTCCGAGGTGCGCGAAATCAGGTTTGGTGATCTGTCACAACGCGCGACGCTCGTGGATTCGCACGCGGCCTGGCTCGACGATCCAGAGCTTCCCCTCTATGGGCTCGATGGCAAGGAGGGCCACGAGCTCTTCAAAGCGTGCACGAATGCTCGCTGGCGAAAGCCGGCCGCGACAGTCGAGGATTGCGATGCCAGCCGTATCTTCCGGCGCGAACCGAAGTATTTCGCCGAAGTCCCGGTCGAGTGTAATGAGAACGCGATGCTCGGCTTGGCAGGCCTTGTAAAGGGCCTCATCGGCGCCGCCGCTCAACCCCTGCATGACGACTGTGGAAACGTCGTGGCCCGATGCGGTCAGCAAGTCGCGACCGAGATGGCCGAGATTCTCGTCAAGCTTGCATTTCATGCCGCAGGGGCCACCGGCACCGGAATGACACGCTCGCGCGCGACCTCGGCGCCGTAGGCGATGGCTGCTCGAATGTCATCGTCCGTCAGCTGCGGGTAGATCGCACGGATCTGCTCGGCGTCTCGCCGCTGGCAAGGAAGTCGAGAATGAGCGAAACCCAGATGCGCGTGCCCTTGATGCACGGCTTGCCGAAGCAGACGTGGGGGTCGATCGAGATCCGGTCGAGCAGCGAAGTCATGCGTCGCAGGATAGCAAATCCGACGCGGCAGGAACATGCCGATCTTTTCGATACTCTCGGCGGTGAGCAGCCGACAAAGAGAGCAAAGCGGAGGCCAACGCCCGCCCGGTGCCGCGAGCCGTGCGCCAAAGAGACGTTCCCATCTCCAATCGATACGATCATGAACACGACTAGCTCAATCGGTAGAGCGCCGTCCTCTTAAGTCGGAGGTTCGCGGTTCGAAGTCCGCGGTCGTGTCCCACTATTCCATTGCCCTCGTAGCTCAGAAGGCAGAGCATCCGCCTTGTAAGCGGCAGGTCGCGGGTTCGATCCCTCGCCGAGGGCACCATTCCGTCTCGCCCTAGTCTTTCTCCGATCGTTCAATGGCAGGACGCCCGATTGTTAATCGGTGGATCCAGGTTCGAAGTCCTGGTCGGAGAGCCAAAATATGCCCTGGTTGCGGCCGAAGGAACGCGTCCCGGCTCCGCCGAAGCGGCCGGGGCTTGCTCTCGCGCTCTCGCCCCGGCACAAGGGCACCCAACGAGAGTTCTTGCATGCCGATGACTGCGGACGGATCACGAGGGTTGGCCGGTCGGGCGCGCGTCGAGGACGCGCGCGCCTGGATCGATGCGCACGCGGCGCCGCTGGGACGCGAGGAGGTGTCCATCGCGGACGCTGCGGGCCGAGTGCTGTGCGAGGACGTGCTGGCCGACGCCGACCTGCCGCCGTTCGACCGGGCCGCCATCGACGGCATCGCCGTGCGGGCAGACGAGACCGTCGGCGCCAGCGCCTACAATCCGCTTCTCCTTCGGCTGGCTGCCGGCGACGCGGGAGACCTGCCCGCGGGCATCGCCGTGCGCGTCGACGCCGGAGATCGGCTGCCGCGCGGCGCCGATGCGGTGGCTCCCCTCGAGCATGTCGAATCGAGCGAAGGGGGTGCGTGCGCGATCATCGAGCCAGTGGTGGTGGGAAGCGAGGTCGAGCGGGCGGGCAGCCAGGGTGCTCGCGGGAGCACCCTCGTTGCAGCCATGCGGCAGCTCAGGCCCGGCGACATCGGCCTGCTGGCGGCCATGGGGCGCGCCCGGGTCGCCGTCGTGCGCAGGCCGCGCGTGCGCTGCGTGCTGAGCGGCGAGGCCGTCGACGCAGGAACGCTGTCGGCGCCGGGGGCCGTCTACGATGGCAACGGTCCCATGCTGCGTTCCCTGATCGAGCGCGACGGCGGGGTTCTCGTGGAGCTGCGGCGCGTGGAGCGCAAGCATGAGGCGCTGCGCGAGGCGCTGGAGCTGCCCGGGGCCGACATTGTCCTTGCCGCCGGCGGCACCGGTCGCGGACGCAACGACCACGCGGCGGCGGCGCTCACTGAGGCCGGCGAGCTTGCCATCGACAGCATCGCGCTGCGGCCGGGTGCGACGGCGAGGATCGGCCGCACGAAGGCGGGGGTGCCGGTGTTGCTCCTGCCGGGCACGCCGGCGGCGTGCCTGTGCACCTACGAGCTCCTCGCGGGTCGGGCGATCCGCGCGCCTCGGCGGCCGCAATCCGGCCTTGCCCTTACGGTCTAGGACGATGACGACGGCCCGCAAGATCGTCTCCGAGATCGGCGTGACCGAGGTCGTCCCGGTGCGTTGCGCCAGCGAGGCCGAGCTGGAGCCAATGCCGTCCTTCGCCGCAGCAGGGCTGGGCGCGGTCACGGCGGCCGATGGGTTCGTCGTGGTACCCGAGGGCAGCGAGGGGTATCAAAGAGGGGCAATGGTGACCGTATATCTCTACGATGACCGAGCACCGTCCGATGAGCAGACCCGTGCGCGATCCTGACCGCCGCAGGTCCTCCGGCGCTGCGCAGGAGATCGAGGCGGCACTTGCCCGGCTCGCGCGGCAGGATCAGTTCCTCCAGGTGGTGGATCGCGACGAGGCGGTCGCCCGCTTCCAGCGCCATCTCGAGCTGCGTCCCCTGGGCAGCGAGCGTGTGCCCCTGCTCGAGGCTCTGGGCCGCGTTCTGGCGCAGCCGGTGGTGGCGGCCGTCGACGTGCCGGGCTTCGACCGCGCCAACGTCGACGGGTTCGCCGTGCGCGCCGGCGACACCGTGGGCGCCGGCGAGCAGGCGCCGAAGGTCCTGCGCCTCAACGCGGAGATCCTGACACCCGGCGTGGAGCCGCGGCTGCCGGTCACCGAGGGCGTGGCAAGCCTGATCGCCACCGGCGGCATGCTGCCGCGCGGCGCCGACGCCGTCGTCATGGTGGAGCACACCGAGACGCGCGAGGCCGGTGGTGCGACGCTCGTCGAGGTGCGGCGCCCGGCGGCGCCCGGCCAGCTCATCTCCTTCGCCGGAAGCGACATGGCGCGCGGCGAGACCGTGGTGCGCGCCGGCCACGTCATCGGCTCGCGCGTGATCGGCATGCTGGCTGCAGTCGGCTGCGCCAACGTCGAGGTCTGCCGCAAGCCGCGCGTCGCCATCGTCTCGACCGGCGACGAGATCGTACCTCCGGGTGAGCCGCTCACTCCGGGGGCGATCTACGATTCCAATGCGGCGATCCTCGCCGCCGCCGTCCTCGAGGCCGGCGGTCTCCCCGAGCCGCTGGGGATCGGGCCCGACGACGAGGAGGCACTGGCGCGCCTCGTCCAGCAGGGGCTCGCCTCGTGCGACATGGTCGTCATGTCCGGCGGCACCTCGAAGGGGGCCGGGGATCTGTGCTACCGGGCCGTTGCCCGCTTCGGCGACCCCGGCGTGGTCGTCCACGGCGTTGCCCTGAAGCCCGGCAAGCCGGTCTGCCTCGCCGTCACGGCGGGGAAGCCGGTGGTGGTGCTGCCGGGGTTCCCGACATCGGCGATCTTCACCTTCCACGCGTTCGTGGCTCCCGTGGTGCGCGCCTTCGCCGGCCTGCCGCCGGAGAAGGCCGAGCGCGTGGACGCGAGGCTGCCGCTGCGCATCGCCTCGGAGCGCGGGCGCACCGAGTTCGTCATGGTGTCGCTGGTTCGCGGCGGGGACGGCTCCTCGCTGGCGGCCTATCCCATTGCCAGGGGCTCGGGCTCCGTCACCTCCTTCAGTCAGGCCGACGGGTTCATCGCCGTCGACCCTCATGTCGAGAGCGTCGCGGCGGAGACGCCGGTCTCGGTGCAGCTGATCGGGCGGTCGCAACCGCTCGCCGACCTCGTCGTCATCGGCAGCCACTGCGTCGGCCTCGACTTGATCATTGAGCGCCTGCAGAGCGAGGGGCTGACGGTCAAGGCGATGTCGGTCGGCAGCATGGGAGGGCTGGCGGCCGCCAGGCGCGGCGAGTGCGATGTGGCACCCATCCATCTCATGGACCCCGCCACCAGCGAATACAATGCGCCGTTGCTGTCGGCGGACCTTGCGCTGATCTCTGGTTATCGCCGCCTGCAGGGCATCGTGTTCCGCAAGGGCGACGGCCGCTTCGAGGGGCGCCCGGCGCCGGATGCGGTGCAGGCGGTGGCAGCCGAGCCTGGTTGCCTCATGGTGTCGCGCAACGCGGGCAGCGGCACGCGCATCCTGATCGACCGGCTGCTCGAAGGGGCACGGCCGGCCGGCTACTGGTCGCAGCCCAAGTCCCACAATGCCGTGGCCGCGGCCGTCGCACAGGGGCGGGCCGATTGGGGTGTCACCATCGAGAGCGTGGCGCGGCAGTACGACCTGGGTTTCGCCCCGGTCCAGGACGAGCACTATGATTTCGCCGTGCCGAAGGCCCGGCTCGAGCGCGCGCCGGTACAGCGCTTCTGCGCAGTCCTCGAGGACGCTGCACTGCGGGCGGCGCTGGCCCGCCTGGGTTTCGGTGTGCATATTTGAGGTGGAGGTTCCCCGCGTTGACGAGGATTGCACAACATCGAGGTTTGGGGTGCCCCCCACTTCCTAGCCCCTCCCCGCGTTCTAGTGGCGCGCCTCCGGCGCAACGGGGGAGGGGAATCCGGTTCGAGGTTGGGGAGAAGGGGCGGCAACCACACCCAACAGGCGCAGTCGTCAGTCTGCTTCTTGTCCTCGTCCTAGGGGTCGGCTGGGGGGCGGTGGGGCACGCTGCGCAGACTGGCCTTCGATATCAAGATCGAGAACGGACGGGTGGCGAGGAACATGCGCCTGATCCGCGTCAGGCAGGGTGACGAGGTCTATCTGCGCTGGACGTTCCGATCGGCCGATCATCCTGCACCTGCACGGCTACGACATCGAGGCGAAGGTCGTGCCGGGCACTGTGACCGAGATGGCCTTCGTCGCCCGCGCATCGGGACGGTTCTCCGTCGAGGAGCACAAGCCCGACGCGAAGGGCGGTCACTCCCATGGTGAGGCGGCGCTTGTCCGGATCGAGGTGCTGCCGCGGTGAAGGGGTCAGACCCCTTGCCTCCGCCGTTCGGATCTCTGCTCGCCGCGCGACCGCGAGGGGTCTGACCCCTCTGTCGCCGCCTGCCTGTGGGCGGCACCGGCCGGCGCGCACGGCTTCGGCGAGCGCTACGAGCTGCCGGTGCCGCTGTCGCTCTATCTCTTCGGCGCGGCCGCGGCGGTGGCGCTGTCGTTCGTCGTGTTCGGGCTGTTCATCAGGCGTCCGCGCGGCCGCTCGGAGCGCAGGCGGCTCGCCTTGCCGGCCGGCGTCGTGCGCTGCACGGTTGGCCATCCCGCCGTGCTCTTCGTGCTCAGGGCGGTCACGTTGGGCGTGTTTCTCCTCGCCGTGCTGGCCGGGCTCATCGGCAACCAGAACCCCTATCGCAATATCGCCCCGACGCTGGTCTGGGTCGTCTGGTGGGTGGGCTTCGCCTACGTGCAGGCGTTCCTCGGCGATGTCTGGAGCCTGATCAACCCGTGGCGTACCGCCTGGGATGCCGCCCAATGGCTCTGGCGACGCCTGGGCGGGGGCAACGAGCTGACGCTCGGCCTTGCCTATCCCTCGCGCCTGGGGGCGTGGCCCGCCTGCCTCCTGCTGCTCGCCTTCGCCTGGTTCGAGCTCGTCGATCCGAACGCAGCGAGCCCCGCCCACATTGCCTGGCTCGCCATCGGCTACTCGATCCTCACCTGGGCCGGCATGCTGGCATTCGGGCGCGACGCGTGGCTGCAACACGGCGAGGTGTTCTCGCTGGTCTTCGGCACCCTCGCCCGTTTCGCACCGACCGAGGCGAGGCGCGGTGCGCTCACCCTGCGACCGTTCGGCGCCGGTCTCATCGAAGCGCCGCCGGTGTCGACCTCGATGATGGCGTTCGTGCTCCTGCTACTCGCCACCGTGCTCTACGACGGGCTGATCGGGACCGGCGAGTGGGCGATCCTGGAGGAGGCGCTGATCCCCCTGCTGGGTGGCCCTGGCGCGACGGTGACGATGGCGGTCAGGACGGCGGGCCTCGCCCTCCTGTGGCTCGCCTTCCTTGCCGCCTACGTCGGCGTCAGCGCCGCCATGAGCGCGATGGCCGGAGGCCGCCCGGGCACCTTGGTGATGGCGCGCAGCTTCGCCCTCACGCTCGTTCCGATCGCCATCGGCTACCACGTCGCGCACTACCTCGTGTTCCTGCTGGGGCAGGGGCAATACATCATCCCGCTGCTGTCCGATCCGTTCGGCTTCGGCTGGAACCTCCTCGGCACCGGCGGGTATCGGGTCGACATCGGTCTCGTCGGAGCGCGCTTCAGCTGGTACGCCACGGTTGCCGCCATCGTCATCGGCCATGTCGCGGCCGTCTATCTCGCCCACGTCAAGGCGATGAGCCTCCTCGATGGCGCAGGCGCGGCGCTGCGCTCGCAGGTGCCGCTAACCGCGCTGATGGTGGTCTACACCTTCTTCGGCCTGTCGATCGCCGCCCAGCCGATCGTGGAGAGCCGGGCGCCGCCCGCGGCCGTTCCGAGCGAGGTCAAATAGGGTGCCGTCTGGCGCCGCGCTTCCGCGGGGGCACGATGGCGCGCTCACCGAGCCGGCGCCGGACAGGACGACCGACAAGACGACGGCCAAGTGAAGCTCGCAGAGATCGGCCTGAAAGAGCGCCTTCCTTCGGCGTCGGGAGGCTATACATTGTCGGCCCTGATCGCCGTCAACGGGCAGCACCATGAGCGCCGAGATCCATCGCATGCCCTTGCCTGATCCAACGTTTGCCCCGGCCCAACGCCAAAGCTGCACAACATCCAACCCATGACGGCATAGGGGCGGCACAGGGAATGGCCAAAGCGCGTCTCGCCGTCGACATCGGCGGCACCTTCACCGACCTCGCCCTGGAGCACGGGGACCGCCAGCTCAGCACCAAGCTGCTCACCACCCCGCGCGCGCCGGAGGAGGGGGTGCTCACCGGCATCGAGCGCATCCTCGGCGAGGCGGGCTTGGTGCCGGGTGATATCGGGGTCATCATTCACGGCACCACGCTCGCCACCAACGCCATCATCGAGCGCAAGGGCGCCAGGACGGCGCTGCTCGTCACGCAGGGCTTCCGCGACTCCATCGAGATGGCCTACGAGAACCGCTTCGAGCAGTACGACATCCTCATGGACAAGCCCGCGCCGCTGGTGCCGCGCGACCTGCGCTTCGGCGTGCCCGAGCGCCTCGACGCCCAGGGCAACGTGCTGATCCCGCTCGACGAGGAGGCGGTGCGCGCCGTCGCCGCCACGCTGGAGCGAGCCGCGATCAAGTCGGTCGCCATCGGCTACATGCACGCCTATGTCGATGGGCGCCACGAGCGGCGCACGCGCGACATCCTGGCCGGGCTGCTGCCGCACCTGGCAATCAGCCTCTCGAGCGAGGTCTCGCCCGAGATCCGCGAGTACGAGCGCTGGTCCACGGCAGTGGCCAACGCCTACGTGCAACCGGTGATCGATCGCTACCTCGGCCGCCTCGATAAGGCGCTGGCCGCGCGCGGCTTCGCCTGCCCGCTCCTGCTGATGACCTCCGGCGGCGGCCTCACGACCCTGGCGACGGCGCGCCGGTTCCCAGTCCGGCTGGTGGAGTCCGGACCTGCGGGCGGGGCCATTCTGGCGGCGGGGCTTGCGCGGCAGTGCGGGCTCGACCGGGTGCTCTCCTTCGACATGGGCGGCACCACCGCGAAGATCTGCCTGATCGACGATGGCGAGCCGCAACATTCGCGCACCTTCGAGGTGGCGCGGCAATACCGCTTCCTCAAGGGCAGCGGCCTGCCCCTGCGCATCCCCGTGATCGAGATGGTGGAGATCGGCGCCGGCGGCGGCTCTATCGCCAGGGTCGACGAGATGTCGCGCGTTACGGTCGGGCCCGAGAGCGCCGGTGCCGAGCCCGGGCCCGCCTGCTACGACCGCGGCGGCGTGGACGCCACGGTGACGGACGCCGACGTTGTCCTCGGCCGCATCGACCCCGCCTATTTTGCCGGCGGCAGCATTGCACTTCGCCCCGATCTGGCGGGCGCGGCGATCGACGCGGCGGTGGGCACGCTGCTCGGGCTCGAGCGGCTGGAGGCCGCGTTCGGCATCAGCGAGGTCGTGGAGGAGAACATGGCCAACGCGGCGCGCGTGCACGCGGTAGAGCGCGGCAAAGAGCTGGATGGGCGCACGCTGATCGCGTTCGGCGGCGCCGCGCCGCTGCATGCCGCGCGGCTCGCGGAGAAGCTCGGGCTCCGCCGCGTGCTGATCCCCGCCGGTGCCGGCGTCGGCTCGGCCTGGGGCTTCCTGCGCGCGCCCGTCGCCTACGAGGTGGCGCGCAGCCGCTATGCCAGACTCGACGCCAGCTTCGATGCCGCCTTCCTCGCCGCCCTGTTCGCCGAGATGCGCGCGGAGGCCGAGGCGGTCGTCAGGGCCGGCGCTCCGGATGCCGACTTTGATCGAGACGCGGAGCGCCGACATGCGCTATCGCGGCCAGGGCCACGAGCTCACCGTGAGCCTGCCGGTAGGCGGCTTCGATCTGGGCTCGCGCGCCGGGTTGGCGGCGCTGTTCGAGGAGACCTACGCGGCGACCTTCGGGCGCAGCATTCCGGGTCTCGACGTGGAGATTACGAGCTGGACGCTGCGGCTCGCCGCCGCCCAGGAGCCGCAGCCTCCGTGTCCGCTGCAGCCGCCGGACCGGCCGGCGCCCGCGGGGGGAAGGCGCCTCCTGTTCTCGGCCACGGATCTCGACCTGCAGGAGGTCGGCGTCTGGCGCCGCGGCGACCTCGATCCCGGCAGTGTCGTCCCCGGACCGGCCGTGATCGCCGAGGACGAGACCACCACCATCGTGCCTCGAGGCTTCGTTGCCCGCATCAATGCGCTGGGCGCGATCATCCTCGACAGGGAGAACACGCCATGAAGGCCAACGACCCGCTCTCGCCCATCCGCCTGCAGCTCATGTGGGACCGCCTGATTGCCGTGGTCGAGGAGCAGGCGCTGGCGCTCGTCCGCACCGGCTTCTCCACCTCCACCCGGGAGGCCGGCGATCTCTCCGCCGGCGTGTTCGATCTCGGCGGCGCCATGCTGGCGCAGGCCGTTACCGGCACGCCCGGGCATGTCAACTCGATGGCGCGCTCCGTGCGCCATTTCCTGGCGAGGTTCCCCGTCCACACCATGCAGGACGGCGACGTTTTCCTCACCAACGATCCCTGGAAGGGCACCGGCCATCTGCACGACTTCACCTTCGTGACGCCCACTTTCCATCGCGGCAAGCCGGCCGCCCTGTTCGCCAGCACCTGCCACGTGGTCGACATCGGCGGGCGCGGCATGACGCCCGACGCGCGCGAGGTCTATGAGGAGGGCCTCTACATCCCGCTGATGCGGTTCGCTCGCGCCGGCGTGGTCGACGAGACGCTGATCGAGATCGTGCGCGCCAACGTGCGCGAGCCGGTGCAGGTGGTGGGCGACCTCTACTCGCTCGCCGCCTGCAACGAGATCGGCTCGCGCCGGCTCGTCGCCATGATGGACGAGTTCGCCATCGACGATCTGGAGCGGCTGGGGCGCCACATCCTCGAGCGGTCGCGGCAGGCGTCGCTGGAGGCGATCCGCCGGATCAGGCCGGGCCGCTATCGCTTTGCCATGCGCGTCGACGGCTACGAGCGGCCGGTCGACCTCGTCGCCAGCATGACCATCGGCGAGAGCGGCATCGACGTCGATTTTGAGGGCACCTCGCCGGCCTCGGCCTACGGCATCAACGTGCCGATCTGCTACACGGAGGCCTACACCTCGTTCGGCGTGAAGTGCATCGTGGCGCCCAGGGTGCCCAACAACGAGGGCTCGCTCTCGACGATCCGCGTGACGGCGCCGGAGGGCTCGATCCTCAATGCCTTGCCGCCGGCGCCGGTCTCCACGCGCCACGTCACCGGCCAGATGCTGCCCGACGTGGTGTTCGGCTGCCTCGAGCAGGCGCTGGGCGGCGGCGTGCCGGCCGAGGGTACCTCGTGCCTGTGGAACCTGTTCGCCATGGGCGGGCCCGGCCGCACCGACTCCGACGCCGCCGACGGCGCCCATGCGCGCCCCTTCGCTGTGCTGAGCTTCCATTCCGGCGGCACCGGGGCGCGTCCCGGCAAAGACGGCCTCTCGGCCACCGCGTTCCCGAGCGGCGTGCGCAACATGCCTTGCGAGGTCAACGAGTCGCTCTCGCCGCTCGTGATCTGGCGCAAGGAGTACTGCCCAGATTCGGGTGGCGCGGGCCGCTTCCGCGGCGGCCTGGGCCAGGTGATGGAGGTCGGCTGCCTCGATCCGGCGCCCTTCGCGCTCAGCGCCTTCTACGACCGCATCGATCATCCCCCGCGCGGGCGCGATGGCGGCCGCGACGGCGCCGCCGGCTCGGTGGTGCTGGCGTCGGGCCGCGCGCTCAAGGGCAAGGGTCTGCAGACGGTGCCCAAGGGCGACCGCGTGGTCATCAGCATGCCCGGCGGCGGCGGCCTCGGCGATCCGCTGCTGCGTGACCCGGCGGCGGTGGCCAGCGACGTGCGCCTGGGCCTCGTCTCACCTGCGGCGGCACGCGCGCGCTACGGCGTCGCCATCACCGCCGACGGGTCGGTCGACCGCCAGGCCACGGCCGCCCTGCGCGCCGCCGCAGTCTGACCCGTTATCCCGGCGGTCCAGCGGCGAGCACCCGCGATATCTGATGGGGTATCTCGACGTGGCGGCCGGCGGAGTTGGTGATCGTGCGCTTGGCGTCCTTTGCCCAAACCGGCGGCGGCATGAGCAGCGCAAGTGCAGATAGATAAATGCAGGCAGTCGGACGTGCAAACTTCGGATGGGGCATGACGCGCTTCCTTCATCGTCCTCGCTGGTCTGGAGTTCGAGATATTAGTTAGAACATAGCGCCGAAGTGTGCTTGTATCCATCGATGCGGCACGCGTTGAACTCGAGGAGAGCCGACATGGACTTCATGAGACGCAGACTGCCCGGGCGCATGCTGGTCCTCGCCGCGGCGGCCGCGCTCGCCTCGGGTTCGCCGCAGCCGGCATCGGCCCAGAGTGAGAGCGGCGACCTCCTCGTGTTCGCGGCCGCAAGTCTCAAGAACGCGCTGGATAACATCAACGCGCAGTGGAAGAAGGAGACCGGCAAGTCGGCCAGGATCTCCTATGCGTCGAGCCCGGCGCTGGCCAAGCAGATCGAGAACGGTGCGCCGGCGCAGGTCTTCATCTCCGCCGACATCCCGTGGATGGACTACGTCGAGAGCAAGAACCTGGTCAAGGCCGGGACGCGCTTCAACCTGCTCGGCAACCGCATCGTGCTGATCGCGCCCAAGGACAAGGCGAAGGCCGTCGTCATCGAGCCCGGCTTCGACATCGCCAAGGTGATCGGCGACGGGCGCCTGGCGATGGCCGACGTTGTGTCGGTCCCGGCCGGCAGGTACGGCAAGGCGTCGCTCGAGAAGCTCGGGGTATGGGACAAGGTCGCGGGCAAGCTGGCGCAGGCCGAGAACGTGCGCGCGGCGCTGCTCCTGGTGGCGCGCGGCGAGGCGCCGGCTGGCATCGTCTATGCGACGGACGCCTTCTCGGAGAAGGGCGTGACGATCATCGGGACGTTCCCGGAGGACACGCACCCGCCGATCGTCTATCCGGCCGCGCTCCTGGCAGGAGCGACCCACCCCGACGCCGCGGCGTTCCTTGCCTATATCAGGTCGAGCAAGGCGAGGTTCCTGTTCGAGGCTGAGGGGTTCAGCGTCCTCGGCCTCGGGCCGTCGTGACGGTGGTGTGCGTCTGCGACTTGGCCGGACCCTTGCTCGGTGCTCTCGCATGGAGTGGTTGAGCCTCAGTCCCGACGAGTGGACCGCCGTGCAGCTGAGCCTCAAGGTGGCGACGGTCGCCACCCTGGTCAGCCTGCCGTTCGGTGTAGCCATCGCCATGGTGCTGGCGCGCGGGCGCTTCTGGGGCCTGACGCTCCTCAACGGGCTGGTGCTGATGCCGCTGATCCTGCCGCCGGTCGTGACGGGCTATATCCTGCTCATTCTGTTCGGGCGGCGGGGACCGATCGGCGCGTTCCTGGCGGACAACTTCGGCATCGTCCTCTCGTTCCGGTGGACCGGGGCGGCGCTCGCCTGCGGCATCATGGGGTTCCCGCTGATGGTGCGCGCCATCCGTCTCTCCATCGAGGCGGTCGACAGGAAGCTGGAGGAGGCCGCGGGCACGCTGGGCGCGAGCCGCGGCTGGGTGTTCCTGACCGTGACCCTGCCGTTGATCGTGCCAGGCATCATCGCCGGCATGATCCTGGCGTTTGCCAAGGCCATGGGCGAGTTCGGCGCCACCATCACGTTCGTGTCCAATATTCCCGGCGAGACGCAGACGCTCCCGTCGGCCATCTACACCTTCACGCAGGTGCCGGGCGGGGATGCGGGCGCCTTCCGGCTCACGCTCGTCGCCATCGCCATCGCCATGCTGGCGCTGCTGGCGTCGGAGGTGATGGCACGCTTCGCCAACCGGCGGCTCGACGTGGAATGACGCTCGCGGTCGACATCAGGCATCGCCTGGGTGCCTTCCTGCTCGATGCGAGATTCGAGGCGGAGGGCGGCCTCATCGCGCTGTTCGGGCGGTCCGGCTCCGGCAAGACCTCGATCATCAACATCATCGCGGGCCTCTCGCGGCCCGATCGCGCACGCATCGAGATCGACGGCATCGTGCTCGACGATACCGCGTGCGGCATCCGCGTGCCGCGCCACCGGCGCCGCGTCGGCTACGTGTTCCAGGAGGGGCGGCTGTTCCCGCACCTCACCGTGCGCCAGAACCTGCTCTACGGCCGCTGGTTCGCCGGCCTGCGCAAGCCGGGCGAGGACTTCGCGCGCGTGGTGGACCTGCTCGGCATCGGCCATCTCGTCGACCGGCGCCCGGGCAAGCTGTCGGGCGGCGAGAAGCAGCGCGTCGCCATCGGCCGCGCTCTCCTGGCCGACCCGCGCCTCCTGCTCATGGACGAGCCGCTCGCCTCGCTCGACGAGGACCGCAAAGCCGAGATCCTGCCCTACATCGAGCGCCTGCGCGACCAGAGCAAGGTGCCCATCGTCTACGTGAGCCATTCGGTTGCCGAGGTGGCGCGGCTCGCAACCACGATTGTGCTGATCGCTGACGGCAAGGTCGCCACGGTCGGACCGGCCCAGGACATCATGCAGCGGCTCGACTTCTCGACGCTGACCGGCCATGCCGACGCCGGCGCCGTGATCGAGGCCACAGTGGAGCGGCACGACGCCGCCGCCGGCCTCACCGAGCTCGCCTCGCGCGCGGGACAGTGGCGGTTGCACCGCATTGACGCGCCGGTGGGCGCCCGGCTGAGACTCCAGGTGCGCGCGCGCGACGTGATCCTGGCGAGGATCACGCCCGTGGAGATCAGCGCCCTCAACGTGCTGCCGGGCGTGGTGGCCGACGTGGCGCCCTACGCAGAGGCCATTGTCGAGGTGCGCGTCGACTGCAACGGCGAGGCGCTGGTTGCGCGCCTGACGCGCTGGTCGGCGGAGCAGCTCGGGATTGCCCCGGGGGTGCCGATCTTCGCCATCGTCAAGGGCGTGTCATTCGACCGCGACAGCGTCGGCGGGCCGATCGGAGCCAATGGCGGGACCAGCGACGCCTGATTCCGCGACCTGCAGGCGCACCTGAGAGGGAGCCCTATCGCCGCTGCACAACGCTTCATTAACCATCCGCTAACCGATCATCTGGACATGGTGACGCTGGTTTGCTATGGTTCTATCATTCTCCACAGTTGCGTTCGCACTCTCCCGCCCCGGCGCAGGCCGGGCCGGGACCCATGCGCCTCCAAGCAAGCACGGCTTTCGTTCGGGTGCCCGCGGCAATCGTCGCACGTCCTGGCCGTCCGAGAACAAGCTGCCAGGTGCATGGGTCCCGGCCGTTTCCCGCTTGCTCGCTTCGCTCGCAAGCGGCGCCGGGATGACGTTGGTGGTTGTGGCACGCACCCGTGCCGATCTGGACGCGAAGCAAATCCATACGCGCCACCATATCTGCCTTGCGCGACTCCACATGAAGTGGAAAGTGCTTTAGGCTTTTTCAGCTTGCACGGAGGAGCCGGTGAAGAGAAAGGAGATGCGCCTCAACGCGTTCTCTATGAACTGCGTAGGGCATATGGCGCCGGGCCAGTGGCGGAATCCTCGCGACCGCAGTGCCGACTACGGCAATGTGCATCACTGGGCGGAGCTGGCCCGGACCCTCGAGGCCGCGCGCTTCGATGTGCTGTTCCTCGCCGACGTCATCGGCACCTACGATGTGATCAACGGCAGCGTCGACGCCGCGCTTCGCTCGGCAGCGCAGGTTCCGGTCAACGACCCGCTGCTGCTCGTGCCTGCGATGGCGCTCGTCACGCGGCACCTGGGCTTCGGCGTGACTGCCTCGGTCAGCTACGAGCACCCCTATACGTTCGCACGCCGCATGTCGACGCTCGATCAACTGACCGAGGGGCGGATCGCCTGGAACGTGGTGACCTCCTATCTCGACAGCGGTGCACGCGCCTTCGGGCGTCCGGCGCTGCGCGAGCACGACGAGCGCTACGACTTCGCCGACGAGTATCTGGAGGTCTGCTACAAGCTCTGGGAGGGGAGCTGGGAGGACGACGCTGTCCGGCGCGACAAGCTCGCCGGCATCTACGCCGACCCGGCCAAGGTGCACGACATCCGCCATCGCGGGCAGCATTTCCAGGTCGATGGCATTCACCTCTGCGAGCCTTCGCCGCAACGCACGCCCGTCATCTTCCAGGCCGGGGGCTCGACGCGCGGACGCCGCTTCTGCGCGCGGCACGCAGAGGCGGTCTTCACCGGTGCGCCCAGCAAGGCGATCCTGCGCGGCTTCGTCGACAGCATCCGTGCGGCCGCGGTCGAGCATGGGAGGCGCCCCGACGATCTCTCGATCTTCAACATGCACACCGTTGTGGTGGCCGAGAGCGACGCCGACGCGCAACGGAAGCTCGCGGACTACAAGAGCCGCGTGGATCATGTCGGGGCGCTCGCTCTCATGTCGGGTTGGTCCGGCATCGACTTCGGCAAACACCGGCTCGACGACCCGCTTCACTATGTGCGGACCAACGCCGGGCAATCCTTTGTCGAGACGTTCAGCTCCGCCGATCCCAAGAGGACGTGGACGGTGCGGGAGCTTGCAGACTGGGTGGCAATCGGCGGACGCGGCCCGATCACGGCGGGGTCGCCGTCGACAGTCGCCGACGAGCTGCAATCCTGGATCGAGGAGACCGGCGCCGACGGCTTCAACCTCTGCTCCGTCGTGATGCCCGAGACGTTCACCGACATCGCTATGCTGCTGGTGCCGGAGCTGCAGCGCCGGGGCGTGTACAAGAAGGAGTACGCCGCAGGCACGCTGCGCGACAAGCTCTTCGGGCGCGGCAGCCGTCTCTTCGCCGGGCATCCCGGGCTCACGGCGAAAGCGGCCGTGGCAAAGGCCGCCGGCCTGCCCGCTGCGGAGTAGACCGATACTGCGACGGCGGACGGCGAGAACCTCCGAGCTCAAGGCGCGCCTTGCGCAGGGTGCGCATGGACATTCGACAGCTCGGTCGACAGCTTTGCCGAGCCTGTCAATGTCTGCAACACGACGCAGTAGCGCTCGGTGAGCTTGAAGAGCTGCGCCAGCGTCTCGGCATCGGCCGGGCTGTCCACCTCGAGCCGCAGGCGGATGGACTGGAAGCCTACGCTCGCCGACTTGTCGACGCCCAGCGTGCCGCGGAAATCGAGATCGCCCTCGGCGAAGACACGGGCGGATTGAGCGGCACCGACAGGGCCGTGGCGACGGCCTTCAGCGTGACGCCGGCACAGGCGACCAGGGCCTCGAGCAGCATGTCACCCGAGCAGAGCTCGAGCCCGGAGCCGCCCGTGGCCGGATGCAGCCCCGCGACCGCGAGCGCCCGCCCGGTCTCGACCTTGCAGGCGACGCCCTCCTGGTCGAGCGAGCCCTTGGCGCGCAGCGTGATCACGGCGGCGGCCGGATCGGCCTTGTAGCGCGCCTTCAGCGGAGCCTGCAGGGCCTTCAGCGAATCTGCATCCACCGTATTTCTCCTCGCGTGACGCGTTCCGGGCGCTCCATCTGTAGCGAAAACGGCTCGGACGCGCACCCACATCTTGGCCCGGATCGGCGCCGTCTCGATTCCGAGCGCGAGCGGCCGCGAGGTCAGCGTCGGGTTGGCTTGGCGCTCTGCCCCGCGACGAAACTGCGCCAGCCGCCGAACGCTGTTATGTCCTGCGCGCCTCTGACGCCCTCCGCTTCGGCGAGGAATCCCTTGACCTGGCGGCCGCCCTGCAGGCGCACCGTGCCGATCGACAGCGGCGGGGCAACGGCGGCGACGAGCCAGCCGAGCGTGTCCGCCGGCACGGCCCACAGCTCCACCTCGATGGCCGCGCCGGCCGGTGCCCGCAACAGACCGGGTCGGGGCATTGCTCCTTCTTCGATGGCGAACAGGCGGTATTCGCCGCTGGTCCTGGTCGCCTCGAGGAAACGTGCGCCGAGGTCCTTGAGCTCGTGGTTGAGCGGCATTCCCGCCATGTGGGCGCCAACGACGGCAATGACCACCTCGCCCGGTCGCGCAGTCGGGGGCGGCGCCACGTACGCCGGCTGGGGCATGGCGAGCGCTCCGAGGGGGAGCTCGGTACTGGCATGGAACGCGGCGCCGAAGCTTGCGAGGAAAGCATCCTGGCCGGCCGGCGCCAAAAAAGTTACGCCGAAAGGCGTGCCATCGGAGGCCAGCGACGCGGGCACCGCGAGGCCCGCGAGATCGAGGAGGTTGACGAAATTGGTGTAGGTGCCGAGCCTGGCGTTGAGCCCGATCGGATCGGCCTCGACGGCGGCCACCGTGCACGCCGCCGGCATCGTCGGCACCATCATGAGGTCGATGGCGGCGAGCGCGCGGCGGCATGCGGCGCGCAACTCCGCCAGGGCGTAGAAGGCGCGATAGACATCGACCGCCGACTTCTGCATTCCCCTGGGCAATGATCGCACGCGTGACCGGATGCACCTCGTCCGGCCGGCGCGCGATGAACTCGCCCACGGCCGCCGTGCGCTCGGCCACCCAGGGGCCCTCGTAGAGCAGCTGCGCAGTCTCGAGGAAGGGCGACAGATCCATCTCGACGAGCCTGGCGCCCAGAGCGCAGCAGAGCCGCTCCGCCTCACGGAACGCGGCCGCCGCCCCTGCATCGCCCAGAAAGAAGCGGTCCGCCGGGCGCGGCACCCCGACGCGCAAGGCAGGCGGCACTGCGGACATCGCTCCCGGGGCACCCGGCCTGAATGCCCGCGAGAACGGATCGCGCTCGTCGGGGCCCGCCATGACCTGCAGCGCAACGAGCGCATCCTCGACGGTCAAAGCGAAGATCGACACGCAATCGAGGGAGCGGCAGGCGGGCACCACGCCCGCCGTCGAGACGAGCCCCAGGGTCGGCTTGAGGCCGACGATGTTGTTGAGTGCCGCCGGGACGCGACCCGAGCCGGCCGTGTCGGAGCCCAGGGCCAGCGGCACGATGCCCCGCGCTACGGCCACCGCCGACCCCGAGCTCGAACCGCCCGGAATGAGGTCGGGACGCAGAGGGTTGCGCGGGATGCCGTAGGGCGACCGGACGCCCACGAGCCCGGTGGCGAACTGATCGAGGTTGGTCTTGCCGATGACGAGTGCGCCGGCCTGCCGGAGGCGCGCAACCGAGGCGGCGTCCTCGCCGGGCGCATACGCGAACGCGGGGCAGCCTGCCGTAGTCGGCAGGCGCGCCACGTCGATGTTGTCCTTGACGGCGACCGGTATCCCATAGAGAGGCAGGTGCCGGTCGCTCCCCGCTTCCAGCTCCGCTGCATCGGCGAGCACTGACGCCTCGTCGCGCAGGGTAATGAAGATCGCCGGGTCGTCGGCCGCACGGATGCGCGCGTAGGTGCGCGCGATCGTCTCGGCGAGCGGCATCGCGCCGGATCGATGCATGCCGAGCAACTGGGCGACCGTTTCTGTCACGCGGCTCTCCCGTCTCGCCCGTTTCGCCTACCTACACCGGGGGATTTGGGGCGGCGGCGAGCAGCTCACGCGTATAGTCCGACTCGGGCGCCGTCATCACCCGCTCGGTCGGTCCCTGCTCCACGATCCTGCCGGCGCGCATTACGAGCACCCGGTCGCAGAGCAGACGTACCACGTTGAGGTCGTGCGACACGAACAGATAGCTCATGCCGAGCTGCTTCTTGAGCGCCTGCAGCAGGTTCAGCACCACGGCCTGCACCGATACGTCGAGCGCCGCCGTGGGCTCGTCGAGAATCACAAGGTCCGGGTTGAGCGCGATCGCCCGGGCGATCCCCACGCGCGCCTTCTGCCCGCCAGAGAGCTGGTGCGGGAAGCGGTCGAGCAGCTCGACGGGCAGCCCCACCTGGCGCGCCAGCTCCTCGCAGCGCGCCCGCACGGCCTTCCTGCCCCTGATGGCGCCCAGCCGCAGGATCGGGTCGGCGATGGCGCGGGCGGCGGTAAAGCGCGGGTTGAGGCTGTCGGTGGGGTCCTGGAACACCATCTGGATGCGCTTGCGCAGCGGCAGTCTGGCGAAACGCTTGGCCGGGATCGCGCCGATGTCCTCCTCGTCGAAGACGATTCGGCCCGAGGTCGCGTCGATCAGGCGCATGAGCATGGTCGACGTTGTGGACTTGCCGCAGCCGGACTCGCCGACGAGCCCGACGCTCTCGCCGCGGCCGATGCTGAAGCTGATGGCGTCGACGGCGCGGAACGTGGCGGGTTCCTTCGCGGTGCCGGCGTTGAAGCGCAGCAACCTGGAGAGCGGTTCGTTGAGCCCCTTGCGCGGATACTCCTTGACCAGGTCCTTCACCACCAGCAGCGGCCGTGAGCGGGGGTCAGACCCCTCGCACCGGCCGGTCGTCGAGACCACCGCCGCGGTGGCGAGGGGTCTGACCCCCGGACCCGATACCGCCGCCACCGTCGCCGGCGTCTCGCCTTCCGGCAAGAGATCGCCGAGCGCCACGCCAGGGCGCGGTGTGGCCCGCATCAGCTTCCGGGTATAGGCGTGCGCCGGTGCCTTGAAGATGCTCGCCGATGGTGCGGTTTCGACCACCCGACCCTTCTCCATCACCACCACGCGGTCGCAATAGGCCGCCGCCAGTCCGAGGTCGTGGGTGATGAGCAGGGTGGACATCGCCCGCTGCCGCGTCAGCTCCACGATCAGGTCCATCACGGTCTTCTGCGTGGTGACGTTGAGGCCCGTGGTTGGCTCGTCGGCGATCAGCAGCTGCGGCCGGCAGGCGAGCGCCAGAGCGATAACGATGCGCTGGCACATGCCCCCCGACAGCTCGAACGGGTAGGCATGATAACGCTCCGCGGGCTGCGCGATGCGGACCTGATCCAGGAGCGCAATGGCCTTGTCGGTCTTGTCGTTGGAGCCGGCCTGGGCGTGCTGGCGTAGCACGTCCTCGATCTGGCGGCCCACCTTGCGGATCGGGTTCAGCGCCGCGCGCGGATTCTGGAAGACCATGGAGACCTCGCGCCCGCGCAAGGAGCGCATCTCGCGCTCGCTGGCCTGGCGCACGTCGATCCCCGTGAAACGCACCGATCCCCCGGCTATGCGCCCGGCCCGGTCGAGGATGCGCATCACGGCATAGGCGGTGACGGACTTGCCCGAGCCCGTCGACAACCTGGAGGCTCACCGCAAGGCCCATGCCATCCGCGCCGGACCTCCGACGGGATGGCGGTAACTCGAGAAACCACCTAGAAAACCTGCTCCGCCACTACGCGGCACCGGCACTCGCTCGCGGATGACATGCATGTCAGATTGCATACAATTTGGCATGCGTGCCTAGACACGTTGCAGCTCTCGCCCCCCTGGCAGCGTGGCCGCAGTAGCCGGGTGGTCCTGCTGTCATGCCGGCCTCGCGCGACCGCGCGAGAGCCGGCACCCAGGATCACAAGCGCCAGGTCCTTCCCCGGGCCTTTCCCCTTGGCCCTGGGTCCCGGAGATTGCGCGGAGCCTGCCCCGGACTTTGATCCGGGGCGCAATTCCGGGAAGACAGGCGTGGCCCTCCGATCAGGCCGGCCGATAGTCGATATAGGCGTCGTAGACCGATCCGATATGCGCCCGCATCGCCGCGGTGGCCCTCTCCGCGCTCCGCCTCACGATGGCGGCCACGATGCGGGCATGCTCCTTGTGCGACAGGGCGAGACGGCCACCGGCGCGGAACTGCGCGCGGCTGAAAGGCGCAATGCGCGTGCGGGTGGCCAGCGTGAGGTCGACGAGGTACGGGTTGTGCGCGCCCGCGTAGATCCTGACGTGGAAGTCCTCGTTGAGCTCGTGATAGCGCTGCGGGTCGTCCGAAAGCGCCACATCGAGCAGCTTGCCGTGCACGCCTCGCAGAGCTGCAAGCTCGCGTGCCGTCATGCGCTCGGCGGCCAGTCCGGCGCACAGCGCCTCCAACTCGCGCAGCGCCTCGAACATGGCCGAGAGCTGCGGCTTGTCGGGGCGCGCCACGACGGCGCTGCGATGCGGCCGGGCGTCGACCAGGCCGCTGGCGCCGAGCAGGCGGATGGCCTCGCGCACGGGGGTGCGCGACACCTGGAAGCGGCGTGCGATCTCCGTCTCGTCGAGCGCCACGCCGGGAGCCAGCTCGCCGCGCACGATCTCGTCGGAGAGCTGCACGCGCAGGCGTCCCGCAAGCGTCCTCGGCGCCAGCGGGGGGCTCGCATATCGCCGTTGCCAGCTCTCCGGGCACCCGCTCGCGCCGTTGCAGGGCCCTTCTTGATCATGACGACGACGGCGCTTCCACAGGCGCAGCGATCAGGCTCACATGTGCGGCCACGACACGCCACCCCTCCGGGAACCGCACCCAGGTCTGCATCTGGCGGCCGACCTTACCCGGCGCCGTGTCGCGATGGAACAGGGTCGAGGCGACGGCGAGGTCGCGACCGTAGGTGGTGATCACGGTGCCCGAGAGTGCGCGCGCCAGACCGGCGGGCGAGCGCGCCGCGCGGAAGCCGGCGATCGCCTCGTAGCCATAGAGGTTCTCGCCGATGCCGTAGCGGATGGTGCGCTCATCGCGACGGAACAGCTCGTCCAGCGTCGCCACGTCGTTCGTCGCCAGCGCCCGCTCGTAGCGCTCGAAGGCAGTGCGCACCTCGGCCACCACCTCCGGCAGGTCGATCTCCATTTGGATCCCCATTTCTCCTATCCGGGCGGACGCGGCGCGACGGCCGCGCCGGCCTGCTCCAGCGCATGGGCGATGCGCAGCGCCACGTCCTCGCGCCACGGCGGGGCGATCACCTGCACGCCGATGGGCAAGGGCTCGAGGGGCACCGGCACGGCCACCACCGGCAGGCCGATGAAAGAGATGGGCTGGGTGAAGATGCCGATGTTGGGCCGCAGCGGCATCTCTGCCCCGCCGAGCGTCGTGGTCGTCTGGCCGATGCGCGGCGCGGGGAACGGCGTGGCCGGCGCCAGGATGGCGTCGACGCCTTCGAACAGCTTCAGGACCTGCGTCTGATACCAGCGGCGGAACTTGTGCGCCCTCACCACCACAGACGCCGGCAGCATGGCGCCGGCGATCAGACGGTCGCGCACCGCCGGGTCGAAGTCGCCCGCGCGCGTGCGCAGCCGGTCGAGGTGCAGGGCGCCGCTCTCGGCCGAGGTGATGACGAAGGCCGCCGACCGGGCGCGCGCGGCCTCGGGGATCTCGATCTCCCGCGTGACGCCCAGCGCCCTGGCGATGCGCGACACCGCGTCGAACGCTTCGGGGGCGGCGTCCCGCTGGAAGTAGCCGCCTGCCACGGCGATACGCAGGCCGGCTGCGCCGCGGTCGAGGCCGGGCAGTGCCAGCTCCACGGGCCGCTGCGAGGAGACAGGGTCCTCCGGGTCGTGGCCCTGCATGACATCGTAGGCCAGCGCCAGGTCCCGCACCGAGCGCGCCAGCGGTCCTACATGATCGAGGCTGGCCACGAACGGGAACGTGCGCGCCCGCGACAGCCGGCCGTAGGTGGGCTTGAGGCCGAAGAGCCCGCAGAACGATGACGGCACGCGAATGGAGCCGTTGGTGTCGGAGCCCAGTGCGATGGCCACCAGCCCGCCCGCCACCGCGCCGCCCGAGCCGCCCGAGGACCCCCCCGTCATGTGCGCCGTGTCGTGCGGGTTGCGCGAGGGACCGTCGTGCACGTTCTCGCCGGTGAAGTCGTAGGCGTACTCCCCCATGTTGAGGGCGCCGGTGAGCACGGCGCCCGCGGCCTCCAGCCGCTCGATCAGGGTGGCATCGGCGGGCGCCGGAGCCCGCTCCCGGTTGATCCTGGAGCCGGCGAGTGTCGGCAGGCCGGCTACGTCGAACAGGTTCTTGACCGCGAACGGCACACCCGCCAGTGGCCCCGGTGGGGCACCCTGCGCCCGCGCCGCATCCACGGCCCGCGCCCTGGCCAGCGCCCGCTCGCGCGTGACGGCCGTGAACGCGTTGAGGACGGGATTGCGCGCCTCGATGCGCGCCAGCGCCGCCTCGATCACCGCCAGCGCCGTCGTCTCGCCAGCCGCGACCGCGCGCGCCGTCTCGGCAGCCGTTGCCCAAGGGTCCCAGCCGGTCATGGTCAGGCTCCGAACACCGGCGCCGGCTCCGCCTCGTCGGGCAGCCCGGTCTCGCCCACCGCCGCTGCGTGCCGCAGGTTCGCCTCGAGGTTCGCCTTCACCGCCGGCTTCCATGTGGGCTCGACCCGCAGGCCGAGCATTTGCGATGCCGCAACGACGTAAGCGTCGAGCACCGTGTTGTCGTCGGCATTTTCGTCGGCCTGCATCCGCTTTGCTCCCTCCTTCGGTGGTGTGGTCTTCATCGTCCCCGGCCTAGGGCCACCTCGTGACGCAACTGCGCGCTGACTGCGGGCGAGTTATCGGTGCGGCATGCGCAAGACCGATGCCAGACCCGGGAGAAGGTGCGATCGTACAACACAACGCGCTGTTTCCTCGTAGAGATCGGCTGCCGGATGTGCGGCCCGGCCCGTGGCGGAGGGACGCCGGCGCACGTATGCTGCATACAATTTGGTATGCGCGCCTGCATTTGGTGCAATATCCGCTCGCGCCGACCCTCAACTGGCTCTCCGCCACTGCAGTGCAGCTCGGAATCTCCTGAGACTGGCGGCATGGCAGGCGCGGCCAGGGCCGAACCCAAGCGCCGCCAGCGGACCAGTCGTGAAGGGACGCGGCATCTCTTACCTCCGCTACAACAACGCAATTACCTATGTGGCTGCGGTCGCCGAGGTCGAGGTGGACAAGGGCATGGGCGAAATCCGCGTGACGCGCGTCTGCGCAAGTCATGATTGCGGCACAGCTCGAAGCGTTCGGCTTGCAGCCGGTCGGCAGCACGGCGGCGGAGTTCCGCCGGGACTTCGAGGCCGCGGTTCCGGTGATCGAGCGCATGATCAAAGCCTCCGGCGCCAAGCTGGAATAGTGCAAGCCTCATCAGCAGCGGAGGGCCAGCCGTGAAGCAAGCTCAGCCGGAGCCCCTTCCCATTTCCGGGGAGGGGTTACTAGGGGCGGCCAACCCGGGCTTCGCCGATGAGGACTTCGCCAACGCGCAACGCGGCTTCATCGCCACGGTGCCCGATGCCGAGATCCGCGATGGCCGGGGTCGCATCGTGTGGAGCCTGCACGACTACGCCTTCCTCTCCGATCCTCAGCCGGCAGCCACCGTGCACCCCAGGCTCTGGCAGCAGGCCCGCCTCAACATGGCGCACGGCCTGTTCAAGGTGACCGAGCGGGTCTACCAGGTGCGCGGCTTCGATGTGTCCAACATAACCTTCATCGAGGGCGACACGGGGGTCATCATCATTGATCCGCTGACGGTCACCGAGACGGCGGCCGCCGCATTGGCCCTCTACCGCCGGCAGCGCGGAGATCGGCCGGTGACCGGCCTGATCTACTCACACAGCCACGTCGACCACTTTGGCGGCGCGCGCGGCGTGGTCGACGAAGCCGAAGCAATAGCCCGGCGCGTGCCCATCATCGCGCCGCGCGGCTTCATGTGGCACGTGGTGTCGGAGAATGTCATTGCCGGCAACGCCATGGGCCGGCGCGGCATGTTCCAATTCGGCGCATCGCTGCCGAGGCACGCCCGCGGCCAAGTCGACTGCGGCCTCGGCAAGGCGCTGCCGAGAGGTACCATCACCCTGCTGCCGCCGACGCAGACCATCGAGCGGGACACCGAGACCCATGTCATCGACGGGGTCGAAATCATCTTCCACCTCGCGCTCGAAAGCGAGGCGCCGTCGGAGATGTTCATGCACTTTCCCGGGCTCCGGGCGCTGAACATCGCCGAGATCGGCTGCCAGACGCTGCACAATTTGTGCCCGCTGCGGGGCTCCCAGGTACGCAACGCGCGGCTCTGGTCGCGCTATCTGCACGAGGCTCTCGACCGGTACGCTCCCACCGCCGATGTCGTGCTCGCCCAGCACAACTGGCCGACCTGGGGGCAGGAGAATATCTCGACGCATCTGCGCCAGCAGCGCGACCTCTACAAGCACCTGCACGATCAGACCGTGCGCCTGATGAACCGCGGCCTGACCGGGATCGAGGTCGCCGAGACCCTGCAGCTGCCAGCTTCGCTGACGTTGCACTGGGCCAACCAGGGCTTCTACGGCACCGTCTCCCACAACGTGAAGTCCATCGTCCAGCACTACCTCGGCTGGTACGACGGCAACCCGGCCCACCTCCACGCCCTGCCGCCCGAGCAGGCGGGGCCACGCTACGTCGACTACATGGGCGGCGCCGAGGCGCTGCTGGAGCGGGCCCGCGCCGACTTCGCCCGCGGCGAGCACCGCTGGGTCGCCGAGGTGACCAACCACCTGGTCTTTGCCCAGCCGACGAATAACGCAGCACGCTCCCTGTGTGCCGACGCCCTCGAGCAGCTCGGGTTTGCGGCCGAGTCCTCCACCTGGCGCAACGCCTTTCTGCTCGGTGCCCAGGAGCTGCGCAACGGCGTGCCGAAGGGCCGCCGCCGCAATGTCAGCCGGGACATGGTTTCGGCCCTGCCGCTGGAGCTGCTGCTCGACACCTTCGCCGTTCGCCTCGACGCCGAGGAGGCAGCCGGTCTCAACATGGAAATCGAGTGGCACAACCCGGACACCGGCGAGTGCTGGGCCATGACCTTGGAGAACGCCACCATGACCTATCTGCTGGGGGCAGCGCGCGGCACGCCGACGGCCCGGGTCTCGCTCAGTCGCTCCGCATTGGCGGCCTTGCAGATGGACAAGGACGGCCTGGCTGCGGCGTTCTCGCGCCTGGTTGCGGACGGCGCCATCAAGGTCGAAGGCGATGCCGCCGGCGTGGCGCGGCTGCTCGGCATGCTCGAGGAGCCGGATGCGATGTTCAACGTCGTCGAGCCTTGAGTTTCCGCGACACCAGGGAGGATGCCCGGTTCGCCAGCGCTTGGACATACCCGCGGCAGCGTCCGCTTGCAGTCAGGTTGTGCCGGACAACGGAGGAGGCAGGGGGTGTGACCCAAGGCTGTCGTGCAGGATTTCTGTGCTTCACGCCATCCCAGCGCTTGCGGTTTGCTGAAGTACATCGCCGCGGTTGCGACAGCGAGCTCCTGGGCTAGTTCCGTGAAACCTCATCTTGAACTCCTCGCTGGCGCGGTCGTAGGTATGGTACGGCTCCAGCTCCGATGCGGTTAGCCCAATCTATTCGCCGTAGTCACTCGTTGTGAAGGCGGTTGGCGATGGGCGCGCGGGATCGGCCGGGTTGACGGGCGGGGCGGCGGTAGGACGCTTTGGGACGCGTTGGAGTTGATGGCTCGGGGCTCGCGCGGCAGCGGCCGCGTCGGTCACGGCCCCTGCGCGGTGAGGCGGCCGGTGACCAGCGCCAGTGCGTCGGCGTGCGGCAGATGGAGGGGGAACGCGAGCTTGATCGAGCGCTTCAGCTCCTCGACGCGCACCGCGATCTTGACGAAGACGCTGCGGATGGTGGCGAAGGTGGCGCTGCGCCAGCGCGACCGCTTCGGCGCAGCGAGTGCAAGAGCCAGTAGGCCCCCATGTGCAGGAAGAGCCGGAACTGGTTGGCCTGCCAGCGAGCACGCGGTCTTGTCGGAGCGCGTGCTGAGCTTCATGTCCTTGATCAGGTTCTCCGCAGTCCCGCGCGCGCAGTAGACCTTCTCATAGAGATGCTTGCCCCGGCCTGTCAGGCTCGTGACGACGAAGCGCGCGTCGGTGCCGAGATCGGTCGCCTCGACGCGTGCGATCACCTTCTCCTGGTGCGTCCAGGACTCCGCCGCATACTGGAATTGATGGAAGCGGCGCACCTTGCCAAGGCTCGGCGCCCAACGCCACCGGCACTGCTCGCGCCACGGCTCGGCCAGCGCGTCGAGGGTCTTGTTCCGGGATAGTCCGAGTATGTAGTCGCAGCGGTTCTCGCGCAGCAAATCCAGCACTTCCGGCGCGCAGTAGTGGCCGTCTCCGCGCACCAGGATGGCAACCTGCGGCCATTGCCGGCGAAGCGAAAGATGACATGGGCGAGCACGCGCGCGATCTCCTCGCCCGACGGCCGCTTGCCCGGCCGCAGCAGCGACAGGATCGGCTTGCCCGAGCCCGCCTCGAAGATGTGGATCGGCTGGAAGCATGTGCCCCCCGCGTGGGTGTTGAACAGCGCCAGCTCCTGCTGGCCGTGCACCATGTCGTCGGTGTCTTGCCGAAGGCGAGCACGCTTTCAGCATGACGATGTCGAGCACGATCGATGCCGGCGGGCGGGCGTAGCTGGGGCAGAAGAGATCGATGAAGCCGGTGCCGATCCGGTATAGCGTCCGGGTATCGGCGAGGTTCTCCAGGCGCGAGATGGTCGGCTGGCTCGGAATGCTGCGGCTGGTCTCCGGCGCACGCTCACAGGCGATCATGAGCGCGGGATCATCGCGCAGCGCATCGAGGTCGTCGGCATCCTCGTAGCCGGCGGCGATCGCCATCATGCGTGCCGTCACCATCGCGCGATAGCTTGTCGGGGAGCGGATCGGCGATCACCGCGGCCAGGTCGAGGCGACGACGGCTTGCAAAGGTCTGCAGAGCGTAATCACCTCGACACGCTTCTGAATGGGATGTCCACTCGGTGCTGGACCGGTCGTGACTGGCTTGGTGGCGGGTCGATGGGACGAGGTCCATCGGTGCACGTGAGCACGCAAACTTAAGGTAAAGAAAATACAGAGCCGAAAATACAGAGCCGTTCGATTTACGGCTCTGCGCTATTTCAAGTGGGTAGTCTGAGGTCCAATTTGCCGGCGATGAGGTAGGTGATGGCCTTGAGGTTGCGGGTGGAGCGGTAGCCGCGGGCCTTGGCCTTGGCGGCCTGCACGAGGCTATTGATGCCCTCTATGAGGCCATTGGCGATCTTGGAATTGAACCATCTGAGGATGCCGTCGCGGTGGCGCCTGATGGTTCGCGCGGCATCCTTGATGGGCTCGAGGCGTGATCGGATGGCCCATCTGTACCAGCGCTCGAGGAAGAGTTCGCCCCAGCCGTGGGAGGGCTGCTCGTAGATCTGCTGGAAGGCGAGGCGGAGCCGATAAGCACGCGCGGTTTTGAGATGCATACTGGAGAGGGCATCGAGGTTGGCGCTTTGCTCGGCGGAGAGGTGGCGTTCGTTCTTGAGCCAGAGGTAGCGGCTCCTCTTGAGCTCCGGCCGATCCTTGCTCTCGGCGCGCCGGACGCTTTCGACGGCGTCGTTGACGAGCTTGACGGCATGGAACTTGTCGAAGGTGACCTCGGCCTCGGTGAGGTTGTGGCCGACGCCCTTGATGAAGGCGCCGCTCATGTCGATGCAGACCTCCTTGATGTGGGAGGCATCGCCGTTGTGGGCTTCGAGATCGTCGGCGAAGGCGGCGATGGTGTTGGCGTCACGGCCGTCGGCGAGGAACAGCACGCGGCGTTTGTCGATGTCAACGAACAGCGTGACGTAGTCGTGGCCGCGGCGGGCTGCTGTTTCGTCGATCGCGACGCGCTTCACGTCGGCGTAGTCGGCGCGCTGACGCGCCTGCTCTACCCAATGATGGAGGACACGCCACAGCTTGGTGTCGTGTTCGCCCACGAGCCTGGCCGCGGCTCTCACCGGCATGGCGGTGACGAGCGTCATGACGAAGGCCTCGAACAGCAGCGTGAAGCCGGAGCCGGGTCTCGCCCACGGCACGGCGATCTGTTTGACGCCGCAGTCGGGGCAGGCGATGCGGGCTACGCGCGCATGCAGGAAGGCTTGGTGCTGAAAGAAGTCGAGGTGCCGCCACTCCTGCATGGTCGTGTCGTGCACCGGGCAATCGGCCGCGCCGCACTGTGGGCAGGGGAAGCGGCCGCCTCTGGCGAAGTCGATCTCAATATCGAGGCGGCGCCTCTCGGCGTCGAAGGCGCCCGCCTTGACCATCCACGGCGGCACCAACCCGAGCGCCATCTGCATCAGATCGATGTCGCGCATTGGAGAACCCTCTCGCCAAGTCCGGTTGGCGTCGACAGTGCCGCCGCGCTCGGCCGCGTCAAGGTGTGGCCTGGAAGCGCCGAGCGCGTGTCGAGGTCGGCGCGACGGCCAACCTTGACCCGGCCTCGACGCGACGGCCAACAGCTGCCATGCCGGAAAGGCTCAAAGCGCACGTCCGGGGGCCGTGCCCTTACCCACTCAGTTCAGCGAGGAGGCCGATTTACTCGGTCTCAGGACTCTCCCCTTTTCATCTACGTGATCACCATGATGTCGCCTCAGGGCATTGTAGCTGTTGATTGGTGATGGCTGAGGAGCGTCGGGACAAGGGGGAAGTATACCGTTGACAGGGTGATTCAAAGAACCGCACCCTTGCCATGCTGACAAGGCCAGCAAATCGGATTCTATCGCACGGTCACCAACTTGGAGGTGACGGCGATGACCAGGACATTGTGGGGTGCGCTCGGGGATGTGCCGGACAGGCGTGGTTTGCAGGGCCAGCAGTACAGGCTGCAGTCGCTGCTCGGCATCTCGATCGGGGCGATGCTGGCCGGCGCCAATGATCTCAGGGCGATCTTTCGCTGGGGCCGGCGCTTGAAGCCGGAGGCCCTGCGCCTGCTCGGGATCGAGGACGGCAAGGCGCCTTGCCACGCGACGTATCACTACGTTTTCAAGTCGCTCGATGGCGACGCCCTGGCGACCGTGCTCGGTCAGTTCGCTCTGGGAGACGACCGGGCACGCCACATCGCCATCGACGGCAAGACGCTCAAAGGCAGCCGGCGCCTAGACGCCAAGGCGCTGCATGTGCTGTCCGCGTTCGCGACCGACCTTGGTGCCGTGATCGGGGATCTGGTGGTCGCGCCCGACCAGAACGAGATTGTGGCCGCGATGGCGCTCATCAAGGAGCTGCCGCTCGACGGTGCCGTCATCACCGGGGATGCAATCTTCTGCCAGCGCGAGCTCTGTCGGCACATCCGCGACGCCAACGGGCACTATCTGTTCGTCGTCAAAGACAACCAGCCCGAGCTGAAAGCCAACATCGCCGAGAGCTTCGGCGATCTTTCCCCCCTCAGGTCACGACGGGGCGGCGCCAGGGGGCGGGTTGGGCGCGCCGCCTGACCTGACAGAGGCTGAGACCGCCGGCAAGGAGCACGGCCGGCTCGAGACGCGCACAATTTCGGTGAGCGCCGAGGTCGTGCCGCATCTGCAATGGCCGGGCGCCGCCCAGGTGGCCCGGATCGAGCGCACGCGCCAAATCGGCGGCAAGCGCAGCGTCGAAGTGCCTACATCGTCACCAGCCTGCCCGCCGCCGAAGCCGGGCCTGAGCGGCTCTTGGCCCTGTCGCGTGGCCATTGGGGCATCGAGAACAAGCTGCACTGGGTTCGCGACGTGTCGATGAACGAGGATCGGTGCCGCGTCAGGGCCGGCGCCCGTGCGCTCGCAGCCCTGCGAAACCTGGTGCTATGGCTGATCCGCTCCCGAGGCCTCTCGGTGCCGGAGGCCCGCGAGAACTTCCGCGAGGACCGCGCCGAGGCCGTCGCCATCGTCACCGGGCAGAATTCTTTGAATGGCCCTGGGGAATTGGGTGAACGTTATTTCGTTGTGACGAGGGCGGCGAGGTAGTCGTCGTCCCAGGCGGCGAGTTTGCGTTTGACGCGCAGGCTGTCCTTGCCTGGCGCGAGCCGCAGCAGGTTGCTTGCCATGTGCTTGACGATGGCGAAGTTGGCCGGCGCATTGGCCTTGCGGATACGGCATTCGTCGTCGCGGAACACCATATCCATCACCCAGTGCAGGCCGTTCTCGATGCCCCAGTGGGAGCGCACGGCGTCGCCGAGGCGTTGCGCATCGGCGGGCAGCGAGGAGAGGTAGAAGCGCAGCTCGCGCTCGCATTTGTCTGCGCTCTCGCGTCGGCTTTCGACCATCACGACGCTGGCCAAGCCCGGCCATTTGTGGGCCGCCTTGAGCCAGTCGATATCGGCCGTGGCGATGACGATACGGGTCTCGATGCGGCCATGGCTCTTCTCGACCGTCTCATGGGCGTCGATCGCGATGTCCTTGTATTTGCGGGCTTTCTGCTCGGTGAAGAGCAGCTCCACGTCGTCGCGCAGCGTGCCCTGGTTGCCTTTCAGCGCCAGCACGTAGTCGGCCTCTTTGGCGATGATCTTGGCCGCGATCTCGCGCTGGCAGCCCATGGCATCGATGGTGACGATGGCCCCCTTGATGGTGAGCGCATCAGCAGCTGGGGAATGGCGACGATCTCGTTCGACTTGGCCGCCACCTTGGTCTGGCCGAGCACCAGGTTCTGACGGCATGACCACGCCGAGATCATGTGGATCGGCGCCTTGGCTCCGCCTTCCTGATACGAGCGCCGCAGCGTCTTGCCGTCGATGGCGACGATGTCGGCCGAGAGCCCGGTCAGGCCCGACACCCAGGCGATGAAGCAGCGCTGGAACTGCTCCGCGTCGAGGACAGCGAAGATGCTCGCCGAGCTGGTCGTGCGACGGCGTGCCGTCCTTGAACGGCCGGAAGCGCCGCAACAGGTCGAGCTTCTTCTCGCCGAACTTGGCGATCTCCACCCAGCTCTCGCACCCCGCGAGGACGCCGAGCAGGACCAGCAGCAGCACCTCGTCGAGCGGATAGAGCACCTTGCCTCGCTGCCGCGGATCGTCAAGCTCCTCAAACGACTCGAGAAAATCGACGATCCTGTCGAATGCCTCCGCCGCCGTTGCCGTCGTGCGCGCCCTCGCCATGCCGGTCATCCCCCTCGCGAATCAAGAGGATCACCACAGATTCAGCATTCCCTCCGCGTGTCACCTCCGGATTCACCCAATCGCCCTGGCCGGCACTCGGCTTGAATGATCGTGCTCGGCGGACTATACAACGAAGTCCGCCAGAGGATCGCAGATGGGGGTCTCGATCATGGAGGTGTGCCGGGCGTCCACTGACCCGTGGATCGTCATCAACACCAATCCGCACCGGGAACGCCTGGTGCTCGAGAACCTGCAGCGCCAGGCGCTCAACGCCTATTGCCCGATGATCCGCAGGCACCGGTCGCACGCGCGCCGCGTCGAGTCCGTGCTGCGACCGCTGTTTCCCGGCTACCTCTTCGTGCAGGCCAACGCCGACCTGAAGCGCTGGCATCCCCTTCAGTCGACGCACGGCGTGCGCACGGTGGTGCGCACCGGCGAAGATCCGAGCTTCATCACCGACGCGTTCATCGCCGGCCTCAGGATGCGCGAGGTCGACGGCGCTATCGTCGTCCGCCGACCCCCTATCAGGTCGGCCAGGAGGTCAGGTTCTTCCGGCGGGCCGTTCGACGGCTTCATCGCCACCATCCTCGACCTCGATGAGAAGGACCGCTTGCTGGTGCTGCTCGATGTCATGCACCGCGGCATCAAGATCAAGCTGAACGGCGAGATGGTGATGCCCGCCTATGGGAACTTGAACGCGAGGCGTGCGCCAGGGGCGGAGGCTCCGATCCGGAGCGCTCTGGGAGCGTGACGCCGCGATTGGGCCGCGTTCGGAATGCTGCTCGCCGCTCGCTCCCCTTTGCCTCGGCGCAGGGTGACTGGCAAGACCCAGCATTCGAAAGATGGGACGAAGCTCAGCAACGCGCGGGTGCGCGTCGCAGCGCAGAACGAGGGGCGCGGCCAGCTGCATTCCGAGCGAGGCCATGCGCCAGGAGCTGTTGACTGCGCTCGCGCGCACGAAAAGCCTGTGCGCCGCGGCCGATCAGGGCGCGACGCGCACCATGATCGACATCAACGAGTCCTTCGTCACCGCCCTCGTCCTCTGCCGCCCCGATCCGGCGGACCCGCCGTCGCCCGCGGAGGAGAAGCCCAAGATCGTCGAGCCGCCTCCGCCACCTGCACCGAAACCACCGCCGCCACCGCCCAAGGTGGTCGTTCACCGCCGCCCCCGCCACCGTCCTCTCCGCCTCCCTCCCCGCCCTGCCTCGAGAATCTCACCGGGCAAGGCGGAGCAGTTCGCCCTCGTCAATCTACGCTGCCGCGGACATACGGTTTTCGCCGTCATCGAGACGCGTGGCGCCGGCGGAGAGACGGTGTGTAAAGCCTACTCCATCAGCCAGAGCCTGGCCGTGCGGACGGCAGGCAATGCGCCGCCGCGGATCAATCACGAGTGCGTGCTGGGCGCGGGGCCGTGCAACAAGGCTCGCCTCGAGAACATGTTCCCCGAGTGTGATTTCTAGGCGCGCTGAGCGCGGCTGTCGGCGATGCGGCAAGGCGGCGAACCCGGGTTCGCCGCCTTCCCCACATCTACGGCAATGGCAACGTTGACCCTGATCAATGTTTTCCGCGCTACGTCCGACCAGGAAATGAGCCTGCAAGGTCCCATGAACCTGTGCGAGGCGCAGACAACATGCCGGGACAGAAGGAAAGCAGCGCGCGATCCCCGCCATTGACCTCGGCCAAGGTGCGGCATGCCGCCGGGGAGGTGAGTGGCGCCACGGTCGCAGCCGTCCTCGAGTGCGGGCTGCCCTCGCAGGAGGAGCTCGAGGTGGCAGCGAGCTATCTGCGCGGCGAAGGCAGCGAGGTGGACCGGCAGGGCCATCCCCTGGCGGGCAAGGTGGCGCAGCTCTACGACATCCTGAGCGCCGACGCGCTCTACGCGGAAGCGGAATAAGGCTTAACCTCTCCGGCACCGCCGGGGGCGTCACGGACCCCGTGAGCCGGCCTGTGGGGCGCGTGCCGTCGCCAGACGCGTCGCGCTCGAGCTGCGGCGTGACGTGCACCAGCGCCAATTCCGGCGTCCGGATGCTGCAAGGCTTCCGGTTGTTGGGGCACTCGTAAACCTTGATCGTCTTCGCGCCCCCGTCGTTGCTGACTGTGTGCACGCAGACGCGCTAACTATCCGCCGAGCACCCTGGTTCTGCGCTACGTGCCGTTCGCTGGACGGCGCCTCGGATAAACCCATCCCCACAGCAGGCGTTGAAAGACATGGACCGAAGCTTTCCCCGCGATTGGATGTGGTCGGAGGCGTTCGCCCTGCTGGCGCAGGCCGAGCGCCTGCGCCGGGAGTCTTCAGGCCGGTCCCGTCGGCGACGCGCTCGCCGGCCTGGGAGCCGCCGGTCGACATCCTGGAGACCGCCGCCGAGCTGCTCATCGTGGTCGCCCTGCCCGGCGTGGACCCGGACCGGGTGGAGGCGGCCATCGTCGATCATGACCTGGTGATCGCGGGCACGCGCGAGCTGCCGCGCGAGTTGCACACGGCCGTCATCCACCGGCTGGAGCTGCCCCAGGGGCGCTTCGAGCGCCGTGTGCGGCTTCCCGGCGGCACCTACACGCAGCCGCGCCGGGCGGCAGCGAACGGCTGCCTGCTGATCAGGCTCGACAAGGTGGAGACCGTCCGTGGCT
>CAVWWJ010000004.1:0-184276 GCA_963758625.1 uncultured Alphaproteobacteria bacterium | reverse complement strand
CGGCGCTGCTGATCGCCCTGGCCAGCGTCGCCTGGCTCATCCTGGAGCGACCGTGGCCGTTCGGGGCCCTGCTCGGGGTCGTCCTCGTCGCGCTCTTCCGCACTCCGTTCGTGGGGGTCACGCTCGCGCTCTACTGGCTGTTCGTCCTCGGCGCGATTTTTCATCCTGGTCACGATCTTCCTGCCGCGCGCGGCGTGCTTGGCCTGCTGCCCGGCCGTCGCGACAGGCCGATCCCCGCTCCCCCCGCTCCTTTCCCAACCGCGCCCGAGGCCCACTCCGCCCAGAACCTCGTTGCGACGGCGAGGGGGGCGGGTCGCCCAACCGCGGGTGAACCCATGCCCATCAACCCGGCGATCGCCAACCGCGCCACATCATCGCAAAGCCTCCTCTACCTCGACGGCGTGACGGTGAGCTTCGACGGCTTCCGCGCGCTCGACAACCTGGCACTCGACATCTCCCACGGCGAGATGCGCGCCATCATCGGCCCCAACGGTGCCGGCAAGACCACCATGATGGATGTCGTCACCGGCAAGACCAGGCCCGACGAGGGTGAGGTGCTGTTCGACAACGGCACCGTCGACCTCACGACCAAGGACGAGGCGGCCATCGCTGAGCTCGGCATCGGCCGCAAGTTCCAGAAGCCCACCGTGTTCGAGAACCACACCGTGGAGGACAACGTCCTCCTCGCGCTCGAGGGCGACCGCAGGGTGCGCAAGAACCTGTTCTGGCGCCCGAACGGCGATGCCGAGCGCATCGGCCGGATGCTCGAGACCATCGGCCTGCAGAACCACCGCCGCCGCCTGGCCGGCGCGCTCTCGCATGGACAGAAGCAGTGGCTCGAGGTCGGCATGCTGATCGCCCAGGACCCCAAGCTCCTCCTGGTCGACGAGCCGGTCGCGGGCATGACCGACGCCGAGACCAGGACCACCGCCGAGCTCCTGAAGGACATCGCAAGGAGCCACACCGTCATCGTCGTGGAGCACGACATGGAGTTCGTGCGCATGCTGGGCGTGAAGGTGACCGTGCTGCACGAAGGCTCGGTGCTGGCGGAAGGCTCCATCGACGAGGTGAGCGCCAACGAGCGCGTGATCGAGGTTTATCTGGGGCGGTAAGAGGGTAGAGCCGCTCCCCTCCCCCCCGTGGGAGGGGTCGGGGAGAGGTGGAGGGGAGACAGACCCCGGGCTTCGGAGGTGCGCAGTGCTGAGGTCGAAGCGGTCGATCTCTACTACGGCGCGGCGCAGGCCCTGCGCGGCGTCTCGGTTGCAGCCGAGCCGGGGAAGATCACCTGCGTCCTCGGTCGCAACGGCGTCGGCAAGAGCTCGCTCTTGCGCGCCATCGTGGGCCACCAGCCGGTGCGCTCCGGGCGCGTCCTCTTCAACGGCGAGGACATCACCCAGCTCCAGGTCTACGAGCGCGCGCGCCGCGGCATTGCCTGCGTGCCGCAGGGGCGCGAGATCTTCCCGCTGCTCACGGTGCGCGAGAACCTGGAGACCGGCTTCGCCCGCCTTCCCCCCGGCGGAGCGCAAGGTCTCCGACGAGCTGTTCGAGCTGTTCCCGTCCTGAAGACCATGCTGGGCCGCCGCGGCGGCGATCTTTCCGGCGGCCAGCAGCAGCAGCTTGCCATCGCCCGTGCCCTCGTCATGCGGCCGAGCCTGCTCGTGCTCGACGAGCCGACCGAAGGCATCCAGCCTTCCATCATCAAGGACATCGGCCGCGCCATCGGCTATTTGCGCGAGCAGGGCAGGATGGCCATCCTGCTGGTCGAGCAGTATTTCGACTTCGCCCGCTCGCTCGCCGACACCTACGCGGTGCTGGAACGCGGCGAAGTCGTGCTGGCGGGCAAGGGCTCCGAGATGGTCGAGAGCGAGGTCCGGCGCTACCTTACGGTGTGAAGGTGTAGGTTGGGTCGAACCCGGCGCAAGCCGGGAAGACCCAACGCCCGGTCGATCAACATGAGAATGTTGGGTCTGCCACCGGCTTTCGCCGGTGTTGACCCAACCTACGACAGGGAGGAGTAGCGCACGTGCTGCAGGCCCAGCCCTGGCTGCCGCGGACCGAGGGCTCGGTGCACCTCGGCTTTGCGCATACGGCCGAGGGCACCGCCCTGCGCGACCTGCGCCAGTCCGGCGCGATGCGGGCGCGCTTTCCCAGGAAGCCCGGCGGGGAGCCGCCCGAGGCGGTGCTTCTCAATACCGCCGGCGGGCTCACCGGCGGCGACCGGATCGATGTCGAGGTGGTCCTGTCCGCGGGCGCGGTAGCCACCGTCACCTCCGCCGCTGCCGAAAAGATCTATCGTGCGCGCGATGGCGCCACCGAGATTCGCATCGGGCTGGAGCTGGGTCCCGGCGCGCGGCTCGCGTGGCTGCCGCAGGCGACGATCGCCTTCGACCGGGCACGCCTCGACCGCCGAAGCGAGGCGGACCTGGCAACCGATGCATCCCTGCTGGCCGTTGAGATGCTGATCTTCGGACGCGCTGCCATGGGCGAGGACGTGCACTGCGGCCTGTGGCACGACGCGTGGCGCGTGCGCCGCGACGGCCGCCTCGTCTTTGCCGATGCGTTTCGAGCGAACGGGCCGATCGCGAGCATCCTGGATCGCAGCGCAACCCTCGATGGCGCCCGCGCCCTGGGCCTGCTCCTCTACGTGGCGCCCGACGCGCCGGCGCGTCTCGAGGAGGCGCGCGCCCTGCTGAGCGGTGTGCAAGTCGCGGCGGGTGCCAGCACATGGAACGGGCTGCTCGCGGTGCGCGCCGTGGCCTCGGACGGCCGCACGCTGCAAAATGCCCTGGAGCCGCTGATCGCCTGTTTGAGCGGGAGGCCGCTGCCCCGCGTGTGGCAATGCTGATCGAGAGGGACTGCATGAACCTTACCTCCCGCGAGAAGGACAAGCTGCTCATCTCCATGGCCGCGATCGTGGCGCGGCGCCGGCTGGAGCGCGGCGTCAAGCTCAACCACCCCGAGGCCGTGGCGCTCATCACCGACTTCGTGATCGAGGGCGCGCGCGACGGCCGCAGCGTGGCCGACCTGATGGACGCCGGTGCGCATGTTGTCACGCGTGACCAGGTGATGGAGGGCGTGGCCGAAATGATCCACGACGTGCAGGTAGAGGCGACGTTTCCCGACGGAACGAAGCTCGTCACCGTGCACAAGCCGATTCGATAGGAGCCGATCCGCTAGCCGTATCCGGAAGGAGACGCATCGCCATGATCCCAGGCGAGGTCATCACGCTGGACGGCGACATCGAGCTCAACGCCGGCCGCACCGCCATCACCCTCACCGTCGCCAACGCCGGCGACCGGCCGATCCAGGTCGGCTCGCACTACCACTTCGCCGAAACCAATCCGGCGCTGAAATTCGACCGCGCCAAGGCCCGCGGCCACCGCCTCGACATCGCCGCCGGCACCGCGGTGCGCTTCGAGCCCGGCCAGACCCGCGACGTGCAGCTGGTGCCTTTCGCCGGCAAGCGCGAGGTCTGGGGCTTCCGCCAGGAGGTGATGGGGAAGCTGTGACTTCCTTACTCGTCGGACTAAAGTAAGGAGAGTTATCGGATCTGCGGAGGCGCTGTGAGCACAATGGAAGCCAAGGTGACATCCAAGGGCAGGTGACACTGCCCCTCAAGCTTCGCGACCAGTTGCGCATCGAGCCCGGCGACCGCGTCGTCTTCGTCGAGCAGAGCGATGGTTCGTTCGCCCTCAGGGTTCGGCGCGGCACACTCGCTGACTCAGGGGCTTGCTCGCGGGGAAGGTCGAGCCGGCGAGCGACAAGCAGATCAAGGACGGATCGACGAGGCCCGCTCGCGAGCATTTTCGAGCGGCACAAGGAAGCGCGGCCGGTGAATGGGCTCGACACCAACGTCCTGCTGCGCTGGCTCATTCCAGATCGGGAGGCGAACTCCGGCTCAGCGAGGCGGAGATCGAGCGCGTGTCCAGATCTTCCGTTGAGGCGCCCAGTCTTCATCAACGCGGTTGTCATCGCCGAGACTGCATGGATGTTGGAGAAGAGATTGAAGTTGACGCGCACGGATGTCTCGGAGGTCGTAGACCCGCCTGCTCCACGCAGAGAACATCACCGTGGACAATGATGCCGAGGTGAGGCGCGGCGCAGCACCAATTCGACAATCGGGGGCCAACTTGGCGGATTACGTGATTGCCCAGCTGAATTGACGCGCGGGATGCTGCACACCCTCACCTTCGACCGAGAGCAGCCCGCACGGCCGGTTTCCGTCACGTTGACCAGCAATAGGGACCCGCCCATGCCCACCCGCATCTCCCGCGCCGCCTATGCCGACATGTTCGGACCCACCACGGGCGACAAGGTGCGGCTGGCCGATACCGACCTGTCGTCGAGGTGGAGAGGGACCTCACCACCTACGGCGAGGAGGTGAAGTTCGGCGGCGGCAAGGTGATCCGCGACGGCATGGGCCAGTCCCAGGTCGCCCGCGCCGACGGCGCCGTCGATACCGTCATCACCAACGCGCTGATCATCGACCACACCGGCATCTACAAGGCCGACGTCGGCCTCCAGCGACGGCCGCATCGCCGGCATCGGCAAGGCCGGCAACCCCGATGTGCAGCCCGGCGTCACCATCGTCGATCGGCCCCGGCACCGAGGCGATCGCCGGCGAGGGCAAGATCCTCACCGCCGGCGGCATCGACAGCCCACATCCACTTCATCTGCCCGCAGCAGATCGAGGAGGCCCTGTACTCCGGCCTCACCATGATGATCGGCGGCGGCACCGGCCCCGCCAGCGGCACCACCGCCACCACCTGCACGCCGGGCCCATGGCACCTCGCGCGCATGATCGAGGCGGCCGACGCCTTCCCCATGAACCTCGCCTTCGCCGGCAAGGGCAACGCCGCCCAGCCCAAGGCGCTGATCGAGCAGATCCCGGGCGGCGCCTGCTCGCTCAAGCTGCACGAAGACTGGGGCACCACGCCGGCCGCCATCGACTGCGCGCTCTCGGTGGGCGACGACCACGACGTCCAGGTCATGATCCACACCGACACGCTGAACGAGTCGGGCTTCGTGGAGGACACCATCGCCGCCTTCAAGGGCCGCACCATCCACGCCTTCCACACCGAGGGCGCCGGCGGCGGGCACGCGCCCGACATCATCAAGGTGGCGGGCCTGCGCAACGTGCTGCCCTCCTCCACCAACCCCACGCGCCCCTTCACGGTGAACACGCTGGAGGAGCATCTCGACATGCTCATGGTCTGCCACCACCTGGACGCCAACATCCCCGAGGACATCGCCTTCGCCGAGAGCCGCATTCGCCGCGAGACCATCGCCGCCGAGGACATCCTGCACGATCTCGGCGCGCTCTCCATGATCTCGTCCGACAGCCAGGCCATGGGCCGCGTCGGCGAGGTGATCATCCGCACCTGGCAGACCGCGCACAAGATGAAGGTGCAGCGCGGCAGCCTGAAGGAGGACGCGCCGGGCAACGACAACTTCCGCGTCGCGCTACATCGCCAAGTACACCATCAATCCGGCCATCGCCCACGGCATGGCGCACGAGCTGGGCTCCCTGGAGGTCGGCAAGCGCGCCGATCTCGTGCTGTGGAACCCGGCGTTCTTCGGCGTGAAGCCCGACCTGGTGATCCTCGGCGGCACCATCGCCGCGGCGCCGATGGGCGACCCCAACGCCTCGATCCCCACGCCGCAGCCCGTGCACTACCGGCCGATGTTCGGCGCCTACGGCAAGGCCATCGCCTCGTCCGCCGTGACCTTCGTGAGCCAGGCGGCCGTCGACGGCTTTCTCGGGCAGCGCCTCGGCGTCGCCAAGAAGCTGCTGCCGGTGCGCGAACACGCGCGGCGGCATCTCCAAGAAGTCCATGGTCTTCAACGACGCCACGCCCAACATCGAGGTCGACCCCGAGACCTACGAGGTCCGCGCCGACGGCGAGCTCCTCACCTGCGAGCCCGCCAAGGTGCTGCCCATGGCGCAGCGGTATTTCTCTGTTCTAGAGGGGCCGGGTGGCTGGTTGCGTAGGCCCGAAGGGCCGTGACGCCATGGGCATCTGCGACAGTGCTGGGGTACGCCGCTTCGCGGCTCCCACTACGAAGGGAAACCGCGATGCTGAGAGCCACAGAGATCCTGCGCGCTGGCCTCTGGAATACGAAGCCCGCCGACGTCGTGCGCCTCGACTATGACCATCGCACCCGGCGCCGCATCGCCCTGACTGGAGCGGGCGGCCTCGCGTTCCTGCTCGACCTCGCCAAGGCCCCCGTCCTCGCCGCCGGCGACGGCATGAGGCTCGAGGACGGCCGCATCGTCGCCGTCGAGGCGGCGCCGGAGCGGCTCCTGGAGATCGCCTGCCGCGACGAGCGCGCGCTCGCCCGCATCGCCTGGCACCTCGGCAACCGGCACCTCGCCACCGAGATCGGCGCGCGCCTCGTCTACATCCGCGACGACCATGTCATCGCCGAAATGGCGCGCGGTCTCGGCGCCGAGGTGCGCACCGTGGAGCGCCCGTTCAATCCCGAGGGCGGCGCTTACAGCCAGGGCACAGCGCCAGTCGCAGCCATGGGCATCACCACCACCACGACGGTCACGGTCACCACCATGGCCATGGCCACGATCACGGCCACTGAAGTCGATGCCGCCCGACGAAAGCGCACCGCACCCGCGAAGGCGGCGACCCAGGCCACCGACCAGGCGCGTGTGATGAGGCGCATGGGTTCCCGCCTGCGCGGGAATGACGAGCTGTGCGAAAGCGCGCGTGCCCGACGCGACGGCACCGCGCCGACAACTCTCGCCCGCCTCATGATCTGGCTGTCGCCGGCCTATCCGGTCGGCGGGTTCAGCTACTCGCATGGCCTGGAGTGGACGGTCGAGGCGGGGAAGGTGCGCGATGCCGCGACGCTGGGGGATTGGATCGAGGATATCCTCGGACACGGAGCCGGCCGGTCTGATGCCGTTTTCCTGGTTGAGGCATGGCGCGCCGTAACCGCCGGCGACGAGCGCCGCCTGGCGGAGGTGGCGGAGCTGGCCGCGGCCTTCACGTCCTCGGCCGAGCGGCGTCTGGAGACCCTGGCCCAGGGCGCGGCGTTCCTGGCGGCAACGCAGGCTGTCTGGCCGAGCCCGGCACAGGCAACGCTGGCCGCGCTGGCTGCCGGCAACGTGGCCTATCCGGTCGCCGTCGGCGCCTGCGCTGCGGCGCACGGGCTGCCGCTGGCACCCACGGCGCAGGCCTTCATGCAAGCGTTCGCCGCCGGCTTGGTCTCGGCGGGCGTGCGGCTCATTCCGCTGGGCCAGACCGACGGGCTGCGTGTACTGGCGCGGCTGGAGCCCCGATCCCGGCGCTCGTGGCAGGGGCGCTCGACGCCGGCCTCGACCATGTGGGCGGCGCTGCGGCGATGGCGGACATCGCCTCCATGCGGCACGAGACGCAGTACACGCGGCTGTTCAGATCGTAGCTTGTCGAGGCAATGTGGGCGGGCGGCTCCCCGTTTCGGCGCCGAAAGCCGCAGCCATGGGGCAACGATGCCAGCACCGGAAACCAAGGTGGTGCTGCAGCGACCGCTGCTTCAGCGCGACCGCCGCAGCATCGGCACGATTGGCGGTGCTAAGCCAACCTGTATGGTGCCGAGGGCCTCGAAGCCGTGGCGCCGGTAGAGGGAAATATTTCTTGGGTTGGTGGATTCCAAGTAGGCCGGTGCCTTTCCCGATCGCACCGTTCGAGCACGTGCGCCATCAGGGCATCGCCGTGACCTCTGCCTTGATGAGCCGGGTCAACGCCGATCAGCGGCAAGTACCAATGCGGTTGGCTCGGGTGGTACTTCGCCATTTGCTCGAATATCGAGGGACCATCGGTGCGCGCGGCTGGCGAGGTCGTGCCCTCCATAAGCTGGCCCATCTGATCCGCGTCGGGATGGACTCCGGGCGGCAACCAAAGCGCCACCCCAGTGCACTCGTTCGTGCAAAAAGCGCCACCGTCCCCAAACGCGCGGCCTCCGAATGCGCGGACGAACTTGGGCATGGCGGTCACGTACTGGTATGGATGCGGCCATGCCCATCGCGTGACCGGATCCGCTGCAAAGGCCAGGACGATCGTCGCGATTGCGGGATCTTCACCATTCGCGGTGATGCTTCTGACGTCCAAGCATTCCTCCTGTCGTGCGTGGATGATCGGTTGTAGTGCAATCCGGCAGCAAATATTCGCGGCATTGGCGGAGTCATGTAGTCCGCCAGCTTGCTGGTTGCAAACTGCTATCGCCAGGATCCAACGGGTCGGGCCGATCAGTGACACGACAGAGGCTTTGCCGATTTGGATCACCGCTACTATTCTTCGCTCTGCCTCGCGCGCGGTCGCGGGCGACCTTGCCATCGTCTCTACCGGGATCAACCCATGATCAAATCCCCCCATGGCCCCCTGCGCGTCGGCATCGGCGGCCCGGTCGGCTCGGGCAAGACGGCGCTGATGGAGGCGCTGTGCAAGGCGTTCCGCGACCGCTACGAGGTCTGCGCCATCACCAACGACATCTACACCAAGGAGGACGCGCTGATCCTGATGCGCGCCGGCGCGCTGCCCGAGGAGCGCATCCTGGGTGTGGAGACCGGCGGCTGCCCGCACACGGCGATCCGCGAGGATGCCTCCATCAACCTGGCGGCGGTGGCGGAGATGAATGCCAGGTTCCCCGAGCTCGATGTGATCCTGATCGAGTCGGGCGGCGACAACCTCGCCGCCACCTTCAGCCCCGAGCTGGCCGATCTCACCATCTACGTGATCGACGTGGCCCAGGGCGAGAAGATCCCGAGGAAGGGCGGCCCCGGCATCACCCGCTCGGACCTGCTCGTCATCAACAAGACGGATCTGGCACCCCACGTCGGCGCCTCATTGGAGGTGATGCGCCAGGACACTGAGCGCATGCGCGGCGACCGCCCGTTCGTGTTCACCAACCTCAAGACGGGGGAGGGCGCGGCCGCGGTGGTGGCGTTCGTGGAGCGCGCCGGCGGGCTCGGGTAGCTTGCCAAGCCATTCGGCCCACCATCAGCAGATCGTTGGGTACTCCCTCGTTGGTGTTATGATGAAACCCGCTCTTCCGACTGAGCTGCGTCCGACTGAAATTCATAGAGCAACGCTCCCTCCCGATCTCGGCAGCTCAGTCATCGAGCTGCCGAAGTGTGCTCTCTCGTTCAGGGAATGCAGAGAACAGAATGTCTGGAATTGGGCGAACAACAAGGAAATGAGCAACGGCAAGCCCCTCGTGGATTGGGCGGGCCAGCCTATGTTTGCCGAGCTGGCAATCGTCAACATCTTGAGAGCTGATGGCTGGCAAGCATACTGGTCCGAGTGCTATGGAGGGACGGTGTTCCTCGACCAAATGCCCCGCCTGCCCCAAGGCAGCAAGAGTGCGAAGCTCAGGCAATTCGGGGTCACCATCGACCAACGCAAAGTCGAAGCTCATCGAGAGAATTCGGAAAAACTGCGATGCGCCGAACTACTCTTGCCTGGACGCGATCGCTTGGAAGCACGAACATACCATTTTCGTCGAACTGAAGAACAACGGTCGCGGCAAGTCAGGCCGAAAGGCGCGTGACGATCTGACCAAACCGCAACTGCGCTTCATCGATTCTGCCATCAGAATGGGCCTCACAATCGATCATTTCCTGATCGCCGAGTGGCAGTTTTCATCGCCATAGATGAAGCGCACAGCTTGCATACGGTGCCGCAGAACGCAAACTTCAACTGCCCTTGCTGCGCTCTGCGAGCATCGCCGCAAACGCGTAGGGCAGCGCCCGCAACTCCCGCTTGATGGTGTCGAGCTCCGCGAACAGCGCCGCGAACCGCGACTCGTTCACGCGAGCCTGCAGGTCGAGGATCTCCGGCATGGATTTCATCTCGCGCTCCAGCTGGGCGACGCGTCCCTCGAGCTCGGCCATTCGGGATGGGTCGCCCACGAGGCGGCCTCCTGTCTCAAGCCGCCCGCTGCTGGCGCAGCGTCTCGCCGCGGTAGCTCAGCGCCTCGGCGACGTGGACGCGGGCGACCTTGTCCACGCCGTCGAGATCGGCCAGCGTGCGCGCCACGCGCAGGGTGCGGTGGAAGCCGCGGGCGGAGAGCGCAAGCGCCTCGGAGGCCTGGCGCAGCAGCGCGACGCCGGCCTCGTCGGGCATGGCGACCTCCTCCAGCAGCTTGCCCGAGCACTCGGCGTTGGTGCGCACGCCCTTGGCGCCGAGCGCCGCAAAGCGCGCCCGCTGGCGCTCGCGCGCGGCGATGACGCGGGCGCGCACCTCGGCGCTGCCCTCGGTGGGTGGCGGCAGCACCAGGTCGGCGGCGGAGACGGCGGGCACCTCGATCTGCAGGTCGATGCGGTCGAGCAGGGGCCCCGAGATGCGCGCCTGGTAATCGTCGGCGCAGCGCGGGCCGCGCCGGCAGCTCTGGCCGGGGGTGCTGCCGCCGCACTTGCAGGGGTTCATGGCGGCGACCAGCTGGATGCGCGAGGGGTAGGCGATGCGGTGGTTGGCGCGCGCGATCACCGTCTCGCCGGCCTCCAGCGGCTGGCGCAGGGCGTCGAGCACGTTGGGCAGGAACTCCGGCAGCTCGTCGAGGAACAGCACGCCCAGGTGCGCCAGCGAGACCTCGCCGGGGCGCGGCTTCGACCCGCCGCCCACCAGCGCCGCCATGCTGGCCGAGTGATGCGGCGCCCGGAACGGCCGCCGGGTGGCGATCTTGCCGCCCAGCAGCTCGCCCGCCAGCGAGTGCACCATGGAGACCTCCAGCATCTCCTCCGGGCTCAGCGGCGGCAGGATCGACGGCAGCCGCGCCGCCAGCATCGACTTGCCCGAGCCCGGCGCGCCGATCATCAGGAGGTTGTGCCCGCCGGCGGCGGCCACCTCCAGCACCCGCTTGGCGCTCTCCTGGCCCTTCACGTCGCCGAGGTCGGGCTGTGCCGTCCTGGTCGGTCTCGACGTTGGGCTTGGGGCGCGCCAGCGTCTGCAGGCCCTTGAAGTGGTTGACGAGCGAGAAGCAGGTGCGGCGGCGCCAGCACCGCCATGTCCTCGTCCGCCCAGGCCGCCTCCGGCCCGCAGCCCGCCGGGCAGATGAGCCCCTTGCCGCAGCGCGTTGGCGCCGATCGCCGCCGGCAGCGCGCCCGGCACGGCCCGGATGGAGGCGTCCAGCGCCAGCTCGCCGATGGCGGCGATAGCCCTCGATGGCATCGGGCGAGACGGCGCCCATCGCCACCATCATGGCGAGCGCGATGGGCAGATCGAAGTGGCTGCCCTCCTTGGGCAGATCGGCGGGCGCCAGGTTGACGGTGATGTGCTTGAAGGGCAGGCCCAGACCCACGGCATGCAGGGCGTTGCGCACCCGCTCGCGGCTCTCGGCCACGGCCTTGTCGGGCAGGCCGACGATGGCAAAGACGTGCTGCCCGCCGCTGATCCGCACCTGCACTTCCACCGGCTTCGCCTCGATGCCGACGAAGGCGACGGTGGAGATCTGGCCGTACATCGAGCCCCCCACGTTGTTACCTGCAACCTATTATGCTGCCCGCTGAGCGTCAAGAACAAATAAGCGAACATTACCGATCGACGCGATCGTTCACGCATTCGGTGTTGCGTCGCCATCGAAGGGCCGACCAGGCAGCACCGGGTGCTGCCGCCGGTACCGCCCCATTGCGCCCGCAACATCGTCGTCAAAAGGCGTTGAAGTGACGATAAATCTCGCAGCGCCGCAAGCCGGCGTGATAGAGTGGAGCTCATGTCAGCACGCCACAGAATTTCCCGCTCCGGGCCGGAAGGCGCCTTCGAGCGCAAGGTGTTGCTCAGCAAGTGGGCGCTGCTGTTCGAGCAAGTCTGGCCCCGGGCCTGGATCATTCTCGGCCTTGCCGGGCTGTTCATTGCGGTATCGCTCGCCGGCCTGTGGCCGAGATTGCCGGAGCTGCCGCACAAGATCGTCCTGGGGCTGTTCGGCGTTGCCTTTCTCGGCGCCCTCATCGCGCTGTTCACCGTGCGCTGGCCCACCCGCGAGGCAGGCGATCCGCCGGGTTGAAAGCATCTCCGGCATCCGCCACCGCCCGGCTTCCTCCTATGAGGACACCCTGACGCTCGGCGCCACGGACGCCCGCACGGCCGCCCTGTGGCGCATGCATCGCCAGCGCCTTGCCGAGATGCTGGGGCGCCTGCGGGTCGGCGTGCCGGCGCCGCGCACCGACCGCCACGATCCTTTCGCCCTGCGCGCCCTGCTCCTGCTCGGCGTCCTCGTGCTCACCATCGTCGTTGGCGACAGCGCCGCCGACCGGCTTTGGTCGGCCTTCCGGCTGAGCCCGCTCGCCAAGGGCGCCGAGGCACGGCTCGATGCCTGGATCACGCCGCCGTCCTACACCGGCAAGCCGCCGCTCATGCTCGCGGATGGCGGGCTTACCGGCGCGCGCGCCCAGCAGGAGAGGCTGCCGGGCAGCCATCGAGGTGCCCGACAAGAGCGTGCTGATCGTCCGCGCCAGCGGGGCGGGCATGCGCGACCTCGCGCTCGAGGTGCCGGGCGAGAACGGAGCGCGGCGGCGCATCGAGGCCCCGGCCCCGGCCAATCCGGCCGACGTCATGGAGCTGAAGCTGGAGGTCACGCGCTCGGGCACGGTCAGCGTGCACAGCAGCGGCATCCAGGTGGCGAGCTGGACGTTCTCCGTAACGCCCGACCACGCGCCCAAGATCAGCATGACCAAACAGCCGGAGCGCTCTGCCGCGCGGCAGCCTCAAGCTCTTCTACAAGGTGGAGGACGACTACGGCGTCGTCTCGGCAGAAGCCCGCATCCGGCGCATCGCTGCCGAAGGAAGACACGTCCTCGACGGCCTGGGCGCGGGAGCCGAAGAAGGGCGCGCGCCTGCCCTACGAGCGGCCTCCGCAGCTGGCGCTCAATTTGCCGCGCTCGTATCCCAAGACGGCCGAGGGCCACAGCCTGCATGAGATCGGCGAGCATCCCTGGGCCGGCATGAAGGTCGAGCTCACCCTGGTCGCCAAGGACCTGGCCGGGCAGGTGGGCAAGAGCGAGACGATCGAGATCACGCTGCCCGAGCGGCGCTTCACCAAGCCGCTGGCGCGCGCCGTGGTGGAGCAGCGCCGCAAGCTGGTGGAGGATTGGCGCGACCGGCTGCTGGTCGCCAAGGCGATCGATGCCCTCACCACGGAGCCCGCGGGCTTCATCGACGATCTGCAGGTGTTCCTGGGGCTGCGGTCGGCCTACTGGCGCCTCAAGCGCGACGACACGCGCGCCGGCCGCAACAGCGTCGATCGCGCAGCTCTGGCACGTGGCCCTGCGCATCGAGGAGGGCGACCTCTCCGACGCCGAGCGGGCGCTGCGCGCGGCGCAGGAGAGGCTGCAGCAGGCCCTGCGCGACGGCGCCAGCGACGAGGAGATCCAGCGCCTGCTGCAGGAGCTGCGCCAGGCGCTGGCGCAATACCTCGACCAGCTGATGCGGCAGGCCGAGGGCCAGCAGCCTGCAGGGCCTGAACCGCAACCTGGAGATGCTGACGCAGCAGGACCTCGAGCAGATGCTGCGCAATCTCGAGAAGCATGGCGCGCTCGGGCAATCGCGAGATGGCCGAGCAGATGCTGAACGAGCTGCGCGACCTGCTCGACCGCCTGCAGTCCGGCCGCATGGCCGACCAGCAGCAGAGCCAGCAGCTCGGCAAGATGATGGACGAGTTCGGCGAGATCATCGGCAAGCAGCAGGGCCTGCTCGACGATACCTTCGGCGAGCAGCAGCAAGGAGGCGGCAGCAAGGCGGACAGAAAGGTCAGCGCGGACAGAAGGGCCAGGGCGAGAAGGGCCAGGGCGAGGACGGCAAGGACGATCCGGGCGGCGCGCTCGGCGATCGCCAGCGCGAGCTGCGCGAGCGCCTGGGCCGGCTGCAGCGCGGCATGAAGGAGCTCGGGATGCAGCCGCCCGGGCAGCTGGACGGCGCGGAAAAGTCGATGGAGCGCGCCGAGGAGTCGTTGCGCGACGGCGACCTGGCCGGAGCCGCCGAGCAGGAGTCGCGTGCCCTCGAGCAGCTGCGCCAGGGTGCCCGCGAGCTCGCCCAGCAGATGCTGCGACAGCTGCCGTCGCGCTACGGCCTGACGAACGGGACCGGGGAGAGCTCGACCCGATGGGGCGGCCGCCGCAGCACACCGACGGCCCCGACCCCGGCAGCGCCGTCAAGGTTCCGGACGAAATCGACGTGCAGCGCGCGCGTGAAATCCTGGAGGAGCTGCGCAGGCGCCTGGGAGAGACGACGCGGCCGCCGATCGAGCTCGAGTATCTGGAGCGTCTGCTCAAGCGCTTCTGATACGAGGCAGCGCAGGCCGGGCGTGTCTCGGTCTCACGCATTCGCGTGCCGTGGACTCCTTACCCGCTGGTCGCTATGCGCGCGCCCGGTGGCGAGATATCGCTGCTCGATGTGGCGCAGTAGCACGCGGTCTCCTTCTCCCCGCGCACCGCCGACTTGGCATCGTGCTTCATCTACGCGAGGAGAGGGTCAGGCGCATCACTTCGTGCGGGGGCCCGAGTACTGCTCGATCGGCGGGGTGCCGTGGGTGTGGAAGGTCTCGATGGTCTTCAGGCCCCAGGCCTGGCCCTTCTTGCGCTCGGTCTCGGTCCACACCACGGGCTGCCAGTCCGGCGCCAGCACCAGGCGCGCGCCGGCGTTCGCCACCTCCACGCGGTTGCCGCCGGGCTCGTAGACGTAGAGGAAGAAGGTCTGCTGGATGGCGTGCTTGTGCGGGCCGGTCTCGATGTGCACGCCGTCCTCCAGGAAGATGTCGGCGGCGCGCAGGATCTCCTCGCGCGAGTCGAGCGCGTAGGTGACGTGGTGGAAGCGGCCCTTGGCGCCGTAATGGTCGAGCGTGAAGGCGCAGTCGTAGCTCTTGTTGTTGGTGGTGACCCAGGCGCCGGCCTCCATCCCGCTGTCGAGCACGATCATCTCGGTGGTCCGCAAGCCCAGCACGTCCTCCATGAAGCGCCTGAGCTCGGCCACGTCGGAGCACAGCAGGTTCATGTGGTCGAGCCGGCGCACGTTGACGCCGCGGGCGGGAAAGCGCTGCGCCTGGTTCTTGAGCGCGGGCTTGAGCTCGGGCGGCGGCCGGTACCACTCGGTCTCGTAGTAGATCTCCATGGTGTGGCCGTCGGAGGTGGTGAAGGCGTAGGCCGGCCCGTGGCCCAGGTCGCCCTTGGTCCAGCCCTTGCCGAGGCCGGCCTTCTCGATCACCGCCACGCGGCGCTCGCAGCGCCTCGGGGCTGGTGGCGCGGTAGGCGAAGTGGCCCATGCCGGCCACCTTGGACTCGGTGAGCTTGAGCGTGTGGTGCTCGTAGTCGTCCCAGCCGCGCAGGTAGACCGACTGCCCCTGCCGGCCGCTCTCCGTCATGCCCATCACGTCGACGAAGAAGCGCAGGCTCTCGTCGGGCTTGGGCGTCAGCAGCTCGACATGCGCGCAAGTGCGGCGAGATCGAAGGAGCGGAGCTTGCTGCAGCGAACGCTACTAGCGAGCTCGCGGTCCGCCGCTGCGATAATGCCGGCCGGAACTCTGCGCGGCAGCGAAGTGTGCCGCAGCATAGCGGGCTTGCGAGCGCGACAGCGGGGCCGACGAGATGGCGCTGGGTTGCAGAGTCGGAAGCGCGGACGCGGCCCTGAGTGGGCCGCGCTACCACATCTTGTTGGCGATCTTGAGCGCTTCGAGCCTCGAACAGCTCCAGCGCCATCTTCTGGGCCAGCATGACGTCGCCCGTCACGAGGTTGCCCTCGGGAAAGAAGCACCAGCCGCAGATGCGCCTGCCGTTCTTGTCGAGCTGGTCGATGTTCATGGAGCGGCCGTGGCGGATGCGGTAGCGCTTGCCGGTCCTGCCGCCGACCACCTCGAAGTAGCCGTACTTGTCGTACTGCTGGCGCTGCGCCGGCGACAGGTTCTCCTTCAGGAGGCGCATGCCCCGCTCGTGGGCCTCCGAGCGCCCCTCGTCGAGGAACGTCCGGCCGCCGAACCCGGCGAACCGCAGGGCGTCGCGCCGCGGCCTCAGGCTCTGCGCCAGCCCGTGCCCGAGCCGCCGCATCTGCTCCGTGACCCACGCCCGTCGCCGTCGCTCGCGCATGTCCGCCTGGTCCTGGAGCATTCGCGCGTAGGCGAACCGCGCTTCGCTCAGCAGCGCGCGGCGAAGGCTCTCAAGATCCCACGCCGAATGCCGCTCGCAGAAGGCAAAGCAATCTTCCGGCAGCAGCGGCGCCGAGGTGCGATAGCCGTTGGAGAACTCGACCCAAAGCCGCGGCTCGGCCGCGCTCTCGATGGCGACATCCACAAGCGCCGGGGGTTCGCGTCCATTCTCCCCGAGGGCCCTCCGCAACAGGGCCCTCAGTATCTGAACGACGCGCTCCATCAACCGCCTTGCAGCTGCGGAATGAACAGCGTCTGCTCCACCTGCGGATCGAACTTGCCGACCAGCCTGCCGGGGCCGCCGTCCTTGGCCAGCGCCACGGCGCGGAAGCCCTTGCCGGTCAGCTCCCTGAACCGCTTCTCGGCGAGGGCGACCGCTCTTCGCGTCGGCGGTATCGAACTCGTGCCGCGTGTCGCCCGAGCGATCCATAACAATTTGGACACCCATGTCTACGCTCCTTCTCGTACCAAGTTGCGCCATCTTACAGCGACGACCGACAACTTGCCACCGCAATTGGGCTCAATTGCGCGTCGCTTGTGCTCGCGCCGACATCAAGATTTCGTCTTGGGCGTTGGAATCGCGCGCTATGCCGCGCATCGGCACCAGAACGGTGCGCTCGAAGGTCATGAACACCGTGCCGTCCGATTTGAGCCCGCGCGTTCGCACCGTGACGAGGCCCTGGCCGGGCCGGCCCTGCGACGGGCGCTTGGACAGCACCTCGCTTTCGGCATAGATGGTATCGCCGACGAACACGGGCGCGGTCAGCTCGACCTTGCTCCAGCCGAGATTGGCGATGGCCTTCTGGCTCACGTCGGCGACGCTCATGCCGGTGACGATCGAAAGCGTGAGGCAGCTGTTGACCAGCGGCTTCTTGAACTCCGTCCCCGCGGCATAGGCGGCATCGAAATGCAGCGGATGCTGGTTCATGGTGAGCAGCGTGAACCAGACGTTGTCGGCCTCGGTGATGGTGCGGCCGGGACGGTGCTCGTAGACGTGGCCGACGACGAAGTCCTCGTAGGTGCGGCCGATCTCGGCGCGATAGCGGCCGGGGGCGATTTCCTTGGTGCCGGGCATGTCGTCTCTCCTCGGAGGTAGCGGGAGTAGGGAGTAGGGAGCGGCGACATCGGCGCGCCTACTCCCTACTCCCTACTCCCTACTCCCCATTCGCTCGTTGTGCTCGCCGAGCGTCGGCTCGCGCAGCGTCGGCTGTGCCGGCTCGTCGAGGAAGCGGACGACGGGCGCGATGTGCTCGCGGCCGAGGTCGTCCTTCAGGATGAGCCCGCGGGCGCGGACGTTGGGGTCGTCGAGGGCCTCGCGCAGGGTATTGACGGGCGCGAAGCTCACGTCCAGGCCCTCGAACCACGCGCGCCAATGCGCGAGCGGCTTGCTCGCGGAACACGCCGTGCAGGAACTCGATCACCGGCGCCTGATGCGGGCCCGGCCCGCGCTCGCACAGCGGCACGAGGTCGGGCCGGCCGAGCCGGTCGAGCAGGGTGCTGCACGAACTTCATCTCCTGGGCGCCGAGCACGAGATGGCGGCCGTCGGCGGTCTCGTAGATCTGGTAGAAGGCCGAGCCGCCGGTGGTGCGCTCGTGCTTCGGGTTCGGCTGCGGCTGGCCCGACATGGCCGCGCCCATCACGTTGGGAAGGGCGGCCAGCGCCGCGTGGTGCATGGCGACGTCGATGTAGTCGCCGCGGCCGGTCTTCTCGCGCCGGTAGAGCGCCATCAGCACGCCCGAGAGCGCCTGCAGGGCGCTGACGATGTCGGCGACGGCGATGCCGGGCATGGCGGGCGCGCCGTCGCGGCCGAGCGTGATGCTCGAGCGCGCCGGCGAGCGCCATGGTGGCGAGGTCGTGCGCCGGCCGGTCGCGGTAGGGGCCGTCCTGGCCGAAGGCGCTGATGGAGCAGTAGACGATGCGCGGGTTGCGCGCCGAGACCGTGGCGTAGTCGACGCCCAGGCGCTGCATCACGCCGGGCCGGTAGGACTCCGACGAACACGTCGGCCGCATCGCAAAGCTGCAGGAGCGCCTCGCGGCCCTCGGCCGACTTGAGGTCGATGCACCACGCTCTTCTTGCCGCGGTTGACGTTGCGGAAGAACACCGTGGTCGGGCCGTCCGAGAGGCCGATGTGGCGGCCGGGGTCGCCTTCGCCCGGCGGCTCGACCTTGATGACCTCGGCGCCGTGGTCGGCGAGCGCCATGGTGAGGTAGGGCCCCGGCAGGAACACCGACAGGTCGACGACCTTGAGGCCCTCGAGCTTCATCGTCGGGCTCACTCGGCCGCAGCCTGCGCTTCGGGCCGAGCAGCGCCTCGTTGTCGGCGCCGAGCGGCGAGCACACCTTCTGCTCGGGACGCACGCCGTCGATCTTGAGCGGGTTGGCCAGCAGCTTCAAGTCGGCCTTGGCCGGATGCGGCACGTTCCGCACCATGCCCGTCTCGCGACGAACGGATTGGCGACGGCCTGCGCCACATCGTAGACCGGCGCCGCGGGCACGAGCCCGCTCAGGGCCTCCAGCCATTCGGCGGTGGTCCGCGCGCTCATGGCGGCGTCGAGCACGCAGGTCAGCTCGTGCGCGGTTCTCGCGCCGCGCCGCCGCGGTGGCGAACCTCGGGTCGGCGATCAGCTCCGGCCGGCCGATGCGCTCCGCCAGCACCTCCCAGAACTTGTCCTTCATGCACATGACGTAGATCCAGCCGTCCTTGGTGCGCACGGTCTGCACCGGGGTGATCGACTGATGGGCGCCGCGCGGCAGCCGGAGGGCATGGGGCCGCCGTTGATGTACCAGGTGCCGGGGTAGGACAGCAGGTGCACGGCCATGTCGAACAGGCACACGTCGACGTCGCAGCCCTTGCCCGTCTGGCGCGCGCGCATGACGCAGCCCAGCAGCCCGACCATGCCGGTCATGCCGGTCAGGAAGTCGATCGACCGACGAGCCGAAGCGCTGCGGCGGGCCGTCGGGCTCGCCGGTGAGCGACATCAGGCCGGCCTCCGCCTGCATGAGGAAGTCGTAGCCGGGCCAGGCCTTGCGCTCGTTGTCGCGGCCGTAGGCGGAGATGTGCAGGCAGACGATGGCCGGATTGACGGCGGCGAGGCTCGCGTAGTCGAGCCCGAGCTTCTCCGGCTGGTCGCCGCGCAGGTTGTTCATGACCGCGTCGGCGCCGGCGGCGAGCCGGCGGAGCGCCGCGCGTCCTTCCTCGCTCTTCAGGTCGAGCGTGACGCTCTTCTTGTTGGTGTTGATGGACTGGAAGTATTCGCTGTCGTCCTCGCCGAGGAAGCGGGGGCCGACGTTGCGCGCGGTGTCGCCCCTGGTCTCGGCGTTCTCGACCTTGATGACCTCGGCGCCGAGGTCGGCGAGGAACATCGAGCCGTAGGGCCCCGCGCCGAACTGCTCGACGGTGAGGAGGCGCATGCCTTCGAGCGGTTTTCATGCGACGGGGTTCCGCTTGATCCATTGCCTGGCGATGATGATGCGCTGCATTTCGTTGGTCCCCTCGCCGATGCACATGAGCGGCGCGTCGCGGTAGAGGCGCTCGATGTCGAACTCCTTGGAGTAGCCGTAGCCGCCGTGGATGCGCAGCGACTCGATCGAGTTCTCGAGCGCCGCCTCGGAGGCGAAGTACTTGGCCATGCCGGCCTCCAGGTCGCAGCGCTCGCCGCGGTCGAAGGCGGCGGCCGCATCGAGCGTCAGGAGCCGGGCGGCGCGCGCCCTGGTCGCCATCTCGCCGAGCTTGAGCTGGATCGCCTGGTGCTCGCAGATCGGCTTGCCGAAGGTCTTGCGCACCTGGGCGTACTCGGTGGCGAGCTTGAGCGCGCCCTCCGCCACGCCGACGCCGCGCGCGGCGACGTTGATGCGCCCCAGCTCCAGGCCGCCGGTGGCCTGGAAGAAGCCCTGGCCCTCGACGCCGCCGATCAGGTGGTCGGCGGAGAGGCGGTAGTCCTCGAAGACCAGCTCGCCGGAGTCGATCGACTTGTAGCCGAGCTTCTCGAGCTTGCGGCCGACCGTGAAGCCCGCCTGCTTCGGGGCGATGAACATGCTCATGCCCTTGTAGCGCGGCTGGGCCTCGGGGTCGGTCTTCACCAGCAGGGCGAAGCAGTTGCCCTCGATGCCGTTGGAGATCCAGGTCTTGGTGCCGTTGATGACGTAGCCGCCGTCCGGCTGCCGCCTGGCCGTGGTGCGGATGGCCTGCAGGTCGGTGCCGGCGTCGGGCTCGGTGAGCGCCAGGCCGCCGCGCACCTCGCCGGTGGCGAGCCGCGGCAGCCAAGCCTGCCTTCTGGGCCTCGGTGCCGAATTTCTCGATGGCCAGCGCCAGCATCAGGTGCGAGTTGAAGATGCCGGTGATGGCCATCCAGTCGCGCGAGATGCGCATCACGATCTTGGCGTAGGTGCCGGCGGGGAGGCCGAGGCCGCCGTATTCGGGCGCGATGGTGGCGCCGAACAGCCCCAGCTCCTTCATCTGCTCGACGGTCTCGGCGGGGTAGCGATCGGCGTGGTCGTACTCCCTGGCGATCGGCTTCACCTCCTTCTCGACCCAGCGGTCGATGGCGGCGAGCAGCTGCGCCTCGTCGTCGGGATCGATGTTGCGCAGCTTGGGCGTCGAGGGCATGGGGGTTCCTGGTGGCGTTCCTGGGGCGCTCCTGGGCGGTCGGATCTGTCGCTGTCGGCTCTACCCGGCGCGTCTGCAAGGCTCAGCTTCCGGCGTAGCGGGGCGCAAGCAGCCCCGTCGCGCAGCCCTTGATCTGAAGGGCGAGATACTTGGAGTAGATGCGGCACTGGGCGAGGCTGCCGGCGATGAACCACAGGCCGGGCTGGGCCGTGCGCGCGAACATGTTGCGCAGCTCCAGGCCGTCGCCGAATCCCCAGACCGGCCCAACGCGGGCGGCAACCTCCTCGCCGAGCAGCCTGGCAACCAGGTGCTCCTGACCCTTGTAGCCGGTCGCCAGCACGACGAGGTGGGCGGGCAGCTTGTCGCCGCCCTTCAGGACGGCGCCGTCGGCGGTGAACTCGGCGATGTCGGAGAACTGCACGAGGCCGATCTTGCGGTCGGCGATGAGATCGGAGCAGCCGACGTTGAAATAGTAGCCGCCGCCGCGGGTGAGATAGAGGAACTGCCAGCCGGTGCCGTCCTCGCCGTCGTCCAGCTTGAAGCCGACGCGCTCGAGCCCGTCGAGGAGCTTCTCGTCGAGCTTCTTGGCGCGCGCGGTCAGGGCGACGTGGCTCTTCCTCGCCAGCGGCGTGGGCATCGACGAGGCGACGAGATCGCAGTCCTCGAGCGGAGGGCCCTCGTCGTAGAGGGCGTAGGGGAGCTGGGCGCTGGGCTCGATGTTGACGATCAGGGTCGGGCTGCGCTGCACCAGGGTGACCTTGGCACCGCTGGAGTAGAGGTCCTGGGCGATGTCGTGACCGCTGTTGCCGGTGCCGATGACGATGGCGCTCTTGCCCGACCAGTCCTCGCCGTCGCGGTACCGGCTCGCATGCAGCACCGGGCCGCGGAAGCGGTCGAGGGTCGGGATGTGCGGAATGTTGGGGATGCCACTGACCCCGGTGGCCAGGACGATGTGGCGCGGGCGCATCTCGCGGGTCGAGCCGTCGGCCCGGCGCAGGGTGACGCGCCAGCAGCCCGCAGCCTCGTCCCAGGTGCCGCTCTCGAGCTCGGTGGAGGGCCAGTAATTGAGCTCCATGGCCTCGACGTAGGCCTCGAACCAGCCGGCGAGCATGTCCTTGGGGATGTAGGTGGGCCAGCTCGGCGGAAACGGCATGTAGGGGAGGTGGTTGACCTGCACCTGGTTGTGGAGGGTGAGCGCGTGGTAGCGCTGGCGCCAGTTGTCGCCGATGCGCGGCCAGCGGTCGACAATCAGGGTGTCGACCTCGAGCTGGCCGAGGCGCGCCGCGATCGAAAGGCCCGCGTGGCCGCCGCCGACCACCAAAACGGCCGGGTCCCTGTCGCCGTACGCCGCGGCGGCTTTCCTGAGGTCGAGCCAGTTGGGGCCTCGGAAATCGCGCGAGTAGGACTGGCCGGTGGGACGCGCCCTGCCGATGCGCTCGGGGTGGTCCTTCAGCTCGTCCAGGGTGGTGAGGAGCGTCCAGGCCTTCGGCCTGCCGCCGGCGTCGGGTGTGAGGCGCACGAGCCCGCTACCGCGGCCGACGGCCGTCACGAAGGAGAAGATCGCCTCGATGGCGCGGGTGCCGACGCGCTCCACATGGCGCGGCGGCGTGCGGCTCGGCGCCACCTGAAAGCGGGACGGTCGCCCGCTCCCGCCCTGGGAAGCGAGCCCGGCGGCGATGGCGTCGGCGCCAACGATGGTTGCGATGTCCCAGGTGAGGGCCAGCAGGTCGCGCCAGTAGCTCTCGGGGTGAAACAGGGACTTCAGGAGGGCCGCGTCGGCGGTGGCCAGCGCCCGCTCGAGCCGGGCGAGCCAATCCTGCACCACCTCGACGGTCTCTGCCGGTGTGGTGTCCCTGGTCTCTGCCCTGGCCAGCATTGTGCGCCTCCCGCGAGTTCTTGCTGCTTGTGGGTGAAATACCTTAGCAGCTGCCGCACCCGGCGGAACATAGACGTGGCGGTAGATCTCGAGGCGCTCTAGGCGCTCGCCAGGGCACGCGGCGTACCGGGCTGGCGCGCGTGCACCTGCTGCAACCCGGCGGGCCTGCTATTCACGATGTCAAAGAGCGCGAGCGCCAGAGGGCGCCGGTCGCTGCGGGTCCGGGTTCTGGTGGAAGAGCCACGTATCGGTCCGAGCGACAAAGCAGACTGTAACGCCGCCTGGGGAGGCCGGGAAAAGACCGCCGCCCTTTCGGCGCGCAATCGGCGGCCAGCGTTAACCGGGGGTTACTGGTTGAATGCTCGGGCTCCCGTGGGGTGGGTGCCTGGGGTCAGACCCCGACCTGATCCGGCCTACACGGTCGCGTGGCTGCATCGCCGGTAGCGCGGCGACTTGGTGTTGTCGCGCCCCCCGCGCCCGTCGATGACCAGCTTCTCACCGTTCTGACGTATCGAGTTCGATGACCTGCATCTCGTCGGGCCGCAGACGGATGCGGTTGGTTATTCCGCCTTCGCCGGTCTGCCACGCGACGATCAGCTCGTCGGCGGCCGACTCGACAGCGGACTGCGGCACGCTGACATCGAAGGGACGGCCCGGCTCGATGAAGACCTCCCGCCGCACGCTGTCACCCGCATGCGGGCGGTACACGACATATGGATTCTCGGTGCCCATGGATCTCGCGCAATCGCGCGCCCAGGTGCCGAACAGGCCGTGCTTCTCGAAGATGTCCTTCGCGGAGGCGGCGCCGGCCACCGGGGAGAGAAGCAAGAGAGCGGCGACGAGCCCGAGAACGAGTGATGCAAGGCGCATGGCATTCCCCCTCTGACGGCGCGGAGGCTCCGCAGCGTGCGGCGCCGGTGGATCGCGCGCCGCGCCACTGTAGCGAAGTCCGGGCACTGCGATGAAACTGGTGCTCGTCGGTGTCGGGCTGTTGCGGAGCAACCGAGGGGTCAGGAGTCCGGCGGCCTCGAGCTCGCAAGTCGGAAGGCGCCAGGAACTCTTTAGGGTGGGAGACCCCCACCCCTAGCCCCTCCCCTCGCAAGCGGGAGGGGAACCCGGTCGGCGCAAGGGTTGCGGTCGCGTTCACCGCCACGGCGGCGTTGCCGGGGGAGAAGCGCGCCCCTACAGTCACTGCCTGGCACGCTATCGCGGCCTGAGCGGGACGGGGACTGCATCCTTTGGGGGTTCAATGAACATGACACATTGCAAGTGGCGCGTAGCTATCGCCGGGCTGGCGGGGGTGGCGCTCGCGGCTGGCGCGGGAGCCGCGCAGGCGCAGGAGCTGAAGATCGGCATCATTGCGGTGCTGTCGGGCCCGCAGGCAGTCCTGGGCGGTCAGCTCAAGGACGGGTTCAATCTGGGCGTCAAGCACGCCGGCGGCAAGCTCGGCGGGCTCACGACCACCGTGATCGTGCAGGACGACGAGTTGAAGCCCGACGTGGCCGTCGGCAGAGTGAAGCAGCTCGTCGAGCGCGACCAGGTCGACTTCGTGGTCGGGCCAGTCTTCTCCAACATCCTGATGGCGATCGTCAGGCCGGTCACCGAGGCCAAGGTGTTCCTGATCAGTCCGAACGCCGGCACCTCCACGCTCGCCGGCAAGGGCTGCAGCCCCTACGTCTTCGTCACCTCCTACCAGAACGATCAGCCGCCGGAGGTGCTCGGCAAGTACGCCCAGGACAAGGGCTACAAGAGGGCCTTCCTGCTGGCGCCCAACTACCAGGCCGGCAAGGACATGGTCGGCGGCTTCAAAAAGCACTTCAAGGGCGAGATCGCCGACGAGGTCTACACGCCGCTGGGCCAGTTGGACTTCTCGGCCGAGCTTGCCAGGATCGCCGCCGCCAAACCCGACGCGTTCTTCGTGTTCATGCCGGGCGGCATGGGCGTGAACCTCGTGAAACAGTACCGCCAAGCGGGGCTCGAGAAGACCCCGTTCCTGTCCGTGTTCACCGTGGACGAGTTCGACGCTCCCGGCACAGAAGGATGCGGCGCTTGGCTTCTTCTCGGGCATGACCTGGGCGCCCAACACCGACACGCCCGAGAACAAGAAATTCGTCGCCGACTTCGAGAAGGAGTACGGCTACGTGCCCGGCAGCTACGCCATGCAGGCCTACGACGCGGCCGCGCTGATCGGCAGCGCGGTGAAGGCGGTGGGCGGCAAGCTCGCCGACAAGGATGCAGTGCGCGCCGCTTTGCGCAAGGCGGACTTCAAGTCGGTGCGCGGGAGTTTCAAGTTCAACGCCAACGGCTTTCCGATCCAGGACTTCTATCTGGTGAAGGTGGCGAAGCGCGCGGACGGCAAATTCCAGACGGAGATCGTGGAGAAGGTGTTCCGGGAGTACGGCGACAGCTATGTCGCGGATTGTTCGCTGAAGTGAGGAGCATGGGGTCAGACCCGCAGGGTCTGACCCGCTAGCAATGAGGTAGGAGTGGGGTCAGACCCGGCCTGCGCCGGTGCAGGCCCGCAGGGTCTGACCCCGCCAAATGTCCACGTCGCTCGTCATCGTCCAGCTGTTCAACGGCCTGCAGCTCGGCATCCTCCTGTTTCTGGTGGCGGGCGGGCTGACGCTGGTGTTCGGCGTGATGGACTTCGTCAATCTCGCCCACGGCGTGCAGTACATGCTGGGGGCGTACCTGTCGGTGACGTTCTACCAACTCAGCGGCAGCGTCCTCCTCGGCCTGGTGCTGGCGCTGCCGGCCTCCATGCTGCTCGGCCTCGCCCTCGAATGGGCCGTGTTCCGCCATCTCTATCAGCGCAACCACCTGGAGCAGGTGCTGGCGACCTTCGGCGTGATCCTGTTCCTCAACGAGGGCGTGAAGATCGTCTGGGGCGCCGGCCCGCTCGACATGCCGACGCCGGATCTCCTCTCGGGCTCGGTGCCGCTGATGGACGGGCTGCGCTATCCCGTCTACCGGTTCGCCATCATCGGCGCCGGTCTGCTGGTGGCGGCGGGGCTCTATCTGTTCGTCAGGTATACGAGGATCGGCATGCTGGTGCGGGCGGGCGCCACCAATGCGGCCATGGTCTCCGCGTTGGGCGTCGACATCCAGCGACTGTTCACCATCGTGTTCGGCTTCGGAGCCATGCTGGCCGGATTCGCGGGCGCCATGGTGGCGCCGATCCTCTCGGTCGAGCCGGGCATGGGCGACCAGATTCTGATCCTCGCCTTCGTGGTGATCGTCATCGGCGGCATCGGCTCGATCCGCGGCGCCTTCATCGCCGCGCTCCTGGTCGGGGTGATCGATACGCTCGGCCGCTCCTTCATGACCGACATCCTGCGGATCTTCCTGACACCCAGCACCGCGCGCAGCATCGGCCCGGCGCTCGCCTCCATGACGATGTACCTCCTGATGGCCGTCGTCCTGGCCGTGCGCCCGGCCGGGCTGTTCCCCGCCAGGGGGCGCGGCTGATGGCGCGACTGACGGAGTCTGGCGCGCGCGCTGCCATCGCTTCCGCGGTCCGCGCCCCTGCCGGTCGTTTCCGTGCGCTGACCTTCGACAAGCGCATGGCCGCGGGGCTGTTTGCGGCGCTGGCCCTGCTGCCGCTCATGAGCCCGCTTCTCGGCGGGGGCTATCTCCTGCACATCGGCGAGCGAGTGCTGATCTTCGCGATTGCCGCCACCTCGCTGGAGCTGTTGATCGGCGCGGGCGGGCTCGTCTCCTTCGGGCATGCGGCGTTCCTCGGGATCGGCGCCTATGCCGCGGGCATCGCGGCCAGCCACGGCCTCGGCACGCTCGTCGTTGCGCTGCCAGCGGCGCTCGTGGCATCCGCCTGCTTCGCGCTCGTCACCGGGGCCATCGCGGTGCGCACGCACGGCGTCTATTTCATCATGATCACGCTGGCGTTCGGGCAGATGGCGTTCTTCGTGGCCGCCTCGCTGGCGCCCTACGGAGGCGACGATGGGCTCAGCTTGCCGGGGCGCACGCTGATCTTCGGCACGCGTGTCCTGGAGAACCGCATCGTGTTCTTCTACGTCACGCTGGCGCTCGCGGCCGCCAGCTTCCTCCTCGTCAGCCGGCTCGTGGCCTCGCGCTTCGGGCGCGTTTTGCGTGGGCTCACCGACAGCGAGACGCGCATGCAGGCGCTGGGCTTCGCGCCCTATCGCTATCGGCTGACGGCCTATGTCATCGCCGGCACGCTGTGCGGGCTCGCCGGCTTCCTGCTCGGCAACCAGGCCGAGTTCGTGAGCCCGGCCTATATGCACTGGCAGCGCTCCGGCGAGCTGCATTGTGATGGTGCTGCTCGGCGGCACCGGCACGCTCTACGGGCCGGTGCTCGGTGCCCTGACCCTGCTGGTGCTGGAGGAGGCGCTGGCGCGGCTCACCGAGCATTGGAAGGCGATCCTGGGGCCCCTGCTGGTGCTGGTGGTGCTGTTCACCAGGGGCGGCATCGCCGGCGCCATCGAGGCCTGGCGCCGGCGCACGACGACGCTCGCCGAGCTGCTGGCCGGCCTGCGGGTACGTGGGCGCGCCGCCCTCACGCGCGCCGAGCAGGGTGCGGCGGAGGCGATCAGTGGAGCGATCGAACGCGGGCGCCGTGTGGAGGCCGGGGCCGGGGCTGCCTGGCTGCGGTGGCGGGCGGTCCTGCGCCTACGGCTCGAGCCTCTCGCGGCCCTGGCTGCACGGGGTGTGGCTCGGATGGCCCGCAGTGCCGCACAGGTGAGTGCGCGCGCGGAGTTGTCGCTCGGGGCGATCAATGGCGCCGTTGCGGCGCTGGCGGGGCTCGCCGGGCGGAGCCTGTCGGGAGCGCTCGCGCGCTGGAGGCGGCGATGAGCCGGGCCATCCTCGAGCTGCATGGCCTCGTCAAGTCGTACGGGGCGCTGCGCGTGACGGCCGGTGTCGACCTCGAGGTGCTGGCGGGGGAGACCCACGCCATCATCGGCCCCAACGGCGCCGGCAAGACCACCCTCGTCAACCAGATTCTGTGGCGCCATCGCCCCTGACGGCGGGCGCATTGTCCTCGACGGCCGCGACGTAACACGGCTGCCGATGCCGGCTCGCGCCCGCCTCGGCCTCGCCCGGTCGTTCCAGATCACCCAGGTGCTGCCTCGCTTCACGGCGCTCGAGAACGTGGCGCTGGCGGTGCAGGCGGGCGCCGGCTCCAGCCTCCGCTTCTGGCGACCGGTTGCCGTCGAGGAGGCGCTCAACGCTCCCGCCAGGGAGGCGCTGGAGGCAGTTGACCTGGGGGCCCGCGCCGAAGTACCGGCGGGGGCGCTGTCGCACGGGGAGAAGCGGCGGCTGGAGCTGGCGACCGCGCTCGCCCAGAGTCCCAAGCTGATGCTGCTCGACGAGCCCACCGCGGGCGCGGGCGCCGAGGAGACGCGCCGGCTGGTCGAGATCCTCCGGAGCCTGAAAAGGCGCACCACCATCGTGCTCGTCGAGCACGACATGCAGGCAGTGTTCGCACTGGCCGACCGCATCTCGGTGCTGGTCGAGGGCCGCATCATCGCCACCGGCACGCCAGAGGCCGTGCGCGCGGATGCGGCCGTGCGGGCCGCGTACCTCGGAGAGGCGGCATGACGGCGCCGCTGCTCACCATCTCCGGCCTGGAGGCGGGCTACGGCGAGGCGCAGGTGCTGTTCGGCGTCGATCTCGCGGTGGGCGCGGGCGAGGTGGTGAGCCTGATGGGCCGCAACGGGATGGGCAAGACCACCACGGTGCGTGCACTGATGGGGCTGCTGCCGGCTACCGCAGGCGAGATCCGCTTCGACGGCGAGACACTCGGCGGCGCGCCGCCGTTCCGCAGGGCACAGGCGGGCATCGGCCTGGTCCCGGAGGGGCGGCAAATCTTCCCGACCCTGACGGTGGAGGAGAACCTCGTCGCCACCGCAGTGGAGCGCGGCGCCGGCGCGCCGAGCTGGACGCTGGAGCGCGTCTACGATTTCCTGCCGCGCCTGGCTGAGCGCCGGCACCATTTCGGCGACCAGATATCTGGCGGCGAGCAGCAGATGCTGGCGATCGGGCGCGCGCTGATGACCAACCCCAGGCTGCTGGTGCTGGACGAGGCGACGGAGGGCCTGGCGCCGCTGATCCGGCGTGAGATCTGGGACAAGCTCGCCTCGCTCAAGGGCGGGGGGCTCGCCATCCTGGTGATCGACAAGACGGTCGGTGCGCTTCTGGAGCTGTGCGACCGCCATCTCATTCTGGAGAAGGGGCGGGTGGTCTGGCAGGGCAGCTCGGCCGCGCTGGCGGCCGACCCGGCCACGCGCGACCGCTACCTCTGGGTCTAAGTCCGACTTCGGGACAGGCCTGCAGGGTCTCACCTCTGGTGCGGCCTCCTCCGGCAAAGTAAGTTTCGAGCCGAACGTACCCTTCAGGGAGGCAGCGCAGATGACGACGTACCGTGGCATGACGGTCGAGGAGATCAAGATCAACGGGGACAAGGGCGAGCCGATCTCGGCCTATACGGCGCGGCCCTCGGGGTCGGGCCCCTTCCCAGGTGTCGTGCTGGTGCACCATCTCCCCGGCTGGAGCGAGTGGTACATCGAGCAGACGCGCAAGTTCGCCCACCACGGCTACATCGCCGTCTGCGCCAACCTCTACGAGCGCGCCGGCCAGGGGCATCCCGACGACGTGGCCGCCAAGGTGCGCGCCGAGGGCGGCATTCCCGATGCCCAGATGGTCGGCGATACCGAGGGCGCCGTGAAGTGGATGCGGGCGCAGCCTGGGCTCAACGGCAAGGTGGGGCTGTTCGGCTCGTGCTCCGGCGGGCGGCACGCGTTTCTCTATGCCTGCCAGAGGAAGGATGTGGACGCCTGCGTGGAACTGTGGGGCGGGCGCGTGGTGATGGCCAAGGAGGAGCTGAACGCCAAGACGCCGGTGGCGCCGATCGACCTCACCAAGGGCCTCGCCTGCCCGCTGCTCGGCATCTTCGGCAACGACGACCGCGCGCCGAGCCCCGAGCAGGTAGACCTGCACGAGGCGGAGCTCAAGAAGCACGGCAAGGCCCACGAGTTCTACCGCTACGACGGCGCCGGCCACGGCATCTTCTACTACCACCGGCCGCTCTACCGCGTGGAGCAGGCGCTGGACGGCTGGGGCAAGGTCTTCGCGTTCTTCGCCAAGCACCTGACGAGGTAACGAGCATGTGCACATCGATCGTCGAGATCGCGCCGGCGGCCGGCATGGCCAAAAGCGCGGAGGGCTGGTTCCCGCTCACGCATTCGGTCGTGGCCTACGACCACGCGCGCCATGCTGTGCTGGCCGACGTGATCACGCTCGACTTCGTCAACAGCGGCTTGCCGCCGGGCGCGCGGGCGGCCGTCGAGCTGACGCTGGACGCCGCCAAGGCGCTCCACGCCGCGCTGGCGAAGGCCATCGCCGAGGCCGAGATCGAGGAGGCCCAGCGGTCGGAAGGGGTCGCGCAGAGCCCGCCTCGCCGCGGCGGGCGCGGTAGTGCGCGCTGCCGCCTAGAGTGTCGTGACACCAACGGGTTCGTACGGTTGTCATTCCGGCGCTTGTCGCCGAAGTCCAGCATGCCGCTTGCTCCGACGCTCGTGGTTGGCTGGATGCCGGGGACAAAGCCCGGCATGACAGCACATGAGGTTTGGGAGTCCTCGACCTAGCCCCCTCCCGCAAGGAGGCGGCGGGTGGAGACCGTTGGCGCAAGCGAGGAGGGAATCCGCTCGAATTTGACGTTCGCTATTCCGGAGGCGTAATTTTCCCTCGAATTGGACTATTCCTTCGCGGGGTAGGACCAGATTTGCTCACGGAGGAAATTGTCATGAAGGCCATGAAGGCGGGCGTCACCAAGGCGGGGAAGGGCATCGACAACATCACCTGGAACATCCTCGGCCAGACCTACGTGCCGAAGCAGCTATCCGAGACGTCGTTCTCCTGGCACGCGTTCCTTCCCCCTGGCACGTTCGTTCCGCCGCACATCCACACCGACCAGGATGAGTTCATCTACGTGCTCGAGGGCAAGTTCGACCTGATCCTCGACGGCAAGGAGGCGACCGCCACGGCGGGCGATTTCATCCGGATGCCGATGAAGGTCATGCACGGCCTCTTCAACAAGAGCGACCAGCCGATCAAATGCCTGTTCTGGGTCTCGCCCACCGGCAAGCTCTACGACCTCTTCAAGAAAATCCACAACGTGCCGGACCCGGAGGAGGTCAGCCGCCTCGCCGCCCTGCACAACGTCAACTTCCTGCCCCCACCGAAGTAGGGCGCAATAAACCGAAGGCGCATTGCGCCGGGCCGGGATGGCCACAATCACCGCCTGCTCGAGGAGAGTGCGAGGCGGCGCAATGCGGCTATCGCCTTATTGCGCCCTACGCTTCCTACGTTTCCTCGATGCGGTCGACGCGGCCGGGGTAGAAGGCGAGATGCTCCTTGATCTGCGCGACGGCCGGATAGGGTATCTCGTAGGTCCATACGGCGTTCTCGGAGGTGCGGCCGTCGACGGAGAGGCTGTAGTAGGCGGCATCGCCCTTGTAGGGGCAGTGGGTGGCGTGTGCCGTGCGTGCAAAGACGGTCATGTCGGCGTCGGCGCGCGGGATGTAGTGGACGGGCAACAGGCTCGCCTCACGCAGCGTCAGGGCCCTCGTCGTGTCGGCAACGACGCGGCCGTTGAAGGTCACGCGCACGCGCCTGGGGCTCGGCTCGATGGTGATGGGATGGTCTGGACCCGGAATTTTCATGGGAGACGCAGGGTTGTTGCCGTCGCTGGTGGACACATGGGCGCGCGGCGGCGCAACGTCAACCGCCGCGCCCGTGAGGTCGTACATCGCCGTATCGTGAGCGTGCCGGTTTCACGATCCCGCGATGCGCGGCCTCACGCCACACGCGACCGCCGAAGGCGACCAGCCGGGCTGCGTGCCGCTCGACCGCGCAGCGGCCTGGCGGATTTTCCCTCCCCGCCGCGGTTCACCTGCTCCCTGGCAAAGCCGGCGAGCTGGGCATAGCCCTTGACGATCGCCTCGCGCTCCCGATGGCTCAGCACGTCATCGATTTCGGCGAAACCGTTGGGTGCGCGCCGCTCCACCTCGTCGATCACGCCCTCCGGCCCACCCTTGCGATTGTTGCCCACGATCTCCGCCGTCTTCGGCAGCCGCTCGGCCTCGTAGGCGGCAAGGGCGACGCGGGCGTGCTCGCTCGATACCAGCAGATCCGCCAGACAGCGCGCGTCGAGGATCGCCTGGCTGGCGCCGTTCGAGCCAACGGGATACATGGGATGGGCGGCAGTCGCCGAGCAGCGTCACACGCCCGTGCGTCCAGCGCGGGAGTGGGTCCCGGTCCGCCATCGGATACTCGTAGAACGCCGGCGCGCGCTTCACGAGCTTGACCAGATCGACGTGGGGCGTCGAGAAACGAGCCACGTGCGGCATCAGCTCCTCGAGCGTGCCGAGCCGGTTCCAGTCCTCGCGCCGCGGCGGCGGCTTGGAGCCGTCGCCCATGCGGTAGGTGACGACCCAGTTGATCAGCTGCCGGCCGTTCCTGGCGGGCGCGATCGGGTAGAGCACCAGCTTATTGTCGAAGCCGCCGGCCACGATCATCGAGTGCCCGTCGAGGAATCCCTTGGCGGTGGTGGCGCCGCGCCACATCAGGACGCCGTTCCACTTCAGGCCCGGCTCACCGGGATAGAGCCGGCGCCGGACTGCCGAGTGGATGCCGTCGCAGCCGATGAGGATATCGCCTTCCGCGGTCGTCCGGGAGCCGTCGGCGCGTTTCGTGAAGCGCGCCCTGACGCCGCCCTCCCCCTGAGCGAAGGCGGTGAGGACTTGGCCCATGTGCACCGCGCCGCGCCCGAGCCGCTCGATGACCGCATGGTGCAGCACGCCCTGCAGCCGGCCACGGTGGATGGAGAACTGCGGCACCTGGTAGCCGGCCTTCAACCCGCGCGGCTCGCGCCGAATCTCCTGGCCGAAGCGGTTGGCGTAGATCAACTCGCGCGTGCGGATCGCCACCTCGTCGAGCCGGGCGAGCAACCCCAGCTGGTCCAGCTCGGCGATGGCGTGGGGGAGCACGTTGATGCCCACGCCGAGCTCGCGGTTCTTGGGCGAGGCCTCGTAGATCTGGCACGGGATGCCGCGCGCGTGCAGCATCAGCGCGAGTGTAAGCCCGCCGATGCCTCCCCCGACGATGACAACCTGCATTGCCCGTCCCATCCCCTCGCACGCAAAGGAAGCATAGAGCGGGCGCGCGGGCGTGAGCAATGGAGCAATGGGGTCAGACCAGTCGCCTCCCAGCGCGAGTTGAAGCTCCGCGGCCGGGGCGAGGGGTCTGACCCCTGACACTCGCCGTAGACTTATCAAGACCTTCGCCCAGACCCGCCTTGCAATACTCATGCAATTGTATTTGGATACCGGCTACGGGTGTTTGGGGACCAAGCGCGATCATCGATCGCAGTAGGGCGAGATGGGCGAGCAAGTACCCGTCAAGGAGGAGCTCGAGCGCGCGCTTGCGTCCATGCGCGCGGGCTTCCTGTCGGGCTCCAGCCAGATTGCCGCCGGGATCGGTGCGCTCGAAGAGCACCTTGCCGAGGCGCCGCACGACGAGCGCGAGAGGGTGGGGGCCGCCGTCGCGCAGATCGTCTCCACCCAGGAACGCCTGATCGCTCAGATTGAGCGCCTGCCGGCGACCGCCTGGGACCGCTTCAAGGGCATGGTGGGCGTTCTGAAGGCCCAGCAGGCGATCCTGGACGACCTGGGTGCCCTGGTGAAGGAACACGTCCTGCCGAGGCAGCTCCAAGGCCTGTCGGTCACAGCCGCCAGCGCGGCCAATGCGTCGGCAGCCGCAGCCGAACCTCCGCCGCCGGCACCACAGCCTGCCCTGCCTGCCCTGGCCCCCCGCAGGGCCCGCCGTGTGGTTAGGGATGAGCCCGTGCCGGAGCGCGCGCGCAAGGGCTCAGGCTTCAAGGGCCTGGCAGCGATGATCGTCGCTGCCGTCGTTTTGAGCCTGATACCGCGCGAGACCAAGCTGGAGGATTTGGTCGCGAAGCTCGCCCACTTCATCGGCTTGGGCGGCGAGTCCGCGCCCGCGGGCGTTGCGAAGACGGAGGCGGATGGCGAGCCGTCGAAGTCGGACCCCCGCATCGCACGCGTTCCCAAGGAGGGCGACGGCTCGCAGGCGCCCGACACCTCGCCGCCGCCAGCCGCGGAGAAGGAGACGAGCGGCCCCAAGGTTGCGGATGCCAATGCGGCCGGCAAAGACCGGGTCGCCCTGGCGCAGCCGGCGAACAGGCGCGGCGCGGCCAAGCCGCCGACGGCGGGGCCAAAGCAGGAGCAGTTCGTCCCGGTGCTGTTCACCCACAGGGACCAGCCGACGGTGCTGCAGACCATGAACGAGCTGCAGCAGCAGTATCCGAAGCTGCTGATGGAGCGGAAGGGCGAGCTTCACTCTGTCGATATGGGCAAGAAGGGCGTGTGGCACCGCCTCGTGTTTCTGCCGGCGGCATCGAGGCCGGAGGCGGCAAAGGTCTGCGAGGAACTGATGGCCGAGGGCTACGACCGCTGCTGGGTGAAGGTCTACGGGACCGAGTAGAGGCGCCCGGCGGTGTCGCTCCTTATCAGAGTTCGGGGGTCCCCCACCCCTAGCCCCTCCCCGCGTCATGTCGAAGACATGCCTTCGGCATGATGGGGAGGGGAAACCGTCGGCGCAAGTGGGGAGGGAGGTCAGACCGCGGATAGGCGGTAGGCGGTGCCGTAGCGGCCGAAGTCGCGACTGCTTACGCCGTAGCGCACCGATCCCTGGTATTGCTGCAGCGGCGCCACCACCGCGACTTTGACTACCGCGGTCTGGTCCACCTTCACGAGGCCCGCGTGGACCGCGGCTGTCCCCAGGTAGGAATCTCCGGTGTAGGTGTCGGTGCCCCAGACCACGCCTTGGAGCGTACCACGCACCCGGAAGTAATAGGTGGCGCCGACCGTATCGCACAGGGCGAGCATGTTCAGCGGTGCGTCGGCGGCGAGATATCCCTGGTCGAGCAGCTTGCGCAGCTGCTGCGACGACAGCATGCCGCGCCGATCGAAATAGGCAATGAGCTCCTGCACGGCTTTCATGGCTCGAGATGTCTCCCCCGTGGTGACGGCGCCATGGCTCAAGTCGTCCTCTGCATGGTGACGACGTGCCCGTAAGGCGGGCGGAAGTGCGGCCCCGCACCCTCGGGCAGAACCCAGAGCACACCGTAGGGCATCTCCTCCGCCGGATAGCCCACGTCGCCGTCGGTCACGATCAGGCACGCGGTGACACGTGCGTCGTCAGCCAGCATCAGCATGGCCGGCATCAGGTCGCTGCCCCCGTAGCCGCTGACACGATAGTCGGCGAGCTCTCCCGGCGAAAGCAGCTCGTCAGACGTGACGGCGGTGTCGCATTGCACCACCCGGATACGGTCGACCGCGACCGCGTCGCAGAAATCGGCGACTGCGCCGAGCACGCGGGGGATCTCGTCGGCCATCGAGCCCGAGGTGTCGAGCAGCATGTTGAGCATCCAGGCCTCGCGGCGGCGGCCCGGCAGCACGATATCGCCGCGGTCGGCGCCGCGGCGCGACGGCCGCGTGAAGGTGCGCTCGCCGGGGGCGACCGATTCCATCCACCTCTGCAGGCTCATCTCCCACGGGGTGCGGTAGAGCCCGCGCAGCGCGCTGACGGCCTGGTGCTCGGCGGCGCCGGCGCTGCCGCCTCTCCCTTTCATCGCGCCCATCGCCGTGGCCAGCGCCAGGGCCTTGGCGCCGGCCTCGCGCGTCGCCTTGGCACGCTCGGCCTGCTCGGCCGCCGAGTCGGGGTAGAGGTCCCGCTCGGCTGCCTCGTCGAGCACGTCGCCCGCGTCCTGCCGATCCGGCGGCACGCCGCTGCCGAGGACGCGGCTGAGCGTCACGGTCTCGCCCTCGAACACGCGCGACTTCGACGGCATCCAGTCGCCGAGCCTGCGCATCTCGAGCACGAGCTCCTCGGCGGACCTGTTGCGCGCGCCGGGCATGTCGAGCCCGCCTGCCGGAATGGTGCCGAAGCCCAGCTCGACCCTGAGGATATCGTTGATGATATAGTCGTGCGCGTAGTTGAACTCGAGCCGGTCGCTGCCCTTGGCGCGCGCATGCGTGCGCAGCGCGAGATGCAGCAGCTCGTGCGCCAGCACGAAGATCAGCTCGTTGTCCTTGAGCCGCGCGACGAACTCCGGGTTGACCACCAGGCGACCCGACGCGAACACCCCCATGGTCGGCACCCTGCGGTCAATGGCGACGCGCACCGCGGCGGCAAGACCGGCGAGATGCGGCAGCGGCGCCGTGAGGAGGCGCAGGCCCTTCGCGATGCGGTCGAGCGTCGCGCGCTCGGAAGCGGGCTGCGGGGCCATCAGATCGCGGTGACCTTCTGCAGCAGATCGAACATGGCACGGTCGGCGCCGAGCGCGCCCCACTGCTCCACCAGATCGCTGACGAGGGTGAGCTGCTGCTCGGGCTGCAGGCGAGCCCAGGAACCGTGTCGACCGTGCGCGGCTCGAGGTGCGAAAGCCGCCCGTCGCGCACGTGCTGGCGGATGCAGTCGAGGATGAACCAGCGCGCGGCGTCGGTGCCGGGCAGCAGGTCGGGATGGGAGATGTACTCCTCGATCGGGCGCATGGCGCCGATCTGCTCCTCGGCGAGCGCGCAGAACACCGCGGCGTCCTCCGCCGACAGCCGGCCGAACGCCAGTGCGCGCCTGCTCTCGCGGGTGAGGATGCCGGCGCCTTCGGCGAGGTCGAGCGCGCGCGACAGCAGCGCCCAGGCGCGCGGGGTCGAGAACGGCACCGGCTCGGCCGGCACCGGCCGCATCAGGGCGTCGGGCATGTAGGCGATGAAGTTGCGCACGTCGGCGCGCACGCCGCTTGCTCGCGGCCCAGGCCTGCCATTCGTCGACATCGACCCGCAGGTGCAGGATGGTGACGCGGTTGACGAGCGCGGAGCTCATCGAGCGCACCAGAGCGCGGTCCTGCATGCGGTTGCCGGCCGCGACCACCCAGGTGCCGGGCGGCAGCGTGTGCTCGCCCAGGCGCCGTTCCAGGAGCAGCGAGTAGAACGCCTTCTGCACGTCCGGCGCACAGGCCGGCAGCTCGTCGAGGAACAGGCAGAACGGCTCCGGCTGCTCCGGCAGCAGGATGCGCGGCGGGCAGAACACCGAGCGCTCGCCGACGATGCGCGGGATGCCGCTGACGTCCTCGGGCGCGATCTGGGTGCCGAGCAGCGACCGGCACGGCAGGCCCGCGTCCGCAGCCGCCTGGTAGCCACCATCTCCGACTTGCCGACGCCGGGCGGCGACAGCAGCAGGAAGCTCTGCTCGTGCGCCATGCATTGCACCAGCTTCTTGGCGTGGCCGAGCGTGATCGTCTCGTCATTGGCCGAGCGGATGCTGTCCATCGGCGGCCTCTCCTGCGACGGCAAAGTTGTGGAGTTGCGCATGCCGAATGGCGCTGGGCCACGGGCGCTCCAGAGGCTTCAATCGTCGGATTTGAAGGTTAGAAAGGAAAGCGGCGAAATTCGGTGCTGCAGCGCTAGGATTCTCACGATTGGCGTGCGAAATCAGATCGCTATCTGTGCGGGCTTGGTGGAGCCGAGGGGAATCGAACCCCTGACCTCTTGAATGCCATTCAAGCGCTCTCCCAACTGAGCTACGGCCCCGGAGCCGCGGGACGGCCAACGCCGCCCGCGTGCGCCTAAGTAGTCCGGCAGGAAGGATTGCGCAAGGGGCGGTGCGGCGCAGCGTGCCCCTCGCGCAAAATCCAACGTCGGGGGTCCCCCCACCCCCCTAGCCCCTCCCCGCAAGGGGGAGGGGAATACGGGTCGCGCTCGCTTGTGGCTGGCAGCCCTATTGCGGCTCGTCGGTCTCGGCTACCGGACCGCCGATGATGTTGGACATGTCCCCGCCGTCCTCCTCCTCGGCCTCCAAGAAGGTCTCGTCCTCCTCAGCGGCGGCCGGCTCCTCGTCGTCCTCGATGGCCGGCAGCGCATCCTCGTCGGGCTCGACGACGGCCGGCACGGGCGCGGGTGCCACCACCTTCCTGGCACTGGCGCGGGCGGTCTCCTGGGCAACTCCCGGCGCTATCGCATTGGGCAACGCCGCCAGCTCGAAGGCGCTCTGGCACATCGGACAAACGGTCGGGTCGCGGTTGAGATCGTAGAAGCGGGCGCCGCAGTCCGGATTCCGGCATGTGCGCTTGGTCCCGCGTTCGGCTTTGGTGGACATCGGCCTACCCTCTGGACGGAACGGTTTCGCCGCTCATTGCCACGATGCGGAGGGGCCTGTCAAAAGGAACAAAACCCACTCCGCCGGGGCCCTCGGTCCCCGTATGGTAACTTCCGCCGCTCTTGTTGACAGATCCAGGCTCCCTTGGTCTATGAGTGCCGCCGATTCGGGCCAAGGAGGGTCGGCCACCTCATGCTCGAGGCCAAGCCGGACGTGCCGCACGCCATCTCCTCCCCGCTCAGCGCACACCGGGCCACGACGCTCGGCGGCAGGGTGCGCGTGCCGGGTGACAAGTCCATCTCGCATCGCGCCTTGCTGTTCGGAGCCCTCGCCACGGGCCGCACGCGCATTGCGGGCCTGCTCGAGGGCGAGGACATCATGAGCACGCTGGAGGCCCTGCGTGCGCTCGGGTGCCCCATTACCAAGACCGGGGCCGTGTGGGAGGTGCTGGGCCGCGGCGTCGGCGGTCTCCAGCAACCCGCGACGGATCTCGACTTCGGCAACTCCGGCACCGGCGTGCGCCTCATGATGGGCGTGATCGCCGGCCACGACATGACCGTGCGCCTGACCGGCGATGCCTCGCTGTCGCGCCGCCCCATGGGCCGCGTCCTGAAGCCGCTGGCGCGCATGGGGCTCGAGGTGCTGGATGCGGGCAGGGACACCCTGCCGCTGCGCATCCGCGGCTCTGCCGACCTCATCCCCATCGAGTACCAGCTGCCCGTGGCCTCGGCGCAGATCAAGTCGGCGATCCTGATCGCCGGGCTGCATGCCGCCGGTGAGACGACGGTGATCGAGCCGGCCGCAACCCGCGACCACACCGAGCGGATGCTCAGCTATTTCGGAGCGCAGGTGGCGGCGACCAAGCGCCAGGGCCTGCGGGCCGTCTCCATCAAGGGCGATGCCGAGCTCGCTGGCCGCGATGTCAATGTGCCCGGCGATCCGAGCTCGGCCGCGTTCCTGACCGCCGCTGCGCTGATGGTGCCCGGATCGGAGGTGACCATCGAGGGTGTGCTGGTCAACCCGACGCGCGCGGGGTTCTACACCACGCTGCGGGAGATGGGCGCCGACCTGTCCTTCGCCAACGAGCGCAACGAGGGCGGCGAGCCGGTGGCGGACATTCGCGTGCGGCATGCCAGGCTGGAGGGGGTACGGGTGCCGTCGGAGCGGGCGCCGTCCATGATCGACGAGTATCCGGTGCTCGCCTGCCTCGCCGCCTACGCCGCCGGGGAGACGCGCATGGAGGGGCTCGCCGAGCTCAAGGTGAAGGAGAGCGACCGCCTGGCGGCCACCGCGGCGGGCCTGATGGCCAACGGCGTGGCGGCTACGGTGGACGGCGACACGCTGATCGTCGAGGGCGGCAGAGGCGTGCCCGGCGGAGGCTGTCGTGGCCACCCATCTGGACCACCGCATCGCCATGGCGTTCCTGACGCTGGGCCTGGGCGCCGACCGCCCCGTGACGGTGGACGACGCCAGCATGATCGCCACCAGCTTCCCCGATTTCCGCCCGCTCATGGAGGGGCTGGGGGCTACCTTCGCAGGCTCCGGAGCACCCAGCGCGATGATCATCGCGATCGACGGTCCAGCGGCATCGGGCAAGGGCACGCTCGCCAAGCGGATCGCCGACCACTGGGGCCTCCCCTATCTCGACACGGGGCTGCTCTACCGGGCCGTGGCGCGCGACGTACGCAGGCGCGGCGACGCGCTCGACGATGCGGCTGCCGCAGGCGGCGGCTGCGCACGCGCTCGACCCCGGGACGCTGGACGATCCGGCCCTGCGCGATCCGGGCCTCGGCGAAGCCGCGTCCGTTGTGGCAGGCATCCCACAGGTGCGGGCCGCCCTCCTCGCCTTCCAGCGCGCGTTTGCCCGTCGCCCGGGCGGCGCGGTGCTCGACGGCCGCGATATCGGCACCGTCGTGTGCCCGGAAGCCGACGTTAAGCTTTATGTCACCGCCGCGGCCGAGGTCAGGGCCGAGCGGCGCTACCGGGAGAAGATCGGCCGTGGGCGAGCCTGCCACCTACGAGGCCGTACTGGAGGACATCCGGCGCCGCGACGAACGCGATGCGGGGCGGGAGGCGTCACCGATGCGGCTCGGCCGCCGACGCCTTCTTGCTGGATACCACCGATTTGGATATAGAAGCCGCATTCGATACCGCTGTCGGCGTGATCTCGAGGAAGGTTGGCCAGCGCGGGCGCGCCTCCTAGGGCATGCCCCAATCCTGCTGGCACCACCGTCGGCGGCATTCAGAACCATCATGGGCGCGGGCTTGGGCATGGGTCGGAGGGGGTCGGATGCGGCCCGCATGACCCGTTGGCATTCAGGCCGCCGCCACGGAGCAAAACAGCATGGCTAAGGAGCACTGATGAGCACGACCGCCGTTGAAACCAGCAAGGACCTCACCCCGACGCGGGAGGAGTTTGCCGCCTTGCTGGGCGAAACCATGCCCGAGGACGAGGTGTTCGAGGGCAGCGTCGTGAAGGGAACGATCACCGCCATCGAGAAGGACCTGGCGGTGATCGACGTAGGCCTCAAGATGGAGGGCCGCGTGCCGCTGCGCGAGTTCGCGGTGCCGGGCAGGCCGGGCGAGCTCAAGGTCGGCGACACCGTCGAGGTCTACGTCGAGCGCACCGAGAACGCGCTGGGCGAGGCGGTGCTCTCGCGCGACAAGGCGCGCCGCGAGGAGAGCTGGGTGCGGCTCGAGCAGAAGTTCAACAACAAGGAGCAGGTCGAGGGCGTCATCTTCAACAAGGTCAAGGGCGGCTTCACGGTCGACCTCGACGGCGCGGTGGCGTTCCTGCCCGGCAGCCAGGTCGACGTGCGGCCCGTGCGCGACATGGGCCCGCTGATGAACACGCCGCAGCCCTTCAAGATCCTGAAGATGGACCGCCGCCGCGGCAACATCGTCGTCTCGCGCCGCGAGATCCTGGAGGCGACGCGCGCCGAGCAGCGCTCCGAGATCGTGGCCAAGCTGGCCGAGGGCCAGGTGATCGAGGGCCTCGTCAAGAACATCACCGACTACGGCGCCTTCATCGATCTCGGCGGCATCGACGGCCTCCTGCACGTCACCGACATGGCCTGGCAGCGCGTCAACCACCCGAGCGAGATCGTCAACGTCGGCGACACGGTCAAGGTGCAGATCGTGCGCATCAACCCCGAGACGCAGCGCATCAGTCTCGGCATGAAGCAGCTGCAGGCCGATCCGTGGGCCGGCATCGAGGCCAAGTATCCCGTCGGCAGCACGCTTCAAGGGCACCGTCACCAACATCGCCGACTACGGCGCGTTCGTGGAGCTGGAGCCGGGCGTCGAGGGCCTGATCCACGTCTCCGAGATGAGCTGGACCAAGAAGAACATCCACCCCGGCAAGATCGTGTCGACCAGCCAGCAGGTGGACGTGCAAATCCTCGAGGTCGAGCCGCAGCGGCGGCGCATCTCGCTGGGCCTCAAGCAGACCCAGGACAACCCCTGGGAGGTCTTCCTCGCCGCCCATCCCAAGGGCTCGATCGTCGAGGGCCCGATCCGCAACATCACCGAGTTCGGCCTGTTCGTCGGGCTCGATGGCGGCGTCGACGGCATGGTGCACCTCTCCGACCTCGACTGGAACCGCACCGGCGACGAGGCCATCAAGGACTACAAGAAGGGCGACACCGTGAGGGCCGCCGTTCTCGACGTCGACCCGACGAAGGAGCGCATCAGCCTCGGCATCAAGCAGGCCGCCGGCGACCCGATGGAGAAGGTGGGCTCGCTCAGGAAGGGCAGCCAGGTCACCTGCGAGGTGATCGCGGTGCAGGACAACGGCATCGAGGTGAAGATCGTCGACACCGACATCACCACCTTCATCAAGCGCTCCGACCTGTCGCGCGACCGCTCCGAGCAGCGCCCCGAGCGGTTCAACGTCGGCGACAAGGTCGATGCGGCCGATCACCAGCGTCGACACCAAGAACCGCCGCATCTCCGTGTCCATCAAGTCGCTGGAGATCGCCGAGGAGAAGCAGGCCGTCGCCCAGTACGGCTCGACCGACAGCGGCGCGTCGCTCGGCGACATCTTCAAGGCGGCCATCAAGAAGAAGGACGAGGCGTCGCAGTAGTCCCTACCGTCATCGCGGAGGTGTCAGACGCCGCCGAGGTCGACACCGGCTCCGATGCCGGGACCTCGGGATGGTGTCAGACGCCGTGGGAGGTCCGGATAGCCTCGACTGCGTCTCGGCTTCCGGGATGACGGGTAGGGAGATGTCGCATCATGTCGTTCGAGACCGAGGCCGTCCTCGATCGCCGGCGCCTGCGCCGGCGCCTTTCGCTCTGGCGCGCTGCTGGCCGTGGTCGGCGGCCTCCTGGCGGTGGGCCTGCTCACCTTCTCCTCCGCCGAGCGCGCAGGCCTCGTCGAGCAGAAGGCAGATCGCCCGCATCACGCATCGAGGGGCTGATCACCGAGGATCGCGACCTGCTGCAGCTGATCAAGAAGATCGGCGAATCCAAGAAGGTCGCGGCCGTCATCCTGTTCGTCAACAGCCCCGGCGGCACCACGGCCGGCGGCGAGGCGCTGTTCGAGGCGCTGCGCGACCCTCGCCAAGACCAAGCCGGTGGTGGCGCAGTTCGGCACGGTCGCGACCTCGGCCGCCTACATTGCCGGCCTCGCCACCGACCAGATCATCGCGCGCGGCAACACCATCACCGGCTCGGTCGGCGTCATCTTCCAGTGGCCGGAGTTCTCCGGGCTGCTCGAGAAGCTCGGCATCAAGATGAACGAGATCAAGAGCGGCCCGCTCAAGGCCAATCCGTCGCCGTTCCAGCCGCTCGACGAGCCCGGCAGGGCCGCGGCCGAGAAGATGGTGGCCGAATCCAAGCGCTGGTTCGTGGGCCTGGTGCGGACCCGGCGCGGCATCGACACCGACGAGCGTGGAGGGCCTGGAGCAGGGGCGCGTCTTCTCCGGGCGCGAGGCGCTGACGCACAAGCTCATCGACCAGATCGGCGGCGAACCGGAGGTTGTGAAATATCTCGAAGACCAGCGCGGCGTGCCGAAGGGGCTCAAGATCGTCGATTGGAAGGTCGAGCCGGGACAGCGATTGGGGCTTGCTGCGCGTGCGCCGGCCGGGCGCTGGCGCGCATCACCGGGCATTCGGGCCTTCGACGAGCTCGCCCGCATCGTGAACGACGACCGCATCGCCAGCTTGCGCCTTGACGGCCTGCTGTCCATTTGGCACGGTTCGGAAAGATGAGTAATTACAACGATTTCCGTAAGCCCAGGAGCGCGTGGCATGATCAAGTCCGAGTTGATCCAGAAGATCGCGGCCGCCAACCCCCATCTTTACCACCGTGACGTGGAGCGCATCGTCAACGTCATCTTCGGCGAGATCGTCGACGCGCTGGCGCGCGGCGACCGCGTCGAGCTGCGCGGCTTCGGCGCCTTCACCGTGAAGCATCGCGCGCCCCGCATCGGGCGCAACCCGCGCACGGGACGCCTCGGTTGCGGTGGCGGAGAAGTTCGTGCCGTTCTTCAAGACCGGCAAGGACCTGCGCGAGCGGCTGAACAGAGCGGCAGTCGGCAGTCGGCAATAGGTTTCAGGTTCAGGGATCAGGTTTCGGGCCGAATCCGCTCGATGCTGAAACCTGAAACCTGAACCTGAAACCTGAGGTGAGCAGGTGCTGCGGCGCATCGTCCGGTTCGTGGTGGTGCTGCCGATCGTCGTCGTCCTCGTGGCGCTCGGCGTCGCCAACATCCACGACGTTCGCCTGGCGCTCGATCCCTTCCGCCCGGACGACCCGGCGCTGTCGATCGTGCTGCCGTTCTATGTCTGGCTGCTCGCGGCGCTCATCGTCGGCGTTGTCATCGGCGGCGTGGCGACGTGGATCGACCCAGGCGCGCTGGCGGCGCAGCGCGCGGCGGCGCAGGACGCGGAAGCGCGGCGCTGGCGGGCCGAGGCCGACCGCCTGCACCGCGAGCGCGAGCGGGAGCTCGAGGCGGCGCGGCAGGTGGTGCCCGCCGGCCGCTAAGCCAGGTTTCAGGTGTCAGGTGTTCACGGATATCCCGCTAACTTGGTGGCCCTGAACCTGAACCTGAAACCTGGAACCTGACCATGCGCATTTTCGACGGCGCCGCCGTGGATGCGGCGCTGGCCTATCCGGCGCTGGTCGACACGCTCGAGGCCGCCTTCGCCAAGGGCGCGATCGCGCCGCCGCGGCACCATCACGCCGTCGCTCTCGACAGGCCGGCCCGAGGCGACGCTGCTGCTCATGCCGGCGTGGGAGGCGCGCGAGCCGGGCTCCCGCTTCGCCGGCCGCTACATGGGCGTCAAGTGCGATCACCGTGTTCCCCGACAACGACGCGCGGGGCAAGCCGGCGGTGCTCGGCACCTACCTGCTGCTCTCGGCCGAGACCGGCGAGACGCTGGCGGTGATGGACGCCACCCGGCTCACGGCATGGCGCACCGCCGCCGCCTCGGCGCTGGCCAGCCGCCATCTCGTCCCGGCCCGATGCGGCGCGGCTGCTGATGGTCGGCGCCGGGGCGCTGGCGCCGTTCCTCGTTCGCGCGCACGCCTCGGTGCGCCCGATCCGCGAGGTGGCGATCTGGAACCGCTCGCCGCCGCGGGCGCAGGCGCTCATCGCGGCGCTGGCGCAGGCACGGCATTGCCGCCACCCTCGTCGACGATCTGCGCGGCGGCCGTCGGCCGCGGCCGACATCGTCTCCACGGCGACGCTCTCCGCCGAGCCGCTGGTGCGCGGCGCCTGGCTGAAGCCCGGCACGCACCTCGACTGCGTCGGCGCCTTCAAGCCCACCATGCGCGAGACCGACGACGAGGTGGCGCGCCGCGCCCGCATCTTCGTCGACACCCGCGCCGGCGCCTTCGCCGAGGCCGGCGACATCCTGCAGCCGCTGCAGGCCGGCGTGATCGGCAAGGAGGCGGTGCTGGGCGAGCTCGTCCGAGCTGTGCCGCGGCACCGTGCAGGGACGCACGTCGGCCGAGGAGATCACGCTCTTCAAGTCGGTCGGCGCGTCGATCGAGGACCTGGCCGCGGCGGTGGCGGTGTACGAGCACTCGGGGTCAGACCCTGCGGGTCTGACCCCGTGCAGCCCGCGCCGAGTGATCACGATGCCTTCAAGCCAGTGCGCTTAGAGCCGCGACCTCGAGATCCCAGTTCATGCTGAAATCCCGGACAGCCTCGGCTATGGGGTCAGACCCGGTAGGGTCTGACCGCCGTAATCGCGACCCATGGCTTCGACCACCAAAGTCAAGATTTGCGGGCTCAAGACGGAGGCGGCGCTGGAGGCGGCGCTCGCCGGCGGCGCCGACTACGTGGGCCTCGTGTTCTTTCCGCCGAGCCCGCGCAACCTGGCGCCGCGGAGGCGGCGCGCGGCGCTGGCCGCCAGGGCGCGCGGCCGCGCCAGGATCGTGGCGCTGATGGTCGACCCCGACGATGCCCTCATCGAGGCCGTCGTGGCCTCGGCCGATCCCGACCTCCTGCAGCTGCACGGCGAGGAGACGCCGGAGCGCGTCGCGCGAGGTGCGGCGGCGCTGGGGCAAGCCGGTGATGAAGGCCATCAAGGTCGAGACCGCCGCGGACGCCGAGGCGGCGCTCGGCTATCGCGGCATCGCCGACCTCATCCTGTTCGATGCCCGCGCGCCCGCGCGACAGCACCCGCCCCGGCGGCAACGGCGCGCCCTTCGACTGGCGCGCGCTCGGCGGCGTCAAGGACCAGGTGGCCGTACATGCTCTCCGGCGGGCTCACGCCCGACAACGTGGCCGAGGCCATCCGCATCGACGGGCGCCGCCATGGTCGACGTCTCCTCGGGCGTGGAAGTGCGCGCCCGGCGAAAAGGACCCCGAGCTGATCCGGCGCTTCCTTCGGGCGGCAAAGGCGGCTAAGCAGGGCGCATAGACGTAGGGTGCAATAAGGCGATAGCCGCATTGCACCGATTTTCGCCGGTGCGATCGGTGCAATGCGCCTTCGGCTTATTGCACCCTACGCGAACGGCAGCGGGGGCGAGGCTCCATCGGGATCTCTGCCATGGCAACGAAGAAGCGCAAGACCAAGGAGCCGAAGCTCAACACCTACCGCGGCGGCCCCGACGAGCAGGGCTTCTTCGGGCTGTTCGGCGGCCGCTTCGTCGCCGAGACGCTGATGCCGCTGATCCTCGACCTGGAGCGCGCCTACGACGAGGCCAGGCGCGACCCGGCCTTCCAGAAGGAGCTCGACCACCTCAACACCCACTACGCCGGCCGGCCGAGCCCGCTCTACTTCGCCGAGCGGCTGACCGAGCATTTCGGCGGCGCCAAGATCTACTTCAAGCGCGACGAGCTGAACCACACCGGCAGCCACAAGATCAACAACTGCCTCGGCCAGATCCTGCTCGCCCGCCGCATGGGCAAGACGCGCATCATCGCCGAGACCGGCGCCGGCCAGCACGGCGTGGCGGTGGCCACCGTGTGCGCCCGCTTCGGGCTGCCGTGCGAGATCTTCATGGGCGCGGTCGATGTGGAGCGCCAGAAGCCCAACGTGTTCCGCATGAAGCTGCTGGGCGCCAAGGTCAACGCCGTCACGTCGGGCGCGCAGACCCTGAAGGACGCCATGAACGAGGCGCTGCGCGACTGGGTCACCAACGTGCACGACACCTACTACCTGATCGGCACGGCGGCCGGGCCCGCATCCCTATCCCGAGATGGTGCGCGACTTCCAGTCGGTGATCGGCAACGAGGTGCGCGAGCAGATGCTGGAGGCCGAGGGGCGCCTGCCCGACACGCTGGTCGCCTGCATCGGCGGCGGCTCCAACGCCATCGGCCTGTTCCACCCGTTCCTCGACGACGAGGGCGTGGCGATCTACGGCGTGGAGGCCGGCGGCAAGGGCCTCGACGTCGAGAACGGCCACTGCGCCTCGATGACCGGCGGCAAGCCCGGCGTGCTGCACGGCAACCGCACCTACCTCCTGCAGAACGCCGACGGCCAGATCCTGGAAGGGCACTCGATCTCGGCGGGGCTCGACTATCCGGGCGTCGGGCCGGAGCATTCCTGGCTCAAGGACTCCGGCCGCGTCACCTATGTCGCCATCACCGACCAGGAGGCGCTCGAGGCCTTCCAGCTGTGCACCAGGGTCGAAGGCATCATCCCGGCGCTGGAGCCGGCGCACGCGCTGGCGTTCGTGAAGAAGCTGGCGCCGACGCTGCCGAAGGACAACCTGCTGGTGATGAACATGTGCGGCCGCGGCGACAAGGACATCTTCGCCGTGGCGGGGCATCTGGGGATGGAGATGTAGGAGGGAATAGGCGAGTAGGCAGTAGGCAGTAGGCATCGGGGCGCACGACTCGCCACTGCCTACTCCCTACTTCGCCTCACTCCACCTACTAGCTCATGACGCAACCGACACGCATCGACCGCCGCTTCGCGGCGCTGAAGGAGCGAGGGCCGCAAGGGGCTGGTGACCTTCATCACCGCGGGCGATCCCGACTACGAGACGTCGCGCGCAGATCCTGCTCGGCCTGCCCGGCGCCGGCGCCGATGTCATCGAGCTCGGCATGCCGTTCTCCGACCCGATGGCCGACGGGCCGGCCATCCAGGCCTCCTCGCTGCGGGCGCTGAAGGCCGGGCAGACCATGCAGCGCACGCTGGAGCTGGTGCGCGCCTTCCGCGCGCAAGGACCAGGACACGCCGATCGTCCTGTTGGGCTACTACAATCCGATCTACGTCTACCCGCGTCGAGCGCTTCCTCGACGACGCCGTGGCCGCTGGCGTCGACGGCCTGATCGTGGTCGACGTGCCGCCCGAGGCGGACGCGGAGCTGTGCCTGCCGGCCATGGAGCGCGGGCTCAACTTCATCCGCCTGGCCACGCCGACCACCGACGCCAAGCGCCTGCCGGCCGTGCTCGCCAACACCTCGGGGTTCCTCTACTACGTCTCGATCACCGGCATCACCGGGGCCGCCGCGCCGGAGGTGAAGGCCGTTCACGCGCATGTCGCGCGAATCAAGCAGTCGACGCAGCTGCCCGTCGCGGTCGGGTTCGGCATCAGAACGCCCGAGCAGGCCGCGGCCATCGCCGCCGGGGCGGATGCGGTCGTGGTCGGCTCGGCGCTGGTGGAGGCGATCCGTAACAGCTTAGGACAAAAGGGAGAATCGACTGGAAATACGGTCCCGGCGGTCCTAGATCTGGTGAAACGATTGTCCGCGCCGCTGCGCACCGGTAAGACTTGAGGCAAATCGGGGGCAGCGCGCCCGAGAGGCAAGGTCGTCGGGGGTCCAGGCTCGAAGGTCGAGCCTGCGGTCGGGGGAGCTTGATGGAGCGTTCGGCGTGAACTGGATCAGCAACTACGTACGCCCGAAGATCCGCAGCCTGCTGCCGTCCTCGAAGCGCCAGATGCCGGACAACGCGTGGGTCAGGTGCCCGAGTCCGGGCAGATGGTCCATCACAAGGACCTCGAAGCCAACCAGTTCGTCATCCCCGGCTCCAACTACCACGTGCGCATGACGGCGCAGCAGCGGTTCCAGCACCTCTTCGACGGCGGCGAATACATGAAGGTGCCGGTGCGGGACGTGGCGCAGCGACCCGCTGAAGTTCCGCGACGGCCGCAGGTACACCGAGCGGCTCAAGACCGCCAAGGCCGGCACCGAGCTCGACGATGCCGTGCTGGTGGGCGAAGGCTGGCTCGAGGGCCAGGAGATCGTGGCGGCTGCGCAGGACTTCCGCTTCATGGCCGGCTCGCTCGGCATGGCCGCCGGCGAGGCCGTCATCACCGGCATGCTGAAGGCGGTCGAGAAGCGCTGCCCGTTCATCCTGTTCGCGGCCTCCGGCGGGCGCGCGCATGCAGGAGGGCATCCTGTCGCTGATGCAGATGCCGCGCACCACCATCGCCGTGCAGAAGCTGCGCGAGGCGCGCCTGCCCTACATCGTCGTGCTGACCGACCCCACCACCGGCGGCGTCACTGCCTCCTATGCCATGCTGGGCGACGTGCACATCGCCGAGCCCGGGGCGCTCATCTGCTTCGCCGGCCCGCGCGTCATCCAGCAGACCATCCGCGAGCAGCTGCCCGAAGGCTTCCAGCGCGCCGAGTACCTGCTCGCGCACGGCATGATCGACATGGTCGTGCACCGCCACAACCTGCGCGCGACGCTGGCGAAGCTGTGCCGTCTCCTGGCCGGCGGGGCGGCCGCCAGGGCGGCGCGTCGGCGAGCGCGCCGGCCATCTCAACGGCAGCTCGGTCGACGGGCGCACGATCGAGACCCTGGCGCGCGGCTCCGACGTCATCGACACCGAGCCCGTCGACGAGGCGCAGCGCGTCGACACGAGGCCGGGCGACAAGCGCGAGGGCGACGGCAAGAGCTGGCCGCCCACCCGCGATACGATGCACAGCTGACACATCCCACCACGTCATCCCGGAAGCCGAGGCGCAGCCACCCGTCATCCCGGCGGAGTGATGCGAGCGCACGCGAGCAACGCTCCGAGCCGGGACCTCGACAAGGTTGATCGGCTCCAGGTCCGCAGCTCGCCTCGGCCTGCGGCCGTCGACGCTTCCGGGATGACGGGTGAAGCCTCGATGGACTTGCTATGAGCACATGCGCACGAGCGATGAGCTGCTGGCCGAGATGAAGAGGCTGCATCCGCGGCTGATCGATCTTTCGCTCGGGCGCATCGAGGCGCTGCTCGCCAAGCTGGGGCATCCCGAGCGGCGCCTGCCGCCCGTCATTCATGTGGCCGGCACCAACGGCAAGGGCTCGGTGACGGCGTTCCTGAAGGCGATGCTGCGGGCGGCCGGCCGGCGGGTGCACACCTACACCTCGCCGCATCTCGTGCGCTTCCACGAGCGCATCGAGCTCGCCGAGGCCGACGGGCGCACGGGCCCCATCGGCGAGGCCGAGCTGGTCGATCGGCTCGGCGAGGTGCAGCGCATCAACGGCGGCGAGGAGATCACCTTCTTCGAGATCACCACGGCCGCGGCGCTGCTCGCCTTCGCCGAGCGTCCCGCCGACGCGGTGATCCTGGAGGTCGGCCTCGGCGGGCGGCTCGACGCCACCAACGTCGTCGCGCGCCCCGCGCTCAGCGTCATTACGCCCGTCTCCATCGACCACACCGACAAGCTGGGCGGCACGCTCGCCGAGATCGCGCGCGAGAAGGCGGGCATCCTGAAGCCGTTCGTGCCGGCCGTCGTCTCCCTGCAGCCGCCCGAGGCGCTGGAGGTCGTCAGGGGCAGGGCGCAGGCCCTGGCGGCGCCGCTCACCGTGTGGGGCGAGGACTACGAGGCGTTCGAGCAGCGCGGGCGCCTGGTGTTCCAGAGCGCCGAGCGCCTGCTCGATCTGCCCCTGCCGGCCCTGCTCGGCCAGCACCAGATCGGCAATGCCGGCACGGCCGTTGCCGCCGCGCTGCGGCTCGAGTCGGCTCGGGCTGACCGATCGGGCGATCGAGCGCGGCCTCGTCGAGGCGCTTTGGCCGGCGCGCATGCAGCGGCTCGACAACGGCGTCCTGTCTCGTCTGCTGGCGCCCGGCTCGGAGCTGTGGCTCGACGGCGGGCACAACGCCGCCGGCGGTCAGGCGATCGCGCAGACCCTGGCCGAGCTCGAGGAGCGGGCGCCGAAGCCGGTCAGTCTGATCGTCGGCATGCTGGGCCAGAAGGACGTGGCCGGATTCCTGGAGCACTTCCGCGGGCTGGTGCGCCGGGTGGTCACGGTCCCCATCCCCAACAGCGAAGCGGCGCTGGCTCCGGATGCGCTTGCTGCCCTTGCCGCCTCGGTCGGCCTCGATGCCGAGCCGGCCTCAGAGGTGGAGGGCGCGATTCGCCGGCTGCAGGAAAGCCGAGACGAGCCGATGCGCATCCTGATCTGTGGCTCGCTCTATCTGGCGGGCCACGTGCTGGCGCTGCAGGAGGGCGTGGAGGCGCAGGCGAACTGAACAGCTATGGGGTCGTGCCACGGGATCAGCCCCGGCCTTCGCCGGGGCGCAGGGTCTGACCCCGACGGATGCAGACCGCGATGGCGCCCTTGATCCAGTCCTGCAGCTGCTTCTTCTGCACGAGGGCGCCGACGTGCTGAGCCGCCAGCTTGCCGTCCTTGAAGATCATCAGGGTCGGCATCGCCTGGATGCGGTACTGATTGGTGGTGTCGGGGTTCTGGTCAACGTCGAGCTTGACGACCTTCACCTTGCCCTTCAGCTCGGTGGCCACCTGCTCGAGCGCCGGGGCCATGGCCTTGCAGGGCCCGCACCACTCGGCGAAAAAGTCCACGATCACGGGCTCGGACGACTGCAGCACCTCCTTGTCGAAGTCGGCATCGGAAACGATGTGGGTGGCGCCGCTCATGGCATGGGTCTCCAGGACGTTGCCCTGCACGATCAGGGGTTCCCAGACATAAGAATGCGCCCGTCAGCCGTCAAGGCTCGCCGGGGCCTGCTCCCAGAGCCGCTCCTGGTAGGTGTCGAGCAGCCCGCCGGGCAGCTGCATGATGCGCGGCCCGTCGGTCCACAGCAGTGCCGCCTCGATCCTCGATTCGGGGAAAATGTGCGCAACGCCAAGACGATAGGCGGCGAGCTGGAAGAGGTAGGCGTCGGCGACATCCTCGGGCTTGGCGGGCGGCGGGCGGTTGGTCTTGTAGTCGAGGATCATCACCTGGCCGTCGCTTCTCACCAGGCGGTCGATCTTGCCCGTTAGACGCAGGGCCGGGCCGCTGCCGCTGGGATGCGGGATCTCGGCGGCGATCGCCACCTCGGCGCGGCTCTCCGGCCCGAACAGCGGGGCGAACGCCGGGTCCTGGAGCACGGCCAGGGTCTCCTCTGCGATTTGCCGGCGCATGCGCTCCGGGAGCTGCGCGGCGCGGGCCGCCAGGAAGACGCGGGCGGCGTTCGCCCAGCGGTCCTTCGACATGGTCGGCAGATGCTCCAGCAGGGCGTGCGTGAGGGTGCCACGCAGGAAGCGGGCATCCTCGGCGAGGGCCGCCGGCGGCAGCATTGCGGGCTCGGCATGGCTGCGCCGATCCCTTCGGGCCTGCGCCTCGCGCGAGTCGTCCTTCTCGAGCGGCGCGAGGCGCGAAGGGATCGAGCGGCATCCGCAGCACCGGCTCGCGCGGGGCCGGGGTCGTGGCCCACGCCGGCAGACGGGCGACGCCCGCCGAGGCGCGCGCGCGCGTCTTGCCGGAGACGGGCGGCGTGATCTGGTCGCTGCGCAGCCGCCAGACCGTGCGGCCGTCGGCCGCCGTCTCCTCCGCGAGCTGGCCTGCCAGGCCGTCCCTGATCAGATTGTACCAGCAGTCCGCGGGCGGCGGCCGCACGCCCTCGAAGCCCGCCACATAAAGGCGGTCGCGCGCGCGGGTGAGTGCAACATAGAGCAACCGGTTGCGCTCCTCCGTCTCGGCGAGCGCAACCCGCCGCCTGGCATCCTGGACGACGGCGATCCTGCCGGTGCCCTTGATCGGCCAGAGGAACGGCGACGGCACACCGCTGGGCCTTGCGGCGGCGTCGAGGGTGAGGAGCGCATTGGGCTGGCGCGCGGACTTGGTTGAGCAGGTGTCGGGCAGGAACACGATCGGCGCCTCCAGGCCCTTGGCGCCGTGCACCGTCATCACCCGCACCTCGTTGCGACCGGGCTCCATGTCGCGCTTGATCTCGCGCTGTCCCTGACGCAGCCAGCACAGGAACCCCTGCAGCGAAGGCGGCGCGCCGGCGTCGTGGGCCAATGCCAGGTTGAGGAGCTCGTCGATAGCATCCGCTGCCTCGCTTCCCAGTCGCGCCAGCATCCTGGCGCGTCCGCCTTCGCCGTCGAGCACCGCGGCATAGAATTCGAACGGCGGCAGCGCATCGGCCCAGCGGCGCCAGCGCTGCAGGCTCTCCGCCGCCTGCAGCACGCGAGCGCTGGCGCCGCACTGCGCGACGAGTTGCTGCCACAGGGAGCCGGTGCGGCCCAGCGCCATCGCCATCAGATCATCGTCGTCGAGGCCGAGCAGGGGAGACTTGAGCACGGCCGCGAGCGCCAGATCGTCGTCGGGCAGGGTGAGCACATCGCCCAACGCAACGAGGTCCTGGACAGCGAGCTGCTCGGTGAGCACCAGCCGGTCGGCGCCGGCGACGGGAACCCCGCGCGCCTTCAGGGCCGAGACCAGCGCCGGGGCGAACGGCAGCCGCTTGCGCACGAGGACCAGGATGTCGCCGGCGCGCACCGGACGATTCTCCGACGCCAGCATCTCGCGTCCCTCGAGCCAGCCGGCGATGGTTGCGGCAATGCGGCTCGCCAGCCGTACCACCGAGGGCGACGCGCCTCTCTCCGCCAGGGGCGACCACGGCTCGGCGGCTTCGGCCGGCTCGTGCTTCTCGGTCGACCAGATCTCGATCAGTCCCGCGTGACCTGCGCGAGAGGCGACATGCCTGAGCGGCACCGGCGCCGAGCCGAGCCCCGGCGTGCGCTGCGGGTCGGCGAAGATGCTGTCGACGGCGGCGAGCAGCGGCTCCACCGTCCGGAACGACAGCGTGAGAGGAACCCGCCGCCAAGGCAGCCCCCCGCGGTGAGCGCGCTGAGCGAGATCCTCGCCCATGGCGGCGAACATCCTGGGCGCCGCGCCCTGGAAGCTGTAGATCGACTGCTTCTCGTCGCCGACGGCGAACAGCGTGCGCGCTTCGTCGCGCGCGCCGCGGCCCGTGAAGAACTCCTCGGCCAGCCCGCGCACCACCTGCCACTGCAGCGGGCTCGTGTCCTGCGCCTCGTCGACCAGGATGTGGTCGAGCCCGCCGTCGAGCTTGTAGAGCACCCACTCGACCGCGCTGGATGAGCGCAGCAGGCTGGCCGCCCTGCCGATCAGGTCGTCGAAATCGAGCTTCGCCTGGCGGGCCTTGGCCTCGGAGTAGCGCTGCATGACGGCCGACCCGATCCGCACCAGCGCCAGCGTGGCGGCAAGCAGCTGCAGCCGGCAGCGCTGGTCGTAGAGGGCCGTGAAGCGCTGCTGGGCCCGCTGGAGCAGAGCAGCCACATCGGGATGCTCCGCAGCGAGCCCCTTGGTGAGCAGCGATTTGCGGGGCTCGCCGCTGCTGGTGAGAAACAGCCCCCACAGCTCGCGGATGCGGCCCGCAGCGCCGCTGGAGATCAACGCTGCGACGATGCGCTCGGACGCCTTTGCGTCGCTGCGTGCGCCCGCAGCCAGCACGTCGCGGATGCGTACCAGCTCCGGCTCGGACAAGAGGTGGGTGAGCTCCTCATCGGTCTCTTCCAGGCTGGCATCGGCCGGCAGCTCCAACGCCAGACGATAGATCCCCTCGGCTTCGGCGAGACCTCTCGTTGTCGTCATGGTCGAGGCGGACAGCGGCGGCGAGCCACTGCTGCTCGCGCAAAGCTTCGCCGAGCAGAGCATCGAAGCTCACCTCGGCCGCGAAGCCCACCGCGGAGGCCAGGGCGCGGGCGAGCGGTGCCTCAGGGTCGGCGGCAGCGGCCTCGGCCAGGGTTGCGTCGGCGGCCTCCTGGAGCAGGGCGGCGCGCTCGTGGTCGTCGAGAATCTCGAAACCGGGAGGCACGCCGGCCTCGAGCGGGAAGCGCTGCAGGAGACGCTCGCAGAAGGCGTGGATGGTTTGCACCTTCAGGCCGCCCGGCGTCTCGATGGCCAACGCGAACAGCCGGCGCGCGCGCTGCATGTCGGCCGCCGACGGCCGGCGGTCCAGCAGGGCGGCGAGCCTGGCGCCGAGCTCGGCGTCACTGGCCGTGACCCACTCCGCCAGCCAAGCGAACACGCGGGTGGCCATCTCGGCCGCCGCAGCCTTGGTGTAGGTGAGCGCCAGGATGCGCTGCGGGTCGGTGCCGGCCAGCAAGAGGCGCAGGACGCGCATGGTCAGCACATGGGTCTTGCCTGTCCCCGCGTTGGCGCTCACCCACGCCGAGGTGGCGGGATCGGCGGCGGCGGCCTGGTTGGCCCGCGTCTCCGCGCGCGCTCTGCCCAGCGGGTCCATGGCGAGCAGCGGCATGCTCACTCCTCCTCGCCCGTGTCGATGGACCACTCGGCGACGCGGGCGAGATGGGCGTAGGCGTCGTAATCGTACTTGAAGCGGGCGCGGCGCACGGCGCGATAGGGCGTCGTCTCGCGATCGAACTCGGCGATCAGTCGCACGAGGCCGTCCCGTGCCGCTTCGGCCAGCGCGCCGGCGTCGGCGTCGAGCACGACCTCATGTCCCGGCGGCTCGCCGCCCGAGGTCGAGATGTAGCGCAGCAGCGCCACCGCCTGCGCCGGCACCTCGGCGAAGCCGCCCGCGGCGACGATCGCCGCCTCCAGCGGCAGCTGCGGCGCCTCGCCTTGCAGGGCATGCCTCGCCAGCCCGTCGAGGTTCTGGCTGCTCTTGTAGTCGGTGATGACGAGGCCCGGCTTGCCCCGATCCTGGCCCGAGTTCTTGGCCCGGATGCTGGCCCAGATCGATGCGGTCGGCGCGCGCCGTGAGCGTGAACGGACCGGCAGGCCCTGCGAGCACCAGCTTGCCGCTCGCCTCGGCCATGGTGCGGCCGACGCCGGAGCGCCGGGCGCCCTCCGTCTCGGCGAACCACGCCCCGAAGCGCGCCAGGCGCGCCGCCCAGAAAGCGGCGATGCGCGGATTGCCGATGTAGTCGGCGAGCACGGCTTCGGCGATCTCCGCGAGCTCGGCCGCGATGTCCAGCGGCAGGCGCTCGGGGAAGCGGTGGGCGAAGCGGCCGAGGGCCTCGTGCACGATCTGGCCGCGCAGGGCCGGCCCCGGCCGCTCGCCCAGCACAGGCAGCGGCTCGAGTCGCAGGATGTGTCGGGCGAACAGGCCATAGGGGTTGGCGATCCACTGCTCGATGTTGGTGACGCTGAGCTGGCGCGGCCGCGCGGCCAGCGGTGGCCGCGGCTCGGGGGCGCGCACCGGCTGCGTGCGGCCGTCGACGGTGTTGCGCGTGCGCGCCCAGGCGAGCCAGGGCTGCTCGCCCTCGAGGGAGAGGCCCAGCCCCTGCACCAGGGCCTGCAGCCGCAGGAGCCAGCGCGACGGTACCGTAGGCGCCCCGTCGACCTTGGCCGCGCGCGTCAGCACCACGCGCTCGGCACCGAGCTGGGCGGCGAAATCGAGCGCCGCCGCGCCGATCCGCTCCTCGGGCGCGGGCAGACCGAGCGCCTGCCGCATCGGCCGATTGAGCCAGGGACCCGGATCGGCGGCCTGCGGCCAGGTGCCCTCGTTGAGCGCGCCCAGGATCACCACATCGGCCTGCTGCAGGCGTGCGCCGAAGGGATCGCAGATGGAAAGGCGGGGATGGGTGGCGCCGCGCGGACGGATGCCCTTCTCGGCAACCAGCGCCCGGTAGAAATCGCAGTAGTCGGCCGCCGCCAGCTCGGGCGCCGGCATGGTGTCATCGAGCAGGCTCGCGAAGAAGGCGGTTGCCCATTCGCCCGCCTCACCCTGGCGCAGCGCGCTGCCGTCATCCTTGTCGCCCGTACGCGCCAGACCCTGCGCGGCGGCGTAGTGCGCGGCGGCGAGCGATTGCAGGCGCACGGGCCGGATCGACGCGAAAGCCTCGGTCATCGGCTGGAACGCGCAGCGCAGACGCTGCACCAGGTCGCGCGCCGCCCGCCAATCCGAGCCGTCGAGCCGCCGCACGGCAGAGCGCCTCCACGATGCCGTCCGCGCCCGCTCCAGCGCGGCCTCGACGCCGTCGAGTCCCCTGCCGAGATAAGGAGAGCGGAAGCAGGCGAGCTCGAGGGCGTCACGGGCCCTGGGCATCACGTCCGCGTTCAGGCCGAGGCGGCACAGCGGGTGCTTCAAGAGCAACATGAGCGCGATCGGCTCGAACTGCTTGTGCGCCGCCGCGGCGACCAGCTCGAGGAACGCGCCCGGCCCTGTCATGGCGAACGGCTCGCCGCCCTCATCGTCGATGCCGAGGCCCCATATCGCCAGGCGCGCCGAGACCCGGCGCGCCAGCGCGCGGTCGGGCGTTACCAGCATCGCCGTGCGGGCGGGCGTCTCCAGCACCTCGCGCAGGACGAGGGCGATGACCTCGGCTTCCTCCTCGGCGGTAGCGGCTTCGATGGCGCAGATGCCCGTGAGCGCAGCGTCCATCTCCTCCCTGCTGGCGGTCGCGGTGAAGCGATGCCACAGGTCGGTCGTGCCGGCGGGCCGCATGGCCTCGCACGTCAGCGCCCAGCGCGCGCGCTGCGCGGGCAACCGCCTCGTGGTGCCCAACGGCGCGATGTCCCGGCGCGACTGCTGCAGGGCGTCGATCAGCTTCCGAGAGCCGAATTGCGGATGCTCGGGATGAACGGCGATCGCGGTCCAGCTCGCATCGTCCAGTGTCTGGTCCAACGCCGGCAGGACCAGGGCGCCGTTGGGCCGGGCGATGACCGCCTCGATCAGGGCGGTGGCAATGGCGTCGGCCTCGGTGACGCCGGCCACGATTACCGGCGCGCCGTCGGCATTGGCCTGCAGCCACGCGATCTCGGCGCCGAGCAGGCGTCGGCGGCGCTCAACGGGCGAGAGCAGATTGCGATCCTCGAGGTGCGCCGGCCAGAACTGCATGACGATCTCGAGGAACTCCAGGGAGCGCGACCAATGCTCGGAATACTCCTCCGGCACCAGCTCGCGGAGTCGGGGGAGACCGATGCCCTGGGTCTCGAGCATGTCGATGAGGCGCGCGAGCTCCCTGGCCAGGCGCGCCGCCTGTGCGGGCGTCCGCGCGCCCGTCGCCGCATAGGGCAGCATCGCATCGTCGCGCGTTGCGCCGCGCCGCCGCGCCTCGGCCCATCGGAGCACCAGGGTCGTGAGGGCCAGCTGGCGCTCGAGCTCGCCGATCGCCGCCGGCAGGTCGCCACCGGCGCCGGCGCTCCAACTTTCCGCACCGGAGATCAGGTCGAGGTCCTCGTTGCCCTCGCCAATCAACACGATCCTCGGCAGCAGCAGGGCCTCGCCCACCGATGCGCGCAGAAATGCCTCATGCAGCGCGCGCGTCGCACGCCGCGACGGCAGATAGAGTGTAGCGTCGGCGAGTTCCAGCGGGTCCGGGCGCGCACCACCCGGCGTTGGCAGGTCGCCGGCCAGTAGAGCCTCTGCCAGGGCCGTCAGAAACGGCCGGCCGGGGTCGACGGTGTAGACGCGCGGCGCCGCAGCGGCCGCCCGCTCGACCGGTCGCGGTCGCCTGTTAGCCGACAGCAACAAGGGTCAGCTGCCGCTCGGCTTGCGCCAACGCTTCGCCACTGCCCACGTGCATCCAAGTCCCCTCCATGCGCAGCCCGAAAGCGCGCCCGGCGGCCATGGCTCTGTCCCAGACCAGGTTCAGCGAGAAGGCCCCCTCGGGGCTTCCGTCGAACAGCCTGGGATGCGCAATCGACACGCCGGCGAACGCGAACGGCACCATCTCCTGCTCGGCACGGCGCCGGAGAATGCGTCCGTCCGCCTCGAACGCGAAATCACCCCGGCCCTGGTAGCCCAGGCTCTGCGAGGCAGGCGCCAGCAGCAACAGGCAGTCCATGCCTGCATCCTCCCAAGCCTCGATGAGGCGACACAGGTTCGACCCCACGCCCTCGATCCAGACCGAGTCGCTGTTGTGAATCAAGAACGGGCCCGTACTCAGCCGTGGAAGCACCTTCCTCACACCGCCGCCGGTGTCGAGCAGCCCCTCGCGCTCGTCGGAGATCTCGATCCTCGGTGAGGTCCGCCCCGCGAGATGTGCCTCGATCAAGTCGGCCTTGTGGTGCACGTTGACGACGACGCGCTCGATGCCGGCCTCGGCGTGGCGGTCGAGGACGTGGTCGACCAGCGGCCTGCCCCGAAGCAGCACGAGCGGCTTCGGGAGCGCGCTGTTGGTCGGGGCCATGCGCTTGCCGAGACCGGCGCAGAGCACCATCGCTGTCGTAACCTTTGCGGGCATGCGTCCCGTCTCCCCTGCCCTGCTCAGGGCAGAATGCGCCGACTTCGCACTGACGCAGGAAAGTGGCGCTCGTACCAGTCAGCAAGTGGCGCCAGCGTGACAGCCCGCAAATTGCGGGCCAGATATCCCCAGGTGCGCGGCATATGCTGCAGGTAATGCGGCTTGCCGTCCCGCCTCAGCAGCCGTGCCCACAGACCGAGCAGCCGCGTGTTGCGCTGCGCACCGAAGTCGGCGTAGGCCGCGGCGAACCGCGCTCGGTCGAAGGCCGGCTCGCGCGCTGCCACCTGTGCGCAATAGTTGTCGAACAGCCCGCGCTCCAGCGCCTCCGATACGTCGACCCGCGCATCCTGCAGCAGCGATACCAGGTCGAACGCGAAGTGCTCCTCGAGGGCGTCCTGAAAATCCAAAATGCCGACCCTGGCCGCGCCCTCGCGCTCGGGCAGCCAGATCAGGTTGGGCGAGTGGTAATCGCGCAGGAACCAGCCGCCGGGCAGAGCCAGCAGACGGTCGAGGACCGGCTGCCAGACCTCGCGAAACTCCGCGCGGACGGTCTGCGGCGCCGGCTCGCCTTTCAGCTCGGGCCACAGCCAGTCGAGCAGGAGCTCGATCTCGATCTCGAAGGCCGCCCGGTCGCGCCGCGGCAGGCTGTAGCTCCTGCCGTCGGGGAGCGGAAAGCTCCGCGGCACCGGGACGCGGCGCAGCTCTACGAGCGCATCGACGGCCGCGCGCCACATCGGGGCCTGCGAGGTGCCGGCGGCCATCTCGGAGCCGAACAGGCGGTCGCCCAGGTCCTCCACCAGCAGGAGACCCTTGTCGAGATCGGCGGCGACGACTCCGGGAGCGCTGAGGCCCGCGCCGCGAAGCACGGCGCCGATGGCCACGAACGGCCGCACCATGTCCTCGGCCAGGCACGCGATCCTGCTGTAGGACTTGCCGTCGCGAATCGGCGGTCCGTCGGGCTGCTGCGGCGCATCCATCAGAAGGACGCTGCGGCCGCCCTGGCTGAGGCGCGCGTAGCAGCGGGTGGAGGCATCGCCCTGCAGGTAGGCGACATGCGCCCCCGCCCACGCCGGCTGCGCATCGAGAAACGCCATCAGCTCGCCGATCCTGGCAACACGGGCCGCAGCTTCGCCGAGCCCGCGCACCGTCACCAGCCGCGCACCCGGGCTCGCCGCCTCGGCAAAGGAGACCTCGATGCGGCTCGCAGGCAGCAGCGCCGCGGCGCGCTCCGGCCACTCCACGATGACGGCGCCTTCGCCCGCCGCGTCCTCGAAGCCCAGCTCGGCCGCCTCCTCGGCGCCTGACAGGCGATAGAAGTCGAAATGCGAGAGCATCAGGCGCGGGGTCGCATAGGTCTGGTGCAGCGAGAATGTCGGGCTCGGCACCTCCGCCCCGCGGGTGCGCAGCAGCGCGCCGATCAGGGCGCGCGCCAGCGTGGTCTTCCCGGCACCCAGCTCGCCGCTCAGCGCGATCACGTCGCCGCGCCGCAGATTGAGCGCCAGCAGCTCTGCGAGCCGCACGCTCCCGGCCTCGTCGAGCTCGCGCGTCCAGCTGCATGGGCTATGCTTGCGCAGGTGCGGGGATGGCGGACGCCGGAGCCGACGGGGCGATGCCGTCTTCGGGGAAGCGCACGGTTACGTGCGTCCCGCGGCCCGGCTCGGACTCCAGCGCCATGACGCCGCCGTGCAGCTCGACGAGACTCTTGACGATCGACAGGCCGAGGCCCGCGCCGCGATGCTTGGAGCCCTGGCTGCGGCTCTCGAACCGCTCGAACACCCGGCGCTGCTCCTCCTTGGGAATTCCCACGCCCCGATCCTGCACCGCGAAGGCCATCATCCCCGCTTCCCGCCAGACGCTCACGCTGATGCTGTCGCCCGGCTTGGAGAACCCTATCGCATTGGTGAGGAGGTTGTAGAGAACCTGCCGCACGCGGGCTTCATCGGCAATGAACTCCTGCGCATCGTCGGCAATGCGGATGTCCAGATTGAGGCGCGAGCGCGTGACCTGCTCGCGCACGCCGAGTGCCGCAGCATCGACGATGCTCGCCACCTTGACCGGGACGAGCTTGAGCTCGAGCGCGCCGGCGTCGATGATGATGAGGTCGAGGATGTCGTCGATGATCGCCAACAGCATCTTGGACGACACCAGGATGTCGTTCAGATAGTCACGCTGCCTGGGGCTCAGATCGCCGGTTGCCGGCTGCTGCAGGAGCTCGCTGAAGCCGATGATGTTGGTGAGCGGCGTCCTGAGCTCGTAGGAGACGTGGCGCATGAACTGGCTCTTGAGGCGGTCGGCGAGAACGAGGGCCTCGTTGCGCTCGATCAGCGCACGCTCGTAGCGCTTCGAATCGGTCACGTCCACGAAGGTGATGAGCGTCGCCCCGTCCGGCAGCGGCGTCACCACGAAGTCGACGACGCACTGGTCGGCCCGCGTCATCTGGCCCTGGATCGGCTGGCGCCGGTCGGAGATGCCGGTGACGGCGTTGCCGATGCGCGCCCAGGTGGTGCGGTCCTCGTAGAGCTTGCGGCACTGGGCGACGATCTCGTCGATGTGCGGCCCCTCGTTCAGCGTGCTGCGCGACAGGCGCCAGATCTGCGCCAGCGCCGAGTTGTGCAGCTTGAGGCGGCCGTCGGGCTCGAACACCGCCACGCCCTCCTTGAGGCCGTCCAGCGTCTCGCGCTGGGCGTCGATGAGGGCGTTGTAGCGGCTCTCGAGCGCGATGCGCTCGGTCACGTCGTCGTAGAGGTAGGTGACGCCGCCGTCGGGGCGCTGCGCGGAGGAGACGTGGATGCTGCGCCCGTCGAGCAGATGCCACCAGTCCTCGTACTCGGTGCCGGTCTTGTAGCCGGACAGGATCTTGGCCTTCCACTCACGGTAGCTGACCTCGACCTCGGGCAGGCGGGACAGCTCGCGCAGGCGGTCCAGGACCTGCGCGTCCGTAGGCTTGGACGCCAGCCAGTCGGCATCGAGCGACCACAGCTTGCGGTAGGCCTCGTTGTAGAAGGCGAGCCGCTGATCGGGCCCGAAGATGGCCACGGCGGTGGCGACCCGGTCCAGCGTGCGCTCGTAGGCGGCGACGTGGCGCGAAAGCTCGCCCTGTGCCGACTCGATGGCGGCCACGTCGATGGCGGCGCCGGCGGTGGCGCCGTCGAGCGACAGCACCACCACGTCGTGGGCCTTGCGCGAGCCGCCGCTGATGATGTGCGCGCGCTCGCGATAGGGGACGCCCTTCGTCAGGGCGCGCTTCACACGCTGGCGCTGGCGCATCTCGAGCAGCTCGATCTGGCGCTCGCGCACCTCCACGTCGTCGGTGGCCTCCACGGCCCTCACATAGGCCTCGTTGACCCATTCGATACGCCCGTCCTCGCGGCGGAACCACACCGGCATGGGCAGCGCGTCGAACAACGTCCGGGCGGACTGCGTGCTGCGCACCAGCATGCGATGCTGGTCCAGGATGCGGGAGAGGTCGCGCTTGCGCCCCGTGACCTCGCGCAGCCGGAGGATCGCCCGACCGCCGGTTGCGCGTCCGTCCGCCTCCACGTAACCGCCCGCGGCAGTCTTCAAGAGCTGGCTGAATGGCCGGCCGTCGGCGAACAGGGCATCGAGCCCCGCCTTCAGCGCCTGCGCCGAGGCCGTATCCAGCCAGGCCCCGAAGCGCAGGAGATCCGAGTGGCGGGCGGGCAAGCCGGCAATACCGGCAAGCGTGTGCATCATGACGCGCACGCCCAGACCCTGCTCCCAGAGCACGAGCGCCTGCGGCTCGGCTTTGATGATCGACTCCGCCGTCAGCAGGTTGCGGCGCAGCTCGGCGAGCTCGTCGCGCGGATGGCGCCACCTGCCGTCGCGGCGCAACAGCGCCATCACGCTCATGGCGGCCGCGAGCAACGTGCCGCCCGCCGCGGCGCTGAGCACGAGGATGAGGGTGGCGCGCCACTCGGGGGGCGCCGCTGCGCTGCCCTGCATCTGGGTCACAGCAATGCCCAACGCGACCACGACGAGCGAGCTGGCAAGGAGGAGCAATGCCAGCTCCGCGCGCGGCCTGCGAAGGCTGCCGTTGGCGCCTGCCACCCACATGAAATGCCGATCGACCCGATGTCGGCCCGACGCCCGACCGGCTGAGCAATACCTATCCGGTGGAGCGCGCGAGTCCCGTTGCTGCCCGTTTACGAATCAGCAAGCATTATGTGGAGCTTCGGCCTCCGTGGCCAGAGCGCAGTGAGCACAGACGCCGCTCCACCCGTCATCGGGGACGGAGGATGCAACACCGAAGGCGAGCAGTGCTCCGAATCGGACGTCGAAGCTACGACTCGCTCGGGAGGTCCCGGATAGCCTCGCCCTGCGGAGCTCGGCTTCCGGGATGACGGGTCAGTACCGGTAGTGATCCGGCTTGTAGGGCCCGGCCTGGGGTACGCCGATGTAGGTCGCCTGCTGGTCGCTCAGCTTGGTGAGCCTCACGCCGATTTTCTCGAGATGCAGGCGCGCCACCTTCTCGTCGAGGTGCTTGGGCAGCGTGTACACCTTCTTCTCGTACTTGCCGGGGCTGGTCCACAGCTCGATCTGCGCCAGCGTCTGGTTGGTGAACGACGACGACATCACGAAGCTCGGATGCCCCATGGCATTGCCGAGGTTGACCAGCCTGCCTTCCGACAGAAGAATGATGCGCTTGCCGTCGGAGAACTCGATCTCGTCCACCTGCGGCTTGACGTTGTGCCACTTGAAGTTGCGCAGGCCCGCGACCTGGATCTCGCTGTCGAAGTGGCCGATGTTGCAGACGATGGCCCGGTCCTTCATGCGGCGCATGTGCTCGACGGTGATCACGTCGACATTGCCGGTCGCCGTGACGAAGATGTCGGCGCGGGGCGCGGCGTCCTCCATGGTGACGACCTCGTAGCCCTCCATCGCCGCCTGCAGGGCGCAGATCGGGTCGATCTCCGACACCAGGACGCGGCAGCCCGCCTGCCTGAGAGAGGCCGCCGAGCCTTTGCCCACATCGCCGTAGCCGGCGACCATGGCAACCTTCCCGGCCATCATCACATCGGTGCCGCGGCGGATGCCGTCGACCAGGCTCTCGCGGCAGCCGTAGAGGTTGTCGAACTTCGACTTGGTGACGCTGTCGTTGACGTTGATCGCGGGCCACAAGAGCGTGCCCTTCTTCTGCATCTCGTAGAGCCGGTGCACGCCGGTGGTCGTCTCCTCCGTGACGCCGCGGATGTTCCGGGCATTCTCGCCATACCAGCCGGGCTTCTCCTTGAGGCGCTTCTTGATGGAGGCGAACAGAACCTCCTCCTCCTCGTTGCTGGCGCCGTCGAGGAACTTGGTGTCACCCTTCTCTGCCCGGACGCCCAGATGGATGAGCAGCGTTGCATCGCCGCCGTCGTCGAGGATCATGTTGGGCGTGCCGCCGTCGCCCCACTCGAAGATGCGGTGCGTGTAGTCCCAGTAGTCCTGCAGCGACTCGCCCTTGACGGCGAACACCGGCGTGCCGCCGGCGGCGACGGCAGCGGCGGCGTGGTCCTGGGTCGAGTAGATGTTGCAGGAGGCCCAGCGCACCTCCGCACCCAGCGCCCGCAGGGTCTCGATCAGGACCGCCGTCTGGATGGTCATATGCAACGAGCCGGCGACGCGCGCGCCCTCGAGAGGCTGCTGCTTCGCGAACTCCGTCCGGGTGGCCATCAGGCCCGGCATCTCGGTCTCGGCGATGGCGAGCTCTTTGCGCCCCAATCGGCCAGGGCGATATCCTTAACAACATAGTCCCTGCCAGCTGTCATTGACGTATCCTTCGAGACTTGCTTCGAGCGCCCGAGAACCCCTGCCGCGGGCCATTTCCGAGGCCGTAGAGCGCCTTCCGCCCACGAGCCGGGCCTTGGGCCTTACCGGGCCGCCCCTCGCTGCGCGGGCTCCTACGGGCGTTTTGGGAGGCCTCTATAGCGGCGGCACTCGCTCCAGGCAATAAGATATAAAGAAGTATTTATGTCCCTGACTTCGCTGCGAGCGACCGACGAGCGGGACCTTGGCCGGAGCAAATCGATCGCCTCGAGTGCGAGACGACGGTCGCCGGCACTGGGCTGCGAGCATGTCGCACTCGGATGGCCGCATGCTGCCCCGTGCCCGTCGATTTTCCCCCTTGGCCGGGACTCGCATTCGTCCTACATGCACGCGGCGACGCCTGTGACGTGGCCCACGCGATTCGGCTCGACCTCACAGGCGCGCAATCGGATACAGCGGAAGCCAATGAACACGGACCGACCTAGTCGATCATCGTTGCCGTCGCGCGCCGAGGCAGCCTGAGGCCAGCAGGCTCCCGACGCCGCGGCGGCGGCCAGTTGCAGGGAGCTTGACATGCTGCGCATTCACCGTTGCGAGGGCGACCGGCTTGTCGCTCAATTGATCGACCCCACCGCCGTTCGCCCCTCCGACGCCCTCACAGGTCCGCCCGGCAACGGCAACGGGCGGTCTGGCTCGACCTCTACAATCCCACGGCGGAAGAGGACGCCTACGTCGAGCAGCGCGCTCGGCATCTCGCTGCCCTCACGCGAGGAGATGCAGGAGATCGAGGTCTCCGCCCGCCTCTACAACGAAGGCGGCGCCGAGTTCATGACCATCACGGCGCTCGCCATGCTCGACAGCGACGAGCCTGTGCACCACGCCGATCACGTTCGTGCTCAAGGGCGGCAGGCTCGCGACCATGCGCCATTCGCCGAGCCCAGGCCTTCCCGTCCTCGCCGCGCGGGCGCAGAAGGCCGACGGCGTGGCCTGCGCGACCGGCGAGCAGATCATGCTGAGCCTGATCGAGGCCCTCATCGACCGCATGGCCGACGCCCTGGAGCGCGTCGCCGCCGAGATCGAGGCGTCTCGCGCAGCGTGTTCCGCCCCAAGGCCAAGCGCGGCCGCCACGGCAAGACGCGCGACCTGGCAGGCACCATCGAGCAGATCGGCACGCAACGGCGATCTGCTTGACCAAGCTGCGCGAGAGCCTGGTCAGCATCAACCGGCTGCTGACCTACCACTCGGCCGTGGAAGCCACCGACAAGAAGGCCGCCGAAGGTCGGCGCGCCAAGTCGCTGCATCGCGACGCGGTCGCCCTCTCCGACCAGTCGACCTTCCTCTCGCAAAAGATCAATTTCCTGCTCGACGCGACGCTCGGGCTGATCAACCTGGAGCAGAACCAGATCATCAAGATCTTCTCGATCGCCGCCGTCGTCCTCATGCCGCCGACGCTGGTGGCGTCCATCTACGGCATGAACTTCGACCACATGCCGGAGCTCAGCTGGGCGTACGGCTATCCGATGGCCATCTGGTCCTATGATCATGTCGGCGATCGTTGCCCTACCTCTGGTTCAAGCGGCGCGGCTGGCTGTAGAGGCAGTCATTGCGGGGAAGGGGCAGGGATGGCCGGCTCGCTAATTCTCCTCGCCGAAGCCATCCTCCACCAGAGCGACCAGCGCCTCGATCGCCTCCGGGCCTGCGGGCCCTCGGCCTCCAGGAGGATCACGGTGCCCGGGCCGGCCGCCAGCATCATCAGGCCCATGATCGAGGTGCCGCCGACGGTACTGCTCGTCCCGAGTGACGCGCACGGTCGGCTGGAACATCTCGGCACACTTGACGAACTTGGCCGATGCGCGCGCATGCAGGCCCTTGCGATTGCGAACGTCACGGGGCGCGCGGCTTCGTCGTCATCCAGCACGGGAGCGGCCCGTCGCACGTCAGCCTCGCCCGACAGCACCTGACTGGCGATGCTGATGTACTTCCGTGCCGGCCTCCTTGGCCGCCGCCGTCACGGCATCGGCAGCGTGCCTCCCCGCGCACGCTGGCGAGCTTGATCAGCATCGGCAGGTTGATGCCGGCCAGCACCTCCGCGCCGGTCTCGTCCATCACCGAGATCGCGAGGTTCGACGGCGTGCCGCCGAACATGTCGGTGAGCACCACCACGCCGCTTGCCGCCGTCGACGCGGCGAACGGCCTCGATCAGCTCCATGCGGCGCGCCTCCACGTCGTCCTCCGGGCCGATCGAGAAAGGCTCCAGCTGCTCCTGGCGGCCCGACCACGTGCTCGAGCGCGGCGCGAAACTCTGCGGCAAGGCCACCATGTGCGACGATGACAACGCCAATCATCTTGGATCTCGCAGGTCCTTTGCGGAGGCGTTCCGGCCGGTTCGCTCGTCCGCGCACGGCTCGGCCGGAAAGGCGCATGATGGTCAGGCCGCGAGCACGAGGCAAGGGGAAAGACGCCTGCATTGCGCAATCTTTGTCGTCAGTCTTCGACCCGCATGTGCCAGCGCCAGCGCCAGTTTGATCGGCGCGGACGGCTCCGAACGGGGCGAGCCGGAGCAGGGGCAGGTCGAACCCGAGCAAGCCACCTTGGCGTCCGCGTTCGGGCAGCGCTCCACTGCCACCGGCTCGACGAGGTCGACGACCAGCACCAGCTCGGCCTCCGCGTATCGATCTTCACGGCAACGATGCCGACGCCGCGTACCTCGAGCTTGCCGCGCATGCTCGCGGGCGCGGAGGCCAGCAGGCGGCCGCCCTCGCGCACGAGCCAGACCTGGTCGTCCGCGACCAGCACCGGCGGCTCGAGGGCGGCCGGGCCGCGCCGGGCGAGGAACAGAAACCGCAGGGCCAGGTCCGATTTGCCGGAGCCCGAGCGGCCCGCGCAGCAGCGCCGCGCGCCGGCCCAGGCCGACGCAGGTGCCGTGCACGACCTCAGCCGCGTCGTGCAAGCTGCTGACCTCCTTTGGCACTCCCTCGCATCCGCCGCCGGCAGCCGCACCGTGAAGCGCGTGCCGGCCACGCCGGCCGCGCGCCGCTCGCTTGAGCGTGGGATGCTCGTCGAGCGCGGGTCGGCCCGGCTCCGGGGGCGAGGCGATTGCTGGCCTAGATGCTCCCGCCGTAGGCATGCGATGATATCGCGCGAGATGCTGAGGCCGAGGCCCGAGTTCTTGCCCAGTGTGCTGTCCGATCTGCGGCCGGTCCGAGTAGAAGCGCTCGAAGATGTCGTCGAGCTTGTCGGACGGGATGCCCGGGCCGTCGTCGTCGACCATGATCTCGATCTCGCTGCCGAGGCGGCGCGCCCGCACCTCAACGACGCCGATCTCGGGAGAGAAGGAGATGGCATTGTCGAGCAGGTTGGTGATGACGCGGCCGAGCCGCGCCTCGTGCCCGCTCACCATGAACGCGTCGGGGGCACGCCACCGGTCCTCGATGTCATCACGACTCGCGCGTGCTCGAGCTGCAGCGATCCTGGAATATGGCCATCACGGCGCGCAACAGCTCGCGCACGTCCACCGGCTCGCTGCCGCCGTAGGCCAGCTCCGCATCGAGCCTGGAGACGGCGGACACATCGCTGATGAGCCTGTTGAGGCGCGCCAGCTCGGCCTGGATCTGGCGCACCAGCTCCTCGCGCATCTCGGACGTCTTGACGTAGGCCAGCGACTCGGCTGTCGAGCGCGCCGCCGTCAACGGGTTCTTCAGCTCATGCGCAACCTCGCGCGCGAACAGCTCGCTCGCCTCGATGCGGCGATAGAGCGACTCCGTCATCGTCCTGAAAGCGGCATTCATCTGCCCCACCTCGTCGGTGCGGCCCGCGAGATGCGGCAGCTTCGCGCGCGCACCGATGTTGCGGCTGATGTTCTCCGCCACTTCCGACAGCTTGCGCATCGGGCCAGCGATGGTGCGATAGGTGAGCACCGACGCGATCAAGGTCGCTGCCAGGGCCGTCAATGCGAGCCCGAGAAGCGCGAAGCGCTCGTCCTGGATGTATCTCTCGAGTGCACCGGGACTCGTGGACAGCAGCACGACGCCGCGCACCTCGTCGCGATAGCTGATCGGCGTGGCGACGGAGAGGATGTGATGGCCCGACTCCGTGATCATCAGCATCGCATGCGAGTGCCCGCCTCCTCCGGCCAGAGCCAGACGCACCTCCACGTAGACCTTGCCGTTTGCGCCTTCGATCTCGCGGTATACCGGCATCTCGCCCCGCTGCAGCCATGCCATGAAGCGCGTCCAGGCGGTCTTGACGCGTTGCCGGCCGTCGTGCTGGACGGCTGGGTCCGGCGTATTGCCGCCCGCCAGCGTGCCCTTTTTCAAGAAACGGTCGGAGTCCACGACCGGGACCCCGTTGGTGTCGTACACGCGCGCCCGTGTCGTCGAAGGCAGGCGCGCGAAGAGCGGCGCAATTCTCTCGGGCGTTATGGAAAGCTCGAGCGCCGCTATCGGCTCGTCGGTCAGTGACTTGTGCGCCCCCTCGATCTCCGGCAGCGCCTCGCGATTGAGCACGATGCGCCCGGTCCCTTCCTCGCGCGTCGCGTTGATGGCGATCAAGGATGCGAAGCTCTCGCCCTGGACTTTGAGGCTCTCGCGCCAGGCATCCATGAGGCCATCGCGATACTGCGCCAGGTAGAAGACGCCGCTCAGGAGGATGGCGAGGCCGATCAGGTTGGCGACGATGATGCGACGCAAGAGCGTCCTGGTAACCAGCCGGATCAGCGGCCCGTGCGTCAGGAAGCCGTAGAAGGCACGGCCGGCGCGCACGGCGAGCAGACCGACATTCCCAGCCAGCCGCCGACCATGCGCTCTGGCACGCCGGGCAACGCTCGTTGCAGTCCTGGTCAGGGCTTCCGCCGCGTCGGCGCCAGGCCGCCACCCGCCCGTCTGGATCGCCATGCGCTCCCCCCGGGGCTCACGCCTCCTTGAAGCGGTAGCCGACGCCGTAGAGCGTCTCGATCACGTCGAAATTCTCGTCGGCCTGCTTGAACTTCTTGCGCAGCCGCTTGATGTGGCTGTCGATGGTGCGGTCGTCCACGTACACCTGATCGTCGTAGGCCGCATCCATCAGCGCATCGCGCGTCTTCACCACGCCGGGTCGCGTGGCCAGAGCCTGCAGGATCAGGAACTCGGTCACGGTCAGCATCACCGGGTTGTTGTCCCAATGGCAGGTGTGGCGCTCCGGATCGAGCTTGAGCTTGCCGCGCTCCAGAACGCGCGCCGCCTCCGTTGCTGCACCTGCGGGGTCCTTGGGCTGGAAACGCCGCAGCACCGCCTTCACGCGCTCCACGACCAGTCGCTGGGAGAACGGCTTGGTGATGTAGTCGTCGGCCCCCATTTTGAGCCCGAACAGCTCGTCGATCTCCTCGTCCTTGGAGGTCAGGAAGATCACCGGCATGTCGGTCTGCTGGCGCAGGCGTCGCAACAGCTCCATGCCGTCCATGCGTGGCATCTTGATGTCGAGAATCGCCAGATCGGCGGTCTCTTCGGACAGCGCCTCGAGTGCGGTTGCGCCGTCACTGTAGGTGCGCACCTTGTAACCCTCCGCCTCTAGGGCGATGCCCAGCGACGTGAGGATGTTGCGCTCGTCGTCGACGAGGGCGATCGTGCTCTTCTCTTTCATGACAGTGGCATCCTGGCGCTTGATGGCAGGAACGCGGCCGCATGCCCTTGACGCGCGGACCTCGTGGCATGCTCGGCGCGTTTGCGCATTGTGCTATCCGGACAGGCTAACCCCCTCAAAAGCCAGCCGAGACCTCCAATGTCTGCTGATATCCCCACGCCCCCGTCCCTGTGGTTCCCCCGATTGCTCGCAGCGCGCGGTCCGCCACCCCTGGTGTCGCGCGGCATTCCCGGGTCCCGCGCCGCGCTGCGTGACCGCCGTCCCGTCATCCATACGCGTCCCAGGCCATGATTGCAACCGAGCCGGACAAAGGGCCCCGGCCACGTTCAAGCTCAAGGACCATGCTGGACGCCGCTGACGCCCCAAGCTGTTGTGCGGACTGCCTGATCGGCGCCTTCACGCCAGATCGCGGATCCCTTCCCAGGGGACACACCACAGCGTGCCAGGCGTCGCAGGTCCCGTTGCGGTCCAGTCGAATCATCAGCCGCACGATTATCATCAGCCGCATGAATATCACCGTGCCATTCACCCCCGGGCACAGAGAAGCGAGCCGCACAGCTCTCTCGGAGCGGGCCCGAATGTCCGCCCTCGGCGCTCCCAACCCTTCTTTGCTGCATCGCAACAATGCGGTGCGCAACCCGATGCGGCGTTTGGCAGACTTCAATCCGCCGCTCAGTTCAGGTTAAGCAGGCGTGGGCGACACACACGACGCGTGTCATTCAGGCTCATCACAGGGGGACCGTTTTGTGTAGAATTGTCTTCTGCTATTTCAGCGGCGGCTCGGAATGTCACAGCTGTCCGGCACCGCGTCCGCACCGCACATGGCCCTTCACCCACAACCAGCAACTGACCGAATGACGATGGATACCCTTTCATTCAGCCTCCCCGCCGAGGCCAATCGCAATACTTGCGACGCCGAGCTCATCGAGCTCGCCGTCGCCCGCGGCGAGGGCAAGTTCTCGGCCTGCGGCGCCCTGTCGGTGGAGACGGGCGTGCACACCGGCCGGTCGGTGCAGGACAAGTTCATCGTGCGCGATGCGTCCACCGATCGAGCGATCTGGTGGGACAACAACAAGGCGCTGACGCCCGAGCAGTTCGCCCTGATCTGGGACGATTTCCGCAGGCACGCGGAGGGGCGCCAATTGTTCGTGCAGGACCTTCACGCCGGCGCCAGTCCTGCGCATCGGCTGAACGCGCGCATCTTCACCGAGTACGCCTGGCACGCGCAGTTCATCCGCTGTCTGCTGCGCAAGCCGCAGGCGGCGGAGCTGGCGGGCTTCCGACCCGGCTTCACCGTCATCAGCCTGCCGAGCTTCAAGGCCGATCCCAAGCGGCACGGCGTGCGCTCCGAGACGGTCATCGCCTGCAACTTCGCCGAGCGCCTGGTGCTCATCGGCGGTACGTCGTATGCGGGCGAGATCAAGAAGTCGGTCTTCAGCTATCTCAACTACGTGATGCCCGAGAGCGGCGTCATGCCGATGCACTGCTCGGCTGCCGTCGACGACCAGGGAAGGTCGGCCATCTTCTTCGGGCTCTCGGGAACGGGCAAGACCACGCTGTCTTCCGATCCCAGGCGCACGCTGGTGGGAGACGACGAGCATGGCTGGGGCTCGGACGGCATCTTCAATTTCGAGGGCGGCTGCTACGCCAAGACGATCCGCCTGTCGCAGGAGGCGGAGCCCGCAATCTGGGCCGCCACCAACCGCTTCGGCACGGTCCTGGAGAACGTCATCCTCGACCCCGTCACGCGCGTGCCGGATTTCGATGACGGCCGGCTCACCGAAAACACGCGCTCGGCCTATCCGATGGAGTTCATCCCCAACGCCAGCGCTACCGGCGTGGCCGGGCACCCCAAGAACGTCGTGATGCTCGCCGCCGACGCGTTCGGCGTGCTGCCGCCCGTCGCCAAGCTCTCCCCGAGCCAGGCCATGTACCACTTCCTCTCCGGCTATACCGCCAAGGTCGCGGGCACCGAGAAGGGCCTCGGGAAGGAACCGCAGGCAACGTTCTCCACCTGCTTCGGCGCGCCATTCATGCCGCGCCACCCGAGCGTCTACGGCAACATGCTGCGCGACCTGATCGCCAAGCACGGGGTGACGTGCTGGCTCCTCAACACCGGCTGGACCGGCGGCAAGTTCGGCGTCGGCAAGCGAATGCCCATCGACGCGACGCGCGCGCTCCTCGATGCGGCGCTCTCCGGTGCGCTGGCCTCGCAGCCAATGCGAACAGACCCGCTGTTCGGCTTCCAAGTGCCGACCGCCCTGCCTGGCGTAGAGGCGGCGATTCTCAACCCGCGCGAGACGTGGTCCGACAAGGCGGCCTACGACGCGCAGGCGCGCGCACTGGTCGACATGTTCCGGGTGAACTTCGAGAAGTTCGAGGTCCATGTCGACGCCGACGTCAAGGCCGCAGCACCCGTCCTCAGAGAGGCCGCCGAATAAGGCGGTCTCAGTCCCAAGTTCACCACAACTGGCCGGATAGGATTATCGCGCCGCAGAGCGGGGCGAGCGACAGCGGTGCTGCGGCCGCTCCCGTAAGCGTGTGCCATCGCCTGCTCAGGGAGGAGCAACATGATCAACGTCCCGCAACAGCAGGTCCCTGGTGTCTTTCACCGCCGCGTCGGGGATATCGTCGTCACCGCCATCAGCGACGGCTTCCTCGATGGTGGGCTCGATGTGCTGCGCAACATCAGCCAGGACGAGGCGCGTCAGATCCTGACCGACAATTTCCGGCCGGTGCGCCGCACTCCCGTCAACGCCTTCCTGATCCATTCGGCTGGCCGCCTTGCCCTGATGGAGACGGGCTCGGGCAACTACCTGCTGCCTACCGCGGGCAAGCTGCTCGCCAACCTGGCGGCGGCCGGCGTCGATCCAGCCGACATCGAGACCGTGCTGCTCACCCACATGCACCCCGACCACTCGGCGGGCCTCACGGACATGGCAACGGGCGAGCGCAACTTCCCCAACGCCGAGCTCGTCATGCACGAACGGGAGCCCGCGCATTGGTTCGACGATGCCATGATGGCGCGCGGCACGGAGCGCGAGAAGAAGCTCTATTACCAGGGTGGCCGGGAGCAGGTGGCGCCCTACAAGGGCCGCTGGCGCCTGTTCAAGGGAGAGGGCGCGGTATTCCCCGGCGTCACTGCCATTCCCCGCACCGGCCACACGCCGGGCCACACCACCTACCTCATCAGCTCCGGCACGGAGCAGCTGTTGATCTGGGGTGACACCGCGCACGTGCCCGAGGTGCAGACGGCGCGCCCCGAGGTATGCATGGAGTTCGACACCGACCAGGAGGCTGCGGCAGCCTCCCGCCGCAAGGTGTTCGACATGGCCGCCACCGACCGCCTGCTCGTCACGGGCATGCACCTCAACTTCCCCGGCTTCGCCCACCTGGTGCGGAGCGGAACCGGCTACCGCCTGATCCCGGCCGCATGGGAGCAGACCCTCTGACGTTGCCCAACCAGCAGGCGACCTCGGGGCGAGCGGCATCTGTCATCCCGGTGCTTGTCACCGGGATCCAGCCTACCGCGTGCTCCGGCGCTCGTGAGCCGCTGGATGCCGGGGACAAGCCCCGGCATGACAAGCCCCCACGCCTCAAATCTCGCCCGGGATGCCGTGGTACGTCGCCGAGGGATGACGCGATTTTGCGCGATGCCGCCCAGAATTGAGGCGCACGGTAGAGCGTGAACTCGGCTACAATCGGCGCGCGAGGGCTCCCGCAAGACCGACCACGGAACCTGAAGGGACAAACGCGGGGAACGTCACAGGTCCAGCGATGGCAAACTGCAGGAACCCCTAGGCGCCAACGCAAAAATGTACGCTCGACGACAGACGCACTTACCAACGCTCGGGACGGTACTAGCATGCACAACTCGTGTCGCTCTCAATGCAGGACCGACCGCGGCGACCCTGTGGAGAAGGCCGCGCGCCCCCTTTGCGACGAATTGGGGCGGCCCAGCCAGCAGCGGCTGCGCGGCGGCCTGATTGCCACCCGTCTTGTCGGCGGGCTTCTGGCGTGCCTCATCTGGATCGGCGGTGCGGCCGCGCAGACAGCGGTGGACCTGGAGCTAGTAGTCGCGGTCGATGTCTCGCTTTCGATGGACCTCGACGAGCAGCGGCTGCAGAGGGAGGGCTACGTTGCCGCGTTTCGTGATCGCGAGGTGCAAAAGGTGATCGCGTCTGGCGGACATGGGCGCATCGCCGTCGTCTACATGGAATGGGCGGGCCCGCAGTGGCAGAGCGTCATCATCCCTTGGACGATCATCGACAGCCCCGAGGCCGCGCGCGCCTTCGCCGACCGTCTCGAGGCACAGCCGATCTCGCGTGAGCGCTGGACGTTCGATCAGCGGCGCCCTGCAGTTCGCCGGGAGCCTGCTGCGGAAGAGCAACGCCCGTGGCGATCGCCGCGTCATCGACATCTCCGGCGACGGCCCCAACAATGCGGGACCACCGGTGCAGACCGTGCGCGCCGCCCTGTTGGCTGAGGGCATCGTGATCAACGGCCTGCCGATCATGCTCAAGATAGGCGCGCCGGGCTTCTTCGATATCGCCGACCTCGACCGCTACTATGCCGCCTGCGTCATCGGCGGTCCCGGGTCGTTCATGCTGCCCGTGAAGAGTTTGGCCGAGCTCAAGGAGGCGATCCGCCGCAAGCTGCTCCTCGAGATATCCGGTCTCGCAGGTCCAACGCCCTTCATTCCGACGCAGTCGACGCCCCCGCCTACCTACGACTGTCTGATCGGCGAGCGACAGTGGCAGTGGTACCTGGACCGGGGACCGAATTGATCTCCGAGCCGCCCCGTGCACCTCGTCCCGACGAGCTTCGTTGGAGGCCTTGAATGCTCATCCAGCGTCTGATGTTGATCGCCGTAGCGGCGTCAGCCGCATTGGCCGCCCCCACACCGGCCGCAGCGCAGGGCGCCGACCGCTGCTTCGCCGTCGCGCGGGGCCCTAGCCCGACTTCGCCGGGCCCGGTCGTGCCAGCCTCAGTGCACCGGGCGGCGGCGCTCGCCCAACACGAGGTGCGCCTGACGTTCGTGGGGCATGCCACTTGGCTCATCGAGAGCGCCGGTGGGGTCAGGATCGCTACCGACTACAACGACTACATTCGGCCGTCGGTGGTGCCCGAGGTCGCCACGATGAACCGGGCGCATACCACACACTACTCGATTGCCCCCGATCCTGGCATCAAGCACGTCCTGCGCGGCTGGAACCCGGAGGGTGGGCCGGCCAAGCACGACGTTTCGCTCGCCGACGTGCGCGTGCGCAACGTCGCCACCAACATCCGCGATTGGGCCGGCGGCTACATCCCCTACGGCAACTCCATCTTCATCTTCGAGGTTGCCGGCATGTGCATCGGCCACCTGGGCCATCTGCATCACACGCTGACCGACCAGCAGGTGGCCCACATCGGCCAACTCGACGTGGTGATGGTGGCGGTCGACGGCAGCTTCACCATGGATATCGCCGGCGTGGTCGAGACCTTGAAGACGCTGCGCGCGCGCCTGATCCTGCCCATGCACTACTTCAATCCCTACACGCTGAACCGCTTCGTCGAGCGCATCCGCGCCGATTTCCCGGTCGTGATGGCGACGGAGCCCACCATCGTCGTCTCGCAGAGGACGCTGCCCGGCGAGCCCTATGTGCTGGTGCTACCGGGCAACTGAAGCCTCGCCGTGTGCGTGGGGGGCTACGGCTGCCCAGGCCTGCCGACGGAGGACACGTCGTCACCCGTGGCCTTGAACTCCAGGAGCAGGGCCCTCAGCTCGGGCTCGCTCACGATCTCCGCCGCGGCAGACAGGGTGAACCAGGCCCGCTGGCGGCGCTCGCACTCCGGCCAGGTCTCGAGCTCCTCCTCGACCTCGAGCAGATAGACGGCGACCCGCACCGGCACCAGGCCCGACGGTCGGCGCTTCTCGTAGGTGTAGGAGCCTATGCTGCCAGCGCGCGCCGCGCCCAGTACGCCCGCCTCCTCGCGCGCCTCGGCGGCGGCGGCGATGAAATCGTGCTGGCCGGGCCACGGCCAGCCCTTGGGGATGATCCAGCGGTGGGTCTGCAGCGTCGTGACCAGCAGGACGTGCCAATCGCCATCGGGCCCACGCCTTACCGGCAGAGCCCCGACCTGTCGGGAGAATTCCGTAGTGCTAACCATTAGCCAAATGTGACTGCGTCGCTGCCTTATGACAAGTCTTTCGGATTTGAGGTTCGAGCCACGAGCTCACGTCCTGCCGGCGAAGGGCAGGGTGGCATTGCGCGCGCAGGAAGCCCCTCAGGCACCGGATCGCGCGGCGAACTCGCGCTCGGCCGCCTCTCTCCAGCGCCGCATCTCCGCCTCGTACTCGGGGCCATCCCAGGCGCGGTGGTTGCCCTCGACATAGGCCAGGGCATTGCGGTGGTAGAGCATGGCGTTGACGCGGTTGGCCACAAAGCTGTTGGCCGTACGCACCACGCGCGCCGGCGTGCCCATGACGATGGAATTCGGCGGCACGACCATATTGTTCGCGACGTAGCTGTGCGCGGCTATGATCGAGTTCTCGCCGATGTCGGCGCCATCCATCACGGTGGCGCCGATCCCGACCAGGCAGTTGTCGCCGATCCTGCAGCCGTGCAACACGGCGCGGTGCCCGATCGAGCAATGGTCGCCGACGATGGTCGACGCGCGGTCACCCACGTGCACCATGACGTGGTCCTGCAGATTGGACATGCGGCCGATGCGCACCGTATGGGCCTCGGCGCGGATCACCGCATAGGGCCACAGGCTGGAGCCCTCGCCGATCTCGACGCTGCCGTATATCTGCGCGGTCGGATCGATGTACGCGGCAACCGGAAATTGTAGCCGCAGACCCAGATTCGACACTGCCCCTCGCGATGGTTGAAGCTCGTGGAAAGCCCGACTCCCCGAGCCACTAGCACGCCTGGGAGCGCTTGACAGGGTGCTCCCCACCGGGGAGAAGCCTGCCGCGCCGCCCAATGCGCCCGCCACCCGGAGCCCGACCATGGCAGAAGCCCAAACCGCCCGCAGCCGTCTCATCGAGATCGTCAGGGCCCGGTCGCTGCACACGGGCGCCGCTGTAACTCTGGCCTCCGGGAAGACCTCGACGTTCTACATCAACCTGAAGCCCACCATGCTGGACGCCGAGGGCGCGCACCTGCTCGCCGGCCTGATCCTCGATGAGCTGCGCGATGCCAGCATCGACCTCGTCGGCGGCATGGAGATGGGGGCAGTGCCGCTCGCAACCTGCGTCGTGGCCGCCAGCTACACGCGTGGCCCGCGTCTGCGCGCCTTCTTCGTGCGCAAGCAGGTCAAGGACCACGGCACCAAGAGCCTGGTGGAGGGGCTGGCTCCAGGTGAGACGCTGGAAGGCAAGCGCATCGTCATGCTGGAGGATGTCACGACCACCGGCGGGTCCACCATGCGGGCCGCGAAGGCGCTAGAGGCCGAGGGGGGCATCATCGACCGGGTGATCGTCGCCGTCGATCGCGAGGAGGGAGCGGCCGCGACCTTCAAGGCCGCCGGCATCCCGTTCACTGCCCTGCTGACTTCGGCCGACTTCCGCTAGCTTCTGGCCCTATTGTTTCACGTGAAACAAAACATCGTTTAGCCCGCCGCGGCCGATGGACACCAACGGGCTGTGAACTCCGTGATGACATCGTCAAGGATCCGATCCTGGTGAAGCCTGCGCTCACTCGGCCTTCTCGTAGCCGCGCTTGGTCATGCACTCGGCGTGCACTTGGCGCCGGAACGCGCTCTTGGGGTGTTTGTTCGCCTCCTCATTCTCGGATTGAGCGACCAGAACCCCGATCACCCCGCCGATGAGATACCCAGTGACGACGTTCTGCGTGGCCTGGTCATCGGTGAGCTTGGTCTTCCGGGCGAGCCTCCAACACTGCGTCGAATTGCGCTTCTCAGCGGCGATCGATGCGCCCTTCTTCTTGAAAGTTGCCTCCGCATCCTGCCCGAGCGCCTGCCCGCACAGCAGTGCGCCGGCAGCCACCAGCAAAGCCTTCGCCATGGTATTCATGATCCCCCCAGGCCCATTGCGACCCGCAGCTTAGCAGGGCGTGCCGCAGCGCAGCTTGGGCACCAGCGGCAGCCCACCGAATTTGGCCGCGCCGTTGCATCGGCGCACTACGCCCCACTCCGTCCGCCGAGTTGTCCAGCGCCGGCTACTCCCGCCGCTCCGTCTCGTGGGGCCGAGCCCTGCCTGGTGTGAACTCCGACGGATCCATACAGGTGTCATTCCGGCGCTTGTCGCCGGAATCCACCTATCGGCTTGCTCCGGCGCTCGCTGTTAGCTGGATGCCGGGGACAAGCCCCGGCATGACGAGTGCGACGGTCGCTCATCAGTCATTGTCATTGTTGTCGTCATCGTCGTCGTTGCGACCGTCCTGGCCCTGCCCCTGTCGGCCCCGCTGCCCCTGGCCCATGCAGTTATTGTAGACCTCGTCCCAGACTGCCTTCGGCTCCTTGTAGGCATCGTCGTTCTGCGAGGAGGTGATGAGCGCTCCCAGAAGTCCGCCGGCCAGATAGCCGATGACAACCTTTTGCTTCGCTACCTCCTGCGCCTGTCGCGCCCGCTCGGCGAGCTTCCGGCAATCCGCCGCCTGGCGCTCCCGGCGCTCCTCATGCCCCTGACGTTCCTCGCGCTCGCGCTCCTGACGCGGCAAGCGCTCCAGGCGCTCCTCGCGCGCCTGGCGGTCCCGGTGCTCTTCATGCTCCCGGCGTCCCCCGCGCTCGCGACGCTCCTCGCGTTCTCGCCGCACCCAGCGCTCGCGCTCCTCCCAGGACGGCCCCGCGCCGTTGCCGTGGCGCGGGACGTGGCGGCTCCCATCGAACCGCAGCTCGAAACCGGGCGAGGAGCCCTTGCGCGGGAGCCTGACCTTCTCGTCGCTCAACGCCTGGCCGCACAGCAACAGGGCGCCCGCAGCGGCGAGCACGGCTCCGGCCGTTCTATGCATTTGTTCCCCTACGCACCTTTGCAGGATGACTCATAGCAAGGTGCGTATCGAGCCGTAGAAGGGAGATCGCGCAACCAGCTCGTCTGACGCCGGAATTCGGGGGCCATGTGTCGGTGCGGCAACGGTCGCCAGCCTTTCCATTAATTACATGCAGATGCACTTGTTTCACGTGAAGCACATGCCGCAGCAACGCGGGCCGGGCGAATGGGCCGCGCGCCGCATGCTGCGACCCCTGCGCAGGACGCTGGTGCTCGCCCCGGCACATTGGCTAGGTTTGGGCGCATCGCCCGAACATCCTCCCCGACCAGCCCCGGAGAGACCCCATGCAGCGCCGGCGTCATCTCCTTGCGCGAGTGTCCGGCCTCATCGCTGCGCTCTGCCTCGCCGGCATGATGCTCCTGACGGTCGCCGACGTTGCCCTGCGGGCGACCTTCAACACGCCGATCCGCGGCGCCTACGAGCTCGTCGAGCTGCTCCTTGCCGGCACCTTCTTCCTGGCCCTTCCGGCCGTCTTCCTGCGCGACGACCACATCCTCGTGAACCTTTTCGACACCGCGCTGCCGCGTCTGGTGCCGCTGTTCAGGCGCGTCTGTGCCGCGCTCGCCGCGATCGTCCTGGGCCTCATTGCGTGGCAGGGCTTTCTCGCCGCTGCAGACTCGTTTGCCTTCAACGACGTGACCGCCGACCTGGGGATTCCCCGCCTCTGGCACTGGATGGCGCTGCTCGTCGGCATCGTCGCCTCCGCCATCGCCGCCCTGGCCATGGCCTGGTGGAGGAGCGAGGGGGGTGGGGGCCAATGAGCGTCGCTACCGTCGGCATCATCGGAGTGGCGCTGCTGCTCGTGATGATCCTCGCGCGCGTGCCGATCGCGTTGGCACTGGCCTGCTCGGGGTTTCTGGGATACGCGGCCATCGACGGCTGGCAGCCGGCGCTAACGATGCTGGGGCTGGTGCCCTATCAGCTCGCAAGCTCCTACTCGCTGTCGGTGGTACCGCTGTTCATCCTGATGGGGGCCGTGGCCTCGCGGGCCAACATGGCGGCCGAGCTGTTCGAGGCCTCGAATGCGCTGTTCTCCGGCGTGCGCGGCGCCCTCACCAACGCGACGGTCGGGGCCTGCACCCTGTTCGGCGCCATCTGCGGCTCGTCGATCGCCACGGCGGCGACCTTCTCCAAGGTGGCGATCCCCGAGATGCGCCGGCACGGCTACGACCCGGCGTTCGCCGCCGGCGCCGTGGCTTCGGCGGGCACCCTGGGTGTGCTGATCCCGCCGTCCGTGCTGACGGCGATCTACGCCATCGTGGCCGAGCAGTCGCTGCCCAAGCTCTACGCGGCGGCGATGATCCCCGGGCTCGTCCTCGCCGCCCTCTACGTCCTCGCCGTGCTCGTGATGGGCCGCCTGGCTCCTGCCTGGATACCCAAGGTGCCGGCAATGCCGCTGAAGGTGCGCCTGCGGGCCGGGCTCGGCATGTGGAAGCTCGGCATTCTGTTCCTCTTCGCCGTCGGGGGCATCTATCTCGGCTGGTTCTCGCCTACCGAGGCCGCCGCGGTGGCCGCCTTCGCCGCCGTCGTGATCGCCTTTGCCACACGTGCGATGGGCCGGGATGGCCTCGTCGAGGCGCTGCTGGAGACGGTCTATACGACAGCGGCGATCTTCTACATCGTGATCGGCGCCTTCATCTTCTCACGCTTCATCGTGGCGACCCAGCTCCCCAACGAGCTCGCACGGCTGGTCCAGGTGGCGGGCCTGTCGCCGTTCTGGATCCTGGCCGCCGTGATGGCGCTCTATGTCCTGCTCGGCACCTTCCTCGACGAGGTCTCGACCATCCTCATCACCGTGCCCGTCACACTGCCCCTGGTGACCGGTATCGGCTACGACGGCATCTGGTTCGGCATCTTCATCACCGTGATGTGCACCATCGGCCTGATCACCCCGCCCACCGGCATGACCGTGTTCGTGATCCAGGCCCAGCACCCGGACATCCCGGTCGCGCGCATCTATCTGGGCACCCTGCCGTTCCTGATCGCAGACTTCGTGCTGGTCGCCCTGCTGATCGCAGTGCCGTCGCTGGCGCTGTGGCTGCCGGCCTATTTGCGGATGTGAACCTCGCCGAGACGCCGCGGGGATTCGCTCTCCCCCGCTTGCCTTTGGCAAGGGCAGGGATCCGGGCGGCGCAGGTGGGGAGGAGCGGCGAGCTATTCGGCGGCGACGGCTTGGCCGTTGGAGGCGACCTGCTGCGCCGGCTTGGCGGTGACGCCGAGGCGCTCCACGGCGGCCTGAAGGATCTGCGCCAGCAGCTCCGAGTAGCGCAGGCCCTGGAAGCCGGCCATGATGTTCATCTTGCCGTCCCAGCACCAGCCGGGGTTCGGGTTGACCTCCAACAGCTTGATCTCGCCCCGGAAGTCGGCACGAAAATCGAAGCGGGCATAGTCCCGGCAGCCGAGCCGCTCGAACAGGCGCGTGGAGTTGTCGATCAGCTGCTGCTGCTGCTGGTCGGCCAACGTTGTCTCGCGATACTTGATCTGGGTCCAATAGGGACTGTCGGGGATCCACTTGGACTCGTAGCCGAGGATTTTCGGCAGGGCGGGATCGAGGCGCGAATAGTCGACCTCCAGGATCGGCAGAGCGCGCAGCCCCTGGTCCGGATTGCCGAACAGGCCCACGGAATACTCGTTGCCGGTCAGGAACTCCTGCACCAGCACGCCGCGCCTGGGAAAATCCGTGCGCAGCCGGTCGAGATAGTCGAGCAGCGCCTTCTCGTTGCTGACGACGGCGTCCTTGGTGATCCCCTCGCTCGAGTCGCCCTGGTTCGGCTTGAGGAGCGCCGGAAACACCGACGGCAGCGTTGCGCCCTGATCGCCCGGCCGCACGTAGCTCTCCAGCGGCACCGGCACGTCGAGCGACTGGGCCACGGCGCGCACGAGGCCCTTGTCGTAGCAGGCGGCGAGCGCCGAGGGACCTGCGCCGGTGTAGCCGATGCCCAGCACCTCCAGGAGCGCCGGCACGTGCAGCTCCTTGAAGGGGTCGTTGTTCCAGCCCTCGTCGCAGAGGTTGAACACGAGATCGGTGCGCAGCTCGCCCAGGTCGCGCTCCAGCGTTCCGTGATTGTCGAGGAAGCGGAACTTGTAGCTCGGCAGCTCGGCAAGCGCGTCCTTGAGCTTGCGGGTGGTCTCGATGTCCTCGGGGTTGAAGGTGCCGCCGCGCTTGACCTGGTCCGGCAGTCGGTGGTCGCCCAGGAGCACGGTGACATCGAGCGCCTGCAACTTGCCCCTTCCCTTGCGCACCGGCAAGTGCGGGGCGTCGGCGCTCAACAGGATGCGCCGGGCCATCATGCCGAGGTCCTGCTCGCGGTCCGAGAGTGCCTCGGTGTGGCCGTGGTGGCGTACGTTGCGGAAGCCGCTCTTCTCCAGGAGTCTCGCGATACTTTCTCGGGTATAGAGCCGCTCGGCGTAGAACTGGTCGGCGATCACGCCCATCTCGTCATGGACGATGACCTCGCGCGAGATCAGCCGCTCGCCGTCCTGGCTGATGGAGCGCTCGCGGCACACGAAATGGTGCTCGTCGATCCACTCCCACGAGCGGCGCTCGAAATGTTCGTGCATGTGGGCGCCGTCGGTGATGTCGAGCACCAGCTGCCCGCTGGGGCGCAGGATCTTGCCGACCGCAGTGAGGACCTTCTCGTCGTCCTGCTTGTTGGAGAAGTAACCGAAGGAGTTGCCCATGATGGCGACGCAATCGATGCTGCTCTCGGGCAGGCGCGGGTTGCGGGCGTCGCCCTCCTTGAACAGCACCTGCAGGCCCTCGTTCTGGGCGCGCTTCTTGGCAAGGCGCACCAGATAGCGCGAGCGGTCGAGGCCCATGACGTGCTTGAAGCCGCGCCGGGCGAGCTCGAGGCAGTGCCGGCCCTGGCCGCAGCACAGATCGAGGATGTGGCTGTGGGGCTGGATCGCGGCCGCCGCAACGATGAAGTCGACATCCCGGCGGGTGTTTTCGACGTTCTCGACGACGTTGCCATCGGTCTTCACGTAGAGGGCGTTGAAGAGCTTGCGCCACCACTCCTCGGGAAGATGCGCCTCGAGGTCTGCGACGGGACCCAGACAGGAGCGCGTCAAGCGCCGAGGACGCTTCGGCTTGGTCGTAGCGATAACCATGTGGGACGAACTGCCCTCCTCGTAACCGCCCCGCGTCAGAGGCCTGCGCTGCCAGACGGCGCCGCTCTCTGGCGGTCGACAATGAGACCCGCCGGCCTCGGGCGATGATCCATAGTCCAGCGCTCCTGCCTGTCAAACAGATATCTGTGGACGATGATCGTGGTCTGCAACTCCACGACCGGATCGCGCGCCGTCAGGGGCTCGAAGCGTTGCGCGCCAGCACGGCGATGAAGAAGCCGTCGGTGCCGTGGCGTGCCGGCGTCAGCAGCAGCGACGTGTCGCTGCCTGCCGCCCCCGCGGCTGGAGCGTCGGTGCCTACGCCCTCGGCCCAGGCCTGGCGCCAGGGTAACGCTGCGAGGCCCGGATGGTTGTCGGCAAGCCATGCAAGCTGGTCCTCGTTCTCCTCCGGCAGCACCGAGCAGGTGACGTAGACGAGGCGGCCGCCGGGTCTCACGAGCGGCGCCGCCAGGCCGAGGATAGCGCGCTGCTCCGCCTGTCGCTGCGCCAGATTCGCGGGTTTCAGCCGCCACTTGGCATCGGGGCGGCGGCGCCAAGCGCCCGTTCCGGTGCAGGGCGCATCGACGAATACGCGATCGAAGCGGGGGCCGAGCTTGGCGAGCGCCTCCTCATCGCCCGCCGGCAGCACCTGCACGTCGCGGGCGCCAGCGCGCTTCAGGCGCTCGAATATGGGGCGCAGGCGCGCCGCATCGTCGTCGTAGGCATAGACTTGGCCGGTGTTGCGCATCGCCGCGGCGAAGGCGAGGGCCTTGCCGCCGGCCCCTGCGCAGATGTCGAGCACCTGCTGACGGGGCGCCGCGCCCGCCATCAGCGCCGCGATCTGCGAACCCTCGTCCTGCACCTCGTACCACCCCTTGCCGTGGCCGGCCTCGGCCTCCACGTTGGGCTGCCGGCCGGGGCCTTCGGGCGCGGGCAGGCGCACCCCGACGGGCGAGTAGGGCGTCGGCAACGGGGAGAAGCGGGCCAGCGCCTTGAGGACCTTGTCACGGTCGGCTTTCAGCGTGTTGACGCGCAGGTCGACCGGCGCCCGCCGCGCCAGTGCCGCCCCTTCCGCGGCGGCGTCGGCGCCGAAGGCGCGTCGGAACGACGGCTCGAGCCAGTCCGGGAAATCGCCGAGAACCGAGTTCTGGAAGGCCGGTCGGCAGGGCGCGCTGCAGTCCCGTCCGCTCGGCCTCGCTGGGTGGCTCCACAGCGTGGGTAGAGCCGTCCGCGGTGGCGATCACAGCCTCAGGGGAGAGGCCCAGCGCCTTCGGGGCGGCACCAAGCGCGAGCGCCCGCGAGGTGTCGCTCTCCATCTGCGCCCCGAGCGAGCGGCGCCGGCGCAGGGCATCGTAGACCAGGTTGCCAATGGCCGCGCGATCGCCGGAGCCGGCGAAGCGATGGTTGCGACCCCAGTCGGCGAGCGCCGTGGCGGCCGGCCGGTGTCGGTTCAGGACCTCGTCGAGCACCTCGATGGCCGCCTTGATCTGGGCTCCGGTCCGCATGAGGCTCTAGGTAGAGCGCATTGCCACGTGCAGGAAGAGGGTCGCCCACATGGCGGTTACGATCAGGAAGCCGAGGACGAAGGCCGGCCCTCGCCAGCGCACCTTGTTGGGGCCGATGTGGATGGCGGCGTGGACGATGCGGCTCGCCACGAACGCCCAGGCCAACGCCAGCATCGTCACGTCCACCGCGCCGACGATGAGGGCGAATGCTGCGACCGCATAGAACAACACCGGCAGCTCGAACTGGCTGCGCTGGTTGTGGGCGCGCTTCTCGGCATCATCCGGCCAGGGATAGCGGCCCATGGCCATATCGCCGCTGCCGCGCCGTCCGCCGGCAGCCCTGATCGCCCGGGCGCGGGCCGCCAACAGCAGAAAGTAGACCACAACCGTCAGCAGTACCTGCGCGAAGACGGGATAGAGAATAGCAACCTGGTTCATCTGACGCTTCCGGCCCCGCTCGGACCGGCCCCTCCCTACGCGAGCGCTCCTAGCCTAAGCAGATTCTCATCGTTGGCCCAACCCTGACGGACGCAGACCGGAGCAGGTGTGCCATGATTGGAAGCTAACCCAACCTACAGGTCTACCCGTTGCGCTGGTAGTTCGGCGCCTCGCGGGTGATGCCGATGCTGTGCGGGTGGCTCTCGCTCGACCCTGCCGCGGAAATGCGGATAAAGCGCGCCCGCTCGCGCAGGCTATGGAGCGTCGCCGCGCCGACGTAGCCCATGCCGGCGCGCAGGCCGCCGACCAGTTGGTGCAGCACGCCGTCCACCGGGCCCTTGTAGGGCACCTGACCCTCGATGCCCTCGGGCACCAGCTTCAGCGTATCCTTCACCTCCTGCTGGAAGTAGCGGTCGGCGCTGCCGCGAGCCATGGCGCCCACCGAGCCCATGCCACGGTAGGCCTTGTAGGTGCGCCCCTGATAGAGATAGGTCTCGCCCGGCGCCTCGTCGGTGCCAGCCAGCAGCGCCCCGACCATGGCGCACTCCGCACCGGCCGCCAGCGCCTTCACCAGGTCGCCCGAGTAGCGGATGCCGCCGTCGGCGATCACCGGCACGTCCTGCTTTCTGGCCGCGTCGACGGCATCCATGATGGCCGTCAGCTGCGGTACGCCCACACCCGCCACCACGCGCGTGGTGCAGATGGAGCCGGGCCCGATCCCGACCTTGACGGCGTCTGCACCGGCGTCGATCAGTGCCTTGGTGCCGTCGGCGGTGGCGACGTTGCCGGCGATCACCTGCACGCGGTTGGACTGCTTCTTGATGCGGCTCACCACTTCCAGGACGCGGCTGGAGTGGCCGTGCGCGGTGTCGACCACGACCAGATCGACACCGGCATCCATCAGCCGCTCGGCGCGCTGGAAGCCCTCGTCGCCCACGCTCGTGGCAGCCGCCACCCGCAGGCGGCCGTGCTCGTCGGTGCAGGCGTTGGGATACTTCAGCGCCTTCTCGATGTCCTTCACCGTGATGAGGCCGACGCAGCGGAAGGCCTCGTCCACCACCAGGAGCTTCTCGATGCGGTGGTGGTGCAGGAGGCGCTGAGCGTCCTCGCGACTGACCCCGTCCTTCACCGTCACCAGCTTCTTGGTCATCAGCTCGGAGACTGGCGTCGCCGGGTTGGTGGCGAAGCGCACGTCGCGGTTCGTGAGGATGCCGACGAGCTTGCCCAAACTGCCAGCCTCCACCACAGGCACGCCCGGAGATCTTGTGCTCCTCCATCAGGCGCCAGGCGTCGCGCAAGGTATCGGCGGGCTCGATGGTCACGGGGTTCACCACCATCCCGGCGACGTAGCGCTTGACCATGGCCACCTGCTCTGCCTGCACCTCCGGCGGCAGGTTGCGGTGCACGACGCCGATTCCGCCGGCCTGTGCCATGGCGATGGCGAGGCGCCCTTCGGTCACGGTGTCCATGGCCGAGGAGAGGATCGGGATTTTGAGCGTGATCTCCCGCGTCACACGGGAGCTGACATCGGCCTCGGACGGAAGCACGTCGGAGGCGCGGGGCTCCAGGAGGACATCATCGAAGGTCAGCGCCACGCTGGCGTCGTTTCCGATCGGCCGTCGCGTCATGATCCGCCTCCTCGTGCCTCGGGTTGGCCGAATACGGGCGCGCCGGGCCCCTTTTCTCCCGGCACGCGGCACATCCAGCCGCCTTTTCGTGGAATCGCTCCAGAGCCCTCTTAGCAGCCCCGGCACATCAGGGGAAGGGCGCCCCGGCGCACGTAGGAGGCGGGGTGAAAAGCCGGGGCCGCCCTTGGAGGGCCGATCCGATAGGGACCGGCTGTGATCGTGAAACCGTGACCACAGGATGCGCCGGATCGCCTATGCAACCACCGTTCGACGTTGATGTGGGCCAAGATCGTGGTCCATCGCGACCTGCAACGCTGCCGGAGCCCCCAACATGCGCACGTTCCTGGCCATCGTCGTCTTCGCGGGCGGCATCTTCGCCCTCGACGCGTTTGCGCTGACCTCGCCAGCAGACGCCGCTCGCAAGTACTCCGCCCGCAAGTACAAAGCGAAGCCGCCGCAGAGGTATCATTCCTACCGGCGCGATTCCGTCTGCGAGGAGCGCGCCCGCCACGAGGACCCCACCGGCCGCTACGCGGGCTATCCCTGCTGGGCGCGCGAGGCCCTCGGCCGCGGCACCCACGGCGGCGGGCTGGGCCGCGGCCGCTGACGGCGCCTAACGGCCCCGGAAGCCCAAGGCCACCACGTACATCTCCGCCGACTCGGCGCGGCTCGCGGGCGGCTTGACGTGCCGGACGCCGGCGAAGTCGCGCTTCAGGCGGTCGAGCAGGGACCGCTCGGTGCCGCCCTGGAGCACCTTGCACACGAATGCCCCGCCGCGCTCCAGCACCTCGCCGGCGAACTCGGCCGCCGCCTCCGCCAAGCCCATGATGCGCAGATGGTCGGTGCGGGTATGGCCGATGCCTTGAGCCGCCATGTCCGACAGCACCACATCGGCCCGGCCCCCGCGCAGCATCGCCTTCAGGCGGGCGGGCGCCTCCGGGTCCATGAAGTCGAGCTGCAGGAACTCCACCCCGGGCGAGCGGCTCCAACTCCAACAGGTCGATGGCAACCACCTGGCCCCGACGCTCCGCCGCCTTGACCTTCGCCGCCGCCACCTGCGACCAGCCCCCGGGCGCCACGCCCAGGTCGACCACGCGCCCGCCCGGCTCGAGCACGCGGTGCTTGGCGTCGATCTCGATCAGCTTGTAGGCCGCACGCGAGCGATAGCCCTCGCGCTCTGGCAGCGGCCACGTAGGGGTCGTTCAGCTGGCGCTCGAGCCAGCGCTGCGAGGAGGCGGAGCGCTGCCTGGCGGTCTTGAGCTGCTGCCTCGGCTGCCTTTGCCCGCCGGAGATGCTGCCCCCGCCTCGCTTGCCGATGGCCTACCTCCGCTCGTCACAGCGCCGCCGCCTGCTGCCGGCGCGATGATGCCGTCCTCCGCCATCAGGGTGGCGAGGATGCCCTCGCGCAGCCCGCGGTCGGCCACCCGCAGCCGCTCGCACGGCCAAGTGCGCAGGAGCGCCTCCAGGATGGCGCAGCCGGCCAGCACCAGGTCCGCCCGCTCCCTGCCGATGCAGGGTTGCGCCACCCGCTCGGCGTAGCTCGCCTGCAGGAGGCGCGCGGTGACGGCGCGGGCCTCGCACGCCTCGAGCCAGCAGCCGTCGACGCGCTTGCGATCGTAGCGCGGCAGCCCCAGGTGGACGCCGGCCACGGTCGTGACCGTGCCCGAGGTGCCGAGCAGCTGCGTGCGCCTGCCCACCATGCGCTGGCGCAGGCGGTGGTCGGCCTCGAACGGCGCGAGCAGGTCCGTGACATGGCCCACCATCGCCTCGAAGGTCTCGGCGTCCACGAACCGGCAGTCGTAGCGCTCCGCCAGCGTGACCACGCCCGCAGGCAGCGAAGTCCATGCCGCGACGCAGTCCTGCGCCTCCAGGCGGTCCAGGTGGCCGCCGTTGGCACGCCGAGGGCAGCGCGTCAGGTCGAGCCAGACGAGCTCCGAGGAGCCGCCGCCGATGTCGAACACCAGGACCAGGTCCGACTGGGGGTCGATCAGCGAGGCGCAGCCCGACACGGCGAGCCGGGCCTCGGCCTCGTGCGTCACGACCTTGATGTCGAGATCGGTCTCGGAGCGCACGCGGCTCAGGAACTGCGGCGCGTTGTCGGCGAGCCGGCACGCCTCGGTGGCGATGAGGCCGGCGCGCTCCACGCAGTGCCTGCGCATCTTCGTGGCGCAGACTTTCAGTGCATCGATCGTGCGCTCGATGGCCTCCTCGGACAGGCGCCGGCTGGCGGCCACGCCCTCGCCCAGACGGATGATGCGCGAGAACGCATCGACCACGCGGAAGCCGCGGCGCGATGGCCGCGCCACCAGCAGGCGGCAGTTGTTGGTGCCGAGGTCGAGGGCAGCGTAGGCAGGCGCGCCGTCCCGGCGCCGCTTGTGGCCCTCCGGCGCGACGTCCGCAGCCCAGCCGTCGAGCGGGGCGGCGTCTCCAACCAGCAACGGCGCAGCCGCGGGGACTGCCGGTCCCGTGCCGGGCAAGCCGATATTTTCCCCGGATCCTGCTGTCTCCGACATGCCGGCGCCGCCCTTGTCCCTTCCCCCCGCAATGAAGCTTCGGCACCTGCTTGCTTCGGACCGGCAAGGCCGCCCAGGAGCCACTCTTGTGCAACGCGCCACTGTAGCAGGTCGCACCCGGGGGTCAAACGCACGGCGGGATGCGGATAGGGCAGCGGCGCGGGCGCCGGCCCGGCCTGCCGCGGCGGCTGCGTCGATCGCCGCCCTGTCTTTTTGGCGCTCCTTTGGCGCTCCTTGGCCGCTCCGGCGCCTTGCCGGAGGGACGAGCCTTGTTAGATAGCTGGGCGCCGCCCGGTCGGCGCGCACCAGGTGCCGTTGGGGGATAGTTCAACGGCAGAACAGCGGACTCTGACTCCGTTAATCTAGGTTCGAATCCTAGTCCCCCAGCCACCTCCGCGTGCACTCAGAAAGGAGCTTAAATTTCAGTGGCTTGGTGCACCCCAGATTGCGCCAAGTACACCATGCGGTACACCAACGGGTACACCAGCAAGCCCCTGATCGTTCGGGCGCCTCCAGAATATTTGGTGCGCTTGCGCTGAGCACCTCCTCCCCCTACCCCCTCCGCGCCGCTCTTCCCCCCGTGGGCGCCGGCCGGGCCGAACCCTCGACCAGCTAGGCGGCGCTGTGTATTAATCCGAAGACGTACTTAGGCTTGATTCTGGGCGCGGGTTGGGGGGCGCTCGCTATGCCCGTACTCGAAGCAGACAAGCAGATCGCCGAGTTCGTCAGGCGCTGGGCCGCGTCCAGCGGCGCCGAGCGTGCCAACTTCCAGCTCTTTGCCCTCGTAACGAGGGGATCGTGCGGCATCCCGCCGTGTCCGCTGACAGGCAAAGTCTCCGTCGTGTGGCCCTGCTCGCTCCCCGCTTTCATCGCGAGAGCCACAGCGGAAGTACCCAGACGACGAGTAAGTACGCTCCAGCGGTCAGTGCAAGTACCCAGGCGCAGAACACGAACGTGTCGCCAGTTTATCTTCCAGCTTGCGGGGCATTGGGCTCTACCAGCGTTGTGGGCGGTGACACACACCAGGTAGATGGCCCAGTTGAAGGTCCTTGCGGGTCCCCGTTCGGGGGGAGCCATCGGGAGGATTGCTGCGACACGTTGGACTGCGAAGCGCCTGTCAGCAGGTGAGCCTTTGTCGGCGCTGCCCGGAACCCAGGTCGCCGGCTTCGGCTGGCCGCAGAGGGCGGCGGACATCAGGGCAAGGGTGTCGTGTACATCGGCGAGGCAGGTACTGGCTTGCGCCTGGTTCCGTGAGACGGCGGTGGGACGAGGCTGGAACCAAGAAAAACAGAGGAACCGGGGGCGGCTCCTCTGCGAGTTGGCGATTGGTCAGTAGAGAAGTGAAGCGACCCGGTGCGTCCGGCACCGGCCTGCAACTTGCGGAGGGGAAGCGGGGAGCAATTGCAGGCCCTCACGCACCGGGTCTGTGTGCCACGGGGGAGCAGCACACTGATTGACTATACCAGATGGGTACGGATTTGCTGTAGCAACCCGGCAACAGTCAGCCTTAATCTGACTTATTGCACACATAGTTTATCAGCACTTTATCAGATTGAGGTGTGAGTGAGCCTAAGGAACACCAGGAAAGCGTCCGCAGGGAGTGGGCACCTCACCGCCTGACGGAACCTGCGGGGCTGTCGGGGTGGCCGCTGGTCCAAGAGGGTTCCCGGAAGGGGGCCTGTGAGGCGGACGCTAGGCGTCGGTTGGTGGGATGGTCGATCACCAGCCGGTCGGCGGACGACGACCTACGCAAGTGGTCCCCCGCCGGGCTTTGCTGGAATTGCCCCCGTGGGTTCCGGGATCGAGGGCGACCGGCGCGGTTGAGTTGCCCCTTAGATAAAAACGGGAGGCGGGAGGTTTTGACCGCTCCCGCCCCTCGCTTCATGGCGCTCGCGTGCTCATTCGCTCGGTCGTGGCAAGGGCCATTCCGGGCGGCCCGCCAACACTTCTAGGATACAGGCCAGGTGGCGGAAGGTCAGAGGCGCCACCACGCCGCGAGCACACGCAATCGGTTAGTTCTTTCCGCTAGTCCTCTCGATTGCGCCGTAGTGCACCGAACAGGGGTGCTTATGGCTCACCTTGGCGGCGAGGGGCTCGCATTCGCCTTGGCCGTTGACCAGGCCTAGCTTGGGCGAAGTGTTACCGTCCGTATAGAGGCAACCACCGAGCGATAGAGCAAAGAGTACAGTCGCAACAATCTTCATCGCATTACTCCTAGATCAATGCCACGAGAACCCTCCGCAAAATGCTAAATGTACCCAACCGCCCAACCAGCAACGAGGCTAGGCGGCAGAGAGACCGGAGCCGACGGCCCCTCTGCTATTGCCGACAAAGTTCATCGAAAAAGAGACCCGATCAATCCGCACCCGCAACTTGCGCCGGGGTGAACATGGTCGCATGAACGGATGCCCCGGATTTCCTACGTGCCCATGGGGTAGTTGGCACGCTGACAGACCATATCAAACCTACAGTTACCTGACAAGTAATATTTGTCATTTGTCAGTTTCATGAATGCCCCACAGCCTGCCCAGCACGCACCCCGGCCCTAGAGAGGCGTCAGGTGGGGCGGTCACGTCGTCGTTTGGGGTATACCCCGGCGAGACGTGACGGGTGAGTTAACGTGACGCCTCATAGGGGTTGGAAATCGCGTTCCGAGGCGATGCAAGATCACGGGTCACTGGCCACAAAGTTGCGAGCACTGAGTTCCCGCGCACTGGTCTGGTCGCCGCTACGCCGCACGCTGCCGCCGCAGCAACTCCAGCAGCGTCTCGGGCTCGGTCAGGGGCAGGGAGCACTGGGGCCCCAGGCAGGCGTAGGCGGTGGGCTTGCCCTCTATGGCGGTCTTGTCCGCGAGGGCGGGGCTGGCGAGCGGATGACCTGCCGCGATTACCTGCTCGACGGCGCCGGGCAGCGACAGGTCGAACATCGCGCGCGCCAGGGGCGAGCTGGACCCTCCCTCGCCGGATGCGGAGGCCGCACGGGCGTCCGGCTCGATCACCACCACGTGCTGCGGGGCGATCAGGTCGAAGGCGGCGGCGATCAGGCCGCAGTGGCCGAACGTGTTGCGGGAAAGATCGGCGGCGAAGGCGGCGGGGATCGCGTGCGCCCGCGCCAGGTACGCCGGCTTGCCCGTCAGCAGATTGCAGCGCGACGAGGTTGGAGATCATCAGCGCGTTGGCGTTGGGCGTGGCGTCGTCGTGGGCCTGGCGCATGCGCACGATCACGTCCGGCGTATCGTCGGCGGTGAAGGCATAGCCGCCGTCGGGCATCCAGTAGTGCCGGTCGAGCACCGCGGCCCAGCGTTCAGCGGCGGCGAGACAGGCTGCATCGTTGGTCGCCTGATGGAGCCGCAGCGCACCCCAGATCATGTTGGCGTAGTCGCTGGCAGTAGCGGGCGCCCTCGGCTCGCCGGCGCGCCAGGAGTGGATCAGGCGGCCCGCCTTCTCCATGCGCTGGGTGACGAAGGCGAAGGCCGTCCTGGCGCGGTCGAGCCACCCAGGCCTCTGGAACACGCGGGCGGCGTGGGCCAGCGCCGCGATCGCGAGCCCGTTCCAGTCGGCCAGCACCTTGTCGTCCCAGCCGGGGCGCACACGCTGCGCGCGGCGTTCGAGCAGCCTGGCGCGCATGGCGGCAAGCGCGGTCTCCTCCTCCGGCGAGCGCAGATCGAGGCTGCCCAGCCGGTTGAGGACGGCATGGCCCTCCCAGTTGCCCGCCTCGGTCACGTCATAGACCGCGCAGAAGTGCTCAGCGTCCGCCGCGCCCAGCACCTCGGCGATCTCGCGCCTGGTCCAGACGTAGAACCTGCCTTCCTCGCCCTCGCTGTCGGCATCCAGCGACGCCGCGAAGCCGCCGCCGTCGGCGATCATCTCGCGCTCGAGCCAGCCCACCGTCTCCTCGATGCGGGCTTTGTAGAGATCGCTGCCGGTCTCGCGCCAAACCTCGGACATCAGATCGACGAGCAGGGCATTGTCGTAGAGCATCTTCTCGAAGTGCGGCACCAGCCAGCGGGCATCGACCGAGTAGCGCGCGAAGCCGCCGCCCAGGTGGTCGTAGATGCCGCCCTGGCAGATGTTGGTGAGGGTGGTATCGACGGCACGCAGCGCCTGATGGTCGCCGTAGCGTATGGCGCTGCGCCACAGGAGCCAGAAGTAGCTCCATTGCGGGAACTTCGGCTCCCCGGCAAGGCCGCCGCGCACCATGTCGACGGCGCGTACCATGGGGCCCGCGAGCGCCTGCAGGCCGGCATCGGAGAGATCGGGTGTGGCGCTATCAGGCTCGCGCCGGCCGAGCTCCTGCATGAGCCGGCCGGCGTTGTGGGCGACCTTGTCGGGCTCCTCGCGCCAGGTGCGGGCCGCCTCGGCGAGCACGCTCTTGAACGAGGGTCGCCCGAAGCGCGGCTCCGGCGGAAAATAAGTGCCGCCCCAGAAGGGGCGTGCCTCGCTGTCGAGGAACATGGTGAGGGGCCAGCCTCCGTGCTCGCCGAGCGCCTGCAGCGCACGCATGTAGATGGCGTCGATGTCGGGCCGCTCCTCGCGGTCCACCTTAATGTTCACGAACAGCTCGTTCATCAGGGCCGCCGTGGCTGCATCCTCGAAGCTCTCGTGCGCCATCACATGGCACCAGTGGCAGGCGGCGTAGCCAATGGAGAGAAGGATCGGCTTGCCCGTGCGTCTGGCCTCCGCCAGCACCTCCGGCCCCCAAGGCCACCAGTGCACGGGGTTGTCCTTGTGCTGGAGCAGGTAGGGGCTGGTCTCACGGCCGAGGCGGTTGCCCGGCGGCCGTGAAGCGGTTGTCTCGGGGGAAGTCATAGGGCTCCTGGGCCTCCTGGCGCTTGGCATCGAGCATAACGCGCAGGTGGACCGTTGCGTCGCCAATAGCGGCGGTGAGGCTGCTACCCTGCCGCAGCCGGCTCTGCTCTACCGCTGTGCGATAGCAGCCATGAGCCGCTTCTCAGCTGCTTCGAACATCTCGGCGATTGCCCGTGGCAGGGCGTCGAGCTTCGTTTCGACGGCAGTCATGCGGCCGTCCAGGGTGTCCACCTTCGTCTCGAGCCGCTCCAGCCGCAGCGTGTGCTCATCCTGCACGGCCTGCATGCGCGCCAGCTTGGTTACCACCCAGCGCAGAGTCTCAGTGGTGTTGCCCTGCGCGGCCTCCAGTGCGGTGACGCGCCGGTCGAGGTCTTCGAACTTTGGAATCATGGTGCGGTTTTGTAGCTGAAGGGCCTTTCGCTTGGAAGTCCCTTTTCTGCCCCGAGCCGCGTTCTACGGGTGGGGCAGGACGAACTGTCGGCATGCATCCGGTCGGACGCCCCCGATCGGGCTGGAGATCATCAAAGCGTCCGGCACCACACTCGACTGACGACGCCGGACGTAGCAAAGTCGAAACGTGCCAGGTGCCAGGTGCCGGACCAGACCATGGGGAGGAAAGCCGCCATGAACGTTCACGCCAAACCGGCGGCGGGCTCCGCCGGTGCCTCCGATGCCGAGTGGCAGGTGCGCGTCGACCTCGCCGCGGTCTATCGCCTGTGCGCACACTACGGCTGGGGCGACGTGATCTACAATCACTGCGCCATGCGGGTGCCGGGCGAACCGGCCAAGTTCCTCATGAAGCGCCACGAGTTGCTGTGGACGGAGGTAACGGCCTCCAACCTGGTCAAGGTCGACATGCACGCCGACCTCGATGAGAAGGCCGGGGTCAACCGGCCTGGCTTCACCCTGCACGGTGGCGTGCTGAAGGGCCGGCCGGACATCAACTGCACGGTGCACGTGCATACCGAGTGGGGAATGGCGCTGGCCGGCTTGAAGCACGGCCTGCGCATGGTGTCGCAGCAGGCGACGCGCTTCTACAAGCGCGTCGGCTATCACGCCTATGAGGGCATCACCGAGGACTTCGCCGAGCGCGAGCGCATCCTCACGGACCTCGGGAGCAACCGCGCGCTGATCCTGCACAACCACGGGCTGCTGACCGTCGGCAAGACGGCGCGCGAGGCCTTCATCCTGATGAAGTATCTGCTCAGCGCCGCCGAGATCCGAATCCGCATGGAGTCGACTGGCGGCGAGCTGATCGAGATCGCGCCGGAGGTGTGCGAGAAGGTCGCCGCGCAGTACGAGAAGCACGACAGCGCCACCGGCCGCGGGTCAGCCGACTGGCCCGCCTACCTGCGCATGCTCGATCAGGTCGACGCCGGGTATCGCGGCTGAAGCGAGCTGAAGCGGGAGGGGAGCGTGCGGGCGGCTTTGCCGAGCGCGGCCGGCGCCGCTATGAGGAGGGATGTCCGGGCAGCAGACCATCTTCGCCCTCTCCAGCGGACACGGCCGGGCCGGAGTGGCGGTCATCCGTGTCTCGGGCCCCGCTGCCGGGGTGGTGCTGGATCGCATGGCGCCACCGCGCCCCAAGCCGCGGCTGGCTGCGTTCCGACGGGTGCGGCATCCCGCGACGGGCGAGGTGCTCGACGAGGCGCTGGCGCTGTGGCTTCCCGCGCCCAAGAGCGAGACCGGCGAGGACATGGCCGAGTTGCACGTCCATGGCGGGCGTGCGGTGATCGCGGGCGTGCTGGCGGCGCTCGGCAGCATCGAGGGCTGCCGGCTGGCCGAGCCCGGCGAGTTCGCCCGCCGCGCTTTCCTCAACGGCAAGATCGATCTCACGGCCGCCGAGGCCATTGCCGACCTCGTCGATGCCGAGACCGCCGCGCAGCGCCGCCAGGCCCTGCTTCAGGCCGGCGGCGCGCTGGCGCGGCTCTACGATGCCTGGCGCGCCGATCTCATCCGGGCCCAGGCGCTGACCGAGGCCGCCATCGACTTTTCAGACGAGGCCGACGTCGGGGTCAGCGCCTGCGATCAGGCGCGCGCCCTGGTGGCAGGGCTGCTGCCGCAGGTCCGCCAGCACCTCGACGATGGGCGGCGTGGCGAGATCGTGCGCGAGGGCTTCCGCGTCGCCATCGCCGGCCCCCCCAATGTCGGCAAGTCGAGTCTCCTCAACGCCTTCGCGCGGCGCGAGGCGGCCATCGTCTCCGACGAGGCCGGCACCACCCGCGATGTCATCGAGGTGACGCTGGACCTGGGCGGTGTGCCGGTGATCCTCAGCGACACCGCGGGCATCCGCGAAGTGGAGGGCAAGGTGGAGCGCGAGGGCATCCGCCGCGCGGTGGCGCGTGCGCGCGATGCCGACCTGGTGGTGTGGCTGATGGACGCCGCCGAACCGCAACCGGCGCCGCCGCCCGACCTGCTCCGCGGCGCCGGGGAGATGCTGTGGGTGCTGAACAAGATCGACCTCGTTGCGGGTGACGGCGGGCGGCCGGCGGCCGATCCTGGCTGGCTGCGGGTGTCGGTCCTGACGGCGGAGGGACTGCCACAGCTCGCCCTCGCCATCGAGGCCAGGGCCGCGGCGGCGGCAGGGGCAACCGAGACACCGGTCATCACCCAGGCGCGTCACCGCCAGCAGATCGAAGCCACCGTGGGGGCCCTGGACGCCTATCTCTCTGGGGCTCCCGCCGAGCTCGAGCTGCGCGCCGAGGACCTGCGCCGGGCAACCACCGCGCTTGGGCGCATTACCGGGCGGGTAGACGTAGAGGATGTCCTGGCGGAGATTTTCGGCCGGTTCTGCATCGGCAAATGAACTCGAAAGTCGGAGGTGAGGTGTCCAGCCCAGTCGTACCCCGCCCCTACATCTCCAGCGCCGCCCCTTCCAGCTCGTACGGCCACGCGGCGATGCCGCCCTGCAGGGAGAGCGCATTGAGGCCAGCCTGGCGCATCAGGAAGGCCGCGGCGCGCGAGCGCCGGCCGCTGCGGCAATAGACGATGTACTCGCGCCCCTTGTCGAGGCCGCGGGCGCGCACGCGGATCTCCTCCATGGGGATCAGGCGCGCGTTCTTGAGCCGCCACAGCTCCCACTCCTCCTCGAAGCGGCAGTCGATGAGGGCGGCGCTGTTCTGCTCTACGCGCCGCAACGCCTCGGTGGGGGCGATCTCCTGCAGCAGCTCGGCCTTGAGCAGCCGGTCGAAATCGGCCGTGCCGAGCTTGAGGACGCGACCGCCCTCGGGCATGCGCACGGTGGCGTTGCGCGGCTCGCCCTTGAGCAGCGCCTCCTCGCCGAAGCCGGCACCGGGCCCGAGCGTGGCGAGCTTCGCCGGCGCCTTGCCGGCCTCGCTGCGCCACACCTCGGCGCTGCCGGACTCGATCACGTAGAAGTAGTCGGCGCCCTCGCCCTGCGTCACCAGGGCCTCGCCGGGCGCCACGTCCTGAGGCTGCATCGCCTCCGCGCAGCGGAACAGGGTCTCGAGCGACAGCGGCTTGAACGGCTCGGCGGTGATGAGGCCGGCCACCCGCTGGCGCACCTGGTCGTCGAGGGTTGTGAGGCTCCTCGCCTCCTGGCGGCCGGACAGAACGGTATCGAGCCGCTCGCCGTCGATCACCAGATACACCGAGGGACGGCTGAGCCGCAGGCGGGCATTGGCGGGGATGGTGTAGAGGATGGCGGGGTCCGGCGCGTCCTCGTCGACGCGGAACGCCGCCAAGTGCCGGCCACCGTCGCGGTCGCCCATCTCGAGTCCGCCTTCCAAGAGCACCACCAGGTCCCCCGAGCGCGCGGGCACGCTCTCGCCGGCGGAGCCGGTGCTCACGCCCGGGCTCTCGATCAGGCTGGCCACGGCATCGTCGGGCAGGTGCGCGAACAACCGTGCACGCTTGAGCTTAGAGGTAACGGGTTCCATGGGTTGTACTGGATAGCAGGAACGGAGCCGTGGGCCAATTGGCAGCTGCAGGATGCCAGGCCCGGACTTGCCGTGCGCGCCACGAGTGCACGCGTGCGCAAGAATGCCTGCCATCGGGACACCGGCGCCGGGCGGCGTAGGCAGGCTTCCACCGGGGCCGGGCCCGGTTGTGACAGCTTGACCCCCACACCCCCCGATGCTCTAGGAATGCCGCCTGCGCCACCCACCGATTCTGCCCCGCGGGGCAGCCCCAGAGCCGCCCATAGGGCCCACATGACCGACACCGTCCTCATCATCGATTTCGGCAGCCAGGTGACCCAGCTGATCGCGCGCCGGGTGCGCGAGCAGGGCGTCTACTCCGAGATCGTCCCCTTCAACAAGGCGGACGAGGCTCTGGCCCGCCTGAAACCGAAGGCCGTCATCCTCTCGGGCGGTCCTGCCAGCGTCACTGAGTTCGGCACGCCGCGGGCGCCCGACTGGGTGTTCCAGGCCGGCCTGCCGGTGCTCGGCATCTGCTATGGCGAGCAGACCATGGTGGCGCAGCTGGGCGGCGGCGTGGAGGGCGGTCACCACCGCGAGTTCGGCCGGGCCGAGCTCGAGGTCACCACTGACACGGCCCTGTTCGAGGGCGTGTGGAAGAAGGGCGACCGCGACACCGTCTGGATGAGCCACGGCGACCGCGTCACGCAGCTTCCTCCCGGCTTCAAGGTGGTGGCCGTCTCCAAGGGCGCCCCGTTCGCCGCCATCGCCGACGAGAGGCGCCGCCTCTATGCGGTGCAGTTCCACCCCGAGGTGGCGCACACCCCCCGCGGCGCGGCGCTGATCGGCAACTTCGTGCGCCGCATCGCCGGCCTGCCGGGCGACTGGAGCATGGCGCACTTCAAGTCGAGCGAGATCGTCAGGATCCGCGCCCAGGTGGGCACAGGCCGCGTCATCTGCGGCCTGTCGGGTGGAGTGGACAGCGCGGTGGCCGCGGTGCTCATCCACGAGGCCATCGGCGACCGGCTCACCTGCATCCTCGTGGACCACGGCCTGCTGCGCCAGGGCGAGGCGAAGGAGGTGGCCTCGCTGTTCCGGCGGCATTTCAACATCCCGCTCATCCACGTCGACGCCGGCGCGCGCTTCCTCGAGGCGCTGGCAGGCAAGACCGACCCGGAGGCCAAGCGCAAAACCATCGGCGCGCTCTTCGTCGACGTGTTCGAGAAGGAGGCGCGGAAGCTCGGCGGCGCCGAGTTCCTGGCCCAGGGCACACTCTATCCCGACGTGATCGAGAGCGTCTCCTTCACCGGCGGCCCCTCGGTCACCATCAAGTCGCACCACAACGTAGGCGGCCTTCCCGAGCGCATGAACCTGAAGCTGGTGGAGCCCCTGCGCGAGCTGTTCAAGGACGAGGTGCGCGCTTTGGGCCGCGAGCTGGGCCTGCCGGAGCAATTCATCGGGCGCCACCCCTTCCCCGGCCCCGGCCTGGCGATCCGCATGCTGGGGGAGGTCCGGCCGGAGGATTTGGAGGTGCTGCGCAAGGCCGATGCGATCTTCCTGGAGGAGATCCGCAAGGCGGGGCTGTACGACAAGATCTGGCAGGCCTTCGCGGTGTTGCTCCCGGTGCGCACGGTAGGCGTGATGGGCGACGCCCGCACCTACGACAAGGTCTGCGCCCTGCGGGCGGTGACCTCGACGGACGGGATGACGGCGGACTTCTTCGAGTTCCCCCACGACGTGCTGGGCCGGGCGGCGACGCGGATCATCAACGAGGTGAAGGGGATCAACCGGATTGTGTACGACGTGACGAGCAAGCCACCGGGGACGATCGAGTGGGAGTGACCTGAATATCTCTTTCAATCTATCCCTGCTCACCGGATCTAAGGTTGATATCTGCTTCGACAACAACTTGATCACAGCTGGCAGATTGTCGCTAATCCGATTGTATGAGTACTCAAACGCGATAAGGGCACCGACAGAGCGAATGCAGCCCCATATGCACGCACGGAGTTCCGGTTTCGAATATTTCGACCAAGCTCAGTACAGTATCCTTTCCTGATCATGTTTGCAGAACTAGCAAGGCTGTCCCGGACCAATTGGGATGCGCGTATTCGCAAAGGGAGTCGTACGCCGTTCGGAAACCTGGTGCTTTTCCGTCGACAACATCGATGAACGTCAACACGTTGATAGCTGCAATATCGCGTTACGCCGTTCTTGCTCCCCATTATCAGGCGCATGAGCTTATCGTCGAGGCCATCGACGTTTCGCACGATCTACCACCTTCTGGAGAAGCTCGCTGAGATACCAACAGGCGGCAACACCTCGATACAAGACCGTGTAAGATCGTGAGTGCCCTGCTAAGCGAAGAAGTAAGCGGCTCCGGTCGGGTATAAATCACATGCGACGCGCCGCCAACTCCTCAGTGCGCCAAATCAAGGTCTCGCGAAAGCCGGAGTGCCTTCCAGGCATCTTAGCTCCTGATGGGAACTGAAGCGGGGTCCGCAACTTGAGGGAGGCTCTCGTGCGCTTGTTAGCAAAGGCTGGGACGCATGCGCCCGGCCTCGTACGACGGATACGTTCAATGCCGGAGTTCTTACCTTTGCCATTCAAATCTCTCGGCGATAGGTCCTAGCTCGATCCTCGTTGAGGAGCGCGAACTCTCTCAATCATGTATCCAGATGCCTAGCTCGATGCCTGGCGAGCGTGTCGGCTGACAGGTCGCGTGGTCGGCGGAGCTTCGTGCGATCGCGAGCACTGACTCGCACGAACGCAAAGGGAGGCGAGAATGGCACGCCGCAAAGCATATGGGTGAAGATGCTCACCGCCGCGGACAAGGCGGCCATCGGCGCCAGATGCGAGCGCTTCATCGCCGAGGTCCTGAAGCCTCGGTTTCTGCCGGAGGTGCGCCCGACCGAGTTCAACTACCCCATCGATATCGCCGGCAAATGGCGGGCGAGCAAGTACAGCTTCATCACGCGCTATCGCTCGGGCTTCCCGGACAACCTCGGGGAGGAGTTCGATGCGCCGTTCACGCGCCTCGATCATGCCTACGAGCACATGGCGGAGGTCCGCTTCGATGTCATGTGGCGCCGGCACACGGGGCAGTGGTGGCGACTATACTCCGCGGTCAGCCTCGATGAAGCCCTGCGCTCGATCGAGACCGACATGTTCCTGCAGCCGCTCATATGAAGGGTGAAGGGGCGATGGCTGATGCTCTTGCCAGGTCAGCCAACTCGGCACTATGTTGAACAAAGTCGTGATGTGTTCAACAGCGGATCGCTCCGATGAGCAAAGGCGTCAAAAGGAAGGCACGGCCGCTGCCGGAAGGCGCGGACCGGGACTTGAAGAGGAGCAGACGCCCTTCCAGAGCGTCATGGAGGCCGCGGAGCGGTGCCGGCCTGCTCAAGGATAAGAGCAGCCGCATCGCTGGAAGGGTGAGCCCGGCGCTGATCGAGCAGGCCAAGCGGCGCACCGGCATCGAATCCGACACCGACCTCATCGAGTTCGCGCTGGCGAACATCGCGCTGGAGGACAATTTCGCCGAGGTGTTCAAGGCTTCCCACGGCAAGGTAGACCCAGACTTGAAGCTTGGCTTCTAGAAGTGGCGAGCTTCGATTTCGACGCCGCCGTCCGCTGGGCGAGGCTCGACCCGCGCAGGACTTTGGCCCGCCGCGCAGATGCGGAGCTGCCATTCGCCAGTGAGGAGGAAGTCGCCGGTCAGGCGTTGCTCCTCGACACCTGTGTGTACATTGACAAGCTTCAGGGCCGCTCTCCGGGCATCGTCGAAAGCCTGACGGCGACCCGGTTGGTCAACCACTCGACCACTGCCATCCAGGAGCTGATGCACACGGTGGGCGCGTTGGATCCTGGCGATCCACGCACGCGCGGAGCTACATCGACGATCCGCGCCCTCATCATGGCGATGCGGCCGCACCGGGTATTCGCGCCTGACGCCAATATCCTGGGGCGCGCCGCACTGCTCTGCGGCATTGTCTGCCGCCTCCAGGGCTATTCCGCCGACCACAAGCTTCGCGCCCTGCACGATTGCGTGCTTCTGCTTCAGGCGGAGAAGCTCGGTCTCACGCTACTCTCCGCCAATGTCGCCGACTTCGATATTCTCCTCCAGCTGCTGCGCTCAGCGCGCGTCCTCTTCTATCGGCGGACCCAGCTACACGGCTAGGTAACGCGCTCGCCGAGGCTACGGCGGCAGCCACGTCTCGCCGGTGGCCGCGTCCACGTGCGCCAGCCTGAGGCCGGCCGGCCCGAGGTCGATGGTGCCCAGCACGATCGGCAGCGTGAACCGGCGTGGCCCGATCGAGCCCGGATTGAACACTGTAAGCCCCCAGTCGCTGCCGATGAACGGTACGTGCGAGTGGCCGCACACGATGAGCTGCGCGCCCTCGGCTTCAGCCATGCGCGCAACCGGCGCGCGCAGCTTTGTGCCGTAGAGCGCGATATGCGTCATCAGGATGCGCAGCGGCGCGGGCGCCGCGATCGCGAGCACCAGCACATCGGGCAGGTCGGGCGCGTGCGCGTCGATGTTGCCCCGCACGGCGTAGACCGGAGCGAGCTTGGCGAGATCGTCGAGCACCGCCAGGTCGCCGACGTCGCCGGCGTGAAGGATCGCGTGGGGAGCCAGCTCGGCGATGCGCGCTCCTGTCGCCGGGTGCGGCAGCGAATGCGTATCCGAGACGACCGCGAGACGCAGCGAGCCGTCCGCCGCGGCCGGCACCGATACCGTCTTCTTCACGAGCCGCCCCATGTCACCCCTAGGCTAGCATGCCCGAGCGAGCCGCGCGCTTCTGGCTCCGAACATGCATCAACGCACGGACGGTTCAGCTGTTGCGTCCGCTTTCGCACAAACAACGTCGGGAGGTGCGGCGCGGCTCAGGCATGAAGGCGCGCCGCATGTCGCAGAAGGCGGAATGGGTCATCTGGAACGGCGGCTCCTCGACGGCCGAGAGGAACGGTGGCACGATCGAGCGGATCGGGGCGAGGCGCGCCGCCGGTCTGTCGGAGGAGGAGCAGCCCGAATGACCAAACCCGTCGACCTCCACGCCCTTTCCTTCGACATTCCCGAGATGCTCGCCGCGCTGCGGCCGTGGGTCGAGACCGAGAGCCCGACCTACGATGCGGCGGCCGTCAACCGCATGATGGACCTGGTGACGCGCGAGCTTGCCATGGCCGGCGGCACAGTGGAGCGCATCCCGGGCAGCCACGGCCTCGGCGACAACGTCAGGGCGCGCTTCCACCACGCCAAGGCCGGCGCGCCCGGCATCCTGTTGATGGGCCACCTGGATACCGTCCATCCCCTGGGAACGCTGGCGGCGCTGCCCTGGCGCATCGATGGCGAACGCGTCTACGGCCCCGGCGTCCTGGACATGAAGGGCGGCGTCTTCCTCGCGCTGCACGCCATGCGGGCCCTGCAGCGCGCCGGCGTCGAGACGCCGCTGCCGGTCACCTTCCTCCTCACCTGCGACGAGGAGATCGGCAGCCCATCTACGCGAGACCTCATCGAGCGCGAGGCGGCCCGGCACGCGTACGTGCTGGTCCCGGAACCCGCGCGGCGCGACGGCGGCGTCACCACCGGCCGCTACGCCATCGCCCGCTACAAGCTGACGGCAACGGGCCGCCCCAGCCATGCCGGCGCCCGGCCTGGCGAGGGCCTGTCGGCGATCCGCGAGATCGCGCACCAGATCATCGCCATCGACGCCATGTCGAAGGACGAGAGCACGCTCAGCTGCGGGGTGGTGCGCGGCGGGCAGTGGGTGAACTGCGTGGCGGCGTCGGCCTCCTTCGAGATCCTCAACATGTCGAAAACCGAGGGCGCGCTCGCCGACACGCACGAGAGGCTCGCCGCGCTCGCGCCCGCCGACCCGCGCCTCGAGCTGCACCTGGAGGTGGGCGTACGCCGCCCCCTGTGGACCACCTCGAAGCGTGACCTCGCCCTCTACGAGGTCGCCAAGTCGATCGCCGGGGAGCTGGGCTTCGAGCTGCCGCACCAGTACTCGCCCGGTGGCTCGGACGGCAATTTCACCGGCGGGCTCGGCATCACGACGCTCGACGGCCTCGGCCCCCGCGGCAACGGCACCCATACTCTCGACGAGCACCTCCTGATCCCCAGCCTCCCCGAGCGCGGCCGGCTCCTCGCCGGCCTCCTCTCCAGGCTGACTTAGAGGTGTCAGACCCTGCGAGGGTCTGACACCAATCCACATTCAGGGAACAGCATCATGGCCGAAGCCTACATCGTCGACGCCGTGCGCACCGCGGGCGGCCGCCGGGGCGGGAAGCTCGCCGGATGGCATCCGGCGGACCTCGGCGCCGAGGTCCTGAACGCGCTCATCGCCCGCACCGGCATCGACCCGGCGGCCATCGACGACGTGATCCTCGGCTGCGTCACCCAAGCCGGCGAGCAGGCCTTCGCCCTTGCCCGCAACGCCGTGCTGGCCTCCATGCTGCCAGCCTCCATCCCCGGCGTCACCATCGACCGGCAATGCGGCTCCTCCCAGCAGGCCCTGCACTTCGCGGCCCAGGCCGTGATGTCGGGCACGCAGGATGCGGTGATCGCCGGCGGCGTGGAAAGCATGACGCGCGTGCCGATGTTCTCCAACTTCGCCCTGCACCGCAAGGAAGGCCTGGGCGAGAGCCCGTTCAGCGCCGGCATCCGGAAGCGCTTCGGCGTCGACGACTTCAGCCAGTTCGCCGGCGCCGAGATGATGGCCGAGAAGTACGGCCTCGAGCGCGCCGAGCTGGACAGATTCGCACTTCGCAGCCATCAGGCCGCCGCCAAGGCCACCGAGGTGGGCGCGTTCGCAGCGGAGATCGTGCCCCTCGCCATCGACACGCCGGAGGGGCCCGCCCAGCACGTGCGCGACGAGGGCATCCGCTTCGACGCCACCCTGGAGGCGATCGGCGCCGTCAAGCTGCTCAGGGAGGGCGGCGTCATCTCCGCCGCCAACGCCAGCCAGGTCTGCGACGGCGCCTCCGGCGCCCTGGTCGTGAACGAGCGGGCGCTCGAGCGGCACAACCTGAAGCCGATCGCCCGCATCCACCACATGTCGGTCACCGCCGGCGACCCGGTGATCATGCTGGAGGAGCCGATCCCGGCGACTCGGCGGGCGCTGGCCAGGGCCGGCATGAAAATCGGCGACATCGACCTCTACGAGGTCAACGAGGCCTTCGCCCCGGTGCCGCTCGCCTGGCTCGAGGTGCTGGGCGCCGACCCCGACAGGCTCAACGTCAACGGCGGCGCCATCGCGCTCGGCCATCCCCTGGGCGCCTCCGGCACCAAGCTGATGGCCACCCTGGTGCATGCCCTGCGGGCCCGCGGCCTGCGCTGGGGCCTGCAGACCATGTGCGAAGGCGGCGGCATGGCCAACGTCACCATCGTGGAGGTGTTTTAGATTGGCCTGGTTCGACGTTATGCCGGCACTTGCCTGCACCGGCGAAGGCCGGTGTTGCCGGGATCCAGCGCAAAGCGGGCACCAGAGCAACGGTGTGGTTGGATGCCGGGAACAAGTCCCAGCATGACAGATGTTTGCTTGTCAGAGTCAGCGCGCCAGCGGCGCCAGTGATCGCAGCAAGCCCTCGGACGCCTCCTCCTGCAGCTCCATGTCGACGCCGGCCGCGGTCCTGAAGAGGACGCTGGCGATGAGCCTGACAAAAAAGGGGCCGCTTGCGCGGCCCCGTCGAAAGCGATGTGCACTGCTGCGGGTTCAAGCCGCCTTCGGGTGAGCCACGCCGACGGGCGCGACCTCGACGCCCTCCCGCTTCTCCACGACAGCGTCCTGAACCTGCTCCGCTAGCTCCGAGGCCTTGCGCCTGCGAAAGGACGGCTTCCTCTCGAGCGCGGCCAGCAGCTCGGCTGCCAATGCAAGCCCCACGTAGCGCTGGCGCCCGCCGATCTGGACCGTCGTATAGCCCAGCCGCTCGAACTCCTCCGAGAAGCGCGAATGGTTGAGCGGCCGCTTGCCCTTGGCCTTCGACCACAGCTTGTAGCCGTCGTAGAGGTCCTGCGAGCAGATCGTCTCGTTCGCCGCAACCGACACGCCCTGCTTGTAGAACAGCTCCACGTCGTTCTCCGGCATGATCCATCTCGCCGTGGTGGCGTTGTCGTTGGCGCCTTCGTGTCCCGCGGCAGCGGGCAGTGCTGGCGTCGGCGGTGGCCCCTCGATGCCCTGTGTATCGGTGGTCCAGACCTCGTCGTCCTTGCCCGAGATCGGCGTGGGCCTGGGCTCCGCCAGGGCTGCCGGCGCCGGCGCGGCTGGTGCCGCCGGCGCCGCAGGTGCGTGCGTGCGCCAGTAGGCGAAGGCCACGTACATGCCGAAACCCGAGCCGATCTCGATCAGCAGCGCCACGAACAGCGTGAGCGCCATCTGGATCGTCTCCAGCTCGAGCCCCGTCATCTTGGAAAGCACGCTCGCCTGCGGATCGGCTTCCCCGATCACGGTTGTCCCACCCATGATGGTGGCGAGCTTGGCGCTCGTGTCCTCGATCCTGGCGTTGAGCTTCTGGGCCTCGAGAGCGTTGCCGAGCTCGGCGTCGAGCCTGTGATAACCGGCGCAGAACTCGCGGGCTGCCTTCCCGGCGGTCTCCTGACATTCTCCGGTGGTCGTCCAAAATCGGTTTGCCTTGAGGGCCTCCATCTCCGACTTGACGGCTGCCACGGCCCGGTGCTTCGGCAGCCAGGAGAGCTGCTCCTCGTAGCGCTTCTTGTCGGCGCGCAGGTCCTGGTAGGTCGTCGTGACGGCTGCGCGCTTGCCGGTGGTGTCGAGGCGATTGAGGGCGGCATGGCCGAGCGCGGAGGTCATCGAGTAGCCGGTGACGACCACCCACACGGCCACGGCGGCGAGCGCCTGCGACCACATCCTGCTGCGCCATGCAGCAAAGAAGAAGAACGGCACCAGCGCCTTGAAGCAGTCGGCGGCGGCCGATGCCAGCCCGTAGATGTGCCCGTCGCTCGGCGTCTTGCCGAGGCTGTAGCCGAACCGGTAGTTCATCATCGCTGAAACGACGAGCAGAACGCTCGCCGCAATAACGCCCAGCACGCCAAGGAGATGCCTGGTCATGATTCTGTGGCCCCCTATTTTGGGGGGCCAAGCTTTACTTGTTCCGGCGACGCGCGACACCGTCGCTTCACGGAATCCGGCGCCCCGCGGATCGGCTAATGAGCGCTGTCCCTCGAAGCGGCCCGGCGATTCTGGGCCGCTCAGTACTCATCCAGTGCTGGTGGAAGCGAGCCGGCCTGGAAGGGCTATGCACCGGGAGAAATAGGAACTGCGCGTCATGCACGAGCCTCCGAGGCCGGTACAAATGCGACGCGTAACAGGAACGCAGCCCCCTCTTTGATACAGGTTAAAAATTTTTAAACCCAATTAATAGGTCGTCACGACCACCGATCTTTTGCCAGTTCCATTGGCGCAGCACCCATTCGCAGCATCGCAAGTTGTATCTTCCACCTGTTATGCAACATGCAAATGCGAATCACCATTGATTTTTCACTGGCATGAGCGAACTTCCCGCCGATGCTCACTGCGGTTGGCCGTCTGCTCAGCGATCCAGCTCAGAAAATCTGCCGAGCCACCCGCGATAGGCAGCACAACCAAGGCGGGATTGGAGTACGGATGCAGCTTGCGCGCCTCGGCAACAACCGTGTCGGCGAGGGCGGCGCGCGTCTTGATGATCATGGCGGTCTCCGCCTCGCGCTGGCGCTTACCCTCCCAGACGTAGATCGCCGTCATGCCTGGAAAGATGTTGACGCAAGCCGCCAGGCCGCGATCCACCAGCTCGCCGCCGATGCGCTCGGCCTCGGCGGGCGACGGGAAGGTCGAGTAGATGAGAACGGGCTTGTCGTCTTCGTTCAACTGGGCCAGCCTTGAGATGAGGTTTGCAGGCAGGGGTCAGACCCCTCGCCGCCAGCGTCGTGGAAAACTCGATCGTAGAGGCGAGGGGTCTGACCCCATATGGCGACATTACCAAGAAAATTCGAGAGGATCGCGTTCGTCGCGAGCGACGTGCCGGAGGCGCGCACGGCGCTGGAGCGGCTTACAGCGCGCTACGGCAACGTTCCGGCCGGGGCGGCAGAGGCGATCGTCGCGCTCGGCGGCGACGGCCTGATGCTGCAGACCCTGCACCGGCACATGCACGACCGCATCCCGATCTACGGCATGAACCGCGGATCGGTCGGCTTCCTCACCAACGACTACCAGGAGGACGACCTGACCGGCCGCCTCGCCCGCGCCGAGGTCAGCATCATCCACCCGCTCGCCATGCGCGCCGTCGACCGCGCCGGCCAGGTCCATGACGGGCTCGCGATCAACGAGGTGCATCTGTTCCGCGAGACCTACCAGGCGGCGAAGCTCAAAATCTCCATCGACGGCAAGGTGCGGCTGGAGGAGCTGATCTGCGACGGCGCCCTGGTAGCAACGCCCGCGGGCTCCACGGCCTACAACCTGTCGGTGTTCGGGCCGATCCTGCCGATCAACGCACCGCTCCTGGCGCTGACACCGATCAGCGCCTTCCGGCCGCGGCGCTGGCGCGGCGCGCTCCTGCCCAACGCAGCCAAGATCCGCTTCGACGTGCTGGAGGCGGAGAAGCGCCCCACCAGTGCGGTCGCCGACCATACCGAGACGCGCTCGGTGGTGCAGGTGGACGTGGAGCAGGCCAACGGCATCGACATCTTCATGATGTTCGATCCGGGGCACAATCTGGACGAGCGGATTCTCTCCGAGCAGTTCAGGTATTAGCGAGATGAGCCCAACGCGCAATTCCTCGTCATGCCGGGGCTTGTCCCCGGCACCCAGCCAACAGCCGCCGCCGACGCAGGCGGCGAGATGGATTTCGGCGACAAGCGCCGGAATGACAACAAGTGCCCATGCTTAAGCCAAGACACCCAGGGGCAGCCATGGCAGGACTATATCTGGAGGACTTCGAGGTCGGGCAGGTCTTCGAGCATCCGATCCGGCGCACGGTGACGGAGATGGACAACACGCTGTTCTCCTGCCTCACCCATAACCCGCAGCCGCTCCACATCGACCACGACTTCTCAGCCAAGAGCGAGTGGGGCAAGCCGCTGTTCAACAGCCTGTTCACGCTGGGCCTGATGGTCGGCATTTCCGTCAACGACACGACACTCGGCACCACCATCGGCAACCTCGGCATGACCGAGGTGAAGTTCCCCAAGCCCGTGTTCCACGGCGATACGCTGAACATCACCACCGAGGTGGTCTCCAAGCGCGAGACCCGCTCGCGCCCCGACGCCGGCATCGTCGAGTTTCTGCACAAGGCGTTCAACCAGAAGGGCGAGATGGTCGCCATCTGCCGGCGCCAGGCGATGATGATGCGGCGGCCGAAGGCTTGAGATCATGCGCTCCCTGCTGTTCGTTCCGGCCGACGACGAGAAGAAGCTCGGCAAGGGTGCCGACACCGGCGCCGACGCCCTGATCCTCGATCTCGAGGATTCCGTCAGCCTTCCCCGCAAGGCCGCGGCACGCACGCTCGCCGCGCAGTACCTCGAGGCGGCGCGCTCACGCGAGGGCGGGCCGCTCCTCTACGTGCGCATCAACGCGCTGGATACGGACCTTTGGCAGCACGACGTGGCGGGCGTGGTCGCCGCCAGGCCGCACGGCATCCTGCTTCCCAAGGCGCGCTCGGGTGAGGACGTGCACACGCTGTCCATCGCACTGCACCACGAGGAGGAGCGCGCCGGCGTGGCCGCCGGCTCGATTCGCATCATTGCGATTGCAACCGAGACGCCGATCTCCCTGCTGCAGCTTCAAACCTACGTTGGCGCGAGCACGCGTCTCGAGGGCCTCACCTGGGGCGCCGAGGACCTCTCCGCCGAGCTCGGCGCGCGCGGCAATCGGGAGGACGACGGGCGCACCTGGACCTCGCCCTACCGCCTCGCACGCGACCTCACGCTGTTCGCCGCCGCGGCGGCCAAGGTGCAGGCGATCGACACGGTGTTCGTCAACTTCCGCGATGCCGACGGGCTGCGCCAGGAATGCCGCGAGGCCGTGCGCGACGGTTTCACCGGCAAGATGGCGATCCATCCGGGCCAGGTCGCCATCATGAACGAGGTGTTCACGCCGACGCCCGAGGAGGTCGCCGTATCCGAGGAGATCGTCGCCGCTTTCGCTGCGGCTCCGGAGTCGGGCGTGCTCTCCATTCGCGGCCACATGGTCGACCGCCCCCACCTTGCCCGCGCCGAGCGCATCCTCGCCCGCGCCAAGGCGGCAGGAAGCCGCTGAGGGGCGACCGGGACCGGCGACAGCTGCCGGCTGCTTCGGGAGTGCCCCTGTCCGTGGCGCAGGAGGCCGTAGAGGGCCGGTGCGGGGCCGGCGGGCACTTTGGGACCCTGGGCGGGATCTGCCAGAAATTCGCGCCCGCAGCGATGCGCCTTGATCGGAGGATGTCAACTCTTCGTTGACCCTGATGCTGCTCGCTTCCCCTGTACATGGTATAGCTCGCCGCGAGCCGGCCGGTGCACAGCCAACGAGCCGCTTGCAATTGCGACCGGGGAAGCGTATACTTTGCACTGCAAAGTGGGCGGGACGGGGAGTGTACATGCGCGACCTCGACAAGGCGCTCGCCGACATCGGCAGCATCCGCCAGCAGTTGGCCGCCGGCACCATGTTCCGCGGCTTCGGCCCCGCGGTCATGGCCGTCACCGGCGCGCTCGCCCTCTGCACGGCCATCGCCCAGTCGATCTGGCTCGACGATCCGACCGGCCACCCCCACTTGTTCCTTTTGAGCTGGGTCGTCGCGTCGGCGGCCTCAGCCGCGCTCATCGGCGCGGAGATGATCGCCAGGACCCGGCGCCATCACTCCGGGCTCGCCGATGCCATGCTCCTCAACGCGATCGAGCAGGTCCTGCCAGCGGGGGCTGCCGGCGTCGCGATCGCCCTGGTCCTGCTGCAGTTCGCACCCGACTCCCTGTGGATGCTGCCGGGTCTCTGGCAGATCCTGGTGAGCCTCGGGCTGTTCGCCGCAGTGCGCTCCCTGCCGCGCGCCGTGGTGCTCGCCGCCGCCTGGTACTTCGTTGCCGGCGTGGCCGTGCTGATCCTGGCGAGCCGAACGCACGCGTTGTCCCCCTGGCTCATGGGCATTCCGTTTGCCATTGGGCAGTTCCTGCTCGCGGCAATCCTGCACTTCGCGTTTGGCAGCAGCGATCGTGGAGACTCGATGACTTCGGGGGGCAGCGATGACTAGAGCTGACGAGAAGGCCCCGTTCTCCTACGAGGGCCTCGATCGGGTCATGCACGAGAAGGCACGCCTCGGCGTGCTGACCTCGCTGATCGCACACCCCAAGGGGCTCGCCTTCGCCGACTTGAAGCAGCTGTGCGGGCTCACCGACGGCAACCTGAGCCGGCACCTGCAGGTGCTGCAAGAGGCTGGGCTCTTGGAGATCATCAAGGGCTACGAGAACAACCGCCCGCACACCAAGTGCCTTCTGACGCCACGCGGTCGCCAGCGCTTCCTCGACTATCTGGTCGTGCTCGAGCGTGTCGTGCGCGATGCCGCCGAGGCCGCACGCCAGTCGGGGGCATCCGCGGACAGCCGCTACCCCCATCCCGCCTGACACCACCCATGACATCGCTCACTTTTTTGCCGAGGGACTTTATCATGCAAAGTGATCTCTCCTCCAAACTGCATGTCGCCATCATCATGGACGGCAACGGGCGTTGGGCCACGCGCAGAGGCCTGCCGCGTCAGGCCGGACACGCCGCCGGTGTCGAGGCGATCCAGAAGGTGGCCGAGGCGGCTCCGGATCTCGGCATCGGCACCCTCACCCTCTACGCCTTCTCGGCCGATAACTGGCGCCGTCCCGACGGGGAGGTGCGCGGGCTGATGGGCCTCCTGCGCCGCTATCTGGAGACGGAGACCGAGCGCCTCGCCCGCACCGGCGCGCGCCTCGAGGTGATCGGGCGGCGCGACCGCCTGCCTGCCGCCATTCCCCCGGCCATCGCCCGCGCCGAGCGCGAGACCGCCGGCGGCACGGCCCTGCGGCTGCGCGTGGCGGTGGACTACTCCGCCCGCGATTCGATCCTCGCCGCGGCGGCAGCGGCACGCGGCCCGCAGGACCTCACGCGCGAGGGCTTCTCGCGTCTGCTCGCCGGCGAGCATCCCTGCAAGGATGTCGATCTCCTGATCCGCACCGGCGGCGAGCAGCGGCTCTCCGACTTCCTGCTCTGGGAGTGCGCCTACGCCGAGCTCTACTTTACGGAGCGGTTCTGGCCGGACTTCGGCGAGCATGACCTCGCCGAGGCGCTGGCCTGGTTCCGCGTGCGCGAGCGCCGCTTCGGCGGGCTCGTCAGCGCGCCTGGCGCGGCCGCCTGATCCTCCGGTCGATGTCCCGTACCCTGCGGTCGGCGGCCGCTTCACGGATGATCGGCCGCCGGGGCTTTGCCGTCGGCGGGCGGCTCATCGCTGCAAACGGCGCCAATGTGATCGCTTCCAATGGCGTCGCGCCCTCCCGGTCGCTAGCGGGTGGCCGACGCAATCTGGGCAGCAAGCCGAAGGAGTTGAGACTGCCGCGACACACCGGTCTTGGCGAAGATGCTGTCGAGATGGGTGCGTGCCGTCGAGGTGGCGACGCCGAGCTCGGCGGCGGCTTCTGCCAGGCTGCTCCCCGAGAGCACGCGGCCCAGCACGCGCGTCTCGGCGGGCGTGAGCCCGAAGGCGGCGGTGACGGCCTGAGCGCTCGCCGCCTCATCGACCACCGGGTTGATGAACACGGCCACCACCGCAGCCACCTCGACGTCGCCACCCGCCAGCGGCAGCACGCGGGCGACGACGGGCACCTCGCCCTCTCCGGTCAGGCGGACCGCCAAGCCGCTCGCGCGTATGCCGCTGACGCTGCGCGCCGCATGCCTGATAGCTGCCCTGATCTCAGCGGATGCGGCTCCACCCTCCGCCTGCAGCACCCCACCGCAGTCGCGCAGCGGCCCGCGGTCGCGCATCATCTCCTGCGCCGCACGGTTGGCATGCAGAATGCGGCTGTCCGCGCTGGCGAGCACGACGCCGACTTTCAGGGCATCGAGCGTCTCGGCCATGCGTGCGGCAAAGCCCGCCAAGGTGAGTCTTTCGATGGGCATCACACCCGCTCCGCTCGGACTTGCGACCCGACGAGCTTTTGACATGCTCGCCGTCGAACAGGCGGTCAGCGCCTGGTCAAGTCTCGAAGATGTGCCGGGGAAGGTCTCCACCCGGGATGCCGCGCCGCTCGAGCTCCGTCTTGGACAGCTGGGACAGCTCTTCGTACTCGGCGGCCGCCGCACAACCGTCGGCGCAGCACCTCAGAACCTCGACGACTCTGCTCCCCAGCTGCCTCGCCCTGTCGAAGACTCGGCCGATGGCCGGGCCGAGCGGGGCGTCAGCCGTTTGCTGGTTTGCTCGGTCAATCATGATCTGTCTCCCAGATGTGAAATTGCGTCCGCACGCGAGAAAATCGCCAACTCAGGGCCGCCTTCCCCACGCCGTGAACATCACCAGCGAGAAGAGCGCAAAATCCGGCGCGTCCAGACGCGCCAGCACGGCGTCGATCTCGGCGTCCGTGACCAGTCCCTTGGCGACGGCCTCCCTGCGCACTTGCGCGTAGTTCGCGGCATCGAGGCTTGCACCGAGGCTGCCGCCCTCGCGCACCGCGAGGTGCCCCTCCATGCCGACCTCGGTGAGGCCGGCTGCCTTGAGTCTGCCATAGAGCCGGCGCGCCCATTCCACCTCGAACCCCCGGTCTTCCATGAGCGTCCCAGTGCCCGCCGCGACGCTTCTTGAAGCGCGCCGCTTCCGCTGCGTCCGCCATGGGAATGGCCCGGTCGATAACGCGGCGGTCGAACTCCTCGATCACCAGCCATCCGCGGGGCTTCAACGCGGCCACCAGCCTGGCGAGCGCCTGCTGCCGCTGCGGCACGTGCAGCAGCACGAGCCGCGCGTGGATGAGGTCGAACGCCTGCTCGGGCAGCGGGTCGGTGCCGATGTCGTGGCGGCGGAGCTCCATATGCGCCGGCCTGCGATAGGCCGATCGCTCCATGAAGCGCGGGTCCATGTCGGCGACCAGCACGTATCCTGAGGGCCCGACGCGGTCCGCCATCCAGGCCGCGACCGAGCCGCTGCCGCCGCCGACCTCGAGGCAGCGCCAGCCCGGCCCGATGCCGGCCGTCTCCAGGAAGCGGAAGGTGCGGAAGTTGTAGAGCGCGTCGAGGCTCGCGAAGCGCTCCGCAGTCTCGGCCTCCGCGGCGTTGTCGAAGATGTAGGGGTTCCGTTGCATGGCCTGACACCTCGCAGGAGAAGTGGCTATCCGGGAGCCGTTCGCGCGCCTCGACCCGCAAGTTTGCTATTGGTCGGCCTTGAAGCCCGAGGCCTTGATGATCGGCCCCCAGCGCTCGTAGTCGGCGCGCTGAATTCGGGCCAGTTCCTCACCGGTCGTCCCCGCTACCTCGAACCCGAGGGTCTCGATCCGGGCCCGGATCTCGGCATTGCGCAGGGCGTCGAGGATCGCCGCTCGCAGGCGTTCGGCAACGTTCGCGGGCGTGCCTGCCGGGGCGTACATCGCGAACCAGTTCGGTGCCTCGAGGTCGAAGCCGCTCTCCCGCAGGGTCGGGACATCCGGCAGGAAGCGCGAACGCGAGGCACCCGCCGTCGCCAGGATACGGATGGTCGCCGGCCTTGTGGTGCTCGATGAGTTCGCCGACCGTATTGATGTGCATCGGAAGGCGGCCCGTCATCAGATCGGGAAGGGCAACCGGTGTGCCCTTGTAGGCGATATGGCGCAGATCGAGCTTTGCCAGACGGCCGAGCTCTACCCCCAGGAAATGGGGCGCCGCGCCCGCGGCCGGCGAGCCGAAGGTCGCCTGCTCGGGGTTCGCCTTGAGCCAGACGACAAGCTCGGGCAGCGAGCGGACGGGCAATTTGCCGCTGACGGCCAGCGCCAGATCGAACTTGATGACCTGGGTGATCGGCAGCAGGTCGACCAGGGGATCGTAGCCGAGGTTGGGATAGACGTGCGGATGGACGGTGATCGGGCCTCCGGCGATAAAGAGCAAGGTTGCTCCGTCCGGAGCCGCTTCCTTGACGGCGCGCAGCCCAATTCGTCCGCCGGCGCCGGGTCGATTCTCGACGATCACGGCCCTGCCGAGGCTCTTCTGCATGTGATCCGCAAGCATCCTCGCGACCGCGTCTGCCGACCCACCGGCGGCAAACGGGAATACGATCTTGAGCGTCTGCTCCTGTGCGCCGGCAGGTCCCGGCCACAGAGCGAAAAAAGCGAGGCCGGCCAAGGCGGCCCGGCGTGACACAGTGTGCATGGCATCCTCCCAGTCATCCGGCAGCGTTGGATGTGTCGCGTATGGCGCTCACCCAACCTACGATCGCGGGACCGATCGAAGTGACGCCAGGATGCCAGAGCGCCCGAAGCTGCGCTTTCTCGATGTCTTCGCTCGCCTTAGGGCATCACGCTCTTTTCCTTAGGGTCACCTGATCTTTCTCTGTCAAAGGTGTGCTAGGCTTCGGCCGCGCGCAGCCGGGGAGAGGCGATTTGCGTTATCTCTTCGAAGATTACGCGCTCGACACGGAACGGCGTGAGTTGCGCCGTGGCCATGCGCTGGTCGCCATCGAGCCCAAGGTCTTCGACCTGCTGGCGTTCGTCATCGAGCACCGCCAGCGCGTCGTCAGCCGGGACGATCTGATCGCTCAGGTCTGGGACGGGCGCATCGTCTCGGAATCGGCGCTCGCCCGCTGCATCAGCGAGGCGCGGAGCGCCATCGGCGACGATGGCGAGGCCCAGCGCCTGATCAAGACCTTGCCCCGCAAGGGCCTGCGCTTCGTGGGCGCGGTGCGCGAAGAACGGCAACCGTCCGGGGTCGCCGAGGCGGACGCCAAGCCTGAGAAGCCCGCCCGCCCTGTCCTTGCCCGACCGGCCGTCGATCGCCGTGCTGCCTTTCGACAACGTCAGCGGCAATAAGGATCAAGACTATTTCTGCGACGGCATCACCGACGATATCATCACCGAGCTGTCGCGGTTCTCCGAGCTGTTCGTCATCGCCCGCAATTCCTCCTTCCAGTACAAGGGCAAGGCGGTCGACGTGCGCCAGGTCGGCCGCGAGCTCGGCGTGCGCTACGTTCTGCAGGGCAGCATCCGCCGCGCCGGCGACCGGGTTCGCATCTCGGCGCAGCTCGCCGATGCCGTGACCGGCGCCCATCGCTGGGCCGAGCGCTACGACCGCCAGCTCGAGGACGTGTTCGCCGTTCAGGACGAGGTTGCCCGCACGATCGTGGCGATCCTGGCCGCCCATGTCAACAAGGCCGAGGCCGAGCGCACGCTGCTGAAGCCGCCGGCGACCTGGCAGGCGTACGACTTTTTCATGCGCGCTTCGGATATCTTCGAGCGCGTTTCGGTCGTCGTCCAACGTGGCCGACCTTTATGAAGCGCGTCGTCTTCTCGAGCGCTCCATCGCCCTCGACCCGAACTACGCTCGCGCCTATGCCATGCTTTCGAATACTCATCTGTATGCTTGGCTCGAGCCGTTGGATGAAGATTATCTCATCCCCACGTGCCCTCGAACGCGCGCATCGTCTCGCTCGCAAGGCCGTTCAGCTCGACCCCAATCTCCCGATCGCTCATGCCTAGCTCGGATTGGCGCTGACCTTCGAGCGCCAGCATGAGCAGTCCATCGCCGAGTTCGAGAAGGCCATTGCCCTGAACCCCAATTTCACGGATTGGCGATTCGGCGCGACGCTAATTGGCGCGGGAGAACCCGCGAGGGCCATCCAGGTCGTCGAGACGCGCATGCGGCACGATCCGTTTTATTGCCCCTGGGCGCCGCCGTGCGTTGGGGGTCGCCCACTACATGCTCAAGGCAGTATTCGGAGGCGCTGCACCCGTTGCGCGAATGTACGTCGCGGGCCCCGAATTTCCGCGCTGCGGCCACGTCGGCTTGGCCGCCACTCTCGCCCAATTGGGGAATCTCGACGAGGCCCGTGCAGAGGCAGCCGAGGTCCTGCGGATCGAGCCGAAATATACGATTGAGGGCACGCAGAGGCGGCTGGCTCCCTTCAAGCGCCCCGAGGATGCCGAGCACTTCTTCGACGGCCTGCGCAAGGCGGGGCTGCCGGAGAGATAAGCTGCGCCACGAGGCCCAAATGGGACCGCAAACCGTCAGCTGCGAGGAGTTAAGGAGCCGCCCCATGCCCGTACCCCCGCCCGCCGCCGCCGGTATGGCCCTGGTGGAGGTCGATACCCCGGCCCTCGTGATCGACCTCGACGCCTTCGAGCGCAACCTGGGGCGGATGGCGGACTTCGCGGCGCGCGCCGGGGTCAGGCTCCGGGCGCATGCCAAGACCCACAAGTCGCCGGACATTGCCGCCCGGCAGGTTGCGCTGGGCGCAGTCGGGGTGTGCTGCCAGAAGGTCTCCGAGGCCGAGGTGATGGTCGCGGGCGGCATCGCCGACGTGCTCGTCTCCAACGAGGTGGCAGGCGCGGCCAAGCTGGATCGGCTGGCGGCGCTGGCGCGGCTGGCGAAGGTCGGCGTGTGCGTCGACGATGCGGCCAACGTCGCGGAGCTGGAGACGGCCGCGGCCAAGGCCGGCACGACGCTCGATGTGATGGTGGAGATCGATGTCGGCGCCAGGCGCTGTGGCGTGGCGCCGGGTGCTGCGGCGGCGCGCCTCGCGGAGCTGGTCGCCAAGGCGCCGCACCTCGAGTTTGCCGGCCTGCAGGCCTACCACGGCTCGGCCCAGCACGTGCGCGAGGCGGGCGAGCGCAAGGCCCACATCGCGCGCGCCGCGGAGCTCGTGGAGGAGACGCGGCGCGCGCTGCGGAGCACCGGGCTCGAGGCGCGCATCGTTTCCGGCGCCGGCACCGGCACCTACGAGAACGAGGCGGCGAGCGGCGTCTGGAACGAGCTGCAGTGCGGCTCCTACGTCTTCATGGATGCGGACTACGCCCGCAACAAGCGCGCCGACGGCTCTCCCTTCGGCGACTACGAGCATGCACTCTTCGTCTACGCCACGGTGATGAGCCTGCCGGTGCATGAGCGGGCTGTCGTGGATGCCGGCCTCAAGGCGTTCTCCGTCGATAGCGGCCTGCCGCTGCCTTGGCAGCTGCCCGGCGCCGTCTACCAGCGTCCCTCCGACGAGCACGGTGTGCTCGAGCTGAGCAACTGCCCTGAGCTGCACCGCCCGCGGCGGGGCGACAAGCTGCTGCTCGTCCCCGGCCACTGCGACCCGACCGTCAATCTGCACGACTGGTACGTCGGCGTGCGCGGGCTCGGCACAGCTGCCGCCCGCGTCGAGTGCCTGTGGCCCGTCGCCGCCAGGGGCGCGGTTTTCTGAATTCGGTGCAATGCGGCAGTGAGAGGCCTCTTCCGGCGTTGCACAGCTGCCATGCCCATCCAATATACCGACTGAACTCGACTCGAAGGGAGACCCAAATGACCCCCGAAGAACGCCAGCTTGTCACGGGCTTGTTCGATCGCATGCGCAATTACACCCTGCCGGAGAAGGACGGCGAGGCCGAGGCGCTGATCAACGAGCGCGTGCGGGCAGTGCCCGATTCAGCCTACATGCTGGTGCAGTCGGTGCTGGTGCAGGAGCAGGCGCTGCAGGCTGCCGACGAGCGTATCAGGGCACTCGAGGAGCAGGTGCGCGCGCTGGAAGCGCAGCAGCGGCAGCCCAGCTCGGGCGGCTTCCTCGGCGGGCTGTTCGGCAGCCGATCCTCCGCCCCGGAACCCGCCCGTGGTCCCAGCGTGCCCGTGATCGGCGCCCGTGCCACGCCGCCGCTCTATGCGGGCGCCCAACCAGGGCGGCCGGGCCAGCCGGCCCCCAGGGACCGCAGGGGCAAGCCCCCTGGCAGTCGACGCCGCCTCCGGGACAGGCGGGTCAAGCCGGCGGCGGCGGGTTCCTGCGCACGGCCATGGCGACGGCCGCCGGCGTCGCAGGTGGCATGCTCGTCGCCGGCGCGATCCAGAACATGATCAACCCGGCGCACGCCAATTCGGGCAACACCAACGCCAACACCAACGCCAGCAGCGCCGGCGAGACGCAGCCCGGGCCGGCCTCCGCCGGCGACACCTCGAGGACGGAGCCGCCCCCCAATTCGTCGAACCAGGTGGTCGACGAGGACAGCGGCTGGTTCGGCAACGACGGCGGCGGCGAATTCGACCTGTGAGGACGAGGGCGGATCAGCACCGGTCGGTCCCCTGGCGCACCCGACGGTCGTTGTTCCCGTCTCAACGTTGGAGGCGCGGGGTCTGACCCCCGCCTCCGAACCCGCGCAGCACCACGTCGGGCGACGACGTGTTGTGCCGCGAGGGGGCGACGCGGCCCATCCACACGTCGGTTGCGGCCGCGCGCTTGAAGCTCATGATGGGCTCCTCGCGCCAGCCCTTGGCGCCCTTCTCGATCACGGCGATGCGGGCCACGTCGTTGTTGAACTCCGTCACGTACATGGAGCGCAGCGCCGCGAACGGCCGCCCGTCGATGGCCTTGTCGAAGGCGACATCGAGCACGTGCCGGTTCTGATCGACCTTGGCCATGGTGACGGTTGCCGAGCCGCCGCGCTCGAAGCCGAGCGTGAAGGTGCGCGACTTGGGGTCGAAGGCGACCTCCCTGATCTTGACGATCGGGCGCCCTTCCACCTCCACCGGCCCGATCAGGAACGAGGAGCCGAACGCGGTGGGCGCCACGCCCGCAGGCGCCAGGGGACGCAGGCGCCAGTATCCGTCCTGCGGATAGAGCACCAGCACCTCCTCGCCCCCCATGGGGCGGATCATCCAGACCTGGAGGAGGTGGATGCCCGTCTCCACGCGCTCGCCGATGCGCACCGACGCCGTGGCCGGGCGCCAGAACTCGGCGAACCTGAGCCCCACCACCCAGAAGTCGATCTGCTCGTAGAGCGTGGTGCGCTTCGGCGGCTGCGGCGTGCCGGGCGTCGGATCGTCCTTGGCCGTGCATCCGGTCCAGTCCGCCTCGTAGCTGTCGCGGTGGAGCGTGCCGATGTAGGCGGGATGCGCGGCCTCGATCTGGAAGCGGCGCACCTCCCTGGAGGCGAAGTTGACGGTGACATTGTCCTTCTCGGCGCACAGCACCGGCTCGCTGGCGTTGGTCACCTCCACCGCGAGCCCTTCCGCCGATTGGGCGGCAACGGCCGACGTGCAGGACGACCAACGCTGCAGAAAAGCACCCCAGTGACGCCGCGCATCATCTGAGCCTCACACTGTCGCTACGGGTGTTGCCGGCGAGCCGACGGCGCCGGGCAGGCGCAGCGGCGGCGCGGTGAGCAGGAACCGGCTGCGGTTGTTGGCGCGCAACCAGTCGGCCAGCTCGGAGAGGCGCCACAGCTCGCCCAGGTTCACCCCCGTCTTGAACAGGCAGTGCTGGTGCAGCGGCAGCATCGCGCAGGCGCCGGGCGGGATCTTCTCCGGCAGCAGCTCGACGGCGTAGTTGTCGGAGATCAGCGCCACGAGCTTCGTCTCGGTCACCCACTGCTGCAGGCGCGCATCGCTGCCGTCGAGGCCGGTGCAGCTCGCCTCCACCGTGTGCTTGTCGGGTGCCTTCTTGCCTTCGAGGACGACCTCGTCGAAGCCCGTGCGCAGCAGCACGAAGTCTCCCGCCTCCACGCTGATGCCATCCGCCGCCATCACCCGCATCAGGTCGTCGTAGCCTACCGCATGCCGCCTGCGCCCGTAGTGGGCGAACAGGTCGATCATCACCGCGCGCCCCTGCAGGCACTTGACGGCCATATTCTCCACACCCAGCGCCTTGGCCGAGGACGTGCCTCTGGCTTCCACCAGCGCGCCCGGAACCGCACCCGCTTCCTTCGCCTCGCTCGGCCCCACCAGGTCTGCGCCGCCGCGGTAGCCGTTGTAGAACACGCCTCGGGCTCGCCGTCGGCATCGGCGTCGAACAGCGCGCCCGACGTGCGCCAGGCTGTCCCACTGCGTCGAATATTGCAGGTGCATGATGACGAGGTCGTCGTTGATCACGTCGGTCATGCCGGGCTGCTCCCAGTCCGTACGGAAGAGCCAGTTGGGCTTGTCGCCGCGCAGTGTCGGCCGGATCTGGGGCGGGTGCCGGCGCGGGTTGAGGACATTGCCGCCGGGATAGTCGAGCGGCAGGGAGAGGCAGAACGTCCGGCCGTCCTTCACCTCGGCGATGCCCTGCTTGACCTTCTCGGGCGTCAGCTCGTTGAGGCGCCCCAGCTGATCGTCGGGCCCGTAGTCTCCCCAGGTGGAATTCTCCGGCCGCTTCCTCCAGCGCGCGTTCTCGCTCATGCGGGCTCTCCCCCAGTTGTGGCAGCGCCCGCCACTGTCGCCCAGAACGCGGGCCCGGTCATCAGCCGATTGCCTGTCATGCCGGGCGAGCGCGATGCGGAGATGTCCGCGAAGCCTGCCCCGGACTTCGATCCGGGGCGGCATTCCAGGATGACAATCGCTAGTGGCCGCTGTGCCCGCCGCCCTTTCCTTTGGTGTCCCCCTTGCCCGCACCTTCGCCGGGCTCGCGTGCCCCGATGGGCGCAACCGCATACTCGACCTCCACCCGTCCCGCCTTCTCGAAGACGAGCGTCCCCTTGACGCGCGTGCCCCGCTTCGGGCCTTGCGTCACGTCGAGGAACATCACGTGAAACGAGCCAGGCTTCAGCACCACGGTCTCGCCAGGCTTGATGGTGAGGCCGGGCTCGAGCCGGCGCATCCGCATGAGGCCGCCCTCCATCGACATCTCATGGACCTCGAATTTTTCGGCAAAGGGAATCGAGCCGCCGATCAGGGTATCGGGCACCTTGCCCGTGTTCGTGAGGGTCATGAAGCCGGCCGCGACCTTGGCACCCCCCGGAATCTCCCGTGTCCACACCTTGCCGATCTTGATCGCACCTGCGCTATGCTCCTGGGCGGGCGCGACCTCTGTTGCCAGCCAGATGGCGAGCATCCCAAAGACAATTCGCAGAAGTGGCATCGCGTGCCTCCTTGCAGTTGCGAGCCATAGGACGGCAAAAGAACAAGCCGGCCCAGTACCCCAGTTACCAATCCGTCAATGTCGATGCTCGTCGTCGGCATCGGCTTCTTCCACCATGACGTCAACCGTCATGCGTCCTGCCTTCTCGAAGACCAGCACCAGCTTGAAGTCCTCGTAGGCATGCAGCGCCTTCTTCAGTCCGGTCAAGACCAGGTGCTGCCCCTTGGCGTGGAGAACCAGCGGCTTGCCCGGAGCGATGCTGAACGGCGCAGCGGCCTTTCCGTGCTTGCCTCCATCCTCGCCAGCGGCAAGCTCCACCTTTTCCGCGCGTGGCGTCGACGCGGATATCAGGCGATCGGCAACACGAGCGCTGTTCTTGATGGTCATGAACACGCGTGCAACGGTCGCATCTTTCCGGGTCGTCTCGGGCGTCCACGGATGCACGATCTCCAGGTTCTTCCTCTTGTGGCTGTGGGCCGTCGCCGGCGGCACGAGTACGGCCGCGAGCAGCAGGCAAACCAGGCCTCTCGATATCGCGCTTGTGATCATTGCGCTTGCTCCTGCGAGGTCGCGCGGGGCCGCAGCAGCGGCGCCGCCCCGCGCTCCCTTCCTGTTCCCTGCCGCCTCAGAAATTGACCGCCACGCCGGTCAGCAGGCGCCAGTCGGGTTCAGCCTGCAGCCCGTTGAGGTCGTTGACGATCGGCACGCCCACGGACACGAAGCCTGACCACCGCTCGTAGGAGACCCGCAGCCCCGGCGACAGGTACACCACGTTTCCCCCGGAGTTGGGGTCCTTCGCCCCGGCAATCTCCTGCCTGGCATGCCACTCGCCGTTGAGCTCGAGGACCAGATCGAGGGCAGGCCCTCGCGGAGCGGGCGCCTCGTCGTGCGCATGGTTGTGGGTGTGCTTGTGCGAGGGCGAGTGGCCCTTCGGCCCGCCGTGGTACATCGGCGGCGGCAGCGCTCCCGATGGACCCGACAGCCCGCCGAGGCGATAGGACAGCGCCACGTTGTACTGGAAGCGGTCACCCAGATCGGTCTCCTGCGTCCCTTCCGTCGAGAGCACGTAGAGGACGTTGGCGTCGAGCGACCAAAGCCCGAAGCGCTTCGTCATGGCGACGCCGAGCAGGCCGTTCCACGCGCCCGACCCGGGCTGGAACTCCGCCTCGAAGCGCTCCCCGCCCTCGGCATTCACGCTGGTATCTCCCGTCGGCAGCTGGAGGCCCAGCAGGAGGGACAGCTCGGTTCGGGTAACGCGACTGCTCAAGAACCGGTACTGCGCGAGCACGCTGAGGTCGCCCACGCCTGCCGAATCGCCGAGCTCGTTGATTTCCGGCACGCCCCCGTGCACGTGCCCTTCGCGGATATTGGTCCTGCGCACGAAGGGCAGCCGCAGCGTCAGGGTGAGATCGTCGGTGACGCCGTAGGAATAGAGCAGGGACGGGGCGAAGATCGCATCGAGGCTGTGCGGATGGCCGGAGACGGAGAGCTGCGCATCGCTCAGGGCGTTGAAGCCGACGTACTCGAAGACAATCGCAGCCGAGCTGTGACCCTTCTCCAGGGTCGTCCCCGGGATGGTGACGATTGGTCCGGCGCCGCCGGCTGATCCGGCACCGGATGGATGATGTGCGTGAGCAGACGTAGCGAGAAGCAGCGCTGCCAAGCCCGCGCTGAGGGCGATACTGCGAGACATATGTGAGAATCCCAGCCAGATACGCTTGTAACTGCCCACGCTCAGGCGCAGGCACAGACAATTCTGTTTGTCGAAGCTCGTCAGGCAGGGAGCGGCGGCGCACGACTGCGGATGCAGCCGAGGCTCAAATGGTTCGCCACCGTGGGAAGGTCGAACCGTGGCGGTTGAAATGCACAGGTCGACGGAAATGCGATCGCGGCAAAGACCAGGGCAACAGCCAGAGCGAACCCGGCCAGCAACGTGCACAGGCCGCAGTGCGGCGTCTTCCCGTCGGGGTTGCCCGCCGCCAGCCGGAGCCTCCGGCTGCCCCGCGGCGCCGCCGATGCACATCAGGTGCGCCCCGACCGTGTCATCGAAGGCCCGCGCCGAGCGTCGTCGGGGTATGACCCACCAGACTGGCGAGAATATTGCCGACAACGGCAATGGCCGCGATCCAGCTTACCCAGTGCCGACTGTTGCGAAGGAGCCCCATCAGTCAAGCTCTAGGGGCTGGTGCCAGGGCCGTCAATTACCCCCTTCCTTGGTTCTGGGAGTATTGCAAAAATCACCACCATGGTGCCCTGGCAGCCCCGCCTGCACATACCACTCAGCACAACTACAATCGCCCCCCGGGCGCCTACTGGCAACGCGTACCGATCAACCCGCAATTAGGTCGTGGCGCCGGATGACAATGGGGTCCTCGATCAGGCGCACGTTGATGGGCTTCGCGGGTATGAGCCTCGAGTTGGGTGGCATTGGGCCATCCGGTCCCCGCGGCGGATTCTTCCACTGGTCGGGGCCGGGCACGCGGTCGATGCCCAGGGGGTAAATGGTGAGCTTGTCGGGCTCGAGCTTCAATCTCAGAAAGTTCTTGTAGTTTGCGATGCGCAACGCGGCGAACGCGTCCTCCGCATGCATGCGCGCCATCAGGCCGGTAAGCACCCAGTACAGGCCCCACAGCATGCCGCCGACGAGGGCGCCGAGCCCGATCATCAGCACCGGGTAGGCCGTGAAGCCCACCAGCTGGCGCACCGGCGAGATCTCCTTGACCTCCGCGGGCTTGGCCGTCTGGCGCTTCAGCGGCGCCAGCGACTCCTCGATGACATCGCGCAGCATCGGCGTCTGCTGTCTCGCGTGTCTCGTAGAGCGCATCGAGCTGCCGCTGGATGGGCGGCGTCATCCGATTGTTCAGGCGTCACCACCGCCAGCGACAGCGCGAACATGGCCATCACGTGCGCGAGAAAGTGCGCCGTTCCGACGACGAACTTGGTGGCGTAGCGGCGCAAGCCCGGGCGGTCGGTGGCGTCGACGTACCACACGAGCGCCACGTAGAGGCCGCCCAGCATGGCCGCCAAGCCGATGCGAGGCGATCATGGCCTGGACGAGATAGAGCGGCATGTAAGGCAGCACGCTCAGTAACGGTGTGCCGATGCCCAGGTCGTCGATCTTGCCCGCCGAGATGCCGTACCTCGGTAACGAGGGTCTGGAACTCCCAGGTGATGAGCCAGTAGAGGATGCCGATGCCGACCGCGAATGCCGGATTGTAGAAGGGGAACAAGAGGTTCCGGAGGCTGAGGAGATAGCTCCTGGCCTTGCTCGGATAGCACTTGGGCGCCTGCGGCCGCAGCGGCATGCGCCGGCGCCGCAGCCTGGTCGGCTGGAGCGGCTCCAGCGCGTCCTGGACGTCCTGCACCGCCTGCTCGACGGCGCTTCCGGCCGCCCGCGTGTGGCGCTTGAGGCGGATGTCGTACTCCCGGGCCTGCCAGGCCGTCGCCCGGACCGACGCCGGTGCCTCGGCATGCGCCCGCGCGTCCTCGGGCCGCTCCGGCCAGCGCACCTGGATGTTGTTCTTGAGGACGTGGGTGGGATGGAGGAACGCCCCACCGCCGCCCGAGGTGATGAAGTGAACGTCGAGCTCGTGGGCGTAGTAGCGGTTGTAGTTGTGCCAGTCGCCGGCGATGACGGCGACCACGTTCGCCCCCGTGCCGCGGGCAATCGACGTGATCTTGAAGAAGTTCTCCTCCTCGTCCAGGCCCTGCAGGTCGGCGATCATCCAGGACGGCTCGGCGAGGCAGATGATGAGGTTGTCGCCATGCTGCATCTGTGCGCCATGGTCTCGAAATAGTTGACCTGCGCGCGTGTCGAGATACTTGGAGAACTGGATGTCGGCACCCCAGATCCACCAGTTGTGCGGCAGGCGGATCGCCCAGTAGCTGCGGTGCTGCTGGCACTGCCAGCCGCCGATGACGTTGCCCTTGGCCTCGGAGAGCCTGTCGCGCGAGGAGCAGAACAGGCTGTCGAACGCATTGAGCCCGTCGTACCAGTCGTGATTGCCGGGAATGGCGAACAGCTTGCGCTCCGCGGTGCGCGAGCTGAACGCCCAGCCGAAGGGCAGCAGCAGGCGCTCTTGTACTCCTCCCGCGTGGCCTGCGGATAGCACTGGTCGCCGCCCATGATCAGGATCTCGCCGTGCCGCAGCTTGCCGGCCCCGCGCACGTCGAGGCTGTCCTGCGCCAGCAGATAGGCCGTCGTGTAGGTCGGCTCGAAGCCGTCGCCGACGTCGGCGACGTAGTCGATCCAGAACGTACTCGTCTCGTCGGCGGCGATGCGGCGGTGCGGGTCGTGCGCCTTCGGCTCGCTGTAGTCGTAGCGCTGGCACAGCTCCTTGTCGTCGCCCGGGTCGGTCACCGCCTGCATCAGGCGCTGGTCGGCGTATTGGCCGAACACGGACGAGACCATGCGTGCGGATGCCGACGCGGGCGAGCAGCCGCGGGTCGTACCACGACACCATCTTCGGCAACCGCCCCATGCGCAGCTGCCGGAGCGGGCTCATCTCCATGCGATGCCTCCCCCGCTTGCTCGCCCTGCACGCCTGCCGGTGCCGCCGGCTCGCACCCCAGTCTGGCAGAAGCGCGATGCCCGGCTCATGGCATCGGGCCGGGTCCGGGATCTCGGTTGGCATGCTGCCGAAAGTCAACATCGGACCAGCCTTGCCAACGGCAATCGCGCGGCGCTCAATGTGCGGGCGCGCTTCGCACCGCGAGTCGCGAGCGTCCAAGGCCGGGGCGTCAGGCGCGCCGGCGCGCCGTGCGGCCGCGGTTGCGTCCCCAGCTGCGCGGGCCCCACGTGCGGCGCGGCCCGGTGTCGATGTGAAACACGCCGCGCCGTAGTGCTTGAGGCCGCCGACGGTGCGCTGTCGGGCAGGAAGGCGAGCACCTCGCCGAAGCTGGCCGCGGACCCGGAAATCGACGGCGTTGCCGGTGAGGTGGTAGGAGCGCGGCGCCCCGCCGACCCGCGCGTTGTGGCTGGCGGCTGCGGCAGGTGGAGTTCACCGTCAGCGGGCCGAACTCGGCGGCCACGCTGATCGAGCACGGCGCGCAGCGCGGCGATGCAGGCACGACTGCGGATGCCCGCCAGTGGATGGAGCCAGCCCGGCTCGCATGGCGCCGAGAGGGCGCGGGCGCCGGGCCGGGATGCGCCGGGGCCGAGGCTGGCGAGGCGCCAGCTGCTCTGCGGATTGGTGGCGCCGCGGCACTGCGGCCATGCTCCTTCCACCATCGCCGGGCTCGGAAGGCTGGAAGTCGCGCCCGAAGCTCGCCAGCACGAGGCGAATGTGCTGGCGGCTGCGCGCCCCCGCAGCGCAGGCGGCGCGGGTCGTCAACGCCTGCCACGAGGCCGAGCCGGCGAAACCGCGATGGGGCTCGGTCGGCGACGGGGTCGGGCACGAGCGGGTGCGTCGCAACGAGGCTGCGCTGCCGCAGCGGGACGGTGTCCGCCCTGGCCGCAAGCCGGTCGGCCGGGCTCGCGCCGGGCCGCCGACCGCAGCCTGCGCGGCCGTTGTCGCGCGCCCGTGCCGTCACCGCCCGTGCCGGCTCTCGCGCGCGCGTGCTGCCCCCGCACGCCCACGGCGCCGCGCGACCGGCGCGCTCTGCGGCCGGCACGGCGCGGCCGCGCCTCCCCGCGTCCCTCGCCGTCTACGCACCGTCTCGTGCCGGGCCCGCGTGCTTGCCCTGCGTGCTCGCAGGCGCCTCCCAGCGCGTGTCGGCCGGCCGGCCGGCCATGGCATCGACGCGGCGGAGCGACCAGGGTCGCCGCAGCAGAACCAGCGACCAGCATCGCAGCTGCGCCCGCACTTTCGTGTCGAAGGCACTCGCGCAGGCGCTGCCTGGCCAAGAGCACGCATGACATGAGCTCCCCCGCGCCGGCCGCTGCCCTGGTGCACAGGATCGCGACAAGCCGTCACACTGTTTTCGAACGCGGGAGCCTGCAAGACGCGACCAATGCATTCCCCCCCGGTCGAAAGACGGCAGCGCTCCCCACCAAAATATCTCTCTAGCCCAATATGTTCCGGGAAGACCTTGACTGCGTGCGATCTTCAGCTGACTGTGAACGCGTCAAAACGGCACACTGGTACGCAACGGCAACCGGTCCGAAGGGGCCGTCCTGATCAGGCCGCGCTGTGCCCTGTCCGGCCTGCTCGATCAACGCAGGGCCTTGGCCTGCTCGCGCAGGACGAACTTCTGGATCTTGCCGGTCGACGTCTTCGGCAGCGGTCCGAACACCACGGTCTTCGGCACCTTGAAGTGCGCCATGTTGGCCCGGCAGAAGGCGATGATGTCCTCCGCAGTCGCCGCACCGGCGTCGGGCTTCAGGGTGACGAACGCGCACGGCGTCTCCCCCCACTTGGCATCGGGCCGCGCCACGACGGCGGCCTCCATCACCTGCGGATGGCGGTAGAGCACCTCCTCCACCTCGAGCGAGGAGATGTTCTCGCCGCCGGAGATGATGATGTCCTTCGACGCGGTCCTTGATCTCGAGCTGCCGTCCGGTGCCACGCCGCGAGGTCGCCCGAATGATAGAGCCCGCCCGCGAATGCCTCCTCGGTGGCGGCCTCGTTCTTGAGGTAGCCCTTCATCAGCGTGTTGCCGGCGAGCACGATCTCGCCGATCGCCGCGCCATCGCGCGCGACCGGCGCCAGCGTCTTCGGATCGACCACGCCGCATCTGCTCGATCACCGGATAGGGCACGCCCTGGCGCGCCATCAGGGCGTAGCGCTCGCGCCGTCGGCAGCCCCTCCCACTCCGGCAGCGGCGGACAGTAGGTGGAGGGCCCGTAGCTCTCGGTGGTGCCGTAGAGGTGCAGCACCTCGAAGCCCATCGCCTCCATGCGCTCGATCACGACGGCCGGCGGCGCGGCGCCGCCGGTCGCCACCTTGGTGCGCAGCGGCAGCGGCCGTTTCGCCTCGGCCGGCGCATGCACCAGCATGTTGAGCACGATCGGCGCGCCGCACATGTGGGTGACGCGATGCTCCACGACGGCATCGAAGATGCGCCGCGGCTCGACCTTGCGCAGGCACACATGCGTGCCGGCCGCGGCCGTGACGGCCCACGTGAAGGTCCAGCCCGAGCAGTGGAACATCGGCAGCGTCCACAGGTAGCGGCTGTCGTGGTCGAGCTTGAAGGTGAGCGCGTTGGCGAGCGCGCCCAGATAGGCGCCGCGGTGGCTGTAGACGGCGCCCTTGGGATTGCCGGTGGTGCCCGAGGTATAGAGCAGGCAGATGGAGTCCCACTCGTCCTCGGGCCCGCTGTAGACGAACTCCGGATCGCCGGAGGCGATGAAATCCTCGTACTCGACGTCGCCGAACGCTCGGCGCACCTTCGGTCTCGGCGTCGGCGATGTCGACGACGATCGGCTGCCGGCTTCCGAGCCGCTCCAGCGCCGGCGCGACGGTGGCGTGGAACTCGCGGTCGGCGAGCAGCAGCTTCGCCTCGCCGTGCTCCAGGCAGAAGGCGATCAGCGGCGCATCGAGGCGGATGTTGATCGGATTGAGGACCGCGCCGATCATCGGCACGGCATAGTGCGCCTCGAGCAAGGCGGGCGTGTTGGCGGCCACGATCGCCACCGTGTCGCCGCGCCTGATGCCGGCCTTGGTCAGCGCGTGCGCCAGCCGCTTCGCGCGGGCGTAGAACTCGCGATACGTGATCGCCGCGCTGGCCGTGGACGACGGCCAGGCGGTCGCCGAAGAAGTCGGCCGCACGCTGCAGAAAGCTGACCGGGCTCAGCGCCACGAAGTTCGCCGACCGCTTGCGCAGCTCCGGCCGCTCGTGCGGCGCATCCTCCTGTTTCAGCCGTGTCCAAAGCCGCATCGCATCTACCCCATCGCCAATTGGTGGCCGCCATCGACGGTGATGACGCTGCCGGTCATGAACGCGCCGGCCTCCGAGGCCAGCAGCAGCAGCGCTCCGTCGAGCTCCGGCAGCTCGCCCGCCCGCCCCATCGGCACCCGTGACAGCAGCCGCTTGCCCGCCTCGCCTGCCAGAAACGCATCGTTGAACTCGGTCGAGAAGTAGCCCGGCGCGATCGCGTTGACGCGGATCCTGTCCCGCGCCAGCTCCAGCGCCATCGACTTCGTCAGGCTGACGACGGCCGCCTTCGACGCCGCGTAGGTCGCGAGCGACTTGATGGCACCGAAGCCCAGGATCGAGGCGATATTGATGATGGACCCGCCCGTGCGCTTCTGCGCCATGCGCTGCGCCCCCTCCTGGCCGACGCGGAACACGCCGTCGAGATTGACCTGCATGACGTCGCGCCAGTGCTGCTCGCTGGTCTTGAGAAAGAACGTGCTGGACGGCACGCCCGCATTGTTGACGAGGACAGTGACAGGCCCGGCCGCGGCCTCGGCCGCATCGAAGGCGCGCACCACGGACGCCCGATCCGTGACATCGAGCGCAACCGGCCAGGCCTTGCCCCCGGCCGCCCGGATCTCGGCCTCCAGCTGCTGCAGCCGGTCGAGCCGGCGCGCCGCCACGACGACCTGCGCTCCGGCGCCTGCCAGCACCCGCGCAAAATGCTGCCCGAGCCCCGAGGAAGCGCCGGTCACGAGCGCGGTCTTGCCGGTGAGCGAGAACATGCTGAATGGCATTCGCCTACGCTATCCTTCTACTTTCCTCGGGCGATCCGAGGCGTCATGGGCAGCTTGCCCCAGCGTGCGTGCCCATTCAAGCTGGGCTCGGACCGGGGCGCGATCGGTCTTGCGTGCCGATGCGCGATACTGAGACGTGCACATCGCATCGTCGACGGTCGTCTTGCGTGCGGGCGCGTTCACGTGACCTCGGTTCGGCTGAGTTTGTTGAGAATGGCGCACGCGCCTTCCACCCCGCCGGAGTGGACCGGCGAAGGTGCGACGGGTACGCGGGCGCCCCATGGGCAACCCGAGGGCCGGTTGTCCTCCGGCCCCAGGAGGCTTCGCGAAGCCTCCCTGAGAGCCCCTTGGAGAGCTCCCTGGGACCTTGCGGGGGTCCCCTGGGTCGCCTTGCGGCGCCCGCGTTAGCGGCGATTTCTGTCCCGCTGTGCATCTGCGGCCTTTCGTCGGGGTCAGACCCTGCGGGTCTGACCCCATGCGCGAAGCCATGTGCCTCTCGGCAGTCTCGGGCTCGGCGACATTGCTGGCGCTCTGCCGGAAACGGGCGCAGTCGGGCCTCCTGGATCTCGGGCCTCCGTTCAGGCCCTGCCTTCCAGGCGCCGGCCGCCTGCACGTGAGAGGACGGATGCATCCACGTCCCGTCGCAACAGGCGGCGCGCCATTGTCCCATGACCCGAAGCTGCCCGGACAAGCTGTGGACGCACGCTCTGCAATCAGCGTTAATGGAGCCTTCCACCCGTCATCCCGGTCGAAGCGATGTGAGCCAAAGGCGAGCACCGCTTCGAACCGGGACCTCGTGAGGTTTGCCTCGTTGCAGGAGGTCCCGGATAGCCTCGCCTGCGGCTCGGCTTCCGGGATGACGGGTGAAAGCTGCGGCTCGCGAGTCTCAGTGACTGTCATGCCGGGCGAGCCCGCCAGGGCGAGACCCGGTACCCAGGGCCCATTGCGACTCGGCGCCAGCCCTCAGGAGGGGCCACGATGACAAGACCGACGCCGCATCTCGAGCTGCACGAGCCGAGCTTGGCGCTGCTGCCGGCCTATGCCGCCGCGCTCGAGCGCGGATGGTCGTCCGACAATGTCAGGGACACGAGCAGGGAGCAACTGGAGGCGATCCGCGCCGACGCATCCGCCTTCATCGCCGACCGCGTCGCCCAGACCGGCGTCGTCAAGCTCCCCGACGGCAGCGAGGTACCCAAGCTGCCCAACCGCTTGCGCTGGATATGGGACGGCGAGTTTGCCGGTCAGATCGGGCTGCGCTGGCAGCCCGGCACCGATGCGCTGCCCGACCATGTCCTCGGTCACATCGGCTTTGCCGTCGTGCCCTGGAAGCGCCGCCGCGGCTATGCCACCGCGGCCCTGGGCCTGATGCTCGCGGAGGCGCGCGCCGTGGGCCTCGCCCAGGTCGAAGTGACTGCCGATGTCTCCAATATCGCGTCGCGACGGGTGATCGAGGCCAACGGCGGGCGGCCGATCCGGGAATTCGTCAATCCGAGGCACGGCCCCGAGCCCAAAGTGCTCTATTCCATCGATCTGGACCGGCGGGGTCAGACCCTGCGCCCCGGCGAAGGCCGGGGCTGACCCCATGGCACAACATTCCAGTAATCTGACATCCGCAGGCCGCGATTCGACGCGGCTCACCCCTTCTGAGCAGGAGGACCAATGTTGGCAGCAGGCGATCAGTGATCTGTGGAAGGCGGGCTGACATTCCCGCCCCCACAACTATATTGCCGCCATGGTTACCACCACAAAGCCCCGGACATCCGCCAAGCCTGCCGCCACCTGCTCGGTGCCGGAGGGCGAACCCGTGCCCGTCATCAAGGGCAGCCACGTCTACCTGATCGACGGCTCCGGCTACATCTTCCGCGCCTTCCATGCGCTGCCGCCCTCACACGCACGCTCCGACGGCATGCCCGTGGGCGCCGTCACGGCTTCTGCGGCATGCTCTGGAAGCTTCTCCAGGACTCGCGGAAATCGAGCGGACCCGACCCACATTGCCGTCGTCTTCGACTACAGCGAGAAGACCTTCCGCAACGAAATCTACAAGGATTACAAGGCGCACCGCCCGCCCATGCCCGAGGAGCTGATCCCGCAGTTCGGGCTGATCCGCGACGCCGTCAAAGCCTTCAACATCGCCTGCATCGAGCAGGAGGGCTACGAGGCCGATGATCTCATTGCCACCTACGCCATGCAGGCGTTGGCTGCGCGGCGGCGATGTAACCATCGTCTCCTCCGACAAGGACCTGATGCAGCTGGTCAGTCCCGGCATAACCATGCTGGACACCATGAAGACCCACCGCGCAGCATCGGGCCCGACGAGGTACGGGAGAAGTTCGGTGTGCCGCCCGACAAGGTCGTCGACGTGCAGGCGCTGGCCGGCGATTCCACCGACAATGTGCCGGGCGTGCCGGGCATCGGCGTCAAGACCGCCGCCGAGCTGATCAACGAGTACGGCGACCTCGACACGCTGCTCGAGCGGGCCGACGAGATCAAGCAGACCAAGCGGCGCGAGCGGCTCACGGAATTTGCGCTGCAGGCGAAGCTTTCGCGCGAGCTGGTCAGGCTCAAGCAGGATGTGCCGCTCGTGGTGCCGATCGAGCGGCTGGGCTTGCAGGAGCCCGATGCCGGATACGCTGCTCGGGTTCATGCGCGAGATGGAGTTCACGACGCTGACCAAGCGCATTGCGGAAGGCCTGGGAAAGGAGCCGCCCCCGCCGGTCGAGCGCGCGGCAACCAGCCGGCGCAGCGCTGCGGCTACCCAGCTTCAGACGGCCGCCTCACCCGCCAAGGAGGCAGGCAAATTGGCCTCGCCGTCCGCCGCAACGGCGCAGGCCGCGGTGGTAGCCGCCGCTGCCGCGGCGAAAGCCACCAGGATCGACCGCTCGAAGTACGAGACGGTCACCGACTTGGCGCGCCTCGAGGCCTGGATCGGCGAGGCCTACGCCACAGGCCACGTCGCCTTCGATACCGAGACCACCAGCCTCGACCCCATGCGCGCCGAGTTCGTCGGCTTCTCCATGGCCGTGGCGCCGGGCAGGGCCTGCTATGTCCCGCTCGGCCATCGGCCCGCCAGCGACGCCTTCGACTTCGCCGGAGAGGACCTGAAGCAGGTCCCTGTCCGCGATGCGCTGGCGGTGCTGAAGCCCCTGCTGGAGGACCCTTCCGTCCTCAAGATCGGGCAGAACCTCAAGTACGATTGCCTTCTGCTCGCCCGGCACGGCATTGCAGTGGCGCCCCTCGACGACACCATGCTTCTGTCCTACGCGCTCGATGCCGGTGCCAACCGTGAGCACGGCATGGACGCCCTGGCCGAGCGGCATTTGGGCCATACCTGCATGCCCTTCTCGCAGGTGATCGAGTTCGCCCCGGGCGCCAGAAGGTCGGACAAGACCTTCGCCCAGGTGCCGCTCGCCAAGGCCACCGAGTACGCCGGTGAGGATGCCGATGTCACACTGCGCCTATGGATGGTCCTGAAGCCCCGCCTTGCCGCCGAGCGGGTGACGACGGTCTACGAGACGCTGGAGCGGCCCATGGTGCACGTCCTGGCCGACATGGAGCAGGCCGGCATCAAGGTCGACCGCAGTATCCTCTCCCGCCTCACCGCCACGTTCTCCCAGCGCGTGGTCCGGCTGGAGACGGAGATCTACGACCTGGCCCGCCACAAGTTCAACCTGGGCTCGCCCAAGCAGCTGGGCGAGTTCCTGTTCGACAACCTCAAGCTCCCCGGCGGTCGCAAGACCAGGACGGGCCAGTGGGAGACGCGCGCCGGCCTGCTCGACGACCTGGCCGCCCGCGAGGACCTGCCGGAACAACACCGCAAGCTCATCAACGTCATGCTGGAGTGGCGGCAGCTCACCAAGCTGCGCTCCACCTATACGGACGCGCTGCCGCAATATATCAACCCGGAGACGGGCCGCATCCATACGAGCTACGCGCTCGGCGCCACCACCACCGGCCGCCTCGCCTCCAATGATCCGAACCTCCAGAACATTCCGATCCGCACCAAGGAAGGGCGCGAGATTCCGCACTGCGTTCATCGCCGAGCCCGGCCGCAAGCTGATTTCCGCGGACTACAGCCAGATCGAGCTGCGTGTCCTGGCGCACGTTGCCGACATTCCCCAGCTCAGGCGCGCCTTTGCCGAAGGCCTCGACATCCACGCCATGACCGCCTCGGAGATGTTCAGCGTTGCCATCGAGGACATGCCCTCCGAGGTGCGACGGCGCGCCAAGGCCATCAATTTCGGCATCATCTACGGCATCTCCGCGTTCGGCCTCGGCGCGCAGCTCGGCATTCCGAAGCAGGAAGCGGGTGACTACATCGCCACCTACTTCAAGCGCTTTCCCGGTATCCGCGACTACATGGAGACGACCAAGCGCAGAGCGCACGAGCAGGGCTTCGTCGAAACCATCTTCGGTCGGCGCATCCACTATCCCGAGATCAACACCAAGAACCCCTCGGTGCGCGGCAATCTGGAGCGGGCGGCCATCAACGCGCCGATTCAGGGCTCAGCCGCCGACATCCTCCGCCGCGCCATGATCAGAATGCCGGAGGCCCTGCGCCAGGCCCGCCTCGATTCGGTGCGGATGCTTCTGCAGGTCCACGACGAGCTGGTATTCGAGGCTGCGGCCGGCGACGTGGAGACCGCGCTAGACACCATCACCCGCGTCATGGAAGGAGCGGCCGAGCCCGCCGTTCGGCTCGCCGTCCCCGTGCACGTGGACGCCAAAGCCGCAGACAATTGGGAAGCCGCTCACTAGCGACTAGCGCGTGGCGCCCCCGGCCCGGCAACGGGCAGCGAGAATCACGGGCGGCAAGAGAAATACGAGGTGATATGCATGCACGCCTCTGCACTTCGTGATGCTGCCTTGCTCGCCAGCCGCCTCCTGCTGGGCGCCATTTTCATCATCGAGGGCTACGGCAAGATCGCCGGCTACGCGGCGGCCCAGGCCTACATGCAGAAATATGGCGTGCCCGACCTGTTGCTCCCGCTCGTCATTGCGGTCGAGCTGCTGGGCGGGTTGCTGATCGTGGCTGGCTGGCAGACCCGTCCGGCCGCGTTTGTCCTGGCCGGGTTCTGCATCCTCGCGGCCCTGCTCTTTCACCTCGACTTCGCCAACCGGAGCCAGAACATCCAGCTCTTGAAGAATTTAGCCATTGCCGGCGGCTTCCTGGCCCTGCTCGCCAGCGGTGCCGGTGCCTGGTCCATCGATGGGCGCAGAGGTCGCTGACGCCGGCCAGACGGAGGGGTGCCGGACGCCGCATGACGGCGTCCGCTGCAATAGCGGGTGCCTGAAAGGCAGCCCACTACTTAATGAGGAACCTCTCGATCTTCGCGCCTTCCTGAAGCTTGGCATTGAGCCAGCGGGGCTTGCGCCCGCGGCCCGTCCACGTCTCGGTCGGATCTTCAGGGTTGACGTACTTCGCCGCGACGGTACGTCCCTTCCCGCCGCGCCCGCTGAAGATATCGCTGAGCTTGAAGCCGGCGTCGCTGACCATCGTCTCGATCTTCTTGCGCAGGTCCGCCCGGTTGCGGTCCTGGGCGCTGGCCTTGGCCTTCCTTACCTTCAACTCGAGCTCCGCCAGCTCCCGCAACGTCATTCGGTCCAGTTCTTTCGCCATCACAAAGGGGTCCCCATATTGCTCCCGAAATTAGCTCCTGCACCTGTATTATTTAATGGCAAAGAAGATATTAAGCCGTCAACTAAATCTTCGACATGGATTGCATCTTTTCGACGCCTGCTCGCATGGCTCGGCATTGGCGGGTGTCCGAGCATCATACAAAGTCCCAGGCACCACCAATTGTTGGACAAATCCGAGAAGAGTCACTAACAACGGGTAGCGTTCAGCGTAACAGAACAGAATGATGCCGTATTTGGCCAAATTTTCGATCTTGTATTCCCATCGTATGGATGAGTAGCAACGCAATGGACGAGCGGCTTCGGCAGGGCGCCATAATCTTCCTCGCGAGCTGCCACTTTCGATAAGGTGCTGCGCCAGGGAAGGTACCCGGGCCACGGTGACGATTGCCTCCTCCCAAATCGGATCAGGCACCGCGCTCGAGCCTCGATATCGCAACAATTCCGATGCCCGCAATGAGAGAGCCAGAAGGACCGGAGCAGCACCTGGAAACGGTACGCGACTGGCTGCGCTGGGCGTTGAGCCGCTTCAACGAGGCGGATCTCGTCTACGGGCACGGTACTTCCACAGCCCTCGACGAGGCGGCGTTCCTGATCCTGCACACGCTGCACCTGCCGATCGACGAGATCGAACCATGGCTCGATGCCCGGCTGCTGCCGGCCGAAAGGCTGGCGTTGAGGGATATCATCCAGGAGCGCGTTTCCTCGCGCAAACCGGCCGCCTATCTGACCAGGGAGGCCTGGATCGGCGGCTGTTCGTTCTATGTCGACGAGCGGGTCATCGTGCCCCGCTCGTATATCGGCGAGCTGCTGGGGGAGGGCCTGCCGGGTGTCATCTCGGATCGAGCGGCGGTTCGGCGCGTCTTGGATTTGTGCACCGGCTCCGGATGCCTGGCCATTCTGGCGGCGTTGGCGTTTTCCGAAGCCGAGGTGGACGCCAGCGATATTTCAGAGGCGGCGCTTGCCGTAGCCGAGCGCAACGTCGGCGACTACGGCCTCGGCGATCGGATCAGCCTGATCCAGTCCGATCTCTTCGATGGCCTCAATCGCCGTCAATACGACCTCATCCTTGCAAACCCGCCCTATGTCAGCGACGAGAGGGTGGCAGGCTTTCCGCGCGAATACGCGGCGGAACCGGCTATAGCGCACGCCGGCGGCCGGGACGGCCTCGACATTGTCCGCCGCATTCTGGCGCTGGCTGCGACGCATCTGACCTCGCAGGGAGTCCTGATGGTGGAGGTCGGCACCGGTCGGGAAATCCTTGAGCGGGAATATCCGCATCTGCCATTCCTGTGGCTCGACACCGCCGGAAGTCAGGGCGAGGTGCTCGCCCTGGAGCGCACTTCCATGCCTTCGCAGAACGGCTCCTAGTCGATCTTCTGCGATCTGATATGGCTTGAACGCTGGGCGCGAATGGAGCAGCAAGGAGGGGCCTGCGATCGATCGATGGAGGGGGACGTGAGCCTGTGGAACAAGTATGAGCCCACCGCGGCCCGGACGCACGGGCGGCCAGGGCGCGAGGTCAGGCCCAAAAGCATCACGATCGACGTGCATTCGCACGTGCATGTCCCCCGGGCGGCCGAGCTCGTGAAGCCTCACCTCCAGCCGGCGGCCGCGCCGCTGATGGCGTTCGCCGACGCCACCACCAGGGCCCTCAACGAGAAGCAGGAAGCCGATATCGCCGCGCGCAGCAGCTTGGACCAGCGGCTCGAGGACCTCGACGCCATGGGCCTCGATGCGCAGATCGTCAAGCCGCCGCCGCCGCAATGCTACTACGGCGTGCCGATCGAAATCGCGGTGGAAGCTGCGCGCATCATCAACGACGGCATCGCGGAGTTCGTGGGGCAGAGGCCCGATCGCCTCGAGGGATTCGGCACGGTGCCGCTGCCCGACGGCCACGAAGCCGCCAAGGAGCTCGAGCGCTGCGTGCGGCAACTGGGTTTCAAAGGCGTGCAGATTCTGACCAACATCAACGGCAAGGAGCTGTCAGACCCCGCTTTCGCCCCGTTCTGGAAAAAGGCCGAGGAGCTGGAGGTTCTGGTCGTCATTCACCCGCAAGGGTTCACCGAAGCGTCACGCCTCTCGCGCTTCTACTTCAACAATGTCATCGGCAATCCGCTGGAGACGACCATCGCCCTGCACTACCTGATCTTCGACGGTGTGCTGGAGCGCCACCCGGGCCTGAAGATCCTGGCCGTGCACGGCGGTGGCTATCTCGCCAGCTACTCCGGCCGCATCGACCACGCCTGGGGCGCGCGATCGGATTCGCACGGCGATTTGCCGCACCCGCCGACGACATATCTGCGGCGGCTCTACTTCGATACGATCGTCTTCACGCCCCATCAGCTGCAGGAGCTCGTCCGCCTCTACGGCGCCGACCATATCCTGATGGGCACGGACTACCCCTTCGACATGGCGGATTACGATCCCGTCGGCTTCGTTGCCAACGCGGGTCTCGATGCGGACAGCGTCGCAGCGATCTGCGGCGGCAACACCAAGCGGCTGCTCGGGCTGTAGATTGGGTCAACCCCGGCAACAGCCCTACCGCATTCAAGCAAGTCCCGCTGCCGGCTTACCACCCCTGACGCGGTATCTGTTTTGTGCGGACGGCGCCGCTAGGACTCCTCCCCTAGCGCGCGGAGGTGCAGCCTCCGGGCATGATGAAGGGGGTGGAGTCCCCGCGGCCCACTTCTTCCCTTCACCGAGCGCCGCAATCCAGGATGTGAACGCCTTATGGCGAAAGCCGGGGAAGACCCAACTTCCGGGGTGTTGGGTCTCGCTGTCGTTAGACCCGATCTGCACCCTAATTCTTGCCCGTGCTGCTCATCGAGGTATAGAACTCGCCGTTGGTCTTGGTATTGCGCAGCTTGTCGACCAGGAACTCGATGGCGTCCATGGTGCCCATCGGGTTCAGGATGCGGCGCAGCAAACGGGTCTTATTGAGCATGTCCTGCGGGACCAGCAGCTCCTCCTTGCGGGTGCCGGAGCGGGCGATGTCGATGGCCGGGAACACGCGCTTGTCGGAGACCTTGCGGTCGAGCACGATCTCCGAGTTGCCCGTGCCCTTGAACTCCTCGAAGATCACCTCGTCCATGCGCGAGCCCGTCTCGATCAGCGCCGTGGCGATGATGGTGAGCGAGCCGCCCTCCTCGATGTTGCGCGCCGCGCCGAAGAAGCGCTTGGGCCGCTGCAGGGCGTTGGAGTCGACGCCGCCGGTCAGCACCTTGCCGGAGCTCGGCACCACGGTGTTGTAGGCCCGGCCGAGGCGAGTGATCGAATCCAACAGGATCACCACGTCGCGCTTGTGCTCGACCAGGCGCTTGGCCTTCTCGATCACCATCTCCGACACCTGCACGTGGCGCGATCGCCGGCTCGTCGAAGGTGGAGGAGATCACCTCGCCCTTCACCGAGCGCTGCATGTCGGTCACCTCCTCGGGCCGCTCGTCGATCAGCAGCACGATCAGGTAGCACTCGGGGTGGTTGGCCGAGATCGAATGGGCGATGTTCTGCAGCAGCATCGTCTTGCCGGTGCGCGGCTGCGCCACGATCAGGGCGCGCTGGCCCATGCCGAGCGGCGCCACGATGTCGATCACGCGCGGCGAGAGATCCTTGATGGTCGGGTCCTCGATCTCCATCCGCATCCACCTGGTGGGATAGAGCGGCGTCAGGTTGTCGAAGTGCACCTTGTGGCGCTGCTTCTCGGGATCCTCGAAATTGATCGAGTTCACCTTGAGCAGGGCGAAGTAGCGCTCGCCCTCGCGCGGGCTGCGGATCTGGCCCTCGACCGTATCGCCCGAGCGCAGCGAGAAGCGCCGGATCTGAGAGGGCGAGATGTAGATGTCGTCGGGACCCGGCAGGTAGTTGGCATCGGGCGAGCGCAGGAAGCCGAAGCCGTCCTGCAGCACCTCGACCACGCCGGTGCCGATGATATCGGTGTTCTTGTTCGCCAGCTCCTTCAGGATGGCGAACATCTGCTCCTGCTTGCGCATCGAGCTTGCGTTCTCGACGCCGACCTCCTCGGCGAAGCTCAGGAGCTCCGTCGGTGTCTTGATCTTGAGGTCTTGGAGTTTCATCTCCTTGACGGCTGCTTCTTGCATTTGAGGTCTCCGGGAGGGAGGGGCTGCGCGGCTATCTAGGTAGGATCTATCGCGGCGCGCGCGCCTGGGAGGGGGAGGGGTGCGGAAGAGCTTTCCGGATTTGTCGCAGCCTTTGCAGGTGCCGCATATAGGTGCCTGCACGGCTCGCAACGGTCACACTGGCCAGCTCAACGCGGCAAGCGGTGACGAATCACTATGTAGCACCTGTGGATCGGGAATGAAAGAGCCCGCTTCCAGCGAGACCTCGCACAGATCAGGCGCCAGTCAGAACGGCCTGACGATCACCAGGATCACGATCCCGATCATGAGCAGCGCCGGCACCTCGTTCATGAGGCGATAGAAGCGCGGGCTGCGCGTGTTCCAGTCGGCTGCGAAATCCTGCCGCCAGACCCCCAGGGCATGGTGAAAACCGGTGAGCAGGATGACCAGAGCGAACTTGGCCCACAGCCAGCGATCGTTTACCACTCCCAGCGCCCACGCGAGCCAGACGCCCGAGCCCCATACCGCGATCATGGCCGGGGTCATGATGACATACAGCAGGCGCCTCTCCATGACCTTGAAGGTCTCGGACTCTTGGAGCCCTTCTCGGCCTCGCAGTGGTAGACGTAGAGCCGGGGCAGATAGAGCAGGCCCGCCATCCACGCGATGACAGCGACGACATGGAAAGCCTTCACCCAGAGCAGCATGCCGCGACTTCTACTTTCCCTCTCTGATGAGCTTCACGAGCCGCGCCACATGCTGTGGTGGTGTCTGTGGCAGGACGCCGTGGCCAAGATTGAAAATGAAGGGCTTGCCCGAGAGCGCCGCCAGGATTCTCATCGCCCGGCGCTCCATCTCCAGTCCACCTGCGAGCACCAGCTGCGGGTCCAGGTTGCCCTGGACGACCACACTTACCGGAAAGCTCACGCGAGATGAAGTCGAGGGGCACTGTAGCGTTCGCAACTCACGCCGTCCACCCCGCATTGCGCCACATAGGCCGGGATGGCGGCTCCGGCACCCATTGGAAACCCGATGACGGGAACCCGGGGATGGCGCTGCCTTCACGCCCGCGACGATGGCTTTGGTGGGCTCGATGATCCAGCGCTGGAACGCATCGCCCGAGAGGCGGCCGGCCCAGGTGTCGAAGATCTGCAGCACGTCGGCTCCGGCAGCGATCTGCCCGGAAAGGTATTCGACGGAAGCGTCGACCAAGCGCTCGATGAGCGCTCCAAAGCCAGCTGCGTCCGCCCTGGCCCAATGCTCGGCTGCCTCCCGGTCACCAGCTCTTCCCCCTCCCCCAACCATGTAGGTCGCAACAGTCCACGGCGCACCGCAAAATCCAATGAGAGCGATCTCGTCTGGCAACCGTTGCCGGACCTTGGCGACGACCTCGTAGACAAGGTCGAGCTTGGCGCGAGTCGCGGACGGTTGCAATCCGGCCAGGTCCTGGGACGAGCGAACTGGGTCGAGCAATGGACCCATGCCCTCCACGAACTCGACCTTCTGCCCCAGCGCGTGCGGGATGACCAGGATGTCGGAGAAGACGATGGCAGCGTCCAGTCCATAGCGCCGGACCGGTTGCAGCGTAACCTCGGCTGCAAGGTCTGGGGTGTAGCACAGGTCGAGGAAACTGCCCGCCTTGGCCCGTACCTCATGGTACTCCGGCAGATGCCGGCCGGCTTGGCGCATCAGCCAAACGGGCGGTGGCGTCAAAGTTTTGCCGGCGAAGGGCTGCAACAGCCGGCGCGACACTGATGGGGGTGGCAAAACCAAGTTGTCCGGCTCCTGAATTCAAGAGTTAGAGATCTTTCAAGTTATTGCTATGACTTCTTAGAGGGTGGATTGTGTTGACCTGATGGATGATGACGTGTTGCGCACAGCTCATGCATTCGCCTGAGCTTGCCGACACCTATCCCTGGTTCTCGCCCCGTCTGCTACCACAAGAACGAGGAAGGGCCACAATCTCAAAGCGTTGTTGCCAAAGTTGGACAGGCCAGCAGCGGGGCTGACTTGGGGATGGAGGTGTGTAACAGAGGGACAAGACGTGCCAGGGCTGCGCCCTGCATCTGGCGCAGTGATCGCCATCCTCACGCTCGATCTTGTGCGCAGATGTGTTGAAAGAACCGGACCCGTCGTCGAACGAAACGAGATCCGTGCCTTGGCAGGTTCCAGAAATTCTGGTTTTTTCCACAGATGACCGGCGAACTCCCGAGCTCCTTTCATCTGCATCTCATCTCGGATGCGACCGGCGAGACGCTGACCACCATGGCCAAGGCGGCGGCCGTCCAGTACCCCCAGGTTCGTGCCATCGAGCATATCCATCCCCTGGTGCGCACCGAGAAGCAGCTCGAGCGCGTCCTGCAGGAGGTGGAGGAGGCGCCTGGCATCGTCCTCTATACGGTGGTGAAGAAGACTCTGATCGCCGAGATCGAGGGTCGCTGTCGGAGCTCAAGGTGCCCTGCCTGCACGTGCTCCAGCCGATCATGAAGGTCTTCGAGTCCTACCTGGGGGCGCCGCAGACGCCGGTGGTCGCCGGCCAGCATATCCTCGACGCCGACTATTTCCGGCGCATCGACGCGCTCAACTTTGCCATGGCCCACGACGATGGCCAGCTGCCGCAGGACTTGAGCGTTGCCGACATCATCATTCTCGGGATATCGCGTACGTCGAAGACGCCGACCAGCATCTACCTGGCCCAGCGCGGCTTCAAGACGGCGAACGTGCCTCTGGTGCCTGGCATCGAGCTTCCGCCGGCGCTCACGCAGCCCCACACGGCGTTTGTCGTCGGGCTCGTCGCCAGCGCCGAGCGCATTGCCGAGATCCGGCGCAACCGCGTGCACCTGATCGGCGATCGCAATCTCGCCGACTATGTCGATCGCGGGCAGATTGCCAATGAGATCCAGTACTCGCGCCGCCTGTGCCACCGGCACGGCTGGCCGGTGATCGACGTGACGCGCCGCTCGGTCGAGGAGACGGCGGCGACCATCATTCGGCTGCGGCACGACGTATGCCGCCTCCGCCCGGCGGGGCGAGGCGGACCATGGCTGAGGCAGCACCCGTCGAGCTGGTGCTGGCGTCGGCAAGCCCCGCCCGGCGCAAGCTGCTGGAGGAGGCGGGTGTGCCGTTTCGCGTGGTGCCAGCCCACGTCGACGAGGCAGCCTTAAAGCGCGACCTGGCCGCCCGGGGGACCGCGCGCTCGCCCGCTGCCGTCGCCGAGGCCATGGCGGCGGCCAAGGCCCTGCCGTGTCAGCTCGCGCCTTCGGCGCGCCGCTGGTGATCGGCGCAGATCAGGTGCTGGCACTGGACGACGAGCTGTTCGACAAGCCGGGCAACATGGCGGCGGCTCGCGCTGCAGCTCGCGCGCTTGCGCGGGCGGTCGCATCGGCTGTTCAGCGCGGTGGCGCTGGCGCAGGAGGGCCGCTTGGTCTGGTCTATGGTCGATCACGCCACGCTCACCATGCGCGACTTCAGTGACGCGTTCCTCGATGCCTATCTCGCCGAGTCCAGCCCGGAGCTGTGCCAGATCGTGGGCAGCTACGAGATCGAAGGTCGCGGCGACCCAGCTGTTCCAGAGCGTCGAGGGCGACCACTTCACCATCGTCGGCCTGCCCCTGATCCCGCTCCTGGCCGAGCTCAGGGCGCGCGGGGTGCTGCGGACATGAGGCGCGCCTGTGTCATCGGCTGGCCGATCTCGCACTCGCGCTCGCCGCTGATTCACGGCTACTGGCTGGCGCGCTACGGCGTCGACGGCAGCTACACGCGGCTGGCCGTGCAACCGGGCGAGGCGGCCCGCTTCCTGGGGCGCCTCCGTGCCGCAGGGCTACGTCGGCTGCAACGTCACGATCCCCCACAAGGTCACGGCCTGTGCGGTTGCGGCGGAGGTGCGACCCGCGGCACATGCGGCAGGCGCGGCCAACACGCTCTGGTACGAGGGCGACCGGCTGGTGGCCGACAACACCGACGCCACAGGCTTCGTCCAGCAACCTCCGCGACGTTGTGCCGGGCTTCGATTTCGACGGCGCCGTCGTGGCCATGCTCGGCGCCGGCGGAGCTGCGCGCGGCATCGCATTCGCGCTCCTGGAAGCCGGCGCAGGCGCCATTCGCGTCTTCAATCGCACGCAGGGCGCGTGCCGATGCCTTTGCCGCGTACTTCGGCGCCAAGGTCGAGGCCTTCGGACTGGGACGAGCGCAACGGCGCCCTGGACGACGTTTCCCTGCTGGTCAACACCACGCCGCTGGGCATGCCGGGCAGCGAGGCGCTCGGCATCGACATCGGCGCGCTCGATCGCGCCGCGGTGGTTGCCGACATCGTCTACGTGCCGATCCACACCCCGCTGCTGGCCGCAGGCGCAGGCGCGCGGTCTCGTCGTTGTCGATGGCCTCGGCATGCTGCTGCACCAGGCGGTGCCGGGCTTCGAGCGCTGGTTCGGCGTGCGGCCCGAGGTCACCGACGAGCTGCGCGCCCTCGTCCAGCGCGACATCGAGGGCGAATGATGCTGATCGTCGGACTGACCGGCTCGATCGGCATGGGCAAGTCGACCGTTGCCGCGCACTTTCGCCGGCACGGCATCGCCGTCTGCGATGCCGATGCCGAGGTGCACAAGCTCTACGAGGGCGCGGCGGTGCCGCTGATCGAGGCCGCCTTCCCAGGCACCACCCGATCCGGCAAGGTCGACCGGCAGAGGCTCGCCGCGGCGCTGCTCGCCGATCCCGGCGCCTTCAAGCGCCTCGAGGCGATCGTGCATCCTCTGGTCTTCGATGCCGAGCGCGCTTCCTGCACGACGGAGGCGGCCAAGGGCGCCGCCGTGGCGGTGCTGGAGATCCCGCTCCTCCTGGAGACGGGCGGCGAGGCCCGGGTCGACGTTGTGGTCGTGCTGCAGCGCGCCGCCGACAATGCAGCGCGAGCGCGTCCTGCGGCGACCGGGCATGACGGCCGAGAAGCTGGCGCAGATTCTGGCCCGGCAGATGCCCGACGCGGAGAAGCGGGCGCGCGCCGATTTCGTTGTGGACACCGGCGGGACGCTGGCCGCGACCGGGCATCAAGTCGATACACTTGTCGAATCGCTGAAGGGCCGAACGGGGACGGCCTTCTCGAGGTCTGGGCGTAGCGTGCATGCGCGTTCCTTCACATCGGGGCGGTTGCGCATGCTGCGCGAGATCGTGCTCGACACCGAGACCACGGGTCTCGACGCCGCCAACGGCGACCGCCTGATCGAGATCGGCTGCATCGAGATCGTCAACCGCATTCCCACGGGCCGCGAGTTTCACCGCTATCTGAATCCCGAGCGCGACATCCATCCCGACGCCGTCGCCGTGCATGGCCTGACCGACGGAGTTCCTGCGGACAAGCCGCGCTTTGCCGATGTGGTGGACGAGTTCCTGGCGTTCATCGCCGATGCCCCGCTCGTGGCGCACAACGCCACCTTCGATCTGGGCTTCATCAACGCCGAGCTGAGCGCGGGCCTCGCGCCGCACGCTGGCCGCCAGCCGGATCGTCGACACCCTGGCTCTGGCGCGCCGCCGCCATCCTGCCGGCCCCAACACCCTCGATGCCCTGTGCAAGCGCTACGGCATCGACCTGTCCCAGCGCACCAAGCACGGCGCGCTGCTCGATTCGATGCTGCTGGCGGGCGTCTATGTCGAGCTGCTGGGCGAGCGGCAGGCCGCCCTCGTGTTCGACCGCCGGAGCGCACCGGAGCGCGCGATGCGAGCTGGCCCGGCGACGGCTGCACGGCGCCCCACGCCCCTTCCCTCGCTGCTCTCCGCCGAGGACGAGGCCGCGCACCGTGGAGCTCGTGAAGAGTCTCGGACCCAACGCCCTGTGGCTCCAGTACGCCAGCGCTGCCTAAGAGTTTCCCAGGCGGGCCAACGCCTTTGCCGGCAGCTCCTGGCGTCCGCTATTGGCGCGACGCGGAAAAATCTTGGCGGCGCAACAACTTCGGCAGCTATCCAGGGGTACAAGAGACGTGCCGACGCAAGTCGATGCCATGCCTGCCCTTGACCCACAACGGAATGCAAGTCTCATTGGTTTCTGAGCTGGCAGTATCCGTGACCTAGGCGCCCTTGAGGTCCGCCGCCTGACAGATTTCTGAGCCACTTGCGCTGTGACGCACCCCCGGTGTCGCGCAGGGATGTTACCGCGGGCTCGTCGCGCAGTCTACCTCGAGCGGCGGGCATCGCCACAGTTCTGTCTGGAAGAGTCCTGAAGGTCGGACCGAGCGCGTCTGCAGAAGGCGCGTCAGGAACGCAAGGCGATGAAGTCACCGAATTGCGAGGACCTCCAGCAGAACAGGAAACTCGGAACCGCAAAGGCAACCCGGCGCTGATGCCCTCGGGCAGCCAAGGCGCCATCTCACTGCGGTCCAACAAAGCTTCGCCCTGTCGGATCGACCATCAGGTGGTCGAAGGTGCACAGTTGTCCAATCGTCGATCAAGGGTGCCCGCAGCGTGATGTCTTTTCCGGGCGACGCAGCATGTATCGATCAACCTGTAGTAGCAATCGCGCAGGCAAATCCGGAACGGCCAGTTTCGCAGCAGGCTGAGACACATGGTCGATCTCGCCGCGGGCGAGCAAATCGGCAACGCCTCTCTCCAGTCTTGTCGCAACCAGCACCTCATGCCTAGGCACGCGCCTACGCACCTCCCGCGATGAACGGGGTCATTGCAGCGCTGATCGCACGTAGTTCGTCTGCCGCACAATCGGATCACCCCTTCCGCCGTAGCCGGTATCGACCACTCGTCTGCGGCGACCAAGTAACTGGTGCTGCTGGCACAGCAGATCCTTGACCGGACCGAGCGAGCGCCTCGGCGCGAGGGGTCGGCAGTATCCCGTGCGAGGTCCGCACAAACAGCTGGTCGGAAGAACGTCCGCCGCAGCTTCGCCAACAATGCCCGATCACGGCCGACTGTGTGCGCGCAAGGCGAGCGGCGGCACGCGTGACGCTACGCTCGTCGAACAGGGCATCGATTACACTGCACCTAACAGGTTCAGATCCATGTTCCTGATATTCGGCATCTGGATAACACTCATTCGACCCTTCCCGATTCTTATATTCTATAACACGCCGGCTGCCATCCTCTAAGTCATACCAGCCGCAAGGAGACGGCAAATGGCTATCGTGGATGTGGTCGCAAGCGGCCGGACGTGGCGGGGCGCGCCCGCCCGCGCCGCCGCCCCGCCAGCAGGCAGGCAGGCACCCGCGTTCTCACCGCACCCAAGGTCGGCGACTCTCGAGGTGACGTCAGATCGCCGACGGCGCCCGCACCTTCCCCATGCCCCAGACGAGTTTGTGCGCAATATCCCGAGGAGCAGGCGGTCTTGTTGTAGCCGGACGGGCATAGGACACCGAGTTCTCTTGAGCACTATGACCCTGCTGCAATCGGCTTGACCGGCGACGATCTGCTTCAGGAGCGGCGTTCTCCGATAGCGGCACGCTGGCCGTTCGGCCTAGCTAAGCCTGCTCCTGAGCCCACGAGGTCAGTGGGTCCATGCTGGAGGCAACCATGCTCGCGTATTCAAGAGGTCGACGCGGTTGCACGGTCCGGACATCGCTCGTAGATAATGTCACAGACAACCTCTTCAAGCGTTCCCGCCTTTGTTGAGACCGAGATCGCTGCCCTGGATCGGCGTCGCAACTACGCGTACGCCATTGCGGGCAGCTGTCTGTGCTGTGCCGCACATGGCCTGTCATGCCTGATTACGACCACGAAGGGTTCAGTTCGCCATACCCTGTTGTTCGACACGGGTCCAGAAGATCGCGTGTTCGAGCAGAACGTATCTCGCTTGGCGGCCGACTTATCTCCAGTCGAGGCCATCGTTCTATCGCACGGACATTGGGACCATGGCGGCGCAATGCTGCGCGCCCTGCAACTGGTCCGCGACAGGAATGGCGGGTCCGCGGTAGCCTACTATGCGCATCCCGACATGTTCCGGCAGGCGCGTATCCAAGCTCGCCAATGGCGCGATGCGCTTGATGGAAGAATGTGCCGAGCATCGACGCCCTGACTGCGCATGGGGCGCGTGTCATCAACACGACGGAGCCGCAGCTGCTGCTCGACGGCACTGCCTATGTCAGTCGGTGAGATTCCACGCGTGACGGCGTTCGAGACGGGGCTGCCAGGGCAACATCGGCGCACGCTCGATGGCAAGGGCTGGGAGCTTGACGAGCTCATCATGGACGAGCGGTTTGTCGCCGTAATGTCAAGGGCAGAGTCGTCTCGTGGTGTTTTCTGCGCTGCTCGCACGCTGGGATCGTAATACGTGCTCACCTGCGCTGCGGGATCGTTTCCAGGCTATTCCGGTCTACGCCATGCTCGGCGGCTTGCACCTCTCGGGCACCGAACGAGCGCATAATTCCACAAACCATCAAGTCTATGCGACGCTTCGAGCTGTCTGTTATTGCCGCGGGGCACTGCACCGGATGGCGTGCGATGACCGCACTTGCGAATGCGTTCACCGATGCCAAGTTGGCGCCCCTCGCAGTCGGGAAGCGGTATACGTTCTCTTCTCCGACTGCTCGGTAAGTGAAATTTCGCTCCAAGCGCTCAACGCGGTACGGCAGAAATTGGCACACCTCTGAAGATTTCGGCACTGCAGCGATTCCGGCAGCTATCAGAGGGACTTGCTCCGTCACCAGCGCGTCCCTTTCATGCCCGCCTATGACCCACAACCGACATCGGCGCGAAGCGACAGCGGCCGAAGGTCACGAATTGGTCTCATGGCGCTGACCGCCAACATGGCGATTTCGACGTGCTCTTGCAGTTGCTGCGGGCGGCAGGAGTCCTGTTCTACTGGCGGAAGTTGCCAGTTGCACCTTCGATCAATTTTTCAGCCGGTACCCCGTCTTGAAAATCCACCACACGGCGGCGAGGCACAGCCCCAGGAACAGTAGCGTCATCCCCAGGCTCACGCCGACGCTCACGTCGGCGATGCCGTAGAAGCTCCAGCGGAAGCCGCTGATCAGGTACACGATGGGGTTGAACAGGGTCACCGTCTGCCAGAACGGCGGCAGCACGCTCAGCGAGTAGAACGCGCCGCCGAGGAAGGTCAGCGGCGTAATGATGAGCAGCGGAATCACCTGCAGCTTCTCGAAGCCGTCGGCCCAGATGCCGATGATGAAGCCGAACAGGCTGAACGACACCGCCGTCAGCACCAGGAACGCCAGCATCCAGAAGGGATGCGCGATCTGGATCGGCACGAACAGACCCGCCGTGCCGAGGATGATGAGCCCCAGGATCAGGGACTTGGTGGCCGCCGCACCGACGTAGCCGAGCACGATCTCCAGGTAGGAGATCGGCGCCGACAGCAGCTCGTAGATGGTGCCGATGAACTTGGGGAAGTAGATGCAGAACGAGGCGTTGGCAATGCTCTGCGTCAACAGCGTCAGCATGATCAGCCCCGGCACGATGAAGGCACCGTAGCTCACCCCCTCGATCTCGGTGATGCGGGTGCCAATGGCGGCGCCGAACACCACGAAGTAGAGCGAGGTGGAGATGACCGGCGAGGCGATGCTTTGCATCAAGGTGCGCCCTGTGCGGGCCATCTCGAAGCAGTAGATCGCGCGAACAGCGTGGAAATTCATTGGCCCTGCCTCACTAGGTCGACGAAGATGTCCTCGAGCGAGGTTTGCGTGGTGTGGAGATCGCGGAAGCGGATGCCTGCACGGCCGAGGTCGGCCAGCAGCGCGGTGATGCCGGTGCGCTCGCCCTGCGTGTCGTAGGTGTAGACCAGCTCGCTGCCGCCGTTCGCCAGGGTGAGGCGGTACGCTGCCAGCTCGTGCGGTACGGCCTCCAGCTTCGCGTGCAGATGCAGCGTCAGCTGCTTCCTGCCCGAGCTTGCGCATCAGGGTGGCCTTGTCCTCGACCAGGATCAGCTCGCCCTTGTTGATGACCCCGATACGGTCGGCCATCTGCTCGGCTTCCTCGATGTAGTGGGTGGTGAGGATGATGGTGACCCCCGATTCGCGCAGACGCCGCACCACACCCCACATGTCCTTGCGCAGCTCCACATCGACGCCGGCGGTGGGCTCGTCGAGGAACAGGATCTTGGGCTCGTGCGAGAGCGCCTTGGCGATCATGACACGCCGCTTCATGCCGCCCGACAGCGTCATGATCCGGCTGTCCTTCTTGTCCCACAGGGAGAGCGCCTTCAGCACCTCGGCGATGTGCTGCGGGTTCCTCGGCTTGCCGAACAGGCCGCGGCTGAAGCTGGTCGTGGCCCACACCGTCTCGAAGGCGTCCGTGGCCAGCTCCTGCGGAACCAGACCAATCAGCGAGCGTGCGGCGCGGTAGTCCGAAATGATGTCGTGGCCATCGACCTCGACCGTGCCCGCGCTGGGGTTCACGATCCCGCAGATGATGTTGATCAGTGTCGTCTTGCCGGCGCCGTTGGGTCCCAGCAGGGCGAAGATCTCACCACGCCGGATGTCGAGATCGACGTGCTCGAGGGCATGGAAGCCGGATGCGTAAGTCTTGGAGACGCCACGCACCGAGATGGCGGGTGCCGTGTCGTGCGATCGCTTCTGCATGGGCCTCTTGGCTTTCCGCGTGTCGGTGGGTTTGGCAGGGCTTGGCGGGAAGGCTGGCCAATACCCCGACTCCATGCGTTAGTCCATCTTTGCTCGGGTCATACCTGCCTTTGGCACGCCTCGCTCGCGCTGCGGCGGCGACGAGACGTTGCCTGGAGCGGCGCTAGGCCGTGTGCCGCCGCGTGGCGGCCACCAGCTCGTTGACGATCCCCGGCTCCGTCATGGCATGGCCGGCGTCAGCCACGATGCGCAAATCCGCCTCGGGCCAGACGCGCGAGAGGTCCCACGCGCTCTTCACGGGCGTCACGACATCGTAGCGCCCGTGCACAATCGTGCAGGGCAGGTGGCGGATGCGGTGCACATTGGCCAGGAGCTGGTCCTCGCGCTCGAAGAAGCCGCGGTTGACGAAGTAGTGGCATTCGATGCGGGCGAAGGCGATGGCGTAGGTGTCGGCACCGAAAAGCTTCAGCCGCTCGGGGTCCTGCACCAGTGAGAGTGTGCTGCCTTCCCAGACCGACCAGGCGCGTGCGGCGGCGATCTGCACCTCGCGGTTGGGATCGGTCAGCCGGCGGTAGTAGGCGGCAATCATGTCGCCGCGTTCATCGGGGGGGATGATCTTGCGGAAATCCTCGAAGGCTTCGGGAAACAGCCAGCCGCAGCCTGCCTGGTAGAACCAGATGAGCTCCTCGCGGCGCAGAAGAAAGATGCCGCGCAGGATGAGGTCGCTCACGTGCTCGGGGTGTGTCTCCGCATACGCCAGGGAAAGCGTCGACCCCCACGAGCCGCCGAAGAGCTGCCAATGACCGATCCCCAGCTGCTCGCGCAGCCGCTCCATGTCGTCGACCAGGTTCCAGGTGGTATTGGCCTCGAGACTGGCATGGGGCAGGGAGCGGCCACAACCGCGCTGGTCGAACAGGACGATGCGATAGCGCGCCGGGTCGTGGTAGCGCCGCATGGTCGCGTTGCAGCCGCCGCCCGGGCCGCCGTGCACGATCACGACCGGCTTCCCGCGCGGGTTGCCGCATTCCTCCCAATAGATCTCATGCCCCCCGCTCACCTTCAGGCGGGCATGGCGGTAAGGCTCGATGGGAGGATAGAGACCGAGCCGCTCCCGTGCCGACATTGCGTGAGGTGTCCCCTGGTTGACGTCTAGCCGAGCATGGCCGAGCATGCGTGTCGACTTGCCGGCCTTTGCCGATCCCGGCCGGAAGCCGCAAAACCCGAATGTCAAGCCGGTGCGCGCGACCTCAGCCGCAAGAGCCGCAGCTCGCGATCATAAAGTGTTTCACCGCCGGGCACGCGTATCTCCTGCAGGATGTTGACGATGTTGCGATTTGGGGCAGGCGTGAGCAAGCTCGTAATTATGGCGGCTGCCATCCCGGCAGGCAAACCGAGCGCGCCTGCGAGCGCGCTCGGCATCGTCCATGCGCCGGTCTCGGCGAGGAAGATTACCAGCGCAGTCACACTCAACCCTGTCAGCAGCCCGGCCAGGGCGCCCCAGGCATTCGTGCGCTTCCACCAGATCGATAGGATCAGCACGGGAAATGCTGCCGCGGCGCTGAAGGAGAGCGACCACAGGAACAGCTTGAGTGGGTCGACCGGTGCCGCCACGGCGAGCCAGGCGGTCGCGACTGCGACTGCGACGAGCGCCACCCGAGCCGATGCGACGCGCGTGCCGTCCGGTGGGACCTCGGCTCGCAACCCGTGGACGACGTCCTCCGACATCAGGGCCGAGCACCCCATGAGGGCCGCGGCGAGTGCCGCCAGGGCGGCGGCGAAGGCGCCGGCAAGCGCCAGGTAGACGAAGGCCTGGGGGAATCCGGCCGCAAACGAGAGGGAGAACAGCACCGCGTCCCGGTCGAAGCTGACATTGACGAAGCCCACCGTCGGCGAGGCCCCGTCCACCCGCGCAATGGAGGATTTTTGCAGGGCGTCGAACCAGTCCGGCAGCCGGTCGGCCGGCTGGCCTATCACCTGCTCGAGCAGCATCAAGCGCAGGTAGATGGCCACCGCTGGCAGCGTCAGAAGCACGACGGCCACGATCAGCACCGCCCAGCCCAGCGACTTGCGGGTTTCGTGCACGCTGGGCGTGGATCCCGGTCGCGACAGGAGGACGGGGGACGAGGCTACACCAGCCGCCGTTATCAGAGCCATCAGGACGAAGGCGAGGCTGCCCACGCTGCCGAACGCCTGGATGAAGCGCCTGGCGAGAGGCTCGACCCTGCGCCCGGGAAGCTCGAAGGCGAGCACGGACGCCGAGAGATCCGGCATCCCGCGCAGACCCTCCAAACGCGTCAGGACGCGCAGCGTGTTGCCGTGCGTCATCTGCGGCAGGGGAAGACTGGAAATCATGAGGGCGACGATGGTCGCCGGCACCACGAGCGCCACCAGTGCGACGATGGCCTTCGCCGACCCCGACCAGGTCTGCGAGCGCATGCCGCCCCCGATCACCATTGCGCTCACGCACGCCATTACGGTGACCGCCATGACACCCTCGGGCTGGCCGGTCAGCCAGGCGGCAGCGTAGGCGGCAAATCGCGCCTCGGCAACGAGCAGGAGCAGCAGCGGTACAGCGAGGACGGCTGCTGCGACAACGCGCAACGTCCGGCTCTCGAAACGGCGGCCGAGGTAGCTCGGAATTGTATAGGCGCCGAACTTGCGCAGAAAAGGCGCCAGCAGCACGCCCATGAAGACGAGGCCCGCGCACAGTCCGAGGCCGATGCAGAGCGCGTCGAAGCCGACGGCGAAGAAAACCCCAGTCAGAGCCAGAAAGCCGGCGCCGCCCAGAGCCGTGACGGCAAGCACGAGGCCGTTGAAGAAGGCGGGTACCCGGCGGCCACAGGCAAAATAGTCGTTGGCCTCGCGCGTCGGAGAAAGGAGCCCGATCGCTCCGTAGAGGACGATGGGTCCCGCAAACATGACGTAGCGCAGCGTCCGCTCGGAGACGCCGAGCTGCTCGAGCATCAGGGCCATCAGAGCGAGCGCGACGAAGGCTGCGGCGAAAATGCCGAAATACGTACCCAGTCGCGGATTAACCAGTCGCGTGCGCGAGGACGCCGCCATGTCTCTCAGATGTCCTCGTGGGCACCGTGCCAGCGATCGATGGCGTCCTGCCGGTTGACGAACACGGCGATGGTCACGAACGCGATGATGAGCAGCCCGTGGCAGGCAAGAAAGTAGCCGAGCGCGATGCCGAGGACTCGCTTGTCGTTGAGCACTTCGGCATAGAGGGGCAGCACGATCAGTGCAAGCAGGAAGGGCAGGAGCGTCGTCAGCATCTGTACCTTGGTGTTGCGCCAATAGGCCTTGCGCTCGCTCCATTCGATCATTGCGCCGTCCTCCCCGGTGTTGCGCGGCAGGCCCCAGCCGGGGCGTGAATGGCCCCAGTTGCCGCCCGATTCATGGTTGCACGAGGGCAGCCCGCGAGCAATTCCCGCCCGCGACGCGCAAGGCATCGAGAAAGGGGGAAACTCACCCATTGGCCAACGCGCCAATAACCCGCTAGATTTCCTGCAACCATGGATGCGGGAGATGACCGGCTACCGTTTCATCATCGTCGACGATCATCCGCTGTTTCGCGGCGCCTTGGGCCAGGCGATGGGCGATTTGTTTCCCGATGCCGAGGTCCTCGAGGCGGGCTCGCTCGACGAGCTGACGCAGCTCCTCGCAACTGTCGGCGAGATCGACCTGATCCTGCTCGATCTCACCATGCCCGGAGTTCACGGCCTGTCCGGGCTTCTCTACCTGCGCGCCCAGCACCCCGAGGTGCCCGTGGTGATCGTGTCGGCCAGCGACGATGCGCGCACGATCCGGCGCTGCATCGACTGCGGCGCCTCCGGTTTCATCCCCAAGTCCCAGCCTGTGGAGGCGATGCGCGATGCCATCCGCAGGATCCTGGGCGGAGAGGTCTGGCTGCCGACTGATGTGGACCTGAGCAGCGTGCCGACCGGCGAGACCGCACAGCTGGTGTCGCGCATGTCGACGCTCACGCCGCAGCAGGTGCGCGTCCTCATGATGCTGGGCGAGGGCCTGCCGAACAAGCAAATCGCCTACAAGCTCGGCGTGTCGGAGGCGACCATCAAGGCGCACGTGTCCGCCATTCTGCAGAAGTTGGGTGTCGACAGCCGCACGCAGGCGGTGATCGCCATCAACAAGATCGCCGGCTCCGGCGACTGGTCGCGCGCGCCCAACTAACGTTGAACCCGTCATCCCTGTACCGCTGTGGTGAGGTTTGAGGAAGACGACGGTGCCTCGGGTCATGCGGAGTGAAGCGCAGCGGAACGAAGCGTGACCCGAGGCAGCCGGCGGGTAATCTTCCTGGAACCGAGCCGATTCGCCGGGAGCACCATGTCATCCCCGCGCCCGAGCACCTCGTCCGGAGCCGTGCCCTGGCGGATTGGTTGCGATCGATGTCCAGTGGGAAGGCCGCGCCTCGAGCGCCAGTACAGGGACCGACAGGGATCGCGACATGGCTTGGCAAAGGGCCCGGCAACGAAAGGCGGAAGCACATGAGCGATGCAAGCCCGGCGAGACAATGGTTCGCCGGCATCGATTGGGCAAGCAGCAAGCACGATGCGTCGCTGGCCGACGACAGCGGCAACGTTGTCGGCCGGCGGATTTTCGAGCACAGCGGCACCGGCCTGGCGCAGATGGCCGACTGGCTCCTGCGCGAGAGCGGGGCGCGAGCGGAGGACATCCATGTGGCGATCGAGACGCCGCACGGCCCCGTCGTGGAGACGCTGCTCGAGCGCGGCTTCAAGGTCTACTCCATCAACCCCAAGCAGCTCGACCGCTTCCGCGACCGCTTCACGGTTGGCGGTGCCAAGGACGACAGACGCGATGCGGATGTGCTCGGTACGTCTCTGAGGACCGATCCACGAGCGTTCCGCGCTCTCGCCCCGGCCGATCCGGAGATCGTCGAGCTGCGGGAGTGGTCGCGCATGGCGGAAGCGCACGGACGCGACCTGCGCCGCTACATGAGCCGCCTGCACGACCAGCTGCAGCGCTATTTTCCGGCGTTTCTCCAGCTCGGAGGCGACGACGACGTGGCCTGGAAGCTCGCACTTCTGCAGATGGCGCCCACGCCGGCCATGGCGCGCTCGCTGCCGCGCGCGAAGGTGGCCAGGCTCGTCAAGGCCCATCGGGTGCGCTGTCACGACGCCGACGAGCTGCTCGCCATCCTGAGAGCCCAGCCCCGGACGTGTCGGAGGCAACCGTCGCGGCGGCCAAGGCACACGTCCTGTCGCTCTTGAAGTCGATCCGCCTCGCGATCGAGCAGCTCAAGGAGGCCAATGCCGAGCTCGGCCGGCTTACCGCTGCGCTCTGCGAGCCCGTGGAGAGCGAACCGGGGCAGATGAAGCAGCGTGACGCGGCGATCCTGCACTCCTCGCCAGGAATGGGCACGATCACCCTCGCCACGCTGCTCGCAGAGGCACCGCAAGCGGTGCGCGAGCGAGACTACCATGCTTTGCGCTGCCACAGCGGCGTTGCCCCGGTGACCAGGCAGTCGGGCAAGCGCCGCTACGTGGTCCGGCGGCTCGCCTGCAATCGGCGGCTCAGGAACGCCTGCTATCACTGGGCGCGCAACGCCATCAAGAAAGATGCCCGCTGCCGAGCCAAATACGAGGCCCTGCGCGCCCGTGGCAAATCCTGGGGGCGGGCCTTGCGGAGCATCGCAGACCACCTCCTCAATGTCGCCTGCGCCATGCTCGAGGCAGGCACTTTCTATGACGCAAACCACGGAGCAGAAACCGTCAAAGCCACTTGAAAGGTCACTTGACAAGCGGTGGGAAGTCCGGACGGTGCGATGCGAGCGCTTGCGCGAGCCGCGCTGCCCCGGACTTGATCCGGGGTCCGGGACCTCGGGAGGCGAGTTGAGACCTCGTCTCGCGAGGTCCCGGACAGCTTCTGGCTTCGCCCTCAGCTTCCGGGATGACGGGTGAAGGCTACTCCGCAGCCGCGGCACGCTGGCGGGTGAGCTGGTACATGAGCGCGCGCAGCGCCGCCGCCTTCAGCGGCTTGCGCAGCAGCGCGTAGCCGCGCGCCCGCACCGCGCGCTGCACCTCCGCGGAATGATCGGCGGTGATGACGATCACGGGCGCCCGCGCCTTGCCCCGCGCCCGCAGGCCCGCCACCGCCTCGAGACCGGTACCGCCGTCGAGATGATAGTCGGCCAGGATGATATCGGGCTCGCCTGCAGCGTCTCGCGCAGCCGCGCGAGAGCTTCGGCCCCGCTCTGGGCGGCGAGCACGGTGCAACCCCAGCCCTCGAGCAGGACGCGCAGCGCATTGAGCACATCGGGCTCGTTGTCGATGCACAGCACGCTCAATCCCTGCATTTGCCCGACCGTCGGCGGGGCCGCTGCCTCGGTCTCGGTGGCGCGCCTGGCTTCCGCCCGCGGCAGCTCGACGGCAAACAGCGAGCCGCGGCCCGGCACCGACTCGCAGCTCGATGCGATGGTCGAGCACCTTGCCGATGCGCTCGACGATGGCGAGCCCGAGCCCGAGCCCGCGCACGGAATGCGCCGTCTCCTCCAGCCGCTGGAACTCCTTGAAGATCAGCGAGCGCTTGGCGACGGGGATGCCGGGCCCGGTATCGTGCACCTGGACGCTGAGCTTGGCGCCACGGCGGCGGCACGCCCAGCAGCACCTTTCCGCTGGTCGTGTATTTGATGGCATTGGACACCAGGTTCTGCAGCATGCGGCGCAGCAGCCTGCGATCCGACGACACCCACAGGCTGGTGGGCACGATCCGCAGCTCGAGCCCTTTCTCGCGGGCCAGCGGCTGGAACTCGACCTCCAGCCGCTCGAACACGTCGTTCAGGGCGAAGGTCGTGATGTCGGGCTCGAGGCGGCCCGCGTCGAGGCGCGAGATTTCGATCAGGACGTTGAGGATTTCCTCCACCGCTTCCAGCGAGGCATCGATGTTGCGCAGCGAGCTTGGCCTCCGGGTCGGCAATCTGGCGCTCGACCAGGCTCGTCGCGTAGAGGCGGGCCGCGTTCAGGGGCTGCAGCACGTCGTGGCTCGCCGCCGCCAGGAAGCGCGTCTTGTCGAGATTGGCTTCGTCGGCCTTGCGCTTGGCGATGGCCAGCGCCTTGTTCACCTCGGTCAGCTCGGCGGTGCGCTCCTGCACGCGGCGCTCCAGCGTCTCGTTGACCCGCGCCAGCGCCTCGGCGGCCTCGACGCGCTCGGTGAGGTCGGAGTAGGTGGTCACGATGCCGCCCTGCGGCATCGGGCTCGTGCGGATTTCCAGGATGCGCCTGCCGCCCTCGAAGTGCTCCTGGAACGTCTCGTGGGCGACGGCGAGCTTCATCATCCGGTCGGCGACCAGCGTGTCGACGTCGCCCGGCGCCGAAATCGCCGCGCTCGCGCGCAGGTGCGCAGAATCTGGTCGAGCGGCGCGCCGACCCGGCCGAGCTCCGGCGGCAGGCTCAGGAGCTCGCGGAACTGCCGGTTCCAGCAGATGAGCTTCATGTCCTTGTCGAACACGCTCAGGCCGTGGCGGACCTGGTCGAGGGCGGACTGCAGCAGGTCGCGGTTGTACTGCAGCGCCTCGGAGGCGTCGTCCAGCAGCTTGAGCGCCGAATGGCTGCCGGCATCGCCGCGGCGCAGCAGCAGCGAGAGCACCAGCCGGGACGATGCCGCGCCGATGGCGCTGGCCAGCAGATGCTCGGTGAAGCGCACGAGGTGGATGTCGGCTTCGGCGTTGCGGCGAGAGCGGCGTGTTGCTGCTCTCGGCATACTCGAGGAACGACCGCTCGGCGCGCTCGGCCCCGAGATAGCGCGCGACGGTGCGCTGCAGCTCGCCGGCCGTGATCGACGAGCGCCACATGCGGAAGGCCGGGGCGGCCGGCGGCCGCGCCGGCTGGTCGGGCACGAACAGGTGCGCCTGCATGCGCTCGACCGGCTCCGGCGCCTTGAGCAGCGAGCCCACCACGAACATCGTCACGTTGGCGGCCATGCTCCACAGCACGCCGTGGGTCAGCGGCTGGAGCTGCAAGTAGAACAGCGACTGCGGGGCGAGGAAGCCGAGGCCGAACGGCCCTTCCGTCATGATCGAGCGCGGCAGCCAGCCGGCCTCGATGATCCACGGCAGCAGCAGCGTGTAGGCCCACACCGCGAAGCCCGCGACGATGCCGGCGATGGCGCCGCGAGCGGTGGCGTTGCGCCACAGGAGGCCGCCGAAGAATGCCGGCGCGAACTGGGCGATGGCCGCGAACGAGACGAGGCCGATGGAGACGAGGCCGTGCGGCTGGCCCCGCTCGAGCAGGAGATAGAACAGATAGCCGAGGAGCATGATGGCGAAGATGGCGACGCGGCGCACGGCGAGCAGCCGCCAGGCCATGTCCAGCTGGCCCCTGGCGGCGTCGGAGCGCCCCCGCAGCAGAAGCGGCACGACCAGCCCGTTGCAGACCATGATGGCGAGGGCGACGGATTCGACGATCACCATGGCGGTGGCGGCGGAGAGGCCGCCGACGAACGCCAGCAGGGTCACGATGTCGGCGCCGGCGGCGAGCGGCAGGCCGAGCACGTACATGTCGGCGGCGAACGATGCCCTTGGGCAGCATCATCAGGCCGGCCGCGGCGATCGGCACCACGAACAGGTTGATCAGCACCAGATAGACGGGAAACAGCCAGGCGGCGCGGCGCACCTCGTTCTCGGAGTTGTTCTCCACCACGGTGACGTGGAACTGCCGCGGCAGCAGCACGATGCACACGAGGCTCAGGAAGGTGACGGTGAGCCAGAAGCCGCCGTCGATTCCCGAGGCGAACACGCGCTGGACCTCGGCGCTGTCGGCGGCGCGCTCGATGAACCCGCCGATGCCGCCGAACACGGAGAAGACGACGAAGAAGCCGACCGTCAGAAAGGCAGCGAGCTTGACGAGCGACTCGGCCGCGACGGCGACGATGAGCCCTTCCTGGTGCTCGGTCGCGTCGATGTGGCGCGTGCCGAACAGGACGGCGAAGGCCGCCATGAGCAGGGCGATGACCAGGGCCGTGTCGGTCTGCAGGTTGAACAGCTGCAGCGGCGGCGCGCCGAGCAGCGCCGTGACGGAGAGGGCCACGGCCTTGAGCTGCAGGGCGATGTAGGGGAGCGTGCCGGCGACGGCGATGATCGTGACGATGGCGCCGACGGCCTGGCTCTTGCCGTAGCGCGCGGCCAGAAAGTCGGCGACCGAGGTGATGTTCTGGCTCTTGGCCAGCCGCACGATGCGCAACAGGAAGCGCCAGCCGAAGACGAACAGGAGGACCGGGCCGAGGTAGACGGCAAAGAAGTCGTAGCCCGTCGAGGCGGAGAAGCCGACGCTGCCGAAGAACGTCCAGGACGTGCAGTAGACGGCCAGCGAGAGGGCGTAGATCAGCGGCCGGCCGCCGCTTCCCTTGCGCGAGCGGAAGTTCGGTCGGCGTACCAGGCGAGCGCGAACAGGCCGCTCACGTAGCCGAGCGCAAGCGCAATGACGATCCAGCCCTCGATCATGGCTGCCTCTGCCGCGCGCGTGCGAAAACGCCATTAGTTCAACGACTTGCACCGCCGGCGATGCCAGTGTCGGATTTTGCCCGATGGCGGCGGCCGTGTCCAATGCCGCGTGCGGCCGATCGCTGTACGCTAAGGCGTCTGGTTTGCCGACGGAGCTCGGCGGGTGCAGGATATCTTCGGCGAAGAGGAGAGAACGCATGAGCATGCTCAACGAGTTCAAGGAGTTCGCCCTCAGGGGCAATGTGGTCGACATGGCGGTCGGCATCATCATCGGCGGCGCCTTCGGCACCATCGTGCAGTCGCTGGTCAAGGACGTGATCATGCCGCCGATCGGACTGCTGCTGGGCGGCGTCGACTTCTCCGACATCAAGATCCCTCTCAGGGCCGCTTCGGCCGGGAAGGAGGCGGTGACCATGAACGTCGGCGCCTTCCTCAACAACGTGATCAGCTTTCTCATTGTCGCCGCGGCCGTGTTCATGCTGGTCAAGGCCATCAACGAGCTGAGCAAGCGCATCGAGACGCAGGCGCCGAAGGCGCCTCCCGCGCCGCCGCCGAGCGAGGTCTACCTGAAGGAGATCCGCGATGCGCTGGTGAAGAAGTAGCAGTTGTCATGCCGACCTCGCGCGTCAGCGCGAGAGTCGGTACCCGGAGTCGGGTCTCGCGTGGTCGTCCCCTTTCGACCTGCGGCGTCGACCGTCACGAGCAGCTGCCGCCGCCGAGCACGCAGAACTTGGAGCAATGGGGATGGCACAGCTTGACCGCGCCGGCGCTGGAACATGCCCCCGTCGGCCTTGCTCGCCTCGGCCAGCGTCGATCCCATGTCGAACTGCGGATCGTAGGGGATGCAGCGTGCACGGCACCACGCGTCGGCCGTGCCGCCCCCTTGCGCTTGACCACCATGCGGCTCGACGCACACATCATGTCGCCCGGGCTCTTGTGCAGGATGGCCCAGCAGCGCGTGGTGATCTCCGGCACGTCGTGCCTGCCGTCCATCTCCGGCAACAGCACGAGCTGCGGCCGGATCTGCCGCGTCGATGCTCCAGCCCTGCCGGGCGATGAGCCGCGCGTAGCCGGCCCGGCATCCGCCTCGCTCTCGTCCCAGCACGTGCGGCCGGCAATGGCGATCCTGAAGCCGTTGCGGGCAGAGCCAGTCCAGGCCGGCGATCGCCTTGGCCCAGGTTCGCGGCCCCCCGCTCGGCCTCGTGCAGGGTCTGGCCGTGGTGATCGAGGCTCACGCGCAGCGTCAGCCGCTGCGCCGAAGCGCCGGTTGAGGTCGAGCAGCCCGGCCTTGATCCTCGGGCGCTGCATCGGCTGCATGGCGTTGGTCAGCACCAGCACCTCGAACCCGCGCGCCAGCGCGTCCTCCATCAGGCCCAGAATCTGCGGGTTCATGAACGGCTCGCCGCCGGTGAAGCCGATCTCGCGGGTGCCCAGGCCCAGGGCCGGGATCTCGTCGTAGAAGGCGCTGGCCTCGTCGCGGGTGATGTAGGCGAGCCGGTCGTTGCTCGGGGCTCGATTCGATGTAGCAGTTCCGACAGGTGATGTTGCAGAGCGTGCCGGTGTTGATCCACAGCGTCTCGAGCCGCTCGAGCGCCACCGTCGCGCGGCGCTCGCGTGCTGCAGTCCAGTCCGGGTGCTCGAACTTCTGCAGGGCTGTCGGCGGCAGGCTCGCGTCGAAGCTCACTCACCCTCGCGTCCAAGGCGTCCAGCTTGCCCTCCCAGGCTGGTAGTATCCCTCCAGTCGCGGCGGTGTCGGGCTGCGCGAGTGCGTGGCGACCGGCAGTCGCCGCCGGGCGCTCCGCCGAGCGGTGCAGGGCTGCCGTTGCAGCGCGGCCCCGCTTGCTCGCACTGCACCAGCATCCCCTCCTTGATCAGGCGCCGTGCCAGCACGATCTTGCCGGCCTCGTCGAGCGCGCCGGGCAGATCGGAGACCGAGAACGGCTGCCCGCTCAACGCAAACGCCACCGCCTCGCGCGTGAACGAAGGCAGGGTGATCTGCGTCGATCCGAACAGGATGACCAGCTTGTCGCCCTCCTCGTGCAGCAGGTAGACGAGATGCGGCCTGGCGACGAGCCGGCTGTCGGCCGAGATCTGCGGGGCGTTGTCCAGCTCCTGCAGGCACCCCTCGAACGCGGGTCGGCGCGAGGTCACGAAGCTCTCCGTGAACCGCTCGAGAATCGGAGCAAGCTTGGCGTTGCGCTGCGAACGTCTCGACCAGCGCGGCGAAGGTCGCCTCCGCCTGGCGCATGTCGAAGCCCGGATTGGCGAAGCCGACAGGCAGATGCGCGCGAAACGCGGGGGACGCCAGGCACGCCTCCGAGATCGCCTCGATCATGACGTCGGCCCAGGTCCTGCCCATCAGCCCCAGCGTGATGTGCAGCGATACCTCGTCGGTCGAGCGCGCCGAATGGAACACCCCGCGCGGGCAATAGAGCACATCGCCGGCGTTGATCGTCAGCTCTGCCGTCGCGGCGCCGGGGATGTGCTTCTCGGGGTCGAATCCCTGCCCCTGCAGGGGGAGCTCGACCCCGGTCGTCTCGTCACTCTCGTAGATGGTCCAGTGCTTCGATCCGGAGACCTGCAGGGCGAACACGTCGTGGCTGTCGTAGTGCGTCTTGAACCCCTGGGCGTTGCGCGGGGAGAGATAGATGTTGGTCTGGAAATGGCTCGCTGAAGGTCCGCTCCACGCAGCGGCAGAGCGCGGCGAGCTCCGGGATGCGCTCGTGCAGCTGGCTGAGCGATATGGTGGAGCCGGACTTGAACAGCTGATAGGCGCGCGGCAGGTCGAGCCGTCCGCCGGCGTCGGGAAACGAGTAGTCCTCGGGCTTCAAGCTCGCGGGCAGCGTCGACGAGGAACACGTCGGGATGGGCCGGCAGCGGTGCCGGCAAGATACCGGTCGATGGCCTCGACGCTGAGCAGCGAGCGAATTTCGCCGGGTCCTTCCCCTGGATCAGCAGCGGCTTGCGCTCGTAGTACTCCGCGAAAAACGTCTCGGGGGAAATGGGATCAATCAGCCACTCGAAAGACAACATGTCCTACCCCTCTCGCGGGACTTTGCACCAACCCCGCCAGCCGATTGCCACCGAGGTGGCCACGCCTGGTAGCTCTCCCTCGCACCGCGGGCCCCTGCGCCCAAAGGCAGGCAACTGCCGAAAAAAAAGCGTCCACGACGACGTCGCGACCGTAACAGTGGGGGGCGGGAAGTCAAGCGCACCGCCGGTTGGTTCGCTACCGGGAAAGTCTTGATGCGGCTGCGCTTTCCTGCATTGCTTCGTGCGCACGCGAATTGTGGCCTCGGCTACTCCTTGCGCGTGTTTCTGGCGCGGTCGCGGATCGGCTGGGCGTACTGCAGATCGAGGTCCCAGGGAAAGTGGATCCAGGTATCCTGCGAGACCTCCGTGATGAAAGTATCGCACAGCGGTGCGCCGAGTGGCTTGGCGTAGACCGTCGCGAAATGCGCCTCGGGCAGCATCTCGCGCACGACCTTCGCGGTCTTGCCGGTGTCGGTGAGGTCATCGATGAGGAGGACGCCCTTGCCGCTGCCGCCGCCGATCGCCTTGATCAGCGGTGCGATCTCCTTCAGCACCTCGATCTCCCCGTGGCCCTGCTGGTGATGGCCCTGGTAGCTCGCTACGCACACGGTCTCTACGACGCGCAGGTCGAGCTCACGGGCGACGATGGCCGCCGGCACGAGCCCGCCCCGGGTGATGCACACAATTGCCTCGAACGGACCCTTGTCGGCGAGGCGCCACGCGAGCGCGCGCGCGTCGCGGTGGAGCTGGTCCCAGGAGACGGGAAAAGCCTTGGTGTAGCCGGGGTCGGACATGCTGCGATTTGCCTTGCGAGGTCCCGGATGGGCTTCAGACTGCCCCTCAGCTTCCGGGATGACAGGTGCTACTCGGCGGGGCGGCGGGCGGCGCCGTCGGCGGTGACCTCCTGGATTGCCTGGAACCCTTCGAACTCCGGGTGGCCCAGCGTGGTGGGCTTGCTGCCGCCGGCCCTGGCGTGCGCCTTGCGGAAGGCCTCCGACCTGGTCCAGGCCTCGAAGTCGGCGTAGGAGGCCCACATTGTGTGCGAGGCATAGAGCACATGATCCTCCCGCTCCGGCCCCTTGAGCAAGTGGAAGGTCAGGAAGCCCGGCACCTCGCCCAGGTGGCTCTCGCGTCTGAGCCAGGCGTTCTCGAACTCGCCCGTGGCGTCTTTGAGGACCTTGAACCGGTTCATGGCGATGAACATGCGTTTCTCCAGGGATCAGGTTTCAGGTTTCAGGGATCAGGTTTCAGTAGTACCACGTACGCCCCTGAAACCTGGAACCTGAAACCCGATCCCTGGATTTGGCGAATCCCTAATGGCGGGCCATCTAATGTAGCGGCGAGGGAAGGATGGACGCGAGATGAGCGACGCTGCCACGACCGACGCGGTTGCCGATAAGGCGCGCACGCTGGCGCCGCTGGTGTGGCTCGTCGGCAAGGTGCAGAGCGGGAAGACCTCCATCATCCGTACCCTCACAGGGGCCAGCGACGCCGAGATCGGCGCCGGCTTTCGCGCCTGCACCCGGACCGCGCGCATCTTCGACTTCCCCGCCGAGGCGCCGATCATCCGCTTCCTCGATACCCGCGGCCTGGGCGAGGCTGCCTACGATCCGACGGAGGACATCGTCTTCTGCGAGGACCGCGCGCATTTGATCCTCGCCGTCGTCAAGGCGCTGGATGCCGAGCAGGGCGCGGTGGTTGATGCAGTGCGCGCCGCGCGCGGGCGGCATCCGGATTGGCCGGTGGCCGTGGCCCAGACGACCCTGCACGAGGGCTATGCGCGGGGCCAAGGCCACATCCTCCCCTTTCCCTACGCGGAGGGCGTCGCTGGCAATGCTGTGCCCCGGACAGTGCCCGAGGCTCTGGTGCGCGCGCTCGCCCACCAGCGATCCCTGTTCGGGAAGATTCCCGGCAGCGTGCCGCCGACCTTCGTGGCCATCGACTTCACCCAGCCGGGCGATGGCCTCGACCCTGTCGACTACGGGCGCCAGGAGCTGATCGCGGCCCTCGTAGCGGCAGCCCCCGCGGCAGTCAAGGTCGCTTTGAAGGAGCTGCCTGGCGCAGCGCCTCAGGGCGATAAGGGCTCGGTCAATGCGCACATCCTGGGCTATGCCCTGGCCGCCGGCGCCAGCGACGCCGTCCCCGTGACCGGCGTGGTGACGGTGCCGGTGCTGCAAGCCGCGATGCTGCGCCAGGTGGCACAGCTGCACGGCATGCCCTGGGACCGGCGCGGCTACGCCGAGTTTCTGGCCGCCCTCGGCGCGGGCACGCTCCTGCGCACCGCCTCCATGTTCGGCATCAGGCAGCTCGTGAAGCTCGTGCCCGTCTATGGCCAGACCGTGGGTGCGGCCACGGCCGCGGCGTCGAGCTTTGCGGCCACCTATGCCATCGGCAAGGCGGCGAGCTACTACCTGACGCAGCGGCAGCGCGGCAGGGACGCCGAGGACGTGGCGGCGGTCTATCGCGAGGCCCTGCGCAGCGCGTTCGGGATGGCAGGCGCGCGCGAGGCGCCGGCGCCTCGCCCGGAGGAGCGGCCGTGAGCGGCCCTGGCAAGCGCAAGCCGGCCGGCCGGCCGTTCCGTCCGCTGCACATGGCGCTGCTCGCCACGGCGCTGCTGATCCCGGCGGCGAGTTCATCCCGCTCGGAGGGCTATGGCTGTGGCAGCACGGCCTGGTGATTTACTGGGCCCTGGCGAGCTGCCTCGTGGTCGGAGGTGTCTTCTTCCTCTTGAGACACCTGATCGGCCGTGCGGCGCCTGCCCGCGAGGTGCCGGCCGAGGAGGCGGCGGAAGCCGCGGGCGATGAGAGCTGGACACCGCGCCAGGAGGAGGCGTGGCAGGACGTCGTGGCGCTGGCGTCGACCGTGGACCCGCAGCGCCTGTCGAGCCGCGATGCGGCCCAGGGCCTCGCGCTCGAGACCATCGAGCTTGTCGCCCGGCGCCTGCATCCCGAGCGCTCCGAGCCGCTCCTGCAGTTCACGGTGCCCGAGGCGCTGGCAGTGATCGAGCGCGCCAGCAGCGGCATGCGCTCCTTCGTCGTGCGCAACTTTCCGCTGGGCGACCGCATTACGGTGGCGCAGCTTATGTGGCTCTACCGCTGGCGCGGCGCGCTGCAGTACGCCGAGAAGGGCTTCGACCTGTGGCGCATCGTGCGGCTCTTGAACCCGCTCTCGGCCGCGACGCAGGAGGTGCGCGAGCGCCTGACCCGGCAGGTGTTCGACGTGGGCCGCCAGCACGTGGCGCAGCGTCTCGCCGACGCGTTCGTCAGGGAGGTCGGCCGGGCCGCCATCGATCTCTACGGCGGCAACCTCCGCGTTATGGCCGAGCAGTTGAGCGCACATGTCAGCGCCGCCTCGCGCAAAGACCTCGCCGCCGCCGAGGCGCGGGAGGCGGAGCCCTTGCGCATCCTGGTGGCGGGGCAGTCCGGCGCCGGCAAGTCGAGCCTCGTCAATGCGCTCGCCAACGCGGTGGAGGCGCGAGGTCGACGCCCTGCCGTCCACCCAGAGCTTCACGGCCTACAAGCTGACCCACGAGGGCCTGCCGGCGGCGCTGCTGGTGGACAGTCCGGGTCTCACGGGCCGCGGCGGGGTCGATGCCGTGATCCGCAACGCTGCCAACGTCGACATGGTGCTCTGGGTCGCCTCCGCCAGCCGGGCCGCGCGCGAGCCCGACCGGCAGGCGCTCACCGCGATCCGCCAGCACTTCGCGGGCGAGCCCAACCGGCGCCGCCCGCCCATGCTGCTGGTGCTGACCCACATCGACGCACTGCGCCCCTTCCACGAATGGGATCCGCCTTACGATCTGAGCGAGGCAAAGCGCCCCAAGGCGCAGGCGATCCTGGGCGCCATGCAGGCGGCCGGCGAGGAGCTGGGCTTCGCCCCAGCCGACATCGTGCCGGTGCGCATCGATGGCGGCGCCGCCCCCTACAACATCGACGCGCTGTGGGCCAGGATCATGGAGCTGGTGCCCGACGCGCAGCGCGCCCGCCTGCTGCGCTCGCTGAGTGACTTGAGGGGCGCTCCGGCCTGGTCGACGCTGTGGGCGCAGGCCGCCAACGCCGGCCGCGTCATCAAGGACACCTTCATCAGGCGAGGAACGGGCGGAACGGGGTCAGACCCCTCGCATCGAGGCTCGAGTTGAAGCTCCGACGTCGGAGGCGAGGGGTCTGACCCCATCAACTCAGCCGCGAGAGCCTGAACAGGCCGATGTCGTGGGGCGTCGCCCCGTGCATGGCGAGGTCGGCGAGGATCTCACCGATACCGGAGCAGAACTTGTAGCCGTGGCCGGAGAAGCCGGCGGCGACAGCCACGTTGCGATGCGCGGGCAGGGTGTCGACAATGAACTGGCCATCGGGCGAGTTCACGAACATGCAGGTCTTGAAGCTCACCCCTGGGCCCATCGGAGCGGAGAGGTAGCGTCCGATCCAGGTGAGCACCGCCTCATCGTCGTCGGTGATGCGCCGGTCGACGGTGTCGGGGTCCACATCCTCCTCGCGATGGCGGAACTTGCCGACCTTGAAGCCCTCGCCTGCGGCACGCTCGGGAACGCCGTAGAAGTTGCCGCGCTCCGGACAATCGAGGATGAAAACGGGAAAGGACTCCGGCGCGAACTGCCGGCCGGCGGTCCGGAACCAGCCCACGACCTGCCGCTGCGGGACCGCCAGGGTCTCGAACGCGCCGATGAGCTTGGAGGTCCACGCGCCGGCAGCGAGGACGAGCGAGCCGGCCTCGTAGCGGCCCGCCGCCGTCTCGACCTCGACGCGGTCGCCACCGGCCTTCCATCGCAGCACGGGCTCGTTCTCGCGCACCTCGGCACCGAGCCTGCGCGCCAAGGTGGCGTGGGCAACGATGGCCCGGTCTGCAGGCAGAAAGCCGGCTTCGGGCTGCCAGACGGCCTCGAACTCGGGCGGCAGGCGCCATGCCGGGTGGCGCCTTTCCACCTCGCCGGCGCTCAGCACCTCGTGCCTCAGCCCGTGCAGCCGGCAGGCCTCCTTGGCGCCCATGACTACTCGGCCGGTCGGCAGGCCGAGATCGAGGCCGCCGGTCGCCGTGAGCAGGCGCTCGCCGAAATCGCGCTCCAGCGCCTGCCAGCGGGCGAAGGAGAGGCGCATGAGGGGCACGTAGCTCGGATGCTCGAAGTAGGCGAAGCGGAAGATGCGCGTCGAGCCGGCCGAGGAGCCCAGCTCATGCGGAATGTCGAACTGCTCGAGCCCCAGCACGCGCCGGCCGCGTCTGGCGAGCTCATAGATCGCCGCCGAGCCCATGCCGCCCGCGCCGATGACGATGTGGTCGAAGGTTTGGCTTCCCATGGCGCAATTCTCGGGCGATGCGGCGGCGCCGTCAAATCGGTCCTGCGCGATGTCGCCTGAAAGACGGCAGAGTGTCCTGAACAACACGAATGGAACGAATCACGTTAAGGCTCCAAGGCACAGAGCGGTTGCGCTCTGACAATAAGGGCCGGGTGCTTCTTCCACAGAGGACTGGGCCCAGATCCCGTCACTGGGCCCTCGGTCTTGTCCCTACGGACCGAGGGCCTTTTTCGTTGCGCACGCCACTGCGCGGTTGCAGAAGCGACGCGGGATTCGCGCTGCAGAGCGCTCCTGGCCAGGCTCGGTGCCGTGGGGCTCCCAGGTACCTGCGAGGCGGCGAGGTGCCCCAGAATCGCTTCCAGCGCAGCGGGCGAGGCCATCGGCACGCGACCCGTCATGTATGGACGGCCCCCGGATCAAGTCCGGGGTGGTACGCGCACGGGTGTCGCATCAACCGGCGGCCAGGGCGCGCAGGCCTTCGCGATAGGTGGGGTAGAGCAACTCGACGCCGAGGTCGCGGCGGATGCGGGTGTTCTTCACGCGCTTGCACTCGGCCCAGAAGCTGGCAGCCATCCCGCTGAGGCCCGCCTGGTCGAAGGGCATGGGCGGCGGCGCCGGCAGGCCGAGCAGCTCGGCGGCGTAGGCCACGACGTCCTCGGGCGGGGCCGGCTCGTCGTCGCCGACGTTGAATATGCGATGCCCCGTATCGGTGTCGATCGCGGCCGCCAGCACGCGCGCCACATCGTCGACGTGGATGCGGTTGAAAACCTGGCCGGGCTTGACGATGCAGCGCGCGGTGCCGGCCCTGAGGCTGTCGATGACGCTGCGCTCGGGCCCATAGATGCCGGCGAGCCTGAAGACCTCCACACGCCGGCCCGTCTCGGCGGCGAAGCCGAGCCAGGCCTCCTCGGCCTCCAGGCGCAGGAGGCTGCGCTCGAGCGCCGGGGACGTGGGGCTCTCCTCGTCGACCCACGCGCCCTTCTGGTCGCCGTAGACGCCGACGGTCGAGAGATAGCCGACCCAGGCGAGGTCGGGGAGGCCGGCCAGATCCTCGCGATAGTGGCGCAGCACTACGTCGCCCTCCAGGTCCGGCGGGATGCTGACCAGGACGTGCGTGCTGCCGTGCAGGAGATCGCGCACCTCGGCGCAGTGCCCGTCGCCCTTGTAGGTGGCGAGCGCCACCCCCGGCTCGGAGGCAGCGGGCGGGCTCCGCCGGGTGCCCGCGACGCTCAGGTTGCGTGGGCTGAGCCGCCGCGCCAGGCTCTCCGCCGAGTAGCCGTATCCGAAGCAGAAGAGCCGCATTCAGGCCCCCTCCGGGCTCCATTCCGCCCGCACAGCCGGGTCTGTTTCACGTGAAGCGTCGAGGCTCCTGGCGAGGCTCCAGGTCTCGACATCGACCAGTTGCGCCAGCGCCCAGACGGCCATGGCGCGGACCAGCGGCGAGGGGTCGGCGAGGAGACGCCGCACCGCCGGAACGAGGCTCTCATCGCCCGAGTTGCCGGCGGCGATCAGGGCATTGCGCAGCACACGGTCGCGGCCGGTGCGCTTCACCGGCGTCCCAGCGAAGCGCTTGCGGAAGGCGGCATCGTCGAGAGCGAGCAGCTCGGCAAGGGGGGCGAGTTCAGCTCGTCGCGCACGCGCAGCCGAACGTCGTGTGCGGCAGCGGCGAACTTGTTCCAGGGACACACGGCGAGGCAGTCGTCACAGCCGAACACGCGGTTGCCGATCGCCTTGCGGAACTCGCGGGCGATGTGGCCCTTGTGCTCGATCGTGAGGTAGGCGATGCAGCGCCGCGCATCGAGCTGATAGGGCGCTGGGAACGCAGCGGTAGGGCAGACATCGAGGCAGCGGCGGCAGCTGCCGCAGTGGTCGGTCGCCGGCGGATCGGGCTCGAGGGCGGCCGAAGTCAGGATCGCGCCGAGGAACAGCCATGAACCGTGCTCGCGCGAGACGAGGTTTGTATGCTTGCCCTGCCAGCCGAGGCCCGCCGCCTCGCCCAACGGCTTCTCCATCAGTGGCGCGGTGTCGACGAACACCTTCACCTCGGCGCCGCTCTCCTGCGCCAGGGCACCGGCGACGCGCTTGAGGCCGGCCTTCACCACGTCGTGGTAGTCGCTGCTTTGAGCGTAGCAGGAGACGACGCCGCGATCCGGCTGCGCCAGCCCTGCCAGCGGATCGCTCCGGGGCGCATAGCTGAGGCCGAGCATGACAATGGAGCGCGCCTCGGCCCACAGGCCGAGAGGATGACCGCGCCGTTCGGCTGTGGCGGCCATCCAAGCCATGTCGCCGTGACGCCCCTCGCGCAGGAAGTGGCGGAGGCGGTCGGCGACGACGGGGCCGATCGCCTCGGGCGTGGTGATGCGCGCAACAGCGAACCCGGCGGCCTGCGCCTCATCCAGCACCAGCTGCTTCAGGTTCCCGGTCATCGCCAATCGATGCGTTCAGATGGAGCTTGGGGCTTGGCACAACCCCGGACCCCGTTTCATCCCGGCACTTGCCCGCACCGGCGAAGGCCGGTGTTGCCCGCATCCGGCGCGAGACAGGCGCCAGAGCAGGTGGTTGGCAGCCCCGGCTTGACGGCTCAGGATAACGGTGCCGGTCAGCCACAACCAGCAGGGAATTGGGCCACAAGCTTGGCGTGTACTTGAGAGCGCTGGCTTGCAGGCGTACTGGAAGAGGCTCATCATCAAGCTGCGGTCTGCCCGAAGCACGAGGGAACGCCATGCAGACTTGGCAGGCGATCCTGCTCGGTTTCATCGAAGGGCTGACTGAGTTTCTTCCCGTCTCCTCCACCGGGCACCTGCTGCTCGTCCAGAATCTCCTCGGCATCTCCTCGCCTGGGCAGACCTTCGTGGTGCTGATCCAGCTCGGGGCCATACTGGCGATCCTCAGCGTCTACGCCGCCAAGCTCCTGCGCCTGCTCTTCGACCTGCCGCGCGATGCGCGCACCCGCTGGTTCGTGCTGGCCGTGCTCGTTGCGTTTCTGCCGGCGGCCGTGATCGGAGCGGCGGCGCACCGGTTCATCAAGGCCGTGCTGTTCGAGTCGCCCTGGCTCGATCTGTACGACGCTGGTCGTCGGCGGCATCGTCCTGCTCTTCGTTGACAGGCTCAAGCTGCAGCCGCGCTATCACGACGCCATGGACTATCCTGTCCCCGTCGCCTTCGCCATCGGGCTGTGCCAGGCCGCCGCGATGGTTCCGGGCGTGTCGCGCTCCGGCGCCACCATCGTCGGCGCGCTCCTTCTCGGGGCAGACAAGCGCTCGGCGACGGAGTTCTCGTTCTTCCTCGCCATGCCGACCATGGCGGGGGCCTTCGCCTACGACCTCTACAAGAACTATGCGCTTCTAGGTTTCGACGACGTGACGAGCATCGCCATCGGGTTCGTGGTGTCCTTCGTCACCGGGGTCGTGGTGGTGCGCTATCTGCTCGACTTCGTCAGCCGGCACGGCTTGGCGCCGTTCGGCTGGTGGCGCATCATCGTCGGCGGCATCGGGCTGGGCGCGCTCGGCGCCCTCGCTGTACTCGGCTGATTGAACGGGGTCAGACCCGCTCGACGCCACCGTTCAACCTCAGGCCGCCTGCACCGTCGATGGCTCGGTCAGGATCGCATGGAGCGTCGCGCGATCGTAAGAGGACCTGAGGCGCTCGATCATGTGCGGCTCCCGCGTCAGGCGCGAGATGCGGGCGAGCGCCTTGAGATGGTCGCCGTCGGCGTCCTCGGGCGCCAGCAGCACGAAGATGAGATCGACGGGCTCCTCGTCGGGGGCCTCGAAGTCGACCGGCCGCTCGAGCCGCGCGAACACGGCAACGATGCGCTGCAGCCCCGCGAGCCGGCCGTGCGGTATGGCGACGCCGCGCCCTACTGCGGTGGAGCCCACGCGCTCACGCTGCAGCAGCGCCTCGAGGATTTCGCGGCTGTCCAACCCCGGCAGAGCCGCGGCCTTCTCCGCCAAGTCCTGGAGCACCTGCTTCTTGGTCTTGGCCACGAGCTTCGGGATGATTGCGTCCAGCGTGATCAAGTCGCCGAGTTCCATCTGGCCTTCTCTGTCTCCCTGCGAATAGGACCCTAAACGCCAGGATGTGCCATCTCGTACCCGCACCACGGATCAGTCCGGCCCCAGCGCGGGACGGGCGGTCTCAACTGCAAACCACCGGGCGCAAGACCGGGGCCGGTGCTTGCCCCTGTCATGCCCTCGACTGACTGATATCCCAGCACACAGTCCGCCCGAAGGCATGCATGCTACATCTGGCGTGGGCCCCCTTCGCCCGGAGAGGCGAGCCGCTTGCGGCCCTCTGAGGACTGTTCCCATCATTTGGGCGCTCGCAAGGCGGCCGGAACCTAGATCAGCAACCCTGCGGTGTCAAATCGGCCGCGCACGGCCATTGGTGGCAGTTCGCAGTGCCGCTGTTGCGGCGCACCAAAGAGACGGCGCAATTCCTGCAAAGCTCTGGCCCGAAAGAGAATTACGAGCCGGCGCGGCGCCATGGACGGCGGTGGTCATCCAACCTCGAAGCGCGACCAGGTCTTCCCGCCGGGTGCAGCCACTGGGGTGCATCTGCCAGTCGTCCGCCTACCGAGAAGCTGGGTATCGCACGATGCAAGCCGGCCGGTCCGAGAGCGGCAACGATGCGCAGGATTACCTGTTGAAGGCGGCAGAGTGGTCGCCTAGTGTGCGCCCGGAGCCGTAAATCCTGAACATCGGCGCGACGTAAATGTAATGCGGCCTTCGAGACGCAAGCCCGACGAGCTACGCCCGGTCTCCATCGACCGGCGCGTGTCCATGCATGCCGAGGGCTCCTGCCTCATCAAGTTCGGCAACACCCACGTGCTGTGCACGGCCACGGTGGAGGACCGGCTTCCGCCCTGGCTCAAAGGACAGGGACGCGGTTGGGTGACGGCCGAGTACGGGATGCTGCCGAGGGCTACGGTGCAGCGAACGCGGCGCGAGGCCACGGCCGGGCATCCGAGTGGGCGCACGCAGGAAATCCAGCGCCTGATCGGCCGCTCGTTGCGCGCCGTCGTCGATCTCCCCAAGCTCGGCGACCGGCAGATCTCCATCGACTGCGACGTGCTGCAGGCGGACGGCGGTACGCGCACCGCGGCCATCACGGGCGCCTGGGTGGCGCTGCACGATTGCATCAAATGGATGTGCAGCCGCGACATGATCAAGGACGGCGTGCTGCGCGACCATGTGGCTGCCGTGTCCTGCGGGCTCTACAAGGGTATTCCTGTGCTCGACCTCGACTATCCCGAGGATTCCGAGGCCGATGCCGACTCCAACTTCGTGATGACGGGTTCGGGCGGCATCGTCGAGGTGCAAGGCACCGCCGAAACTACACCTTTCTCGCAGGAATCGTTCGACCAGCTGATGGCGCTGGCTAGAAAGGGCGTGGGCGAGCTGATCTCGCTGCAGAAGCTGACCGTGACGTGAGGCTGCGCCCCCACTTGCGGGTGCGCTTGGTTCGGAGCCTTGCCCATGAGCTTGGCCATGACCCCGGCGGGCATCCTCGAGACCGTGCTCTACGCACGCGACCTGAGCACGGCCGAGGCCTTCTACCGCGACGTGCTGGGCCTCGAGCCCTTCGTCAGCGTCGCTGGTCGGCACTTGTTCTACCGCTGCGGCGGCCAGGTGCTGCTGATCTTCAACCCGGAGGCCACGGAGGTGGGGCCGGCGCCCGATGCGCTGCCAGTTCCGGCGCATGGTGCGCGCGGGCCGGGGCACGTCTGCTTCCGCGCCACGGGGGCCGAGATCGAGGCCTGGGTCGGGCGGCTTCGGCGCAAGGGCGTCACGGTCGAGGCCGACTTCGAGTGGCCGATGGGTGGCCGGTCGATCTACTTCCGCGATCCAGCCGGGAATTCCCTGGAATTCGCCGAGCCGCGCATCTGGAGCCTCGAAGTTGACTGAACGATGTTTTGCGGTGGCCGTGGTTGTGCTCGTGCGCGAGCACCCCGCTGCGCGCCTTCCACATCGGCGCTTGAGGAGGTTGCGCTGGTGCTCTTTCGCGACGCCGGGCGCCAGTGTATAAGCCGCGCCCACTCGCTTTGGCTCCTGCGCCTCCAGCAGTCGGAAACTGCCGACATGCAACATCGAATGGCCGCGGCGCCCAGTGCGGATAGCGGGCACGGCACTCCGGACAAGCAGTTCTGGGCGCTTGCGTTGGGCTCGATCGGCGTCGTCTACGGCGACATCGGCACCTCCCCCCTCTATGCCCTGAAAGAGGCCGTGAAGGCCGCCACCCAGCACGGTCTGTCGGGAGCCGAGGCGGTGCTCGGCATTCTCTCGCTCATGACGTGGACGCTGCTCCTTATTGTCACGCTCAAGTATGTGCTGATCCTGCTCAACGCCGACAACAAGGGCGAGGGCGGCACCTTCGCCTTGATGGCGCTTGGGCAATCGGTGGCCAAGCGTAGCGCCCCCCTTCTTCTGATACTGGGCGTGGCGGGCGCCGCCTTCTTCTATGGCGATGCCGTCATCACGCCGGCGATCTCGGTGCTCTCCGCCGTGGAAGGCCTCAAGCTTGCGGCACCGCAACTCACAGAGATGGCCCCGCAATTTGATTGGGCGCGGCTGCTCGAGCTGGCGGTGCTGCCGATCACGATCGCCATTCTGATCGGCCTTTTCGCGGTGCAGTCGCGCGGCACTGCGAAGGTGGCTCAATTCTTCGGCCCAGTGATGCTCGTCTGGTTCGGCGTGCTCGCCGCTGGCGGGCTGATGCACCTTGTCGACTCGCCGCGCGTCTTCCTCGCGCTCAACCCCGCGCTCGGCGTTCAATTTCTCCTGACACACAAGCTGACCGGGCTCATGGTCATGGGCCTCGTCTTCCTCGTCGCAACCGGAGCCGAGGCACTCTACGCCGATCTCGGCCATTTCGGGCGCAAGCCCATCCGCATGGCCTGGCTTTGCATCGTGCTGCCGGCGCTCATGTTGAACTACTTCGGGCAGGGAGCGCTGCTGCTTGCGCACCCAGATGCGATCGAGAATCCCTTCTACCGACTCTATCCGATTCAAACGGGCTGGGTGCTCTTCCCAATGTTGATCCTGGCGACGTTAGCAACTGTCATCGCCAGCCAAGCGGTAATCACCGGCGCCTTCTCCTTCACCCGACAGGCAATACAGCTTGGACTGATACCGAGGTTGCAGATCCGCCACACCTCGGAGAGCGTCGCCGGGCAGATCTATCTGCCGCGCGTCAATCAAATTCTGCTCGTTGGCGTGCTGCTGATTACCATGACATTCCGCAGCTCCACCGATCTGGCCGGGGCGTACGGTCTGGCCGTGACCGCAACCATGGTAATCGACAGCCTGATGGCGTTCTTCGTGATCTGGCGGCTCTGGAAATGGCCGGTGTGGAAGGCGGCGGCCCTGATGGTTCCGCTCTTGCTGATCGAGCAGATGTTCCTGACCGCCAACCTGCTGAAGATCCCCGAAGGAGGTTGGCTGCCGCTGCTGATGGGCGGCACGGTCGCGCTTCTGGTGTTCACCTGGGTGCGTGGCTCCAAGACCCTCGGCCGCGCTACGCGCAAGAACGAGGCTGACCTGCAATGGCTGGTGCGCAAGCTCGAGGCCAAGCCTCCGCACCGCGTGCCGGGAACGGCCGTGTTCCTCACCGCCGATCCCATGGCCGCGCCGACGTCGCTGCTGCACAACCTCAAGCACAACCGCGTGCTGCACGAGCGCAACATCACCCTCACCATCAAGACCGAGGACGTGCCTCGGGTGGCGCGCCACGAGCGCATCGAGATCGACCGGGTGGCAGACAACTTCATTCGGGTCGTCGCGCACTATGGCTTCATGGAGACCCCGAGCGTGCCGAAGATCATCGAGCACTGCCGGCGCAAGGACCTTAATATCGACATTGCCGCCACCTCCTTTTTCCTGTCGCGGCGCTCCCTCAAGACCAGCCTCAAGTCGGAGATGCCGCGCTGGCAGGAGCGGCTGTTCATCTGGCTCGCCGGACGCGCCGAGGACGCCACCGACTACTTCCGCATTCCCAGCGATCGCGTGGTGGAGGTCGGCACGCAGGTCATGGTTTGAGGCCCTCTTGGCCCTTATGCGCATGGGCCCGAGCTGGGAAGGCTGCGTCTCCAGTTCACCTTCACACCGCTGTGAATGCTGAACGGGGAATTTCCGGCTAGGCTCCACCGTCTTGAGGATCGCGACGAGGGAATCGGCGTTTCGAACAGATCGAGAGGAGAGCGCATGCTCGAGCCTAGCGCAAGGAAATGGCTGGTGGCCGCCGCTGCCGCCTTGGCGATTGTAGCCTTTGCCCCGGAGGGGTCGTGGGCCGTCGGCGATCCCCCGCCCGACCCGCCGAAGGACAAGCCGAAACCCAAGCCCAAGGAGAAGGGCAAGGGGGAGAGCAAGAAGAAGGAGAAGAACAGCTCCCTCGATCAGGATCAGATCTACAGCCTCGGCTACTGGCAGGCGAAAAACGGCGAGCACGCCGCCGCGCTCGCCACGCTGCGGACGGCCACCAACCAGGACGATCCGCGCATCCAGACCATGGTCGGCTTCACGCTGCGCAAGCTCGGCCGCGTGGAGGAAGCCTTCCCCTACTACCTCGAGGCGCTGGCTACCCGGCCCGAGGCAACGACCACACGCCAGTACCTCGGCGAGGCCTACCTGCAGATCGGCGAGCCCGGCAAGGCGCGCGAGCAATTGGCCGAGATCGCCAAGCGCTGCGGCGTGGCGTGCGAGGACTATGTGGCTCTGGCGGAGGAGATCGCCAGGTACGAGCGCAGCCGCGGCTGAGGCTGCTCTACCTGCAAGCGCGCTCGACCAATTGACGAGGCGGCTCGGCCGCCTCGTTTTTTCATGGGTGCGGCGTCTTCTCGCTCGACAGGGTGCGCAGGAAGGCTGCGAGGTCGGCCTTCTCCTGTGCGCCGAAGCGCAGGTCGCGTTTCATGTTGGGAGCCAGCGAGGGTCTGCGCACGAACCCGCCGCTGTAGTGGGCGAGCACCGCGGCAAGAGTTGGCAGCGAGCCGTCGTGCATGTAGGGCGCAGTGTGCGCAAGCTCGCGCAGGCTGGGCGTCTTGAAGGCCCCGAGCCCCGGCGTGCCGCCGGGCACCGCGCCGCGGCCGGGGTCCTTGCCCGGCAGGCCGATGTCGTGGAACCGGTCGTCGGTGAAGCGCCAGCCGGCGTGACAGAGCACGCAGCCGGCCTTGCCGGTGAACAGGGTGAAGCCGCGCACCTCGGCGGCGCTGAGAGCCCTCGCGTCGCCCTCGATCCAGGCGTCGAACCTCGTCGGCGGGGAGACGAGCGAGCGCACGTAGGCGGCGAGCGCCTTGACGACCGCCTCGCGTGATACCGGCGGCTCGTCCACGAAGACGGCGCGGAAGCGCTCTGCGAGATCGGCATCCGCCTCGAGGCGGGCGAGGATCGCCGGCCAGTCTCCGCCCATCTCCTCCGGAGCCTCGATCGGCGCGCGCACCTGCGCCTCCAGGGTGGGCGCCCGCCCGTCCCAGAAGTAGTGCCTGCTCCAGGCGAGGTTCCACAGCGCAGGCGTATTGCGCTGCAGGTCCCCGCCCGACGCAGCGCGCGCCTTGCGCCGGCCATCGGTGAGCCCGCGCCTTGGCTCGTGGCAGCTGGCGCAGGAGCGCTGCCCGCTGCCCGAGAGGCGTGGATCGGCAAACAGCCTGGCGCCCAGCGCAATCTTATCGGGCGTCGCGGCGTTGTCGGGCGGAGCGGGCGGCGGCCCTGTCGGCCGCTGGAAAAACGACCGCCACGGCGCCGCGACGTTGGCGCTCTGTCCCAACGCAACCGAAGCGGCGATGCCCATCGCCGTCAGGCCGACGCAGGCAGCCGCCAGGCGGGCACCGCGCGATCTGCATCGAGTGTGGGTTCCTGGCTTGGCGAGCCTGGTCTCGTTCGCGCTCCGCCCGCTGAGCTTTCCACGCATCTTCAGCTGCCGCCTCTGCCCATACCGCACGGTTTTTTGGCAACCTGAACAACCAAAGGGCATCCGAGTCCATGATCGGATCAGAAATTGCGCCTGCCAGGAGGACGCCAGCGGGAGGACTTGCCTGTTTTGCGGGCTTCTACGCATCGCCTGCCGTGGCTGGCACGGTGGTTGCTCTGCTCGTTCCGAAATCTGTTCGCCGCCGCACGATGCCGGTAGCGGCAGCCCTGGTCAATTTACAAGCGTTGGGAACCCATGAGCCTGCAAGACCCCTTCGATGCCGATCGTCCCCTGAAGCGCGCCGGGTGCAGCTGCGGAGGCCATGCGAGCCAAGCCGAGCACGACGAGGTCGCCAGCTCCCTCGGCGACGCAGCGCCTCAGCGCGTGTAGTGGAATCGGCGGTCGTGCGCGCCCTCTTCCCCGAGGACCGAGGCCGCGCCGCGCCTTCCTGCGCGCCGTCGGCGCCTCCACCGCGCTCGCGGCGATCTCGCAGTTCTTCCCGCTCGGCACCGCCATCGAGGCGTTCGCGCAGGCCGCGACGCCGGAGAAGAAGGACCTCAAGGTCGGGTTCATCCCCATCACCTGCGCCACGCCCATCATCATGGCGCACCCGATGGGCTTCTACACCAAGCACGGCCTCAACGTCGAGGTGGTGAAGACCGCCGGCTGGGCGGTGATCCGCGACAAGACGCTGAACAAGGAATACGACGCCGCCCACATGCTCTCGCCGATGCCGCTGGCGATCACGCTGGGCGCCGGCTCCAACGCCGATCCCCTACACGATGCCGGCGGTGGAGAACATCAACGGCCAGGCCATCACGCTCGCCGTCAAGCACAAGGACAAGCGCGACCCGAAGACCTGGAAGGGCTTCAAGTTCGCCGTGCCGTTCGACTACTCGATGCACAACTACCTGCTGCGCTACTACGTGGCCGAGCACGGCATCGACCCCGACACCGACATCCAGATCCGCGCCGTGCCGCCGCCGGAGATGGTCGCCAACCTGCGCGCCGACAACATCGACGGCTTCCTCGGCGCCCGACCCCGTCAACCAGCGCGCGGTCTACGACGGCGTCGGCTTCATCCACGTGCTGTCGAAGGAGCATCTGGGATCGCCATCCCTGCTGCGCGTTCGCCGCGTCGCAGGAGTTCGTCACCACCATGCCCAACACCTACGCGGCGCTGCTGAAGGCGATCATCGACGCCACGGCGTTCGCGGCCAAGCCCGAGAACCGCAAGCAGATCGCCGAGGCGATCGCGCCCGCCAACTACCTCAACCAGCCGGTGACGGTGGTGGAGCAGGTGCTGACCGGCACCTTCGCCGACGGCCTCGGCAACGTGCAGACCGTGCCAGACCGCATCGATTTCGATCCCTTCCCCTGGCAGTCGTTCGCGGTGTGGATCATGACCCAGATGAAGCGCTGGGGCCAGATCAAGGGCGACGTCGACTATGCCGGCGTCGCGCAGCCAGGTGTTCCTCGCCACCGACACCGCCAAGCTCATGAAGGAGGTCGGGCTGACGCCGCCCACCGCCACCAGCAAGACCTTCGTGGTGATGGGCAAGACCTTCGATCCCGACAAGCCCGAGGACTACATCAAGAGCTTCGCCATCAAGCGCGCGGCCTGACGCGGAGCGAGGCAGCGGAGAGCACGGCAGATGTGGCTCAGCCTGCGCGCGGGTCTCGTCTCGCTGCTGATCCTCGCGGCGTTCCTCGGCGTCTGGCACGTCGGCACTGCCGGCACCGGCACCGTGGTCAAGATGGACCCCGAGTACGCCAAGCTGATGGGCGTCACCGCCACGCAGGGCAAGTCGGCGATGCCGGGGCCGGCCGATGTCGGCGCCAAGATTCTGGCAGCACCTGCGCGATCCCGTTCTACGACAAGGGCACCAACGACAAGGGCATCGGCATCCAGCTCGCCTACTCGATCGCGCGCGTGCTGGCCGGCTATCTGCTGGCGGTGGCGGTGGCGATCCCGATCGGGTTCCTGATCGGCATGTCGCCGCTGATGAGCCGCGCGCTCGATCCCTTCATCCAGGTGCTGAAGCCGATCTCGCCGCTCGCCTGGATGCCGCTCGCGCTCTACACCATCCGCGATTCCGGCATCTCGGCGATCTTCGTGATCTTCATCTGCTCGCTGTGGCCGATGCTGATCAACACCGCGTTCGGCGTGGCGACCGTGCGGCGCGAATGGCTCAATGTCGCCAAGACGCTGGAGATGGGCCCGGGCCGCACCGCCTGGCGCGTGATCCTGCCGGCGGCGGCGCCGACCATCCTCACCGGCATGCGCATCTCGATCGGCATCGCCTGGCTGGTGATCGTGGCGGCCGAGATGCTGGTGGGCGGCACCGGCATCGGCTACTTCGTGTGGAACGAGTGGAACAACCTCTCCATCACCAACGTCATCACCGCCATCCTGTTCATCGGCGTGGTCGGCATGGCGCTGGACCAGCTGATGGCGCGGCTGCAGCGCGCGGTGGCCTATGCGGATTAGCGGACGAGCTCTCCGCACGCGCTCGGGTTCCCCTCCCTCTTGTGGGGAGAGGGCTAGGGGTGAGGGGCAGCCACAAGGCACGGCCGCTCACCTCATGTTCCGCTGCCCGTCACCCTGACCCTCTCCCCGCAAGGGGGAGAGGGGACGCGCGGCGCGGGGCGCCGATGAGCAAGGCCTTCATCAGCGTCGAGGGCCTGACGCGGCGGTTTCCGGAGCCGTCGGGCAAGGGCGAGCTCACCGTGTTCGAGGACCTGTGGTTCGGGGTGGAGGAGGGCGAGTTCGCCTGCGTGATCGGCCACTCGGGCTGCGGCAAGTCGACCATCCTCAACATCCTGGCCGGCCTCGACACGCCGACCGCCGGCAACATCATCGCCGCCGGCAAGCACGTCGAGGCCCGAGCCTCGACCGCGCCGTGATCTTCCAGGGCCACGCGCTGATGCCGTGGCTCTCGGCGCTGGGCAACGTCGAGCTTGCCGTCTCCTCGCGCCATCCCGACTGGCCGCGCAGCCGCATCCGCGAGCACGCCATGAAGTACCTGGCGCTGGTGCATCTCGACGGCTCGGAGATGAAGAAGCCGGCGCAGCTCTCGGGCGGCATGAAGCAGCGCGTCGGCATCGCCCGCGCGCTCGCCATCGAGCCGCGCATGCTGCTGATGGACGAGCCGTTCTCGGCGCTCGACGCGCTGACCCGCGGCTCGCTGCAGGACGAGGTGATCGCCATCCGGCACGCCACCCGGCAGACCGTGTTCATGATCACGCACGACGTCGACGAGGCGCTGCTGCTGGCCGACAAGATCCTGCTGATGACCAACGGCCCCAAGGCCTGGGTGGCGGAGATCGTGGAGAACACGCTGCCCAAGGACCGCATCGCGCGCCGAGCTGCACAAGCACGCCAACTACTATCCGCTGCGCAACCATCTGATCGATTTCCTCGTCACGCGCTCGCGCGAGCTGGCGCTGCATCCCGAGGCGCGCCCCGCCGACCGCAATCCGCCCGTCATCCGTCCAACCGCAGTGTCAGCGCCCAATGCAACGACGGCCTCTCACCCCCAACCGCCCGGGCAGGCGCCGGCGCTCCATCTCGCCAGCAGCCCGCGTTTCCGCGGCGTAAGCTGATCGGCGCGAGCGGCGCGCCGGCGCCCGAGCCGCCGCTGCGCTCGACCGCGCGGCGCGCCCGCCAACCGCTTCGTCTTCACGCAAACCGCAACCAAGGGAGCAACCCCCATGCGACGCGAAGAGCTGACCGAGAAGATCCTCGACATCAAGCGCGAGAAGGGCTGGACCTGGAAGCAGATCACCGACGAGATCGGCGGCATGTCGCCGGTGCTGGTGGTGGGCGCGCTGATGGGCCAGATGAAGCTGGTGAAGCCGCTGGCGAAGAAGGCCGCCGCCCTGTTCGGCCTGTCGCCGGCCGAGGAGCGCATGCTGAACGAGGTGCCCTACCGCGGCACGCAGATGCCGCCCACCGACCCGCTGATCTACCGCTTCTACGAGCTGGTGATGGTGAACGGCCCGGCGTGGAAGGCGCTGATCGAGGAGGAGTTCGGCGACGGCATCATGTCGGCCATCGACTTCGACATGGAGATCGAGCGCCTGCCCAACCCCAAGGGCGACCGGGTGAAGATCACCATGTCCGGCAAGTTCCTGCCCTACAAGTACTACGGCAACGAGCAGGGCATCCTGGAGTATGGGGTGAAGGAGACGTGAGTGACGGCAGACCGCACGTAGGGTCGGGGTCTGCGCTTCGCTTGACCCGACCTACGTCCGAGGGCGACGGCGGCTTTTGAGTGTGCACATACTCGTGGCTCATTGGACCACCAGCATTTGCAAGTCCGGGCGCAGAGACTTGAGTTCCGCCAGTTCGGCAACCGTGCACGCGGGGTTCTTGAAGACGAAGGCGCGGACGGAGCGGAATGCATCTGAACGGAATAAATCTCGATAGTGCGCGAGCGGCGTGCAGTTCTCGCGCCAACCTTCCATATAGGTCTCGCAATATTCGCCCCACTCGAGACACCGCAGTTGAGGCAATACCGATGATCGGCTCAAATTCAGTATGAAGTCCTGAGTGTCGTATCCGGCGTCGACATTGAGATGTGTCAGTTCTGGCAGGCTGACCTTGAAGAACTCGCTGTTTGGTGCGGAGGGCGTTGTGAGGTCCGTCAGCCTCGGTGCTCGCTTGGCGATCTCGGCGAGGACACCCTCTTCGTCATAGTCCGGTCGGCCGACGATGGTGCGATTGTGGTCCGCGGGCTCATTTTGCTCGATCAGCAGGTGGCGCAAATTTGTAAACTGAGCAGCCGCCTCGGCCAGCGGCGTGAGATCGAAGTGCCGCGTCCCGTTCGCGCCCTTGTCCGGCCCGCCAATGTGGATAGAGGCCACTGCCGATGCCATCGGCTCTCGCGCAACCTCGGTCACGAACCTCGAATACGCCTCGCCGCCCCAGTCACCGTAAAAGTCGACGTGGACCTGGCCATCCAGTGCAATGAACTGAAAGCGCTCGATGTCCTCCAAGGGCAGATCCGGCTCGTTCATGGCGAGAACGTCCCGGCGCAACCGCTCGAGTGCCTGCTCCAGCATCATGATGTCACCCAGGCGTAGGTTGGGTCGAGCGTTAGCGAAGACCCAACAGACCTATCCGATGGCGCGTTGGGTCTGCGCTCCGCGGGGGACCCAACCTACGCCACGCGCGGCAGCACCTTGGTGTGGAACAGCTCGATGGAGCGCATCAGCTTGGCGTGCGGCACCAGGGTGTTGTGCGTCCAGCCGAAGATCCACTGCACGGGGAGCTTCCGCTTCAAGGCCTCCAGGCCGCGGGTCACCGTGTCGAGCGTGCCGACCAGCGCGTAGCCCTTGGCGATGGCCTCGTCCGGCGTCGGCGCTTCGCCCGTCACCGGGTCCAGCATGCCGCGGCGGAAGCCGAAGGGCACGAACCAGGCGTTGCCGCAGAAGGTCGCCGAGTCGGTCCACAGCGCCGCGCCTCCTCGTCGTGTCGGCGATGATGATGTCGCGCAGCATGCCCATGCCGTCGCCCGGCGGGCGACCCGAGGCGCCGGCGTACACCTCGAAAGGTGGCGCTCGTGCGTCTCGTGCATGGGCGGCAGGATGGCGGTGACGCCGTTCTCGGCGCACCAGCGGATCGAGCGCTCGGATGAGGCAAAGGGCTGGAAGATCGGCGGATGCGGCTTCTGCAGGGGTTTGGGCACCACGCCCACAGACTTGAGGATGCCGCCCTCGACGCCTTTGCCCAATTTGTCCGTGGCCTCCAGCGTCCAGGGCGTCTCGCCGGGCGGGGATTTCAGTACTGCCCCTGGAAGGAGAGCATCTCCTCGGTCCAGGCCTTTTGATGATGTGAAGCACTCCTCGAAGGCGGCGCGGTTGGCGGCGTCGATGGCGTCGTGCTGGTGCGGCAGGGCG
>CAVWWJ010000003.1:0-74921 GCA_963758625.1 uncultured Alphaproteobacteria bacterium | reverse complement strand
GTCACCGCCGGGAACTGGTCCTGGTGCTGGATGACGAGGGGCGCCGTGCGGCGCTCGATGGTGGCGAGCGAGCTGAGCGGCACCTGGGCCCCGGTGCTCGACGGGACGTAGACGCGCGACAGCGCCGCCGGGTCGCTCTGGTACTGGTCCATCGCCTCCAGCACCACGCGGTACTGGTTGGCCTGGGCGTAGATGGTCGAGATTCTGGCGCTGGCCGAAGGCGTCGTTGAGGGCGTCGTTGATGGCCTGCATCGACACGCCGAGCCGGCCGGCGGTCTCGCGGTCGACCTTGACGAACGCGCGCAGGCCGCCGTCCTGGGCCTCGGAGACGACCTCGCGCAGCCCGGGGACGTTGCGCAGCTTCTCGACCAGCAGGCCGGTCCACTGGAGACCTCCTCGGCGCTGCTGCCCATCAGCGTGTACTGGAACTGCGCGCGGCTCGTGCGCGTGCTGATCTGGATGTCCTGGACCGGCTGGAAGTAGACGGTCATGCCGGGCACGCCGGCGATGCGCGCTGCAGGCGCGGTCGATGATCTCGGTGACGCTCGCCTTGCGGCTGGTCGCGCGGCTTGAGGGTGATCTTCAGGTGGCCCGTGTTGGGCGTGGGGTTGAGGGCGCTCACGCCCACCACCGAGACCACGCCCTCCACGTCGGGGTCCTTGCGGATGGTGTCGGCGATGCCGTTCTGCAGCCGCTCCATCTCGGCGAACGACACCTCGGGTGCCGGCCTCCATCACCGCGGTGACGAGCCCGGTGTCCTGCAGCGGCAGGAACCCCTTCGGCACGACCAGATAGAGGCCGACGGTGATGAGCAGCGTGGCGAATGTGACGATCAGCGTGGCGCGCTCGTGGCGCAGCACCCACAGCAGGCTGCGGTGATAGCCGCGCACGACGAGGTCCATGGCGCCGTTGAAGAAGCGCGAGACGAGGCCCTGCCGGCGCTCGCCCTCGTGGCGCAGCAGGCGCGAGCACATCATCGGCGTCAGCGTGAGCGAGACGATCGCCGAGATCGACGACGGCGATGGTGAGGGTGAGCGCGAACTCGCGGAACATGCGCCCGACGAGGCCGCTCATGAACAGGAGCGGGATGAAGACGGCGATCAGCGACAGCGTGAGCGATATGACCGTGAAGCCGATCTCGCGCGCGCCCTTGAGCGCCGCCTCGCAGCGGCCTCTCGCCCCGCTCCATGTGGCGCACGATGTTCTCGATCATGACGATGGCGTCGTCGACCACGAAGCCGGTGCCGATCGTCAGCGCCATCAGCGAGAGGTTGTCGAGCGAGAAGTCGCAGAACCACATCACGCCGAAGGTGGCGATCAGCGACACCGGCAGGGTCACGCCGGCGATGACGGTGGCGCGCCCGCTGCGCAGGAACAGGAGCACCACCAGCACCACCAGCGCCACGCTCAGGCACGAGCGTGAACTGCACGTCGCGCACGGAGGCGCGGATGGTCCCGGTGCGGTCGCTGACGACGGTGAGCTTCACCCCGCTCGGCATCGGCGCGCTCGATGCGCGGCAGCTCGGCCTTGATGCGCTGCACCGTCTCGATGACGTTGGCGCCGGGCTGGCGGTGCACGTCGATGACGACGGCGGGCTTGTCCTGGAACCAGCCGCCGACCTTGGTGTTCTCCAGGCCGTCGACGACCTCGGCCACGTCCTTGAGCAGCACCGGCGCGTTGTTGCGGTAGGCGACGATCACCGTCCTTGTAGGCCTCGGCGTCGGTGATCTGGTCGTTGGAGGAGATGGTGTAGAACTGGTACTTGCCGTCGAGCGAGCCCTTGGGCCCCGAGACGTTGGCCGCGGCGATCGCCGCCCGCAGGTCGGCCATGCTGAGGCCGTAGGAGGCGAGCCGCGCGAGGTCCGCCTGGATGCGCACCGCGGGCTTGATGCCGCCCTGCACGGACACGTGGCCGACGCCCGACACCGAGGCGAGCCGCTGCGACATCAGCGTGTCGGCGAGGTCGGAGAGCGTCGCGCAGGCGCATGGTGTCCGAGGTCAGCGCCAGCGTGATGATCGGCGCGTCGGCCGGGTTCAGCTTGGCGTAGGTCGGGCGGGTAGGGCAGCGTGCGCGGCAGCGTCGAGCCGGCGGCGTTGATGGCCGCCTGCACGTCCTGGGCGGCGGCGTCGATGTCGCGGTTGAGGCTGAACTGGAGGGTGATCTGGCTGATGCCGTAGCGACGATGTGGACGTCATCGACACGAGCGCCGGGATCTGCCCGAGCTGGCGCTCCAGCGGCGCCGTCACCAGGTTGGCCATGGTCTCGGGGTTGGCGCCCGGCAGCTGGGTGGTGACCTGGATGGTCGGGAAGTCGACCTGCGGCAGCGACGAGACCGGCAGCCACAGGTAGCCGAGCAGCCCGCCCAGCGTGACGGCGAGGGTCAGCAGCGCGGTCGCGATCGGCCGGGCGATGAAGGGCGCCGAGACGCTCATTGGGCGCTCATGCGCGTCGCCTTCCGCCTTGCGCACGGGCCTTGCGCCCTTGCGCGGCCTCGTGCGTCGGCGCCGCGCGGCCCTGGCGCGCCTTGCACGCCTCCGAGAGCTGGGCGGCGTTGGCTTGCAGGCAGGCCGCGGATGGCGCCCCTGCTGCGCTCGACGTTGGCGCAGAGCTTCTGCGATGTCCCCCGCGCAGGCCGCGCGCAGGCCGGCGCGCGCGGCTCGCGCCTTGCGGTCGGCGGCGGCGGAGCGGCGGTCGGTGGCCGGCGGCTGCTCGCTCGGGCGCGCGACGGATGACGCTGGCGCCGTCCTTGAGGCGCGCGAAGCCGGTGGTGACGACCTTGTCGCCGGCGTCGATGCCGCCGGCGATCACGGCCAGCGTCTCGGACTGGTGCGCCACCGTGACGGGGCGCTCGCTGACGCGGTCCTCGGGCCCGCAGGACGTAGGCGAACGTGGCGTTGTTGGGCCCCCTCTGGACGGCGGGGGTCGGGATCACCACGACCCGTTCGAGCGTGTCGATGAGCAGGCGGACATTGACGAACTGGCCGGGCCACAGCTGCAGGTCGGCGTTGGGAAACTCCGCCTTCATCCTGATCGTGCCGGTTGCCGGGTCGACCTGGTTGTCGACCACCTGCAGCGTGCCGCGATCGAGCGTGACTTGCCGTCGGCGTCGAGCGCCTCCACCGCCAGCGCGCCCTTGGCCTGCGCCTTGCTGACCTGGACCAGCTGCTGCTGCGGCAGGGTGAACAGCACGCTCACGGGCTTGAGCTCGGTGATGACGACGATGCCGGCGTCGCTGGCGCGCACCAGGTTGCCCTCGTCGACCATGCGGATGCCGGTGCGGCCGTCGATGGGCGCGACGATGGTGGTGTACTCGAGGAACGCCTTGGCGTTGGCGATGGCCGCGTCGTCGAGCTCGGATCTGGGCCGTGAGCTTGTCGACCAGCGCCTTCTGGGTGTCGATGGTCTTCTGGGCGATGATGTTGGCGCCGAGCTTGGTGTAGCGCTCCAGGTCGCGGTTGGCGTTGGCGAGCTCGGCCTCGTCGAGCGCCTTCTTGGCGACGGCCTGGTCGAGCTGGGCCTGGTAGGTGGCGGGATCGATCTTGGCCAGCACGTCGCCGCGCTTGACCTCCTGGCCCTCCTTGAAATTGATGCTGAGGATGCGGCCGTCGACCTGCGGGCGCACGGTCACCGTGCTGCGCGCCTTGGCGGTGCCGACGCCTTCGAGGTAGAGCGGCACGTTGTCGATCTGCGCCGGCGCCACCGTGACCGGCACCGGGCCTCGCCAGCATCCTGGCCGCCCGGCGGCCGGTGAACTGCCTCTGCACGGCGGGCAGCATCGAGACGTAGACGACGACGCCGGCGAGGGCCGCGAAGAAGGCGAGCGCAAAGGTCCGCCTGATCAGCCTGCCCACCCGCGATCCCGTGGCGGCCGAGCGCCCGGTATCGGCGGGACGCTCGGTCTCAGCCGGGCGCTCTGTCCCATGGTACTGCTGCATTGGCTGATTGCGCCCCTACCTTGCCGCGCCGATCCGGCGCGCTCCCCGACATCGAGGCTCGTCCCCTGAACGCGGCCGCGGGATGCAAACCGTCGGAGGGCGCTCGAGATGAATGGCTCGTTCAGTTTGGAAATGCCACACGCGCCTTCCGAGAATCGCCCCGAACTCGGCCGGTGGCGGAAAAGATACCGATTGCCGCGACGCTTGCCAGTAATAACCCGGCCAGAAATAACCCGGATGGTGTCAGACCAGAAAAGGTCTGACACCATCCGGACACCACGCTCATGATCCATTCAGCAGAAATTCGTGCAGTAATCCATGCGTATCGGCATTCATTCAGCAGATACCGGAAAAATTCGAGCAGTATGCAAACCCTCAGTCGAGGCCCTCGACGCAGACGTCGCCTGCCCCGGAAGTTGAGCCGCTTCTGGTAGACCATGTCGATCTGCCGGATCGCGCGCTCGCCGGCCCCTCAGATCGAGCGCCCGCGTGCGCGTGCCCTGTCTGATCAGGGCGCGCACCGGGATGTCGTCGGGCTCGCCGTTGGCGTAGACCACCTTGAGATCGAGCATCTCGACATCGTTGCCCCTGGCCTCCAGCCGGATGGCCTTGAACCGGCCTTCGCTGCGCCCGACCCGGACGACGTCGCGATCGACGCCGAGGAACGTCACCTCCTTGCAGCCGAGCTCGACCCAGTTCCCGTCTCGTCGCGGCCTGTGCGTCGGGCGCCATGCAGTCCGGCGCACAAGAGCGCGGCTGTGATAGCGGCAAGACTTCGCATGCTTCACCTCCTTACTTGCAGCTTCCCAATCTTCGCCGAACGCAGCAGCGAGCGCGAATCCGTTGTGCCGAGGAAATCCGCCTCGGCCGCGGCGGAAGGCGACGCGTGCTGGTAGGCGGACGATTTTGTCCCCGGATATGGCCGTCCTGGCAAGAAGCGAAAAGGACCGCCATTCGGCGGCCCTCCCCGTTTCATGCTGCAGCACGAGCGTGGCCGATTTGGCGACTGCCGCTGCTACTGCAGGCCCTCGGCGCAGACCGTCGCCTGCCCCTTGAAATTGGGGATCGTGACGTAGGTCATCTCGATGCGGTCGATCGACCGCTCCCAGCCCCTCAGGTCCAGCGGCCCGCGTGCGGTCGCCCTGCCGGAGCAGGGAGCGGACCGGATGTGTCGGGCTCCCGTTGGCGTAGACGACCGTGAGGTCGAGCATCTGGATGTCGGCGCCGCGCACGTGCAGCCGGATCGCCTTGAAGCGGCCCTCGCGGCGGCCGACGCGGATGCTGTCGCGATCGACGCCGAACAGCGACACGCGCTTGCAGCCGAGCTCGACCCAGTCGCGCCCGCCGCCCGGACCGGGCGCCCGGATCGGTCGGAGGCAGCGGCCCAGGGTCCGGGCCGCCGAAGCGGGCCGGCACGCCGTAGACCTTCATGATGGCGCGGCCCTCGAAGCTGGGACGCGAGCGGTAGATCATCTCGATGCGCTGCAGATACTTCCTCTCGCCGCGCAGATCGATCGGCTGGTCCTGGCCCTCGCGGATCAGCCGGTCGACGGGGAAGTCCTCCGAGAAGCCGTTCATGTAGACGAGCCGCACCGACATCAGGTGGATGTCGCTGCGCTCGGCGATCAGGTGCAGCCGCCGGAACCCGCGGTCCCGGCACCAGTCTTCCGCGTGGCCGATGTTGATGACGTCGCGGTCGACCCTGAAGCCGACCGTCCTCTCGCCGAGCAGCACCCACTCGCGCGGTCGCCACCCGATCGCCGTCCCTGTCTCTGTCCCTGTCCCAGCGCTGCGCGACGCGCTTCGCGCGCAAGCGCACCCGCCAGCACCAGCGCAGCCGCCAGCGCTGACAACCTTCTCCAAGGCATCGCAAAGTCTCCCATAGTGTGGTGAAGTGAGATCCTTCCCCGAGGGCGGCGAAGCAATCCGGCCACATCGCGGCACGAAGATGGCCGTGCCACGTTATATTTTGCGCGGGAGTCGGGGTCGCAGTCGCAGACCGGCAGGATGCGCGAATGCCTGACTGCGACGCCGCGACTGCCGTTCGAGGTCGCCGCTGCAGCGCAGCCGCTCAATACTTGACCGAGCAGCCGTAAGGCCGCGTGGAGGCCACGGCAACCGGCCGCCCGGCGGCCATCGCGTCCAGCGCCTCGCGCACGTAGTTGCGGGCGCCCTTGACGCTGGCGTGGCTGGCGGCTGGGCCGGTCGTCGATGGCGCCCATGTAGACCAGCACGCCCGCGCCGTCGATGATGAACATGTGCGGCGTGGTCCTGGCGCCGTAGAGCCGGCCGAGCTGGCCCTTGGGGTCGAGCAGCGACCGCCGGTCGGGCTTGGCGTTGCGGCTGGCCGTCAGCCGGTCGGCCTCCGCGGCCTCGACGTAGCCCTGCTGCGCCGGGCGGGAGGAGACGACGGTGAGCCAGACCGCGCCGGAGCCGGTGGCCGCCGCCTGCAGGGCCTGCATGTTGCCGGTGGCGTAGTGCTTCACCGTGTAGGGGCACTCGTGGTTGGTCCACTCCAGGATCACGGTCTTGCCGCGATAGGCGGCCAGCGCGTGCTGGACGCCCTTTGGTGTCGGTGACCGAGAAGGCGGGCGCCGGCCTTCCGGTCTGCACGGCGGCCTCGGCCGGCGCCGCGCGGTCAGCCGAGGCGGCGGCGGTGGCCGCCAGAGCGGCCAGCGCCTGGCGCCGTGTCAGGTGTGTCATCGGCACTTCCCTCGAGTGGCCGGATACGGAACGGCGTGCGAGACTAGCGGCGCGGCGCCGGGTTCCGGAACGCGCCGCCATCACATGCCCGTGACGCTAGCTGCCGGCGCCCCGCCATCTTCCCACCCGGCGTCGCCAGGTGATGACGGCCACTGCGGAGCGCAGCATCGGGTCGGGGCGGACCGATCCGTCTGTCACGCCGGGTCGTACTTGCTGGGCGCTGCATGACCTGCGCGCTTGTTTTGCAGTGCAGGGTGCGAATGTCGCCACAATGGCACGTCGTTAATGAACTCGGGCTATGGTGAACGAAGATTGAACGACACACAGCCGCTCGGGACGAGGCACTGATGTTGCGCAATTGCCAGCGTGTGCCACGATCTCCAACGCTCTGGTCGGCGGCGGCTGGTCAGGGCTGCCGGTGCCGGCTAGGTTCGCGCGTACCCTGGAGAGAGCTCACGATGTTCAGAGTGTCATCGCTGGCTGCCTGCATCAGCCTCGCCAGCCACCCTGACCGCCATCGGCGCGGCGCCGTCGCCCGCCCAGACCGCATCGGGCGAGCGACACGCGAGCTCCCGCGCAGTCGCGACCGCGCCGAACGTGCAGCAGCCGCCCGCCGCAGTGAAACCCGCGCCAACCCCGCCGCCCCCCGAGGTCGCGCCCCCGCAGAGGACGCCAGCGCTGCCCCCGCCGCTGACGGAGGAGGCCGCCCCGATCGCCGCCGCGCGCAGACGCCGCCACCGCTCCGCCGGTGGTCGAGCTCGATCCGCTCGTGGCCCAGGTGCGCCAGCAGCTCGGGGCATCGAAGCTGCGCGGCGTCGTGCCGGCGGACCGTGCCGCGGCCGTGGCGTTCTATGGCGAAGGAACCGCGCCGATCTGGGTGACGGCCGACGGCTTTACGGCCCGCGCGCGCCACGCCATGGCGGAGATCGCCAAGGCCGACGACTGGGGGCTCGAGGCCAAGGCCTTCGAGCTGCCGCCCGCGACCTCGGCGATCCGCTCGCCGGCGGCGCTTGCCGATGCCGAGATCAAGCTCAGCCTCGCCGTCCTGAAGTACGCGCGCCACGCCCGCGGCGGCCGGCTCGAGCCGTCGCAGGTGAGCCGCAACTTCGACCAGAAGCCGCCGCCTGCGCGATCCCAAGCGTGGTGCTGCAGGACGTGGCGCGGCCGGAGACGCCCGGCGGCTACCTGCGCGACGCTGCATCCGAAGCATCCGCAGTTCGAGCTGCTGCGCCAGGCGCTGCTCAAGGCGCGCGCCGGAGCGGGTGCGGAGCGCGCGCCGGACAAGGCCGAAGAAGCTCGTGCGGCTGCCCGACGGGCCGACCCTCAAGCTCGGCATGGAGCACCCGGACGTGGCGCTGCTGCGCCAGCGTCTCGCGGCTGCCGCACGCCGGGGGGCGGAGGACCTCTACGACCTGCGGGTGCAGGAAGCGGTCGCCGCCTTCCAGCGCAAGAGCGGCATCCGGCGCGACGGCGCAGCTCGACGGCGCGCACGCGCGGCGCCCTCAACGGCGTCGAGACCCCGCGCGCCCGCGTTCGGCTCCGAGGAGCAGCGCCTGATCGTCAACATGGAGCGCTGGCGCTGGATGCCCGAGGACATGGGCGAGTTCCACGTGTGGGACAACGTCCCCGAGTACCAGACCCGGGTGGTCAAGAACGGCCAGGTGGTCCATCAGGCCAAGATCATCGTCGGCAGGGTGGAGACGCAGACGACGATCTTCTCGGCCAACATGCGCTACGTCATCTTCGGACCCGGAGTGGGGCGTGCCGGACTCCATCAAGGTCAAGGAGCTCCTGCCCTATCTGCGGCCGTCCTACGAGCGGCGGCTTCTTCGGCTTCGGCGGCGGCCCGTCACCGACACGCGCGTCCTGGAGAAGCACAACCTGCGCGTCAGCCTACAACGGCCGGCCCGTCGATGCCGAGCCAGATCGACTGGAGCACGGTGGACATCAAGAAGTACAACTTCATCCAGCCGGCGGGGCCCGGCAATGTGCTGGGCGCGGTCAAGTTCCGCTTCCCCAACAAGCACGACATCTACATGCACGACACGCCCCAGCGCGAGCTGTTCGAGAAGACCGTGCGCACCTTCAGCCACGGCTGCATCCGCGTGCACAACCCGGGCCGGCTGGCCGAGGTGCTGCTGGAGGAGGACAAGGGCTGGTCGGCGGCGCGCGTGCGCGAGATGATGGCCAAGGGCGGCAACGTCGAGGTCACGCTGACCAAGCAGATCCCGGTGCACATCACCTACTTCACCATGGTTGCCGGCGAGGACGGCCAGGTGCGGTCGTTCGGCGACGTCTACGGGCACGACAGGCGCGTCGCCGCGGCGCTGGCCGGGCGGCCGATGCCGCTCGAGCCTCCGCCGATCAGCTCGGCGCCGCCGAAGCAGGAGCGCAAGGAGGCGCGCCGTCGCAGCGGCCCTACGCCGGCGACGATGTGTTCTCGGGCCTGTTCGGGAACTGATGCCGATGCCGCGGGCGTTGCGCCCGTGCGGGCGCAGGCCCTGCTCGGCCTTGTCGATGTGTCGATGAAATGAGCCGGGGCTTCCCTGCCGGATCGTGCGCTGTCGCGAGCAGGGCGGGAGGCCTGCGCATTGTCTCGTTTGCGACATAATTTGGCCGAAGCGGGCTGACACCCACGCAAGCGCGCCGGACGGTTGGAGTAAATGAATATGGACGAGACGTTTGATAAGCCGGGGCGGACTCCTCGCTACCATTGCGCAAAACTGGCGACGGCGCGGACGAAGGGTCCAACCCCGCCGCCAAGTCCCTCACCGACGTCGATATTTCCTCCCGCCGCCGCATCACCCGCCGCTCGCTTCTTGGTTCCCTCGGGCTCGGTCTCGGTGTCGCGGCGCTGGCCGTCGCCGGCGGTCCGACGACGGGCGCGGCACAGGGGCCCGGGCTGCACGGACAACGACGGCGGGCAGTACGCGGACCCGCCCGGGTCGCGGCAGGACCTGCCAGCCGCCCGGCCAGAACAACGGCTGCTCGGACAACGACGGCGGGCACATTCGGACCCGCCCGGTCGCGGCAGGAGCTGCCAGCCCCGGAGGCGGCCGACGCGACCCACCGGCTGCACCGACATGGACAGCGGGGCCAACGAGGACCAGCCCGGCTACGGCGTGCGCTGCTCGACATGGATCTGAAGCGGCGGTACGAGGCGGTGCGCATCTACCGCGCGCCGTCAACGTCCCGCAGCAACTGCCGGCGCTGCCGGCTGGCTTGGCGTTATCCGATGGGCTAGTGTTCCACCGTTGGAGAGCGAGGCGGCGGCGACCGGCGGCCCGGCGTCGATGGCGTCTTGGCCGGCACGCGCCGACGGCACACGGCGCCACCAAACTAAGGGAGGAGTTGAGCCATGTCTGAGAACCAACACGCGCTCACGCGGCGTGACGCGCTGAGGCTTGCAGGCCGGAGCAGCGTCGGCTGGCGGCACTGGGCAGCGCCCTGCCGGGCGCGGCGCAGGCCGCCGCGCCGATGCTGGGGCCGTTGCGCCCACCATGCTATCGCTTCAAGCTCGGCACCTTCGAGGTCACCAACATCCTCGACGGCTACCGGATCGGCCCCGGCCCGCACCCGATCTTCGGCAACAATCAGACGGCGGAGACCGTGCAGGACTACGCCAGGGCCAACGGCCTGCCGCCCGCCAACCTCGAGACCGTCTTCACCAACACGATCGTCAACACCGGCAAGGAGCTGGTGCTGTTCGACACCGGCAACGGCAAGGGGCGCATGCCGACGGCGGGCAACCTGCGCGACCTCATGGCACCGCCGGCTACAGGCCCGAGCAGATCGATGTCGTCGTCATCACCCACGGCCACCCCGACCACATCGGCGGGCTGATGGAGGGCGCGGGCGGCACGCCGAGCTATCCCAACGCCCGCTACGTGTTCAGCCAGGTGGAGTTCGACTACTGGCGCAAGGGCGAGAACATCGGCGATGCGCGCAAAGCCAACCGCGACCAGTTCATGAAGGTCGCGGTGCCGTTCGGCGACAAGGCGACGTTCCTCAAGCCGGCGAGGGCGAGGTGGTGCCGGGCATCCGCGCCGTCCCGGCGTTCGGGCATTCGCCGGGCATGATGGCCTTCCACATCGAGAGCGAAGGCCAGCGCGTGCTGAACTGGGCCGACGTGGCCAACAACCATGTGTTCGCGATCCAGCAGCCGGACTGGCACGTCGGCTTCGACCACGACAAGGAGGCGGGGGCCAGGACGCGCCGGCGCATCTTCGACATGGTGTCGGCCGACAGGCTCGCCGTGATCGGCTACCACATGCCGTTCCCGTCGCTCGGCTACGTGGAGAAGGCCGGCACCAGCTACCGCTGGGTGCCGGCGAGCTATCAGTTCCACACGTAAGCACGAACCTCCCCGGAGCGGTTGCGGCCGACGCAGCCGCTTCGGGCGGTACCGCGCTGTCCGCCCGTCCGTCAGCCCATGTGTCGGCCTATGGCCAAGCGTCCTGCACGCGTGCCCGTGGTGTGCGCACGTGGGACTGATCCCAATGACCTGGCGAGCGAACGCCAGCCCGGTGCGTCCGGTGCCCTCTTGGCGTCGCTTGAATTTTGCGCCTAGATGGAGCGCCAACAAAATCCGTTGCCGTTTCGAACGAGACAGCCACAGGGAGGAGGAGAGCATGCAGGGGAAGGGAAGCTTTCGCTGGGCCCGGCGCGTCGCCGCCGGCGCAGCGCTCATGGCGGCGATGCTCGCCGCGCCGGCGGGCGCGCAGGAGCCGATCCGGATCGGCTTCGGCATGTCGCTCACCGGCCCGCTTGCCCCCAACGGCAAGTCGGCTCTGCTCGGCATGAAGATCTGGGAGGAGGAGGTCAATGCCAAGGGCGGGCTGCTCGGCCGTCCCGTGAAGCTCGTCTTCTACGACGACCAGAGCAACGGCGCCACGGTGCCGGGCCTCTATGCCAAGCTGCTCGATATCGACAAGGTGGACCTGATCATGGGCGGCTATGCCACCGGCATGCTCGCACCTGCGATCGGACTCGCCAAGGAGCGCGGCAAGCTGTTTCCGGGCCTGTTCGGCACCGGGGTCAACAGCGAGCTCAACTACGACAAGTACTTCTCGATGATCCCGACCGGTCCCGACCCGAAGCCGGCCTTCACCAAGCCGTTCTTCGACGTGGCCATGCAGCAGAACCCCAAGCCCCAGACCGTCTCGCTCGCAGCGGCCGACGGCGAGTTCGGTCGCAACGTCTGCGAGGGCGCGCGCGAGAACGCCAAGGCGGCGGGCCTGAAGATCGTCTACGACAAGACCTATCTGCCCACCACCACCGACTTCGCGCCGATCGTGCGGGCCATCCAGGCGACCAACCCCGACATCGCCGTGTTCTGCTCCTACCCGCTCGACTCGGTGCAGCTTGTGCGCACGATCGGTGAGGTCGGGTTCAAGGCCAAGATCGTCGGCGGGGCCATGGTCGGCCTGCAGGCGACCGTGTTCAAGCAGCAGCTGGGGCCCCTGCTCAACGGCATCACCAACTACGAGACCTGGGTGCCCGCCAAGACCATGGAATATGCCGGCGTCAACGAGTTCCTGGCGAAATACCAGGCGCGCGCCGGCGCCGAGAAGGTCGATCCGCTCGGCTACTATCTGGGCACCTGGGGCTACGCCTACGTGCAGCTGATGGAGCAGGCGATCAAGGGGGCCAATACGCTGGACGAGGAGAAGCTCGCCGACTACTTCCGCAAGAGCACGTTCAAGACCATCATGGGCGATATCAGGTTCGGCAAGCAGGGCGAGTGGGCAGAAACGCGCTTCCTGGTGGTGCAGTACCACGGCATCAAGGACAACTCGCTCGACCAGTTCCGCGGCATGGCCAGCCAGACCATCGTGGGCCCCTCGCAGTTCTCCACGGGCAAGCTGATCTACCCCTATGAGACGGCGAAGTAGCGCGTCGGCCGTTCGTGAAGTCTCGAGCCGCGGGATCGTGAAAAACCGATCTCGCGGCCCGGGGCATTTTGGTAGCTCTCTGTCGGGGATGGGGGTGGCGCTGGCGGCGTCAAGTGCTCAACCTTGTCATCCCGGCACTTGTTGCCGGGACCCATCTCAAAATAAGTGCCAGAGCGCGTCGTTGGCTGGATCGCGGGGACAAGCCCCGCGATGACAGGTTGAGTGTGCGGCACGCGACGGCGTGCAGCAGAGCGGCTGCAACCCGCCATGGGCCCGCCCGCGAATTGCATATGTCAACGCGGCGCGGGCGTTCTGGAGCGTCGTGGGCAGGGCGGAGACCGTCAGGCTCCCCTTGACTGGCCAAGGCTCAGATGGCCCTCAAATCGCTTCCTATTGAGCGGGAGAGGCTATCCGCAGCGTGCCGGACGACCAGGGCGGCTTTGCTCCCATGCCGCATATGCAACAACGCGGGGGCGGCGCCGATGGTAAGCGCTGTCTAAATCAGGCCCAGCTCGGCGAGCTGCTTCCTGAGGCTCGGGGGCATGGCGCCGATGCCGGCGGCGGAGCGGGCCTCGAGGTCGGGCGGCGCCTCGTCGGGTGCCAGATAGCGCCAGCCCTGAAACGCGCGCCGCGGCACCGGGCGCACGGGCACCAGCTGCGGCTTGAAGAGCAGGAGGCAGCAGGGCGAGCCGTCTTCCCTCGCGCCCTCGCCGATGTCGGCGAGCGGCTGGCGCACCTGGACGAGGCCCTTGATGACCCAGTAGAGCGAGCCGCCGTCGAGCAGCTCCGCGCGCCGCTTCGGCGTCTGGAAGGTGCGGTGGAAGATCTGGGGCCGCCGCTCGCCGGCCTTGCGGCGCTGGCGCAGACGCTCGGCCTGCCACGACGCCAGGTCCTCGATCGAATCGCAGCCAACGCACAGCTTGATCAGGTGCAGCGTCATTGCGCCGTAATCCTCGCCGGGGAACCGCAGCCGTCGGACCCAGCATAGCGCGTTCCGTGGCGGCCGGGGCGCCGCTGCCTGCATCGGCACGAACAGGAATCTTGTCGCACGGCGCGTTGTCATCCCGGAATTTCGCGTAAGCGAAATATCCGGGACCCAGGGCCAAGGGGGAAGCGCGTGGAGCCTGGGGCCCTGGGTACCGGCTCTCGCGCCATCGCGCGAGGCCGGCATGACAAGGCCAGAGCCGCCCGGCCCGATGCGCTTTGCGAGGCCGGAGCAATCGGCTAGCTTCGGAGCAAAGACCCAGCGGAGGACGCGTCATGGCCGTGGAGATCAAGAAGCTCACTCACGTCAACGTCCACACCACCAACGTCGAGCGCCTGGTGGAATGGTACGACCGGGTGCTGGGCATGCGCGCCGGTGACCGGCCGCCGTTTCCGTTCCCCGGTGCCTGGCTCTACTGCGGCAACCAGGCGGCGGTGCACCTCGTCGGCGTCGACAAGCTGCCGGAGCACGAGGGCACCCTGAAGCTCGAGCACTTCGCCTTCGACGCCGTCGGGCTCGAGGCGTTCCTCGCGCGCCTCGACCGCGAGAAGGTGCCCTACGACGGGCGCAAGGTGCAGGGCGCCGAGGGCGTGCAGGTCAACATCCACGACCCCGACGGCAATCACATCCACATCGACTTCTGGGGCGAGGAGACCCGCGGCGTGACCTTCGGCGCGGTCGACCGCACGGCCATGAACACGCGCTGAGAAGGAGAAAGGGTCGGAGTCCTCGCCCAACGTAGCCATCCAAAGCAGGGGTTCCTGGTTGGGCCAGCGCTTGGCCAGCGGCCATGCGTCCGCTCTCGATGCTTTCCTGCCAGACGGCTGCCCATTGCACGGTGAGTCTTGTGAAGGTTTTCGGACGCCTGCATTACGACCCTATCCACACGCGCCGACGGCAGGCTTACGAAAAGCGCCAAGGGACGAAATCGCGAGAGGTGGGGCGACTACGGTGCAACGCGCTCTACAGGGGTTTGACCGGGGCGCCGTCGCTGATGCTGGCGGATGGAAGGTCGCGCGACGAGGTCGACGGGGCCTTCAAGCGAGTGATGCCGTCGCCGGCCTGAAGCCAGGAGGCAGCGCACACAACCCGGGCGTGCTGGCACAGATCTTGAGTAAATTGGGGAAAGTAATTCTGAGGTCACTTGTGATTCCAATGAGTTGAGCAAACCGGCAACACCCCCGTTTCGCGAGGAAGTTGTGAGCCGGATGGTGAACCGCTGCTCAAGGTCGGCAAAAGACGAATGGCTGACGTGCATTGAACGAACGGCGACGCGAACCACGTCCTGGCACTGGAGCCACTTGCGAGACGGCGTCCTCCTCCTGAGTTCCCACCGAGTAGAGGCTGTCCAATCTCCGCGACTGGCCGAAGCATCGTAGCTCATGCTCAATGGCCAAAGAAGATCGTCCCGCCGCCACCGTAACGAATGGCTCTGCCCTCCCCGCAATCGATGCTCTCCTCAATCGCCGCGCTATCAGCAGGGCACCTCGCGGATGTGCCCTCGCGTGTGCGAGTTCGTCCGATTGTGCGGGTTTCGGATGCCGGCCCATCGCGACGGCGCGGCAGGCACCGGGGCCGGCGTCCGAAAGCCTCCAGGGAAGGAACCCGCGAGTTGTGGGCACGCCGGTGCCGCGAGCTCTATGGGGATTTGGGCGTGACGGGTTGGCCGCCGATTGAGCCGAGCGGCGGCGAGCTGAGCACGCCGGGCTGCCGATCGGGTGCGGTCCGGGCTCGGATCGCCTTGGCCGGCAGGATTGTCAGGGAGTGAGCGCTCGATCGGCGGCGAAGCGTGCGCAGCGGGCAGCCGCCGTCGTCGCCGGCCTGTGACCAGCGCCAATGGCGATCGGCACTGCGGCAGCTGCCCGATGGAGCGTCATGACGTGTCGATCCTGAGGATCGGCGCGTGGCTGTGGTTGGCAGCCGGCGTCGAACGTCTCGATGACGACCATGCGGCCGCCGCAGCAGGGGCACGGGTGGCGAGCGCGGATTGAGCTCCGTCATCGGCGGCAGCCTCGTCTTCGGCATCGGTGCGGTGCTTGCGGCCCTCCAGTAGCTCGCGAGCCTGGGCGAGGTTCTTGTCGCGAGTGCCGCCGGCGAGCAGGCCGTAGTGGCGGATGCGGTGGAAGCCCTTGGGCAGGACGTGGATGAGGAAGCGGCGGATGAACTCGTCGGCGCGAGCGTCATGGTGGTGTAGCGGCCTGGCCCTTCGACCCGGTAGTCCTTGACCTTGAAGGTGACGCTCGTCGCATCGGCGGCGATCAGGCGGCTGTTGGAGATGGCGACGCGGTGGGTGTAGCGCGCCAGGTAGGCGAGCACCGCCTTCGGGCCGGCGAAGGGACGCTTGGAGTAGACGAACCAGCGCGTCCTCTTGAGCGGCGCCAGGAAGGCGGCGAAGGCCTTCGCGTCGGCGAGATGCGCATGCTCGCCGAAGAAGGTGAGCTTGCCGGCCTTGTGGGCGGCGGCGAGCTTCTCCAGCATCAGGCGCCGGAACAGCCTGGAGAGCACCAGCACGGGCAGGAAGAAGTTGGGCCTGGTCGGCGATCCAGCGCTTGCCATCCGCAGAGAGACCGCCGCCGGGCACGATCATGTGCACGTGCGGATGATGCGTCATGGCCGAGCCCCAGGTGTGCAGCACCGCCGTGATGGCGATCCTGGCGCCCAGATGCTTGGGATCGGCGGCGATGGTGAGCATCGTCTCGGCCGAGGCCTTGAACAGCAGATCGTAGATCACCGCCTTGTTCTGGTAGGCGATGTCGCCGATCGCCGCCGGCAGCGTGAAGACGATGTGGAAGTAGGGCACGGGCAGCAGCTCGGCTTCCCGCTCCTCCATCCAGTCTGCGCGCCGCGGCCCCCTGGCACTTGGGGCAGTGCCGGTTGCGGCAGCTGTTGTAGGCGATGGTCGTGTGGGCGCAGTCCTCGCAGCGCGCACGTGCCCGCCGAGGGCCGCCGTGCGGCAGCTCTCGATCGCGCTCATCACCTTCATCTGGGCGAGGCTCACATGGCCGCGGTTGGCGTCACGCCAGGCGGCGCCGTGGTCGCGGAAGATATCCGCGACCTCCAGAGCTGGCCGTGCCACGGGCGCCGGCGCCTCAGGCCGGCGGCTTCTCCGTCTCTGGCCCCGGCGGCGGCAGGAGCCGATCGAGCGGGCTGATGACCGCGCGCAGCACGTTGGTGGCGACCTGCGTGTAGCGCGCCGTCGTGTCGAGCTTGGCGTGACCGAGCAGCACCTGGATCACGCGCACGTCGATGGCGCTCTCCAGCAGATGCGTGGCGAAGGAGTGCCGCAGGGTGTGCGGCGTGACCCAGTGCCCGAGCCCAGCCGCTTCCGCCGCCATGTGGCAGACGCGGTTGAGCTGCCGTGCCGTGATCGGCAGCAGCGGATCCCGGCCGGGGAACAGCCAGCCTTGCGAGCGGCACTGCAGCCACCACGCGCGCAGCAGCTCGAGCAGCTGCGGCGAGAGCATCGCGTGCCGGTCCTTGCCGCCCTTGCCCTGCTCGACCCGGATCAGCATGCGCTTGGAGTCGATGTCGCTGACGCGCAGCATCACCACCTCGCCGGCGCGCAAGCCCGCGCCGTAGGCGATGCTCAGCGCCGCCTTGTACTTGAGGCCGGGGCCAGGTGCCGCTTCGAGAAGACGGGCCACCTCCTCAGGCGAGAGCACACGCGGCAGCTTGCGCGGGTAGTGCACGCGGGCCAGGTGGCGGGCGAGCTCGGCGCGGTCCAGCGTGGTGCCGAAGAAGAAGCGCAGCGCCGAGGCCGAGCTGTTGAGCTTCGGCGGTTGTGCACCGCTCTCGGTCAGATGCACCTGGTAGCGGCGCACATCGTCGGCCGTTGCCGTGTCGGGCGAGCGGCCGAGGAAGCTGGCGAAAGCTCTCGACGTGGCGGATATAGTCGTGTCGCGTCTTCTCGCCGAATTTGCGTACCGCCATGTCCTCGAGCATGCGCTGGCGCAACGGGCTGATGGGCCTCTCGCTCATCGGGGTCTCCTGTCTTGAGGTTGGAGTGCTGTGACCCCTCGATCCTCAAGACGGAGCGCCCGCCCCGTCACCTCTATCTCAGCTGGGGCTCGACCTCTCCCCGAGCACCACCTTGCGCGCAGCGCCTCCCGCGTGAGCGGGTTCGTTCTTTGGCACTTTTTCACCGGCGTTCGTCTGCCAGGTCCGGAACATAGCTGCCTTTGGCGGGCAAGCTCGTGTTGGGCGACAGCGAGGTTCTGCTCAACACTTCGGTTGAAGGCGAGGGGTCTGAGCCGTACCCCCGGCAAAGCAGATCGCTTGACTTGCGGGCCTCCCGGCGTAGGGTCCGCGCCGTCTGCTGATCGCTGCGACGACATCCAACCCTAGCAGAGGCACCGAGGCCGTCATGGGAGCGCTCCCCGCCCGATTCTTCGCCGAAAGCGTCAACCGCATCTCGCCGTCCCAGACCATCGGCATGGCGACCAAGGCGCGCGAGCTGCAGGCCAAGGGCCGCGACGTGATCTCCCTGTCGGCCGGCGAGCCCGACTTCGACACGCCCGACAACGTCAAGGAGGCGGCTGTCCGCGCCTTGAAGGAGGGCAAGACCAAGTACACCGACGTGGACGGCATCCCCGAGCTCAAGGCCGCGATCTGCGCCAAGTTCAAGCGCGAGAACGGGCTCGAATACAAGCCGTCCCAGATCACGGTCGGCACCGGCGGCAAGCAGGTGCTCTACAACGCGCTTCTGTGCACGCTGAACCCGGGCGACGAGGTGGTGATCCCGACGCCCTGCTGGGTGTCCTACACCGACATCGTGCTGGTCGGCGGCGGCAAGCCGGTGTTTGCACCCTGCCGCATCGAGGACGGCTATCGTCTCGAGCCCGAGGCGCTCGAGGCGGCCATCACGCCCCGGACCAAGTGGTTCGTCTTCAATGCGCCCTGCAACCCGACCGGGGCCGCCTACAGCCGGGAGGAGATCAAAGCCCTCACCGACGTGCTCATGCAGCCCAAGAACGCCCACGTCTGGGTGCTCACCGACGACATGTACGAGCACCTGCTCTACGACGACCGCACCTTCTACTCGCCGGCCCAGGTCGAGCCCGCGCTCTACGAGCGCACGCTCACGCTCAACGGCTTCTCCAAGGCCTATTGCATGACGGGCCTGCGCCTCGGCTACGCCGGCGGGGCCGAGGCGCTGATCAAGACCATGTGCAAGCTGCAGTCGCAGTCGACGTTGAACCCCACGTCCATCGTCCAGTGGGCCGGCGTGGAGGCGCTGAGCGGCCCGCAGGACTTCATCCCGCGCAACCGGCAGGCCTTCAAGGCGCGGCGCGACCTCGTGGTGTCCATGCTGAACCAGGCCAAGGGCATCAAATGCCCCAAGCCCGAGGGGGCGTTCTACGTCTATCCCTCGTGTGCGGGCGTGATCGGCAAGACGACGGCCAAGGGCGTCAAGATCGACACCGACGAGGACTTCGTGCTGGCGCTTCTGGAGGAAGAGGGCGTGGCCGTGGTGCACGGCGCCGCGTTCGGCATGAGCCCCTACTTCAGGGTCTCCTACGCGGTCTCCAACGCCGAGCTGGAGGACGCCTGCGGGCGCATCCAGAGGTTCTGCGGCAGCCTGCGGTAGTTGGGTCAACTCCGGCGAAAGCCGGAGGCAGACCCAACGCCTCTCCGATAGGCCCGTTGGGTCTTCCCCGGCTTGCGCCGTGGTCGACCCGACCTACCCTCCCCTGATGGGAGACGGCGTCCGCGTCGCCGGTCCGTGTCTCGACGAGCAGCCGCGCCATCGCCGCCATGTCGGCGCGCCGCGCGAGCTCGTCCTGGATGTGGCACAGCGTCAGCTTGAGATAGCTGCGGGTCGTCTGCAAAGTCGCGGCTGCGGTGGTCCTTGTGGATCGGCATCAGGTCCCAGTACTGCCGCGCGTAGGGCTCGGGAATGTCGATGGCCCGCTTCGGCGGATGCAGGCCGACCATGCTGCAGGCGCGTTGCCGAGCTGGGCGCGGGCCTCGCGCCACTCCTGCTGCGCCGAGCGCGGCGGGTGCCGGATAGCGGTCGAACACCGACAGCACGAAGGCATGAGGTTGTCGCAGCTGCAGCGCGGGATCGGCGCCGGCATGCGGCCGCGCAGCACGCCCTCGACCATCTCGCCCACCATCGCAAGCCCCATCGGAAACGTGCTCCAGCGCGAGCGCTCGAGGGCGTCGAGGAACTCCTGCCTCCGGAACAGCACCTTGGCGTAGTGGCCGGAGAGCGCGCGGCGAATAATCGTGGATTCCCTTCTGGATCAAGAAGGCGGACTGCTCGTCGATGAAATCGGCGAGCGCAGTCGAGGTCGGCGATGGGAGGCCGGCGCCAGAACAGCAGATCACGCCAATTCATCAGCTCTCCGCATTTCTCATGCGTGCCCGCCTTGGACGAAAGTATTATGCGAGCGCCATCGCGGCACAATGCTAGCCTTTAGTGCAAGATTGAGCCTTTCGTAGCGGATTCCGCGGCGGCTCAAGCACCGAGCGGAACTGTGCGGCACCGGGGGGATGTCGCAGCAGTGCTCCTCCCTCGGCCGTCGCAACGGGGACCAGCGCGTTCTAGGGAGGACCAACGTCCATGCAGCAAAGCGACAACGACAAAACCCACTGGAAGCGGACGACCCGGCTGATGCTCATGCATCTCGGGGTCTGGTTCTTCTTCGGCTACATCATCCACATGTTCGTGAACACCCTGAACCAGTGCACCATCCCGATCCTCAAGTTCCCGCTCGGCTTCTACATGGCGGCGCAGGGCTCGCTGATCGTGTTCGTGGTGATGCTGTTCGTGTTCGCCTGGCAGCAGGACAGGATCGACAAGCAGCACGGCGTGGCGGAAGACGACTGAGGGGGGCAAGACCATGGCAACGACTATCCAGAACGCAGCCGACGCATTCTACCGGCAGCTGGGCCGTCTCTACGGCTTGTACACGCGGGCGTTCCTCGCCTTCATCGTCTTCGTTGCGCGTCCTCGAGCTGCTCGAGGTTCCGAACCGGGTCCTCGGCTACCTGTTCGTGTTCTTCACGCTCGCCGTCTACGCCATCATCGGCGTCGCTACGCGCACGGCGCAGGTCTCCGAATACTACGTTGCCGGCCGGCGCGTGCCGGCCTTCTACAACGGCATGGCGACGGGCGCCGACTGGATGTCGGCCGCCTCCTTCGTCGGCATGGCCGGCTCGCTGTTCCTGCAGGGCTACGACGGCATCGCCTGGGTGCTCGGCTGGACCGGCGGCTTCGTGCTGGTGTCGATTCTGGTCGGCCCCTACCTGCGCAAGTTCGGCGCCTACACCGTGCCGGACTTCCTGGCGTTCCGCTTCGGCGGCAACTTCGCCCGCTTCCTCGGCGTGCATCGTGCTGGTGTGCTGCTCCTTCACCTACGTGACGGCGCAGGTCTACGGCACCGGCCTCATCGCCTCGCGCTTCCTCGGCATGGACTTCCAGATCGCCGTGTTCGTCGGTCTCGCGGGCATCCTGTCTGTGCTCGATGCTGGGCGGCATGCGGGCGGTGACCTGGACGCAGATCGCCCAATACATCGTGCTGATCATCGCCTACCTCACGCCGATCATCATCCTGTCCACATGAAGTACGGGATCCCGATCCCGGAGCTCACCTACGGCCAGGCGCATCCAGGACATCACGGCGCGCGAGCAGGAGATGCTGAAGAACGGTCTCGCGGTGGCGTGCACGGCTGCGCCTGCCCGGCGAACGCTCAAGTCGCACATCGAGCCGTTCACGACCTGGAGCCCGCTCAACTTCTTCGGCATCATCTTCTGCATGATGGTGGGCACGGCGTCGCTGCCGCACATCCTGATGCGCTACTTCACCACGCCGTCGCGTGCGTGAGGCGCGCCAGTCGGTGGCCTGGTCGCTGTTCTTCATCTTCCTGCTCTACTTCTCGGCGCCGGCCTACGCGGCGTTCTCGAAGCTGGAGGTGTACACCAACATCATCGGCATCCCGCTGAAGGACATCCCGGACTGGGTGTTCGTCCTACGGGGCCATCGCGCACCCGCTTAACCCCGTGCGCGGCCTGATCAACATCTGCGGAAAGGCCGCCAAGAGCCTCGAGGCCGTGCTCGCCAACTGCGGTCGCCGGCCACGCGGGCGTCCTGCGTTTCCAGGACTTCGCCATCGATACGGACGTGATCGTGCTCTCCACGCCGGAGATCGCCGGGCCTGCCCTACGTGATCTCGGGCCTGGTGGCCGCCGGCGGCCTCGCCGCCGCGCTCTCGACCGCCGACGGGCTCCTGCTCGCCATCGCCAACGCGTTGAGCCACGACGTCTACTACAAGATGATCACGCCGCTCAGGTCGGCCCTGCGCTTCGTGGTCGTCGGCATCATCGCCCTGGCGGCCATCGTGCCCATCGTGCTGTTGCTGACCGGCGCAAGCCCGTGCCGATCCGGTGGGCCGGTGGGCTGGGCGTGGTTCCGGAGAGCTGGTGGCGATGGGTGCCATACCGTGGAACTGGCTGTTGCTGGCCACCCTCGTCGTCGTCCTCGCGATCGTCCTTCCGTTCTGGATTGGAGGGACCGAGAGTGCAAAGCGCCTGATCGTGGCGCGCGTGCTCTGCTGTTCGTCGCGATCGCGGCAGCGGCGACGGCCTCGACCAGACCGGGGACATCCTGGCCATGGTCGGCTGGGCGTTCTCGCTCGCCATGGCGGGCAACTTCCCGGCGCTGGTCATGGGCATCTGGTGGAAGCGCACGACAACGACGGCGGCCATCTGGGGCATCATCGCCGGGTTCGGGCTGTGCGTGTTCTACCTCGTCTGCACCCGGTACTTCCCGGGCTAGGGCGTGAAGTTCTTCGGCATGACCTCGCTCTGAATGCCGGCCACCGGTGCGCCCGTCATCCCGGACCTGGCCGAGGCCATGGCACTCGCCGAACGCCATGGATACCTGGGTCCCGGGCACGCATCCGCTGGCCGGCAGGGTCGGGCTGGTTCAACCTCAACAACATCAACTGCGGGCTGTTGGGGACGCCGCTCGGCTTCCTGGTGATCTGGGTCGTGAGCTCTTCACCAAGCCGCCGTCGGCGGAGATGATGGCCTTCGTCGACGAGATCCGCAAGCCTCGCGGCCAGACGGTTCTCGAGGAGAAGACCACCTGATCGGTGCCTCTTGGTCAGAAGAACATGGCGGGGCCTTCGGGCCCCGCTTCTTTTGGTGTCAGACCCTACGGCTCTGACACCACGGCAGTTGGCAGTAAAGGCTTACAGCTTGCAGCCAGCATGCGCCGAAGCCATAGTGGCCGCAGCTGGAGGGGTCGCGTGGGCGCGTTCCTCACATATTGGTACTACTTCGTGCCGGACTACGTTCTGGCCGTGGTGATGTACACGATGCTCGGCCGCGTGGCGCTGAGCCTGTTCCTGGAGCCCGACTCGCCGAACTACATCTGGCGCTTCTTCTGCCGCGTCACCGACCCGGCCATTGCTCTCATTGCCCAGGTGACGCCGAAGGCGACCGCCCAGATCGTGCTGTGGCTGTTCGGCTTCGTCTGGCTGTTCTGGCTGCGGTTCGCCCTGCGCATCCTCTACGACGGGTGCCGGCCTAATTCCAGCGTACGTGAGCCGCCGATGAGCCGCAACTCCTACTACATCGCCATCGCCTTCTTCGGCATGATCGGCGGCCTTCCGTTCCACCATCCGGTGTACCGTCTCACCTGCGCGATACAGCGCTCCAGCTGATGACGGCTCCGCTGTTCGGCAACCTCGGCTTGATCACGTATTTTCACTCCCTCATGGTGTCGACGGCGATCATCATCCTCGCCGGCATTCCGGCGGCGCTCTACGAGCGCCATGTCGGCGCCAAGGACGATTCCACCGACGCCTCCATGTGGATCTGGCTCGCCGGTACGGCGATTCTGGCAATACCCGCCGTCGGCACTTTCCTGCGCGGTCGGGCCATGAATCCGCGCGCCGGCCACGCAATTGTGAATACGGCCACCCCAGATCGGCTACAACTTTAGTCGTAGGATGCCCCGGTCCTCCGCAGGCCTTGAGAACGGGGTTGCCGCCATGGAGAACATGCGCCAGGTCGCCTACGCGACGGTCCTGCGGGCCTGCGGCTTCGGCTCGCTCGCCATCTTCTGCTTCATGGTCGGCCTGTCCTTCATCCCCCGCCTCGCCTTCCAGATGGGGGGCATGTTCACCATGCTGATGACCGCCATCCTGCTGCTCAAGGCGCTGGAGGCGCGCTGGAAGCCGTACCGGCGCACCGAGATGTGGCTCTACCTGCCCAAGGAGGAACGGCCGCCGGCCGCCTCCGCCCAGCAGCTGACCTCGGCGGTGCTGCGCGAGACCTATCTGACCTTCGCCATGTGGACGTCCATCGTTGCCATCGTGATGTGGACGCTGGCGCTCGTCGCGTCCCTCCTGGGCGTCTAGTTTGTCATTCCGGCGCTTGTCCCCGGAATCCAGCACGCCGCTCGCTCCGGCGTTCGTGGTTGGCTGGATGCCGGGGACACCGGCCTTCGCCGGTGCAGGCACTGGCCTTCTCCGGTGCTGGCAAGCCCGGTATGACAGTGGCGTGAGGCCACGTTTCAGTGCTCGCAGTATTGACTTGCGTGTCGAGCCTGAAACCTTGCAGCCTTTGTGACGGCGACCGCCCAAGGTTTGAGGAGGGGTGTTGGAAGGTGCCATGAGCTCGAGCTTCTCGATGACCTACGCCGTTCAGGCCACCAATCTCTCGCACGCGTCGGAGAACAAGATCCACGACGATAGCGTGGCGCGGACCCTGGGTTTCACCGGCGGCCTCGTTCCGGGCGTGGAGGTGTATGCCTACGCCTGCCACCCCGCGGTCAGGCGCTGGGGCCGGGCCTGGCTGGAGCGCGGCCGGATCGAATGCCGCTTCCTGAAGCCGGTCTACGACGGCCGGCTCGCGGTGGTGACCGCCAGCGAGGCCGACGGCGGGCTCGATCTCGAGGTCGAGAGCGAAGGTGCGCTCTGCGCGACCGGCTTTGCGTCACTGGCGGACCGGGCCGATCGCCCGCCCGCTGTCGATGACTTCGAGATCCGTCCGGCGCCCACCGAGCGTCCGCCCGCGGACGAGAAGAGCCTCGCGGCCGGGACTTGGCTCGGCGTCAAGCCGTTCCAGCTCACGGCTGACCATGCGGCTGGATACGTGCGCGACATTCGCGAGCCTGATCCGATCTATGCCGGCGAGGGGCTCGCGCATCCCGGCGCGCTGTTACGGCTGTGCAACTTGGCGCTCAGAGAGAACGTCGTCCTGCCGCCTTGGATTCATACGGGCAGCAAGGTTGCGAACTTCGCAGTTGCCCGCATCGGCGACGAGCTGTCGGCACGCGCGCGCGTCGCTGCCAACTACGAGCGCAAGGGCCACCGTCTCGTTGATCTCGACGTGCTGATCATTGCCAACGGTACGGCCATCGCGAGGGCCCTGCACACGGCGATCTACCGGCTTCGGACGTTGTAGAGCGCAGACCCAACTCACCTATCGAGGCATGTTGGGTCTGCGCCCCGGCCTTCGCCGGGGCTTGACCCAACCTACTCTGCCCCGGCCTTGTGTGCGGCAAGCACGTTGTCGGCGAGACGGCCGGTGAGCTCGGCCAGATGGTGGAACTTTGCCGTGTAGGTGCCCACCCCGGCGGTCGCCGAGCGCAGCTCCACGATCAGGTCGGCCATCTCCGACTCGGGGATCTGGGCGCGCACCACGTCCCAGCCGGGCCAGCCCTCGCGCGCATCGAAGCCCAGGATTTGCCCGCGCCGCTGCGGGATCATGCCGTTGATGCGCGCGGTGGCATCCGAGGGGACGGCGATCTCCACCTCCATCACCGGCTCCAGGAGAACGGGGCTGCACTTGGGCAGGCCTTCCTGCATGCCGATGCGGCCGGCCTGACGGAAGGCCATGTCGGACGAGTTAACCGCGTGGTAGGAGCCGTCGGTCAGCGTAACCGGCACGTCCACCACCGGGAAGCCGCCGAGCGGCCCCTTCTGCAGGAAGTCCTCCACGCCGATCTCCACCGAGGGGATGAACTGCCTCGGCACCACGCCGCCGGTGATGGTCTCGGCGAACTGGAAGCCCGTGCCGCGCGGCAGCGGCTTGATGTCGAGCACCACGTCGCCGAACTGGCCGTGTCCGCCCGACTGCTTCTTGTGCCGGCCGCGCACGTTCTCCACGCCCTTGCGGATGGTCTCCTTGTAGGGCAGCTGCCGCGGCTTGGCCTCGGCCTCCACGCCGTACTTGCGCTTCAGGCGCTCCAGTGCCACGCGCAGGTGCATCTCGCCCTGGCCCCACAGGACCATCTGGTGGGTGTCCTTGGCGTGCTCCAGGCTGAGCGAGGGATCCTCCTCCATCAGCCTGCCGAGCGCGCCGGTGAGCTTCACCTCGTCCTTGCGGTCCTTGACGCCGATGGCAATGCCGTAGACGGGCTGCGGCGGCGTCGGCGCGGGGATCTGGGTGCTGCCTGCCTTGTCCGCCGACAGGGTCTCGCCCGAAAGCGTCTTCTCGAGCCGGCCCAGCGCCACCGTCTCGCCGGACTTGGCCGGCGCGCGCTTCCTGGCGTCCTGGCCCAGCAGCGAGAACGCCGCCGCGGCACGCTCCTCCGCGCGCGGACCGTTGACGACGGTGCCTTCGCCGAACTCGCCGGACAGCACCCGCACCACGCTCATCTTGCCGCCGTGCGGCGAGTAGATCGTCTTGATCAACGTACGCGGCGGACTTGGCGTTCTCCAGATGCAGGCGCCGCGCCGTGCGCTCGACGAAGGGGACCTCGTGGCGCAGCGCCTTGAGGAGGCGCAGGATGCCGTTGCCGTTCTCGGCGGAGCCCAGGAACACCGGCACGATCACGCCGTCCTGCACGTCCTTGACGAGGTCGGCGAACACCTTGTCGCGCGGCGGCTGCGCATCGGCGAGCAGCTGCTCCATCAGCTCGTCGTCGTGGTCGGCGAGCTGCTCCAGCATCTTGAAGCGTGCTTCGGTCTCGCGCTCCTTCACCGCGGCCGGCATCTCGATCAGCTCGGCGTTGGCCTGCTTGCGGTAGACGAAGGCGCGCTCCAGTGCGAGGTCGACGAAGCCCGAGGCGGAGCCGTTCTCCCAGATCGGCACCTGGCGCAACACCAGCGGCTGGCGTGCTCGCGGGCTGCAGGATCGGGAGCATGTCGCGCACCTGCGCGTCGAAGGAATTGATCTTGTTGAGGAACAGGAAGCGGGGGATGCCGCGGTCCTCCAGCTGTTTCATGATGAGCTGCAGCGCGGGCACGCGCTTGCGGGTCGGGCTCGCTCACGACGACGACGGCGTCGCACGCGGTGAGCGCGAGCGCGCCTTCGTGCTGGAACTCGATCGAGCCGGGGCAGTCGATGAAGGTGAATTGGTCGCCGAGGAAAGTCGTGTCGGCGATGTTGAGCTCGACGCTCATGCCGTGGTCGCGCGCCTCGGGTGTCGCATCGCCCACCGTGTTCCTGTCGACCACCGTGCCCTGGCGCGTGACGGTGCCGGTGCGGGCGAGCATGGCCTCGAGCAGTGTCGTCTTGCCGGAGAGGTAGGGCCCAACCAGTGCGATGCAGCGGGAGCTGCGGCCGGCTGGGCCAGCGGATTGCCCCATGGGATCCTCCTTTGTAGCTCAGGCAATGGAACGCTTCGGTCCGCGGGGCGCCCCGCGCCTGAGTTCCTAGGGGCGCGTAACAGTATCGTGAACTTCCATCTGGGCGAGCGCAAGGCTTGCGCGCAACCGCCGCTCTGGAGCGTGCCGGCAGTCGTTGGGTGCGAGCAGGCGCGGGGTAGCGATTGTTGCGAGTTGCAGGGGAGACGGTCCTGATCGACGGTGGACTCACTCCACTCCCCCAGCCACCCTCCTTCCCCCGCAAAGGGGGAGGAGGGAGGTCGAGCGCTTGCGCGGATTGCTGCAATCGCGAAACGAAATGGTCACGAAATTTTGCGCGGAATGGCTTGACGAGTGTCACGATCGACACTCAAGCTTCTGTTAGCCATCCCAGTGATACGAGCCAAGGGACGGCAGAGTCCGGTGCGCTCCATGGCGTTGCAGACATGGGTTGCGGACCTTGCGTTGCGGACTTGGGCTGGCAGTTTTGCGGGTGGTGCGTGATGGGAATCGAAGCGCTCAATGACGCCGTGCGGGCGGCGGGCTTCGCAATGGCGGCGTCCGAGGACCCCTACGGCGAGGTCGAGGTGGTTCTAGCGGATGACGCGCTGCCGGAGACGCAGCGGCAGCCGGGCGAAGCCGTGGCGCTGCATGAGCCGGCGCGGGCCGTATCAAGGGTCGGCGACTGGATGCGCAGCGTGCTGGGCCTGTTCGGGCGACGCGCCCCGGCGCCGTCGGCGTAAGTCGCCGTAGACGCGAAACCCCCTGTCTGCGCCCGTCCGGCAGCCGCTGGCCGTGGACCGTGTCGGCCTCGCCGGCGCCGCTGATTGTCGTCATTGCGGGGCAAGCTCCCGTTCGAACAGCAACACCATGGGCTCGGTGCTGCTGGCGCCGGTGTGCCGGAACCCGAGCGACAGGTAAAGCGCCTGCGCCGCGCGCATGGACGGCAGCGTGTCGAGGCACACGCGGGCGTAGCCGAGCCGCCGCGCCTCTTCGAGTGCGGCCACGGCGAGCGCGCGGCCCAGCCCCGAGCCGCGCGCGGCCGGGCGCACGTAGAGGCGCTTCATCTCGCAGGCACCTGGCCGATCGGGTAGCGGGCGCAGTGCCACGAGGCCCCAGATTTGTCCCGAGATTTGCCCCGAGAGCCGCCCCGAAAGGCCGCCCCCGGCAGCGTCGCGCGCGATGAGCATCGCGCCCAGCGGCGGCGCATAGGCGCCCGGGAGACCCGCGACCTCCGCTTCGAAGCGCTGGAAGCAGAGCGAGACGCCGAGATCGGCCTCGTATTCGCGCAGCAACGCGACGACTGCCACGCGCTCGCCCTCGGCAAAGGCCGGCTCGATCCGGAAGCGTTTCATGGGCACCAACGTACGTTTACCAACGCACGAGCCAGGCCAGGAGCGCCAGCAGGGCAAGCACGAGGGCCGCGCGCCGGTAGAAGCGGCATTGCGGGCAATCCCGGATATTGCGCAGCGCGGTCATCGCGCAACCTTGAGCGCGAACCCGTCGTCTGGCAAGATTGCACCTTGAGTGTAACGCAACCGATCGTGTCATGAACGTCATCCCGCTCGATCGCGCACGCTCCCGGCTCCGCCCGCAGCGGCGCATCGAGCCGCCCTCGACCTTGGGTGCCTCGGGTGGGCGCCCGCCGCCCGCGCGTGCGCAGCCCGCCACCGATCCGGCGGCCGAGCGGGACGAGGACCGGGTGCGCATGCGCCAGAACCTCGCCGCCTTCGTGGTGACCGCGGCAATCGTGGTGCTGGGCATCTGGCTCATCGGCAGCCTGCAGCACTATTCGCGCCTGCAGGCTTGCATCGAGGCCGGCCACCGCAACTGCCTGCCGCTCGACCCGAAATACCAGCCCTCGCCCTACTGGCGGTAGTAGCAGGCTCTCTTCGCGTGCCCAACGCAAGCATGGCAAAGTTTGTTGTGCCCCAGAACCTGACAGACGCAGACCGGAGCAAGTTGCCAAGGGCGGACTAATGCAGCGCAGAAAACAACGCGCACGGGTCGTCTTTGGGCCACACAAAGCGGCGTCAGGCGACCTTGCCCAGACGCGAAGGGATGCTCGACCGTCTCGCGCCGCTGGCTCGAGTTGGTCACGTTTGACCCTCACCCTTCAACATCCGCGGAGCTTGTAACGCAGTCTTCCTTCGGATCGTGAGAGTCCCTGTGCTTCTTTCCTCGCGATGGAACCGATTGGTCACAAGAAACAGTATTCCGGCTCGTACGTTCTTTCAGAGTTTCCGCACGGCCACATCAGTTGGTGTGGCGGGTCGGACACTTGCGACCCATGCACCACCGAAGCGTGACGTGCGCCAGCAGGCCTCGCGTGTACACTCGCCGAGTTGCGAGTGTGAGGAGGGGGCATCATGGCGCACGCAATGTCGATAACGCCCGTGTTGCGCTATCGAGATGCAGACGCTGCGGCACGCTGGCTGTGCGAGGCGTTCGGCTTTCAGGAGCATGATCGCGCGCAAGAGCTCGACGGCCATGTCAGGTATGTCTCTCTGCGGCTTGGAGACAGCACGGTGCTCGTGCGTTCGATCGCCAAATTGATGCTCGACGATCTCATGGTGCAGCCCGAAGCGATTGGCGGGGCCAACACCCAGATTTGCTATCTGACCGTTCCGGAGGTGACCAGCCATCACGCACGCGCTGAGGCGGCCGGGGCGAAGGTCGAGCTCGGGCCGCAAGACGACGGACTGGGAGGTCGATTCTACACGTGCCGCGATCTGGAGGGTCACCTGTGGAGCTTCGGCACACGTACCTACGGGGTGGCGCATGAGGCTGTTAGCGCCTTCGAGCCGGCAGAGCTGAGCCCATCCCATCCGAGTACCCCAATTGCTCCCCTGCAACGAGACGTTGCCCACAAGCCGCGAAAGCGAAACCAGCCTTTTCGAGACATCGCGATTGCGACTGCGACCGCTGCCGTGGTCGTCGGCGCGGTATGGGCGTATCACGGCAGCTACGCGGGAAGTGTCTCGAGAGAGGCCGCTGCCACATCCGCAGCGACAGCCGCTCGCCTCGAGGACACTGTCAAGCAACTGGCGCATGAGCGCAGCCGTCGATTGGTCGCCGAAGCCGCCTCCGGGGACGCAGCGACAAAGTTGGACGAGGAGCGCAACGTTGCCGCCCAGCTCCGACAAGCCATGCAACGCGCAAGCGCAGAGCTGGCAGGCATCCGCCGAGAGAAAGACGAAGCGGTGCGCGCGCTCGAAGCGGCCAATGAGCTGTCGCAGAAGCACCTGCTAGCTAAGGACCGCGCCGTAGCCGAGGTCGCAGTTGCGAAGGCGCAGATTGCCGAAACCGAAGCCAAACTCGACCAGCTGGCGAGCAAGGAGGCCGATGCGCGGGCACAGCTGGCAAAAGAGCAGCAGGTCAATCTGAGGGACAAGGAGGAATTACGGGAGGCCAAGTCCGCGTTGCTGGCGGCGGATGGGAAGATCGAGGAGCTGCGCGCCGGGCAACTCGAGCCCATGCTCCCCGACGGCGACCCAGTTGCGGCGAATTCGCCGTGCGTGTTGGCCGTCCAAGGCAAGATCGCTTCGAGCCCCAAAGGCCCGAACACCTGGACCGTCGCCAATTTCAGTCGTCTTTGCCGAGGCGCCGAGGCGTCTCAGGAACCCGCGAAGTGCTTTGAGGAGATCATGCGCGGAAAGGTCGAATGGGGTGGTGGTACCACCTGGGTCACGCCCAATGCGCTGCTACTTTGCGGTGGAGCACAGAGCGCACGCCGGACCCTTGACTGTTTCAAGAGGGCGGTCTCCTCCGGCCAGACTTGGCAAGTCGCCATCCGGCAATGCAGGGCTAAATAGGACAGCGCAATTTCGCTTCGAGTCATCCGCGCAGGGCGCTCGAGCGCTTTGCGCAACGCGGGGAAATCGGGTCAGATTCGCCATGTAATGAGCGCGCGTCCGACAGCGCTTTTTCGAGTTCCTCGACCAGAAGCAGCTCTCTTGCTGGTCAGAGCGCGGCTGCAGTCCGGGCTGTCACAATCCATGTCGCGGCATTCAGCCTGACACCATCAGCTCCGTCGTGGGCCGCAAGCGCAGATCGCACCGCCGGCAGTGTTGCTGCCCGGAGCTCTGGATTTTCCCGAAGGATCCTGCCGAGAGCTCCGACCCTCGAGCAAACCGCCAGCATCGAATCGAGGTCGCCGCTTCCGACCTGCTCGTCATGGGCAGTGATTACGATCTCCCCGAAGCCCGCTCCTTCCAGAATGCTGCGCATGCGGTTGGGGTTGGCAAACGCAAACGGACAGGGCGCGTCCGGATCGTGTGCGGGCTGCGGCGGCAGGTGAGCAGACGCTGCCCTGAGCGGCACGATGTCGAGCGGGTTCTCTTCCAGCGCTCGCCAGCAGACGAAGGCCAAGCGTCCACTCGGCCTGAGGCTGCGACGAATGTTGATGAACGCCGCAGTGGGGTCGGCGAAGAACATCACCCCGAGCCGCGAGAACGCGGCGTCGAACGAGGCCGGTTCGAATGGGAACACCTGAGCATCTGCCTGGACGAACCGCACGCGCTCGCACGCTCTGGCGGTGCACTGGGCATAGGCCAGCACCGCAGCCGACAGATCAACTCCCACGACCGTGCCGTCCGGTGCGACCGCCCGCGCAAGGTCCAGCGTAGTCGCTCCCCCGCCACAGCCAATGTCCATGACACTCTCACCAGGCTTTGGCGCAAGCGCCTCCAAAGCGCGCCGACCGAGCGGGGCGAGCTGCAGTTCCAGTAGCTCCCGGACCTCGGCCCACGCGCGTACTCGTACTTCGTCTTGGGCCAGCGTCGGCACCGGGCTGCTCTGGGGCATGCGGAGATCGTTGTCTTGCGGTTGGTGAAGGTGGAGATCGCTGGACGTTCTCAGACCCTGCGGTCTGCGGGTCTGTCCGATGGACAGCGGTGTGGACGGCGCCAGCCTGCGCGCCTATCGGACCTGGCGAGCTTTCCAGGCTCTGACGCCTTCGAGTGCGGATTTGATATGGCTCTCCGCATCCCGTGCCGCCAGGACCGACGCGATCTTCCCGTCGGGTGTGATCACGAAGGAGACTCGGCTGGCAAAGATGCCGCCGCCTTCTTTCCGGATCAGGACATCGTAGGCCTTTGCAACATTGCCCTGCGGATCGGCGGCAACCGGGAACTTGTCGCGACATTCCAGCCGCGAGAACTCGCGTTGCGTCTCGATCGAATCGGTGGAGATGCCGATGACCGAGGCGCCGAGCGTCTCGAACTCCGCCATGGCCTCCGCAAAGAGGTGGGCTTCCTCGGTGCAGACCGCCGTGAAGCTCTTCGGGTAGAAGTACACGACGACCGGGCCCTTCTCGAGGGCATTCGATAGCGTGAAGGTCAGGTCCGTCCCGCCCTGCGCCGCCTTCGCGGAGAACGCCGGCGCGATTGTCCCAACCTTCAACTCGGCCCACGCGAGGGACGGCACCAGGCCGACGAGGGAGCAGCCGAGAAGGAGGCGCGCGAGGATCGTCATTGCTGGCTCCAGATTGCGATCTTGAGTTGCAAGCCGGGGTATGCGGACCTCATTCCGTCGCACCTTTCTACGACACAACTGGGGCAGCGGATCACGACCCCGTTCACTGCGACGAGCCGGGCTGGGGGGGCGGCTTGGCGCCGGCGGGCGTCTCGAGCTGGCTGTAGACCACGTCGGCGAGCGACATCAGCTCATCGCGCGAGAGGCGCCCGGTGAGCGCGTAGGCGAGGGGGCGGTCGATCCAGTAGAAGGCGCCGAAGCCGTCGCGCTCGGCGAAGCGGAAGGAGGTGTTGTCGAGGCCCGTCTCCTTGCGGATGTAGAGTGTCAGCCGCCGGCCGGTCGCGTCCTCGTACATGAATTGCGCCGCGGGGTGTCCCTCCTGGTCGGGGAGCAGCCGGCCGCCCATCAGCTTCCAGCCGGCGCTCGCCAGCGCCGGCGCGCGCACGTCGGCGCCGACCCGCTTGGCGAGCCAGCGCACCAGATGCGCCTCGTCGGCCTTGACCTCGACGGGGTGGCGCACCTCGGGGACATAAACGGTGTGCGCGCCCATGGCGGTGGCCACGAAGGCGGCCTCGGGCCCGTGCGGCTGCCCGATGAGGCCCCGCGCCAGGTACCCCGCCGCCGCCGAGGCGATGAGGAGCGCGAGCCCTGCGGCCGGGCGCAGGAGCCGGCGTACCGGACCGGGCCGCTCGCGCGCGAAGCGGGAAAGCGGCAGCGCCATGGCCGGCGGCACCGGCTCGCCGAGGCGGCCGGCATAGCGCGCGCGGAGCGCATCGTTGAGCTCGCGCAGCTCCGCCACCAGCGCCTGCTCCGGCCCTCCGGCGGCCAGCAGCGCCTCAACCTCGGCGTGCTCCTCTGCCCCCAGCTCGCCGTCGACGAAGGCGTGCAGCTCGGCTTCGCTCACGCGGCGCGGGCCGGTCATTTGACCCTCCGCAGCGTGGCGCGGCCATTGCGGTCGCCGTCTCCGTAGTCCATCAGCAAGCGCAAGCGCTCCCGCCCGCGCGCCAGCCGCGACATCACGGTGCCGACGGGGATGTCGAGCACCTCCGCGGTCTCGGCGTAGCTGAGCCCTTCCAGGCCCACGAGCAGCACCACCCGGCGCTGCTCCACGCTCAGCATCTGCAGCGCCCGGTCGAGGTCGCGGCCGCTCGCGGCATCGGCGGCCGGCGCGGACTGGTCAACCCCCAGGCTCTCGAGCCCCACATGCGGCGGACGCCGGGATTTGCGGCGCAGGCCGTCTACGTGCAGGTTGTGCAGGATCGAAAACAGCCACTTGCGCGGGCTGTCGCCCTCGCGCCACTGGGCGAGCCGCGCCAGCGCCCGCTCCAGCGTATCCTGAATCAAGTCGTCGGCCTCCCCGTCATCACTCGAGAGCGCGCGCGCATAGCGCCGCAGCCGCGGGATCTCTGCAGCGACGGCTTGCCGACGTGACGCCAAGCTCAGTCCCCCTGTGGCAGCCAACCAGTTACGCAGACGCTGGCGTTGCCCAGTTTATTCCGGCAACGCGCTCGCAATCCCTCAAAATAAAGTGTGTGTGGGCACGTTTGCAGCCCGATATTCTGCCACCAGCGCGGCAGAGGGTGACCGCGCCATCGGGCGGGCACTTGGGTTGAGGGGTCGAGGCCGTATCCCGACCTTTGCGCCGGCTCCGCGATCACTGACGTGGAGGAGGACGGGAATGCTTCGAGTGGTTCTAGGACTGGCGGCTCTCACTGTCGCCGCGACGGCTGTACTGGCCCAGAGCACGGCCATCACCCAGCGCAAGGACGCGATGAAGGCCATCGCCGGGGCGACCAAGGACCCCACCGCCATGATCAAGGGCGAGGCGAAGTTCGACGCCGCCAAGGTGCAGGACGCGCTCAAGACCATCGAGTCGATGGCAACCAAGGCCAAGACCCTCTTCCCCGACAATTCCAAGGACGGGGACACGGCGGTGCTGCCCGTTGCCTTCACCGACAAGGCCGATTTCCTCGCCAAGTTCGACGGTCTTGCGTCCGCCGCCAAGGCCGCGCAGGCGTCAATCACGGACGAGGCGACCTTGAAGAGCGAATGGCCGAAGGTGACCGCCAACTGCGGCGGCTGCCACAAGGTCTACCGCGCCCCGCCGAAGAAGACCTGACGCCTCTCAGAGCTCTCGCGTAGCCCGCGACGCGCGCAGGAATGAATGCGCGGCCGATGTGCCGCGCGTTTCTCTGTCTTGACCGGAACGGCGCGGCTGGGCCAGTTTTGCGTCCCCGGGCCGTGGGGCTTGCGGCCGGGGCGCCTTCATCCGCGTTGCGTCCGTTGCGAGGTAGGGCATGCGCCTGCGAACCGTTGCCGTGGTGCTCCTCGCACTCGCGCTCGCCGGCGCCGGCGTCTTCTACGCCCTCACGATCCCGACCCTCGCGGTGACCGGCCCGCTGCCTGCGCGCACCGCAAATCTCGCCAACGGCGAGACCATGTTCAACGTCGCGGGATGCGCGTCCTGCCATGCCACGCCCAAGCAGGACGACCAGAAGCGGCTGGGCGGCGGCCTGGCGCTCCCCAGCCCGTTCGGCACCTTCAAGGTGCCCAACATCTCGTCCGATCCCAAGCACGGACTCGGCGCCTGGACGGAGGAGCAGTTCGCCAATGCCATGCTGCGCGGGGTGGGCCGCAAGGGCGAGCACCTCTACCCGTCCTTCCCCTACACCTCCTACCAGCGCATGGCGCTCGACGACGTGCGCGACCTCTACGCCTTTCTCAAGACGCTGCCCGCCGAGACCACGCCGTCGCAGCCGCACGAGCTGCCGTTCCCATTCAACGTGCGGCGCGGGCTGGGCCTGTGGAAGCTCCTCTATCTCGACGGCAAGCCGTTCGTGCCCGACCCCGCCAAGAGCGCCGAGCTCAATCGCGGCGCCTATCTCATCGAGGGTCCCGGCCATTGCGCCGAGTGCCACAGCCCGCGCAGCTTGCTTGGGGGGATCGTCGCCGAGCGCCGCTTTGCGGGCGGGCCGAACCCGGACGGCAAGAGCTGGGTGCCCAACATTACGCCGCACGAGGACGGCCTCGCGAAATGGTCGGCCAAGGACATCGCCTATCTCCTGGAGTTGGGGTTCAACCCAGGCGGCGATTCGGTCGGCTCGAACATGGCCGACGTCGTGGTCAATACGGGCAAGCTGACGCCCGCCGACCGGGAGGCCATGGCGGCCTACCTCAAGTCCCTGCCACCCCGCCCCGGCAAGCCTCCGCCGTCGAAGTAGCGAGGGGCGGCGGCACACTCCGAGCGGATGGGGTCGACCTCTAGCGCAAGAACTGGGTGTAAATCGCCACACTGGTGGCGAGGGGCTCCGTTTGCTGGCGGCGCTTCAGGGCCGCTGCATGCCTCTCTCCCTTAGCACGACGTTTACGAAGATGCTTTGGCCACTGAGGTAATCGATGAGGGCCTTGCCCGCCGCGGAGTCGTTCGCGCCCGGCGCCAGCGCTGCCGCGTACGTGGTGTAGTTCTGGATCTCCGGCGGCAGCGGCCCAACGAGGACCACGCCTTTCACGGGGAGGATCTCGCTGATCTGGTGCACGCCGACCTCTGCCTCGCCGCTCGCCACCAGGTCGGCCACATAGCCGCCCTGCTTGAGCTTTGCCTTCGGCCGCACGGCGTCGGCGATGCCGAGGCGGACGAGCAGTCCGTCGAAATAGATGCCGCTGGAGCCGCCGGCCTTGGGGTCGATGTAGGCGACAGACTTGGCGGCGAGCAGCGTGCGCTTGAACGCCTCCACGGTCTTGATGTCGGGCAGTGCAGAGCCTTCCTTCACCGCCACGCCGATGCCGACCTTCGCCACATCGATGCGGCTTCCCGGCGCTATGCGGCCCTTCTCGATGAGCGTCTCGATCGCTTTGGGCGTCAGGATGGCCACGTCGAAAGCCTCGCCGCCCTCGATGCGCTTGACGAGTGCGCCGACGGTTGCGTTGTCGATCGACAGCTTGTGTCCGCTCATCTGCTCGAACGCCGGCGCCACCTTGTCCAGAACGCCGCGCATCGCGCCCGCTGTCAGCACCTTGATCTCCGCCGCGAAGACGGAGGCGGCGCCCGTAAGCGCCATGATTGACAGCATGCCGACAAGCAAGCCGGCCGTAGCAATCGAGCGAGATGCGCGCCGCAGCCAACCCTCCCCCTTGCGGGGAGGGTGGCGCATCGTGTCGAAGGCGAGCCTTCGACGCGACGCACCGGGTGGGGGTCGCCGTGAGGGGCAGAACACCTGGGGGACCCCCACCCCTAGCCCCTCCCCGCAAGGGGGAGGGGAATCCGGTTGGCGCGAGTGGGGAGGGAAAAGTCCGGCGCGGCGTCCTGTCATGGCCTGCTCCAGTTTGCTCCGGCTGACTACGGATAGAGGCGCTGCTTGCTCCATGGCGCGTCGGGGGTGCTCCGGCGGAAGGCGACGCGCTCGTGCAGGCGGAAGGGGCGGTCGTGCCAAAACTCCATCTCCACGGGCGTCACGCGGAAGCCCGACCAGTGGGGCGGGCGCGGGATCTCGCCCAGCGGATAGCGCGCCGTCACCACCGCCACCGCCTTCTCGAGCGCGAAGCGGCTCTCCAGCGGGCGCGACTGCTGCGAGGCCCAGGCGCCCAGCCGCGAGCCGCGCGGGCGCGTGGCGAAGTAGGCGTCGGCCTCGGCATCGCTCACCACCGAGACGAGGCCGCGCACGCGCACCTGGCGGCGCAGGCTCTTCCAGTGGAAGTTCAGCGCGGCCTTGCCCGAGGCCAACAGCTCGGTGCCCTTGGCACTCTCGAAGTTGGTGTAGAACACGAACCCGCGCTCGGAGTGCCCGGCAGGGTCGAGCCCCTTGAGGAGGACGATGCGCACGTTCGGCATGCCTGACGCATCGACGGTGGCCAGCGCCAGCGCGTTGGGATCGTTGGGCTCGTGCGCCGCCGCATCGGCGAACCAGGCCTCGAACAGGGCGAACGGCTCGGCCGCGGCGGCGAAGTCCCCCGCCTGCGGCCCGGTGTAGTAGTCGGGCTTCGGTCTTATCGGCCATGGTCGAGTTCCTTCGCGCAGCGGCGGCGCATCATAACCCCAGCAGAATTGACCGCTTGCTGCAAGGCCGCCGAGCCCGGAATCCTGTTCGGCCGCGCTCTCGAGGCGCACTATCGGGGCGCGCACTGAGGGGCGCACTGCCGCTCCGGCCGGCGCAGGAGATGCGCACCGAGCGTCTTGCCCAAAACGGCAAATCACATGAGATTCGGCAACCGTTGGGACACGCTTCGACCATTCGCAAGACGCACGGCAACCGCAACTGGAGGGATGAGATGACGCGCACATGCATGCTTGCTTCTGGGACTGATGATCGCCGCCGGCGCCCTGGTGCTGACACCGGCAACGCCCGAGGCCCAGCCGAGCAAGACCGTCAAGGCGGGCAAGGGCGAGAAGGTGTGCCGGGTGAAGCTGCAGTACTCCGGCCAGGTGAGGACCTGGGTGTGCCAGAAGGACCAGCCCTGCTGCGTCTGGCACGAGATCAACTACGTCAAGTGCGGCAGCACCACCTTCGGATGTCTGTGAGTGGGTGTCGAATCCTCGGGGTCTGACACCAGATGCACCCGTCATCCCGGACGGAGCGAAGCGAGCCGCAGGCGAGCAGCGCTCCGATCCGGGACCTCGGGAGGCAGGCTCCGACTCGTTGCGGGAGGTCCCGGATAGCCTCGCCCCGGATCAAGTCCGGGGCTCGGCTTCCGGGATGACGGGTGGGGCTGCTCTGTCAAATCCGGGGGGTCTGACGCCAATCACTTCATCTTCGTCTTGGCGGCGAGGGCGCGCCTCAGCTCGGCGGCCACATCGACCGTCTGGCAGCCCTTGGCGCCCAGGGCGCCGGTTGAGGCTTGCGACCTGCTCGCGCTGGCGGGCGATGTCGCCATCGAGCGGGCGTCTGGCCCACCGCTCCGTCAACGAGGGCGGCGGCCATTGCGCGCCGCTGGCCTGGTCCAGCAGCGCCTTCAGCCGCTCGATGCGGGTCTTGATCGTCACCGTGAGCCCGGCGCAGTTGCCCTTGAGATCGTCGTTGGCGAGGCCGGGGGGCGCCGGTCTCGGCGGCGGTGCCAGGCGCATCTTCTCGCTCGTCCAGGAGCTGCTCTTGGACTGCTGGGCCGCAACGGGGAGGGTGGCGGAGAGGAGGGCGGCAGCGAGGAGGCAGGTACGTAGCATTCGGGCACCGCGGGGAGTTGGGCCGGCACCTGACGCGACCAATGTGGCCCTTGTTCGGACCCGCAGGGGCAATCCGGTGTCTGGCACGCGAGCCGCGGAGCATATTGGCGGAGCGGTTAGCGCGCGGTTAAAGGAAGCATCGGCGCGTCTCCGGATGCTTCAGCTTGGCCTGCGAGGCCGACCCGGTGCCTGGCGCGGTGTGAGGGCGTCGCGCTATTTCTTTGGATCGGGCGGCGCGCAAACCGCCTTGCGATTCTCCTCGTTCAAACGGGTGAGGTCGACGGGCTCCAGCCGGAGGCCGCGAAGAAACGATGCCAGCTTCTCCTCGGTCGCCGGTGCGGCATCCGGGGCTACCCATGAGATGAAGTGGATTTTCAGGCATCCGTAGGCGACCTCGCCAGTCACCGCCGCCCTGGCGTCTCCCTTCATCGTCTCGTAGTGGAGAGATTGGGTGGCTGCGCCGAGCATCGGGTTCGGGACCTCGGTCTTTGCACCGATCTTGGTGAAGCGGCGCGGGTAGTTGTCGATATAGTCGTCGCCGCTGATCGGGTAGCCGATGTGGAGGCCTTCAGTGTCGACGGGGGCGAGCCATGCTCCGCGCAGCTCCCGATGCTCGGGAAGCTCGACTTTCCGGCTGGCGGACATTGTCGTTATGGCCATTCCGAAGAAGCGCATGGAGTGCGAACCCCAGTAGCCGTGGACGCCGTTCTTGCACCCAAAGTGCTGCGTTCCGTGCTGGAACTCGACAGAAATGTCGCAATCGGCTCCGGAAGGCACCAGTCGCTTCGCCTCGCAGCGCTCATTGCGGCCGGAGAAAATCCATTGTTCGTCGGCTCCGAAGTTGTCGGGGTCCTTTGAATCTCCGGGCAGGACACGGATATCGCACTTGTCCGCAGTATGACCCGGACTTGTCGTCGAGATGACGCCGATGCAAAGCGAGATGGCGCACAACACCCTGTGCATGAACATCGCCCGCATTGATCCCCCCTGGCTCAGCTGGCTCCTCGCCGGGATCCGGGCGCGGCCCTTCGTCCGACAGCTGATGCAATGAATGTGGCTGTTGTTCGGCCTGGAGCGGCGATGCGGTGACGCCTGCCCAAGCCGCGATGTGCCGCGGTCGTGAGAAACGCGTGCCGCGGACGTGAGTCCGAGTGTACCACCGCCCCTTTTCCCGGGGAGAGGGAGCACACCGCGCGGGGAGGTCCTACCCCGTCTGCCCCTCGGCCACACGCCGGAGCAGCTCGTCGGTGAGCTGGCGCAGGGTGTCACCGGTCTGGCCGGGGTACTTGGCCCAGTAGGACCGCGGGGCGGGCGAGTAGTAGGCGGCCGACTGCAGCGGCGTGACGCGCAGGATCGACTGCTTGAAGCAGCGGTTGTCGCCGTTCTGCCTGAGCCAGCGGTCGTACTGCTCGTCGTCGGAGGACTGCGTGTCCTTCATGTTGACGATGACGCCCAGCAGCTCGGCAAAGCCCATCTCGGGGTTGCGCTGGCGGAACTTGCGCAGGAAGGCGAGGCCGCGCGTGGAGATGTAGTCGGGCCGGGTCGGCGAGATGTAGAAGGCGGCCTCGCGCAGCCAGCACTCGGTGAGGACGGAGAGGCCCGGTGCGCTGTCGATGAAGATGAAGTCGTAGGTCTGCGAGGCCTCGCCGAGGCAGGTGCCGATCGTGCGGCGCAGCACCGTCTCGCGCTCGCCCTTCGACACCTCGCGCTCGAACAGCGTAAGATTGGTGTCGCTCGGAAGCAGGTCGATGGTGCGCGCGTCGTCGACGTCGGACACGTCGCTGATCACGAAGTGGCGCCAGTTCGGGGACGACTGCTTGAGGACCGCGCCGATCAGGTAGTCGACCAGCGTCTGGCCCTCGTCCTGCAGCGCGGTCAGCTGCTGCTGCGGCATCAGCATATGGCTGATGCTGGCCTGCGCGTCGGAATCGACCACCAGGACCCGCTTGCTGTGAAAGGCCGAGAGCGTCTCCGCCAGTGCCAGGACAAGGGTCGACTTGCCAACGCCGCCCTTGGCATTCATGACCGTAATGGTGTTGCGCATTCCCCGACAAACCCGCTACTGCGTTACAAATGTGGGTCCCTTCCGGCCGGATCATACTCGGGCCGCGCGGGCGCCTCCAGACGGAAAAACGCCGCCCCGCGCATTCTGGTGCCGGTGACAGGCCTGCGGCGGGGCGTCGCCGGCGCAAGCAGGCGCTCAGCCCGCACGCTGCGCGCTGTCGGCGGCCAATCCGTGCAGGTCGAGGAAGGCGGCGTTGAACCGGTCGGCCGCCTCGTACATCACCCAGTGGCCGGCGCCCTCGATCAGGCGCACCTCGAGCTCGGGGTGATGCCGGCGCAGCACGGCGAGACGGGTCTCGACCGAGGGCCGGGCAATAATGTCGCGCGTGCCCCAGATGGTCTTCAAGGGCACGGTGACGGAGGCGAGCGTGCGGGCGAGCCCGTCGGTCGCCGCGAACGGGCGGCTGCGGAAGCGGGCGCGGCGGATGTTCTCGGCCTGCAGGTGGACTGCGAGCGCATCGATGTTGGCGGGATCGGCGAACATCAGGACGCTCAGGTTCTGGTGGAAGACTGCGGTGCGCTCCGCCGGGGTCATGCCGGTATGCAGCTTGTGGAAGCGCTCGCGCGGCTCGGCCTTGAGGCCCAGGGCGGCCACCCCGATCAGCGTCAAGTCGTGCACGCGCTCGCCCAGCCTGGCCGCCAGCAGGGTGGCAACGTGCCCGCCGAAGGAGAATCCGGCGATCCTGAGCTTTGCGCCTTGCGGCAGCAGCCGCTCCACCCCGGCGGCGGCGACCTCGGCGATGCTGGCGGGGACGAGCGGCTCGGGTGGCATCGCCGACGAGCCGAGGCCGGGAATGTCGGGCACCCACAGCTCGAAGTGCCGGGACAAGACGGGGATGGCGCGGATCCAGTGCGTCCACGAGCCCGAGCCGCCGTGGAAGAGGATGAGCGGCTCGCCCGCGCCCCACACACGCCACACCATCACCCCATTGCCGCAGGGGCTCGTGGCCTTGCGCGCGGCGCGGTTGAGGACGCTGACGGCGGCGGCCGCCTCGGGGCCCGGCACAGGTATCGGCATCTCGGACGGCATACGCGGGAACGCCCCTCGGGAGCGGGTCTGGACGGGCCATTAGGGTGCGTTTCCGAGGCGCCGGCAATTGGCTATAAGGGCTGGTCTGGGTTGCGAGCAGGGGTGTGCGCTCCGTGCGCACCTGCCTCATCGGAGGACCTCACCGGATGGGACGGCGGTACCTGGGCGCTTTCGCTCTGTCTGTGCTCGCGGCGCTGGCGGTTGCCGCGACGGTTGCGGCCGACGACGCCGCCACCCTGCTCAAGGCACGCGAGGCGGGCGCGGCGCTGGCGCGCGGCAATTTCGACCAGGCTGTCGCGCTCTATACCGAGGCGCTGCAGGACAAGACCCTCCCCAACGAGCGCCGCGCCACGCTGCTCACCGACCGCGGCGTGGCCTATGCGCGGCGCCAGAGCCCGCGCGAGGCGATCGAGGACTTCAACCGCGCCGTCCAGCTGTTCCCGGAGTTCGCCGCCATCTACAACAACCGCGGCAACGTGCTGCTCGGCATCGGCGCCGTGCGCGAGGCCATGAAGGACTTCGACCGCGCGCTCCTGCTGGCCCCGGGCTATGCCGCGGCCTTTTCCAACCGCGCGGGCGCCCATCTCAAGCTCGGGCAGATCGAGCTTGCCATCGCCGACTACACCAAGGCCATCGCGCTGGTACCGACGAGCCCGGCGGCGTTCACGGGGCGCGGGCGGGCGCATCTCGCCGCCCACCGTCCGCTCGCGGCCAGCCGGGATTTCACGCGCGCGGTGGGCCTCGATGCCCGCTTCAGCGCGGCCTACCGGAGCCGCGCCGAGGCCAAGCTCGCGATCGAGCGCTTCGACGAGGCGATCGAGGACTTCAGCCGCGCGATCGCCTTCGACCCGCGCAACGCCGACCTCTTTGTCGCCCGCGGCGGGGCCTATCTGGAGGGCGGCAACGCCCCCTCCGCCATCAAGGACTTCACCACGGCCGTCGAGATCGCCCCGCGCAACGTGGCGGCCTACGTGGCGCGCGGCCTCGCCTATGCCAGGACCGGCGCCAACGACGAGGCGCTGAACGACTTCGCGCGCGCCATCGAGTTCGAGTTGCGCTCGACCAAGGCATTCGCCTACCGGGCCTGGGCCTATCGCCAGCAGCGCCCGGAGCTGGCCCTCAAGGATATCGAGCGCGCGCTCAAGCTCGATGCGGCGAGCGCCGACGCCTACTGGGCGCGCGGCGAGATGCACGAGGCGCAGGGACGCGGTACGCTCGCCGTCGCCGACCTCGAGAAGGCGCTCTCCCTCGATCCCCAGCTCAAGGCGGCGAGGTTGGCGCTGCAGCGGCTCGGCGTCTTGAGGGCCGATGCCGAGGCGGAGGTCGCGGACGCCGGGATCGACAGCTGGCGCGTCTTCACCCGCGGCCGGCAGTACGTGGCGACGAGCGACAAGTTCCCACGCCTCAAGGTCGACATCGAGATGCTGGGCAAGGGTTCCCCGCGCCTGCTGGAGTGGGAGGTGAAGGCGGCGCCGTTTGCCGGCATCGGCGTGCTGCGCTTCTTTGCCGGCGAGGTCGACAGCCCGAAGGGGCCCGAGGAGGTCGAGCAGGTGGCGATCCTCGACCTGCAGGCGAGCTCGGTGGTGGCCGTGGAGATGCACAGGCGCGGGACGCGCCTCGCCAAGATGACCTGGGAGGGCGGCAAGCTCATCATGGCGAGCGCCGACGGAACCGTCGAGGAGCTCTCGCTGAGGGCCGACAAGTCGAAGGAGCTGGCCGCAGCCAAGAAGCTGGCGGAGCGGCCGAAGGACCAATGGTCCCCCTGGGGAAGCACGTGGGACGGCAAGCGCGGCCGGCCCAAGACGCTGTTCGAGTTGCTGTTCGGAAATTGAATTGGGGTCAGACCCCTCGCCTCCAACGTTCGCGGCTGAGAACGACAGTCGAAGCGAGGGGTCTGACCCCATTTGGCCGCCCCATGCAACTCGACGGTGTGCCCGCGTGAGGTCGCCTGGGACGGGGAAGCAACAGGTCGCCTCCCGATGGGCTCTCCCGCTGCGTAGGAAGCGATTCTAGGGCCATCGGCCTGTTCCAGGTAGGGAGGGGGGCCCACCTTTGCCTGTCCTGGCAAACAGGGCCGCGCGCGTCACCCGTTCCGGGCCCTGCATACAAACTCGAAGTATGGCCGATGTGCCTGCCGGACGTTGAAAATTCTGCGGGCGCAAGGCATGGTCCGATTGTAACGACACCCTGCGCAGGGGCGCCATGGCCATCACAACTCTGTCGAGCCGGGAGTTCCAGCAGAACCCCAGCCGGGCCCAGGAGGACGCGAGGAAGGGCCCCGTGTTCATCACGAACGGCGGTCGGCCGGTGCACGTCCTCCTGAGTATCGAGGAGTATCAGCGGATCGTCACCGGGAAACGCCGCAGCATCGTCGACGCGCTGGCGATGCCGGGCATCGCAGACATCGAGTTGGAGGTTCCGAAACGCGATGATCTGCCCCGCGTCCCGGACCTCTCCTGACGTTCTCGACGGCGCGCCCCTCAGCTGCGGGCCGCCCTGGCCGTCTCGGTGAAGTAGGCCATGGCGGCGGCGACGCCGGCGGGCTTGTGCGGCGCGTTGGCGAGCGCCAGCGCCATCTCGACGCCGGCAAGGGTGGCGACGATGGTGAGGTCGTTGGTGTCGCCCAGATGGCCGATGCGGAACACCTTGCCGGCCACCTTGGAAAGGCCGGTGCCCAGCGACACGTCGAAATTCTCCAGCGCCAGATTGCGCAGCTGATCGGCGTTGTGCCCGGCGGGCATCAGGACGGCGGTGAGGGTGGAGGAGTAGTACTTCGGGTCCCTGCACAGGATCTCGAGGCCCCAGGCCCGCACCGCGCGGCGCACGGCCTCGGCATGGCGGTCGTGGCGGGCGAACACGCGGGTGAGGCCCTCCTCGTGCAGCATGTCGATGGCCTCGGCCAGGCCGTAGAGCAGGTTGGTGGCGGGCGTGTAGGGGAAGAAGCCGTCCTTGTTGGCGGAGAGCATCTCGTCCCAGCCGAAGTAGGACCTGGGCAGGCGCGCGCCCTGGCTGGCCGCCAGCGCCTTGTCGCTGATCGCATTGAAGCCGAGCCCCGGCGGCAGCATCAGGCCCTTCTGCGAGCCGCCGACGGTGACATCCACGCCCCACTCGTCATGGCGGTAGTCGATGGAGGCGAGCGAGGAGATGGTGTCCACCATCAGCAGCGCCGGGTGCCGCGCCGCATCCATGGCGCGGCGCACCTCGTCGATGCGCGAGATGGCTCCCGTGGAGGTCTCGTTGTGCACGACGCATACGGCCTTGATGGCGTGGGCCTTGTCCTCGCGCAGGCGCGCCTCGATGGCCGCGGCGTCGGCGCCGCTGCGCCAGTCGGAGGCGATGAACTCCGGCTGCGAGCCCGAGCTTGAGGGCGATGTTCTTCCACAGCGTGGCGAAGTGCCCGGTCTCGTACATCAGCACCTTGTCGCCGGGCGACAGCGTATTGAGCAGCGCCGCCTCCCACGCCCCGGTGCCCGAGGAGGGATAGATCACCACCGGGCTCGCAGTCTGGAAGACGGTCTTGATGCCCGCGAGCACCCTGAGGCCCAGCTTCTTGAACTCCGGCCCGCGGTGATCGATCACCGGCATGTCCATGGCGCGCAGGATGCGGTCCGGCACCGGCGTCGGCCCGGGGATTTGCAGGAAATGGCGGCCTGCGCGGCGCGGGGCGTTGGACATGGGGGCCTCCATGGCGACCGGGGCCGCTACCTAAGCAGGCCTACGGGGTGCTTGCCAAGGAGGCCGCGATGCGCCTCAGGGTGATTCAAAGAACCGCACCCTTGCCGGGCTGACAAGTCCCGCAAATCAAATTCTATCGCACGGTCACCAACTTGGAGGTGACGGCGATGAGCAGGACATTGTGGGGCGCACTCGGCGAGGTGCCGGACAGGCGCGGTTTGCAGGGCCAGCAGTACAAGCTGCGGTCGCTGCTCGGCATCTCGATCGGGGCGATGCTGGCCGGCGCCAATGATCTGAGGGCGATCTTCCGCTGGGGCCGGCGCTTGAAGCCTGAGGCGCTGCGCCTGCTCGGGATCGAGGACGGCAAGGCTCCTTGCCACGCGACATATCACTACGTTTTCAAGTCGCTCGATGCCGACGCCCTGGCGGCCACGCTCGGCAAGTTCGCTCTGGGAGAGGACCGCGCACGCCACATCGCCATCGATGGCAAGACGCTCAAGGGCAGCCGGCGCCTGGATGCCAGGCCGCTGCATGTGCTGTCTGCCTTCGTTGCCGAACTCGGCGTGGTGGTCGGCGATCTGGTGGTCGAGCCCGACCAGAACGAGATTGTGGCAGCGATGGCGCTCCTCAAGGAGCTGCCGCTCGACGGCGCCGTCATCACCGGGGATGCGATCTTCTGCCAGCGCGAGATCTGCCGATACATCCGAGATGCCAACGGGCATTATCTGTTCGTTGTCAAAGACAACCAGCCCGAGTTGAAAGCCAACATCGCCGAGAGCTTCGGCGATCTTTCCCCCCTCAGGTCACGACGGGGCGGTGCCCGTCGCGCCGCCTGATCTGGCCAAGGCCGAGACGACCGGCAAGGAGCATGGCCGGATCGAGACGCGCACCATAACGACCAGCGCGGAGGTCGTGCCGCATCTGCAATGGCCGGGTGCCGCCCAGGTGGCCCGCATCGAGCGCACGCGCCGGATCGGCGACAAGCAGAGCGTCGAGGTCGCCTATATCGTCACCAGCCTGCCGGCCGCTGAAGCCGGGCCTGAGCAGCTATTGCAGCTGTCGCGCGGCCATTGGGGCATCGAGAACAAGCTGCACTGGGTTCGGGACGTGTCGATGAACGAGGATCGCTGCCGCGTCCGGGCCGGAGCCCGTGCGCTCGCAGCCCTGCGAAACCTTGTGCTATGGCTGATCCGCTCGCGCGGCATCTCCGTGCCCGAGGCCCGTGAGAACTTCCGCGAGGATCGCGCCGAGGCCGTCGCCATTGTTACCGGGCAGAATCTTTGAATGGCCCTGGATGCGCCTGGGTCCCCCTCGCACCTCGATCCTGCTGCACCTGGCCGACATGCGAAGCGCTGGCGTTGGACCAATTGCCGAAAGGGTGGTGCTGGCAACAGAGACTGGTGGCGTTCCAAGGGATCACGGCAAGAGCAGAAAGTCATGCTGTTCAGCAAACACCCGCGCTCGGGCGTGTCGTCTATACGCTCTAGGCATCGCCAGGGCCACTACGTAGCGCATGCCGTCTTTCTCAGTCGTCGTTGTGTCAAACCACACCTTCTCGTCGGCCTTCCAGACGATATTGTTTTCAAGGAGTCTTGGTATGTATTTGCCTGCATCGGCCAGCTGCAACCATAGAGTTACCGCTTGTTCCGCCATCGCGGGATCATGCGCCGCGAGCTTGTCGAGGCGGGTCACATGCATGGCCATAGCGAACCAGACGAACCTGCGCGAGTTAATTGGGTCTTGAGCGACCTCTTCGAGACGGCCATGCAATTCCGCAAGTGTTTGATCGAAATCGAAGGGGTCGCCAGTTTTCTCGGCCACATTTTCTAGTGCAAGAAGCATCGGCTTCAGGTTTTCGAGGGCGACGACACACAATCGCGCGCGTAGGCGGGTCTGCAGCGCCGATCATGCCGACGACGAACTTTGCGTATTCCGACGCATCTTGAGGAAAACTGAGGCTCGCTCCTCTTGGAGAGTCCGCCCATGCCCCCGCCTTCGAAACCAACGACTAAACATAGAACCTCCTGCAAAACCACTGTAGTCAGTATCATTGAAGTCGGCATGCCGAGCAATTGGCAAAATATCGTACCACTCCTTCTGTTGAGCGACGCGCGATCGCCACTATGTCTCCACCTCTTGCGTAATTCGCCCAGGACCGGCAAGACGGCGCTATGATAGTCGCAGCCAAGCCACATGCCGTCTCCCACCGCCTCGCCGAGCGCCTGCGCAAGGCGCTGGAGGGCGAGGTGCTGTTCGACCGCTTCAGCCGCGGGCGTTACTCCACGGATGCTTCGCACTACCAGATCGAGCCGGTGGGCGTGGTGGTGCCCAGGACGGACGACGATGTGCGGGCGGCGCTCCAGATCGCGCGCGAGGAGGGGGTGCCGCTGCTCCCGCGCGGCGGCGGCACCTCGCAGTCGGGGCAGACGGTGGGGCGGGCGCTGGTCCTGGACTTCTCCAAGCACCTGAAGCGGATCATCGCCTTCGATGCCGAGGCCAAGACCTGCATGGTCGAGCCGGGCATCGTGCTGGACGACCTGAACCGGCAACTCAAGGCGTCGGGGCTGTGGTTCCCGGTCGATGTCTCCACGGCGAGCCGCGCCACCATCGGCGGCATGGCCGGCAACAACTCGTGCGGCACGCGCTCGATCCGCTACGGCATCATGCGCGACAACGTGCTGGCCATCGAGGCGATCCTGGCGGACGGCAGCGAGGCGCGCTTCGCGGAGGTGGGGCACAATCTCGCGTCACTTGCTCCAACCGGATTCCCCCTCCCCCTTGCGGGGAGGGGTTAGGGGTGGGGGTCAATCGCCCCTCTCCGGGACCCCCACCCCCAGCCCCTCCCCGCAAGGGGGAGGGGGGCCCGTCGGCGCAAGCGGGGAGGGCGGCGCCCCAGGCGAGGGCGAAGCCAGCATCGCGCTCTTCCGTGACCTGCTCGCCCTCGGGCGGCGCGAGGCGGAGCATATTGCGCGGGCGTTCCCCGAGGTGAGCCGGCGCGTCGGCGGGTATCTCATCGATGCGCTGGTGCCGGGGGCGAGGCCGGTCAACCTCGCCACGCTGCTGTGTGGCTCGGAAGGCACGCTCGCCGTCTCGCGGCGCCTCGAATTGAAGCTCTCGCCGCTGCCCAGGAACAAGGCGCTGGGCATCTGCCACTTCGTCAGCTTCCGCAAAGCCATGGAGGCCACCCGGCACATCGTCAAGCTGGGGCCGGTGGCGGTGGAGGTGGTCGACCGCACGCTGATCGAGCTTGCCCGCGACATCGCCATGTTCCGACCGGTCATGGACGCCTACGTGCGCGGCAACCCCGATGCGCTCCTGCTGGTCGAGTTCGCCGAGGACGACCAGAGCGAGAATGTGCGCCGCCTCGCGCAGCTCGACGAGCTGATGGGCGATCTCGGCCACCCCGATAGCGTGGTCAAGGTGACGGACGCGGCCGGGCAGAAGTCGGTGTGGGAGGTGCGCACCTCGGGGCTCAACATCATGATGTCGATGAAGTCCGAGGGAAAGCCCGTCTCCTTCATCGAGGACTGCGCGGTGCCGCTGGAGCACCTCGCCGACTACACCGAGCGGCTGGCCGCCATCTTCGCCAGGCACGGCACGCGCGGCACCTTCTACGCCCACGCCTCGGTCGGCTGCCTGCACGTGCGCCCGGTGCTCAATCTCAAGCTGGAGAAGGACGCCCGCGCCATGCGCGCCATCGCCGAGGAGGCGTTCGCGCTGGTCAAAGAATACAAGGGCTCGCACTCCGGCGAGCACGGCGACGGCCTGGTGCGCTCCGAGTTCCACGAGCGGATGTACGGGGCCAAGACCGTGCGCCTGTTCGAGGAGGTGAAAGACCGCTTCGACCCCACGGGGCTCATGAACCCCGGCAAGATCGTGCGCGCCTCGCGCATGGACGACCGCACGCTGTTCCGCTTCAAGCCCGACTACCGTGTGCCCGCGATGGCGATGGCGCTCGACTGGTCGGGTTACGTCGGGCGCCGGCGGCGGATTCCAGGGCGCCGTGGAGATGTGCAACAACAACGGCGAGTGCCGCAAGTCGACCGCCGGGGTGATGTGCCCCTCCTTCCGCGTCACCGGCAACGAGCGCGACGTGACGCGCGGGCGCGCCAATGCGCTGAGACTGGCCATCTCCGGGCAGCTGGGCCCCGACGCCTTCGCCTCCGACGACATGCTGGAGGCCATGCAGCTGTGCGTCTCCTGCAAGGCCTGCCGGCGCGAGTGCCCGACCGGCGTCGACATGGCCAAGATGAAGATCGAGGTGCTGGCGGCGGCCAACCGGCGCCGCGGGCTCTCGCTGCGCGACCGGCTGATCGGCTGGCTGCCGCGCTACGCGCCTTACGCCGCGCGCCTCGCCCCGCTCGCCAACGCGCGCGATGCCATCCCTGGCGCGGCGTGGCTGACGGAGCGGCTCGCTGGTCTCTCGGCCAAGCGGCCACTGCCCAGGTGGAGCGCACGACCTTTCCGCTTGCGGCAACCGGCCCCCTCTCCCCGCATGCGGGGAGAGGGCTGGGGTGAGGGGCAGCCGCACACGCCGACGTCGGCGATTGCCACTGCCCCTCACCCTGACCCTCTCCCCATGCCTGAAGTGGCATGGGGAGAGGGAATGCGTGAGGTGGCGCTGCTGGCCGATACGTTCAATACGTACTTCGAGCCGGAGAACCTCGACGATGCCGTCGCGGTGCTCGGCCGGCTCGGGTATCGCGTCACCCTGCTGCAGCCGGCCGACGGCGGCAGGCCCGTGTGCTGCGGGCGTACGTTCCTCTCCGCGGGGCTGGTCGAGGAGGCGCGCTCGGAGGCGCGCCGGCTCCTCGCTGCGGCCCTGCCGCTCGCCCGGCGCGGCGTGCCCGTCGTCGGCCTGGAGCCTTCCTGCCTCCTCACCCTGCGCGACGAGCTCCTCTCCATGCTGCCGGGGCCCGAGTCCGAGCTGGTGGCCTCGCGGGCGCTGCTGGTCGAGGAATTCCTGGCCGGCGAGGCGGCCGCCGGGCGCATACCTGCCACCCTCGCCGAGCGGCCGGGCCAGGTGCTGCTGCACGGCCACTGCCATCAGAAGGCGTTCGGGGCCATGGGGGCGATGGAGAAGGCGCTGGCGCTGGTGCAGGGCCTCGGCGTTACAACCGTCGAGTTCGAGCTGCTGCGGCATGGCGGGGGCCTTCGGCTACGGTGCCGACACCTACGAGGCGTCCGTGGCCATGGGCGAGCTTTCCCTGCTGCCGGCCGTGCGGGCGGCGGAGCCGGCCACGACCATCGTCGCCAACGGGTTCTCCTGCCGCCATCAGATCCGCGACGGGACCGGCCGCAAGGCGCTTGCACGCGATACGTGTCCTGCGCAGCGCGATGTCGGAAGCGGTGGACGCTGCGGCGCGCGGCGGTTAAACTCAGCTCGCTGTTGGCCAAGCAAAATAATGTTCCGACAGCGCAATAGCGGAGCGGCGGTATTGCTCGGGGAGGGAGGCATGACAACGCAAGCGCCGGAGAGCCGTGCCCGCGCGGGTTCATCAAGTCGCCGTTCGACCTCGCCGGCGGGCTGTTCCTCATCGCACTTGCGGTGCTGGGCCTGACCGGCGGCCTCAACCTGCCGACCGGCACCCTTTCGGCCATCGGCTCCGGCTTCATGCCGAGGGTCGTGTCGATCCTGGTGGCGGCGTTCGGCGTGCTCCTCATCGTCCAGGCGATGCTGTTCGAGGGGGACAGGCTCGAGAAGTGGCACCTGCGTGGCCCGGTATTCGTCCTGGGCGCCGTGCTCGTCTTCGCGCTGCTGGTGCGCGGCGCGACGCTGAACTTCGGCGGCGCGCTCGGCATTCCCCTCATCGCAACGGTGCAAGATTCCCGCGCTCGGGCTCGTGGTGGCGGGGCCGCTTGCCGTGGTCATCTCCTCGCTCGCCGCCAAGGACACCAGGCCCATGGAGGTCGCCATATTCGCTGTGGTGATGACGCTGCTCTGTGGCCTCCTCTTCAAGGAGGTGCTCAACCTGCCGATACCGTTCGATCCGGCGGGCGTGATACCCGAGCCGGCCAGCAATGCCTATGCGGGCCTGAAGCGGGGGATCGTGCAGGTGACCAACCTCGTCAAAAGCGCATTCGGGCGTTGAGGGACCGCAGCCGTGTTCGATTTTTTTGCCCAGTTCGCCAGCGACCTTGCCGGCAATCTGCAGCTCGGGATGGGCGTCGCCATGTCATGGCGAAACCTGGCCCTTTGCTTTCTCGGCTGCCTGATCGGCACGCTCGTCGGCGTGCTGCCGGGCGTCGGTCCCATCGCCACCATCACCATGCTCCTGCCGATCACCTTCGGGCTCGACCCGATCGGCGCGCTGATCATGCTGGCCGGCATCTACTACGGCGCCCAATACGGCGGCTCCACGACGGCCATCCTGGTCAACATCCCCGGCGAGGCCACGGCGGTGGTCACCACGCTCGACGGCCACCAGATGGCCAAGCAGGGGCGCGCCGGCGTGGCCCTCGGCATCGCCGCCATCGGCTCGTTCATCGCCGGCTGCGCCGCCACCCTCGTCATCGCCGCGCTGGCCGTGCCGATGACGGCCTGGGCGCTGCTGTTCGGCCCGGCGGACTACTTCTCCCTCATGGTGCTGGGCCTCATGTTCGCCGTGGTGCTGGCGCGCGGCTCGGTGCCGAAGGCGATCGCCGTGATCCTGGTGGGCATCCTCCTCTCCACCGTCGGCACCGACCTCGAGAGCGGCGAGGAGCGTCTCACCTTCGGCTGGACCGAGATCTCCGACGGCCTCGATGTCGCCGTCCTCGCCATGGGCATGTTCGGCTTCGCGGAGATCCTGCGCAATCTGGAGAGCACGCAGGCCCGCGACGTCGTGCACGGGGCGATCGGCAAGCTGCTGCCGAGCCGCCAGGACCTCAAGCAGTCCGCTGCCCCGATCGCGCGCGGCACGCTGCTCGGATCGATTCTGGGCCTGCTGCCGGGCAACGGCGCGGTGCTCGGGCCGTTCGCCTCCTACACGCTCGAGAAGAAGCTCTCCAAGGACCCCTCGCGCTTCGGCCGCGGCGCCATCGAGGGCGTGGCGGGTCCGGAGTCCGCCAACAACGCCGGCGCGCAGACGGCCTTCATCCCGCTGCTCACGCTGGGCATCCCGCCCAACGCGGTGATGGCGCTGATGGTGGGCGCCATGCAGCATCCACAGCATCGTGCCGGGCCCGCAGATCATGACCAAGCAGCCGCAGCTGTTCTGGGGCATGATCGCATCGATGTGGATCGGCAACCTGATGCTGCTGATCATCAACCTGCCCCTGATCGGCCTGTGGGTGCGCTTTCTCAAGGTGCCCTACCGGCTGATGTTCCCGGCCATCGTGCTGCTCTGCTGCATCGGCATCTACTCGGTCAACAACTCGCCGACCGAGGTGATGATGACCGCGGGCTTCGGCCTGTTCGGCTATGCGCTGTACAAGTTCGGGTTCGAGCCCGCGCCCCTGCTTCTGGGCTTCGTGCTCGGGCGGCTGATGGAGGAGAAGCTGAGGCAGGCGCTGGTGATCTCGCGCGGGCATTTCACCACCTTCATCGACTGCCCCTTCTGGAAGGGGACCTGCGAGCGCCCGATCAGCACCACGCTCCTCGTCCTGTCGGTGGTCATTCTGGTGGTGGCGATCATCCCCGCCATCCGAGCCGGCCGCGACGAGGTCTTCAAGGAGGCGTGAGGAGGAATAAGCCGAATAGCGAAGTGAGGGAATAGCGAATAGGGGTGTTGATACTATTCGCTACGCGTTCGCTATTCGCTCGCTCCGCTAGCGCCGGGGCAGAGCTCGTCCTTCACGGCGTAGGTGTGCTCCGGCGCCGGGAACGTGCGGGCGCGCACCTCGCTCGCGTAGGCCTGGATGGCGCCGCGGATCGCCTCGCCGACCTTGCCGAACTCCTTGACGAACTTGGGCACGCGGGGCGAGAGCCCCAGCATGTCCTCCATCACCAGGATTTGGCCGTCGCAGCCGGCCGAGGCGCCGATGCCGATGGTGGGGATGGGGACGGCGGCGGTGATCTTGCGCGCCAGCTCCTCGGCCATGGCCTCCAGCACGATGGCGAAGGCGCCGGCCTCGGCCACGGCGCGCGCGTCCGCCTCGATCGCCGCCCACTCGTCGCGCACGCGGCCCTGGGTCTTGAACCCGCCCAGCACGTTGATCGACTGCGGGGTGAGCCCGATGTGGCCCATCACCGGGATGCCGCGCTCGGAGAGGAAGCGGATGGTCTCGGCCATGCGCCGGCCGCCCTCGAGCTTGATGGCGCCGCAGCCCGTCTCCTTCATGACGTGCGCGGCGTTGCGGAAGGCCTGCCCCGGGCTCTCCTCGTAGGAGCCGAACGGCATGTCGACGACCACCAGGGCGCGCTTGGCCCCGCGCACGACGGCGCGGCCGTGCACGATCATCAGGTCGAGCGGCACCGGCACGGTCGATTCGTAGCCGTGCATGACCATGCCGAGGCTGTCGCCGACCAGCAGGAAATCGACGAACGGGTCGGCGATCGCCGCGGTGTGGGCGTGATAGGCGGTGAGCGAGACGATCGGCTCGCCGCCCTTGCGCGCGGCGATCTCGGGCGCGCTGATGCGCCTCTGTGCGACGGGAGTTTGGGCGGACATGGGCTGGCTCCTCGGCTGGGCCGCTTCCCCGCCGCCACCAATAACCGATCCCGGCGCGGCTACAAGGGCCGCAGCTGGCGAGCTCGGCCTTCACGGTACCAGGCATTCGTAGACTGGCAGCAGGACGTGGGTCAGGGCTGCGGCGTTCTGCTCAACCCGTTCGGCTGCCGGCCGGCCGTTCCCGGCGCCAGATCAAATTCCACAGACCGAGCAGGACCAGCCCGCCGCCGAGCACGATTGTGCCAATCGGGACGATGTAGCGACCAACTCCCGCCGCGCGTGCCACCTCATACGTCAGCCACAGGGTCAACAGCCCAAAGGCGGACATGTAAACGCCCGAGAGCATCTGCACTATTCCCAGCGCGGTTCCCGAGAGCTTGCGCGCGCCGCGCTCGCCGTACATCAGCGTCAATACGAAGTCGTAGATCAGCAGAAGCACCACCCCCGACGCGATGACGATCAGCGGCTCTGCCTTGGTCCACCACAGCAGGATGCCGAGAAACCCGCACAAGCTCCGCGATGCCGATGACGCCGGTGATGAAGTTCGTCATGTCGCCTTGCCTTTCCTGGTGCGGGGTCCGCCGCCCTGGTCGGAGCGCGTCGCACTGCGCGGGCGCCGGCGCCCACCCCGTGCGAGGGTGCCGGCGAGCCAGCGGGCCGTGCGCAGGAGGCGCGCGTCGTTGCCGCGGCGCGCGACGAGCTGCACGCCGATCGGCAGTCCGCTCTCGCCCTGCAGCAGCGGCAGGGTGACGGCCGGCGTCCCGAGATAGGTCCAGATGGTGCAGAACACCGCATTGCCGGTGCTGTCGAGCCCACGCGGCGCCACGCCGGGCGCGGCGGGGGTGAGGATCGCATCGTACTCGTCGAACACGGGGTCGAGCATGGCATTGAGGGGTGCGGCGCCGGCCAGCGCCCGCGTGTAGTCGATCGCCCGGTGGGTGCGGCCGCGCTCGATCAGCTTGCGCAGAGGCGGGCTCAGCTTCTCTGCAGCCCTTCTCGTAGTCGCGGTGAAGGTTGTGGGCCATCTCCACGTCCATGACGATGCCCATGCATCTCGATGGCGCGCTCGAAGCCAGACCCCAGCTCGATCTCGCTCGCTGCCTCGCCCAGCGCCTCGACCAGCTCGGCGAACGCCGGCTCCAATGCCGGGTCGGCCTGCGGCCAGGCCGGCGTGCGCACGAAGGCGAAGCGCGGCGGCAGCGGCGGATCGCTTGCCGCCACCGCGGCGAGCGGTGGGCGGGCGAGCGGGCGCGTATCGGGGTCCTCCTCGTCGAAGCCTGCGAGCTGCTCGGCGAGGAGGGCGGCATCCTCGACGCTGCGCGCGAACACGCCGACGTGGTCGAGCGCGCGCGACAGCAGCAGCGCGCCGCTGCGCGGGATCAGCCCGTGCGTCGGCTTGAAGCCGACCACGCCGCAGAAGGCGGCCGGCCGGATCACCGAGCCGTTGGTCTGCGAGCCGATCGCGCCCGGCACCATGAGCGCCGCCACCGCCGCCGCGGAGCCCGACGAGGAGCCGCCCGGCGTGCGCTCGGGGTCGTGCGGGTTCCGGGTCTTGCCGGGCGTGCGGTAGGCGTACTCGGTGGTGACGGTCTTGCCCATGATCACCGCGCCGGCGGCGCGCAGCCGGGCGACGGCCGCCGCGTCGCGCCGCGGCGTGCGGCCCTCCCACAAGGGCGAGCCGAATTCGGTCGGCATAGTCGCCGGTGTCGAAGATGTCCTTGATGCCGATCGGCAGCCGTGCAGCGGCCCGGTCGCCTTGCCCTGCTTGCGGCGGTCGTCGGCCTCCCTGGCCTGGCCGAGCGCGTGCTCGCGGTCGAGGAAGGCCCAGGCACCGACCCGCGGCTCGACCTCCTCGATGCGCTCGAGGCAGTCCTCCACCAGGTCGACGGACGCGATCCGCCCCTCGCGGATGTCGGCCGCCGCCTCGGTGAGTGAGAGCGAGCACAGGCTCATCGGGCATCGTCCTCGGCGCGGCGCCGGCTCAGCGCGGGCCGTAGAGCACGTTCGGCAGCCACAGCGCGATCTGCGGGAAGATGTAGACCAGCGCCATGGTGGCGAACACCATGAACACGAACGGCAGCGCGCCGCTGAAGATGTCGGTGAGCTTCACCCATGGCGGCGCCACGCCCTTGAGGTAGAACGCCGCCATGGCCACCGGCGGCGTGTTGAACGCGGTCTGCGTGTTGAGCGCCACCAGGATGCCGAAGAAGACCGGATCGATGCTTGAAGTCGTCGAGCAGCGGCAGGAAGATCGGCACGAAGATGATGATGATCTCGGTCCATTCCAGCGGCCAGCCGAGCAGGAAGATGATGGCCTGCGTGAGCAGCAGGAAGGTGGTCGACGACAGGTTGAGCCCGAGGATGAACTGCTCCACCACGGCCTGCCCGCCCAGCAGCGCGAACACCGACGAGAACGTCCACGAGCCGATGAACAGGTAGCAGACCATGGCGGTGGCGCGCGCCGTCAGGTACACGGACTCCCTGAGCATCGAGAAGTTGAGCGCGCCGTAGGCCGCGGCCAGAACGATGCTGCCGAGTGCGCCGATGGCGGCGGCCTCCGACGGCGTCGCCAGGCCGAACAGGATGGCGCCGAGCACGGAGACGATCAGGATCGCCAGCGGGAAGAACGAGGTCGCCAGCGCCCACAGCACCTGGGAGGTGGGTATGTCGGTCTGCTCCTTGGGAAGCTTGGGCGCGAGCGCGGGATTGATGCTCGCGCGCGCGATCACGTAGACGATGTAAAGCGCGGTCAGCAGGAAGCCCGGCAGGAAGGCGGCCGCGTAGAGCTTGACCGCCGAGACGCCGGCGGTCGCGGCGTAGACGATCAGGAGGATGCTCGGCGGGATGAGGATGCCCAGGCAGCCGCCGGCGCACACCACGCCGGCCGAGAGCTTCACGTCGTAGCCGGCGCGCAGCATGGCCGGGAAGGCGAGCAGGCCCATCAGCGTCACCACCGCGCCGACGATGCCGGTGGCGGTCGCGAACATCGCGCAGGTGAGCAGCGTCGCCACGGCGAGCGAGCCGGGCACGTTCTTCATGGAGATCTGGAGGGAGTGGAACAATCGGTCGAGGATGTTCGCGCGCTCGACCAGATAGCCCATGAACAGGAACAGCGGCACCGCCGTCAGCACGTCGCTGGATGTGACCTCGAAGGTCTTCTGCACCAGCAGCGTGAAGATGCGGTTGTTGAAGAACTCCTGAGCCGGGCACGTAGTAGGCGTAGAAGCCGAAACCCACACCCATGGCGATCAGGGTGAAGGCGATCGGAAACCCGAGCATGATGATGAAAATGAACAGAAACAGCATCGACAGGCCGATTTGCGGGTCGGTCATGCTCAGGCTCCTCGGCCCGGTCGGCGCACGGCTGCTCGCCGCGCTCGCGCTGCAGCTGCTGCTCGTGCAGGATCATGCTTTCGGTCTCCTCCACGTCGTGCAGCCGCTGCGGCCACTCGCCGTGGCGGATGCACAGGATGCAGCGGATGATCTCGGCGATGCCCTGCAGCAGCAGGAACACCCCGGTGATGGGGATCAGCGCCTTGAGCGGAAACACGGGGATGCCCGCCGGGCTGAAGATGCTCACCTCGCGGAACCGGACGGAGAAGGCGGCATAGTTCCAGCCGGCGTAGATCCAGGCGGCAACGGCGGGCAGGAAGAACAGGATGTAGAGCAGAGGTCCATGACGGCCTGCGTGCGCGGACGCCAGAAGCGGTAGAGCACGTCGGCGCGCACGTGGCCGTTGCGGGCGAGCGTGTAGGCGCCGGCCATCAGGAACATGGCGCCGTAGGTGATGTAGCTGATGTCGAAGGCCCAGGTGGTCGGCGCGCGCAGGGCGTAGCGCACGAACACCTCGTAGCTGACACCCAGGGTGAGGACGAGGATCAGCCAGCCGAAGGCCTTGCCCACCCACGTGCTGAGCGCGTCAATGAAGAACAGGAAGCGTGTCATGTCTGGTGATCCGCAGCCGGCAGCGCATCAGTCGCCTTCGCCCTTCAAAGGTCGGGCGGCGCGAAGTCACGCCGCCCTCCCAATTGCACCGGCACCACGCTGCCGCAGACGAAGATCAGGTCTTCAGCACGCCCGGGAAGTGATGGTTGAAGGCGCCCCTGTAGTCGGTCGCGTTCAGCTGGGTGTAGTACACGACGCGCCGCACCCATGCCTTCTGCGAGTCCATCACCTTCTTCATGTAGGCGTCGTTGCCGAGCTGCGCGATCAGGCCGTCCCACGCCTTGATCTGCGCATCGAACATGCCCTGCGGCGTGCGCAGGACATTGACCTTGTCCTTCGTGATCAGCTCCTGCAGGTCCTTCGAGTAGTAGTCGTAGGCCTTCCACTCGTTGGCGGAGGACACGGCCTCGGCCGCGTACTGCAGGATCGCCTTGCTGCTCCTTCGGCAGGGCGTTGAACTTGGTGCCGGTTGAACATGATCTCGAAGTACTCGGTCGCCTGGTGGTGGCTGCCCATCATGTAGTTCTTGGCCACGTCCTGGGCGCCGAAGCGGCGGTCCGAGGTCGGGTTGTTGAACTCGAAGCCTTCGATCACGCCGCGCTCCATGGCCGGCACGATCTCGCCGCCCGGGAGCTGCGCCACCGAGGCGCCCATCGCCTGGAACAGGTCGGCCGCCGAGACCGACGGTGCGGTACTTCAGGCCCTTGAGCTGGTCCGCCGACGTGATCGGCGGTCTTGAACCAGCCGAGCGGCTGGGTCGGCATCGGCATGGCGAAGAAGCTCTTGATGTTGACCTTCATGATCTGGGTCTGGAGCTCCTCGAACAGCTCCTTGCCGCCGCCGTTGTGGATCCAGCCGAGACCCTCGTTGGCGTTGAAGCCGAACACCGGGCCGGTGCCGAACAGCGAGGCCGCCTTGTGCTTGCCGTACCAGTAGACCGGCACGGTATGGGCCGCGTCGATCTGGCCGCCGTGCACGCCGTCGAACACCTGGAAGGGATGCACCACGGAGCCGCCGACCAGATAGTCGATCCTGCAGCCGTCCGCCCGCCATGTCGTTGACGCGCTTGACGTAGTCCTCGGCCATCTCGTTGAAGACGTCGGCCTTGCCCCAGGAGCCCTGCATCTTGAAGGTTGCCGTCTGCGCGCGGCTGATCTGCGGCATGGCGACGGTGCCGATGGTAGCGGCGCCGGCGGCCACCGCGCCGGTCTTCAGAAACTTGCGGCGGGTGACCGGACTGGTTTTGCTGCTCATTCGCTTTCCTCCTCCTTGCGACGCTTCCTCGAAGCTCTGATGCGCGAAGCTCTGTCGGGCCCGATTGGCGATTGGTATACCATGCCCGCCCATACAAGAAAACGGGCCGCTTGGCACCATGGTTCACGCTGCCGGACCTGTTGCAGAGCAGCCGCTTCGCATCGCGAAACTCCTCGTCGAGCCGCCCGACCCACCAGCGCTTGTCATGGACGACGGCGGCGTGGTCGCTATTCCATGCGGGCACCGCTTGCGCCCGATCCATGCAGGCAGCTAGCCGAGCGCGGCAGCTAGACTTTCGTAGAACGGCCATGCGCTCGGGCGAAGGCAAGCACAGCGGTGTGCGTCGATGGCTCGCGGGCGGCGCGTGCGGCGCAAGGAAGAGTTTGACGAACTGCTGCACAGTGCCGCACAGAGGGTGCGCGCGCCCATCCTTAACTGCGAGCGCTGTGATTTTCGGCTGGACTTCAGGCCCAGCCAAGACCGGGGAGATTCGCCATGCTGCAACTCGTCGCCGCCCTCGACCGCCTGGGAACGGAGAGCGCCTTCGAGGTGCTGGCGCGCGCCGATGCCCTGCAGCGCCAGGGCAAGTCGATCGTCAACCTCGGCATCGGCCAGCCGGACTTCAAAACGCCGGCCCACATCGTCGAGGCGGCGATCAAGGCGCTGCGCGACGGGCATCACGGCTACACGCCGGCCCAGGGCATCCTCCCGCTGCGCGAGGCGGTCGCCCGCGACCTGAAGCGGCGCCATGGCGTGGAGGTCCACCCCGACACCATCGTCATCTGGCCGGGTGGGAAGCCTACCATGTTCTTCTCCATCCTCATCTTCGGGCAGCCCGGCGCCGAGATCCTCTACCCCGACCCCGGCTTTCCCATCTACCGCTCCATGATCGAGTACTGCGGCGCCAAGCCGGTGCCGATCGTGCAGAACGAGGCCAACGAGTTCAGCTTCACTGCCGACCAGGTGCTCTCGCTCATCACGCCGCGCACGAGCCTCATCATCCTGAACAGCCCCGGCAACCCCTGCGGCGGCGCGGCCAGGAAGGAGGAGATCGAGAAGCTGGTGGCGGGCCTCGAGCGGTTCCCCAACGTCGCCGTCATGTCGGACGAGATTTACGGCCAGATGCTCTACGGCGGGCCGCGAGCACACGAGCTTCCTGCGCTACCCTGCGATCAAGGACCGGCTGATCATGCTCGACGGCTGGTCCAAGACCTACGCCATGACCGGCTGGCGGCTCGGCTTCTCGGTGTGGCCGAAGAGCGCTGGTGGAGAAGGTCGTGCGGCTCGCCGTCAACTGCCATTCCTGCGTCAACGCCCCGACGCAGTACGCCGGCATCGCCGCCCTCGACGGCCCGCAGGACGAGGTGCACAAGATGGTGGCTGCCTTCGACGAGCGCCGCCGCACCATCGTGCCGCTGCTGAACCAGCTGCCGGGCGTTCACCTGCCTCGACCCGGGCGGGGCGTTCTACGTGTTCCCCAACATCACCGGCACCGGCATGGACGCGCGCACGCTGCAGAACCGCATGCTGGAGGAGGCCGGCGTCGCCACCGTCGCCGGCACCAGCTTCGGCATCCACGGCGAGGGCTACATCCGCTTCTCCTATGCCAACTCGGTGGAGAACATCCGCGAGGCGGTGAACCGGATTGCGGGGCTGCTGCAGGGGGTGACGTAGGGCAGGCCGACATTTCAGGGGGACAACATCGGGTTACGCGATGCCAAGCCGACGCGACCAACCATCGCTTTTGCCACGAGCCTATCATTTCGCTATTCTTAACTGCGCTTGAGAGGAGGCAGCTACCTCCCACTCGGAGATTCTGACGCATGAGGTTCGCCCGCATCACCGCCAAGGCCAACCAGATGGGTGGCGTGCCGTGCATCCGAGGGCTGCGTATCCCGGTAGCGACGGTGGTGGCCATGGTCGCCGACGGCATGACTGAGGCTGAAATCCTCGCCGCCTATCCGGACCTGGAGCGCGAAGACATCCATGAAGCCCTGCAGTATGCGGCCGAGGCAGTACGCGAGCGTGAGCTACCGCTGACCGTGCCGTGAAGTTTCTTGTTGACGCGGCCTTATCGGCCACGGTCGCTGAAGCTCTGCGGCAGAGCGGTCACGACGCTGTCCACGTGCGCGACTACGGCCTGCAGACCGCCGACGATGATGTGATATTCGCTTTGGCTAAGAATGAAAGCCGGGTTCTGGTGTCGGCCGACACGGACTTCGGGACCTTGCTTGCGCTGAGCAATGAGACGCAGCCGTCAGTGCTTCTGCTGCGGAGCGTCGCCAGTCACAGACCAGACCGCCAAGCGGCGCTGATATTGGCCAACCTTCCGGCGGTCGAAGATTCCCTTACTCGCGGTAGCATCGTGGTAATCGAGCGAGGCCGCATCCGCGTTCGCCCGCTTCCAATCGTTGGCGCTCCCTGATCGGATATCGCCGCACCTGCGTGTTCAGCACTGTTGCCGAGCCGGTGCCGGCATCCATCGCTTCCCATACGCTGGGAGCGCCGATAACATCCAAGGGGCGCTACGGGGTGGGACGAGGCCGCTCATGAGGATCGACGCCGTTGAATTGACGCTGTTCGCGTGGGACGACATCCCGCCGACGCGCTATTCCCAGGGCGCGCAGATCAGCTCGGGGAAGAGCAACCTGGGCCTGCTGCGCATCAGCACCGACGTAGGGCTCGAGGGCCATGCGTTCCTGGGCTCGGCGTACAACCCCGCGGACACGGACGCCGGGGCGCTCATCCGGTTCCTGAAGCCGATCCTGATGGGCCGCGACCCGCGGGCACGCGAGGACCTGCACGCGGAGATGCGCGCACGCCAGCGCGTTGCGGGCCTGCGCACCATCGGCGCGTGCGACACCGCGCTGTGGGACATCGCCGCCAAGGCCGCGGGCATGCCGCTCTACCGCCTGCTCGGGTCCGACCGCTCAGCCATGCCGGCCTACGCCTCGAGCTCGATCCTGGGCAGCCGCGACGAGTACGCTGGCGAGGCGGCGCAGTTCAAGTCGCACGGCTGGCAGGCCTACAAGATCCATCCGCCGCAGAACCCGGTGGAGGACATCAAGGTCTGCGAGTCCGTGCGCCGGGCCGTCGGCGACGACTACCCGCTGATGCTCGATTCGACCTGGAGCTACAGCTATGACGAGGCCCTGAAGGTGGGCCGCGCCATCGAGAGGCTGGGGTACCTGTGGTTCGAGGACCCGCTCAACGAGGAGGACATCTACTCCTACGTCAAGCTCAAGCAGAAGCTCGACATCCCCATCCTGGCCACGGAGTATCCGCCGGGCGACCTCGGCACCTACGCCATCTGGCTCACCGAGCGCGCCACCGACGGCCTGCGCGGCGACATCCCCCTGAAGGGCGGCCTCACCACCATGCTCAAGACCGCGCACCTCGCGGAGGCCTTCCACATGAACTACGAGGTGCACCACGGCGGCAACTCGCTCAACAACATGGCGCAGCTGCATTTCGCCTGTGCGCTGCCCAACACCACCTACTTCGAGGTGCTCCTGCCGCACGGCGCCCACAAGTACGGAGTGCTGAACGACATCCAGGTCGGACGGGACGGCCTCGCGCAATGCCCGCAGGTGCCGGGCATCGGCGCCAACATCGACTTCGACCTCGTCAAGCGCAAGCAGATCGCACAGCTGACCTGAGCTGTTCGGTGATGGCGAATGGCGAATGGGGAGGGGCGAATGGTTGCTTCCATTCGCGATTGGCCATTCGCCATTCCGCTGAGCGGGTGAGGGGCGCTACGAGAGTCTCCACGATCTCCACCCAGTTGGCACCGTTGCCCACCGGGAAGCGGCCGGTCTCGGTGAGCCGGCCGCTGTCCGCGTCGATGCGGTAGACCGCCAGGCGGTCGGACTTCTCGCCCGCGGCGACGAGCCAGGTCCCGCTCGGGTCGATCTTGATGCCGCGCGGCTGCTTCTCGGTCGGGAAATTGGTCACGTAGGTGAGCTTGCCCGTCCCCGGCGCGACGGTGAAGAGCGCGATCTTGCTCAGGGTCCGCTCGGTGGAATAGAGGAACTTGCCGTTGGGCGTGAGCTGGATGTCGGCTGCCCAGACCTTCGGCCTGTCGTCCTTCGGCGCGGCCGCGGTGGGAGCAGTGCCCGCCGGCGCCTGCGCGACGCCCGGCACGAGGCCGGCCTCGGGCGGCACCGAGCCCACGCTCGCCACCTCCGTCAAGGTGCCCTTGCCCTGGTCGATGGCGAACTGTGTGACCCTCCCGGTCAGCTCGTTGAGCACGTAGAGGTGCTCGGTTGTCGGGCGCGAACACGAGATGGCGCGGACCGTCTCCCGGCCCCGCGTCGACGGCCGGCGGCGTGTTGGGCGTGAGCTTGCCGGTCTTGGCGTCGAACAGGAACTGCAGCACCTGATTGGCGCCGAGCGTGGGCACGTAGACGAACCGGTTGGTGCGGTCGGCCAGGATGGCGTGCGCGTTCCTCCCGGTCGGGATCACCTGGATCGCCTCGGCCTCGACGAGCCCGCTGGCGGCGATCGGGCTTACGGCGATCTTGTCGCCGCCGTAGGAAGCCGTGAACAGGAAGCGGCCCGTGGCGTCCACCGAGACGTGGGGCATGCTGTCGGGAAGCGGCGCGGTCGCCTTCTTCGTCAGTGCGCCGGTGTCATGATCGATCGCATAGGTGAAGACGCTGAACGGCTGAGAGCGCGCGACGGCATACAGCAGCTTCTTGTCGGGGCTCACCGCCATCGGCATCACCAGCTTGGCCGCCTCGGCCTTGCCGATTGGCGTGAGCGCGCCGCTCGCCTTGTCCATGACGTAGGCGTCGATGTTGCCGTCCTGGTTGTTCGACACGTAGACGAACGTCTTGGCGGAGGCCGGCGCACCGCCGCCGGCCGCGCACGCCGCAAATGCCGCCAGACCGAGGCCCGTCAGTGCCTTCAGGGATGGGCTCATGGACAATCCTCCTCTTGCAGTCGCACGGTCCCGTGTACGACCCGATCGGTTACATCTTCATGAGTTTCCTGGCATTACCCGAGAACACCTGCTCGGAGGCGGCCGGCGAAAGGCCGAGGGCGTGAACCGCGGCGATGGTCTCGGGGATCGGCGCGAGCGGCGCGTCGGTGGCGAACACGATGTGCTCCACGCCGAAGAAGTCGAGCCCCGCCTTGAGGCCGGCGCGGCCCCCGAACATCGCGGTATCGCCGTAGAAGCTGTGGAAATAGTCGAGGTGGGGCCGTTTCAGCGACGGCAGCACCTTGGAGTAGTCCTCGTCCGGCGTTCGGCTTCCCAGCACCGCCATGCCGGTACCGATGCGGCCGTCGTGGTAGGGGATCATGCCGCCGCAGTGGTGGGTGATGACCTTCAGCGCCGGATGACGGTCGAAGAGGCCGCTGAAGACGAGCCGGGTCATGGCCACGGAGGTCTCGTAGGGCCACCCGAAGCACCACCACATCTCGAAGCGCGACTTGGGCTCGCCGGCATAGTCGGTCATGGCCGCGGTGCGCGCGGGATGCAGCCAGATCGGCAGGTCGTGCTCGGCGAGGAGAGCAAAGATCGGCGCATAGCGGGGGTCGTCCAGCGGGCGTCCCGCGACGTTGGTGAAGATCTGCACGCCGCGGGCGCCGAGGTCACGGATGGCCCGGCGCGCCTCGGCAACGGCGCCCTCCACGTCGTGCAGGTTCACGGCCGCCACGAAGCCCGGGAAGCGGTCGGCATGCTTCGCGCACAGCTCGGCCATGGCGTCGTTGCCGACGCGGGCCAGCAGCGACGCCGTCGGCCCCTCCACCATGTCCTCGATGGGCGGGTTGGGGAGCGAGATGATCTGCTGGTAGCCGGCGCCGGCCGTGTCCATCTGCCGGAACCGGGCGTCGAGGTCGAACAGCGGAGGGATCGCGCGGAAGCGTTGGGCGAGATGGCCGAGGCTCGCGGACCCCTTGCTCATCTCGGCGAAGTACCGCTCCGGGAAGATGTGGGTGAAGATGTCGATCATCGGCATGGCACACTCCCCTGGCGAGCGGTGGCGCGGGCTACTGCTTGCGCTCGATGCCCAGTGCCTTGGCGGTTGCGGCGATCTGCTCGGTCTGCTCCTTCACGGCGGCGGCAAGCTCGGCCGGCCCGCCCGGATTGACCACCTGGGCGGACGCGATCAGCTTGGCCGCGATCTCCGGATCGGCGATCACCGCCACCACATCGGCGCCGATGCGCTCGCGCACCTTCAGGTCCATGCCGCGCGGCCCGAACAGGCCGACGAGGCCCTCGAGCAGCAGCGAGGGAACGCCCGCCTCGACGGCCGTCGGCACGTCGGGAAACAGCTTCGTGCGCTCGCGTCCGTTGATGGCGACGAGCTTGATGCGGTTGGCCTGGACCTGCGGGCGCAGGATCGCGAGCGCCGACATCATGAACTGGATGCGGTTCTCGCCGAGGTCGGTCGCTGCCTGCACGATGTCGCGATAGGGGACCTTCGCAATCTTGAGGTCGGAGTCCTTCACGAACCCGTCGAACACGAACTCGGTGATGCCCGGAACCAGCGCGGCATTGAGCTTGCCGGGCTCGGCGCGCGCTTTGGCCACGAAGTCGGCGAGCGAGGTGAAGTTGGCCGACGCGGGCACGCCGACCGCCAGAATGGTGTTGGAGACCCTGGCGATCGGCAAAAGGTCGCGCTCGGCCTCGTAGGGCAGGTTCGCCTTCTGATAGGGGTGCACGGTGAACGACCCCGTCGGGGTGTAGAGCAGCACATGGTCATCCTTGGCCCCGACGAAGCCGGTGATGGCGACGATGCCGTCGCCGCCGGGGCGGTTCTCGATCACCACCGGCTGGCCCAGCGCTTCTGCAGCCGCTCGGCCAGCAGCCTGGCGCTGATGTCCACCCCCGACCCGGGCCGAGCGGCACGATGAATTTCACGGTCCGCTGCGGCCACTCCTGCGCGGATGCCGGCGCCGTGAAGGCGCCGATGATGGCAATGAGGCCGATGGCCAGATACCCTGCCCGCTTCACGGCGTTCCTCCCATTTTGATTTTGCGCCACTCTACGGCTGTCAGGGTGATCGGACAATACAGCGGGCGCAGCCGTGCAGCGCGGCTGTCATGCGGCAACGGATGACTGGAGCCGTGCCATGGCGCGGCCAACTCACGGAGCACGAGAAAATGGACATCAAACGCAGCGGCGCGCAGCCCTCGGGCAAGGGCCCGGCGGAGTACTTCACGGGCGCGGTGCGCCTCGACCCGCTGTTTCAGGCCGCCGATCCCGCGCGGGCGGCGGGCGTGCATGTCACCTTCGAGCCGGGTGCCCGCACCGCCTGGCACACGCATCCACTGGGCCAGACGCTGATCATCACCTCGGGGCGCGGCTGGGTGCAGCAGTGGGGCGGTCCCATCGAGGAGGTCGGCCCCGGCGACGTGGTCTGGTTCCCGCCCGGCGAGAAGCACTGGCACGGCGCCACGCCCACCAACGGCATGACCCACATCGCCATCCAGGAGGCGCTGGACGGCAAGACCGTGGAGTGGCTGGAGCACGTGAGCGAGGCGCAGTACGGGAGTGACAGGTTAGACCGGGTTGATCCCTGACAGGTCACGGTTCGTCTGATTCGGGAGGATCAGGCGATGCCGTTCAGGGAGACCAGTCCTGTGGCAGAGCGTATCGCGTTGATAGAGAGATTAGACGGGGGTTTTCACGGCGTCGAACTGTGCCAGCGGCATGGCTTCGCCGGGAGACGTTCTACGTGTGGCAGCGCCGTTGCGGGAGTGAGGAGGCGCGTTGGTTCGAGGACAGGAGCCACGCGGTCGCATGCTGCCCGCACGCGACGGACGGCCGGATTGCCGACCGGATCATGGCCGTGCGGCGGCGGTTTCCGCATTTCGGTCCGAAGAAGATCAAAGCCTGGCTCAAGGACGAGAGCCGGAGAAAGGGCGACGATACCGCCTGGCCGGCCGCCTCGACGATCGGCGACATCCTGAAGCGCGCGGGCCTCGTGGAGCCGCAGCGCAAGCGGCGCCGTGCGATCGCGCAAGGCGAGGTGGTGGCGCCGGCACACGCTCCCAATGAGGAATGGTCGATCGACTTCAAGGGGTCGTTCCGCACAGCCGACGGGAGGCGCTGCGACCCTCTGACGATCACCGACCAGGCCAGCCGCTTTCTGGTGGAGGTGCGCGTCGTCGATCCGACGTGGGCCGAGCGTGAGATGGGCTCTGGAGCGGGTTTTCGAGCACATCGGCCTGCCGGCGGCGATACGCTCGACAACGGCACACCGTTCGGCTCGAGCGGCGCCGGCGGGCTCTCGGCGCTGTCGGTATGGTGGTTGAAGCTCGGCATCAAGCCCCTCTACATCCCGCCGTCCTCACCGCAGGACAACGGCCGGCACGAGCGCATGCATCGCACACTGAAGGCAGAGACATCGAAGCCGCCGGCTCGGTCGGCCGCCGAGCAGCAGCAACGCTTCGACAGCTTTCGCCGACATACAACGAGACCGACCGCACGAGGCGCTCGGACAGAAGGCGCCGGCACTGGCGTGGCGGTCTCCGGCGCGCACCCTTCCAGCGGGGCGCCTGGAGGATCCCTGGTACGATGCCGATCATGAGGTCCGCCGCGTGCGCCCTGCCGGGCAGATCAAGTGGCGCGGCGAGGAAATCCTCGTCGGCGAGGCCTTCGCCGGGGAGCTGGTCGGTCTCGCCGAGCACGACAGCGGCGGCCATATCGTCCGCTTCTCCAACCGCGATCTCGGGGTGATCGGCCGCGACCGACGCTTCCTGCGCTTTGCTCCGCCGCGTGCGCGGCTCCGCGTCGCTTCGGAAGCGTCGGTGACAGTGGAACAATGAGCGAATACTGTCAGGCATCAGCCCGGTCCAAAGTGTCAGGGATCAACCCGTCGAGCTGAAGTTCGCAGGCATCGGCATCGTCTCGTGCCCAGGGCCGCATTTCACGAATTGGCGACTCTCCCCGTCTCACGAGGCGATGTACTCGGTCAGGGGCGGGCGTGTTCAGAGCGTCACCCCGTAGGGGCTGACGGCTGCGCCGCTCACGTCCCCATTCTTGCGGTCCGCGTCTGCGGCGTCGTTCATGCGGGTCTTCTGGCGTATTGCGCGTCGACAGCGCAGATTCGTGCCAGGTCTACGGCGCGGGGAGCGCGTACTTTCACCATCCCGCGCCCCTGCATCGACCTCGGTGACCTCGTCGAGGATCGCCGGGTCGTCGATGGTGGCGGGCATTTTCCAGGGCTCGCCGTCGGCGATCTGGCGCATGGTGCCGCGCAGGATCTTGCCGGAGCGGGTCTTGGGCAGGCGCTTCACGGTCATGACCGTCTTGAAGGCGGCGACCGGGCCGATCTCGTCGCGCACCAGCTTGACCACCTCGCTCTCGATCTCGGCGGCGGGGCGGTTGACGCCGGCGTTGAGCACGATGAAGCCCGCGGGGATCTGGCCCTTCATGGCGTCGGCCACGCCGACCACGGCGCATTCCGCCACGTCCTTGTGGCGCGCCACCACCTCCTCCATCTGGCCGGTCGAGAGGCGGTGGCCGGCGACGTTGATGACGTCGTCGGTGCGCGCCATGACGAAGGCGTAGCCGTCGGCGTCGATGTGGCCGGCGTCCTTGGTGGTGTAGTAGCCGGGGAACTCGGCGAGGTAGCTGTCGCGGAAGCCCTGGTCGTTCTCCCACAGGGTCGGCAGGCAGGAAGGCGGCAGCGGCAGCTTGACGGCGAGCGTGCCGGTCTCGCCCGGCCCGACCGGCTTGCCGGCCTCGTCGAGCACCTGCAGGTCGTAGCCCGGCATCGGCACCGTGGGCGAGCCGTGCTTCACGGGCAGCGCGCCGAGCCCCACCGGGTTGCCGCAGATCGGCCAGCCGGTCTCCGTCTGCCACCAGTGGTCGTAGACGGGCACCTTGAGGTTGGCCTCGGCCCACTTGATGGTCTCGGGGTCGGCGCGCTCGCCGGCCAGGAACAGCGTGCGGAAGCGGGAGAGGTCGTAGCGCCTGATGTGCTCGCCCTTGGGGTCCTCCTTCTTGATGGCGCGGAACGCCGTGGGTGCGGTGAACATCGCCGCGACGCCGTGCTCGGAGATCACGCGCCAGAAGGCGCCCGGGTCGGGCGTGCCCACCGGCTTGCCCTCGTAGAGGATGGTGGTGCAGCCGTGCAGCAGCGGCGCGTAGCAGATGTAGGAGTGGCCGACCACCCAGCCCACGTCGGAGGCCGCCCAGTAGGTCTCGCCGGGGTCGATGCCGTAGTGGTTCTTCATGGTCCAGGCGAGCGCCACCATGTGCCCGCCGTTGTCGCGCACCACGCCCTTGGGCTGGCCCGTCGTGCCCGAGGTGTAGAGGATGTAGAGCGGATCGGTGGCCTTGACCGACACGCAGCCGGCCTTGCGCCCGCGCCGCTTGGCGTCGGCGACGGCGCCGGCCCAGTCGTGGTCGCGCCCGGCCGTCATGGCGGCCTCGGCCATCGGCCGCTGCAGCATCAGCACGGTGCCGGGCTTGTGCCTGGCGAGGTCGATGGCGGCGTCGAGCAGCGGCTTGTACGCGACGACGCGGCCGGGCTCGATGCCGCACGAGGCGGACAGCATCGCCACCGGCTTGGCGTCGTCGATGCGGGTGGCGAGCTCCGGCGCCGCGAAGCCGCCGAACACCACCGAGTGGATGGCGCCGATGCGCGCGCACGCCAGCATGGCGATCACCGCCTCCGGCACCATCGGCATGTAGATGATGACGCGGTCGCCGCGCTTGACGCCCATGTCCTGCAGCACGCCGCCCAGGGTCGCCACCTCCTCGCTGCAGCTCGGCGTAGGTGAAGGCTGCGCTGGGTGCCGGTCGACCGGGCTGTCGTAGATCAGCGCCTTCTGCTGGGCGCGGCCGCGCGCGACATGCCGGTCGAGGCAGTTCCAGGCGGTGTTGCACTCCGCGCCCGCGAACCAGCGGCCGTACTGGCCGGCATAGGGGTCGAACACCTTGTCCCAGGGCTTGTACCAGTCGATGGCGCGCGCGGCCTCGGCCCAGAAGCGCCTCCGGGTCGCGCTTCCAGCGCGGCGTAGACCTCGGGTAGCGGCTCGACATGGCATGCTCCCGGTTCTCGCCCAATTCTCGCCCTGGGCGATGGTGCAGGCCGGCTGCAGCCGTTGCGCGAAATTCTGCCGCGCTGCCGGCGCGAATGCAAGACCGCTTTCGTCTAGGGTCGGTCCGAGGCGGGAATCCAGCGCCCGCCGGAGATGGGCGGCCGCATGCTCACGCTCTTGCGGTAGAGATAGACCCAGGCGCGTGAGCGTCGCGCCGGAGGCCAGACGCACCGGCGCTCGACGCGCTCGTAGGGATCTGCTTCGGGCCTTCCCGGACGGATGCCTTCGTAGGCGTCGAGCCATTTCGAGCGCCGCGGCCGGGTTGTCGAGCGCATAGACCTCGCCGTGGACGATATCGCCCTCCGTCGGCGCTCTCGACGAGGCCGGGATAGCGGCCCGAGGCTGTAGAGCCGGCCCTGGATCGAGGCCTCGCCGAGCAGGCGCGCTTCGCGTCGCAGCCGCTCGCCCATGGGGTGGCGCGCCCGCGACAGCAGCGTTCCGTAGACGAAGAGATGGGGTTCATGCCGCGGTGCGAGGTCATGGGTCGATCGCCGGCGATCGCGGCGCACGTTCACCTTCGCGTCCATCCATGCACGGCGTTTGAAAAAGTAGCGCCACTCCCAGGCGGCGGATGGGAGTGGCGCTATTGCGGCGCCGGGAGAACGCCCGGTTGGAGCGCCGCATGCCCAGACGGGAGCAGCCGGTCAGCGTCGCGAAGCGGCCGTTGGGGGAGGGGACGGGCGCTCGCGGCTGACCTGACCGGCAAAGTGCCGCCGGCCCGTCCAGCCTGACAGCCAGGATGCCGCAATCGAATGAACTCACCGTAAACGTGCGCAGCCCAAAAGAAGCCACCATTGATAGCAAACATCTGACAGCTGATCGGTGGAAAACGTGCTCGAGGTCCCATGTCTGGACTGCCTACGCACCGCAACAAAGCCCGCTTGACTTGAAAAAACAGCGGCTTAAATACGGGCCCCGGAGTTTGCGCGGGCAACAAGCCGAGGCGACCGCGAAAAGTCGCGAAGGTCCTGGGGAGAGCATGGCGAAATCGGATCGGGCCACGGCCAACAGGGTCGGGGGGAAGGCGGTCGCGACGGCGGAGCGCGACGGGCCGGATATCGCAGTGCAAAAAGTGAGCGTGCCCCGCCGGGCAAGGCAGCGGGCACCGGGGCTTATGTGCCGGGCGATGAACCGCAACTTCATCTCCGTCATCCTCGGCGGCTTCGGCGGCGCCCACCGGCCCGGCCCAGGCGATCGAGGGCGAGGCCGATGGTCGCGATCGACACCGACGGCGTCGCCGCCATGCTCGACGACGCCAACAGCGTGATCATCGTCCCCGGCTACGGCATGGCCGTCGCCCAGGCGCAGCACCCGCTCTCCGAGGTACCAAGCAGCTGCGCGGGAAGGGCAACGCCGTCCGCTTCGCGATCCACCCGGTCGCCGGCCGCCTCCCCGGCCACATGAACGTGCTGCTCGCCGAGGCCAAGGTCCCCTACGACATCGTGCTCGAGATGGACGAGATCAACGAGGACTTCCCTCGACCGACGTCGCCATCGTCATCGGCTCGAACGACATCGTGAACCCGGCGGCGCAGGAAGACCCGACCTCGCCCGATCGACGGGATGCCGGTGCTCGAGGTCTGGAAGGCCAAGCACGTCCTCGTGCTGAAGCGCGGCCAGGGCACCGGCTACTCCGGCATCGATAACCCGCTGTTCTACAAGGACAACACGCGGATGTTCTTCGGCGACGCCAAGAAGTACGCTCGACCGAGCTAGCTAGCCCAGGTCCACTGAGGGGATGGCGGAGGTCGTCCTCTTCCACTCGATCCTCGGCCTCCGCCCCGCCGAGCGCGCCTGGACCGAGCGGCTCGGCGCCGCCGGGCACCTGGTGACCACCCCCGACCTCTTCGCCGGCGAGACCGCCGGGGACTACGCCGCCGGCGAGGCGCTGCGTGACCGCGTCGGCTGGGTAGACGATGCTCGGCCGCGCCCGCGCCGCCGTGGCGCCGCTGCCGCCGGAGACGTTAATCGCAGGCGTCTCGATGGGCGCGCAGGTCGCGGGCGGATATACTCGGCCGAACGGCCGCAGACGGCCGGCGTCCTCTTGCTGCACGGTCCGTGCGAGGTCCCGTCCGATCCGCGCCCCGGCCTGCCGGTGCGGGCGCACCTCGCCGAGCCCGAGCCGTTCGACGACGAGGGCTACATCGCCGACTGGGCCGAGGCGATGCGGGCGGCTGGGCTCGACTTCGAGCTCCACCGCTATCCGGGCGCCGGCCACTATTTCACCGACGCCACGCTCCCCGACCACCACGCGGCGGCCGCGGCGTGGCGCAGGAGCGGGTGCCGGCCTTCCTCTCCCGGCTCTGACCCGGCTACTTCGCGGCGAAGGCGTAGGCCTGCCCCGGCGCCTCGTCCAGCGCCAGACGGAAGCCGGTCACCTTGCCGTCCGGGCCGAGCGCGAAGCTCGCGAAGCCGGCCGGGAACGGCCCGAGGTTGGCCGCGATCGGCGCGAACCGGCCCTCGGGGACGAGGCTGACGACGAAAACCTCGCCGTTCCACGGCTCGAAGGCGAGCTTCGCTCCCGTCGACATCGTCCCGACCAGCCGCTCGCCGTCCCGGGCGAGCGACAGCCTTCCGAGGCCCGGCTCCGCGAAGTCGCCGGTCAGCGCGTCGAGCGGCGGCGTCGCCATCGGCTCGGCGGGCCGGGTATAGGTCGCCGCGGCGTCGGCGGCGGCGGCCCTGGCCGCCGCGAGCTTGGTCGCCGCATGGTCGACCTCGGGGTTATCGAGCAGGCGGTCGAGCGCCCACTCGCCTACGGCGTCGGGCAAGCCGACGTTGGTGAGGTTGGTCAGCACGATCACCCCGACGTCCTTGTCGAGCAGTTGTCCCGACGTAGGCGCCGTAGCTGGTGGTGCCGCCGTTGTGCCAGGTGATCTGCCCGTTCGGCGTCGATTGCAGCAACCAGCCCATCGCATAGCTGGCCTGGGGGGCGAGGCCGATTCGCGGGATCCTGGTGACCGCGAAATTCTGGGCCGACACGATCGGCGCGCCCCTCGAAGATGCCTTCGGCGAGCAGCAGCCGCACCCGTTTCGCCATGTCGTCGACCGTCGAGTTGATGGCGCCCGCGCCGGCGAAGGCGTAGGGGAAACTCGGGTGGGGGCACCTCGATCGGCTTGTCGGGGGTCCCGACGTAGCCGCGCGTGCCCTTCGCCGCCGCCACCATCGCCTCGGCGGTCAGCGAGCTGTCGGTCATTTCGAGCGGCGCGAGGATCTCCGTCTCGACCAGCGTCGGCCAGTCGGCGGCGCCCATCGCCCGCGCCAGCACCCGCCGGCCAGCATGTGGGTGACGTTGGTGTAGGCGAAGGCCGAGCGGAAGCTCGTCGCCGGCTCGACATGGCGCAGCGAGCGGATCATCGCCGCCTCGTCGAGAGCCGAGCGAAGCCGAGGGATGTCGTTGACGGCCGGCGGCAATCCCGAGCGCTGCGCCAGCAGGTCGAAGACCCGGAACTCGCGCGTCACCCACGGAATCCGGAGCTGGAACTCCGGGTAGAGGTCGACGACGCGGTCATCCCAGGCGAGCTTGTCCCCGGTCGACGCCGATCGCGAGCGTCGTGGCGAGGAACGCCTTGGTGGTCGACCCACCTGGAAGACGGTCGCCGTCATCGACCGGCGGCCCCGCCCTCCCCAGGCGACGCCGAACCCCTCGCTCCAGACCAGCCGGTCGCCGCTGACGATGCCGATGGCGACGCCGGGGGCGTGGAAGTCCGCCATCCCCTTGGCGATGTACGCCTCGAGGTCGGGCACCAGCGCCTCGATCTTCGCATCCATCGCCGCGTCGGCCCGCGCCTGCCACGGGTCGAGCAGCGCCAGCGCCGCCGCCGCCCAGGGCAGCGCCCTGCATCCTCCAGCTCATCGGAAAGTCCCCCTCCTGCCCCGGGGGGCGAAGTCTGCCGCAGAATCCCCGCCTGTCGCGGAGTTTCAGCGGGCGGCCGCCGGGCGGGCGAGGCGCGTCAGCGCCAGGCTGGCCGCGAAGGCGAGCGACAGGACGAGGACGATGGTAGGCGCGGGAGCGGAGTCGATCCAGAAGCACGCGTAGACGCCGAGCAGCGTGCCGCCGACCGCCACCGTCACCGCGACCGCCAGCATCGGCGCGAAGCGGCGGCACCAGAGGAAGGCGGTTGCACCCGGCGCGATCAGCACGGCGATGGCGAGGATGATGCCGACCGCCTGCAGCGCCGCGACCACGGTCAGGGCGACGAGCGCGAGCAGGCCGCTGTAGTGCAGCAGCCGCACCGGCAGGCCGATGGCGCGGGCGTGCGCCGGGTCGAAGGCGTGCAGCAGCAGGCCGCGGCGGGCGACGAGCACGGCGGCGGCGACCGGCAGCGCTATGGCGGCGCTCTTGCCGACGTCGGCCCAGGTGACACCGAGGGCGTCGCCGAACAGGATGTGGTCGAGGTGCACATCCGTGGGCGTGGCGACGTAGAGCACGACCCCGAGCGCGAACATGCCGGAGAAGACGATGCCCATGGCGGTGTCCTCCTTGACCCGGCTGTTCTCCTTCACGAAGCCGGTCGCCCCGGCGCAGAGCATCCCGGCGGCGAAGGCGCCGAGCGCCAGCGGCGCGCCGAGCCAGTAGGCGACGACGATGCCGGGCAGCACCGCGTG
>CAVWWJ010000002.1:0-193819 GCA_963758625.1 uncultured Alphaproteobacteria bacterium | reverse complement strand
GGTCGTCAGACGAACAGCCAATCGGCCACGGTCAGAGCGACCACTAGCAGCCAAAACAGCACGAGAACCCATGCGCCGGCAGGAAACGGCCACGTCCCGGGGTTGAGATCACTGCTTTTAGGTTTGTTGTGCCTTGTCATGGAGGCCCACCTCCATGGAACGGAGGTAAGCATTGGCGCATAAGAATTCCAGATTGTGGTTTGCCAGGTGATCTTGTAACGCCGCGGAGAGGCCGGATGACCCGCGCCTACGACTACGAGGCCATGAAGCCGCTCGGGCCGCGCCTGGAGCCGCCGCCTCCGTGGTGGCGGAAGTGGGTGGTCCTCGCCGTATTCGCCGCCAGCGTGGCCTTTGATACGAGCGTCGCGTGGCTGTTGCGGTGTAGGAAATGCGTTCAGTTATGAGAATATTTTGGGACATCGTTCTCCGGCGACGGCAACTACGCCGACCCCAAAGGACGAGACGATGGACCTCGAGGACTACAACGAAGCAATTAGAGACATGGATCAGCGCCTGGCATCCGGCAACAAGTCCGCACTGCTGAACCACGCCTTGAAGACCCAAAGCAGATGTCGCCAAGGGAGTGGTTTTCCAAGACGAGCTCGAGTGGTGGAAGGTCGCCTATGCGAAAGCGGCAGCGGCTCAGAGGGAAGGCAACGAAGAGTTTGGCAAGGCGGTGGACGAAATCCTCGACGGCGACAACGAGTGACACCGGAACCCCATCCGGCGAGAGGCTGGCGGTGGTGCGCGGGTTCATGCGACCTCGATTACCTTCCGGCTGGCCTCCCAGGCGATGCGCACCATGTGCGCCAGTGCCACGTCCGCCGCGAAATGCCACTACGAGGTCAGGCTTGCCGTAGATCGCCTCGGATCGCCGGCAACGAAAGACACGGCGGTCCGCTTCGCTCGCTCCCTGATCCACTGCTCCACGCCTGCGAGGTCCAGGCCGACAGTCTCGTAACCTTCGAGCCCTCACGCCGGATCTGGAACCTGCCCCGCTCGGCGTCCACGAGTTCGTAGCCCAGGCGCCGTAAGGAGCGGCGGAGGCGGGACTCGCGGAATCCGTCCAGCGGCCTCGCTGTATTGGCCAGCGTCAGTCTGCCCATTCGCCAGTGTCTTCAAGCTCACTAGCAGCGTAGTGCAGCACGCTGGCGACTTGGCGTGGCGTTGCGCCGGTGTCCCGCATGATCTTGATTGTTCCGGCAAGAATGCCGATCAGGACCAGCGCCACATCCATCTGCTCAAATACCTGAGCACGCTTGGCCTCGTCCGCTTGCGCGCGTTCCGCCATTTTGCGCCAGAACGGGATCACGTTGTCGGGCATCGTCGCTACTCCTTCACCGTTTCCTTGCCCTGAGCCGCACGCCAGGGCCGCCTTCGTCTGACTTGTGACCTCGTCAATAAACTCGACGCCTGCGGCTTCAAGCGCCCGGCGCGGTTGTGCACCGCTAGCGCTTCCCCTTCGCCCTTGGCCGGCTTCTTCTTCAGGTGTCGGCAGCCGCCCATTCTCGATGGCGTGCTTGCGCAGGATGCGTTCGATGTAGTGGCCGACGAGGCGGTCGTCCTCCTCCGCCAGGTCCTTGATGGCCTGCGCCAGCTCGTCATCGACACGAGCGCTCAGCACAGACATTTTCTTCCCTTTTCGCATCGCCGCCATCTAAGCGGCTTTTGCTGTGGACATGCTACGTCTTCTGTGTCTACGTTGTCTACTTAGTAGATAACAAGCCCACCGCGACGAATGCTGCGTTTGTCCAGTAGTAGGAGGAGTCATGGTCACCCATGCAGCCCTCACCGCCAAGGTCTCCGCCCTTCTGACCGGCCTGACACCCGGTCAAATCCAGTCCATGGCGCCCTTGGATCGCCTGCAGCTTGCGAACGAGTGCCGGCGCATCGCCGCCCTTGCCGATCCGCCGCGCAACTGCGAACCCAAGGTCGGTGTGCTGCCGAACCTGAAGACCACACCTCGCGATGAATAGTCGTGTGCTACGCTTCCCCGTTCACCATGTAGGAGCATTGCCCATGTCGTCGCATTCCACATTCGGCCCATCAGTCCAGTCGGCCGCCGCCAGATCGTCGCCCTGATCCACTCCAGCCCACGAAGCCCGCGCCAGGCGTTGATGGACATTATGCTGTATACAGATCGAAATGGGCGGAACAACGTGGAACACCTATGGCTGCCCAATGAGGTAGTCGTACTGCGTCACTAGTTCCGGCGTCGAGGGTTGGTTTGCATGGGTCTGGCGCAGCACGGGCAGCGTGAGAGGAGAGCGAGGAGGCCGACATTGAGGTGGCGTCGGAGCGTTGCGATCGAGTGGGGCGACATGGCGCTCAGGCCGGAGCGGGGGCGCCTCGGGGTGGGTAACCTTGGGGAAGGCAGGTTTTTCGCCGAGGTATCTGGAGCGACGCCGAGGGGGAAAAAGCGCCCCTTTCGCATCAGGAATCCATAAGCGGCAATGCACATGGTGGCGTGATGGTGGAATCCTCGCCAGCTTCGCCCTCGAAATGCCCGAGCCCGACCTCCTTCTTGAGCTCCTGATAGTCGCGCTCGATGCGCCAGCGCATCATGGTGATATCGATCATGCGCTCGAAAGCGATGTCCTCGGGCAGCGTGGAGAGCCAGAATTTGGTGGGCCTTTTCTCGCCCTTCGGCCATTCGACGATCAGCCACTCCTTGGGCTCCTCGCTGCTCGTGCCCTCGCCGGCGGCGCACACACGCACGCGGGCAAAGCGGAGGCGAGCCGCACGTTGGTGCCGTCGCGCCCGGGGAATCGTACCGCCCGGCTCGCTTCGGCGGGCTGGTGCGAGATCGGCAGCCGTGCGCGGCTTATGGTTCCCCGGCTCGGCCTTGCGCACCAGCGTCCTGGCCCACACCCCCCCCGCATAGGTCAGGTCGAGCGCCTGAGGCGCCGGCGCAGCGACAAATCCGAGCCGTACGCGCAATCCATCTCCACCACGCCACGCGCCACGCCGCGCGCACGCCCATTCGGTGTGCTGAAGCGCGATCTTGGCTTGGTCCGAAGCTCGACCTCATCGGGAACGCCGGCCTTGCTCGGCGCGCCGCGTCCTTCGCCCAGCTCTCGGGAAGATACAGCCGATAGGCGACGGGAAGGCTCGCGGCGTGATTGGCCACCGACAGCGAACGGCGACTTGGCAATTGGCCTGCTTGCCGAGCTGGCCGCAGTCTTGGTGCGACACGCCCACCGAATGCGACCCGCACTTGGGGAAGCTCGTGTCGTCGATGATCCAGCTCGATCGGCCCGTGCCGTTCGATCTGCGGCAGCACGAGATCGCGCACCTTGCCGAGCGCCTTCTCGTCAGGCCGCTCGCCCTTGGCGAGAAAATGCAACAGCGACTGATGCTTCGCGCTGGTCGCGTTGGGGGCCGTCGCCGCTGCGATCGGCTCCGCGCTCTTATTTGCAATCAAGCAGCAACCCCGAGCAGTAATCGCGCATCGGGGCCACCCGTGCCGCATCCCCATCACGCCTGCAATCTCGTCCAAATACGCCGAAAAACGCTCCGCACTGTCGTCCGATCGCCGCCAGTCCATCGAAGCCTCCCGCACTGCAAATCAGACGCATCGCTAATTAGCAGCCCGACGCGGGGGGTGGCAAATTGACTCAGTACGGTTGAGCTCCAGGCGGCGTAACCTTCGGCAGCAGTTGCGCCATATGCCCAACCCTCGGGTTGCTTCACGAAGGGTCCAGCTTGCGCAACTAAAGGGCTGTTGACGGCAACACTTTCCTCGTTACACGATGTACAAACTTTACATACTTCGGAGGCATTCATGCACCCCAAGGCATTACTCGCAGTTGTCGCTGTTTCGCTCGCCATACTGATCTTGTCTGGAGACCGCCCCGCCATGGCGCAGGACAGCGCCTATCTCGGTATCAACGTCCAGGACGTGAGTGCCGACGAAGCAGCCGCGCTCGGCTGGCCGACGCCGCGTGGCATCAAGATCACCAAGGTCGTCGAAGGCACCGCAGCCGACAAAGCGGGGCTGCGTGCCGGAGACATCATCCTCGCCATCGATCGCGTCGAGGTCTCGGGAGAGATAACGAGAACCTTCGGCACGACAACGCACTTCTGGAAGAGACACCAGGCCTATATCGATCTCAAGCGCCCGGGCGACACGGTCGAGCTCGCCGTCTTCCGCGACGGCCGGGAACTGAAGCTCACAGCGACGCTCGGGCGGCGCCCGCCGCCGGCGCCCACAGCGCCGCCAACGGCGTGCACGGGCAATGACGTCCTCGCGGAAATCGAGAAATCGGACCCCGCCGGCCACGCGCGCATCGTCGCGGCGGCGAAGGCGACGCCGAATGCAAAGGGCCTGCTCTGGAGAATTGAGAAGGCGGCGCTCGCGCCATCCTACCTGTTCGGCACCATTCATCTCACCGACGACCGCGTGCACAATTTTTCGCCCGCGATGAAGGAGGCGCTCAACGGCGCCAAGCGGCTGGCCCTCGAGGTCGACATGTCGGCCGAAGGCATGATGCAGGCAATGCAGGATATCGGGACTCTGGCTCAGTACGGCGGCGGCCAGTCCCTGAAGACCGAGCTGCCGGCCAGCGAGTATGCGGCTCTGCAGGAGATGCTCAAGAAGCGCGGGCTGCCCGCCGGCTCTGCGGACGGGACCAGGCCCTGGATGCTGTTTCTGACGCTGGCGACCCCGGCCTGCGAACAGCTTCGGCAGGCTCAGGGCCTGAAGGCGCTGGATTTCCGTCTCGCAGAGGATGCGAAGGCACGCGGCATCCCCGTCGTCGGGCTCGAGACCTTGGAATCGCAGTTCAGAGCACTGGCCAGCATCTCGACATGGTCGCAGCTCACACTCCTGGTCTCGTCGGCACGCCCCGGTCTCAGCGCCGAAGACGGCCTGGAGACGATGGTCCGGGGCTACCTGCGCCGCGATCTCGGATTTCTGTGGCCACTGCAGCACTATCTGTACGAGAAGGCGAGTCTGCCGCGTTCGGCCGTCGAGGAGTTCGAGTCTGTCCTCGTAACCCGCCGCAACTACACGATGCGCGATGCCGCCCTGCCTCTGCTCACCGAGGGCGGCCTCTTCATTGGCGTCGGGGCCGCCCACCTTCCCGGAAGTGATGGTCTGGTCGAGCTGCTGCGCAAGGCGGGCTACGCGGTAACCGCGATCGAGTGAGGAGCCTTGGGGCGGCAGGGCGTGCGTGCGGCGGCCGGATCGCCGTGCACGTTCTGGTAACCACGCATCCGGTTTCCGGGTTCGCCCCGAGGGCGGTCCGCAGCAGCCGAGGCTACGCTCGCTTTCCGAAAGGCGGGCAGGATGCACTCGGGAACCTCGACCATGAAAATGCGACTGAGCGCGCTCGGCATCGCGCTGGCGTCTCTCATCCTCGGCGCGCCGCAGGCGTCGGCCTGCAGCTGGTGGTGGGGGTGCGACGAGGGCCGGCGCAGCTACCGGCCGTCGGCACGCGCCTCGCGCTACGGCGGCTACAGGTACAACGGCGACAGGCGTGCGCCCCGCGTCTACGGGTACTACTGGTACGCGGGCCTGCCCAGCACCTACCTGCACCGGTATCCGGTAAGCGGCCCCCCGCTGCCCGACGCGGGCTCCGCCGGCCTCACGGCTCCCATCGCCACCTTTGACGGTATCCTGGGGGGCGGAGTGCCCGGCGCGGGGCCCACGCTGTTCGGCCCGCCTGCCCCACCGCAGGGATACTACGGATACAGTCCTGTCTTGGGTTTTTACTCGGGCTACGCGTCCTACGGACCCTCGGGCTTCTACACCTACTCCGGGCCTCCCCCTCCCACCGCCTGGCTGGAGCGGCGACGCCGCGGCAGATAGGCGCGCGCACCTACTCCCGCCTGAGGCTCGAGCCGCCGTCGACCGGCAGCGCCACCCCGGTGATGAAATTGGCCTCGTCGGAGGCGAGGAACAGCGCGGCGTTGGCCACGTCCCAGGCCGAGCCCATCTTGCGGCGCAGGGGCACGCGGGCGTCGCGCACGGCGACCACCTCGGCGCGCGTCTTGCCCCACACGCGGGCGCGGGTGTCGACCGCCATCGGCGTATCCATGAGGCCCGGCAGGATGATATTGACGCGCACGCCGAACTCAGCGTTCTGGCACGCGAGCTGCTCGGTATAGGCGATCATGCCCGCCTTGGTGGTCTTGTAGGCCACGGTCGGGTAGTTGGCCGACCACGCTGCAATCGAGCCGATGTTGACGATGGCGCCCGAGCGTTGCTGGCGCATCACCGGCAGCACGTGCTTGCAGGCCATCACGGTGCCGCGCAGGTTGATGGCCGAGACGCGGTCGAAGGCCTCCTCGGTGATCTCGAGCGGCGAGGCGTCGCCGCCGGCGAGGCTCACGCCCACGTTGTTGTGCAGGATGTCGATGCGGCCCCAGCGCTTCACCGCCTCCCCGGCGGCGGCCTTGAGCATCGCCTCGCTGGTGACATCGGCCTCGAAGGCGACGCATTCCCCGCCGTCCTCGGCGATGATCGCGGCCGTCTCCTTGGCCGAGTCCAGAACCCGATCGACGGCCAGCACCTTGGCGCCGTTGCGCGCGAAGAGTAGCGCCGTCGCCCGGCCGTTCCCTAGGCCTTCGCCCGGTCCTTGGCCGGCGCCGACGATGATGGCAATCCTGTCCGCAAGCCGCATGGCGTTTCCTCCGTTCTTTCTGACGCCACCTTACTCCCGCCCCCGTCCCGCAGGAACGGTGCAAGGGAAATTGCACCCTGCGCGATCGACCCTGGTTCCTCTGCCTGCCCCGGCAACCTTGCCCACGCCGCGGCGGCGGGCTATGCCATGCAACGCATTCGTGTTTTTCGATTGGGGGCTGCCGTGAACAGAGCTTCGAACCGGTGTCGCATCGGGTTGGCATTGGCCCTGATGCTGCTCGGCCTCAACGCCGCGGTGGCCTGGGCCGCGAGCCGGCAGGACCTGCTCGGCACCTGGTACGGCGAGACCCAGGACAACGGGCAGCTCGACGGTATCTCCTTCGACACCCGGCGCTGGACGGTCGTGCACACGCCGGACGGGACCGGGCTGCAGATCATGCGCTTCTATCTGGGCTCCAAGTTCCAGACCGAGATCGTCATGTCGTTCGTATGGGGTGTCGACAACAACGTGTGGTGGGTCGAGTGCGCCACCTTGCGGGACGATCGCGGCCTGCAGGACTGCTCGCGCATTCCGCGCTCGGACTACAGCATCGAAGCGCTGGATTCCGACGGCATGCGCTACACCTCCGGCGCCGGCGGCCAGCCCTACCTCATGCGCCGGGTGCCGCGCGACTTCACCATCCCGAGATAGGGCGGGTCCCCCTCTCCCCGCGAGCGGGGAGAGGGGGCCTGCACGACTGCCGACGCCCGCTAGAACCGATATCTGAGGCCGACCGAGACGAGGTCCACCGAGCTATCGGAGTCGCCGCGCAGCAGAATTGCGTCCGGGGGCGTGCCGGGGTTGCAATGTGTGCTGCCATTCGCGGCCGCGCTGGCGATGCAGTAGGGCGCGTCGCCGAAGAAGATGTGCGAGTAGGCGAAATCGATGATGATGTGCTCGGAATACTTGTACGAGGCGCCAAGGCTCAGCCACACCCGGTTGCTGTCGGGCAGCAGGATGTCGCGCGTGCTGTCCTGGATGGGAGAGATCTCGTAGGCCACGCCGCCACGCAGCAGCAGCCCCGGGCTCCAGGCGTACTCCGCACCGAGGGAGAAGAACCAGCCGTCGCGAAAGTTCAGGTTCAGCACCTCGCAGGTGCCGGACGGGCCGCACCCCGGGCCGACCGCGGCAACGTCGCCGAGCCGGCTCCAGTTCTGCCATTCGACGGTGCCGAGGACGGTCCATGCTGGGGCTACGATCTGCCGGAAGCTGAACGTCACCTGCTCGGGAAGCATGAGGCTTGTCGTCGCGTCGGCCCTCAGAGCGGGTCCGGTGTTGGCGCCCTCGCCGCGCGTGAACGCGCCGTTCACGTCGAGGCCCACAGTCGAGCGGTAGCCGAGCCCGAGCGAGGTGCCGGGCAGCGGCTGCCACAGCAGGCCCACGGTAGCACCGATGCCCCAATCGTCGGCCTCGTAGGAGCGGCTGCCGGCCCCCAGCGGCGCGAACGCCGCGTGATTGAGGCGCAGCCTGAAGTATTCGACCTGCAGGCCCACGCCGACCGTCAGCGCCGGCGTGATCTTGTAGGCGACGGTGGGATTGATGTTGGTGGTGAAGACCTTGGACGTGACCGCGAATCGGCGAGCCCGCCCAGCCCACGTCGTCGGGCTTGGTGAGCAGGCCGAACGGCGAGTTCAGTGCCAGCCCCACGAACAGCTTGTCGGAAAGCTGGCAGGACAGATACGAAGCGGGAACCGTCGCATCGCTGCCCACGTCGGTCGAGTTGGACACGAGACCGGTGACGAACGCGCCGGAGTCCGCGGTTAGGTCGCTGCTCCCGAGGATGAGCGTGTAGCTCGACAAGGTGCTGCAGCCCGGCGATGCCGCGGCCGCCGCCGCGTTCCAGTACATGGAGCTGATGTCGCCACCGGCGGCGGCGCCCGCGAATGCAGTGCCGAGGAACGTGGTCGACTGCTCGCGCACACTGAAGCCGGCGGCGTGGGCCGCCCCCACGAGGCCCGCGCACGCGATCCAGCCTGCGACGACGCCGGCACCGCACAGTCTCCCGAACGTTGTCATGGTCCATTCCCCTGGCAATCGAGTGACGTATCGCTGGGCCGCGATTGTTGCGCGGCCATCGCCCGTCGGCTGCCAGGCAGCCGAATCAGACCCCCCGCCGATATTAAACCCGAGCCGGAACGCATTCTGTCCCCGGCTCGCCACATTGCTCCTTGAAAGCCGATACTCTTGGAATAGAAAGGTCAGCAAGATAGAATAATTCGCGATTGGACGTTTGGAATTGTCGATCGGACAATAAGCTATAAGACATCTGATATCGTTTCTGGAGTAATTCGTGTGCCCGTACCACCTCCTGTGACCATCGCGGCGGGCCGGTGATGCTCCAATTCGGGACATTCGATCCCAGGCTGTCTGGCGAGGCCCAGGACGGGCCTGAGGCTCGACCGGCTTGGGTGCTGCCGCGACCCAGATCGTTGTGGAAACGCTCGCTACGCAGCCGCAGGGGCATTCCCTGAGCCACCGTCGGCTTCCCCTCGCATGGTGGCCCGGAGGCCCGTTGCTGCGTCTCGGAGCCTCCGGCAACCCGTCGCTGGCGGGTGCGCCAGAAGTTGTACATTCCGGCGAAGGTATGCCGACTGGCCTCCTCGAATTGCGCCAGCGGTTCAGCGCGCCGGGCCCGGGTCTGGGCCATGAAAGCACTCCTGAAACCGTGGAATATTTCCGGTTCGAGCTGAAACCCGCGGAACGCGAGACCGTTGCTATCGAAGAAACCAGCAATCCCGGGCAGCGTCAGGGGGTGCTCGCTGACATGCAGTGCGAGAAGGCGAAAATTGCTCGCCGTGTAGAAATCCCCACGCCGATGACATCGACTGGCCGGTCGAGCAGCACCCGTCAAGCGGATCGTCAGAGTTAAGCTCAACCAGCAGGATCGGTGTCACCCCCTCCGGGCCCTCCGGGTCTGACACCGTGGTTCCAGACTGGCCAGCGCCCGCGCAGGCCTGGAGCGGGGCGGAGTCTGACAGCATGGCTGCGGTATCGGTTGTGCTATGGTGTCAAACCCGGAGGGTCTGGCACCGCACTGAGGAGAGCCCCATGAAGCTCAAGGACGCGCAGACGATACTCGTCACGGCGCTCGCCGCCGCCAGGCAGCGCAACTTCAAGCCGCTGGCCGTCGTCGTGCTCGATGCTCGCGGGTCGCTGAGGGCGCTCGCCGCCGAGGACGGCACCAGCCTCAAGCGCTCCGAGATCGCCGTCGGCAAGGCGCACGGCGCGCTCGCCATGGGGCTCGGCTCGCGCACGCTGGAGAAGATGTCCAAGGAGAGACCCTACTTCGTGGCGGCGGTGACGCACGCGGTCGGCGGATCGCTGATCCCGGTGGCGGGCGGCGTGCTCATCAAGGATGCCTCGGGCGCGCTCTTAGGCGCCGTCGGGGTGTCGGGCGACACCTCCGACAACGACGAGATCGCAGCGCTCGCGGGCATCGAGGCCGCGGGGCTCAAGGGCGATACGGGGGCCTGAGGCCAGAGCTGAGGCCAGAGCCGATGCCGGAGCTGCCCGAGGTCGAAACGGTGCGCGTGGGTCTGGAGCCCGTGCTCACCGGCCGGCGCTTCGTGCGGGTCGAGCAGCGGCGCCCCGACCTGCGCTTTCCGCTGCCGGAGCGGTTTGCCGAGCGGCTGACGGGCCGGCGCGTCAAGAGCCTCGGGCGGCGCGCCAAGTACATTCTCGTCCATCTCGACCGGGACGAGGTGCTGGCCGTTCACCTCGGCATGACCGGCCGCCTCATCGTCTCCAACGGCGACGGCGAGCGGGACCTGACGCTCGGCCAGTACGCCTACGAGCACGGCAAGGACGCCAGGCACGACCATCTCGTCTTCACCATGTCCGGCGGCGCCGTCGTCACCTACAACGACGCGCGCCGCTTCGGCTACATGACGCTGATTGCGGAGCGTGAGTTGGGGCAGGATGCCTTCTTCGCCGGGCTCGGCGTCGAGCCGTTGAGCGACGACCTCGACGGCGCCTACCTTGCCAAGCGCGCGCTGGGGCGGAAGACCGATCTCAAGGCGTTCCTCATGGACCAGCGCATCGTCGCCGGCCTCGGCAACATCTACGTCTGCGAGGCCCTGTTTCGCGCAAGCCTCAGCCCGTGGAGGCCGGCTTCGCGTCTGGCGACCCGGACCGGCAAGCCCACGCCCGCAGCTGAACGGCTGGCGGTGGAGATCAGGGCCGTGCTCACCGATGCGATCCGCGCGGGCGGCTCGACGCTGCGCGACTACAAGCGCGTCGACGGCACCAGCGGCCTGTTCCAGAACGAGTTCGGCGTCTACGGCCGCGAAGGCGAGCCCTGCGCGCGGTCCGGCTGCCGGGGCACGGTGCGCCGCAAAACGCAGGGCGGCCGGTCTACCTTCTACTGCGCTGCCTGCCAGCGGTAGCGGCATGTAAATCTGCGAACAGGTCCGACGGGAACGCGGGTTGGGGAGGGCCAGCGTTGACCGCGACGCGCTTGGTTGCTGGCGGCGGCGAGGCTCTGGTAGATTGCCTGATCTAGGAGGCTGTACGATGCCCAAAGAAACCACCCTGCGCCTCGAGAGCTATTTCCTCGCCTTCATAGAGGAGATGGTCGCCAAGGGCCGCTTCAGCTCCCCCGATGCGGTGGTGCAGGCCGGTTTACGCCTGCTCGAAGAGAGTGAATTGCGCACGGAGGCTCTTCGCGCCGTCCTTCAGGACGGGGAGGACAGCGGATGGACCGACAGCTTCAGCCTCGATGAGTTCCTCGCCGAGATGCACAAGGAGGCCAAGGGCAAGAAGGTGTCCAATGCGGCATGAGCACCTGGCGAATCTCGCGGCGCGCTCGCAGCGACCTCGCTGAGATTTGGCGGTACTCGTACTCCCAATGGGGCCTGGAGCAGGCCGACCCCGAGGCATGCTCTGAACGGCCACCTCCAAATACCGCTGCGGCTCCCACCTGATCTTTCATCGCTGGCATCGCAAGCAGCTATACATCATCCGCATCCTGCACGAGAGCATGGATCACAAGCAGCATCTCCGCTGACCGCTGGCAGCCGCGCGACAGCAATGCTCACGACCGATCGTCGCCACATCGAGAAAAGATGGACGCACCGCGCCGGAAGCGGTCAACTGCGGCGCCCTTCACACAATGGAGCAAGCCATGGCGTACGAGACCATCATCGCCGAGACCAAGGGACGCGTCGGCCTGATCCGGCTCAACCGCCCTGCTGCGCTCAACGCCCTCAACGCGCAGCTCGTCGGCGAGCTGTCGCAGGCGCTGGACGGCTTCGAGGAGGATGCCGGCATCGGCTGCATCGTCATCACGGGCAGCGAGAAGGCCTTCGCCGCCGGCGCCGACATCAAGGAGATGCAGTCCAAGACCTACATGCAGGCCTACAAGGAGGACTTCATCTCCAAGTGGGACCGCCTGGCGCGCGTGCGCAAGCCGGTGGTGGCCGCGGTGGCGGGCTTCGCGCTGGGCGGCGGCTGCGAGATGGCCATGATGTGCGACATCATCATCGCCGCCGACACCGCCAGGTTCGGCCAGCCCGAGATCAAGCTGGGCGTGATGCCGGGGTCGGGCGGGACGCAGCGGCTGATCCGCCAGGTGGGCAAGGCCAAGGCCATGGAGATGTGCCTCACGGGCCGCATGATGGACGCCGCCGAGGCCGAGCGCGCCAACCTGGTCGCCCGCGTGGTGCCGGCCGCCTCGCTCATGGAGGAGGCCATGAAGACGGCCGAGGCCATCGCCGCCATGTCGCTGCCCGTGGCCATGATGACCAAGGAGAGCATCAACCGGGCCTACGAGACCTCGCTCGGCGAGGGCATCCGCTTCGAGCGGCGCGTGTTCCACTCGCAGTTCGCGCTGGCCGACCAGAAGGAGGGCATGGCCGCCTTCGTCGCCAAGCGCAAGCCCGACTTCACACACAACTGACAGGGATCGTTGACGTTTTCGCCGGCGCCGGGCTATGACAGCGGCGGCGCCGCTCGGGATGACCCGAGCGCGACAGATTCTCCAGTTTTCCAGCCGGGAGCTCGATTGCAATGGCCAACACCAAATCGGCCACCAAGGCCGCACGCCAGACCCTGCGCCGCACCGCGGTCAACAAGTCGCGCGGCTCGCAGATGAAGTCCTACGTGCGCAAGGTCGAGGAGGCGATCGCGTCCGGCGATAAGGACGCCGCCAAGGCGGCGCTGGCGGTGGCGCAACCGGTCCTCATGCGCTCAGCGCAGAAGCAGATTATGCACAAGAACACGGCGTCGCGGAAAGTATCCCGCCTTTCGGCGCGTCTCAAGGCCATGCCTTGAGACGGCTGGCCTTAAACCGGTTGTTAACATTTTCTTGACCGCCCCCAAGTTGCAAAAATACCGCAATCGGGAAGATCGGCCGAGCCGCGCGGGCTGGTCACAATTCCATTGAAATTCAATCTATTCCGGGGGCGTCTCAGTATGGGACACTGGCACGCGAGCCGGGCGAGTCCCCCTTTGGGGAAGCGATTCTTTCATCTGAACGACTCTAAGTTGTCGTGGTTTGGCAATCCAGCCGCACCGGGCCGAATCCAGTTGATGACTCAGGTGTTTTCCCCAAGTTTTGGCCTTTGCTGTAGGCCCGCCGGCAGACTCGCGTTACCCCAGGGCAGGCATTGCTGCGGTTGACCGGTCTTTAGGTCTTGGCCTACAACCCATCAGGCTGGCGCGCAGTTGGGGCACCAGCAAGTACTGCGTTGCGACGGTCCCGAGTGCAGGCCAAGCATTCATAGCTCGGGTGCGTTGCGTAATCTGCGGCAAGACACGCCTTGTAGCTGGGTAGTGCTTGAGTAAGCGAGGCTTGTGCTTCGCTTGTCAGGCAGGGCGTCGTATTGCCTCTGGATATCAACGCGGTCAATAAGCTGCGTAGAGGGAGTGGGTACAGCGTGGCTGGTGAAGTCCACATCGATTCCCTTTCTGTGGAAGAGACATGGGCACGGCTCGAGCGCGACCGGGACTCGGTGTTGATCGACGTCAGGACGGGCGCCGAGTGGACCTTCGTCGGCGTGCCGGCCTTGTCCTCGATGGGCAAGCGGCTCGTGCAGGTCGAATGGCAGGGGTTTCCGGGCAGCCGGGTCAACCCTGCCTTCGTCGACGAGGCCGCTGCCGCGCTCACAGCCATCGGCGCAAATAAAGACAGCGAACTGTTTTTCATCTGTCGATCGGGCGGCAGAAGCCTCAGTGCTGCCCGGGCGATGGCGACGGCGGGCTATACCCGCTGCCGCAACGTGGCGGATGGGTTCGAGGGGCCACTCGATCCCGAACGCCACCGAGGGAGGCTTGGCGGCTGGAAAGCCAGGGGACTCCCTTGGGGACAGGGTTGACCTGCACCCCGGTGCTTTGAGCGCGTGCGGAGGCTGCCTTGCCCGAGGCCACGGGCGGCGGCGGTGTCCGGACGCATGGGTGACCGCAGAGGCGGCGGTCGGAGGCGGCGAAATGTACAGCAACGGCGGGGTCGAAAATGCATACACAGCACGCATGTGCCAGGCGTTTCTGTTTCTCATGAAGCCATCGGATCCGGCGAGCCGGCAGGCAAACCCCATGCTGCGGGGCTCAAACCCGATGCTGCGGGGCTCAAACCCGATGCTGCGGGGCTCAAACCCGATGCCGCGGGGCCCAAGCCATCCCCTGCGCTAGGCGGCAAGGCGCGCGCGCTGTTGCGTGCCCGCTTCGGCGAGGAGGTCTACGGCTCCTGGTTCCATCTCATGGAGTTCGAGAGCTTCGACGGGCGCACCGTGCGTGCGTCGCTGCCGACCAAGTTCCTGCAGAACTGGATCCAGTCGCACTACGCCGACGCCCTGCTCGAGTGTTGCAGGGCCGAGTTTGCCGGCGCCGAGCGGCTCGACGTCGTGGTCCGCGAGTACGGCTCGGCAGGTGCGCGTGCGGCTGCGGTCTCGGCTGCGTCCGCCCACGGCCACGCCAGGTCGGCGGGCCACACCGAGGGGACGAAGCCCGCGCCGCGCCCGATGGGCTCGGTCGCGCCGCCCTGGCGCACCAGCGTCAACGGCTTCGAGGGCTCGCCTCTGGACCCGAAGTACACGTTCGAAAGCTTCCTCGAAGGCAAGGCAAACCGCATCGCGCTCGCCGCCGCCACGCAGGCGGCCCATACGGTGCTCGACGAGCAGCGCCAGTTCAATCCGCTGTTCCTGCATTCGGCGGTGGGCCTTGGCAAGACGCACCTCCTGCACGCCATCGCCTGGGAGACCAGGCGGCGCCACCCGCGTGCCCAGGTGCTCTATCTGACGGCGGAGCGCTTTCGCTACCAGTTCGTGGAAGCGGTGCGCAGCCAGGATGCCATGGCCTTCAAGGAGAAGTTCAGAGCGATCGACATCCTGCTCATCGACGACTTGGAGTTCATGCAGGGCGAGAAGACCGAGCAGGAGTTCGAGCACATCATCAATGCGCTGCTCGACGGCGGCAAGCAGGTGGTGGTCGCCTCGGCGCGTCCGCCGGGACAGCTCGACCGTCTCAACGACCGCATGCGCTCCCGCATGCAGCGCGGCCTGATCACGGAGATCGGTGAGTTCGACGAGGAGTTGCGTCTCGAGATCCTGGCGCGGCGCGTACAGGAGAAGCGCGCCACCGATGCGGCGTTCGAGCTCTCGGGCCCGGTGCTCAAGCTGCTGGCCGACCGCCTGACCGAGAACGGCCGCGAGCTGGAAGGCGCCATCAATCGCCTGTACCTCACGTGGCAGCTGACGCACGCGCCCATCACCATCGAGCTGGTCGAATTGATCATCCGCGACCTAGTGCTCGGCACCGAGCCCCGGCGCATCAAGGTCGAGGACATCCTGCGCATCGTCTCGCGTCACTTCGCGGTGTCCAAGGCCGACATCCTGTCGGATCGGCGCCACCGCTCCGTGGTGCGTCCGCGGCAGATCGGCATGTATCTGGCGAAGCAGCTCACCTCGCGGTCGCTGCCGGAGATCGGCCGCCGCTTCGGCAACCGCGACCACACCACCGTGCTGCATGCGATCCGCAAGATCGACCGGGAGATGGGCGACAATCCCCACCTCAAGGAGGAGATCGAGGAGCTGAAGCGCCAGCTCAACCGGTAGCGGCCGGGACGGGTCCGGACGGCTTTTGTCGACACGGGCGGCGCCGAGTGGCGCCGCCCGCTGCTTTATTCCCAAGCGAGTTGTCATGCCATCCTTGCCAAAAGGCGGACGGCGGTCCACGTTCATTGGCAGTTGAGTCTCCTCCCGGACGCTGGCTCGACGGCCATCCGCGAGGATCCTCCGCCCTCCGAGGGTGAGGTGCACCAGAGAGAGAACGTCCGGGCCATGAAGCTTGTAATCGATCGCGCAGAGCTGCTCAGAGGTCTCGGCCATGTGACGAGCGTGGTCGAGAAGCGCACGACCATCCCGATTCTCTCCAACGTCCTCATCAAGGCCTCCGAGCGCGGCCTGCAGTTCAAGGCGACCGACCTCGAACGCGAGGTGCTGGAGGAGACGCGCGCCGATGTCTCGCAGCCTGGCGCCACCACGGTGTCCGCGCACATCCTCTACGACATCGCGCGCAAGCTTCCCGACGGTGCGGAGGTCGAGATCAGACGCGATGTCGAGAAGGAGCGCCTGGCACTCACGTCGGGGCGCTCGCGCTTCGCGCTGCAGACCCTGCCGCCGGAGGACTTCCCCGATCTGTCGCCGGGTGACCTCAGCCATAGGTTCGAGATCGACGCCAGCGACCTCAAGCGCCTGCTCGACAAGACCCGCTTTGCCATCTCCACCGAGGAGACGCGCTACTACCTCAACGGCATCTATCTGCACACGGCCACGCAAGCGGGCCAGGACACGTTGCGCGCGGTGGCGACCGACGGGCATCGTCTGGCGCAGGCCGAGCGCCCCCTGCCCCGCGGCGCCGAGGGCATGCCGGGCATCATCCTGCCGCGCAAGACAGTGCACGAACTGCATCGGCTGATCGAAAGCACCGACGCCAGCGTCGCCGTGGGTGTATCGGCCTCCAAGGCGCGCTTCGAGATCGGCAGCGTCACGCTGACGACCAAGCTGATCGACGGCACCTTCCCCGACTACGGCCGCGTCATCCCCAAGTCCAACGACAAGTCGCTCCGCGTACGCAATGCGGAGTTCAAGAACGCGGTGGACCGCGTGTCCACCATCGTCAGCGACCGCGGACGCGCAGTGAAACTCAACGTCGGCCCCGACAAGGTCGTGCTGTCCGTCAACAACCAGGAGGGCGGCAGCGCCACGGAGGAGCTGGGCGCCGACTACGGCAACTCTCCCCTGGAGATCGGCTTCAATGCCCGCTATCTCCTGGACATCGCCAACCAGATCGAGAGCGAGACGGCGCATTTCCTGCTCGCCGATGCGGGCTCGCCGACCATGGTCAAGGACGACAGCGACGAAGGCGCGATCTACGTACTGATGCCGATGCGCGTCTGACGGAGCCTCAACGCGACACGCATGCGTCCATCCGATGCCTCGACTACCGGCGCCTGCACCGAGGCCGGCGCCGCGCAACCTCGCGTATGGATCGAGGAGCTGCGCCTCACCGATTTCAGGAACTACCCGAGCCTCGTGCTATCCGCCGGCCCCGGCCCGATCGTGCTGACGGGTCCCAACGGCTCGGGCAAGACCAACCTGCTCGAAGCCGTTTCGCTGCTCGCCGCCGGTCAGGGCATCCGCCGCGCCCCTTATCCGGAGCTGGCACGTATGGGCGGCGCGGATTGGGCCGTCGCCGCCACTGTCGAGACGCCGTTCGGCCGCATCAGGATCGGCACCGGGTTGCAGCATCACGATGGCGCGCGCACAGGCCAGCGCACGGGCCGGAGCGTGCGCATCGACGGCGAGAGCCAATCGGGCTCCGGCGCGTTCGGCGACCTGATCGACATCCTCTGGCTCACGCCGGCGATGGACGGACTCTTCACGGGCCCCGCCTCCGAGCGGCGGCGCTTCGTCGACCGCATCGCGCCGAGCCTCGATCCGGGCTACCGGCTGCGGCTGGGCCACTTCGAGCGGGCGATGCAACAGAGGAACCGCCTGCTGGCCGAGGACGTGCGCGAGCCCGCGCGCTTTGCGGGCCTGGAACGCATCATGGCCGAGACCGGCGTGGCGATCGCCGCCGCGCGCGCCGCGGCCGTGGCCGAGCTCGCCGCCCTCATCGAGGCCCGACGAGCAGCGGCCCCGGAGAGCGCCTTTCCGTGGGGGACGCTGGCCATTGCGGGCGCACTCGAGACCGAGCTTGCGACCCGTCCTGCGCTGGACGTGGAGGACGCCTATGCGGCGCTGCTGCAGGGCGCCCGCGAGCGCGACAGGGCCGCGGGCCGTACTCTGGACGGCCCGCATCGCTCGGACCTTCTCGTCGGCCATGGCCCCAAGGGCATGCCGGCAGCCCGCTGCTCCACGGGCGAGCAGAAGGCACTGCTGGTCGGCGTAGTGCTGGCGCAAGCCGAGATGGTGCGCCGGCACCGCAACGGCGCCGCACCCATCCTCCTCCTCGACGAGATCAGCGCGCATCTGGACCCCATTCGGCGCGCCGCACTGTTCGAGGAGATCGTGGCGCTCTCCAACCAGACCTGGATGACGGGGACCGACGCGGCGGCCTTTTCCGGCTTCTGCGGTAGAGCCTCGTTCCATCGCGTGGAAGACGGCCGGATAGTGTTCCCAGGGAACCCGCCGACAGCATCGAATGCTGTTCCATAATACCTTGATAAACAACACATATTTCGCTGTCGGCAACCCTTCTTTTTGCGTGCTTCGATACCCATCTTAGGGTAGTCTCCAGCCCACCTAAAAATCCCCCCAAAGGACGTTCTCTGACATGAGCGCAACGCCTGCGAGAAAGACCAACGGCGCCGAGCGATACGGCGCCGATGCGATCAAGGTCTTGAAGGGGCTCGACGCGGTGCGCAAACGGCCCGGCATGTACATCGGCGACACCGATGACGGCTCTGGCCTGCATCACATGGTCTACGAGGTGGTGGACAACGCCATCGACGAGGCGCTGGCCGGCTTCGCCACAGAGGTCGTGGTCAGGCTCAACCCCGACGGCTCCTGCACCGTCAGCGACAACGGGCGCGGCATCCCCACCGACATCCACCCCGGCGAAGGCATCTCCGCCGCCGAGGTGGTGATGACGCAGCTGCACGCCGGCGGCAAGTTCGGCGAGGGGGAGGACGACAACCCCTACAAGGTCTCTGGCGGCCTGCACGGCGTCGGCGTGTCCGTCGTGAATGCCCTGTCGTACGTGCTGGAGCTCAAGATTCTGGCGTGACGGCAAGGAGCACTTCGTGCGCTTCCGCAACGGCGTCGCCGAGGCGCCCTTGAGGATGCAGGGCGACGCCGACGGCAAGCGCGGGACGGAGGTGACGTTCTGGCCGAGTCTGGAGACCTTCCACAACGTCACCGAGTTCGACTACGGGACGCTGGAGCACCGCCTGCGCGAACTCGCCTTCCTCAACTCCGGCGTGCGCGTCGTGCTGCAGGACTTTCGGCACGCCGACAAGAAAGAAGTGGAGTTCCGCTACGAGGGCGGGCTCGCGGAGTACGTGCGCTACATCGACCGCTCCAAGACCGCCCTGGTCGAGATGCCGATCATGATCGGCGGCAAGAAGGACCGCACCGCCGTGGAACTGGCGCTGTGGTGGAACGACGCCTACCACGAGCAGGTGCTGTGCTTCACCAACAACATTCCCCAGCGCGACGGCGGCACGCATCTGGCGGGCTTCCGCGGGGCGCTGACGCGCGTCATCAACAAGTACGCGGACGAGAGCGGAGCCACCAGGAAGGAGAAGGTGGCGCTCACCGGCGACGATGCCCGCGAAGGGCTCACCGCGGTTCTGTCCGTCAAGGCGGAGGACCCAAAGTTCTCCAGCCAGACCAAGGACAAGCTGGTCTCCTCGGAGGTTAAGCCGGTGATCGAAGGCATCGTCGGCGACCAGCTGGCGGCCTGGTTCGAGGAGCATCCCAAGGAAGCCAAGGTCATCATCACCAAGGTGATCGAGGCGGCAGCTGCGCGGGAGGCCGCCCGCAAGGCGCGCGAGCTCACGCGCCGCAAGGGCGCGCTCGACATCAGCTCGCTGCCGGGCAAGCTCGCCGAATGCCAGGACCGCGACCCGGCCAACACCGAGATGTTCATCGTCGAGGGCGAGTCGGCCGGCGGCTCGGCGAAGCAGGGACGCAACCGCGAGTTCCAGGCGGTGCTGCCCCTGCGCGGCAAGATCCTGAACGTGGAGCGTGCGCGCTTCGACCGCATGCTGTCGAGCCAGGAGATCGGCACACTCATCACGGCACTCGGCACCGGCATCGGCCGCGACGACTTCGACCTCTCCAAGCTGCGCTACCACAAGATCATCATCATGACGGACGCCGACGTGGACGGCGCCCACATCCGCACGCTGCTGCTCACGTTCTTCTACCGGCAGATGCCGCAGCTCGTGGAGAAGGGCCACCTCTATATCGCCCAGCCGCCGCTCTACAAGGTCGCCAAGGGCAAGTCCGAGACCTACCTGAAGGACCAGCACGCCTTCGACAACTACCTGATCGATACCGGCCTCGAGGAGGCCGCGCTGGAGCTGGGCTCGGGCGAGGTGCGCGCACGCCGCGACCTGCGCGACATTGTCGAGCAGGCGCGCGGCATCACCCGCGTGATGGACGACCTGCACTCGCGCTACACGCGCTTCGTGGTGGAGCAGGCGGCCATCGGCGGCCTGTTCGACCCCAGCCTCCTGCTGTCCGCCGAGCAGGCGAGTGCCAAGGCGAGGGCGATCGCGGACCGGCTCGACGTGCTCTCCGAAGAGACCGAGCGCGGCTGGAGCGGGATGTTCGGCAACGAGGGCTACGTGTTCCGCCGCCAGGTGCGCGGCGTCACCGAGACGCACACGCTGGACCGGGCGCTGATCGGCTCGCTCGAGGCGCGCCGTCTGAACGAGCGGCTGGCGCACCTGCAGGAGATCTACGCGCTCCCCGCCAAGCTCAAGCGCAAGGACGGTGACACGGCGGTGTTCGGGCCGCGCACGCTGCTCGACGCCATCTTCGAGGCCGGCCGCAAGGGCATCTCCGTACAGCGTTACAAGGGTCTCGGTGAGATGAACCCCGAGCAGCTGTGGGCGACCACGCTCGACCGGGAGGCGCGCACGCTCCTGCAGGTGAAGATCGGCGACCTCGGCGAGGCCGACGAGATCTTCTCCCGCCTGATGGGCGACATCGTCGAGCCGCGCCGCGAGTTCATCCAGGCCAACGCGCTCGCCGCCAGCGTGGACGTTTGAAACCCGGCAGATGCAGCATCTGGAGAATGATCGCCACACCATCCGACCAGCGCAGCGCCGTCTACTCGAAGCCTACCTCACAGGCTACGGGCCGAAGGGCTGGCTATGTCCCACACGTACGTCCTAGCGGCGAGCGGGCGGTCGATTGATTTCGACCGCGCGCTCCTCGTCATGGATAGCGATCTGCTGCGAGCGTCTGTCAAAGCCATCAATGGGCCAGCCGCGTCGATACCAGACCACCATCTACTGCCCGATGGAGGGATCGTGAGCCCCACGGTCTTGCGGAAGGACGGCTATCGTCTGTATTCTTCTCCCGCGAAGAAGCGCGAGTGCATGTCCACGCCATTGCGGTGATGGCGAAGCCAAGTTTTGGTTGGAGCCCAAAGTCGAGCTCGCCTACAATCACAATCTGAGCCGCAAGCAGCTTCGGGAAGTCGAAGCCATAGTCGGTGAGCACTACCAGGAGATTGTCGATGCCTGGCGCGATCGCTTCGGCAATTGAGGTCACCAACATCTCCAGGCATGGGCTGTGGCTGCTCACGGCGGAGGGGGAGTACTTCCTCCCCTTCAGCGACTTCCCTTGGTTTCGGGACGCCCCCGTTAGCCACATCGTAAACGTCGAGGAGCCCACGCCGGGCCACTACTATTGGCCCGATCTGGACATCGATCTGAGCCTGAAGATCATCCGCAATCCCACGGAATATCCGCTGACAGCCAAAGCAGGCTAGCATGCCCGGAGATTTCCTGCGGCAGACGCCATGGATCACGGCGCAATGCGGCTGGCGCCGCTATTGCGCCCTACGGCAGGGCTTTCCAGAGCCGTCAATGCGGAATGATCCGACATGTGCCTGAAATATCGTCGGTTGTCAGCATCCGCAGGTCGTGATTCGGATGCACAGCTGGGCCAGGAGGCCATCGGATCGTCCCGGCCTGCACGCCGCTCCGTCGGCAGCGACCCATCGACTCAGCGGCCCGAACTTGGTCCTCTCGATCCGGGCATCAACAGCGCACGGCCGAGAACCGGTCCAAGATCCGATTGCGAGCCAAAGCCGAGTGAGAAGCCCTGGAGAAGCTCCTGCAGGACAGAGGCCCGTCGCGAGGATCGTTCTCACGCCTTCGTGCCTTGGACGAGCGCCCCAACTGCGGAGCCGCCGACGGCGCGTCCCGCACGAAGGCGAGCCACCAGACGCTGGTGTACCACGAATAGCCTCAATCCCGCAAGCATTCCTCCTTGTCACTCGAAATGCGAGATCCCGACTCGCGCTTCGGACCATCGAGATCGAGCAGGCGCTTCTGCTGTCTGCGCGCGATGTACACTCCTGCAGAGCCTTCGTAACGGCGATCCTTCCCCGTCGCTCTCCGCTGACCTCCAGCGCGCGCTCAATCATCTTCGGATCGATCGACAGGTGTTGTCGGAGAGCGACATGAGGCGATGCTTTAAGCAAATCTTCGCCACTACCAGGAGCTCGAGAAGCAACCGCGCGTCGCAAGATTCGTTGCCAGGACGGGTCGGCACTGTGCAGCACGGGCGCCAAGCCAATGGAGGCTCGCGACGGCGCCAGCTCACAGGCTGGGCACCGCGCTCACTTCCCCGACATCGGCACCATCGGCCGCCTCGGCGACCTCTACAGGTTCACCCCGCTCGATCCGTTCGCGAAGGCCGCTGCTTGAGGGGCGTGCATCGGGGCCGACCCAATCGCCCCCGGAAGGAAGTCCAATCGGCATGGCGTCCAGGACCGCGACGACGCTCGGGCTGGGCGCGATCCTCCTGTGGGCCTCGCTCGCCACACTGACGACGCTGAAGGGGCCCATCCCGCCGTTCCAGACCACGGCCATCGTCTTCGCCATTGCGGCGCTCATGGGCGTGCTCGTGGCCGGCTTGCGCGGCCGGCTCGGATATCTGCGGCCCAGCGCGGCTTCGCTGGCACTGGGCGTCTGGGGCCTGTTCGGCTACCACGCGCTCTACTTCGCGGCGCTGAGCCTGGCGCCGCCGGCCGAGGCGCACCTCGTCGCCTCCCTGTGGGCGCTCTTCACCGTGCTCTTCTCCGGGCTCCTGCCCGGCGCGCGGCTGCGCGCCCGCCATGTGCTCGCCGCGCTGCTCGGGCTCGCGGCGGCGGCAATCCTGGTGTGGGACCAGCTCGGCCTTGCGACGGGCACGCCGACGCGGCAGCTGGGCTTCGCGCTCGCCTTCGCCTGCGCGCTCGTCTGGTCGAGCTACTCCGTTGCCTCGCGACTCGTAGCCGACGTGCCGAGCGAGAGCCTCGCCGTCTCCTGCGTCGCCACGGCAGCCCTGGCGCTCGCCTTCAGCCTCGCCCTGGAGCAGTGGACCTGGCCCGCCGGCCCGCTCTCCTGGGCCGCCCTTCTGGGCCTCGGCGTCGGCCCCGTGGGCGCGGCATTCTTCCTGTGGGACATCGGCATGAAGCGCGGCGACGTGGCCCTCCTTGGCATCCTGTCCTACGCCTCGCCGATCCTCTCCACGGCCCTGCTGGTGGCGCTGGGCTATGCCGAGGCGGCCTGGACCCTGGCGCTGGCCTGCGCCCTGATGACCGCCGCCGCCGTCATCGCCACGCGGCCGTAGCGCCCGTGTTGCCAAGGCCCCGCTCTCCAATCGAATGGGAGACCCCGACGAGGTCAGACCGTACGCCGCGGGGCGGGCCGGGTCTGCCCCCCCGGCGTAGGCACATAGGCAACTGCAGGCAGTCCCCTCGCTTGCACTCGGCATCCGATCAGCCTAACCCACGCGTGGTACGGGAGACCGGCTGGATGCCCGCTGGCAAGTCGCAAAACCGCCCACGTCCGCCGCCGCAAGGGCTTGCGGCGCGCGACCTCGCGCACGCGCTGATCTCCGGCGTGCTCCTCGAGAGGCGCACGCTGGACGAGATGCTGGCCGAGACCGCGGCGCGCCCCGCAACGGCGGCCATCGAGCCGCGCGACCGCGCATTCGCGCGCCTGCTGGCGGCCACCGTGCTGCGCCGGAAGGGCGAGCTGGAGCGCGTGCTGGACGCCTTTCTGGAGCGCAGGCCGCCCAGGAGCAGCGGCCGGATGTGGCCGATCCTGCTCGCCGGCGCCGCTCAGATCCTGTGCCTCGGCACGCCGGCGCACGCCGCCGTCGGCCTCGCCGTCGAGGCAGCGCGCCGGGAGCCGGGCGGCGTGCGCTTCGCCGGCCTCGCCAACGCCGTCCTGCGCCGCGTCGCCGCCGAAGGCAGTGCCCGGCTCGCGGGACAGGACACGGTGCGGCTCAATATGCCTGCCTGGCTGTGGCAGCGCTGGTGTGCCACCTACGGCGAGGCCGATGCCCGCCGCATCGCCGAGGCGAGCCTTATGGAGCCGGCGCTCGACATCACCCTGAAGCCCGACGCCGATACCGCCGCCTGGTCCCAGCGCCTCGGCGGGCACTTGCTGCCGACCGGCGCCATCCGCCTCGCTACCCACGGCCGCATCGAGGACCTGCCGGGCTACGCCGACGGCGCATGGTGGGTGCAGGGCGCCGCGGCGGCGCTGGTGCCACGCGCGGCGGGCGATGTCGCGGGCCTCGACGTTGCCGATCTGTGCGCCGCGCCCGGCGGCAAGACTGCGGGCCTCGCCGCGGCGGGCGCCCGGGTCACGGCCGTCGACGACGCGCCCGCGCGCCTCGACCGGCTGCGCGAGAACCTGTCCCGCCTCGGCCTCTACGCCGAGGTCGTCGCCGCCGACGTGACGACCTGGGCCCCTGGCCGCACCTTCGACGCCGTCATCCTCGATACGCCGTGCACCGCCACCGGCACGATCAGCCGCCACCCCGACATCATGCGCCTCAAGGGATCCTCCGACGTTGCCCGCATGGCCAGGGTGCAAGACGCGATGCTGGCCAACGCTGCGACGCTGGTGAAGCCGGGCGGCGTCCTCGTCTACAGCACCTGCTCGCTCGAGCCGGAGGAGTGCCGCGCCCAGGTCGACGCCTTCCTCGCCCGCACGCCGACGTTCCGCCACGCCGCTATCGCCCCCTTCGACATCGGCGCGGAGCCCGCATGGATCGCCGAGGGAGACATCCGCACCCTGCCCTTCCACCTCGGCGAGTTGGGCGGCATGGACGGGTTCTACGTCTCCCGGTTGCAGCGGCACGCGTAACCCTGGTTGTCCACAGCTCGCCCACCGCTCCGCAGCCGGCGAGTCTTGGCCTCGGCGCACGCGCAGGCTAAGCGGCCCTGATGGACACACGTCTATCGCTGCGCCGCTCCCGGAAAGCGCCCTCGCGTCCGCACCCCTTACCCGGCCAGGTGAGGCCGCTCGATGCGGCGCGCGACAGCATCGGCCTCGCAGTCCTCGCCCTGGAGGGGCTGCGGCGCGGTGCGCTCGCCCGCCTGCGCCGCTCGCGCCTGATGCGTTGGCGCCATCGCGCCCCGATCGTCAGCGAGCTGGTGCTGGCGCCGCCCGACCTGCGCCCTGTGGACCCGAGCTTCGCCGACGAGGTTGCCTCCGGTAGCGTCGGCCTCGCCGGCCTCACTGTGACGCTCGACGGCGCCTCTCCCTTCGACCTGACGGCCCCGGGCATGGCATGGCAGCGCGAGCTCAACGGGTTCGGCTGGCTGCGCCACGTCGCGGCCGCCCGAACGGCGGAGAACGAAGCGCTGGCACATCGCCTCGCGGCCGAGTGGCTCGCGGGCTGCCGCCGCAAGGGGGTGGAGGCCTGGGCCCCCGATGTGGTGGGACGGCGCATGATCTCCTGGCTGTCGCATTCGAGCCTGCTGCTCGACGGGGCGGAGCGCCGTCTCGTCGCTGGCCTTATGCTGAGCCTCGAGGACCAGGCGGGCTATCTCGCCGCCGCCTGGCGCCACACCCCGGACGGGCACCCGCGGCTCCTCGCCCTCATCGGGCTGGTGCAGGCGTGTCTGTGCATCGCCGGCCACGAGCGCCGGCTCGCCGAGGCCGAGAAGCACCTCGTGCGCGAGCTCGACCGCCAGATCGGCCCCGACGGCGGCCACCTCAGCCGCAACGCCTGCGTCCTGATCGCCCTCTTGCTCGATCTGCTGCCGCTCCGGCAGTGCTTCGGCGCGCGCGGCCTCACACCCAGTGAGAGCCTCCCTACCGCCATCGACCGCATGATGCCCATGCTGCGGCGCCTGAAGCTCGGCGACGACCGGCTCGCGCGCTTCAATGGCGTGGGCGCCGGCGAGCAGGATGCGCTCGCCATGCTGCTCGCCTACGACCGAGGCAAGGCCGCGCCCGCCCCGCCGGTGTCGTCCTCGGGCTACGTGCGCCTGGAGCGCGGCAGCACCGCCATCGTCGTCGATGCTGGCCGCGCGCCACCCCTGGAGCTTGCCTCGGACGCCTGCGCCGGCTGCCTCTCCTTCGAGCTGAGCTCGGGCCCCGATCTCCTCTTCGTCAACGGCGGGAGGCCCGCCGCCCACACCGGCGCCGTCGCCACTGCGCGCGGAACGGCGAGCCACAACACGCTGGCGCTGGGCGGGCAGTCCTCGTCCCAGCTGGTGCGCAACGCCGTCCTCGAGCGCCGCCTCGGCGCCCCGCCGATCCGTCATCCCGGCCGGGTGATCGCGCACCTGAGCGAGGCCGACGGCAGCCTGATCCTGCAAGCGACGCACGACGGCTACGCCGGCCGCTTCGGGCTCGTCCACGCCCGCACGCTCTGCCTCTCCGCCGACGGCGCCTCGCTCGACGGCGAGGATGCCCTGCACGGCGCCAGGGGCGAGGTCCGCTTCACCTGGGATGTGCCGCTCGCCATCCACTTCCATCTGCACCCGCTGGCCGGCGCCCGCTATCGCAACGGCGGGGCAGAGCTGATCCTGCCCGGCGGCGAGCGCTGGCGCCTCTGCGCCGATGGGGCCACCCTCTCCATCGAGGAAAGCACGCACTTCGCCGACATCGTCGGCCCCCGGCAGGCCCAGCAGGTGGTCCTGCGCGCCGCCTGCTGCGGCGCTCTCAGCGTCCGCTGGCAGCTGCAGCGTATGTGAAGGGGTCATACTCGCCGGCTGGCGAGTTCACGCAAGTCCCCTGGCTCGCCGGGCTATCGAGTCCACGCAAGGTCCCTGGCGCGGAGCGCTGCGGACCGATCATCCGCTACGTAAGATAAAGCGGCCAAGAAACGAATATTTTGTTTGACCAATCTTCTGATCGCGCTATAGTGTCAAGCGTCGGGGACTTGTATCCGCAGTCGAGTGATATCCGCGTATTGCGCGACGCGGATCCGGCCGACCGCAGCATCAACTGTCAGCGCCCACAAAGGAGGTTGAGCGCGCGCCGCTGGGCGCCGAAGAGAACGCAGCCCGACTGACAACTGCAAACGTTGGCCGCAGACCGTGGCAGGTCAAGTTGCAGTCCGCGGAGCCAAGGCTTGCCAGGCTTACCTCGAATTGCTTGACCCTGGTCAGCGGTGGATTGGCGCCAACGGCACGCAACAAGGTATGGCGGCAGCACCACCCCTCGCGGCGGCCACCGCTTCAACGTGGCTACCCAGGCACCCCGTGTCCAGAGCGCCCGAAGCCCGCGCTCAGGAGGCGCATCACCCTTGCAAAGTGCGAGCCTCGCATTCCTCGCGCACACTGCGCCGCGCGCCCCACCGGGCCACACACGCGCCGAGAGGCTGTCCCCCTCACGCTGCCGCCGGGCATCAACCTTGGAAGCAGGCTGCAGCAACGTCAGACGGAGGATGGCTCTACCCTCATGCGTCGCTCCCTGAAAGACCTCCCGACCAGGAGCACACGGCAACGTGTGTCAGCACGCCAGACCTCGGCGCAAAAGCCGGTCGCCCCCTAACCCAACCAGCCGCGACAGTCTGAGCAGCCCGCAGCCTCCCATGGGATAGGACCGCATGTCAGGCCACCAAACAAAGACGAGCACGCACCACAATAGCACTCTATGCTCTTTTGTCAATAAGAACGTGCTAAAAATAGTGTGTCATAGCTCCAACTAGTCCGCACTTGTTGCCAGGCCATGGCACCCGCTGCCGCGTCTGCTCTGCAGCAGTTGGCCGCTCGCCAGATGGGCCATTTCTCGAGTGTGTGCATCGCGATGCTCAGCGAGTCAGGTCCCGTCAGCCAACCCCGATGTTTGCCGCCCCATGGGAGGCCGAAGCCGTTCGCCTGCCGCGCGTCCGTCCGCCGCGCGGCTCACTTCCCCTTTATGTTCGCCTCGCGGATGATGTGGTCGTAGGCGTCTTGCTGGGCTTTGAGGAACGAGGCGAAGTCCTGGCCGCATGCCCCGACCACGGAGAACCCCAGGGTGCTGAGCTTCTGCGTGAGCTCGGGCGCCTTCACGGCAGCTCCGAACCAGTCGGCGAGCTGGGACACCACCGGAGCCGGCGTCTTGGCCGGCGTCACGATGCCGAACCACACGTCCTCGTCGATCTCCGGGTATCCGAGCTCGCCGACCGTCGGAATGTCGGGCAGCAGCGGGTTGCGCTTCAGCGCCGTGATCGCCAGCATTCGCAGGTTGCCGGAGGCAATCACCTCGGAAGCCGACGGGTAGTTGACGACCAGCGCCGCCACATGCTGACCCAAGAGCGCGTTGACGGACGGCGCGCCGCCCGAGAACGTGACGGCAATCATGTCGATCTTGGTGGAGCGCTTGAGCTTCTCGAAGGCCATCTGCTGGCTGGTCGAGGGCCCGTTGATGGCCATCGTCACCTCGCCGGGCTTGACGCGGACCGCGTTGATGAGGTCCGGCAGCGCCTGATGGGCCGACGCCTTGTGGACCACAACGACGTTGGGCGACCGCGTCAGCAGGCAGAGCGGAGCGAAGCTCGTCAGCGAATCGTAATTGCGCTTGCGCAGGAGCGGATTGATGATGAAGGAGTTGCCTACGATCAGGACGGTATTCCCGTCGGGCTCGGCGCGCGCCACGGCCTCGGTGGCGATGGCAGTGCCGGCACCCGGGCGGTTCTCCACCACGAACGTGGGGCCGTGCTTGCGGGAGATGAGATCGGCGAGAAGCCGGCCGAGAATGTCGCTCCCGCCGCCGGCCTGGAACGGTACCATGAGCTTGATCGTCCGCTGCTCCTGCGCCCGGGCCGGACCCCAACCCGTCGTCAGGCACACGGCCGCGGCCATCGCCAAATACGCCGCACCCGCTGCCCGATTGCGGAATGCTCTGAGCAGGCGTCTCATCCCTCGTCCTCCTTGCCCCTTCTGCTTCACGGCCTGGGTGGCGGCCGTGTTTTCGCTCACGAGAGTAGTTGACGCCGCCTTCCTCAACTCATTCCAATTCGATATGGGTGAGCCGCAGCCTCGGACGACCGCTGCCGCGCCCAAGGCTGCCTCGACGCTCTCGCGAAACCACCATTGCGCCAGTTCGAGGCAATCAATTGCGGGCTTTGCGGGGTGACAAACCCCGCGTCGCCGTGCGAAGCCCTTGCCCCTCGGGTGCAGAAAGGGTGCTCGCATGACTGACACAGCGATCCGCCGGGCGCTGATCTCGGTCTCCGACAAGACCGGGCTCGTTGCCTTCGCGACGGCGCTCGCAACGAACGGCGTGGAGATCCTCTCTACCGGCGGCACCGCCAAGGCGCTCCAAGACGCCGGCCTTGCGGTCAAGGACGTGGCCGAGCACACGGGCTTTCCCGAGATGATGGACGGCCGCCTCAAGACGCTGCACCCCAAGGTGCACGGCGGCCTCCTCGCGATCCGCGGCGACGCGGAGCACGCCGCCGCTGCGCAAGCGCACGGCATCGCGCCCATCGACCTCCTGGTCGTCAACCTCTACCCCTTCGAGGCCGCGGTGGCGCAGGGCGCCGACTTCGACGACTGCATCGAGAACATCGATATCGGCGGCCCGGCCATGATCCGCGGGGCGGCCAAGAACCACGCCGCCGTCACCGTCGTCGTCGACCCCGAGGACTACGCCCGGGTGCTCGACGCCATGGCGCAGAACGGCGGCGCCACCACGCTCGACCTGCGCCAGAGGCTCGCCGCCAAGGCCTACGCCCGCACCGCGGCCTACGACGCCGCCATCTCCGCCTGGTTCGCGTCGATCCTGGGCGAGACGGCCCCGCGTGGCGCGCCTTTGCCGGCCGGCTAGCCCAGGAGCTGCGCTACGGCGAGAACCCGCACCAGCGGGCCGCATTCTACCGCACGGGCGAGGCGAGGCCCGGCGTTGCCACTGCCGTGCAGCACCAGGGCAAGGAGCTCTCCTACAACAACCTCGGCGACGCCGACGCCGCCATGGAGCTGATCGCCGAGTTCGATCCCGCGGTCTCGCCCGCGGTCGCCATCATCAAGCACGCCAACCCCTGCGGCGTGGCGCTGGGCCGCACGCTGGCCGAGGCCTACGCCAAGGCGTTCCGCTGCGACCCCGTGAGCCCGTTCGGCGGCATCATCGCCCTGAACGGCACCATCGACGCCGAGACGGCGCACGCGATCACGGCCATCCTCACCGAGATCGTGATCGCCCCCGACGCCACGCCCGAGGCCCAGGCCATCTTCGCCGCCAAGAAGAACCTGCGCCTCCTGACGACCGGCACTCTGCCCGACCCGCGCGCCCCGGGCCTCGGCTTCCGCTCGCTCGCCGGCGGCATCCTCGTGCAGTCGCGCGACAACGTCGTGGTCGACGACATCGAGCTCGAGGTGGTGACGAAGCGCCAGCCCAGCGCGCAGGAGCTGGCCGACCTGAAGTTCGCCTTCAGGGTCGCCAAGCACGTCAAGTCGAACGCCATCGTCTACGCCAGAGATGGCGCCACGGTCGGCATCGGCGCCGGCCAGATGAGCCGCGTCGACAGCGCCCGCATCGCCGCCCTCAAGTCGGCGGACGCCGCCAGGGCGGCCGGCGAACCCGAGCCGCTCACGCGCGGCTCGGTGGTCGCCTCCGACGCCTTCTTCCCCTTCGCCGACGGCCTGCTCGCCGCCGCCGAGGCGGGCGCCACGGCGGTGATCCAGCCCGGCGGCTCGGTGCGCGACGCCGAGGTCATCGCCGCCGCCGACGCGAAGGGCCTCGCCATGGTGTTCACCGGCGTGCGCCATTTCCGGCATTGAATCTGCCCACCCGTCATCCCGGACGGAGCGATGCGAGCGGAACGCGAGCAGCGCTACGAGCCGGGACCTCGTGAGGTTCGAACTCGTCGGCTCGAGGTCCCGGACAGCCTCGCACTGCGGCTCGGCTTCCGGGATGACGGGTGGAGTGGCCTACTCCGGCGCGAACGGGTTCTTCCAGCCGCCGGGCTGCCTGCGCTCGGGGAAGGCGCGCTCCAGATAGTCGAGCATCTTCTCGCGGTCGGCGCCCTGCACGTCCGGCATCTTGTGGCGCGTCACCATGAAGTCGAACGTCTCGTTCCAGCGGGCGCGCGACATGCCCTGCTGCGCCACGATCTTGAAGCCGTGGCAGGCCGTGCAGAAGTAGAACGTATCCTCGCGGTTGGGACCGTCCGGATAGTGCTCCGGCTGCTCCTCCTGGGCCGCTCGCGCTTCGGCTGCGCCGCCGCTGTCGAGCGCCGGCAGGGCCACCAGCAGCAGGAGCGCGGCGAGCGCCCAGGCGCCCGCCGCCAGCCTCCTCGAGCCGCATCGCGCCGGCGCCATCACCCAACCAGGACCGCGATCCGGTGCATCGGATTGGCCCCGTAGCCCTGCGGGTTCCAGTTGCCGGCGACGTGCGGCTGCACCACGCCGCGCTGAGTCGGTGGCGCGCGCCCACACCTCGTAGTAGCCGTCGCTCGGCAGCTTGACGCGTGGCCGTCCAGCGCTGCCAGTCGTAGGCGTTCTTGGGCTGGCCGAGGCTGGCGCTCTGCCAGCTGCTGCCGTAGTCGATCGACAGGTCGACGGCCCGCACCGTGTGGTCGCCGGCCCAGGCCGCGCCGCGCAGCGCGATCTCCCGCGCCCCCGCGGCGAGCCTGGCGCCGTTCGCCGGGCTGGTGATGATCGAGCGCACCGGCATCGACTCCAGGTCCCTGAAGTTGGCGGGGTCGGCCTTGCCGCCGGGGACCATCGGCCTGATGGCGACGCGGTAGGACGTGCCGCCCATGCCCTGGCCGTCGTGCACCTTGTCGCGCACCCAGATGCGCGTGAGCCACTTCTCCGAGACCGAGCCCGGCCAGCCCGGGATGACGAGGCGCACCGGGAAGCCGTGGACGGGCGCCAGCGGCTGGCCGTTCATGGCCCAGACGATCAGGTTGTTCTCGTCCATCAGCTTCGTGATCGGCACGCCGCGCGACAGCGCCTGCCGCGCGGCGTCGCCCGACAGGTGCGGGTCGGCGCCGTAGTGGCCGCTGAACACCGCCGACGGCTTCACGCCCGCGGCCTTCAGCACGTCGGCGAGCCGCACGCCCGTCCACTCGGCGCAGCCGACGCCGCCGTTGGTCCACTGGTTGCCGCGCGCCTGCGGGGTGAAGAACGAGCGGCCGTTGCCGCCGCATTCCAGCACCATGCGCCGCGTCACCGGGCGTGAACCTCTTCTTCAGCTCGCCCAGCGTCAGCTCCAGCCGGTTGTTGACCTCGCCGTCGACGACGATCTTCCAGGCGTCGGGCTCCTTGGTCGGCCTCCGGGATCTGCCCGTTGTTGCGGATGAAGAACTTGGCCGTCGGCGTCGTCTCGTCGTCGAGCAGATGCTCGGGCGTCTCCGCCACCAGCGGCCGGTCGCCGAGCACCACGAGGTCGGGGTCCTTGCCCGGAAACTGCAGGAGCTGCGGGCCCTTGGGCGCGGCGGGGCCGGCGGCGAGCGTCCTTCTTGTCCTGCGCGAGCGCCGCCGGCACCAGCCCGGCCGGCATGCTGGTCGCCGAACACGATGCGGCCCGCCGACCGCCGCGCGCATGGCGGCAAGCCCCGCCCCGCCCAGGAACCCGCGCCGCGTCGGCATCCGTCCTGCGGCCGAACACGACGGCGTCGGCCCGCTCCGGATCGTCCTGGTAAAGCTCGTCGATCAGCCTTTCCTTCTTGCCCGGCATAGTTCGTCTCCCTTGCGTTCCTGTCGAGCCTTGCACGATCGGCGATCCATGGCCCCGTCGCACGCCGGATCGAGAGCTTTCGGTTTACCGCTTTTCCAGGTGCAGAGGCTAGACGATACGAACAATTTCTGAAAACTCGCCTGTATCAGGAATGTCGATAGCAGCCGACGTCAACCACTGCTGGCCCGGGCCTCAGCGGGCGCCCGCCGCAAGCTCGTCGAGCGCGCCCGCCGCCACCGAGCAGCCGCGACAGGGTCAGGGCGCCCTCGCCCGCCGCCTCGTCGAGCGTCTGCGCGCGACGCGGGCGAGCCGGTCGCCCTGGCTCGCAGGACCAGCCTCCCAGCCGCCGGCCCGGATGGCCTCGCGGGTGAAGGCCGCCTGCGCCGCCGCGAGCTGGTCCAGCGCCTGCGCGATGGCGAGGCGGTCGTAGTGGTCGGCCGTGGCGATGGCCGCGCCTCTGCGCGCGAGATCGTCGATGCCGAGCCGCTCGCCGATCTCGAAGAAGATGCGCGCCGCCTCGGGCACCGGCGTGCCCATCGCGTGCGCGATCTCGGTGATGGCCGGCGCCTGCGCCAGCACCTCCAGCCGGGCGATATCGCCGGCGAGGTCGGCGCGGCACGCCGCCTTCGCGAGGCGTCGCCGCCTCGCGCGCAAGCCTGCTCTTGCGGCGCGGGCGGGAGCACGCCCTCCAGCTCGCTCGCCAGCGCGGCGAGGCCCGGCCTTGTGACGCGCGATCGTGGCGGCGAGGTCGCCGTCCATGGCCGCGCCTCGGCGCAGGAACCAGCGCGTCTGCTCGTTCAGGAGGTCGCGCGTCGCCTCATAGAGGTCGAGCTGCGCCTCCCCTGCCGACCTTGCCGTCCAGCGCATCGATGCGCTGCCACAGCCGCGGCAGGTCGAAGACCTCGCGCACCGCCATGAAGGCGTGCGCCACCTCCGAGGCCGGGCGGCCGCGTCTCGGCGGCGAGCCGCACCGCCATGGCCGGCCCGCCGCGGTTGACGACGGCGTTGGTGAGGCCGAGCGCGACGATCTCGCGGCGCAGGCTGTGGCCGTCGATCCCGGCGCGAAAGCGCTCGCGCAGGAGCGGCGGGAAGTAGCCGGTGAGCCAGCTCTCGAGCTGCGGCTCGTCGGGCACCCGGCTCTGCAAGGAGGTCGTGCTGCAGGGCGATCTTGGCGTAGCTCAGGAGCACGGCGAGCTCCGGCCGCGTCAGGCCGCGTCCGGCGCGGGCGCGCTCCTGCAGCTCCATCTCCGAGGGCAGCGCCTCGAGCGCGCGGTCGAGCAGGCCGCGCGCCTCCAGCGCCCGCATCAGGAGCGCGTAGTCCGGAAGCTCGCGCGCGCTGCGGCGCTCGGCGAGGCTGAGCGCCAGGGACTGCTGGTAGTTGTTGCGCAGCGAGGCCGCCGCCACGTCCCCGGTCATGTCGGCCAGCAGCTTGCGGCGCGCCTCGGCGTCGAGCTTGCCGCGCGCCGCGCGGCCGCCTGCAGCGCGATCTTGATGTTGACCTCCTGGTCGGAGGTGTTGACGCCCGCCGAGTTGTCGATGAAGTCGGTGTTGATGCGCCCGCCGCGCTGGGCGAACTCGATGCGCGCCGCGCTGCGTCACGCCGAGGTTGGCGCCCTCGCCGACGACCTTGGCCTCGAGCTCCGCCGCCGCCACGCGCAGCGCATCGTTGGCGCGATCGCCGACGTCCTCGTCCCGCTCGCCGGAGGCGCGCACGTAGGTGCCGATGCCGCCGAACCACAACAGGTCCGTCTTGCACTTCAGCACCGCGCGGATCAGCTCGGCCGGCGTCACGCTGGCCGCGTCGAGGCCGAGCAGCGCCTGCATCTCCGCGCTGACCGGAATGGCCTTGGCCGAGCGGGAGAACACGCCGCCGCCCCTGGAGATCTTGGCCCTGTCGTAGTCCTGCCAGCTCGAGCGCGGCAGCTCGAACAGGCGCTTGCGCTCGGCGAAGCCGGCGGCGGCATCGGGCTCGGGGTCGATGAAGATGTCGCGATGGTCGAAGGCCGCCACCAGCCGGATCTGCTCCGACAGCAGCATGCCGTTGCCGAACACGTCGCCCGACATGTCGCCGACGCCGACCACCCGGAAGGGCTGGCGCTGGATGTCGATGTCCATCTCGCGGAAGTGGCGCTTGACGCACTCCCAGGCGCCGCGCGCCGTGATGCCCATCCGCTTGTGGTCGTAGCCCGCCGAGCCGCCCGAGGCGAAGGCGTCGCCCAGCCAGAAGTCGTGCGCGCAGCGAAATCTCGTTGGCGATGTCGGAGAACGTGGCGGTGCCCTTGTCGGCGGCCACCACCAGATAGGGATCGTCGCCGTCGTGGCGCACCACGCGCGGCGGCGGCACGATCCTGCCGTCCTTGATGTTGTCGGTGATGTCGAGCAGCGCCGAGATGAACATGCGGTAGGCGGCCACGCCTTCCTTCTGCACCTCCTCGCGGCTGCCGGAGCGCGGCAGCTGCTTGGGCAGGAAGCCGCCCTTGGCGCCCGACGGCACGATCACGGCGTTCTTGACGAGCTGCGCGCGCACCAGGCCCAGGATCTCGGTGCGGAAGTCCTGCGCCCGGTCCGACCAGCGGATGCCGCCGCGCGCGATCGGCGCGAAGCGCAGGTGGATGCCCTCCACGCGCGGCGAGTAGACCCAGATCTCGCGGAACGGGCGCGGCTGCGGCGCGGCCTCCACCGCCTTGCTGTCGAACTTGAAGGCGAGCGTCGCCGGGTGCAGAACATCTGGGGTCAGGAGTTCCCCTCGCCGCCAACGCTCGCTCAAGCCGCAAGGGCGGAGGCGAGGGGTCTGACCCGCTTCTGGATAGAAATTGGTGCGCACCATCGCGCCGATGAGGTTCAGCACCTGGCGCAGGATGCGGTCCTCGTCCAGGCTCGGCACCGCGGCGAGCGCCCCCTCGATGCGCCGGCGGATCGGCTCCTCGGCGGCCTTGCGCTGCGTCGGCGTCGAGCCTGCGGTCCGGATCGAAGCGCAGGTGGAACAGCTCCAACAGATCGCGCGTGACGCCGGCGTGGCGGTGGAGCGTGTCGGCGATGTAGCGCGGCCCGAACGGCGAGCCGAGCTGGCGCAGATAGGCGGCACAAGCCCTGAGCGCCGCGACCGAGCGCCAGTCGGCGCCGGCCGAGACCACCAGGCGGTTGAAGTTGTCGTTGTCGGCATCGCCGCGGAAGACGGCGAGGAAGCAGGCCTCCAGGCGCTTCGTCGATGCGCGCAAGGTCGATCGGCGACGCCGTCGGCGGTCTCGAGCACCATGTCGTGCAGCGTGACCGGACGCCGGCCGTCGGCGAAGCGCGGGCGTGAGCTCATAGGAGCGCTCGTCGACGGCACGAAGCCGAGGTTCTCCAGCACCGGCACGCGCTGCGACAGACTGATGGGCCCGCCGAAGCGGTAGACGGCGGCGCGCAGCGGCCGGCAGGTGCGCCTTCCTCGCGGTAGAAGTCGATCGCCACGGGCATCTCCGGCCCGAGCCGCTCGATGCGCTCGATGTCCTGCAGCGCGCGCTCGGCGCAGAACGTCTCCGCGTAGCCGGCGGAGAAGGCGGCGCCATACTTCGCCAGCAGGGCCTCGGCCGCGGGCGCCCAGCGCGTCGATCGCCTCGACGAGCCGGTCGTCCCAGGTGCGCACGATGTCGGCGATGCCGCGCTCCAGCTCCGCGGTCGCGACCTGCGGCGTCGTCCCTTCGTAGCGGGCGATGATGAACTGCACCCGCACCAGCGGACCGTCCGTGAAATAGGGGTAGAAGGCGACGACGCGGCCCTTGTAGGCCTCCGCCAGCAGCGCGCCGATGCGCTCGCGCACGCCGGAGGTGTAGCGGTCGCGCGGCACGTAGACGAGCAGCGGAGACGAAGCGGTCGAAGCGGTCGACGCGGGCGAAGACGCGCACGCGCGGGCGCGTCTCGAGGTCGAGGATGCCCTCGCTCCACGCTGCCAGCTCGTCGACCTCGATCTGGAACAGCTCGTCGCGCGGAAACGTCTCCAGCACGTTGAGGAGCGCCTTGCCGGCGTGGCTGGCGGCGGGATGGCCGGCCTCCTTCAGGACCGTCTCGACCTTGTGGCGCAGGAGCGGGATGTCGCGCGGCGAGCCGGTGTAGGCCTGCGAGGTGAAGAGCCCGACGAAGCGGATCTCGCCGCCGACCGTGCCGTCGCGCCGATAGGTCTTGACGCCGACGTAGTCCATGTGCACGCGCCGGTGCACGCGGGCTGACCACGTTGGCCTTGGTGATGATGAGCGGCGCCGGCGCGAAGTAGAAGCTGCGCACCTCCGGCGTGAGATCGACCAGCTCGGCCCCGCGGCGCAGCACCTGCACCCCAGGGTCGCGCAGCACGCCGAGCCCCGAGTCCTGCGACGGCTACGAGCCCTGCCGGTCTCCGGCGTGCCGTCGAGCCGGTAGGCGCGCACGCCGAGGAACGTGAAATTGCCCGCCTCGAGCCAGCGCAGGAACGCGACCGCCTCGCGCCTGTCGCCGGCCGCTACGCGCGCCGGCGCCGCCTCGACCTCCGCGATCGGCCGCCCGCAGCTGCCCGCAGCATGGCCTGCCAGTCCGAGACCGCCGCACGCACCTCGCCCAGGATCCCGGAGATCGCGGCAGCGAGATCACGCTGCATGGCCTCCGGACAAGGCCTGGCAGGTGGATGGCGATGTAGCTCTCCTGGTGGCCGTCGCTCCAGTTCTGGTCGCCGGGCCCCACGACCGCCTGCAGGCGGCCGGCCTTGTCGCGCCTGGTCTTGAAGATGGGGTGCAGCAGGAGGCGCACCGCGAGCCCGCGCGCCTGCAGCTCGCCCATCACCGAATCGACCAGGAACGGCATGTCGTCGTTGAGGATCTCGACGACGCTGCCTTCGGCCGAGCCGTCCGGGCCCTGCACGCTGCGAACGCGCAGCTTGTGTGCCTTCTGCGGCTTCTCGGCGATGAACTCCAGTACGGCGAGCGCGTCCTCGGCGAGCCGCGCGGGCGGCAAGTCCAACCCGTCGAGGCCGTTGCCGTAGAGCAGCGGGACGAGCTGCGCCGCCGGCGAGCGCTCGCCAAGCGCCTTCTGCACCTGATCGATGAGGCCCTTGCCTGTCGTTGCCGCTGCGAGGGTCATGGTCTGTGCCCACGGGCGCCCACCGTCGACGATCACGGATGGTCAGACCCGCGTCCGCGCGTCCGGCGCCCTGAAGCAGAATAGACCACGCTCCGCGCGAGGGGTCTGACCCCGCTCACGTTCTTGTCGCAGCGCTCGTCGGACGCCGCGCGGGGCCGGGGCGCGGGGCCGATCACCGATCGCTGTCGTCCAGACTCAACTCGAATGTACACACCATTCCCGTGTGGTTGAAGACGCGCACGCAGTTCTCCGCCATGGCGGCCATCAGTTGCGTCCCAGAGCCTACCTGCTCCGGTACTGCCAGCTTGTCGGCCCCGCTTTCCATCCAGCTCACGTGAAGCCGCCGCGAGCCGTTGACAACGACCCGCCAGTGAACGGCCAGCTTGCCCTGGGGCCATGACAATGCCCCATACCTTGCCGCGTTCGTGGCAAGCTCGGAGAGCAGAATTGCAAGCTTGGTTGCCTGCGACCCCGAGAGCGGCACCCGGCTGCCCTTCAACGTGATGCGCTCGGGGCATGCCCCGATGAAGATGGCGAGCTGGTCTTCGACGAGCCGTCGCAGCTCTCCCCGCTGCCGACGCCGCAGGAGCCATCCGATCCCGCCCGCCAACTCCCGCATTCGAGGGCTTCGCCGCCGTGGCTCCTGACCTCGAACAGAGACCAGCGGCCGCGACGCTTCGCAAGGCCGAACCCGTGGCTATGCACGACATCGACCGCCCCTTTTGCCGCGCACCGGTCGAAACTGTAGCCGCAGAGCACGGTAATGGGCTGGCCCGTGAAGATTTCGGTGGAGGCCCGCTCGCAGATCAGCTGCTCATCCCACACACTTTCGTCCAGAAAGGAGGTGTTGCCGCTGGCGCGCAGACCTGCATATCCCGAGGCGATCGCCTGGTCCTTCTGCACCAGCCAGCTGCCGAGCCCTCTCGGCCGGGCTCATCGCGTCCTGCTTCGCGAGCCACTCTTCGTAGTCGAAGATGCCGATCTGGCCGGCGCTTGCCCGGCGATCGAAATCCGCCATGGCCGCGCGCATCTCGCTCGCGGCCCTGTCCTTTCCATAGGGATGACCGGTGAGCCACACACACTTCTCGTTGCGCTCCAGGCCCGCCTTGAAGTACGGGACGAGAACCTCGCCGATCTCCTCGCCCGACCGAAAGAAATAGCAGGCATGGTCGCCCGGCCGGAACAGCCCATCGAGCCCGACCCCAGTTCGCGTGGAGTGTGAACTGTACATTCGCCTATCCAGCACGCCGCCGCGGTTGCAGAAATCCGCCCAGTCCCGCTCCCACTATGCGAATACTCTGCTTTTGAAGGATATCTCAACACGGGCCAATGCCGCTCGCGAAAAGGTGTTCTCGGCGGGTCCCGAAGCAATCAAAATGGCCGCTGGCATGCCAAAGGAGCGATGGATGACGCGCGAACGCAAGCTGTCCGCGCTCGATCTCGGGCCCGACGACCGGCTCGAGCCGGAGATCGAGGCGTACTTCGCCAAATGCGAGGAGAAGCTCGGCTTCGTCCCCAACGTCTTTCGCGCCTACGCCTTCGACAACGCCAAGCTCAAGGCCTTCATCCTGATGTCCGACGACCTGATGCTGGGCGAAAGCGGTCTCTCCAAGGCCGAGCGCGAGATGATCGCGGTGGCCGTGAGCGCCATCAACCACTGCCACTATTGCCTGACCTCGCACGGCGCCGCCCTGCGCCAGCGCGCCAAGGACCCCGAGCTCGCCGAGACGATCGCGCAAAACTACCGCGCCGCGGGCCTCGACAGACGCCAGAAGGCCATGCTCGACTTTGCCGCCAAGCTGACCGAGGCCCCTGACAAGATCGAGGAGGCGGACCGCGCCGCCCTGCGCCGCGCCGGCTTCTCCGACCGCGACATCTGGGACATCGCCGCCGTCGCGAGCTTCTTCAACATGTCGAACCGGATGGCAGCCGCGACCGACATGAAGCCCAACCCGGACTACCACTACGTGGCACGGGAGCGCATGAGCGGGCCCGGCGCGCGCTCGCGCCCCGGTAGTGCACCCCGGTCGTCTGCACCGGCGGCAGCGCCCGCGTCCCCCGCGCGCCGGGCGAGACGCGGCGAATAGCCTGGATTTCCGGTGAGCGGCCTTGAAAGCGACACCAGGATTCTGCCACATTGGCCTACACATCCACCTCAGCAGAGGACCCCGATGGACGGACCGGTGCGGGCCATGCGCAATACGATCGCCGTCATGAACACGAAGGGCGGGGTCGGCAAATCGACGCTGGTGCTGGCGCTGGCGGAGACGCTGTCGGCACAGTTCCGCAAGAACGTGCTCATCATCGACTCCGACTCCCAGGCGAGCGTCAGCTCCATGCTGCTCACCGCCGCCAACCTGCACCGCCTGCAGTCGGAGGGGCTCACCATCGTCGACCTTCTGGTCGCCAGCGTGCTCAACAACGTCGCAGTGGAGTGGCCGCGCTTCGTAGTGGGCGGCGTGTCGGATGTCGACGAGGCGCGCACCGTCTACCTGATCCCGAGCGACATGCAGCTCACCCTGTTCGAGCGCGAGGTCTCCAAGGAGACCCTGCATACCCGCCTGCGCAGCTCGATCGCCACGCTGCTCGGCAACGTGCGCGGGGTGTTCGACGTGATCTTCATCGACTGTCCGCCAGGGTTGTCGATCCTTACCGAGTCCTGGCTCCGGGAGGCCGACTTCCATTTCTCGCCGACCAAGCCCGACTACATCTCCACCTGCGGGCTCGAGGTGTTCCGCCGCTTCAAGGGCCTCAACCCGGAGATGGGCTTTGCCGAGAACCTCGGCGTGTGCGTCAACATGAAGGAGGGCCACTCCTCGGTGGATGCCGACTACCACCGCTGGCTCTCTTCCAACCCCGAGAACCGCTGCTTCACCCAGACCATCCCGCGCTCCAGTGCCCTGCAGCACGCCGCGCAGCTGAGCTCGGTGGAGCGCTCCTATGTGGCGAAGTACCCGGGCGACTCCGGCACCGCCATCAAGGCCATCGCCGAGGAGCTGCTTGCCCGCCTCGCCGAGGCCAACGCCGCCGGTGCCATGTCCGCCCCGCCCCCGAGCCTGTCCCAAGCCGAGCCGTCTGTGACAGGGTGAGAAGGAGGGCGGATTAGGCGCTTGCCGTAATCCGCCGATTTACCTGCACAACGGCGGTTACGCTTCGCTAATTCGCCCTACGACCTGTGAACCCTGGCCCTGGCGCACACGGTCCAGGATAACAGAGAACGTTGGTGAATGCGGAGAGCAACGTGCCGCCAGGCATCTTCTCCGACCTCTTGCGGGAGGCTCAGCGAGCCGCCCGCAGGCGGCCGGAAGCAGAGGACCTTTTTCAGACGGTCTGGCTTGCGGCGGTCGAGGCCGGCAGGGCAGACCTCTCTCTCGCGGCCAATCGCCGATGGTTCGTCGGCGCACTGCGCAAGTGCGCCTCGTTCGATGCGCGGACCGCCGTTCGCAGGCGGACCCGCGAGCAACATTCCGCCTCGATGGACGCGCACACCGGCCAGAGTGGCGCGGAGGTCCCAGTGTGGTTCGTGGAACGGCTCCCGCCAAAGCTCCGCACCACGACGCTGCTGGCTCTGACGGGCCACAGCAAGCGTGAGATCCTTTGGCTGCTGCGGATGAATGAGCCTGCCTTGCGTCAGCGCATCGCCGACATCCGGCGCCGCTGGCGGGCCGAGGGCGGTGGCTCGCTGGACGGCGTATCCGGGCTCAGCGGCCCGCTCGATTTCGGCATCATTCGGCGCGCGCTTCTGCCGCCAGCCCGGAGCCCAGGCGTTGTGCTCGCCAGCCACGATCCCGACGGGCACCTTTTTGTCGTGGGCACCTCACGAAAGCCGGGGCCCGGCAACTGGGTAGCGGCTCGAACCACTCAAAGGAGTAGATCATGCTCGCCAAATGCCGGCTGGGTGCCGTCTGCTACTATGTCAACGACGTCAACCGTACCGAGGCGTTCTACCGGGACGTGCTTGGCTTGTCGGTTCAGCGGATGGATGACGACGGCCACGGCAATCCCTGGCTGATGGCCAAGACGGTCAACGGCGTGGAATTGCTCTTCATCAAGCAGGAGTCGCGGCCGGGCAACACGCCGATCGTCGTGTTCGAGATCGCGGAGGGCGGCATCGACGACATGGTCTCGCAGCTGGCGGCCAAGGGCGTCACGATCGTGACGCCGGTCAGTCACGCGCCGGACGGCTGGTCGGCGGAATTCAAGGACCCGGAGGGGCACGTCCTTTCCATGTTCCAGTCAGCGGACAAGCCGCGGAAACGATGATCAGGGCGCACCGGTCGCGCGTGGGGAGCGTTACCGGAGGGTCTGATATGGACGCCTCAGTAGGCCCGCACCGCCACCTCGGCGCCGAGGCGCTCGGCGGAGAGGTAGGCGCTGTAGACCGTGGAGATGCAGTCGGCGGCGAGGCGGCTGTCGCTCTCGGGCGGGGCGCCCGTGGCGACGCTGCGATAGAACGCCTCCACCTCCTGCGGGAAGCCGGTGATGAAGTCCTCGTCCGGCGCGGTCGGCGCCCAACCCTGCTTGGTGCCGATCTTCTCCACCACGTAGATGTCGTGGAACTGGGCCTCGGCCGGGTTGTAGGTCTGCATCGCCGTGTTGGGGTTGATGTTGCACACCGCACGGTGGTTGTTGGCCATCACCTCGAGCCAGTTGTGGATGCCGCCCATGACGATCTCGGAGGCGAAGATGTCGGCCACCGTGCCGTCCTCGAACACCACGTGGGTGGCCGAGAAGTCCTCGATGTCGTGATAGTCGGTGCGCAGGAAACCGCGGTCGGCATAGTCCTCGGAAGCCGGGTCAAACTGTGCATGCGGGCGCTGACCGCGGCGGGGCGGATCGGCCGGCCGGTGCGCGCCCGGCCCTCCACGCGCTTCAGATAGAGCGCCGCGGTGAGCGGATGCACGCCCTTGCCGATCAGCGCGCCGCCGCCGTTGAGCCGCCAGAAGCCGTAGGCCTTGCTGTGCGAGCCCGAATGCGCCTCTTCGCCGTGCATCCAGAGCACCTGCGCCCCCGTCTTCTCGATGATCTCGCGCTCCTTCTGGATCGCCGGCGCATAGACCCAGTTCTCGGCGTAGAGGATCATCGCCTTGGACTTGGCCTCCGCGTCGAGCATGCGGTCGATGCTGGCGAGCGCGCCGTCCAGCGCGTGGCTCATGGAGGCGCCCGCGGCGTGGAACTCGGCGTGCCATCGCCGAACCAGCCGGTCAGCGGCTTCTCGACGATGGCGTGCACCCCGCGCGCCAGGGCCGCGATGGCGATGGCCTCGTGCGCCGCGGGGCTCGCGCAGACGTGCACCACATCGACCTCGGCCAGCAGCGCGTCCAGCGAGGCGAACGTGGCGAGCCCGCGCGGCTCGGCGAAGCGGCGGGCGTTCTCCGCCGTGGGCGAGAACATGCCGACGAGGTCGACGATCGGTGCCGTAGACACGGTGGATGCCCTCGTAGTGCAGGTTGGCGGCAAAGCCCGACCCGACGATCCCCGCGCGCACCTTGGGCTTGCTTGCCATGCTCCGATTCTCCGTGTTGGCAGCTCTGCACTCCGCGCGCAGTATCCGACACAACGTTGCTCGCGAACACCCCTCTTGGTGTCGTCTCGCCACTGCGGCGCAACGCTGCTTGACGGGTAGAGACGCTCCGTTTACATGGAGCGCGCGTTCCGCACGTTCCTCGTGGTCCTCACACGGCGCAGGAAGAAGGAGGGTGAAGATGATTGTCGCAATCGCACGAGCCCCTCGCCGCGCCGCTGCCGACACGCTCTCCTGACGAATATCGGGACCTCCTCGGCCGGCGCCCCTGTTGTTCGCCGACTGAAGGATTGTCGACCTTGATCGACAGCTACGGCTGGAGCGATGCGCTCCAACATGCATTCGCGGTCCATTCCGCACACCATTCTGCACCGGGCCTCGCCCCCGCACGCGTGATCGTGCAGCAGCGGGCCTCTATCTCATCGCAACCTCCGAAGGCGAGGCGAGCGCCCGGCTCTCGGGCCGCTTCGCGCACGAGGCCGCGGACGGGGACTATCCCGTCGCGGGCGACTGGGTGGCCGCCGCCCTGCGCCCGCAGGAAGGGAGCGCCACCATCCACCACCTCATCCCGCGTCGCAGCGCCTTCGTGCGCAAGGCGATCGGCGGCGGCGCCGCGTCCCAGGTGGTCGCCGCCAACGTCGACGTGGCGTTCCTGGTGACCTCGCTCAACGCCGATCTCAATCCGCGCCGGATCGAGCGCTACCTCGCCACCGCCTGGGACGGCGGCGCCTCCCCCGTCATCGTCCTGACCAAGGCGGACCTCTGCCCCGAGCGCGAGCGCGACGCCCTCAAAGCCCGCATCGAGGCCGTCGCGTTGGGCGTGCCCGTGCATGCGGTCTCGGCGGTCACCGGCGAGGGCCTCGACCGCCTGCGCGAGAGCTTCACTCCCGGCCAAACGGCGGCCCTGCTCGGCAGCTCCGGCGCCGGCAAGTCGAGCCTCGTCAACGCGCTCGCCGGCGCGCCCCTGATGACCATCCAGGCCATCCGCGAGCACGATGCGCGCGGGCGCCATACCACCACCCACCGCCAGCTCGTCCTCCTGCCAGACGGACGCCTCGTGCTCGACACGCCGGGCATGCGCGAGCTGGGTCTGTGGGAGGCGGACGCCGGGGTGGCGGCGACCTTTGCGGACATCGAGGCGCTGGCGCAGCGCTGCCGCTTCGGCGATTGCGCCCACGCGGCCGAGCCCGGCTGCGCCGTGCAGGCCGCGCTGGCCGACGGAAGCCTCGATCGAGGTCGCTGGCGGAGCTGGGCCAAACTGCAGCGCGAGCTGGCCCACGCCATCCGCAAGGACGATCCGCACGAGCGCGCGGCGTTGCGCAAGGTCTGGGTGCAGCGCGCCCGGCACCATCGCGCCCGCAAGCGGCAGGAGGAGGGGGAGTAGCGTGGCGCCCGCAGCTGTCATACCGGGCGAGCCCGACAGGGCGAGACCCGGTACCACGGTCCGGGGCTCCACGCCCTTGGCCCTGGGTCCCGGATATTCCGTTTCACGGAATTCCGGGACGACACCCGCGTGGGAAGGAAATGGGCGATCAGCCGACCACGGACAGATAGTAGCCCTCGACCAGGTGGCAGTGGGCCCTGCTCCACTCCAGTGGAGGTCCGTCGAGCATGAGCACCACCCGCTCCAGGTGCATCACCGGGGTCCCGCATGCAACGCCGAGCGCCTCCGCAACGCCCGCCCCAGCCGTGCACATCGAGATGCGCTCCTCGCCCGTGCCCGCCAGAATGCCGTAGGCGTGAGCCAGCGTGGTGATGCTGCAGGCAACCTCCCTCCTGTCGGGCAGGCCGGGAAACAGTGCCGCCGGGACCACCACATCCTTGACCATGCACGCCTTGCCCCGATTTAACAGGATCCCGCGCATCCGGTACACCGCCTCTCCCGAGGCCAGTCGCAGACGCCGCGACTCCTGCTCGTCCGCCGTCCCTTCACTGATCTCGTGCACCGGCACGTGGCTGAAGAGCAGCTCGCCGCTTGGACCTCGGAACCGGCAGAAGCGCGCCGCGTGATCGTCGGACGACTGGTCGCTCACGAAGGTTCCTCGGCCTTGGCGGCGCGTGATCAGGCGCTGCGCCTCCATCAGCTCCAGAGCCTTGCGAACGGTCCCGCCGCTGACACCGAGCTCGCGCGCCAAATCCCCTTCGTTTGCAATCGGCATTCCCGGCTTCCACTGACCGCTCGCTATGCGCTCGGCCAGAGCGTCCCGCACCTGCAGGTAGAGAGCTTTGTGTATTGGTCGCTTAAAAGACAAAACCACCCCCGTTTGCACTTCGCCTCGACGGCACGACATGTCGGCTGGCAATTCGCGCGAAGGCCCGCACGCGCACGAGCCCCGCAGTCCAAAAGCCCGCGCCGCTCAACTCCTCCGCCTGAATGCAGCGGCGCGACATCCCTTTTCCATGCATCGGCCGTCGAAATCGATAGAGCGAAGGTATACGTGCCACACTGCCAGAGATGAGAATGTTATGCCTACGTCTACCCTGCTTACCCAAATGCCATTCCGCTCGATGTGTGGATCGCAGTGTGTACCTTGACGGAAAGACTGTCTACGGGTCGGGTCGCAGATGCAGTGTCCGGCGTCGCTTGCTGCACTGCGGGGTGTGCGCCTCGAGCAGGGCAGGAGCGACGCGCGGGACCCGTGGGCACAGCCCCGACGGAGAGGCCGGTCAATCGCCATCGCTTGCGGGCACGGCGCCCGGAAGCGCGGACTGGACATCGACGGCCGCATACCCGGGGAGCACGTGCACGCAGCGGCGGCGAATCCGTCAAGCCTTCGATCAGGAGTTAGCCGGCCGAGGCCCCGGGTCTGCGCGCGTGGCCGTAGCGCAGGTTGCTGCGCGCCGCACCGTTGCGCAGGTACTCCTCCTTCATGGCGCCGAAGCGGTCGCCAAGATCGGTGCGCCGCTGGACGCCGTAGATGCGCATGTCGGGGCCGCGCCAGCATAGTCCCGCGTGCCCTTCGGGTCTACGCGCCCCGTCTTCCTCCGGTGCTTCTCATGTGCGTTCGCGGAATATTCCGCCGCGAAGTGTGCTAGAGTTCACGGGCGCGGGGGCCTTGAACCACAGTGCCGCGACGATGTCCGGAGGAGCAGCGATGACCTCAGCCCAGTCGAAATCCCCCCTTCCCTTGCTCGGCCGGCGCCGGCTCGTACAGGCCGCCGGCGCCGCAGTCGCGGCTGCCGCCGTCGCCGGCCTCGGCTCGCGCCCCGCGCCGGCCCAGGGCCGCACGATCGCCTCGGAGGAGCATTGGGCCAAGAAGGGCAGCGTCGATCTCTACGTCTATCGCAAGCGCATGGCCGGTGCCGCGAGCGCAGCCACCCCGGTGCTGTTCCTGGTGCACGGCTCGACCTTCTCCAGCCGCGGCAGCTACGACCTGCAGGTCCCCGGGCGTCCCGGCTACTCGATGATGGATCACTTCGCTGGTCTCGGCTTCGACGTGTGGACCGTGGACCACGAGGGCTACGGCTTCTCGTCGCACACCGGGAGCCACGCCGGCATCATGGTGGGCGTGGAGGACCTGAAGGCGGCGCTTCCGCTGGTGGAGCGCGTGACGGGCCATGGCAAGGTCATGATGTTCGGGTCGTCCTCCGGCGCCATCAAGGCCGCCGCCTTCGCCGTCGCCGAGCCCGGGCGCGTCGAGCGGCTCGTCCTCAACGCCTACACCCACACGGGAGAGAACGCGCCGGAGATCGACCGCAGGCGCGCGCAGGCCGAGCGCTACAAGTCGAACCCGAGCCGGCCGAGAAACCTCGCCACCATCCGGCGCATCTTCGACCGCGACCGGGAGGGCAGCTCGGAGTTCGGCGTGGCAGAGGCGCTCGCGGCCTTCGAGCAGCAGTTCGGCGACAGCGTGCCGACGGGCACCTACCTCGACATGGCGCTCAACCTGCCGCTGGCCGATCCGGCGCAGCTCAGGAGCCCCGTGTGCATGATCCGCGCGGAGCACGACGGCAACGCCAGCGAGGAGGAGCTCTTGCGCTTCTATGCGGCGCTGTCCAACAAGGACAAGCAGTTCGTCATGATCGCCGGGCAGACGCATTCCGGAGGGCTCGGCGTCAACCGGCACCGCCTCTGGCACACCGCCAACGCCTTCCTCACCTATCCAGCCATGCGCACCGCGTGACAGTTGCACCCACACCCTCCCCCTTGCGGGGAGGGTGGCGGGTCGACGCGAAGGCTTGCCTTCGCGTCGACGCGCCGGGTGGGAGTCCTCGAGGGGAGCAGAACATTCGACCCCCACCCCTAACCCCTCCCCGCAAGGGGCCCGCAAGGGGGAGGGGAATGCGGTCGCGGCTGTGGTGGGGGAGCCGTTTCATCCGCTGCGGGTCGGCGAGGCCGATGGCCAACTATCCGGGACCTCCGGGAGCGAGCCGCGCCTCACGAGGTCCCGGCTCGAAGCGCAGCTCACCTTCGGCTCCCCGGACTTGATCCGGGGTTCGGCCGGGATGACGGGTCGTGTAGTGTATCGGACCCGGAAAGTCTGACACCAAGTCCACGCCAATTTCGATGGGAAGTTGCTTCATGCACACTTTCGCAGCTCGGATCGTCCTCTTCTGCCTCGTTGCCGCCTTTTGCATTGCGAGCCCGCGCGTCGAGGCGCAGACGGCCTACCAGAAGGCGCCCAAAGCCGTACAGGACGTTCTCGACGCGCCGCCGAACCCCACGCTGCTTTCGATCAGTCCGACGCGCGATCGCCTGGTGCTGGCGACGCAGGCGCGCTATCCGTCGATTGCCGAGTTGGCCGACCCGGTGTTGCGCCTGGCCGGCCTCACCATCGACCCGAGGACGAACGGCGCCGGCCGCTCCCGACCGCGCATCATGGCCATGCTGCTGAAATCCCTCGTCGACGGCAAGGAGACGCGGATCGATCTTCCGCCCGACGCCGATCCCGGCCTGTTTCGCTGGTCACCCGACGGCAGGCGCTTCGCCCTGACGAATGCCACGCGCAGCGAGACCGAGCTTTGGATCGGCGACAGCGCGACGGGCCGGCTGCGCAAGATCGAGGGTGCCAGGATCAACGCCGCCTTGGGCGATGCCATCCAGTGGCTCGCCGACAGCGAGACGCTGCTGGTGCAGACAGTGGTCGCGAACCGCGGGCCACGGCCGGTCGCGCCGGCTGTCCCCTCGGGGCCCATCGTGCAGGAGAACTTCGGCAAGGCGACGCCCGTGCGGACACTCCAGGGCCTGCTCGAGAGCCCGCACCACGAGCGGCTGTTCACCTACTACGCCACGTCGCAACTGGCGCTGGTCGGCGCGGACGACAGCAAGCTGACACCGCTGGGCAGGCCCGCCATCTTCAAGCTCGTGCGCGCCTCGCCCGACGGCAGCCATGTCCTGGTCGCCACGGTCGAGCGTCCCTACTCCTACCTGCATGCCGCGCAGGAGTTCCCGGCGGAGGTCGAGGTCTGGGATCGCGGCGGCAGGATGGTGCACAAGGTGGCGAGCCTTCCGCTCGCCGATGAGGTGCCGCTCGAAGGCGTGCCCACGAGGCCGCGCGCCTGGTCGTGGCGCCCGACCGAGGCGGCTACCTTGGTGTGGGTCGAAGCGCTCGACGCCGGCGATCCCAGGAAGGCGGCGCCCCGCCGCGACGTCGTCAAGATGCTCAGAGCGCCGTTCGGCGGGCCAGCGGTCGAGGTGGCGCGGACCGAGCATCGCTACAGGGGGATCAACTGGGGCGAGACGGGCGGGCTGGTCCTCATCGAGGAATACGACCGCAAGCGACGGTGGACGCGGACCTCCATGCTCGACGCCGACAGCCAGGCAACGCCGCCGAAGGTGGTCTGGGACCGCTCGATCCAGGATCTCTACAACGACCCCGGCACCCCCGTGCTGAAGCGGCTGCCCAACGGGCAGTCGGTGATGCATCAGCACGGGGACGCGATCTTCCTGTCGGGGTCCGGTGCGACGCCGCGGGGGGAGAGGCCGTTCCTCGCCCGCTTCAACCTGAAGTCCCTGACGTCCGACGAGGTCTTCCGCAGCCGCGACGAGAGCTGGGAGCGCATCGTGGCCCTGCTCGCCTACGACGGCTCGCGCTTCCTCACGAGCCACGAGACTTCCGATACGCCGCCCAACTATTTCGTTCGCACCGTGCCCGGGCAAGGCAAGGAGGCCTTCACGAGCTTCGCCGACCCGGCGCCGCAGCTGCGCGGCATCAGGAAGGAGCTGGTGCGCTACAAGCGCAATGACGGCGTCGAGCTGTCCTTCACGCTCTATCTGCCGCCGGACTACCAGGCGGGGACGCCGCTGCCGACCATCCTGTGGGCCTACCCGGTGGAGTTCACCGACGCCGGGGTGGCCGGCCAGGTATCGGGATCGCCGAACCGCTTCACGAGCTTCGGCGGGGCCTCGCACCTGTTCTTCGCCCTGATGGGGTATGCGGTCCTGGACGACGCCACGATGCCCGTGATCGGCGACCCGGAGACGGCGAACGACACCTATGTCGAGCAGATCGTCGCCAGCGCCGCGGCGGCGATCGACAAGGCAGTCGAGATGGGCGTCACCGACCGCGCCCGCGTCGGCGTCGGCGGCCACAGCTACGGCGCGTTCATGACCGCCAACCTGCTGGCGCACTCCCATCTGTTCAGGGCCGGCATCGCCCGCAGCGGCGCCTACAACCGCACGCTGACGCCGTTCGGCTTCCAGCGGGAGCGCCGCACGTTCTGGGAGGCGCCGCAGATGTACATCAAGGTCTCGCCGTTCGCGCATGCCGACAAGATCAAAACGCCGCTCCTGCTCATCCACGGCGCAGCCGACAACAACCCCGGCACCCATCTGATCCAGAGCGAGCGCATGTATCAGGCGGTCAAGGGCAACGGCGGCAACGTGCGCTATGTGCGCCTCCCGCTCGAGGGGCACGGCTACGCCGCCCGCGAGTCCATCGAGCACGCGCTGTGGGAGATGCTCGCGTGGGCCGACAAGCACGTGAAGGGCGCGCCATCCGCGGCGGAGCCCTGAATGCCGGTGTTCAGTGCAGGTGTCAGACCCGGAGGGTCTGACACCCATCTATTTGACCTTCACGTTCAGCGGCTCGGCCTTGGCGCTTTTCGCCTCCGCCTCGCTGATGAATCTCTTCGCATGCATCTGATCGAGCACCCAGTTCCTGCGCGCGATAGCCTGAGCGGCCTTTCGCACCGGATGATAATTGCTTGGCCCCCTGAGGAGCCCTGCCAGATAAGCGGCTTCTGCAAGTGCCAAGCGGTCTGCCGGTTTGCCGAAGTAGTTCATCGACGCTGCGGTGATTCCGTAAGAGCCACGGCCGAGATAGTGTATATTCAGTGATAACTCGATAAACTGATCGACGGTTACTTTGTCGGACTTGATTATCAAGTATGCGACTATCTCCTCATTGCCACGCCGTCTTAAATCCCTCTTGAAGACGGCATCTCTGTCTTCAGCCGACAGAACCTCGTGGGCGAACGACCGTATTGTCAGGACTGCCGAGTTGGGAACGAGCACCGCTCGCCTCTCTGGAAGGCGCTGGTCCTTCGCGGCTTCGCTCACGAGTTTGAGCCATTCGCCCACGGATTCGAGCACCTCGGTTTCGACGCAGTCCAACTGCCGCCGCTTCACGCTTTCGATCTCGGCGCGCGTCGGCAACTCGCCGGCAGCGACGAACGCATTCTGCACGCGAGCGGGTATGGCGCTGAGAGGCGTATAGACACGAAAGTTGTATTCGACCTTGGGGTCCAGTCGTACGTCGGCAAGCCGCCGCGTCTCGACACCGTTGGCAGCACCGCTTTGTATAACCTTCTTGGCGATATGGTCCGCCAAGCCGGAGGCGACCGGGATGAGTTTCTGGACCGGCAAATGAAAGACGGGTTCGGCCGGCAACCCAGCCGGACAGCCCGACCACGCAGGCGCTGCAGCGCCAAATGCCGCGAACGCGGCCACGATCGATGCGCAGAACGGTCTCCGTCGGCCCGGCATGTTTCCCCCAAGTACGCGTGCTCGATGAAAATTATGCCGACCAGGACTCCCCGCGCAAGTGGGCCGGGCTGCCTGCAACCCGACGTGCCAATTCGGGAATCGCGCGCAGGCCGCCTGGCGAGGCCCAGGACGGCCGGGAGGCGGCTCGGGCCCTAAAACCTGCCTGAACCCCGCGCCTCGCCTGCAGGCCCTCCCAGCGCGGCGGGAGAGGCCTTCTGGAGATGGGCCCCGGTCGCGTCCGCCATTCGTCTGGGTTGCTGACACCTCTACGCCCGTCATCCCGGAAGCCGAGCTCCGGCCTCGAGCCCGGGAGAGGCTGTCCGGGACCTCGCCGAACGAGCCGAGCCCTCGCCAGGTCCCGGCTCGAAGCGCCGCTCGCCTCCGGCGCGGAGCGCTTCGTCCGGGATGACGGGTGGCCCTATCGCCGGGCCATGGCGTCGTCCCAGACGCGCTCGCGCGGGGCGTCGAAGACGAGGGTTGCATCGGCGCTGGCGACGAGCCAGTCCTTGCGCGCGAGCTCAGCCTCTAGCTGGCCCGGCCCCCAGCCCGCGTAGCCGAAGGCCACGAGCGTTCTCCTCGGACCCTTGCCGCGCGCCATGGCACGCAGGATCTCGGCGCTGGCGGTGGCCGCCAGCTCGCCGTTGATGGCGATGGTGTCGGCGTGTTGCCAGTCGGTCGAGTGCAGCACGAAGCCCATCTGCTGCTCGACGGGGCCGCCCGCGAACACGCGCACGCTGCCCGCCTTGCCCGGGTCCTGGTCGCCCAAGTCCTTGTCGCCCAGCGGCTCGAGCAGGCTCTTGAGCGAGCGCTCGCCCACGGGCCGATTGATGGTGATGCCGAAGGCGCCGTCCTTGCCGTGTCGGATGAGCAGGATGACGGTGCGGGCGAAGCGCGGGTCGGAGATGCCCGACGATGCGATCAGCACCCACCCCGTCAGGGTGTCGGGCTCGGGCGTGAGCGAGTGCTTGGGCAGTGCTGCATGGAGGAGCGGCGGCGGGCAGGAGTACCGCCGCGAGCACGAACAGGAGGCGCTTGATCGACATCACCCGTCATCCCGGAAGCCGAGCCCCGGACTTGATCCGGGGCGAGGCTATCCGGGACCTCCCCGGATCGAGTCAAGCCTCCCGAGGTCCCGGCTCGAAGCGCTGCTCGCCTTCGGCGCACAGCGCTTCGTCCGGGATGACGGATGTGCTGGACGCACGATGCGTTCCGGGATAGAGCGACAAGAGCCCCTCGCGCGACGCAGCGCACACGCCGCGCTCGGTGACGAGCCCCGTGATCAGCCGCGCCGGCGTCACGTCGAAGGCATCGTTGCGCGCGGGCGAGCCGGGCGGCCGCGATCTCCACCGGCACGATCGCGCCGTCCCGGGTGCGGCCGGTCATCACCAGCACCTCGGCCGGATCGCGCTGCTCGATCGGGATGTCCTCGCCGGAGCCGAGCGTCCAGTCGATGGTCGAATGCGGCAGCGCCACGTAGAACGGCACGCCGTTGTCCTTGGCGGCCAGCGCCTTGAGGTAGGTGCCGATCTTGTTGGCCACGTCGCCGTTCGCCGTCACCCGGTCGGCGCCGACGATGCAGAGGTCGACGAGGCCCTGCTGCATCAGGTGCCCGCCGGCGTTGTCGACGACGATGGTGTGCGGCACGCCGTGGGCGCCCAGCTCGAAGGCGGTGAGCGCCGCCCCCTGGTTGCGCGGGCGCGTCTCGTCGACCCACACGTGGAGGGGAATGCCGCGGTCGTGGGCCTCGTAGATCGGCGCCGGTCGCGGTGCCCACGTCGACGCAGGCGAGCCAGCCGGCGTTGCAGTGGGTGAGGATGTTGACGGGCTCGCCCGGCTCCTTGTGCCGGGCGGCGACGAGGATCGGCTTCAGGCCGTGCGCGCCGATGCGGCGGTTGGCCTTCACGTCGTCCTCGCAGATCTCCGCCGCGCGCTCGTAGGCCGCCGCGACGCGGCCCTCGCGCGGCAGGTTGCGCACGGCGTTGCGCATCTCCTCCAGCGCCCAGCGCAGGTTGACGGCGGTCGGCCGCTGCTCGGCGAGGAGGGCGGCGGCGCGGTCCAGCGCCTCGTCGGAGGCATCCGCGCGCAAGTGCGAGGCAGACGCCATAGGCCGCGGCGGCGCCGATCAGGGGAGCGCCGCGCACCTGCATGGTCCTGATCGCGCGCGCCGCATCCTCCACGCTTCGCAACGCAACGATCGCGAGCTCGTGCGGCAGCCTGGTCTGGTCGATGATCTCCACCGACCAGCCGTCGGCCGCGAGCCAGATGGTGCGATAGGGCCTGCCGTCGATGTTCAAGTCTTCAGTCCAGTGTTGGAACCGCTGCGCCCAGCGGGATATGGAGCGTCGCCTCGAGGCCGCAAGCGGGGCAGGAGAGCGCATACCACTCCGCATGCGGGCGCGCCGAGCGGTCGATGATGGCGAGGCCCTCCGCGCCGCAGACGGGGCACGCCACGGGGCGCGCCGGCTCCGACCTGCCAGGCGGCCATCCGCCGGATCGCTTCGCGCTGCTGCTCGGTGTCAGCGGCATCCGCTCACTACCATCGTTCCGGCGCATGCCAAGCCTTGGACCCGATCCTCTCGCGGTAGATGAATTCGCCGCCGGCGTCCACAAGTGTCGGCGAAGATCCCGGATAACCTCGCCCCCGGCCTGAAGGCCGGCCTCGGTTTCCGGGACCGCAGCATGCCTCTCCTTCTGCCTCCCCGGCCGAAGCGCACGGGACTTGCTCGAAGATCAAGTCCAAGGGCGCGCAGAGCCGGGGTCTTCACCCCTCGATAGCGAGGTCGATCATTCGGTTACACGCGGCGCAGGCTGTTGCCCGATGCCGGATCGAACAGATGCACGGCTTCGGGCGCCGCGCTCAAGCCGAAACAACTCGCCCGCCGGCACCGGGCCCGACAGCGCAACGACCACGGCCGCATCGCCGGTGGTGCCGTGGAGGAGGCGGGTGGCGCCCAGCTCCTCGGCGAAGTCCCTGGCGAACGTCAGGCGCCCGCCCTTGGCGGCGAGCCGCAGGTCCTCGGGCCGGATGCCGACCTCCACGTCGCGGCCGGCCTCGACGGCGAAGGCGGCGGCATCGAACGCGAGGCGCCCGGCCGCCAAGTCCACCTCGCCGGGGGCCGTGATCCGGCCGGGGAGCAGGTTCATCGCCGGCGAGCCGATGAAGGTGGCGACGAAGCGCGTCGCCGGCAGGCGATAGACGTCGCTCGGCGCGCCGGTCTGCTCGACGCGGCCCTGGTTCATGACCACGATGGTGTCGGCCATGGTCATGGCCTCGATCTGGTCGTGGGTGACGAAGATCGAGGTGGCCTTCAGCCGGTTGTGCAGGCGGCGGATCTCGATGCGCATCTGCACGCGCAGCTTGGCGTCGAGGTTGGAGAGCGGCTCGTCGAACAGGAACGCCTGCGGCTCGCGCACGATGGCGCGCCCCATGGCGACGCGCTGGCGCTGGCCGCCGGAGAGCTCGCGCGGCTTGCGCTTCAGGAAGTCGCCGATGGCAAGAGCTTGGCCGCCTCGGCCACGCGCTTCTGGATCTCCGCCTTGGCGACGCGGCGGTTCTTCAGGCCGTAGGCCATGTTGTCGTAGACCGACATGTGCGGGTAAAGCGCGTAGTTCTGGAACACCATGGCGATGTCGCGGTCGGCGGGCTCCACCTGGTTCACGTTCCTGCCGGCGATCGAGATGGTGCCCTCGGTGATGGTCTCCAGGCCGGCGATCATGCGCAGCAGCGTGGACTTGCCACAGCCGGACGGCCCGAGCAGCACGGTGAAGGAGCCGTCGGGAATGGCGAGCGACACGCCCTTCACGGCCTCCACGCCCCCGGCGTAGACCTTCTTGACGTTGTCGAGCGTCACCGAGGCCATCTTGTCATCCCGGGCTTTATGCCCGGGATCGACCGATCCACAGGCTCCTGACTGCGCCGTTTGGTTCTTACATTGCGACGGGCGGATGGGCTGACAGCTGGATCCCGGGGACAAGCCCCGGGATGACATGCGCGTGGGTCGGGGTGGCGCATCACTCCTCCGTCTCCATCAAGCCCTTGACGAGCCAGCGCTGCATCAGGATCACCCGCCACCGTCAGCTCCAGAGCTTCTCGTCGCGCAACTTGCCCGCCAAGCCGTCGACGCAGATGGCGAGCAGCTTCTCGCCCTTCTCGCGGCTGGCGCGGCGGGCATCGCCGTTGACGCCGCTGGCCGTGAGCTCCTTGAACGAGCGGAAGCGCGTGGGCGTGGCGTACCAGTCGCCTCCGCCCGGCGCGTTCGTGCCGGCGACGCCGCCGAACGCCTCCGATATGCGATCCCGCTTCACGGAGTCGGGAGCGAGGACCATCATGAGCGAGGTCTCCACCTCGCAGGCGTGATGCACCCGCTTCTGGTCCTCCAGCAGCGGCGCCAGGTCGGACGCCGCCAGCTCGAAGTAGGTGGCGGCGCGCACTTTCAGGCTCGTCTCGCGGGCAAAGTCCGGCAGGAAGGCGTTGAGCGGGGCGATGTTGCCGCCGTGGCCGTTGACGATGAAGACGCGGTTGAAGCCGTGCCGCTCGAGGCTCTTCAGGAAACAGAGCAGCACCGCCCGGTAGGTCGGGATGTCGAAGGTGAAGGTGCCGCCGAACGCCATGTGGTGCTCGGCCATGCCGCACCAGAGCGTGGGCGCAACCACCACGGGCACGTCGGCCGCAGCCTTCTCGGCGCCGGCCTTGCACACGCCCTCGCACAGGATGGTGTCTACGCCCACCGGCAGATGTGGCCCGTGCTGCTCCATGGAGGCCACGGGGAGGACGACGATGGCGTTCGCGGCGGCCTTGGCCCGGAGGTCCTCGGCGGTCAGCTCTTTCCACATCACAGACTGCGGCATCGATTTCAACCCTTGCACGTAGGTTGGGTCAACCCCGGCGAAAGCCGGGGGCAGACCCAACGCCGTTAGCCGTGAAATCGTGAATTCGTGAGATCGTGAAATCGATTTCACGACTTGGCGACTTCACGATTTCACGATGTTGGGTCTTCGCTATCGCTCGACCCAACCTACGAAACGCCATCACTTCTCCGTATCCACCAGACCCTTCACGAACTGGCGCTGCATGAAGACGACGACCAGGACCGGCGGCAACATTGCAAGCATGGCCATCGCCATGATCCATTCCCAGTGCGGCGCCGCGTCTACAGTATTGACCTGGCGGGAGAGCGTCATGACGACGGTGTAGAAGCCTTCCCTGGTCGTGATCAGAAGCGGCCACAAATACTGGTTCCAGCCGTAGATGAACTGGATCACGAACAGCGCCGCTATGCTCGTGCGCGACATCGGCAGCAGGATGTCTTTGAAGAAGCGCAGCGGCCCTGCGCCATCGATACGCGCCGCCTCGGTCAACTCGTCCGGGACACTCAGAAAGAACTGGCGGAAAAGAAAGGTAGCGGTGGCCGAAGCGATCAGCGGCACGATCAGACCGCCGTAACTGTCGAGCATGCCGAGCGACGCCACGACCTGGTAGGTCGGCACGATGCGCACCTCCACCGGCAGCATCAGCGTCACAAAGATCATCCAGAAGAAGAACATTCGCAGCGGAAAGCGGAAATAGACGACGGCGAAGGCGGCGATAATCGAGATCGCGATCTTTCCCACGCAGACGCCGAGTGCCATGATCATGCTGTTGAGCAACGACACATAGAGCGGCGTGCGCGCAGCGCCCGTGCCGAAGCCTTCGAACAGCACGGTCCGGTAGTTCTCCAGCATATGCGCGCCGGGCCACAGGGGCACCGGTGCACGCAGCATGGTGACCTGATCGTGGGTCGAGGCGACGAACGTCATCCACAGCGGGAAGGCGATCAGTCCGATGCCGAGCAGCACCACAAGTGGCTGAAGAAAGCAAGGAAGGGGCGGTTCTCGACCATCGCTGTTCCTAGTATTGGATGCGGCGCTCGATGTAGCGGAACTGGACCACGGTGAGCGCCACGACGACGGCCATCAGGATCGCCGACTGCGCCGCCGACCCGCCGAAATCCTGGCCGCGAAAGCCGTCGTTGTAGACCTTGAACACCAATATCTCCGTCGCCTTGGCGGGGCCGCCCTTGGTCATCGCGTCGACCACGCCAAACGTGCCGAAAAATGCGTAGATGATATTGACCACCAGCAGAAAGAATGCCGTGGGAGAGAGCAGCGGGAAAATGATGGTCCAGAAACGGCGGCCTGGCCCCGCGCCGTCGATCGCGGCGGCCTCGATCAGCGAGCGCGGGATCGATTGCAGGCCGGCGAGAAAGAACAGGAAATTGTAGCTGATCTGGTTCCAGCAGGCGGCGATGATCACCAGCGTCAATGCCTGGTTGCCATTGATGACGTAGTTGAACTCGTAGCCGACGCCCCGGTTGAGGAACCAGGCGACGATGCCGACGGCGGGATTGAACAGAAAGCCGAAGAGCACGCCCGCGACCGCCGGTGCAACCGCGTACGGCCATACCAGAAAGGCCTTGTAGGCGGTGGCGCCGCGCACGATACGGTCGGCCATCGTCGCCAGCAGCAGCGAAAGGCCCAGTCCGCACACCGCCACCATGAAGCTGAAGAACATCGTCAGGCGAACCGAGTCCCAGTATCCGTCGTCGCCGAGCAGCTTCGCAAAATTGGCGAAGCCGACGAACCGCGTATTGCCGCCGAACGCGTCCTCCAGGATCACCGACTGCCACAACGCCTGGCCGGATGGCCAGATGAAGAAGGCAAGGGTGACGACAATCTGCGGCGCCACCAGAAGGTAGGGCAGCAGCTTGCCGTCGAAGGTGACGCGCTTGATCATTGGCACCCCGGCGAGTTCGGCCCGGACCGGCTACTTGTTGGCGGCCTCGAACTCACGCAGCAGCTTGTTGCCACGGGTGACCGCGTCGTCGAGTGCCTGCTTCGCGGTCTTCTTTCCCGCCCACACCGCTTCCATCTCCTCGTCCACAACGTCGCGGATCTGCACGAAATTACCGATGCGCAGACCCTTGGAGTTCTCGGTCGGAGGGTTGAGCATCAGTTGCTTGACCGCCACGTCCCGGCCAGGGAATTTATCGTAGAAGCCCTGCTTCAGAGACAGCTCGACGGCACCGGTGGTGATCGGCACGTAGCCGGTCTCCTGATGCCATTTTGCCTGGACTTCCGTGCTGGACAGATAGCTGAAGAACTTTGCGACGCCCTTGTATTCGGCCTTGGCCTTCCCCTGCAGCACCCACAACGTCGCGCCGCCGATGATCGAATTCTGCGGCTTGGGCCGAACATCGGGCCAATAGGGCATCATGGTGATGCCGAATGGCATGTCCTTGAACGCCGCCTGGATGGCGCCGGCCGAGCCGGAGGACGCGATGTGCATGGCGCACTCGCCGCTGGTGAACAGTGCGGTCGACTTGCCCTCGCGACCGCCGTAGCGGAACACCTTGCTCTTCGCCCATTCCGCAAGCGTCTCAACGTGCTTGACCCGCACCGGGTCGTTGAGTTTGAGCTCCGTGTCGAGACCGTCGAAACCGTTGGCCTTCGTGGAGAAGGGCAGGTTGTGCCAGGCCCCGAAATTCTCGATCATGGTCCAGGTCTGCCACTGGATCGTGATGCCGCAGGGAACCCCGGCCGCGACCAGCTTCTTCCCCATCTCGCCCACTTCCGGCCAGGTCGTGGGTGCCTTGTCGGGATCGAGGCCGGCCTTCTTGAACAGCTCCTTGTTCCAATAGAACACGGGCGTAGAGGAGTTGAATGGCATCGACAGGAGCTTGCCGTCGCTCGTCGAGTAATAGCCGTAGACGGGACCGATATAGACCTTCGGATCGAACGGCTCGCCGCTGTCGGCCATCAGCTGATGCACAGGGTAGACGGCACCTTTGGCTGCCATCATCGTGGCCGTGCCGACTTCGAACACCTGGAGGATGTGCGGGTTCTGTTTGGCGCGAAACGCAGCGATGGCGGCGGTGAGGGTCTCCGTGTACGAGCCCTTGTACACGGCTACGACCTTGAACTCCTTCTGGCTCTTGTTGAAATCGTCGGCGAGCGCGTTCGTAACACCGCCGAGCTGGCCGCCCATGGCATGCCAGAATTGGATCTCCGTCTGTGCGCTCGCGCTACTGGCCGCGATCAGCACCGCGCCGGCCGTGAGCCAGCGCAAACCGATCTGTCTATGCATAGTCCCCTCCTCCAGAATGGGAGCCCGGTGTCTTAACCGACGTGTTTTGCAGCCTTCCCGTGACAGCGACGTGTCAACTGCCACAGGGGCCCCATGCCACTCCCCTGCCGAAGGGTAGCCTAACAGGTACTCGCCCGGAAGTCTGGTTCCGATGCCGGGAGGCCGCGCCTTGCCGCGCGGCGGCGGTCTCGCCTAGGGTGGCGGGCATGCGGGTCCAAAGACTTGGGCGTGCCGGTCTTGGGTCTACCCGAGGGAGACGCTTATGCCGGGCTCAATTCTGGCCCTGGACCAGGGTACGACATCGAGCCGCGCCATCGTGTTCGGCGCGGATTTGGCGATCCGGGGGCTCGCGCAGCGCGAGTTCGCCCAGCATTACCCCGCGCCGGGATGGGTGGAGCACGATCCCGAGGACATCTGGCGCACCACGGTCGAGACCGCGCGGCAGGCGGTGGCAGGGGCGGGGCTCGCCGCCGGCGACATCGCCGCAGTCGGCATCACCAACCAGCGCGAAACCTGCCTCCTGTGGGATAGGCGCACGTCCAGGCCGATCCACCGCGCCATCGTCTGGCAGGACCGCCGCACCGCGGACGCCTGCCGGCGCCTGAAGGACGAGGGTCACGAGGCGGCGGTCACGGCCAAGACCGGGCTGCTCCTCGACCCCTATTTCTCCGCGACCAAGATCGCCTGGCTCCTCGAGCACGTGGAAGGGGCGCGACGGCTCGCCGAGGCGGGACATCTCGCCTTCGGCACCATCGACACGTTCCTCATCTGGCAGCTCACCGGCGGCAAGATGCACGCCACCGATGCCACCAACGCCTCGCGCACGCTGCTCTTCGACATCGCCAGAGGCGACTGGGATGCCGACCTGCTGAAGCTTTTCGGCGTCCCGCGCGAAATGCTGCCGGAGGTTCGCGACTCCAATGCCAGCTACGGCACTACCGACGCATCGATCCTGGGTGCGGCATTGCCGATCCTGGGCGTCGCCGGCGACCAGCAGGCCGCGACCATCGGCCAGGCCTGCTTTGCACCCGGCATGGTCAAGGCCACCTACGGCACCGGCTGCTTCGCCCTGCTCAACACGGGGCCGCGGCCGGTGCCTTCCAGGAACCGGCTGCTCACCACCATCGCCTATCAGCTCGACGGCAGCCGCACCTATGCGCTCGAAGGCGCCATCTTCATCGCGGGCGCCGCTGTCCAGTGGCTGCGCGACGGGCTCAAGATCATCGCCTCGGCGCCCGAAAGCGGTGCGCTCGCCGCCGCGGCCGATCCGCAGCAGGAGGTCTACCTCGTGCCGGCCTTTGTCGGCCTCGGGGCGCCCTACTGGCAGCCCGAGGCGCGCGGGGCGCTCATCGGCCTCACGCGCGGCACGGGTGCCGGCGAGATCGCCCGCGCTGCGCTGGAGGCCGTGTGCTACCAGACGCGCGACCTCCTCGAGGCCATGCACGGGGATTGGGCGGCGGATGCCAAGTCGGTGCTGCGGGTCGACGGCGGCATGGTGGCGAGCGACTGGACCATGCAGTGCCTCGCCGACATCCTGGATGCGCCGGTGGAGCGGCCCGTCGTGCAGGAGACGACCGCCCTGGGTGCCGCCTGGCTCGCGGGCCACAAGGCCGGCGTCTGGCCCGACCAGGAAGGCTTCGCCAGACTGTGGAAGGTCGACCGCGTCTTCTCGCCGGCGCTGGCCGCCGCGGAGCGCGAGCGCAAGTATGCCGGTTGGAAGCGGGCGGTAGAGGCCGTCCTGCACAACGCCAAGCCGTGAGGGAGACCGCGACACCATGACGGAAATCTGCAACCTGGCCGACCTGCGCGAAACGTACAAGCAGCCGAGCGAGGTGGCGCTGAAAAAGGAGCTCGGCCACATCGACCGGCACGCGCGCGACTTCATCGGCCGCTCGCCGTTCGTGGTCGTGGCCACGGCGGACGCCGACGGCTGGCCGGATGCCTCGCCGCGCGGCGACGCCCCGGGCTTCATTTCGGTCGTGGACGATGAGCGCATGCATCTGCCGGACCGGCCCGGCAACAACCGCCTGGACAGCTTCCAGAACCTGATCGCCAACCCGCGCATCGGCTTGCTGTTCCTGGTGCCCGGCCGGCTCGAGACGCTGCGGGTCAACGGCACGGCCCGGCTGCTGACCGAGCCGGCGCTGCTGGAACGGCACGCGGTGCGGGGCAAGCCGGCGCGCGCGGTGGTCGAGGTCACGGCGAAGAGCGTCTATTTCCAGTGCGGCAAGGCGGTGATCCGCGCCGCCCTGTGGCAGGTGGACAAATGGCCGGCGCTGGAGGGCCTGGCGCCGTTCGCACAGGCGCTCGCCGACCAGATCGACGGCCTCGACGGAGCCGCCACCGAGACGCGGCTCGAGAAGGCCTACCGAGACACGCTCTATTGAGGATGCCCGAGAGCATCGTTCACCTTACGGCCGAGACCGACGTCCAGGACCATGCATGAGCCCCCGACCATGAGCCGACACGACTTCGACCTGTTTGTGATCGGCGGCGGATCGGGCGGCGTCAGAACCCATGTAACAGCCGTGCACGGCGTCAGGAGAATGCGCCCGCGCCTTGTGCTAGCCGTAATGGCAGTTGGTCTAGCTGGTTCCACATCTGCCTCCGCGACTGATTGCGGTCAGCAGGTCTCGGCCGCTTACGAGAGGCTTCGGGCGACGCAAGTGTTTCAATTCGAGGATCGCTTCGACGCTCCCAAATGGGTGAGAGCAGTAGGTCGATCGCCTTTACATGCCCAGAGCGGCGCATCGAATGATTGCGCACCGTGGACGGCCTACGAAGCGCGAGGTGATTGCCATTGGCCCGAAGGCCTGGACCAACGACGGGCAGGGTTGGAAGGAAATTGCCGGACCAGGTACCGTGACGTTTGGCTGGGACCGGATTTTCAAGATACACCGAGACCACGAGGAGCAGGTGTTCCGACAAGCAGAATGCCTCGGCGAAATGACGGTGGCGGCCAAAACGCCATTGCCTACCAGGCCAATCACTTCACGTACCTCGGACAGAGGAAGAACATTTGAGACAGTGTGCCAGCGGTTCTACTCTTACAAGGACGCTTGCCGTTGGGAATTGGATCGTGCGAGGTGCCCGCGACGCTACAAGTCTTCCGCTACGACGCTGGGATAAGGATCAGCCGCCATCCTCAACCAAGTAGGATCCCCTGGTAATTGGATGCCTGCCCGGCCAGGTCGTGAGAGAGGACGGCTGCATCGATAGTGCGCAGTATGAGCCAATTCGACTTCGACCTCTTTGTGATCGGCGGCGGATCGGGCGGCGTCAGGGCGGCGCGCGTGGCCGCGCTGCACGGGGCCAGGGTCGGGGTTGCCGAGGAGTACCGGTTCGGCGGGACCTGCGTCATCCGCGGCTGCGTGCCGAAGAAGCTCCTCGTCTACGCCAGCCGGTTCCGCGACGAGTTCGAGGACGCCCACGGGTTCGGCTGGAGCGTGGGCGCCAGCCGCTTCGATTGGCCGACCCTGATCGCCAACAAGGACGCCGAGATCGCACGCCTGGAAGGCATCTACCGCCGCAATGTCGAGAAGGCCGGGGCGCAGGCGTTCCAGACGCGCGCGACCCTCGCTCGACGCCCACACCGTCCTCCTCGCCGGCGACGGGCGCAAGGTGAGCGCGCGCACGATCCTGATCGCCACGGGGGGCCATCCGGTCGTGCCCGCCGTGCCCGGTGCAGAGCACGCCATTACCTCCAACGAGGCGTTCCATCTGCCGCGCCTGCCGGACTCGATCCTGATCGTCGGCGGCGGCTACATCGCGGTGGAGTTCGCCGGCATCTTTGCCGGCCTGGGCGCCAAGACCACGCTCGTCTACCGGGGACCCAAGATCCTGCGCGGCTTCGACCACGATCTGCGCGACGGGCTCACCGAGGAGATGGGGAAGCGCGGCATCGACGTGCGCGTCATCACCGAAGTGGCGGCGATCGCCAAGGCGGGATCGCACTATGCCGTGACGCTGACCGACGGCAGCACCGTCGAGACCGGGGCGGTGATGTTCGCAACGGGGCGGGCGCCCAATACCAGGGCCTCGGCCTCGAGGCGGCAGGCGTGAAGCTCGGGCCGCGGGCGAGATCGAGGTGGATCGAGTGGTCGCAGTCCTCGGTGCCCGGCATCTACGCGGTGGGCGACGTGACCAACCGGATCAACCTGACGCCGGTGGCGATCCGCGAGGGCCATGCCTTCGCCGACACCCTGTTCGGCAACAAGCCCACGTCCGTCGATCACGAGCTGGTGCCGACCGCGGTGTTCTCCACGCCCGAGATCGGCACGGTCGGGCTGCCCGAGGACGTGGCACGCCAGCGCTATCCAAAGCTCGACATCTACAAGGCCCGCTTCCGGCCCATGAAGCACACGCTGTCCGGACGCGACGAGCACATGCTCATGAAGCTTCTGGTCGACGGCGAGAGCGACAAGGTCGTCGGCTGCCACATCATGGGGCCCGACGCAGCCGAGATGGTGCAGGTGGCGGCGATCGCGCTCAAGATGGGAGCGACCAAGGCCGACTTCGACGCCACCATGGCCCTGCATCCGAGCGCCGCCGAGGAGCTCGTGACCCTGCGCGAGAAGTGGGTGCCGCCCGCCGAGCCGCGTGCCTGAGGCGCGGCGGCCAGCAGAGGAAGGGCTGCGATGAAACGGCTCGAGGGCCGCGTGGCCCTGGTGACGGGCGCCGGCTCGGGCATCGGCCGCGCCACGGTGCGCCTGTTCGCCGCCGAGGGCGCCCATGTCTTCGTGACCGACGTGAACGGAGACGGCAGCCGCAGCCGTCGCGGGCGAGCTCGCCCAGGCGGGCCTCGCGGCCGAGGCCATCACCGCCGACGTCTCGCGCGGCCAGGACGTGACCGCCATGTTCCGCGCGGTCGAGGAGGCGCACGGGCGGCTCGACGTGCTCGTCAACAACGCCGGCCTCAACGTGCGCGGCGACTTCCGCCACCTCTCCGATGCCGACTGGGCCAAGATCCGCGAGGTCAACCTCGACGGGGTGGTACGCGTGGCACGCGACGGCTTCACGCTCCTCAAGGCGTCGGGGCGCGGCTCGCTGATCAACATTGCCTCGATCATGGCGCACCGCGGCTTGCGCCAGCTCACCGCCTATTCGGCAACCAAGGGTGCCGTGGTGGCCCTGACGCGCGGGCTCGCGGTCGAGTACGCGCCGTTCGGCATCCGCGTGAACGCGCTGTGCCCCGGCTTCGTCCACACCGCCCTGACGGAGCGGGTGCTCAGGAACCCGGCGATCGAGAAGGCGCTGGTGGAATCCACCGCTCTGCGCCGCCTCGGGCAGCCCGAGGAGATCGCCACGGCGGCGCTGTTCCTCGCCAGCGACGAGGCCTCCTACATCACCGGCGCCGAGCTGGCGGTCGACGGCGGCATGTCGGCGGTGCTGTGATGCCAGGCAAGGTCTCCCGACCCGGCCAACGCTTGCCAGTCTCGCGTCCGTTTCCGGAGTAGTTCTGTCGCTCGGGGGAAGCGCCGCGTCCACGTATTGGTCTGCAGATGACCCACGCCAGCCACAGGCTGTGCTCGGCGAGCCACAACGAGAGCGCAACCGTGTCGTCCGCCTGCAGGGCGCTCTCATTGAAATAGTCCGCATCACCGGTGACGAGGATCGTCATCCTGGGTTAGGGATGCTCTGATGTAATACGACGGTCGGGGGCCATGCCGGGCAAGATTTTTGTCAACTATCGGCGCGATGACGAGCCGGCGATGGCCGCCCGCATCCGCGACCGTCTAGCCGCCGACCTTCGGCGATGCCAACGTCTTCATGGACGTTGACAACCTGCTCGCCGGCCAACGCTTTGACATCGAGCTGGAGAAGGCACTCGGCGAGACCGACGTGTTCCTCGCGGTGATCGGCCCGCGCTGGCTGGAGCTGCTCGCCGAGCGGCAGGCCAGGGGTGAGCGCGACTATGTGCGGGAGGAGATCGCTGGGGCGTTGCAGCGTGGCATCGTCGTCGTCCCGGTGCTGTCGAGCGGACGCCGCTGCCGGACCCAGATGCGCTGCCGGAGGACATCCGCGAGCTGGTGCTGCACCAGAAGCATGTAGTCACGCATGAACGGTTCGGCCGCGATGTCGCCGGAACTGGTCGCAGGCGATCAGGTTCGCATCCGCGAGAAGGCGCGGCAGAGCTGGCGCGACGACTGACATCCCGTGGGACCGCATCGGTTGGATCACTGTAGCGGTGGCAGCTTCCTTCTTCCTCATCGGCAATCTGGGCAGGCCAAGCAATCGTAGTGCCGCCGGCGGCTCGAGCCAAGCATCGCCAATCACTGAGGATGACAACCCCTACCTCAAGCTATTTTCCGCGCCGGGCAGTGGCGTTGACGGCCGGCCAGGAGCGCGTGTTGCGGCCGAGGGATACTTCAAAGAATGCGCGATGTATGCCCGGAAATGGTGGCGGTGCCGGCGGGCGGCTTCATGATGGGGTCGCCGCCGAACGAAGCGGGCCGCCCCGACGCCGAAGGCCCGCAGCGACAGGTGACGATCGCCAGGCCGTTTGCGTGGGCAAGTTCGAGGTAACGTTTGCGGAGTGGGACGCCTGCGTGGCCGGGGCGGCTGCACGCACAATCCTGGCGATTGGGCTGGGGCCGCGGCAAGCGGCCGGTGATCAACGTGTCGTGGGACGACATCACCAAGGAGTACTTGCCCTGGCTGTCGCGCGGGACCGGTAAGACCTACCGGCTGCTGACAGAGGCGGAGTGGGAATACGCGGCGCGGGCGGGTACGACGACGCCGTATGCCTTCGGCACCACGATCACCAAGAGCCAGGCGCAATATTCCGAAGGCGCGCGGGGCAGCGCTGGCAAGACGGTGGCGGTCGGCTCGTTCGAGCCTAACACGCTTCGGGCTCCACGACATGCACGGCAACGCCTGGGAGTGGGTGCAGGACTGCTGGAACGCCGGCTACAGAGGTGCGCCCACCGACGACTCTCCTTGGACAACCGGAGACTGCAGTCGCCGGGTCCTGCGCGGCGGTTCCTGGCTCAGCGATCCTCAGGGCCTCCGCTCGGCCGGCCGCTACGGGGGCGCACCCGTCCGGCTCTCCATCGAGGGCTTCCGTGTCGGGAGGACGCTCTGATCGTACGCAGAAACTCGGATCGCAGCAAAGAATGTCGACCACTACTGTTGTAGCGCACAAGTCGTCGGCACCCATCCAACCAAGGTTGCGGTTACCTTTTCGATGGTCGGGCTTCCGCCCTGCACACGCCACCACAGTCCGCTGTGCTCTTGGAATGATACGGCAATACGTGATGATCGGACCAGTGCGCGCAAATCCACTCGCCCTTTGGCGCGCTCTCTGCTGCATAGAGTTCAAAGCCGGTCACGTTGACAGTTTTCCCCGTGTTCATCTGGAGCCTTCCCTAAAGCAAAGGGCCTCAGTGGCGGAACGCAACTGAAGCCCAATGCGGATGTGGGGAGAGCGGACAACCCGCGTCAAGTGCTCATCTACCTAGGCGACTACTTCGGCAACAATTCCTCGTCATGTGCTCGCGTAACTGCCGCGATGCTCTCGCTTAGCCGGATCATCGGCAACATCCGTCTAGCGGTTGTTGCTTCGTCTTTATGCCGACCATGATCAACCAAAGCCCCGCTGCTCGGGCCCACCTGCGTTGTGTCAAAGTAAGCCTGGTTCCGCACCGAGCATCTTGCACCTGCTGACAGCCGGCTTTGGCACAGAGCTACCGTGGTGGAGAACACATGTTTTTGGTCGGAAAGCAGGGCATGGCGGAAGTCGGGGGGATGCATTTCGTTGGCGCGGTGACGCAAACCCGCTCAGGTTGGGTTCGCGAAGCGCGTCGCCCAACACGCCGCAATGACAACAGACGTCGGCTCGCCCATGTTGGGTTACGGCCCTTCGGGCCTAACCCAACCTACGCCAACGCCGTTTCCGCAATCAGGCGGTCGACGACTCCGCGCAGCGCCTCCTCGCGCTCGGCGCCCTCCGCGAGGAGGCGGTTGAAGTGCGCGACCTGGCGGTCGGCGCTGGTGCCACGGGCAACGATGGTGCGGGCGTGCTCCACCTCGAGCAGGCAGCCAAGCGCCTCGGCGTCCTCGTGCACCATGCCCAAGAGCTCGTCGATGAGACCTGCGAACGGTACGAGCTCAGCCTTGCCGAAGTCGAAGAGCGAGCCGCCGACGCCGTAGCGCTGCGCGCGCCAGCGGTTCTCCGACAGCAGGAACAGGGGATAGCTGCGCCACGTCTGGTTGGAGCGGCGGATGCGATAGAGCATGCGCAGGATGCAGACGTAGAGCGAGGCGACGCACACCGCATCCTCGACGAGCGTACAGACATCGGTGATGCGCATCTCGAGCGTCGGGAACCGGGCGGAGGGGCGCAGGTCCCACCAAATCTTGCTGGCATCCTCGATGACGCCGCTGCGCACCAGCACGTCGACGGTGCTGCTGTACGACTGCCAGCTCTCGAACCGCCCCGGCAGGCCGGTACGTGGCAGCTCGTTGTAGGCGGCGAGCCGGTAGCATTTCAGGCCCGTGTCCTCGCCTTCGGCGAACGGCGAGGAAGTGGAGAGCACGAGGAGATGCGGCAGGAAGTAGCGTGCCTGGTTCATGAGGTCGACACGCAGCTCGTCGTCGTCGAGGCCGACATGCACGTGCATCCCGCAGAAGACGAGCCGGCGTCCGACCCCGGCGAGGTCCCGGGCGATGGCCTGGTAGCGCGCGCGCTCGGTGGGCTGCTGCGCGCCCCAGACTGCGAAGGGATGGGTGGAGGCGGCGACGAGGGCCAGCCCGTGCTCCGCGGCAAGGCTCGCAATGGCCTTGCGCAGGGCGGCAAGCTCCTCCCCGGCTGCGCGCGGGTTGGCATGGACGCGCGTGCCCACCTCGATCTGGGACTTGAGGAACTCGGGCGCCACCTGGCCCTGCAGCACCCGCTCGCAGGCCGCAAACAGCGCCTGCGGCACGGCGCACACCAGATCGCGGGTTGTGCGGTCAACGAGGAGGTACTCTTCCTCGATGCCGACGGTGAGCGAGGGTTCCTTGAGCGGCATGGCGCCATTGTGCCACGGATCACCCTGCGTTCGTAGGGGCCGGCGCTCGCAGGGTTTAGCCAACGCGCGGCTTGCGTCGCACCTGCAATGCTGCAAGCTTCCCCCAAAATGCCGGCCGCGCGCATCCGATGCCGCCCCCGGGCGCGGCGGTCGCCGGCTCGAACCGAGGAGAATGCGCAGAATGGCAACCCCAGTGCATTTCAACTCTCGCGTAGGAGAGCAGTTCCTGCGCTACGCCCGCCTCGTGGCGGCGCGCGGGTACATCCACAACACCCTCGGCAACATGGCGATCCGCGCCCCCCATCCCGACCACCCGCATGGGCTGGCCTATACCAAGCATGCCGAGATCTCGCTCGAGGAGATGGGGATGGAGAACATCGTCGTCACCGACATCCCGTCGAGCCGGCTGCTCTACGGCTCGCGCACCACCAGCATCGGCCACAACTTGAACCGCGAGATCCTGCGCCAGCGGCCCGACATCGGCGCCGTCATCCACGTGCACGACGATGCCACCATCTCCTTCTTCGGGTCCGGCGCCTTCAGGGAGGTGAAGGTGCTGTCGCTGGACATGCCCTTCATCCTGGGCAAGCCGCCCTACTATGTGGCGGCCAACGTGGACGTCGAGGCCGACGTGGGTCCGGTCAAGGACTTCATCGCCGGGACCAACCTCGTGGTGCTGCTGGGGCACGGCATCACCGCGCTGGGGCGCACCATCTCGGAGGCCTACCACCGGCTCAACTCGTTCACGGCCGAGATCCGCCGCAACATCGAGGCCGAGCACCTGGCCGCGCTCAAGGGCACGACGCCGCTCTACCGCAGCGAGGCCGAGATCGCCCTCATGCACGAGCACGCAGAGGCGGTGATCTACCCGACCCGCGCCGAGCGGGTTATGCAGGAGGAGCAGGCTGCGTGATGCCGGCTCAGGGTGCGGTCTCCTCCAGCGCAGGCTCCTCCAATGCCTCCAGCACCGCCTTGGGGTTGCGGGCGATGACCTTGAGATAGGCACGCGCGGCCTGATCGGGCTCCGTCTTGCCCTGCTCCCAGTCGCGCAGCGTGCCGAGCGGAATGCGGAACTGCGCGGCGAACTCCTCCTGCGTCAGATGCATGGCGCGGCGGATCACCTTCGCCCGCGGCACCCGCTTGAGGTGCTTCTCGCGCTCAGGGGTGCGCGGCGGGTTATCGGGGTCGGTCAGCGCCGCAGCGTTGATCTCCTCCTCGGTCAGATGCGGGAGACCCGACCAGTCGGTCCTGTCGGGAAGGAACGGCCGCGTCGTGCCATCGGGCAGCACCTCGACAAGGGTGCCGTCCTTCAGTCGCCTAGCCCTGATCGTACGCCCTTCGCTCATGGCTGTTGGCCTTTCGCGCCGAAATGATGCGGATGCAGCCGCCCCGCTCGGTGAAGGCGACCGACATGAGCAGGTCTTCGACGCGCCCTACGGCGAGAAACCGATCCTCGCCAAAGTCCTCGCTGACATCCTGCTCAATGAGCACCAACGGGTCGTCGAACACACGGCTTGCAGCACGGAAGCTGATCTTATGCTTCCTGAGGTTCGCCTCGGCCTTGACGTCATCCCACTCGAACTCGTCGCTTTCCATGTAATGGATACCATTAGCGAGATCAAGCGCCGCGTGCCACGCAGCGCGCGTGCTACTGTAACTCGAAGCATACGGCATTCGTCTGACGTAGGAAATTCATGAGGCATAGGAAGGGACTTCATCGCGACCGCGATGTCGTCTCCGGGCAACGGGAAGGCGCATGACGGCGCGGCCGAAGCGGCTCTACCGGTCGGTGTCGGTGGACGGAGCGGCGTCGGCCTTCCGCGTGCTGCTCGACGGCAAGCCGATCCACACCCCCGCGAGGCGCGAGCTCGCCCTGCCTACGAGGGCGCTGGCGGAGGCTGTCGCGGCGGAGTGGGACGCCCAGGGCGAGCACATCGACCCCGGAGCCATGCCGCTGACGCGCCTTGTCAACTCGGCGCTGGACGGTGTGGCCGGGCGCGAGGCAGAGGTGCGCGCCGAGATCGTCAAGTATGCCGCCAGCGATCTCCTGTGCTATCGCGCCGAGGGACCGGCCGATCTGGTGCGCCGGCAGGCGCAGGCCTGGGACCCGGTCCTGGCGTGGGTGCGCGCCGCGCTGGGGACGCGCCTCGTCATCGGGCAGGGCATTGCGCCCGTGGCCCAGCCGCCTGCCGCGGGCGCGGCGATCGAACGGGCGCTCGCCGGGCTCGACGCCTTCGCGCTCGCGGCACACCACGTCATGACGACGCTGACGGGCTCGGCGCTGCTGACGCTCGCGCATGCCGGGGGGCGTCTCACGGCGGAGGAGGCCTGGGCGGCGGCGCACGTCGACGAGGACTGGCAGATCAGCCAGTGGGGCGAGGACGCCGAAGCTGCGGCGCGCCGCCAGCGCCGCTGGGCGGAGATGCAGGCGGCGAGCCGGCTGCTGGCGCTGCTGGGCGGGTGAGGGGAGTATCCCGGCCGAACCAAGGTCACGCGGCAAGTGCACGTAATTCGCGGCATGGAGGATGTCCTCGCGCCCCGCTTCTTCTCGGGACCGTCGCGGCGTATCACTGTCGCCCGCAGGCCGATGCCTTGTTGAGGACGCGCGGCTCATCCTGCAGCAGGCGGAGCGCATGCGTCGACACGCACGCCTTCCGACCCTCGCTGTGCTCCGGCGCCGCGCGCGGGCGGATCAGACCTTTTCTACCGCCACGCCGGCCTGGGCCAGCTCTGCGAAGCCGCCGCCGTTCACGACGTGGGCGTAGCCCATGTCCTTCAAGGTCTTGCCGGCCAGCGCCGAGCGCCCGCCCGAGGCGCAGTAGACGATCACCATCTTGGACTTGTCGAGGGCCTTGTTGTGGGAAGGCATGTCGGGGTCGGCCTGGAACTCCAGCAGCCCGCGCGGGATGTGCAGCGCGCCGGCCACCTTCCCGGTGTTCCTGATCTCCATGGCGTCACGCACGTCGACCACCAAGGCCTCGCCCTTCTCGATCAGCTCCTTGGCCTGCGCCGGCGGGACGCGCGGCACCGCCGCGTTCGCCTCGACCAACATCTGTTTGACGCTCGTCGCCATGTCGGGTTCCTCGTATCGCTGGCAGCACTGCGCTCGCCCCTGGAGCGTCCTGCAGCACTTGCCGCATAATTCACGCCATATGCAACTGCCAAGGGGTCGCTGCAACCGGCCAGCCGGGCGCAAAGGTTTGCTTCACAGGTCGGTGCCGGCGTGGCGGCCCATTCGCCGACCTGCGCAAGGAGGGAAGGCAATGCTCGGCTTGGGACTGGCGTGGGCCCATTGTTTCCGCGGCTTTCGCTGCATGCGGCGGGGGCAGTATGCGGCGGCGCTCGTGCATCTGAACAAGGCCCAGCGCTCATATCGCCGGCTGCCCGCCCCGTTTTTCTGCAATCGGGCGCTGGCGCACCAGGCGACCGGTGATCACGCCAGCGCGATCCTGGACTGCGACCGTGCGATCGAGCTCGATCCCAATCTGGCGATGGCGTTCCACAATCGGGGCATCTCCGAGAAAGCCCTGGGGGATTTCGATCGCGCCATCGCGGATCACTCCCGGGCTATCGCACTCTTGCCAGGCTTTGCCTGGGCGCATGCCGAGCTGGGTGTCGCCTACACCTGCAAGCACCAGCACGACCGGGCAATCGACAGCCTGACGCGCGCCATCGCACTGGAGCCGGCCAATGCGGGCGGTTGGCGGGAGCGCGGCTTCGCCCGCTTCTTTCGGGGCGACTTCGAGGATGCGGCCACCGATCTGCGCCAGTCGCTGGGCTCCGAGCACGATCCCTACGCCATGCTGATGTACTATCTCGCGCAAGCAAGACGAGGAGCAGAGGCAACTGGCGAGCTGGAGGCCGACGCCGATACCCTCGGCAGCGAGCGATGGCCCTATCCGGTGATCGACCTGTTTCTCGGCTCGCTGAAGCCGGACGCCGTGTTGTCGGCAGCGCCCAACGACTATGCGCGGGGCGAGGGGTACTTCTACGTCGGCCAATGGCACCTCCTGCGCCACAACCGCGCCGACGCCCGGCAGGCCCTGGAGCAGGCCACCCGGGCCTGCCCGCCCAGTTTCCATGAGTACGTGGGGGCGATCGCCGAGCTGCGGCAGCTCGGCGCCTGAGCCGGCCGCGTGGCCTGCCATGAGCCGATCCTGGCCACCCGGTCAGGATTGGTTCACCTCCCCTCGATGCGCCAAATCGGCGGTCTGCTGCGCAGCCCGCGCTACTCGTGCTATGCCGCGCGAGGCGGGCAGGTGAGACACGACGGGCAGCAGCCATGAAGGAAGTCCTGGAGGAGCTGGAGCGGCGGCGGGCGGAGGCGAGGCTCGGCGGCGGGAAGGCGCGCATCGACGCCCAGCACAAGCGCGGCAAGCTCACGGCGCGCGAGCGCATCGAGCTGCTCATGGACGAGTGCTCCTTTGAGGAGTTCGACATGTACGTCGAGCACCGCTGCACCGACTTCGGCATGGAGAAGACCAAGATCCCGGGCGACGGTGTGGTGACCGGCTGGGGCACCATCAACGGCCGCGTGGTCTATGTGTTCGCCAAGGACTTCACGGTGTTCGGCGGCTCGCTCTCGGAGGCGCATGCCAGGAAGATCACCAAGATCCAGGACATGGCGCTGCAGAGCCGTGCGCCCGTCATTGGCCTGTTCGACGCCGGCGGCGCGCGCATCCAGGAAGGCGTTGCGGCGCTCGGCGGCTACGGCGAGGTGTTTCTGAGGAACGTGCTGGCCTCGGGGGTCATCCCGCAGATCTCGGTGATCATGGGCCCGTGCGCGGGCGGCGACGTGTACTCGCCGGCCATGACCGACTTCATCTTCATGGTGAAGGACACCAGCTACATGTTCGTCACCGGCCCCGACGTGGTGCGGACGGTGACCAACGAGACGGTGACCGCCGAGGAGCTGGGCGGGGCGCGCATCCACACCACCAAGTCTTCCATCGCCGATCGCGCCTACGAGAACGACGTGGAGGCGCTGTTGCAGATGCGCCGGCTGATGGACTTCCTGCCCTCCCACAACAAGTCGGGCGTGCCGGAGCTGCCGACCAGGGACAGCCCCGATCGCCATGAGCGCTCGCTCGACACGCTGGTGCCGGACAACCCCAACAAGCCCTACGACATCAAGGAGCTGATCGGGAAGGTGATCGACGAGGCCGACTTCTTCGAGATCCAGGAGGCCTTCGCGAAGAACATCGTGACCGGCTTCGCCCGCATGGAGGGACGCACGGTGGGGATCGTCGCCAACCAGCCCATGGTGCTGGCCGGGGTGCTGGACTCGGACGCTTCGCGCAAAGCCGCCCGCTTCGTGCGCTTCTGCGACTGCTTCGAGATCCCCATCCTCACCTTCGTCGACGTGCCGGGCTTCCTGCCGGGGACGGCGCAGGAATATGGCGGGCTCATCAAGCACGGCGCCAAGCTCCTGTTCGCCTTCTCGGAGGCCACGGTGCCCAAGGTGACCGTGATCACCCGCAAGGCCTACGGCGGCGCCTACGACGTGATGAGCTCCAAGCACATCCGCGGCGACGTGAACTACGCTTGGCCCTCGGCCGAGATCGCCGTGATGGGGCCCAAGGGGGCGGCCGAGATCCTCTACCGGTCCGAGCTGTCGGACCCCACCAAGATCGCCGCCCGGATCAAGGAGTACCAGGACCGCTTCGCCAACCCCTTCATTGCCGCCGAGCGCGGCTACATCGACGAGGTGATCCTGCCCCACAGCACCCGCCGCCGCATCTGCCGCGCGCTCAACATGCTGCGCAACAAGACGGTGGAGAACCCCTGGAAGAAGCACGATAATATTCCGCTTTGATGCGACAGGGGGATGTCGTGGTCATTCGGGCTGCCGTCGCTCTGGTCTGCCTGCTGTTGTGCGGAATGGCCCAGCCGCCGCCCGCATGAAGCAGTGCTCCCGGGCAGCCTCCACGTCAGCTAGCACGGCAACCACGCTCTGATGACGAACCCGATGAGTAGCTGACGATATCTATCAGGTATTTGTCAGATACCTCGTTAGTGTGGCACCCAGGCTACAGCAATCCCCGATGGTTGGTGGTACATTGCACCAGTTGATGGATGAGACGATTTTTGTTGGGTCTTGAGTAGTGTAGCCCAGTATAGCGTCTGTCATTTCTAAGTGTTGCGTAGAATGTATTAGGCGCTATCTGAATTGTTGCACGACCAGGAAGGAGCCGGCCTTGTCTGCTGGCTCCTTCGGCTTTTTGTACGTCGTGGCTCCTGCAACCGATGGCAAGGGAAAGTGCCTTAGGCGCTTGTCGCCTTTACTTCAGACAGCGCCGCGCAGCTTGCCCACCGAAGGGGCTCCCTGAGGTGGCCTTCCGCCGTATGTTAACCCGCCAAGATTGTAGGGGCGGGCATCTCCGCGGAATACGATGCCGGCGGCAACATGCAAGCTGTTATTCCGACATCCGGAGGATGGAAGGTGATGCCGCCGGGGATGGTCTTGCCGAGATGATGCACGGGGCCGCCAACTACTTGGCTCAGCGGATCTTGTGCTGCGCCACGCTGGCTCTGAAAAAGCCGCCGGGTTGACCCTGCGCACGCAGGGAAGGGCAGCAACCGCGCATTCCTGGTGCGCTCCTTCGGCTCCTATGGACATCTAATATGTAGGATAATATCTACGTACGCAGGCATTCGCACGTTTCAAAAGAAAATAGCTTGCATCTTCGCATCTGATGCGTTAGCATTTGGTGATACGAGCCACCCCTCGACAGCGATACCCGACATTCTTGAGCTCCTCTGAAGGGCTCCGTAGCGAGGGCAGTCTCACCCGCAGTAGCTCTCCGCCGGCGCATCCAGCCGGCGGGTGCGAGTGGAGGTAGCCATGCGGACGACGTTGGACATCGACGACGACATCCTCCAGGCGGCCAAGGAGCTTGCCCGCGCGGAGAAGAAAACAACGGGCCAGGTGCTGTCCGAGCTGGCGCGCAAGGGCCTGACGCAGCCCAGCCAGGCACCGATCGGCTTCGCCGAGGAAGCTCAACCGGCCTTCGTCATGAAGGACGGCTGGATTACTCTGACCAACCGGGAAGGCCTGGTCGTGACGAAGGAGCAGGTGGATCGGCTGATTGAGGAGGCCGATTTCGAGGATGCGGGTCTTCCCCCGCCGCCGAGAAAGGATCGCCAGCGGTGAGGGCGTTGCTCGACGTCAACGTCCTCCTGGCTCTCTCCGATGTTGCGCACGTCCATCATGGTCGCGCCCGCGGCTGGTGGACAAGCAACAGCGCGACGGGTTGGGCGAGCTGCCCCCTGACTCAGAACGGATTTGCGCGCATCATCTCGAAGCCCGGCTACTCGAACCCCTTCCCTCTGCGGACAGCACTGGCAAGTCTCACCGCCCAGATCGCGCAGTCTGATCACGAGTTCTGGCCGGACGACATCTCAATCACGGATAAGAGCATCTTCGACTACGGGCACATCCTCGGCCCGAATCAGATCACCAACGTCTATTTGTTGGCGCTTGCCGTCAGGAATGGCGGGCGGCTCGTTACCTTCGATCGCGGGCTGCCGCAGAGGGCCGTGCGCGCGGCGGAAGCGCACCACCTTCTGGTGCTCTGAGCCCGCCTGATTCGAGCTCCCAAGCCAAGTTCGAGCTTGGCTTCGGCGAAATCGCGATCAACACCCAACACTGGAACACCCAACACTGGCGCATGTACGCGCTCGCCGCCCGATTCTCGCCTAATTCTGAAGCGCGGCAGCAAAGCTGCAGGCAACGCACCCCCAGGAGATTCTGCCGGCGGCCTTTTTTTGTCCTTCACCTCGGTCTAATGCAGGAGCAGCAGAGGGATTCGCGAAACGTGAGACGGCTGGCGGCTGGCATTGTCGGGCTCATCATTCTGGCGGCATCGCTGCCGGAGGCGGCGGCTGCGGCCGCCTGTGTGCGCGAGGACTTCGGCAAGGCCGTCGTCGCCGCCGGCGTGGCTTTGCGCGGCCTGAGCATCGAGAACACGCCGCGCCTCGACGCCAAGATGCGTCAGCTGAAGACCAAGATGCGCTGGCCCGACGCCAGCTACGAAGATTTGGCCTACCAGGCCCTGCACGACGAGCGGGTCGCCGAGCTCGATGCAGCCGCCAACGCACTGCTCGCCAAGATCGATATGCTGGGCACCGTGGACGCGGCGTCGACGCCCGAGTGCAGCAAGCTCGCCGAGCTTTCCGCTGCGAGCCTGGAGTTGCAGGCAACCGTCAAGACCAAGACGGCATATCTGCTGTCCAAGCTCGACCAGATGCTGGCCGACCCGGTGCCCGCGCCGAAGACGACGTCGGAACCCAAGGCCGAGGTGAAGACGGCACCGGCGCCCAAGGACGTGGCCAAGACTGCGCCTGCCCCCAAGACGGCGTCGCCGGAGCCGAAGCTGGCAGCGAAGCCGCCCACCATCAGCACCTGGTCCACGAAGACCGAGGGCGAGCTGCCGCCCGGGGTGGCGCCACCCAGTCCCCCAGGGCTGCCCGCGACCTCCGAGGAGGACGGCTTCACCATCGAGGAGATGCGCGAGGTAAGCGCGGGCTTCTTCGGCCAGGTTTCCGCCAATCTCGGCGGTGTCATCGAGCAGGCATTCCGCAACAGCGGCCGGCCGAGCGCCTATATTCTGGGGACAGAGGGCGGCGGCGCGTTTCTCGCGGGCGTGCGCTACGGCAAGGGCCTGCTCTATGTGCGCGGCGGCGACGGCAAGGGCCAGAGGATATTCTGGCACGGGCCCACGGTCGGCCCCGATGTCGGCGGCGAGGGATCGAAGGTTCTGTTCCTGATCTACAAGCTCCACACGACGGAGGAGCTCTATTCGAGCTTCACGGGCGTGGCGGGCTCGGCCTATCTGGTGGGTGGCGTCGGCTTCACGCTGATGACCAACGGCAACGTGGTCGCCGCGCCGATTCGCTCGGGGCTGGGGCTGCGGCTCGGCGCCAGCATCGGCTACGTCCGCTTCACCCCCAAAGCGACCTGGAACCCGTTCTGAGCGAGAGATTGGGCTCATCGCGGGCCGTGCTGTCATGCCGGCCGAGCCCGGCAGGGCGAGAGCCGGTACCCAGATTCCCAGGCCGCATGCCTTCCCCCACGAGCCTGGGTCCCGGATATTCCGCTTCGCGGAATTCCGGGATGACAAGGGCGATTAACCTCGGGCGGCGGCAAACGCGGGATGGGTAGAACCGCGGCAACGCGGGGGCGTTGTGGAGGTGTCCCAGAGGAGCCGAAGGCCATGCGCACCTTGCTGCTGTCCATCCTTGCCGCTGTCTTGCTTGCCGCTGTCTCGGCGACCGCCGCCAACGCCCAATCGGCCGATTGCCGGACCACCGCCGCGGAGAAGAACCTAGCTGGTGCCGCGCTGAACAGCTTCATGAAGAAGTGCCAGCGGGATGCCCAGAGCGCCTGCGGCCTCTATGCAACAGACCAGCAGCTCAGCGGGGCGGCGAGGAAGAGTTTCACCACCAAGTGCGTGCGTGACAAGGTTGGCGACAAACCCGGCAGATAGGACCTCGCCAGCGACCCGAGCGCCAGGCTCAGAAGGGCCGGCAGGGCCGCGCCTCCACTGCGCAACGCCAGGCGCCTCCCTCGTGCGAGCACGTCGCCTTCTTGCTCGCCGCAATGGAGTAGCGGCCCCACGCGCTGCCGTATTCCCACGCCGTGAACTCGACCCAGGCGCGGATGGCGGCGCGTTCGGCCATGGCGCGCGTCGGCCCAGCGCCGCGGCCGTCGTGGAAGTGATCGACCATGCAGGTCTTGCGGCCGACTTTCACCCAGGCATGGATGCCCGCAATGCCTGTCTCCTCGTGCGACGAGTGTGCGACCGCCCTACCGGCGGCCAGCGCTAGACAGAGCACAGCCGCGCTCACCAGCAAACTTCTCATGAATGCCCCTGCCGCGAAATGCGTTGATTGACCCTCACGCTGACCCATTCCGGAAGGTCACGCGATTGACCGAGGGTCGCACGCGCGACTTTTCGCCCCGCCAGCAGCTTTTGCGACACAGCAGAACGCAGCGCCGGCCAGTCCGGAAACCTCAGCGATTGCACGCCAGGGCTATTAAAATTCCGTCACTTCGTGTCACTTGGCAGCGACGACGGAGATCTCCACGAGTGCGTTCGGATGGGCGAGCTTAGCCTCGATGCAGGCGCGGCCGGGCAGGTTCTGGCCGCCGTTCCACGCGATCCAGGCCTCGTTCATGGCGTCGCGGTGGCGGATGTCGCTGACCCAGATGGTGGCCGATACCACGTGGGTCTTGTCGGTGCCCGCGAGCTTCAGCAAGCGGTCGATCTCGGCGAGGATCTGCTGGGTCTGGCCGCGTGCGTCCTGCTTGATGTCGTCGGCGACGATGCCGGCGGTGAATACGAAGCCGTTGGCCTCCACGACCTTGGAGTAGATTTTCGATGGCTCATGACGGGTGATGGGCATGGGTGTCCTCCTGATCGATGGGTGGCTCGTCACGGCGACGACGCCGGAGCCTCTTACTGCAGCTTCCCGTCGATGATAAGCCCCAACGTCGCCTTCGGCTTCCCTCTCCCCGGCCGGCGGCGTCAGCCCCTCGCCACCAGCGTCGAGAGACGCACTCACGCCGACGCGAGGGGTCTAACCCCTTCTGAAGCGGGGAGAGGCAGATTCACGCGTTGCCGCGGTCCTCGCGCCAGACGCCGATCTTCTCCTGCACCGGGCGGTCCGAGAAGGAGAACAGCACGCTCTCCTCCTCCGCCTCGTGCACGACGGGCTTCCAGCTCGGCACCACGAAGATGTCGTTGCGGCCCCAGGCGAGGTCCTGCTCGCCGACGCGCGTGCGCCCGCGCCCCTCGGCGGCGACGAAGATGGTGGCATCGGTCGAGCGGTAGCGCGCGGTCTTGAAGCCCTTGGGCAGGAGCTGGATGAAGGTGCCGATCGAGGGCATGGCATGATCGCCGGTGACCGGATTGGTGTAGCGCATCTTGATGCCGTGGCAGGCATCGGGCGCGCCGGCCTTGGCGAGCTGGGCCAGCGCCTCGCGCGTGCGCGCCCAGGGATAGTTGAAGATCGGCGAGGTGGACGACGCCGCCGCGCCGGTCGACGGGCAGCAGGTTGGCGCCGTAGCGCGCCGAGGAATCCCCCACGGGCCTGGCGATCGGCTGCTCATCCGCTCCGAGCTGCTCGATGAACGAGGCGTCGAGCGTTGCGATCAGCGGCAGGTCGAGGCCGTCGAGCCAGAACATCGGCTCGTCCGTCGCGTTGCCGTGGTCGTGCCAGGTCATGGCCGGCGTGATGACGAAGTCGCCGGGCGACATGAGCGTGCGCTCGCCGTCGACCGAGGTGTGCGCCCCGTTGCCCTCCAGCACGAAGCGCAGCGCTGAAGGGCGAATGGCGGTGCGCCGGGGCCACCTCGCGCGGCATGACGAGCTGGACGCCGGCGAACAGCGAGGTGGTGATGCGCGACTGGCCGCGCAAGCCGGGGTTCTCGAGCACCAGCACGCGCCGCTCCGCCTCCTTGGCGGTGATCAGCCTGCCCGCCTCCAGCATCGCCGCGCGGATGTCGGAAAAGCGCCACAGCGCCGGCTGGCAGGCGCTCCTGGGCTCCGGCGTGACGAGGTCGCTCAGCACGCTCCACAGCGGCGCGAGGTTCTTCTTGTCGATGCGGGCGTAGAAGGCCTTGCGCTCGGGCGTCTCGGCGGGGGCGTGGTCCATTGTTTTCTACCCTGCGGTTCCTTGGGTTCCTGCTGTTCCCACTCTAGGCCGATTGTAGGCGGCACGGTCCATGCGAGTGCCTCGTCCTGGCGTCGGGCCGAAGGCGCGCCGTCGCCCCTACTCGCAGAACGCGGTGTTGCGCTTGCGGGCGGCCAGGTCGAAGTGGAAGTGGTTGCGGTGGGCCTCGTTGGCGTCGGGGCCCAGCACCGTGCGGAAGGTGCCGCACGCGCCGCCGTGCAGGCGGCGCAGGAAGGCGGCCTCGGCAGAGCAGGCCGTGCTCGCCCTCGTCGGCGAGGGTGGGGGCCTCGCCCTTGGCGTCGGCGCGCTTCCTCGCGTCCTTGCGCTGGATGCGAGGCGCATCGCCCCTGCCGGCATCGGAGCCGCGCCCGAGCTTCTGCATCGCGGCGGTCCGCGCCTGCAGGCCTTGCGCCACTCGGCCTCCTTCGCCTCCGCCTCCTCGCGCTTGCGCTCCGCCTCCTCCTTGGTGCGCGCGGCTTCCGCCTTGGCGCCGACCTGCTTGGCGCCGCGCGCCGCCTTGCGCCGCCCTGGCCGCCTCCGCGGCCAGCTTCTCGGCCTCCCGCGCCGCAGCCTTGGCCTCGGCCGCGGCTTCGCCGGCCTTCTCCTGCTCCTCGCGCAGATCGCGCGCTGTCGGGCCCCACTGGCCCAGGACGTCGATGGTGCGGCCGTCGGCGGTGACGAAGCCCGCGATGTCGATGGCGTTGGCGAGCGCATGCTCGCTCAGCCGCTCGCCGTGGAACATGCTTCCGACCCGGTTGCGGCAGGCGTAGCCGGAGGCGTTGCGGATGCGCACGATGGGGCTGCCGAGGAGCTCCTGGGCCGCCGGCTGGAGCGTCTTCTCGACCCAGGTGTGCAGGCTCGCCACCATGGCGCAGTTGAGCATGGGCAGCGGCTGGAACTCGACCGGTTGGGGCCCAACCGATGCGCTTGAGGACGACGGGGGCCGGCGCCCCGCACCGCTCCTGCTCGGATCGGCTGGGCAATCTCGACCTGCGGCCCCGAGCGGCGCCAGCCGCCGCAAGCAGTCCCTGAGGGCGGCGATGATCTCCGGGTCGGACCACTCGTCGGGCTCGGGCGGTGCGGGCTGCGGCGCCGCAGCCTTGGGATCGGCGCGATCGGGCGGCGCCTTCTCCTTGTCCGGTGCAGAGGTGGCGCCGGCCTTACCGAGCGCGCCGCTCTCGGCCTGGGGCTGAGCCGGCTTGCGCTCGCGCGGGCGATGCTGCGCAACTTCGAGGAGCGAGGCCGGACCTGTGATCTCCGGCAGGGCCGCGTCGGCAGGTGGAGTCTCTGCCAGGAAAGGGGACCCGCCTGGTGCGCACGATCTCGATGCCCAAGGCGGGCGCTGCCGTGCTCTCGACCTTAGGCACCAGGGAGACGTGTGGCGAAGGGGCTGGCGGCGCCGAGGCCGGGGCGGGGCCGCCGTCGGGCAGCAGCGAAGCGAGCGTGACGCCGAGCACGGCCGCAATCGACAGCTGGCTCGATATGAGCGCCGCCGCCCGCGCCAGGACCGCAAGCCATCGTGAACGGAGTTCCGACGCTCGAACCATGCTCTCCGGGTTATCCACATGGGCTGGGGCATCACGGGGTCAGACCCCGGCACACGGGGTCAGCCCCCTCGCCTCCAACGCTTGCGATCGACAGCAGGCGCCGACGCGAGGGGTCTGACCCCGCTTCAGGTTGGGTGGCGTTTGTGGTGGAACCAAGGTTGCAGCTGCGATCCCATCCGGGGCCGGGGCATCAGCTGCTGGGCGCGTCGAGCTTGCGCGTGAGGTTCTCGAACTCGCGGCGCAGCTCCTCGTTCTTGAAGATCTGGTCGAAGGTGGGGGCTTCGAGCTTCTGCAGCGCCTCGAAGGAGGCCGCGGCCTCGCGCATCAGATTGCGCAGCTGGAAGCTCACCTCCACGGTCTCGAAGGTGTTGTCGGCGATCTTCAAGTCGTGCGTCGTGCGCTGGCGCGCCTTGGCGATCTGCTCGCGCTGCTGCAGGAGATAGCGCCGGTAGCCCCGCGCGGCGTCCTCGGCGAGGCGCTGGCTCTCGCGGTTGGCCTCGAGCACCCGCTTCTGGCTCTCCGAGTTCTCCCCGCCCAGCAGCTCGGCCGTCCTCGCGCGGGCGAGGCGGATGTCGGCCTCGATGGTCGCGAGCTTCGGCAGATAGACCTTGTCGATCTTGCCGATCACCGTGTCCTGCGCGTGCACGAGGAGCGCGAAGAGCGCCGCGTGCATGGCGAAATACTTGCGCGCCGCCCCGATGTTCTCGCCCGATGCCACCAGCAGCCTGCCGAGCTGGGCATCGATCACCTTGGCGGAGTTGAACACGGTGACGAGACGCACGAGGTCGCCCGAAAGCACGCCGTCGAGCAAGAGGTCGGTCTGCTCCGCGGAGAGCTCGAGGCCGACCTTCTTGAGGGCCAAATCGGATCTCGGCCTTGGTCTTGGCGACCTCGTCGCGGTTGAGGGCGAGACGCCTCTTGGCGTCGTCGATCTCCTTGCCGATGCTTTCTGCCGTCTCGGTGAAGAGGCCGGGCAGCACACCCTCCTTGGGCGCCATCAGCTGCTTCTCGCGCAGCCTGACGATGCGGTCGTCGAGCTCGCGCATGGTCTTGCGCAGGCCCTCGATCTTCTTCTGCAGCGCGACCACCGGGGCGTCGGAGACGATGCTGAGGACAGCATCGAGGAGGTCGCGCACCTTGCGCTCGCGGCCCTCCTTGGTATCGGCCCAGATCGGCTTCAGGAGGTAGTCGTTGTCGGAGGGCAGCTTGCGCGCCTCGCTGCGGTCCTTGGCGGCGCCCTGCAGAATGGAGTCGATCGCCTTCATGAGGCGCTGCGCGTGCTCGTCGCGCGCCGCGGCCTCGAGCGGCTCGGGAGCGTCGGCATCCGCCGGCGGCTGCGCGCCCGCGGCCGGGGTCAGGATCGGTGGCGGCGTGGTCTTGCGCAGCGGGGCCGGCGTGTCGTTGGCGGTGCCGCCCTTGCCCTCCGCCCTGTCACCCTTGAAGAGCCCGTCGAGGCCGTCGCGACGCATGGCATCGAGAGCGAAGAGGCCGATGATGGCCGCGCCGACGCCCAATGCCACCAGAAGTCTTGCGTAAGCTCAATTGCATGGCCCGCACTCCCCTGTTGCATGTGAAAGATGGGGTCCCGATTCGGGCTTTTCCATGCCCGCTCGGGCGCGGATGCTGCTAGCAGCAATCCGCGATTGTGCGAGCCGGTGCAGCGTTGCGCTTGTGGCACGAGGTCCCGGATAGCTCTCCGCCCCGGCTGGGCCGGGGCTCGACTTCCGGGATGACGGTAGGTGCACGCCTTGCCGGCGATCTTGAGGGCGAAGGCGAAGTCGAGCGCCACCTCCTCGAGCTGCTCGAAGCGCCCGGAGGCGCCGCCGTGGCCGGCCTCCATGTTGGTCTTGAGCAGGATCAGGCTGTCGCTGGTGTTGCGGGCCCGCAGCCGCGCGACCCACTTGGCGGGCTCCCAGTAGGTCACGCGCGGGTCGGAGAGCCCGGCGTAGGCGAAGATGTGCGGATAGGGCCTGCGCCGCCACGTTGTCGTAGGGCGAGTAGGAGCGGATGATGGCGAAGTCCTCCGCTGGACGCGAGCGGATTGCCCCACTCGGGCCATTCCGGCGGCGTCAGCGGCAGGTCGGCGTCGAGCATGGTGTTGAGCACGTCGACGAACGGCACGTCGGCGATGATGCCGAGGAACAGGTCGGGCGCCATGTTGGCGACCACGCCCATCAGCATGCCGCCGGCCGAGCCGCCGTTGGCGACGATGCGCCCGCGCCGCGTGTAGCCCTGCTCGGCCAGGTACTCGCCGGCGGCGATGAAGTCGGTGAAGGTGTTGAGCTTCCTGTCGCGCTTGCCGTCCGTGTACCAGCGATAGCCCTTGTCCTTGCCGCCGCGGATGTGGGCGATGGCAAAGACGAAGCCGCGATCGACCAGCGACAGCCAGGTGGTGGAGAACCCCGCCGGGATCGCGATGCCGTAGGCGCCATAGCCGTAGAGGAGCAGCGGCGCCGAGCCGTCGAGCGGCGTGGTCTTCCGGTAGAGCAGGGTGATCGGCACCGTCTCGCCGTCGGGGGCCGGCGCGAGCACGCCGGCGCGTGACGTAGTCGGCGGGGTTGTGGCCGCTCGGCACCTCCTGCGTCTTGCGCAGGACGCGGGTGCGGGTGTGCCATGTCGTAGTCGTAGATCTGCGCCGGCGTCGTCATCGACGAGTAGGTGAAGCGCAGCGTGGTGGTGTCGAACTCGTAGCCGCCCGACATGCCGAGCGCATAGGCCTCCTCGTCGAAGGCGATGGCGTGCTCGCTGCCGTCGGCTCAGCTGGCGCACGACGATGCGCGGCAGGCCGTCCTCGCGCTCCAGCCGCACGAGATGGCCGGCGAAGGCGACGATGTCGAGGATCAGCCGGCCCGGCCGATGCGGGAGCGACCTCGCGCCAGCTCGAGGGCCCGGATCGGCGAGCGGCGCCTCGCAGATGCGGAAGTCCTCGGCGCCGCCGGAGTTGGTGAGGATGAACAGCCGGTCGCCGTGGTGATCGACGGAATACTCGTGGCCGTGCTCGCGCGCCGCCACCAGCGCGCGGGGGCCCTTCCGGCGCCTCCGCGTCGATCAGATAGACCTCGCTGGTCTGGTGGTCGTGGGCGTCGATGACGATGAGCTTGCCGGATTGGGTCTGGTCGACGCCGACGTAGAAGCCGCGGTCCCTCTCCTCGTAGACCAGAACGTCCTGCTCCGACGGCGTGCCGATCCGGTGCCGGTAGACGAACAGCGGCCGATGGTTCTCGTCGAGACGCACGTAGAACAGCGTCTTGCTGTCGCGCGCCCAGACCAGCGAGCCGCGCGTATCGGTGATGCACGTCCGGCAGGTCGGCGCCCGTGGCCAGATCGCGGATGCGCACGGTGTAGAGCTCGGAGCCCTTGTCGTCCACGGCGTAGGCCAGGAGGCGGTGGTCGGGGCTGTGGGCGATGGCGCCGAGCTGCCAGTAGGCCTTCCCCTCCGCCTCCTTGTTGCCGTCGAGCAGCACCTCCTCGGCGCCGCCGCCGCGCGGGCGCCGGCCAATGCGCGGATACTGGCCGCCGGTGACATAGCTCGTGAAGTAGGCGAAGGGGCCGTCGGGAGCGGGAACCGAGCTGTCGTCCTCCTTGATGCGGCCCTTCATCTCGGCGAACAGCTCGGCCTGCAGCGCCGGTCGTGTCCTCGAGCGCCGCCTGCGTATAGGCGTTCTCGGCCTCCAGGTAGGCGCGGATGGCGGGTCGAGGGCGCTCGGGTCGCGCATCACCTCCTGCCAGTTCGCGCGCGCGCAGCCAGGCGTACTCGTCGACCAGCTCGACGCCGTGGTGGACCGAGAACTCGGGCCGCCGCTCGGCAACCGGGGGCGATGGGCGGACGAGAGGGCGATTGAGACCGTGCATGCGAGGGGCCTTTCTTGAACACGGTTCGCGGCCGAGATGTGCGGGTGAGACGGTGAGCTGCGGTGGGTCCGGCCGGCGTCGACCCTGCGCTTTCCGAAACGGAGTCGGGCTTTCCCGCTCCGGCCGCTCCAGTCGGCCGCGAAGCGGGAGCATCTACGCCCCATGTTTCACCGTCTGACCACCCGCCGCCTCGGCACGCGAGGCGTGGTTCCCAGGACGTGCTTGCCGGCAGCGTCAGCCGTCCTCCGGCTTGAACTTGAGCGCGGCGCCGTTGATGCAATAGCGCTGGCCCGTCGTCTCGCGGGGCCCGTCGGGGAAGACGTGGCCGAGATGGCCGTCGCAGCGGGCACAGCGTACCTCGGTGCGTCGCATGAAGAGTGAGCAGGTCCTCGTGCTCGCTCACCGCGTCCTCGGAGGCCGGCCTGTCGAAGCTCGGCCAGCCGGTGCCCGAACTCGAACTTGGCGCCGGAAGCGAACAGGGGCTGGCGCGCAGGCCGCGCACAGGAACGTGCCCTTGCGCTTCTCGCGGTTGAGGGGCGATGAGCCCGGCCGCTCGGTGCCGTGCTGGCGCAGGACGTAGTACTGCTCGGGCGTCAGCCCGGCGCGCCATTCGGCATCGCTCTTGACGACTTTGTCGGCGCGCTCGGCGGTTGCGCTCTTGGACATGTGGGGGGCCTTGTCTGGGGTGGCGCGTAGATGGAGGCTGACCACGGCCCCATTATGGCGTTAACGCCGCGGCGGGGCGACTTCAAGTCTTCGTGTCTGCCAGCGGCGCAGCGCATGGCCGCGGGCTTGTAAGCCGAAGCTGGGAGGGTGTTGTATAGATGTGCTCTTGCCGCAACCAGTTGCGCATTTCTTTTTGTTAATCTTCCAGGGCTCGCCAGACGAGGCAAATAGTCTGGCCTGCTACCCGGCGTTTTGTTGTCAACCGCTGCTCTTCTACTGAGCAAGTCCATTGTAGGCGTTGCATGAATAGTGTAGAAGATCGCGTCTGCACGGCGTGATCCGCCGCCACGTATAGGTGCGGAGGGGACCTAAACGGCGTTGTAGCCGCTCAGCGACGGGGGTTGTGTGGGATTTGCACGGCTGTCTGCAAAGTAGACAGCAAGTGCCGGACGGAGCTGAATTATGGAACAACTAGATAAGCTAAATCTGGTCGCGCTTACAGCTGACATCATCTCGGCATATGTCAGCAACAACACGGTTGGCCGCGAGGATTTACCGACAATTATTGCGGATGTACACGAAGCTCTCAGCAAAGCATCGCAACGTGCAGCGGGTGGCGACCGAGAGGAGCTGAAACCGGCCGTTGCGCCCAAGAAATCGATCCACGACGACTATCTGATTTGCCTGGAGGACGGGAAGAAGTTCAAGTCTCTGAAGCGGCATCTGCGCACGCATTACAATCTCTCTCCCGAGGAATACCGCGAAAAGTGGGGCCTGCCGCACGACTATCCTATGGTCGCCCCGAACTATGCTGCCGCGCGCAGCCATTTGGCCAAGCAGATGGGGCTCGGCAAGCCCAAGGACAAATAGCTCGGGCGCCTAGAATCTCGGGCTTGGCCGGTCAGCGCCGGCGGACCTGCCTGCGCCGACCAGGAGAGCGCGGGAGCGCCGAGCGATAGCACGCCAGAGGGGACCGATGGCCAACCGCGCACGCATGCCCTTGCCGCGCCACGATGCCGGAAGCCGCGTGCCGCGCTATCTGCAGGTGGCCTCTGCGCTCAAGCGGCGCATTCGCGATGGCCGCTGGGCCGTCGGCGAAAGGATCGCGACGCTGGAGGAGCTCGAGCGCGAGTTCAGCGTCGCGCGCGTCACGGTGCGACAGGCGATCGAGCTCCTGCAGAGCGAGGGGCTGCTGAAGTCGCACCAGGGCCGCGGCACCTTCGTCACCAAGTCGGTGGCACACGACCGCTGGCTGCAGCTCGCCACGGACTGGCAGAGCCTGATCGCCCCGGTCCGCGATCACGTCCCGGAGCTGCTCCCTGGCGATGCCGGCACCCCGCCACGCATCGCGGCGGACGACGGCATCCCCGCGCCCGCCTATGTCGCCGTCCGCAGCATCCAGAAGCGCGACGGCGAGCCCTACGCCTTCGCCCGGGTGCACGTCGCCAGGCACATCCACGCCAGGGCGCCCAAGGCCTTCTCCACGCGCGTGGCATTGGCCGTGCTGTGGAGATGAAGGGCCTCGCGATCGCCCGCGCCCACCAGACGGTGGTGGTCGGCGCCGCCGACCTCGACACCGCGCAGCATCTGGGCATCGCGCTCAACGCGCCCACCGCCGAGGCGCGCTGCGTCGTCACCGACAAGGACGGCGTGGTGATCTATGTCGGCGAGATCACCTATCCCGGCGACTACGTGAAGCTCAACATCGAGCTGATCCCGTAGGTTGGGTTAACCCCGGCGAAAGCCGAGGGCAGCCCGACACCCCTGAGTTATGTTAGTCTGCGGTCTTCGCGCGCTGACCCAACCTACGCCACCGTGCTTCACGACCGATTGCGACCCCGCTGCGCCCTGCATAGGCACTGCTTCCAACATCGGACGGGGTAAACCCCCTGGCGCATATCGGCATTATCGAGAGGCTGGAGGCACGGGCTGCCTCCCCTCGCACCGGTACCAGGGCATCGGCGCGCGCCTCCTGCGCAAGGAGGACGACCGCTATATGCGCGGACGCGGCGAGTACGTCGGCGATGTCCGCCTTCCCGGCATGCAGGAGGTCAGTTTCCTGCGCAGCCCCCTGGCACATGCCCGCATCCAGGCGATCCGCATCCCACCCAACTTGCGCGACCGCGTCTTCATCGCCGAGGATCTCGCCGGCGTCGCCCCGATCCGCGCCGACACCTCCCTGCCGGGGTTCAAATCCTCCGTGCAGCCTGTCCTTGCGACGGGCAAGGTGAGACACGTCGGTGAGCTGATCGCGCTGTGCGTGGCCCCCACGCGCGCCGAGGCGGAGGACCTGGCGGCCGAGGTCGACATCGACTTCGAGCCTCTGCCCGTGGTCCACGACATGCTGCAGGGCCGCGAGCCCGGCGCGCCGCTGGTGCACGAGCACTGGGGCGACAACCTGTTCCTCACCATCACGACGGATGTGGCCTTCGAGGCGGTCGAAGGCCGAAGGACCGCCGTCTCCGTCACGCGCGAGCTGCGCACGGCGCGCCAGGCCATGTGCCCCCTGGAAGGGCGCGGCGTGGTGGCGAGCTGGAATGCACGGCTCGACCAGCTCGTCGTCTACAGCTCGACGCAGCAGCCGCACATCGTGCGCACCGGTCTCGCCGAGTGCCTGGGGCTCGACGAGGGCGCCGTCCGCGTCATCGCGCCCGACGTCGGCGGCGGCTTCGGCTACAAGGGCATCCTTCTCCCCGAGGAGATCGCGCTCTCCTGGGCCACGCGCAGGCTGGGCCACCCGCTGCGCTGGCTGGAGGACCGGCGCGAGAGCCTCCTCAACGCCAATTGCCGCGAGCACCACTACCTCATCACCGTCTATGCGGACGCGCGAGGCCGGCTGCTGGCGATCGATTGCGAGGCGACCGTCGATTCCGGGGCCTATTCGGCCTACCCGTTCTCCGCGTGCCTGGAAGCGGGCAGATCGGCTCGATCCTGCCCGGGCCTCTACGACTTCCCGCACTACCGCTGCCGTACCCGGTCGGTCGCCACCAACAAGCCGCCGATCCTGCCCTACCGCGGCGTGGCGCGCACCGGCGTGTGCTTCGCGCTCGAGGTGACGCTCGATGCGCTGGCGCGCGAGCTCGGGATCGAGCCCACGCAGCTCCGTTTCAACAGCCTGGTGCGGCCGGAGCAGATGCCCTTCGACAACATCGCCAAGCGCCACTTCGACTCCGGCGACTATCCGGAGGCGCTGCGCCGCGCCGTCGACGCCATCGGCCTCGAGGACATGCGCGCGCGCCAGAAGAAGGCCGAGGCCGATGGCCGGCGCATCGGCGTGGGCTTCGCCATGTACACGGAGCAGGGCGGGCACGGCACCAGCGTCTACGCCGCCTGGGGCATCCCGTTCGTGCCCGGCTACGAGCAGTGCCAGGCCCGCTTCACGCCGGACGGTGCGCTGGAGCTCAGGATCGGTGCCCACAGCCACGGCCAGGGCATGGAGACGACGCTCAGCCAGGTCGCCCATTCCATCCTCGGCGTGCCGCACGACCGCATCCGCCTGGTGCACGGCGACACTGCGGAGACGCCCTATTCGACCGGCACCTGGGGCTCGCGCTCGATGATCATGTCGGGCGGAGCGGTGGCGACGGCGTGCGAGATGCTGGCCGACCGCGTGCTCGAGATCGGCGCCAGCCTCATGCAGGCGCGCCGCCAGGACGTACGCATCGAGCAGGGCTGGGTGGTGGGGCCGTCGGGCCGCATCGCGGTCGCCGAGGTGGCGCGCACCTGGTACCGCCGCCCGCAGGATGTGCCCGCCGATGTCAATCCCGCCGGGCTCGAGCTGACCGCCGGCTACAAGGCCAAGCGCGACACCGGCACCTTCAGCTACGCGGCGCACGCCGCGACCGTGGCCGTGGACACGGCGACGGGGGAGGTGGAGATCCTCGACTACGTGGTAGTAGAGGACGGCGGTGTGCTGGTGAACCCCATGATCGTGGACGGGCAGATCCTGGGCGGCACGGCCCAGGGCATCGGCACCGCGCTCTACGAGGAGGTCCCCTTCGACGCCCAGGGCCAGCCGCTCGCCTCCACGCTCTCCGACTACCTGCTGCCCGGCCCCGCGGAGGTGCCGGAGGTGCGCATCCTGCACATGGAGACGCCGTCGCCCTACACCCGCTTCGGCCAGAAGGGCATCGGCGAGGGCGGCTCCATTGCTCCGCCGGCGGCGATCACCAACGCCGTCAACGACGCGCTCGAGGGCCTGGGTGCCGAGCTGCTCGTCTCCCCGATCACGCCGCGCCGCATCCTCGAGGCGATCGCGCGGGCTGCACCCGTCATCCCGGAAGCCGACCCCGGCGAAGGCCGGAGGAGACTATCCGGGACCTCGTCGAACGAGTCGGACGCCTCGGGAGGTCCCGGATCGGACCGCCGCTCGCCTTCGGCGCGCATCGCTCCGTCCGGGATGACGGGTACCTCTGTAAGATGACGGGTACCACTGTATGAAGCCCGCCGCCTTCGACTACGTCCGGCCCGCCACCGTCACCGAGGCCCTGGATGCGCTGCGCAGCACGCCCGGAGCGCGGGTGCTCGCCGGCGGCCAGACGCTCGGGCCCATGCTCAACCTGCGCCTCGCCCAGCCCGCCCTGCTCGTCGACATCACCCGCATCCCCGAGCTTGCGGCCGTCGCCGAGGAGGTGGACGCTGTCACCATCGGCGCCACGGTCACCCACGCCGCCGTCGAGGACGGCCGCATTCCCGATCCCAGCGGCGGGTTTCTGGCGCGCGTCGCCCATGGCATCGGCTACCGCGCGGTGCGCACCCGCGGCACCATCGGCGGCAGCCTCGCCCATGCCGACCCGTCGGCGGATTGGCTCGCCTGCCTGACGGCGCTGCGGGCGGAGGTGGTGATCGCCGGCGCGGGCGGCCATCGCCGTGCCGCCTTGCCCGCCTTCGTGCGCGGTGCCATGCAGACGGAGCTTGCGCAAGGGGAGCTGATTCTCGGAGTCCGCATTCCGAGGCTCCCGCGCGGCGCGCGCTTCGGTTTCCACAAGATCTGCCGCAAGGCGGGCGAGTTCGCCGACGCCATCGGCGTGGTCGTCGGCGATCCGGACGGCTCATGCGTTTGCGTCTCCGCTGGTGCAACAACCAGCCGGCCATTGATCATGCAGTTAGAGTTGGATCGCAAGGAGACCCTGGCCGCCAATTCCGCACGCGCCCTGCTCGGATCGACAGGCTTTGCCGGCGATGCCTTCAACCTTGCCGTCCACACTACTGCGCTGAAGCGCGCACTCGACGAGGCTTTTTCCCAATGAAGCATGCCCTGCAGGCGAGCGAGCGCATCGCAATGCGCACCGCGCTCCCCACTGGCGTCATCCCCGCGCAGGCGGGGACCCAGGACACCGCGCACCGGGGGTCTGCTCTTGGCGGGGCACGGTGCCCGGAGCGCATTCCCGACGCAACATGCGCACCTATGCGGATAGGTGCCGTGGGTCCCCGCCTCCGCGGGGATGACGGTGCGCCATGAGGATCGCGCTCACCGTCAACGGACGGCCCGTGGAGCGGGACGTGGCGCCGCGCACGAACCTCGCCGACCTCCTGCGCGAGCATCTCCTGCTCACGGGCACGCACCTGGGCTGCGAGCATGGCATCTGCGGCGCCTGCACGGTGGAGATCGACGGCGAGATCGCACGCTCGTGCATCACCTGGGCGGTGGCCTGCGACGGCGCCCGCGTGCGCACCATCGAGGGCTTCGACGACGACGAGCTGATGGCCCGCCTGCGCCGCGCCTTCACCGAGGCGCATGCCCTGCAGTGCGGCTACTGTACGCCCGGCATGCTGATCGCCGCGCGCGACCTGGTACGCCGCAAGAGCGGGCTGACGCGCCCCGAGATCCGCCGCGAGATGAGCGGCAACCTGTGCCGCTGCACCGGCTACATGGGCATCGTCGACGCCATATCTCGCGTGATGGTAGAAGGGGTCGCAGGGGTCAGACCCTGCGGGTCTGACCCCATGGCACCCGCTACGAACCGCTGGCTCGGACCCGCGCCAGGACCCGTTTCTGCACGCATGGAGACAGATACATAGGGTCGAGCGGAGGGTCTGACCCGCAGGGGTCAGACCCCGGCCCACCCGTCGCCGATCGTCCGATGAGCCGGTGCGCGTCACCACGGGCAGCATCGAGGTGACGCCCGACGGCGGCGTGCGCCTCTCCCAGTCCTTCGTGCTGGAGCATCCGCGGGAGGCGGTCTGGGCGCTGATGTCCGACCCCGAGGCGGTCGCGCTCTGCATGCCCGGCGCGCGGCTCGACGGCCCGCCGCAGGACGGCAAGATCACCGGCCGCATCGAGGTCGGGCTCGGGCCGATCGTCGCGCGCTTCGCGGGCGCCGGCAGCGTCAGGCAGCTTCCGGACGACTACCGCCAGGTCATCGAGGGCCACGGCGCCGACCGCAGGAGCGGTTCGCGCGTCAGCGGCAGTGTCGACTACCGCCTCTCCCTTGTTGCGGGCGCCTCCGGCGGCCCGGCGACCCGCGTCGATGTGGCGATCGGCTACGCGCTCACTGGTCTGCTCGCCCAGATCGGCCGCTCGGGCCTCGCCCGCGACCTCGCGCAGCGCATCGGCGAAGCCTTCGCGCAGAACATCGACGCCCGCCTGCGGCGCGCCGCCCGGCACCGCCGCGCCGCAAGCCCCGCTCAGCCCGCTTACCCTCGTCTTGGCAGCGATGCGGGCGCGCCTGCGCGCGCTCCTCGCCCGTATCCGGGGTGCCGGGTGTCAGACCGTCGTCCCGGACGGAGCGATGCGCGCCGAAGGCGAGCAGCGCACCGATCCGGGACCTCGTAGGTGAGGTGCAACTCGTTCGGAGGTCCCGGATAGCCTCGCCCCTGCGGGGCTCGGCTTCCGGGATGACGGGTGCGTCGGATATCTCACACCAGGTCCGGCAGGTGCTCATAGAGGCGGGTGAAATCCTCCTCGCCCAGGCCTTGCTCGATGGCACGCGCCAGGAGGCGGGCCGCGAGCTCGCTGTAGGCGCCCGGCTGCCCCGCCGCGCGCGCCAGCTCCGCGGCCATGGCGAGGTCCTTGGCGAGGTTGGCTGTGCGCGAGCGGCCGTCGAAGGTGCCGGGGATGACGTGGTCAGGAAAGCGCCGCTCGCTGACGAAGCTCCGCGCGTTTCCGGCATTGATGACGGCAATCGCCGTCTCGAGCGGTATGCCGAGCCGCTCGGCCAGGCGGCAACCCTCGCTGGTGGCCAGAAAGATCGTATGGCAGATCATGTTGTGGATGAGCTTCATGGCGTGGCCGGCGCCGCTGTCCCCGACATGGAAGACCTCGGCCGCGAAGGCAGAGAGGATCGGGCGGCACGCCTCCACGACCGCACCGTCGCCGCCCACCATCAGCGTGATGGTGCCCGCGTCCGCGGCCCTGGCGCCGCCGGTCATGCCGCAGTCGAGGTAGCCGCGACCCGTCGCCCACGCCGCCTCGGCGAGCTCGCGCGTCGCCGACGGGTCCGATGTCGTGAGGTCGATGAGGACCTGCCCCGCGTGCGGCGCCTGCAGGAGCCCGCCGTCGCCGAGCACGGCGCGGATCTGAGCCGACCCCGGCACCACGAGCAGCACCGCCTTGGCGCCGCCGAGCGTCGCGGGCCCGGTGCGCGCCACCGCGGGCGACAGGTCCGCGCGCTCGATCGCCTCGGGGTCGCAGTCCCACACCGCGGCGAGCCGCCCGGCAGCATCGAGATTGCGCGCGATGCCGCGCCCCATCTGCCCGAGGCCGATCACGGCCACGTCGCGCACGCCCGCCGGCGCCCCGTCCTCGGTCATGGCGGTGTCCTCTGTGAGCGGGCCGGGCCACGGTCCCGGTCGGCAAAGTACCACGCCTCGCCGCAACGACTCCCCCGGGCCGCAGTTCTTATCTCTCGGCGCCCACTCCATCGCTGCCGCGAGGGCAAGCGCGCGCCGCGCGCTCCTCCCGGTTGGCACCTCGGGCGGGCGTCTGCCCTGCTCTACCCGGAGTGGAGGAGGGACTTTTTCAGCATGACGTGGATGCCCTTGGAGCCGTTCACAGTCTGGGTGACCCGGAGATCAGCGGCGAGGCTGCAGAGCGTGTAGGCGTCCTCCCGCGACAGGTTGGTGCGCTCGCAGATCAGCCGGATCATGTCGCGCAGCGCAATCACCGCGCACTGATCGAGGTCTGGGTCCATGCCCATGGTGATGTAGTGCTCCGCCGTCTCGGCGCGCGGGTACGTGAAGCGCAGGTCGTCGTGCACGATCAATTCGAAGGTGCCCTCCAGCGCCGTCTCGATGGCGGTGATGCACACCTCACCGTCGCCCTGGGCGCCGTGGCCGTCGCCGCAGGAGAAGTGCGCACCCTCCACGAAGATCGGCAGGAACAGCGTGCTGCCGGCCACCAGCTCCTTGTTGTCGAGGTTGCCGCCGTGCGCGCGCGGCACGATCGAGGTGATGCGGCCCCAGGCCGGCCGCGGCGCCACGCCCATGATGCCGAAGAACGGCGCCAGCGGCAGCTCCAGCCCCCAGGGCAGGCGCCCGACGTTGCGCTTCGCATCGAGCGCAATGTGCATCAGCCGCGTCTCGTGGAAGTCGTCCTGCAGCGTGCCGGCGAGCGGGCGGATGACGTTGTAGCCCCAGTCCTGGCGCAGCCTCACGTCGAGGATGCGCACCTCGAGCACCTGGCCGGGCCGCGCGCCCCGGACGGCGATAGGGCCTGTGAGGATGTGCGGACCGCCGGCGAAGCGCTCGGCGCCGGCGTGGACCTCGGCGAGCTCGGGCGGCACGTGGAAGCCCGAGGCCGGAACCACCTCCGGGGCGCCGGTGAGCGTGTCGACGGTGACCCGGTCGCCGCTGTCGATGGTCAGCACCGGCTGGCGCGCGGCATCGAAGAAGCCCCAGTGGCAGGTCTTGGCGTTGGCCTCGAGGCGGTGATGTTGCATGGGCTCACTCCGGGTCTTGCGGGCGCGCTGCATCGACGGTGTCGGTTGCAGGCGAGCATGCCCGCTCTCTCCTGTCGCGCCAATCCTTGCGCGCACATCCTCGGACCCGTCGATGGCGCATTTCGGCACAAGCTGGCACGCCCGGTTGCAGGTGCGCGCACGCCTTGCCGATTCGGGCCTGGGAGGTCTGTTTTTTTCGTGAGGAGGTTGGGGGCACCAAAGTACCTGCCGAGGCTCCGAGGGCCCTGGGCGGGCTTCCAGGCGCGCGGGAGCGCATTCTGGCGAGACGCCTCTGCCTCGACCCGATGCGGCCGGTCAGCGCGCCGGATGATCGGCCAAATGTATCCGCCACGGGGCCCGGTCTCCGCGTGAGGCGGGTTGCATACTCATGCGGTTGCGCCCACGGTTGCCGTGCGAACCCCGCGCCGGCGCAGCTCGACGATCTCCGCAACGATGGACAGCGCGATCTCCTCCGGCGTAACGGCCCCGATGTCGAGCCCCGCCGGCGAGCGCAAGGCGTCCAGCCGGTCCTGATCGACCCCCTTTGCCGCCAGTGCGCGCCGCAGCGCGGCCGCCTTGCGATGCGACCCGACGAAGGCGACGTAGCGAGCGGGTGCCGCCAGGGCGGCCGCGAGGGCGGTTTCGTCGCCGCGGCCCTGCGTGGCGACGACGATGTAGCGCTCCGTCTCCCCGAGGCGCGCGAGGTCGTAGCCGGGGACGAGATCGACCGCCGGAAACCTGTGATGGTCCTCCACTGGCGCCGCGACGCTGACGCAGAAACCCAACCGCTTGCCCAGGTCGGCCAGAGCGATCGCCACTGGGCTCGCGCCACAGACGAGCAGCTCGGGCATCGGCAGAACCGGCTCGACGAACACGTCCATGGTTCCCTGGCTCGGGCACATGTTGCGGGCGAACTCGACGCCCGCCTTCGATTGGCCGGCATCCATGCCGAGCTCCTGCAGCGCATCGCCCGGCAGCACCGAGACCAGGCGAGGCCTGCCGTCGGCGAGCGCCGCGCGGGCCGCCTCGAGCACGGCCGTGCGGGCGCAGCCGCCGCCGATCCAGCCGGCCGAGATGGTGCCATCCCTGCGGATCAGTGCCTTGGCGCCGGCCTTGGCGGCGGTCAGAGCCACCGTGCGCACCACCGTGGCGACGGCAAACGGCTCGCCCGCCTCCTTCAGCGTCTTGATCTCATCGAGCACGTCGACCGGCTTTTCCATGGGTCGAGATCCGTTTACAGGCGCGCCAGGTAAGGCTCGAGTGCCGCCAGTGACTGCAGGCTGTGCGCCGGCGCGAACAGATCGACGTGCGGCAGGGCCGCCTGCATGCCGCGCGCACTGGGCTCATAGCCCTCCCAGCCCAGCATCGGATTGAGCCACACGATGCGCCGGCAGCGCCTTGCGAGTTGCTGCATCTGCGCACCCAAGGCTGCCGGACCGCCGGTGTCGTAGCCGTCCGAGATGATCATCACGCAGGTGCGCGAATGGATAACGCTGGGCGCGTGCCAGCGGTTGAAGGCGGCAAGGCTCTCACCGATGCGCGTGCCGCCGCCCACGCCCTGGGCCAGCAGGGACAGCCGCTCCAGCGCCCGGCCCACGTCCTTCTCACGCATGGCCGCCGACACGTGCACCAGGCGGGTGTGGAACAGGAAGGCCTCCGCCTCGCGGAAATGGTCGAGCACGCCATGGATGAAACGCACGAATACGCTGGTGTAGAGGCTCATGGAGCCGGAAGCGTCGAGCAGCACGACCAGCCTCAGGGGCCTGCGCTTCCTCTTGCGCCACACGAGCTCGATCGGCACGCCGCCGTGGCTGATGTTGCGCCTGATGGTGCGCCGCAGATCGAACTCGCCGGCCCTTGTTGCGCGCGCGCTCGCGGCGGCGAAAGCCGTGTGCGCATCTTCCTGGCAAGGCGCGCGGCCAGCGCGTGCGCCTCGGCGATCGCGTGCGGGTCGGCGATCTTGCGGAAATCCGTCTCGGCGAGACGCTCGACGCGCGAGGCGCCTTCCATGCGGCCCCGACTGCCGGAATCCTGCTCCGCATCGCCGCCCTCGCGCGACACCTGCTCGCCGAGGCCCGGGTCCGGTCGCATGCTGCGCGTCGGGGCCGGCGAGCTGGCGCAATTCGGCGGGCGTGGCCGCCTTGGCCTGGGCGCTCATCCGCACCACGGTGCGTATGCCGCGCCCCAGCCAGAAGGCATCGAAGATGTCGTCGAACTTGAGCCAGTCGGACCGGCGCGCGCAGAACAGCGATTTCAATGCCGAGCGCAGCGCCGCCGGCCTGACCGCCATGTCCGAGCCAATGACCCGTGCCGCGTCCTCGCTCTCCTTGAGACCGACCGCGAAGCCGTTGGCGCGCAGCGTGCGCGCGAAGTCGGCCAGGCGCACCAGCACCTGCACGCTCACGTCGGTGCCTTGCGGCAAGTCCCGCAGCTCGGAGTGCATCACGCGACCCTGCCCAGCAGGCGGTCGGAAACCTCGCGCGTCAGGCGCGAACGGTCCTCCTGCGTCTTGAGGAGACAGCGCAGCGTCTCGTACACGGCCTGCGGGTCGTCGTGCAGGTTCGCGACGCCCAGGCCGAGCAGTGCTGCGGCCCAGTCCAGCGTCTCGGCGACACCGGGCACCTTGCGCAGCTCCTCCTTACGCACGCCCTCCACCATGCGCGCAATCTGCAGCGCCAGCGCAGTGGCGATGCCGGGCACGCGGGCCAGGATGATGCGCGTCTCGCGCTCGACATCGGGATAGTCGACATAGTGATAGAGGCAGCGCCGGCGCAGCGCGTCGGACAGCTCGCGCGTGCTGTTGGAGGTGAGCACGACCCGCGGGATGCTGCTGGCCTTGATGGTCCCGAGCTCCGGAATGGAAACCTGGAAGTCGGAGAGCAGCTCCAGCAGGAACGCCTCGAACTCCTCGTCCGCCCGGTCGACCTCGTCGATCAGCAGAACGGGGCGGTCGCTGCGGCGGATGGCGGCGAGCAGAGGCCGCTCCAGCAGGAAGCGCTCGGAGAAGATGTCGCGCTCCACCGCGTCGGGGTCGGCACCGGCGACCTCGCGCGCGCGGATGGCCAGCAGCTGGCGCTGGTAGTTCCACTCGTAGAGCGCAGTGGATTGGTCGAGCCCCTCGTAGCACTGCAGGCGGATGAGCGCTGGCGCCATGCACCGCCGCGAGCGCCTTGGCCACCTCGGTCTTGCCGACACCCGCCTCGCCCTCCAGCAGCAGAGGGCGGCCCAGCATCTCCATCAGCTGCAGCGCGATCGGCAGCTCGCGGTCGGCCACATAGCCGACTGCGGCGAGGCGCTCGGCGATCTCATCCCGGGTCATCGTCAGCCTCTACCCGTCATCCCGGAAGCCGACCCCGGCGAAGGCCGGGGGAGGCTATCCGGGACCTCCCGGAACGAGTCGGAGCCTGCCTCACGAGGTCCCGGATCGGAGCGACTGCTCGCCTACGGCTCGCGCCGCTCCGTCCGGGATGACGGGTGGTCATGATTCACTCGTGCACGCCCAGACGCTTGGCCGCCATCCAGTTGCGCCAGTGGTCGTGGGGCATCTGGATGTGGGTCGAGCCCAGGAACGAGAAGGCGTCGTTCACGGCGTTGGAGAAGGCCGGCACGCCGCCGACGTTGGGGCTCTCGCCGACGCCCTTGGCGCCGATCGGGTGATGCGGCGAGGGCGTGACGGTGTGGTCGGTCTCCCAATGCGGGGTTTCCACGGCGGTGGGGACGAAGAAGTCCTGGAACGAGCCGGTGAGCACGTTGCCGATCTGCGTCGTAGCGGATCTCCTGGCCCATGGCGATGGCGAACGCCTCGGTGAGCCCGCCGTGCACCTGGCCCTCGATGATCATCGGATTGATGCGGGTGCCGCAGTCGTCGAGTGCATAGAAGCGGCGCACCTTGTAGACGCCGGTATCGACGTCGATGTCCATCACGCAGATGTAGGCCCCGAACGGGAAGGTCATGTTGGGCGGGTCGTAGTAGCTGACGGCCTCGAGCCCCGGCTCCATGCCCGGCGGCGGGGAATTGTAGGCGGCCCAGGCGATCTCCTTCATGCCCTTGAACTTCTCGGGCAGGCCCTTGACGCGGAAGCCGTCGATGTCCCACTCCAGATCGCCCTCGTGCACCTCCAGCATGTAGGCGGCGATCATCTGCGCCTTGTTGCGGATCTTGCGCGACGCCATGGCGATGGCAGCGCCGGCCACAGGCGTCGAGCGCGTGCCGAATGTGCCGATGCCGTAGGGGGCGGTGTCGGTGTTGCCCTCCTCCACCATGATGTCGTCGGCCGGGATGCCGATCTCGGAGGCGATGATCTGGGCGTAGGTCGTCTCGTGGCCCTGGCCTTGCGACTTGCTGCTCACGCGCGCAAGCGCGGCGCCGGTGGGGTGCACACGGATCTCGCAGCTGTCGAACATGGCGAGCCCAAGCACGTCGCAATTCTTCGACGGGCCGGCACCGACGATCTCGGTGAAGAAGCAGGTGCCGATCCCCATGATCTCGCGCGTCTCGCCGCGCTTGAAGGCGGCGCGCTTGGCGGTCTGCTCGGCGCGCAGCTGCCGGTAGCCGACGGCCTCCATCGCCTTGTTCAGGGCGGTGTGATAGTCGCCGGAGTCGTACTCCCAGCCGAGCGCCGACTGGTAGGGAAACTGCTCGCGCCTGATGAAGTTCTTGAGGCGCAGCTCGGCCGGGTCCATGTTGAGCTTCTGCGCGAGAATGTCCATGCCGCGCTCGATCGCGTAGGCGGCCTCCGTGACCCGCAGCGAGCAGCGGTAGGCGACACCGCCAGGCGCCTTGTTGGTGTAGACGGCATCCACCACGGCGTGGGCGACGGGGAAATCGTAGGAGCCCGTGACGATGGCGAAGAAGCCGGCCGGGAACTTCGAGGGATTGGCGCAGGCATCGAAGCCGCCGTGGTCGGTGAGAGCATACACGCGCAGACCGGTCACCTTGCCGTCCCTGGTCGCGGCGATCTCGGTCGTCATGTGGTAGTCGCGTGCGAACGAGGTCGAGGTGAGGTTCTCGATGCGGTCCTCCACCCACTTCACCGGCTTGCCGGTGACGATGGAGGCGACGATGGCGCAGATATAGCCGGGATAGGCACCCACCTTGTTGCCGAAGCCGCCGCCGATATCGGGCGAGATCACGTGCACCTTGTGCTCGGGGATCTTGGACAGCAGCGAGGCCACGGTGCGGATGACGTGCGGCGCCTGGAAGGTGCCGTGGACCGTCAGCTCGCCCTTGATCTTGTCGAAGGAGGCGACGCACTGGCAGGTTTCGAGCGGCGAGGGATGCGTGCGGTGATAGGAGATCAGCTCCTTGATCTTGACCTCGGCATTCTGGAATGCGGCATCGGTGCCGGCCTTGTCGCCCACCGACCACTCGAAGATGTGATTGTGGTGCTTGCGGGGGCCGTGCGTACCGGATGTCTTGCCGGCGAGATCCTCGCGCAGCACTGGCGCGTCGGGCGCCATCGACTTGAAGGGATCGACGATGACAGGGAGCTCTTCGTATTCGACCTCGACGGCCTCCACGCCGTCGGCCGCCGAGTAGCGGTCCTCGGCCACGACGAAGGCCACCTCCTGGTTCTGGAACAGCACCTTGCCGTCGGCCAGCACCATCTGCACGTCGCCGGCAAGCGTCGGCATCCAGGCGAGGTTGACGCCCTTCAGCTCCTCCGCGGTCAGCACCGCCAGCACGCCCGGCACCTTCAGCGCCTTGGAGGTGTCGATGCGCTTGACCCGGGCATGCGCATACTGCGAGCGCACGAAGTCGCCGAACAGCATGCCGGGCAGCTTCAGGTCGTCGATGTAGTTGCCCCGCCCTTGCGTGAAGCGGATGTCCTCCACCCGCTTCCGCTTGCAGCCCATGCCTTCGAGCTTGGCTTCGCGCTCTGCGCGCGTCAGGGTTGCCGTGGTCATTCCGCAGCCTCCTTGCGCGGGGCAGCCGCTCATCTTCGCCGCCGCGTACTGAATGGCCTTGACGATGTTCTGGTAGCCCGTGCACCGGCACAGGTTGCCGGAGATGCCGAAGCGGATCTCCTCCTCGCTCGGGTTCGGGCGCTCCTGCAAGAGCCGGTGCGCGCGCAGGATCATGCCGGGCGTGCAGAACCCGCACTGCAGGCCGTGCTCCATGCGGAAGCCCTCCTGCAGCGGGTGCAGCGAGCCGTCGGCGTTGGCCATGCCCTCGATGGTGGTGATGCTGGCGCCCTCGGCCTGCACGGCGAACATGGTGCAGCTCTTCACCGACTTGCCGTCGAGATCGACGGTGCAGGCGCCGCAATGGGTGGTGTCGCAGCCGATGTGGGCGCCCGTCAGGCCGAGGTCCTCCCGCAGGAAGTGGATCAGCAGCCGCCGAGGCTCCACGAGACCCTCCACCTCGCGCCCGTTGATCTTCATCTTCACGTGAGCCTTTGCCATGGCGTTCTTCCCCAACGTTCTCGTTGTTTCAGCGATTGGCACGCTCGAAGGCTCTCCTCAGCGCCCGCTCGACCATCACGCCGCCGACTGAAATGCGGTATTCGGCAGGCCCGCGCGTGTCCGAAGCGGGCGCCATGGCGCGCCGGGCCGCCGCCACAGCGGCAGCCAGCGCGCTCTTTTCCAGCGCCGTGCCGATCACGGCCGCCGCCGCGTCCTTGGACAGGAGAGGCTTGTCGCCAAGGTTGGAGAGCGCGATCGCGCACGTGGCCACCTTGCCGTTCCGAACGGTCAGCATCACGCCCGCGGCAGCCGTGGCATAGTCGCCGATCTTGCGCTTGAGCTTCTCGTAGGCCCAGCCGTGGCCGGCCGGCGGCACCGGGATCTCGATGGCGGTCACCAATGCGCCGGGGCTGAGCGCGGTGGAATAGGTACCGAGGTAGAAGTCCCGGGCTTTGATCGCTGGCGCGCGCCAGCGCCCGTTCAGGCGATAGCTGGCGTCGAGGCACATCATGATGGCCGGCATGTCGTTGCCGGGGTCGCCGTTGGCAATATTGCCGCCGAGCGTGCCGACGTAGCGAACTTGCGGGTCCGCAACCTGCAGCGCGGCCTCGCGGATGATCGGCACCGCATCGGCAATGACCTGCGATTGCGCGAGCTCCTGCTGGGTTGTCATGGCGCCGATGACGAGGGTGCTGCCGCTGCGCTGGATGCCCTTCAGCTCGGCGATGCCCGCCAGGTCGACCAGATGGTCGGGCGCCGCCAGCCTGAGTTTCATCATGGGGATCAGGCTCTGCCCGCCGGCGAGGATGCGCGCGCTGGCGCCGTGCTGGGCGAGCAGGGCTGCCGCTTCGGCGACGGTCTTGGGGCGGTGGTAGGAGAATGGGGCTGGTATCACCGTCATACCTCCTTTGCATGAATGTCGGCCCACGCCAAGGGGCCTACAAGGCGGCTCCAGGGCCCAGTACGCGGGTATTTGGCAGCATACGCTGGCCATTCCCATTTGGCCAGCGCTCGGTTGCCTGTCGTTGTGGGCCCGCACGTGTCGGGTTCGGGCGTGCACCCCTTTGATGCGGCGACGATGAGACCAGATACGACAGTTCGAATGCATCGGATCTGCCTAAAGTGACAACGCAGGGCGAGGTGAGCATGGCCACGTGATGCCTCGAGCATCGCGCACGCCGTTTGCGCGAGCTGCTCAAACTCCGGCGGCGGATTCACTCCACCCGCCCCCTTTGCTGGGATCGTCGAAGACGCTTGCGGGCCAGGGCAGGCCGTAGTGCTCGCGCAGGGTCGTTCCTGTGTACTCGGTCCGGAACAGCCCCCGGCTCTGCAGCAGCGGAATCACCTCGGCGCAGAACACGTCCAGCTGGACCGGCAGCAAGGGGGGCATGATGTTGAAGCCGTCGGCCGCACCGTCGGCGAACCAGTCTTCGATGAGGTCGGCGACCTGCCCCGGCGTGCCGGCCATGACGTAGTGTCCGCGCGCAGCGGCCAGATAGCCCAGCAGCTGCCGCAAAGTCGGGTTGTCGCGCCGCACCAGATTGAGGATCACCTCGGCGCGGCTGCGCGCCGCCTCGACCGAGCTCGGGTCGGGAAAATCCTCGGGCAGGAGCGGCCGGTCGAGCGGCAAGTGCGAGAAATCGTGGCCGCCGAACCGGCCGGACAGGCGCTTGCGGCCGACCACCGGGTCGGCCAGGTCGTTCACCTCGCGCTCCAGGCGTCGCGCCTCGGCCTCGGTCGAGCCGATCATCGGGCTCAAGCCCGGCAGGACGAGGACATGCGCCGGATTGCGTCCCTCGGCTGCCGCCAACCTCTTCAATTCGGCGTAGAACTCCTGAGCCGTCGCCTTCGCCATGTGGGCCGTGAAGACGGCGTCGGCATACCGTGCCGCGAAGCGGCGGCCGGTGTCGGACGAGCCTGCCTGCACGAGCACCGGTCGACCCTGCGGACAGCGCGGCATATTGAGGGCGCCAACCACGCCATGGAACGCACCACGATGGTTGATGTGCCTGATGCGATCGAGCTTGGCATAGAGGCCGCTGGCCCTGTCATCGATAACGGCATCGGCGGCCCAACTGTCCCACAGCGCGTTCACCGCCGCCATGAACTCCTCGCCGCGGGCGTACCGGTCGGCGTGGCTGACTTGGCCAATCCCGCCGTAGTTGTCCGCCGCGGCGGCCAGCCACGAGGTGACGATGTTCCAAGCCGCACGCCCGTTGCTGATGTGGTCGATCGATGCGAACTGGCGCGCGAGGTTGAAGGGTTCCGTGTAGGTGGTCGACGCGGTGGCAATCAGCCCGACCCGGCTGGTTGCCACGGCGAGCGCCGCCAAAACGGTGATCGGCTCGAGCCACGTTCGCGCCGCCTGCGTCACATCTCCGCCGAGCGCCAGCTGATCGGCCAGGAAAATGGAATCAAACAGCGCGCGCTCGGCCCGCTGCGCCAGGTCCTGGTAGTAGCGGATGTCGGTCAGCGACGACGGTGACGAACCCGGGTGGCGCCATGACGCCTCGTGATGCCCACGCCCGTGGATGAACAGGTTCAGGTGCAACTGCCGTTTCATGGGTCCCTGCGCTCCCTCCCGGAAGGGGAGTGGCGCCGCCTGGCAGCGCCACCCTCCGCCAGATCAGAGTACCAAGTCTCCCACGGCGAGATGAAGGCCTCGCTGCATCGCAGCGGCCCCATCGCGGCGATGACCGGTATGACGCAGGGCGCCGATTCAGAGGACGTCCGCGGATCCCCGAGAACCAGACACGAACCACGGGCTGGATCGCAGATAGCCCGCTTTCTACGGTCCGCTGGCCGCCTTCTTCTCGTGCAAAGCCGACCAGATGCGCTGCGACGTCATCGGCAGATCAAGATGGGTGATGCCACGGGATGCCAGTGCGTCGAGCACTGCGCTGACGCCCGACGGCAGGGAGCCTGCAACGCCCGATTCACCGGCGCCCTTTACGCCAAGCGGATTGGTCGTGCACGGCACCACGTGGTGATGCACGGACAGCGCCGGCAGATCGGTGGCGCGCGGAATGAAATAGTCCATGAACGAGGCCGTGAGCAGCTGACCGTCCTCGCTGTAGATCACCCGCTCCCCCAGGACCTGCCCCAGGCCTTGGGCAACGCCGCCGTGGATCTGCCCCTCTACGATGGTTTCGTGCAGCATGTTGCCGACATCGTCGACTGCCGTGTACGCGACAACGCCGACGGCGCCCGTGTCGGGGTCGATCTCGACCTCGCAAATGTGACAGCCGTTCGGAAAGCTCATCTGCGGTGAGACGAATTTGGCGGCGTTGTCGAGCCCACCCGCCAGTGGTTCGGGCATCTCCTTGCTACGCATGCGCTGGGCCAACTCGAGGATCGGGATGGTGCGGTTGGTTCCGCGCACGGAGAACATGCCCTCGCTGAACTCGACGTCGCCAACGCCGGCGTCGAGCAGGTATGCCGCGCCCGCCTTGCCTTTCTCGATGGCCTGGTCGCAGGCAAGCGCGGTGGCGCTGCCGGCCATCATGATCGAACGGGAGGCAACGCTCGGCGTGCCGGCCGGCACTTCGTCGCTATCGCCTTCTACAAGGCGCACGGCGCTCGGGTCGATGCCGAGCCGTTCCGCCACCAAGGGCACGAATGTCGACAGGTGTCCCTGCCCCATCGCCTGCACGCCCGTGCGCACCGCAACCGTGCCGGCGTCCTCGAAACGCAGGTCGACGGTCTCTTCCAGGATGCCGCCTGCAACCTCCAGGAAGCAGCCGATGCCGATGCCGCGCAGCTTGCCATCGCGCTCCGAGGCCGCGCGCCGAGCGGGAAAGGTGCCCCATTCAGCCTTCGCCAGCGCCTTGTCGAGAAGCGCCGTGAAGTCGCCGCTATCGTAGATCGGGCCGTTGGGCGTCTGGTAGGGCATGGCGGACGGCGCGATCATGTTCCGCCGCCGCAACTCCGCACGATCAATGTTCATCGCGCGCGCTGCCGCATCGATCAGGCGCTCGATCAGATAGATCGCCTCGGGACGCCCGGCACCACGGTATGGGCCCATCGGAGCGGCATTGGTGAGCACCACCTTCGTATTGAAGTAGATAGCTGGAATGGCGTAGACGCTCGACAAGCAGTTCTTGGTATTCCACGTGGTGATGATGGCGACATAGGTTGTCGTATAGGCACCGATGCCGACGTAGGTGCGCGCCCGCAAGGCAAGGAAATGGCCGTCAGCGTCGAGTGCGAGCTCACCCTCCAACACGCCGTCGCGGCCATGCGTGTCAGCCAGAAAGCTCTCGAGCCGGGTGGCGGACCATTTGACCGGGCGCTCGGTGCGACGTGCGGCATAGAGCAGGGCAGCGTATTCAGGATAGGTCTGCACCTTCATCCCGAAGCCACCGCCGACATCGTGCGTCAGAACCCGGATCTTGTCGGTCGGAATCTTGAATACGGCTTCGGCCAGGATTTTGCGCACCACCGCGACGCCCTGGGTCGGCGCAATGAGAGTATAGCGGTGCGTCAGCGGGTCGTAGGCGGCGAGCGCTGCGCGCGGTTCCATCGCGCTCGGCGCGAGCCGCGTGTCGACCAGTCGCACACGCTCGACGTGAGCGGCTCGGGCAAAGGCTGCATCAACGGCGGCGGCGTCGCCTTCTTCCCAGTCGAGGGCGATGTTGCCGGATGCCTCCGGCCAGATTTGCGGCGCGTTCTCTCCCATCGCGCGCGTCACGTCTGAGACGGCAGAGAGCTGCCGGTACTCGACCGTTACCGCTTCAGCCGCATCAAGCGCCTGTGCCACGGTCTCGGCCACAACCAGGGCCAACGGCTCGCCGACATAGCGGACCCGGGTCGCAGCCAGGGCTGGCATGCTGGCTGAGACCATTGGTTGGCCGTCCCGCCCCGTAAAGACGGCCAACGGAGGAATCGGACCGAGGCCTGCCTCGGCCAGCTCCCGGCCAGTTATGACGGCAAGCACGCCGGGCATGACAGATGCAGTCGAGGAATCTACGGAGACGATATCAGCGTGGCCGAAGGTCGACCGCACAAACACGGCATGAGCCTGCCTCGGCAGCGCCAGGTCGAGGGTAAACCGGCCAGCGCCGGTCACAAGGGGGACATCCTCGAGGCGGGACGCGGACTGGGCCTGGCCGAATCGGACACCCGTTGTCGTGCGTGCGGGCGGCGTGATTTCAGGCTTCTCAGTTTTGCTCCCGCTCCACGACATGTCCCCTCCGATCTAAAAGCCTTTTGCTTTGCACGTCCGAGCCGATCGCAAGTGTAAGCCGCCGTGCCGGTAGGGCAATGCGGTCTTCTCCAGTTGCTCGACGATCGCGTATACAGGCCGATAGTTGCATGGTAGCAGTTTGCTAAATTCGCCGCACCCGTCGCCGCACGACAGGACGGTGGCGAGAAGAACAGTTTGGGGGAGAGATATGTCCAAACACTGCAAGCATCCCAGTCTTGTCCTTGCCGTCGGCGCGAGCCTCGTCGTTCTTGCTCTCGGATGTGGCGCCGCTATCGCCCAAAGCGAATCCATCAGGATCGGAGTTCTCGCACCACTCACTGGCCCGCTCGCAACGCCGGGCAAGGACATGGACGATGGCTTGAAGCTGCTGTGGGAGCAGTCCAACTACCAAGCCGGCGGGCGCAAGGTTGAGCTTGTGACAGCGGATACGACGTGTAATCCGGATCAGGCGCTCACGCAGGCGCGGCGACTCGTGCATCAGAACAAGGTGCATTTCATACTTGGCCCGCTTTGCGGGCACGAGGGTCCTGCCGTGGCACAGGTCAGCAAGGAGACCGGTGTCCCGGTGGTCATGGACCCAGCGGGTGCAGACAGCGTCACCCAGTGGGATCGCACGCCAACGGTCATCCGTACCGCGACATCATCCAGTCAGATCGGCCATCCTTTCGGCGACTACCTCTACAAAGAGCTCGGTGCCCGCAACGTCACTTTCATCGCCCAGGACTACACCTTTGGCCACGAGGTAGCGCTGGGCGCGGTGCAAACCTTCAAGGAAGCCGGCGGCAAGGTTGCCAAGATCATCTGGAACCCAATAGGCACCAAAGACTACGGGCCCACCGTCGCCTCCATCGACCCCGCGTCCGATGCCGTTGTCGCAGTCGTGGTCGGCGCAGACCGCATCCGCCTGTTCGAAGCCTGGTTCAACTTCGGGATGGACAAGAAGTACAAGATATATGGCGGCTACTGGATGCACCAGGATGTGCTTCCGCAGCTCGACGACCGCGCCGTCGGCATGATCGGCAACTCGCTGCACTATGCGACCGGGCTTGATACGCCCGAGAACAAGGCTTTCACCACGGCGTTCGCCTCCAAATACAAGCGGCTGCCGTCCTGGTTCGCTGAATCCGCCTATACGGCGGGCCTGTGGACACGAACCGCTATCGAGCAGATCAAGGGCAAGGTGGAGGACCGCGAGGCGTTCCTCAAGGCCATGCGCACCGTCGAGATCAAGGCGCCGCGCGGACCGGTCAAACTCGACGCGTACGACAACCCCATTCAGAACGTTTACATCTCCCGCATCCAGAAGATCAAAGATCCCGCGCTGGGGGAGGTGCTGACGAACGTGCCGGTCAAGACCTACACGGCAGTTTCCCAGTTCTGGACCTGGTCACCCGAAGCCTACCTGAAGCGCGGCCCCTACAAGCGGTAGGTACGGCACCTTGCTCGGGTGGCGTGCCTGCGAGCGCGCCGCCCGCCCCCGCGACATCGGGCAATTCATGCACAACGCCATTCTTCAGGCGATCAACGGCATCTCGCTGGCGGCGTTGCTGTTCCTCCTCGCCAGCGGGTTCACGCTGACTTTCGGCCTCATGCGGGTCGTCAATATGGCGCATGGCGCCTACTACCTTCTCGGAGGCTATATTGGTCTTTCCATCACCAGGTACACTGGCAGCTTTGCGCTCGGCGTTCTCGGCGGCGGGCTGGCGATCGTCCCCCTGGGCTTTGTGATCGACCGCCTCCTGATCCGCAGGACTGGAGAAAACCATCTCGCACAGGTCCTGCTCACGGTGGGCATCGCCTTCGTGATCGGTGATCTCGCTCTCAAGATCTGGGGCGGCGACAATCTGAAGGTGCCGACGCCGCCATTTTTGCGGGGTGCCATCGAGCTGCCCGGCGGCATCGTCTACCCGACCTACCGCTTCGCCCTGATCCTGTTCGGTATCATCGTGGGCCTGTCGCTGTGGCTCCTCTATCGCAAGACACAGATCGGTGCGGTGGTGCGGGCTGGCGTTGATGATCGCGAGATTGTCAGCGCGATGGGCATTAATATTGACCGTCTGTTCGTGCTGGTCTCAGCGCTGGCCACGTTCCTCGCTGGTATGGCGGGCGTCGTCGGCGGCGCGTTCCTGACGCTGTATCCGGGCGCGGAATGGGAGATCCTGATCTACGCGCTGGTGGTCGTCATCTTCGGCGGGCTCGGCAGCCTCGAGGGGGCGATGCTGGGCGCGCTGATCGTCGGTCTGCTCGACGCCTATGGACGCTGGCTCTATCCCGATTTCTCTTACTTCATCCTGTTCGGTCCCATGGCCATTCTCATGCTGCTCAAACCACAGGGCATTTTCGGAAAGGCCGGATAGGATGCAAGCCAATCATATCCGCATTGGCGTTGTGCTTCTTGCGCTCGCTGCCGCCGTCGTGGCGCCGTTCGCGGTCGGCCCGTTCTGGATGACTCTGCTTACGCAGATATTGATCTTCGGTCTTCTGGCGCTCGCTGTAGATCTGCTCCTCGGTCACGCCGGCCTATTCTCCGTCTGCCACGCCTCGTTCTTTGCGGTCTCCGCCTATACTGTCGCCATCCTGCAGGTGCGCTACGGTCAGCCGACCCTTGTTGCCGCACCGGCTGGGATCGTCGCTGGCACGCTGCTCGCCGTGCTCTACGGCTCCGCCGTGCGCACGCGTGGGGTCTATTTCATCCTGATTACGATCGCGATGGGCTACATCATCTGGGGCGCCATGTATCGCTGGGCCTCGTTCACCGGCGGAGATAACGGCATCACCAATGTCCCCGCGCCCGCAATTGGCGACGTTGTGATCCAGTCGCAGATTGCCTACTATTACTTCGTGCTGGCCGTCGTGATCGCGTGTGCAGCCGGCTACAGCATTCTTGTGCGGTCACCCTTCGGCTTGTCGCTGCGTGGCATCAAAGGATCCGAGAGTCTGCATGCACAGCCTCGGTTATCGCACAACGTCGCACCTCTACGCGGCTTTCGTCATCTCGGGCGCGATAGCAAGCTTGGCAGGAGTTCTCTACGTCTACTACAACCGGTTCGTGAACCCGGTAGCGGCCTCCTTCAACATCTCTATCGAAGTGGCGCTGATGGCCATCGTAGGTGGATCGGGCACCACTATCGGCCCCTTCATCGGCGCCGGCGTCATCCTCGGCATGCGCAACTGGGTCAGCAGCTTTTTTGAGCTGCACGCCGCGGTGATGGGGCTCGTCTTCATCGGCACCGTCCTGTGGGCGCCCACAGGCATCATGGGCATCATCGGTCGTCTGAGCGGCCGGCGTCGGGGCGCTGGGAGCGAGCCAGTATGACCGTCGCCGCCGTGGAGGTGCGGAACCTGAGCAAGACCTTCGGCGGCCTTCGCGCAGTTGACGGCGTCTCGCTCGCAGTTGCTCCGGGTGAGAGGCGCGCCCTGATCGGGCCGAACGGTGCCGGCAAGACAACGCTGTTTCACTGCATCACCGGAACTTTGCGGGCCACCTCGGGTGAAGTGAAGCTCTTCGGACACGACGTTACGGGGGAACCGGAACATCGACGCACCAAGCTCGGCATGGGGCGTACGTTCCAGATCACCAACGTGTTCGCGGATCTGACGCTGAGCGAGAACATGGCATTGGCCATCTTGGGCACGGACCGGCGCAAGTGGGTTCTAGGCCGCCCGGTGTCCGCGTTTCCCGACGTGCGCGAACAGGTGCTCGCTGGACTGTCGGCAGTAGGCCTCGGCGAGCGTGCCGAACATCGGGCCATGCTTTTATCCTATGGAGAACGCCGCCAGCTCGAGCTGGCCTTGGCACTGGGCACGCGACCCAAGGTGCTGTTCCTCGACGAACCATGTGCGGGGTTGTCGCCCAGCGAGCGCCAACGCATCTTCGCGATGGTGCGGGGACTGCCGCGCGACATCACACTCGTGATGATCGAGCACGACATGGACGTAGCCCTCGGGATTGCGGACCGTGTCACGGTGTTGAACCGTGGCCAGGTGATGGCGGAGGGCCCGCCAGAGCAAGTCCGGGCCGATCCCAATGTCCGCGACGTGTATTTCGGCCATGTCTGAACCACTGCTCACAGTCACCGACATCCACACCTACTACGGCGACAGTTATGTCCTGCAGGGGCTCAGCCTCTCCCTTACCAACGGCCGCATCGCCGCGATCCTCGGGCGCAACGGCATGGGCAAGACAACACTCGTGCGCTCTGTGGCCGGTTTGACGCCGCCGCGCCGCGGCGAAGTTTTCTTTCGCGGCCGCTCTTTGCGGGGAATGCCATCCTACGCCATTGCCCAGCACGGAATCGCCATGGTGCCGCAGGGTCGGCGCATCTTCAAATCGTTGAGCGTGCGGGAGAACCTGCTGCTGCCGACCAGCGTGCTCGCGCGCTCCCGCGGAGCCGAAGCAAAGGTCAGCAAGCGTTGGAATTTCGAGGAGGTCGTGAAGGAGTTTCCTCAGCTGGCCGAGCGGATCGACAATCCAGGCGGAGCGCTGAGCGGCGGTGAGCAGCAGATGCTGGCCATCGGCAGGGCGCTGATGGCCAATCCCGAGCTCATCCTCATGGACGAGCCATCCGAAGGCCTTTCACCGCGGCTAGTGCAGCAGGTGCAGGAAATCATGCAACGGCTGCGGTCTCTGGGCCAGGCCATCCTGCTTGTGGAACAGAACCTGCAGCTCGCGCTGTCGGCCGCGGACGATGTGTATGTGCTCTCGGCTGGGCAGTTCGTATTCCAGGGAACTCCCGCCGCCCTGGCGAACGAGACGCAGGTGCTCGACCAGCATCTGGGCGTCTCGAGCGTGAAGACGGCCTGATCGTGCCGCCGTTTGCGTCCAGCGGGGCATGCACCGTGAAGGATCGCACCTGCGCGCGGCTTGCTCCCAGCGGGCAGACCTGCCCGGCCTCACTTCTTTCCGGTCGCCAGGCGATCGAAGGGCAGCTCCTTATCGACCCGCACGTCGGGCGGCAGGCCGAGCACGCGCTCGGCAATGATGTTGCGCATGATCTCGTCCGATCCGCCGGCGATGCGCGAGGACGGCGATGTCATCAAGGTCTGCTGGAACACGGCGGCCAGCGGCGCCAGCTCGGGGTCGGTGAGGACGCCGCCCTGCTCCATCAGGTCCATGGCGAACGCGGCGATGTTCTGCAGCTTGGTGCCGTTGACGAGCTTGCCGATCGAGGATTCCGGCCCCGGCGTGTCGCCGCGCGACAGCGCCGTCATGGTGCGGAAATGCGAATACTTGAGGCCCTGGGTGGACACGTACCAGTCGGCGAGCTTGTCGCGCACGGCCTCGTTCTTCAGCGCCGGCCCGTCGTCCAGCTCGATCCGGCGCGCCAGCTCGAAGATGTCCTCGACGCCGACGACGCCGAACGCCCGCCGATCGTGTAGCGCTCGTTCATGAGGGTCGTGAGCGAGACCTTCCAGCCTTCCCCGGGGGCTCCCAGGCGCTGGCTGTCGGGAATGCGCACGTCGGTGAAGAACACCTCGTTGAAGTGGGAGGCCGCCCGAGATCTGCCTGATCGGCCGGATCTCGATCCCCGGCGACTTCATGTCGAGGAAGAAGTAGGTGAGACCCTTGTGCTTGGGCGCCGAGAAGTCGCTGCGGGTCACCAGCACGCCCCAGTCGCAGTAGTGCGCGCCCGAGGTCCAGATCTTCTGACCGTTGACGACCCAGTCATCCCCGTCCCGCTCCGCGCGCGTGCGCAGCCCCGCGAGATCGGAGCCGGCGGCGGGCTCGGAGAAGAGCTGGCACCAGACCTCCTCGCCGCGTAGCGCCGGCCCTGGCGAAGCGATCGCGGTGCTCCTGCGTGCCCCAGGTGCAGATGGTGGGGATGCACATGCCAAGCCCGATGTCGAACAGGCCGCGCGGGACGTCGTATTTCGCCTCCTCCTGGTCGAAGATCACCTGCTGGATGGCCGTTCCGCCCTGCCCGCCCCACTCTTTCGGCCAGGTGATGCCCGCGTAGCCCGCGTCCGCCTTCTTGGCCTGCCAGGCCTTGGCCCGCTCGCGGAACTCCGGGTGCTCGTTGCCGGCGCGGTAGACCATGCCGGCGCCGGGCGTGCGGCGCTTGGCATTGCCGTCGAGGAAGGCACGCACGCCGGCGCGGAACTGGGCTTCCTCGGGGGTGTCTTCGAAGTCCATGCTTTCCTCCGCTTACAACGGCGCGTTGGCCGACTCGAGCTGGGTGATGAGCCGGTCCTTCCACAATCTGGTGCTGCCGAGGGCAAGGGCGAGCAGCTTGGCACGGCGATAGTGGAGGTGGCAGTCGAACTCCCACGTGTAGCCCATGCCGCCGTGCACCTGGATGTTCTCCTTGGCAGCCAGGAAGTAGGCCTCGCTGGCCGAGACGCGGGCGGTGGCGGCGGCGAGCGGCAGCTCGGCGGCATCGCTGGCAAGGGCCCATGCCCCGTAGTAGGCGTTGGAGCGGGCGAGCTCGGTCGCCACGTAGACGTCGGCCAGCTTGTGCTTGATGGCCTGGAACGACCCGATCGGGCGGCCGAAGGCGTAGCGCTCCAGCGCATAGTCGCGCGCCATCTCCAGCGACCGCTGCGCCCCGCCCACCTGCTCGAACGCGATGAGCACGGCGGCGCGATCTTCCACGCGCCGCAGGAGCGCCTCGCCGTCGCCCGGAGCGCCGAGGACTTCGGCCGGCGCATTGTCGAAGACGATGCGCGCGTGCGAGCGGGTCGGATCGATGGTCTCCACCGGCGCGCGGGTGATGCGGGCGCCCTTGAGATCGACGAGGGCGAGCACGAGACCGCGCTCACCCTGGGCGGCAACGACCGCGATGTCGGCCACATCGCCGTCGGGAACGGGGAGCTTCTCGCCGGCAAGCGTGCCGTTGCGGAAGGCGGTGCGAAGCCTGCGCGGATCGGCCCTGCCGGGCCCTTCTGCCAGGGCGAGCGTGCCGACGGCCTCGCCGCTCGCCAGCCTGGGCAGCCAGGCGCTCTTCTGTGCCTCGCTGCCGCCGGCCATGATGGCTTCCGCGGCGAGATAGATCGAGGAAGAGAACGGCACCGGCGCCAGCGCGGAGCCGAGCTCCTCCGCCAGCACGCACAGGCCGAGATGACCGAGCCCCGCGCCGCCGTATTCCTCAGGGATGGCGGCGCCGGTCCAGCCCATGGCGGCGATCTCCTTCCAGAGCGCCCGGTCGTAGGGCTCCGGCCCTTCGAGGATGCGCCGGACCGCCGCGGAGCTGCAGCGCTCGCGCAGGAACCTTCGCGCCTGCTCGCGCAGGAGCTTCAACTCGTCGCTGAAATCGAAGTTCATGCTGGCGCTCCACCCGCTGCGCCCAAATCTCACGCATTTGGGAAGCCTCTGGCAACCGCTGACTGCGCATCTGCCGTGTCACCGTTTGAGACCCGCCGCCTCCGCCATGACCTCGATGGCTTCAGGCTGCTTCGCGCGGACCGTCAGCCCGGTCAGACCCAACTCCTCCCATGCGCGATAGCGCTGCTTGATGCGATCCGGTGTGCCTACCAGCGATTTGGCATCGACCCAGTCATCCGGCACCGCGGCAGCGGCCTCGTCCTTTCGGTGCGCCAAGAAGAGCTCCTGGATGCGATCTGCAGCTTCCTTGAAGCCGCGGCAAATCATGATGTCCTTGTGGAAATTCTTGTCGCGGTGGCCCATGCCGCCGACATAGAGCGCCACCTCGGGCTTCAACCTGGCGAGCGCCGACTTCACATCGCTGTCGATCTCGACGTGCACCGACGCCTGGATCTCGAAGTTCGCAAAGCTTCTGCGGCCTCCGCTGCGCTTAAAGCCCTCCTCCAGCCATGGCCTGTACTCCCCCAGGGACCCCGGAACGAATCCGAGCGGCAGCCAGCCATCGGCGATCTCCGCGGTGAGCTTCACGGTCGCCTCGTTGCCGGTGCCGAGATAGATCGGTATATCGGACCGCATGTGCAGGATCGACTTCAAGGGTTTGCCCACGCCCATGGCCCCCAGGCCGACGTAGGGCAGACTGATCTCACGTCCCTCGTGCGCGACAGGTGCCTCGCGCGCGAAAATCTTGCGCATGATCTCGACGTAATCCTTGATGCGCCAGTAGGGCTTGCCCCACGGCTGGCCATACCAGCCCTCCACGATCTGAGGGCCAGAGACGCCGATGCCGGCGATGAAGCGGCCTCCCCCCGCGAGCGCGTCGACCGTTGCCGCCGACATGGCGGCGTTGGCAGGCGTGCGCGCCGCGAGCTGCATGATGGCAGTGCCGAGCTTGATGCGCTGCGTCTTCCCCGCGAGGTAAGCGAGCGGTGTCACGGCGTCGGAGCCATAGGCCTCGGCCGTCCATACCGAGTTCGTACCCCAGCGCCTCGGCGCGTTGCACGAGCGCGACTGGGATCTCGAGCGCGGCACCGGAGTAGCCAAGGGAAAGGCCGAGTTTCATGGCATCTCTCTCCGTGTTCTCCCTGAGCCTCACCCGTTACCGCATCATCTTCGCCCTCACCTCGCGCAGCGACCCGCCCGCCTCGGCGAGTTGCTGCAGGAGCGCTGACGGCCTCCAGCGCGCGCCGTAGCGCTGGTGCCAGATGGCGATCTGGTTGTAGACCTCGCGCGCCCCGATCTGATCGGCCCAGTACATGAGCCCGCCGCGATAGCGCGGAAAGCCGAAGCCGTTCAACCACATCACGTCGATGTCGCTCGCTCTCAGCGCCTTGCCCTCCTCCAGGATCCTGCACGCCTCGTTGACGGAGGAGAACAGCAGCCGGCGCAGGACCTCCTCGTCGGTGAAGGTGCGCTGCTGGAAGCCCTTCTCCGCCGCCACCTCCTTGATGATGCGGTGCACCTCCGGATCGACGATCGGCGTGCGGTCGCCCTGCTCGTAGCGATACCAGCCCTTGCCGGTCTTCTGGCCGAGGCGGCCCATCTCGACCAGGCGGTCGGTGATCGGCAGCCCGCGATAGTTGGGATCGGCGGCGGCCCGGCGCTTCCTCGTGTCGTAGCTGATGTCGAGCCCCGACATGTCGTTGACCGCGAACGGCCCGACGGGATAGCCGAAGTCGACCATCACCTTGTCGACCTGCTCCGGCAGCGCGCCCTCCTCCACCATCAGCCCCTGCTCCAGGTTGAAGGGGATGCGGCTGCGGTTGGCGACGAAGCCGTCGCAGTTGCCGGCATAAGCGCTGATCTTGCCGATGTCGCGCCCGAGCTTCATGGCCGCGGCGAGCGTCGCCGCCGAGGTCCTGGCGCCGTTCACCACCTCGAACGTCCTCATGACGTTGGCGGGCACGAAGAAGTGTGTGCCCGCCACCGCCTCCGGCCGCTTGGTGACGCTGGCGATCTCGTCGATGTCGAGTGCCGATGTGTTGGTGAACAGGAGCGCGCCCGGCTTCATCGTGGCATCGAGCCTGGCGAACACGTCCTTCTTCACCGGCATCTGCTCGAATACCGCCTCGATCACTGCATCGCACTCGGCGATGGCCTCGTAGGTCTCGACGGGCTCGATCCGAGCCATGCGCTCGTCCATCTCCTCTTGCGTCAGGCTTCCCCGCTTCACGCTCACCGCATAGTTGTTGCGGATGCGCGCAAGCCCCCTGTCGAGCACCTCGCGGCTGGCATCGAGCAGCTTCACGGGAAAGCCGAAGTCGGCAAAGCTCATGGCGATGCCGCCGCCCATGGTGCCGGCACCGACGACGGCCGCAGTCTTGATCTCGGGCAGCGCCAGGTCCTTCGGCTGGCCGGGGATCTTGGCCACCTCGCGCTCGGCGAAGAAGGCGTAGCGCAGGGCCTTGGCCTCGTCGGAGTTCTCCAGCTCCGCGAACAGCTTGCGCTCCAGTTTCAAGCCTTCGTCGAACGGCTGGCTCACGGCCGCCTCGACGCAGGCGATGCAGTGGTAGGGCGCCTTCTGGTTGCGGGCCTTGCGCGCGATTCCCTTGCGCATGGCCTCGAACATGCCCGGGTCGGCCTTTGCCTCGGCCAGCCGGTCGGCCTTGTCGCGCACGCGCGGCAGCGGCCGCCTGTCGGCGATGCGCCTGGGCGTAGGCGATCGCTTCCTTGCGCAGGTCGCCGCCCTCGACGATGTCGTCGATGATGCCGAGCGCTTTGGCCTCGGCTGCCGGCACGTGGCGGCCGGAGACGATCATCTCCATCGCCGCCTTCGGGCCGATCAGGCGCGGCAGCCGCTGGGTGCCGCCGCCGCCCGGCAGGATGCCGATCAGCACCTCCGGCAGGCCGACCTTGGCGCCGGGCACGGCGATGCGGTAGTGGCAGCCGAGCGCAATCTCAAGGCCGCCTCCCAAGCGCGTAGCCGTGGATCGCCGCCACCACCGGCTTGGTGCCGCCGTCGAGCACGTCGTAGACGGGCCGCTTCGGCATGGCGCGCGGCTTGCCGAACTGGCGGATGTCGGCGCCGGCGATGAAGCTGCGCCCCGCGCCGATCATCACCATCGCCTTGACGTTCGGGTCGGCCTCGCCCTGCTCCAGCGCCTCGACGATGCCGTCGCGGACACCGGGCCCCAGCGCGTTGACCGGCGGGTTGTCGATGGTGACGACGCCGACCCCGTCCTCCACGTCAAACCGCACGAGCGGCTTTTCGCGCGCTGCATCCGCCATGGCATTCCCTCCAGCTTGCGCCGCGTCCGGCGTTTCCCGCGGCCGGATCGCGATTGCTCTCCGCAACACTGTCGATTTTCGGGCGTGGCCGCAACTCGGAAGCATCGGGGGTCAGACCCCTCGCGACCTCATTGCACCAACGACGTTGGCGGCGAGGGTCTGACCCTCTCGAAGCTCACTGGCTCGAAACTCACGGCTTGACGGGTCGGCGCCGGAGCCGCACGGTTTCCACCCCGCAAGGAGGACGTCATGGCCGAGGGAAAGCGACCGCTGCCGGTGCCGACGCCGGAGACCAAGCACTTCTGGGAGGGCACACGGGCCGGCGAGCTGCGGTTGCAACGCTGCGACGACTGCCGGCATACCTACTTTCCGCCGCGGCCGTTCTGCCCGAAATGCGCCTCCCGCAAGGTGTCGATTGTCAGGGCGAGCGGCAAGGCCAAGCTGTTCAGCTATGTCATTCACCATCGCCCGGCGCCCGGCTTCACGTCGCCCTACGCCATCGCGGTGGTCGAGCTGGAGGAGGGTCCGCGCATGATGACGAATATCGTGGGCTGCCCGCAGACGCCGGAGGCCCTGGTGCTCGACATGCCGCTCGAGGTCACCTTCGAGACAGCAGACCGACGAGATCACTCTTGCCCTTCTTCAAGCCGGCGGGCAGCCAGTGAGCGAAGGCGCACCGATGAAGCCCGGAACCGTTGCCGTCGTCGGCGCCGCCGAGACCACCGACCTCGGGGTGATTCCCGGCCTGTCGCAGATCCAGCTGCACGCGGATGCGGCGCTCAACGCCCTGGAGGATGCGGGCTTGAAGCCCTCGGACATCGACGGCGTCGCCACCGCCGGCGAGACGCCGACGACCGTCGCCCACTATCTCGGCATCACGCCGACCTGGGTCGACGGCACGGCGGTCGGGGGCTGCTCGTTCATGATCCACGTGCGCCATGCGGCGGCCGCCATCAACGAGGGCCTGTGCAAGACGGTCCTCATCACCCACGGCGAAAGCGGCAAGTCGCGCGTGGGCGCCACGCCGCGCCCGCCATTTCCGGGCAGCCTCGCCGGCCAGTTCGAGGCGCCGTTCGGCGTCATGGGCCCGCCGACCATGTTCACGATCCCGGTGCTGCGGTACATGAAGACCTACGGCATCACGCGAGGAGCAGCTGGCCATGGTCGCCGTCGTGCAGCGCGAGTGGGCGGCCAGGAACCCGCGCGCGACCTTCAAGGAGCCGATCACGGTCGCCGACGTCCTGAAGTCGCGCATGATCGCCTATCCGTTCCGCATCCTGATGTGCTGCCTGGTCACGGACGGCGGCGGCGCGCTGATCCTTGACCAGCGCCGAGCGGGCGAAGGACTTCCCGCAGAAGCCCGTCTACATCCTCGGCACCGGCGAGAGCGTCGAGAGCCCGATGATCAGCCAGATGGAGGACTTCACGTCCTCGCGGGCGTTCCGCGTGGCGGGCAGGAAGGCCTTCGCGGAGGCCGGCATCAGGCACACGCCGACGTCGATCACCTGATGATCTACGACGCCTTCGCGCACCTGCCGCTCTACGGCCTGGAGGACCTGGGCTTCTGCAAGCCCGGCGAGGCCGCGGCCTTCATCGCGGAGCGCAACACAGCGCCCGGCGGCAAGCTGCCGCTCAACACCAACGGCGGCGGCCTCAGCTACATGCACTCCGGCATGTACGGCATGTACGCGCTGCAGGAGAGCGTGCGCCAGCTGCGCGGCATCGCGGCGGCGCAGGTCGCAGGGCGCCAAGATCTCCGTCGCGCACGGCGTCGGCGGCATGTTCGCGGCCAGCGGCACCATCGTGTTCAGCAACGAGCGGCCGTGACCGGTCGCGTCGCCGGCAAGGGGGAATCGTTCATGAGCTACGCGGCGCCCTTTGCGGGGCTCAAGGTCGTCGATCTCAGCCAGGGCGTGGCCGGACCCTACTGCGGCATGCTGCTCGCCCAGCACGGCGCCAACGTCATCAAGGTGGAGCCGACCGGAGAGGGCGACTGGGCGCGAACCATCGGCAGGCGCTACGGGGGCCACACCGCCTATTCGATCCCGACCAATCTCGGCAAGCGCTCGATCGCACTCGACCTGAAGTCGGACGAGGGAAAGGAGGTGCTGTGGCGGCTCCTCGGCGGTGCCGACGTGCTGATCGAGGGCTTTCGCCCCGGCGTGCTCGACAGGCTGGGCTTCGGCTATGACGCCGTCTCGGAGCGCGAGCCCCGCATCCTCTATCTGTCCGTGTCGGGCTTCGGCCAGGCGGGTCCCCTTTCCGGCCGGCCGGCCATGGACCCGGTGCTGCAGGCCTTCACCGGCCTCATGATGGACAACAGGGGCGAGGACGGCATCCCCCACCGCGTGCCGTTCGTCATCATCGACATGTCGACGGCGCTCTATGCCTTCCAGGCGCTCTCGGCCGCCCTCTATGCGCGGCGGGACGAGCCCCGCGGCCGGCGCATCGAGGTGAGCCTGCTGGAGGCGGCCAGCGCCATCCAGGTCATCCGGATGATGATGGTCTACCTGGAAGGCGAGACTGTGAAACGCGCCATGCCGAGCGGCGTGTTCAAGACCGCGGACGGCTGGCTGCAGTTCCTGGTGATACGCGACGACAGCTGGGTGCGCTTCTGCGCGGCGATCGAGCGGCCCGAGCTGGCGACGGATACCCGCTTCATCGATGGCGACGCCCGCGCGCTGAACGAGGCGGCAGCTGATGGCCATCGTGCGACCCGCGATCGCCGCGCAGCCGACCGCCCACTGGGCCGAGCGCCTGCGCGAGGCGGACATCATGCACGAGCGGCTCAACAGCTTCCGCGAGTTCCTGCAGCACCCGCAGACGGAGGCGATCGGCCTCATCGGTTGGCTCGAGCCAGACGGCCCGCCCGCGCCGGTCCCCATGGCCAACATCGCCGGCGTTGCACCCTTCGCGAAGGATTCGCCGCGCGCCGTCACGCCGCGTGCTCGGGCAGCACACCGCCGATGTTCTGCGCGAGCATGGCTTTGCGGCCGGCGATATCGCCTCGCTGATCGAGCGCGGGATCGTGGCCCAGAGCGGCACGTGAGGCGCCCTTGCGCGAAACGACAATCAGGTCCTCTGAATTGAGGCGTTCGCGCCATCAGGACGACGTCCTCGTCCGAGGACTAGGTACGCGGGCTCTGCGCGCCCTGACTTGATCATGGATCAAGTCAGGTCGCTCCGGCCGGGGACGCAAGTGGAGACGGTTTGCCCGCCACGCACTGCGTTCCCGGAAGCCGAGGCCTCGGCCTACAGGCCAGGGCCGAGGCTATCCGGGATCTTCCCCCGCGGTGTTGAAGCACACCACTCCCCGCGCCTCGAACCCGCCCTCCGCCAACAGTCATTGCGGCTGCCACAAAAACTAGCCCCAGGGGTCGGCCGCACTCAAGATTGCTGGGAGCGCGACGTACTGCCGTGGGGCGGATTTGCGGCACATACATAGGCCAATTGGTTTCGTCGATCGAGAAACGCGCCGATCCAGGCTATTCTATTCTGGCTGGCCCGCGCCAACCGTGCGGGAGGTCAAGAACAAGCGTAGATTGCCCAGGGGGGATCGCCGATGGCGGAGCGCAGCATCGCCAGCATCGTCCGCAGGTTCGCGGCCGAGAGGCCGGACAGCATCGCCATCAAGTTCGGCAGCCGCCGCATGACCTGGCGCGAGCTCGACGAGCGGTCGACGCGCGCGGCCGCGGGGCTGCAGGCTGCGGGAGTATCGAGCCAGCAGCGCGTCGCCTTCCTGGCCAAGAACTGCCTCGAGTACTTCGAGGTCTCGTTCGGCGCGGCCAAGCTGAATGCGGTGGTGGTCGCCATCAACTGGCGCCTCACCCCCGCCGAGATCGCCTACACCATCAACGATGCCGGCGCGCAGGTGCTGATCGTCGGCCCGGATTTCTTCGATACCGTGGACGGGCTCCGGGAGCACCTGGCAGCCCCGAAACAGATCGTTGCCATCGGCGAGCATCCGCGCTGGCCGAGCTATGAGAGCTGGCTCGGCGCTCCGACCGCCCGCGACCCATTCACCCCGGTGCAGGACCAGGACATCTGCTCGCAGCTCTACACCAGCGGCACCACGGGGCTGCCCAAGGGCGTTCTGACCACCAACGCCAACCTCTTCACGCTGCTCGGAAAGGTGCAGGCGGCATGGCGGTTCGATCCCAGCTCGGTCAATCTCGTCTGCATGCCGCTGTTCCACATCGCCGGCTGCGCGTGGGCGCTGGCCGGCATGGAGGTTGGCGCCACGTCCCTCCTCGTGCGCGACTTCGATCCCGAGGAGGTCCTCGACCTCATGCAGGCGGAGGGCGTGACCAACGCCTTGTTCGTGCCGGCCATGCTGGGCTTCCTGACGCGCGTGCCCGGCGCCGAGAAGCGGCAGTTCCCGGCCCTTCGCTCCATCATCTACGGCGCGTCGCCGATCACCGACGAAACCCTGCTGGCGGCCATGCGCGTGTTCAAGTGCGAGTTCGTGCAGCTCTACGGCATGACCGAGACGACCGGCGCCATCACCGAGCTGCCGGCGGCCGACCACGATCCATCGGGGCCCAGGGCGTACCTGCTGCGCTCGGCGGGCAAGCCGTTCCCGTGGGTCGAGCTGCGCATCGTCGATGCGGAGGGGCGCGACTGCCCGACCGGCGAGATCGGCGAGCTGTGGACGCGCTCGGCGCAGAACATGAAGGGCTATTGGAACAAGCCCGAGGAGACCAGGGCGACCATCACCCCGGAGGGATGGCTGAGGACCGGGGATGCCGGCTACATGGACGGGGACGGCTACGTGTTCCTCACCGACCGGGTGAAGGACATGATCGTCTCCGGCGGGGAGAACATCTATCCGGCCGAGATCGAGAACGTGCTCGCCGGTCATCCGGCCGTCGCCGATGTTGCCGTCATCGGCGTGCCGGACGACAAGTGGGGCGAGACGGTGAAGGCGGTGGTCGTGCTGAAGCCCTCGCAGCAGGCAGCGGCGGCCGACATCGTCGCCTTCGGAAAGGCTCGCCTCGCCGGCTACAAGTGCCCAACGTCCGTCGATTTCGTCGCCGCGCTCCCCCGCAATCCCTCCGGCAAGGTGCTCAAGAAGGACCTGCGCGCACCCTACTGGGCCGGCAAGACGCGTCGCATAAACTGAGATTCCCTCCCGCCTTCTTCTATGACCGCGCGACGCGACATAGCTGTAGCACCCAAGGAGGGTGTACGATGCCCTCGACCCAGCCATCGCTCCGCATCCCGGACTGCCTGGAGGAACACGGCAGCCCAATGCCCTGCGTCTGTGGCCTCGACGACGATTTTCCAGGACAAGCCGGCGTCCTCGATGCACCGAACGCCGCAGGCGCTCCGGCTCCACACCAAGCGTACTGAGCCTCAGCGTGTGGCAGCCGCCCGGAAGCGCCGCGCGCACGTGGCCGCCAAGGCGGGATAACGGAACAGAGCAAGGGCGTTTCGGAATGGCGGCCAGACGGCCGTTTCAGAATGGAGAGCGAAGACGCAAAAAGCCCTCGCAGACCATGGCGCTCCCTAGGGGAGTCGAACCCCTCTTTTCAGATTGAAAATCTGACGTCCTAACCGATAGACGAAGGGAGCCGCGCCGGCCCCGATATAGTTGCGTTTGACAGGGGTGGCAAGCAGACCGCCCGCCCCCCACCGGTCCCCCTCCCGAGCAGTCTCTTCCCGTCTCGGCGATCCGCGCGCCATCTCGCCTCCAGCGCGCGAGTGAAGTAGGCTGCGCGAGGCGGCCGTACTGTGCAACAAGACAGTGCGGAGACGGGGAGCGCGTCGGGCCATCGGTCGGAGCGCAGTAGAGCCAGCAGTGCCGCAGCGAGAGGAGAAGCCGCTATGACCGACAAGACCACGGTCTCGACCAACGTGGATACCTTCAACGACGGGGGCAGCTATTTCGTGAGGACCGAGATCGAGGCACGCCTCGTGAGCATCCATGGGCCTTACCCCAGCCTCGAGACCGCCAAGAAGCTGCAGGCTGACCAGACCGCCTACGTGAAGAGCGCCGGCGAAGGCTTCAAGGAGCAGCTGCAGCGCGCCGCCTCCGCCTCGCCGGCTGCCAAGTCCGCCTGATCCATGCGAACGGGGTCTGACCCCTCGCCTCCACCGTTCGCGTTCCGATTGCAGCGTCGATGCGAGGGGTCTGACCCCGTTCGCTAAGATAGTTCTTGCCAGCTAGAATCGGTCGATTTTAGCATGGATGACCCAGTTGAGCCGTCTCGGCAGAGCTTACCGATCGTTGATCGCACGGTTGGCGCCTCGCGGCTGCGGTGCTGGCGGGCGCGGCGACGGCGCGTCCGCGTCCGCGCGAGTCAGGCGCGTCGATCTGCTGCGCTGATCTTGCCTATTGCCTCGCGTCATGGCTGCGCGACGCGCGGGCGAACATCGCTGCGAGCTGTCGAACGTCCGGCTCGCCGCTGCGCAACGCGGCCCTCTGCGTATCCTGCGCGCTGTGCTCGCTCGCAGCTACCGTGCGGCCCCTATCCGTGTGCCACCACGCGCACCAGCCGGCGAGAACGGGCGGCTGTGGCGCGTGCACGCGGTTTTCGACCTGCCGGCCGAGCGGTTCAGCGCCTTCGAGCCACCGACGAAAGGGTGCGGAGCGCATCAACCGGATCAAGGTGATCCCCGGCGAGCTGCGCATCGCCGACGCCGTCCATTGCCGCGCCGACGAGCTTGCCGACGTGATCGCGCAAGGCGGCGATGTGCTGGTGCGCGCCGCCTGGACGGGCGCGCGCTGGCTGCAGGAGGACGGTAAAGCCTTCGACATCATCCGCGCGCTCGCCGACAGTGAGACCGGCGTCGTCGATCGGCCGATCTGGCTCGGGCGCAACGGAGCCGCACCGCTTCGAGATGCGCCTCCTCGCCATCGAGATGCCCAAGGCCCAGGCGGTCAAGGCGGTGCGCGAAGCGCGGGCCGAGGCCAAATCCAAGCAGCGCACCATCAAGCCCGGCACGCTCATTGCCGCCGAGTGGGTGATCCTCATCACCTCGCTCGATCCGGCCGAGTACACCACGCCCAAAGTGCTTGAGCTCTATCGCTTGCGCTGGCGCATCGAGATCGCCTTCAAGCGCATGAAGAGCCTGGTCGGGCTCAAGGGGCCGCCCGGCGAATGTCCCGAGGTCGCCAAGGCCTGGGTGCTCTGCCACTTGATCGCCGCTCTGCTGACCGAGGCGCATCTGGCCGCTTTCGGTGACTCTCCCCGCCGGGCTGCCGCGCACGCCCCGAGCAGTGGCGCGCTTTACCGCCTGCTGATCGCAGCGCTGATCGGCGCCATCATCCCCGCCTTCAGCATCGCCGCCCTCCTGGCCGCCGCTCCGCGCCTGGCCCGCCACTTGCGCGAGCCCCCGCGCAAACGCCAGTATCAAGCCGTAATGAGCCTATGTTAGCGCCAATGGGGTCTGACCCCGTCCTCCGGGCGGTGACGCCACATTGTCTCGCCGCACGCCGCTGTGCAGGATCGGTGGCGAGCCGATCGCAGGGAGGAGGGCATGTCGAGCCATCTGCCGCGCCGCATGAAGTTCTGGGGCTGGGGCTTCGAGGGCGAGGGCGCTACGCCCGAGGAGCGCGCCCGCGTGCATGCCATGGCGGCCACCCGCTTCGGCGTGACGGAGCTCGACGACACGCCGCCGCGCCTCGAGGAGTTCACCCTGGGGACGCCGCGCGTGGCGGTGCCGGCCTCGCTCGCCCCCTTCTGCAGCGCCGAGCCGATCGACCGGCTGGTGCATGCCTACGGCAAGTCGTTCGTCGATTCCGTGCGCATTTTCGAGCGCCGCACGCCGAACGCTCCCGATGTGGTGGCCTATCCCGCCTCCGAGCAGGAGATTGCCGACCTGCTGGACTGGGCCGGCTCCAACCGCGTGGCCGCAATCCCGTTCGGCGCCGGCTCCTCCGTGGTCGGGGGCGTCGAGCCGGCGGTGGGCGATGCCTTCAAGGGGGTGGTGTCCATCAATCTGCAGCGGCTCGACAAGGTCCTGGAGATCGACAGGGCGAGCCGGGCCGCGCGCATCCAGGCCGGCGTGCTGGGACCCCATCTCGAGGCCCAGCTGAAGCCGCACGGCCTCACGCTGCGCCACTTCCCGCAGAGCTTCGAGTATTCCACGCTGGGGGGCTGGATCGCGACCCGCTCCGGCGGCCACTTCGCCACGCTCTACACCCACATCGACGACTTCGTGCAGTCGGTGCGCATGGTGACCCCGAAGGGCGCCTGGGAGAGCTTCCGCCTGCCGGGCTCCGGCGCGGGGCCGAGCCCGGACCGGCTGGCGATCGGCTCGGAAGGCGCGCTCGGCATCATCACCGAGGCCTGGATGCGGCTGCAGGACAAGCCTCGCTTCCGCGCCGGCACGTCGGTCGAGTTCCGCACTTTCGAGGACGCGTGGGGCGCCGTGCGGGCGATCTCGCAGGCGGGGCTCTATCCCTCCAACGTGCGCCTGCTCGACCGGGTGGAGGCGCGCATGACGGGGGCAGGCGACGGCACCGCCGACGTGATGGTGCTGGCGTTCGAATCGTCCGACCACGAGGTTGGCCCGTGGATGTCGCGTGCGCTCGAATGCGTGCGTGACCACGGCGGGTCGCCCGATCTCGACCAGCTCGCCGCCGCCGGCGGGCACCGCGAGGGGGCCTCCGGGGCCTGGCGCAACGCTTTCATCCGTGCGCCGTTCTTCCGCGAGATCCTCACGCCGCTGGGGGTGCTGTTCGACACCTTCGAGACGGCCATCACCTGGGACCGCTTCGGCGAGTTCCACGCCCGCGTCATGGAGACCCTCAACGACGCGCTCGAGCGCGAGTGCGGCCCCGGCCATATCGCCTCGTGCCGCTTCACCCACGTCTACCCCGACGGGCCGGCCCCCTATTTCAGCTTCTACGGCAGGGGCCGCAAGGGCGGCATGGCGGACCAGTACTGGGCCATCAAGCGGGCCTGCTCGGACGTGCTGAACAAGCTGGGCGGCACCATCACCCACCACCACGCCGTCGGGCGCGATCACATGCCCTGGTACCAGCGGCAGCGCCCCGACCTGTTCGGCGCTGCGCTGCAGGGCGCCAAGAGCGCCGTCGATCCAGCCGGCGTCATGAACCCGGGCGTCCTGGTGCCCGCGCGCCAGCCGGGGTGAGCGGGTTACTCCATGGGCTGCTTTGGCCTCGGCTGCCAGCACCTCGGAGGACAGCAGGATATCCTCGTCGCCCTGCTGGACGATGGCTCTTCGCCAGAGCTGCGCACACGATGCGGGCCGCGGCCTCCTCGCGCGGGTCGCCGCCCCAGCTGCGGAGTGGAGTGTGGAGCGCCGATGCACCGACACCGGCAATGAGGGGTCGCAGGATGGCCGACGTCAAGGAAGCGGGTGGCCGCTCCGACTTCTACACCTCCGTTGCACAATTTCCGGACAACGGATTGCAGACGGCCGGCGCTGCCCGGCCATAGTGTTGACATCACAACGAAGCACACGTGGCGCGGGCCACCGCAACTCGGCGAGCCGGTGCCCGGAACAACGTGCTGCCGAAGAACGTTCTCTGTCGAACGGGGAAACTCCGGCATTGCGAAACTTGGTGTAGTCGTTGGCGATACGTTGCGATATCGTTTGTAAACTGTGGCCCTTCTGACCTTGCGGGGCCTCGCTCAGTCGGCTATTCGGGCGTGCGACTCGTCTCCGAGAGTAGCCAGCAGGTCGCGATGCCGAGGTCCAGGAAGATGCCTCGCCCACAGGTGGCCCCGGCACCCTGCGCGCGCTCGGTCGACCTCAGCAACCACATCCCGACCAAGGTTGCCATCCTCGCCAACCGGCTGTCGCGCTCGGCCTCGCGCTTCTACCGCGAGAGCTACGGCATCGGCGTCGTCGAGTGGCGGCTGATGATGTACATCGGCCACGCCAGCGAGACGCGCCCCAACCACATCTGCAGCGCGACCGACCTCGACAAGGGCGCGGTGAGTTGCAGCCTGCGGGTGCTCCAGCGCATGGGCATCGTCAGCGTACGCGAGGACGGCGCGGACAGCCGCCGCAACAACGTGGCGCTCACGGCCAAGGGCCGGGCGCTGCACGACCGCATCGTGCCAGTCGCGCTCGAGCATCAGCGCGAGCTGGTGGCGGACCTAACCCCCAACGAGGTGGAGACCTTCAACCGGCTGATCGACCGGTTGCAGGCCAAAGTCGCCGACGGCGCGCCGGTGGAGAACGGGCACGGGCGCAAGCGGCCGGCGTCGGCCCCGCCTCCTCTCAGGCGCGCCGTGCGCCGGGACGAATCGCCCAGACGCCATGCGGCGGCACCGAGAGGGTGAAGCGACCTTGCCGGCGGCGCCGGCCAGGTGCGGCGAGACGATGAGGTTCGGCGCCGGCCGCGCTCGAGTTGACTTGGCAATGCTGTGAGCCTACCCGTTTGCAACATGCAAGTGTGAGATCGGCAGCGCTCCTGCCGCCCACGACGCGACCACGGGGACGCGTATGACCCGCGACAACGCCAGCGCAGCACCCGCCGCGGAGACCATCGGTGCGCCGTTCGCCTGCGCCCCCGTCGACTGCGACATCCACCCCGCCGTGCCCGGGATTCGCGCGCTGCTGCCCTACCTCGACAAGGTATGGCGCGAGACGGTCACACTGCGCGGCATCGACCGCCTCGCGCTCAGCCTTACGAGCTACCCCGCCAACGCGACGGCCTCGGTCCGCCCCGACTGGCGCCCGCCCGGCGGACGGCCCGGCACGGACCTGGCACTCCTGCAGCGCCACGCGCTCGACGATTTCGGCTCGCGCTTTGCCATCTGCAACGTGCTGCACGGCGCCCAGCTCCTGCACAGCGAGGACATGTGCGCAGCGTTCTGCACTGCCATCAACCAGTGGATCGCGCGCGAGCTGCTCGACCGCGACCCGCGCCTGCGCGCCTCGATCCTGATCCCGCTGGAGAGCCCCGGCCTGGCCGTGGAGGAGATCGAGCGCCGCGCCGCCGACCCCCGCTTCGTCCAGGTCCTATTGTATGTCATGGGCGAGATGCCGCTCGGCCGCCGCTGTTACTGGCCGATCTACGAGGCCGCGGTGAGGCACGGACTGCCCATCGGCGTGCACGCCGGCAGCGGCTACCGCCACCCGCCGACCTCGATCGGCTGGCCCTCCTATTTCATGGAGGACTACGTCGCCCAGTCGACGGCCTTCGAGACGCAGCTTTTGAGCTTCGTCGCCGAGGGGGCCTTCGCCAGGTTTCCCGAGCTCAAGGTGGTGTTCATCGAGTTGGGGTTCGCCTGGCTTCCGGCCTTCATGTGGCGCGCGGCCAAGACCTGGCGCGGCGTGCGGGCCGAGGTCCCCTGGGTGAAACAGGCCCCACCCGACCTCATCCGCCATCATCTGCGGCTCACCATCCAGCCTGCCGATGCGCCCGCCGATCCCCAGGCGCTGGACCGCACCCTCGACCAGATCGGCTCGGAGGACATGCTGCTGTTCTCCACCGACTACCCGCATGCCCACTTCGAAGGAACGCAGGCCCTTCCCAAGGTCCTGGCCGACCGGCTGGGGGCGAAGGTGCTCGCCGAGAATGCGCTCGCGACCTATACTCGCCTCACCCCGCAGCCGAGCCGCACGGAGGTTTCGCAATGAACGTCGCCGTTCGTGAGCCCCGCACAGAGACCGCCGAGCGCCTGATGGTGGTGGACTGCGACATTCACCCCAATCCGCGCTCGTCCAAGGACGTGGGGCAGTTCCTGCCGCAGCGCTGGCAGCGCCACATGGCGACGTTCGGCAACCTCGCGCGCGAGATGTACTCCGACACCATCGGCTACCCGCGCATGGCGCCGGCGATCTCGCGCGCCGATGCCTGGCCGCCCGACGGCGGGCCACCGGGCTCGGATTTGGAGTTCATGCGCCGGCAGCATCTGGACCCCAACGGCGTGGAGATCGGCAACCTGATCCCCCTCACCACGCGTGGGCCAGACCAGCGCAATCTCGACTATGCGGCCGCGCTGTGCACAGCGCTCAACGACTGGCAGATCGCCTATTGGCTCGACAAGGAGCCGCGCCTGCGCGCGTCCATCCTGGTGCCGCACGAGGACCCGCCGGCGGCCGTCGCCGAGATCGAGCGCCGGGCCGCCGACTCTCGCTTCGTGCAGGTCCTGCTGCCGCCGCGCACGGCCGAGCCTCTCGGCCGCCGCCGCTACCGGCCGATCTTCGCCGCCGCCGTCGCTGCCGGGCGGCCGGTGGCGATCCATGTCGGCGGCCAGGGCGGTCACTGCGTGACCAGCACCGGCTGGCCCTCCTACTACATCGAGGAGCACCACTCCAACGTGCACAGCATGCAGTCGCTGCTGACGAGCCTGGTGGTGGAGGGCGTGTTCGAGGACTTCCCGGACCTCGAGGTCGTGATGGTCGAGGGCGGCTTCGCCTGGGTGCCGCCGCTGTGCTGGCGCCTCGATGCCCAGTGGAAGCGCTTCCGCGATGAGGTGCCGCATCTGAAGCTGCTGCCCTCGGAGTACGTGCGCCGCAACGTCTGGTTCACCACCCAGCCGATCGAGGAGCCCGAGCGCCCGGGCGACCTCGCCGACGTGATCTCCTGGCTCGGGGTCGACCGGCTGATGTTCTCCACCGACTACCCGCACTGGGACTTCGACCATCCCGGGCAGGTGTTCGGCGGCATCCTGGGTGCGCGCGAGAAGGCCCAGGTGTTCCGCGACAACGCCAAGGCCCTCTACGGATATCGCTGACACCCCATGTGTTGACGGCCCCCGGGCTGGCAAGGGGGTTTTGACGGTGTTACGACTGGGGTTTCCCGGAAATCGAGCCGCAGGCGAGACTATCGGGACCTCGCGACGCGAAGTTCGGGCCTCCGAGGTCCCGGATCGTGCGCTGCTCGCGCAAGCGCTCCCCCGGACTTGATCCGGGGTTCGTCCATACATGACGGCAGCTTGGCTCAATGCACGAGGCTCGAGACGATGCTCTCGAACAAGCGGCGGCCGTCGTCGCCGCCGAGCACCGGCTCGATGAGGCGCTCCGGATGCGGCATGAGGCCCAGAACGCGGCGTCGCGCGTCGCAGATGCCGGCGATGTTGCGCTGGGCGCCGTTGGGGTTGGCCTCGGGCGTGACGTTGCCGGCGGCATCGATGTAGCGGAAGACTACACGTCCATCAGCTTCCAGCATGTCCAGCGTCGCCGTATCGGCGAAATAGTTGCCGTCGCCGTGACCGACCGGAAGGCGGATCACCTCGCCCTTGCGGTATTGGCTCGTGAACAGGGTGTCGGGCTGCTCGATCCTGAGCAGCACGTCCTTGCACACGTACCTGAGCGAGGCGTTGCGCATCAGGACGCCCGGCAGCAGGCCCGCCTCGCACAGCACCTGGAAGCCGTTGCAGATGCCGAGCACGGGCACGCCCGCCCGCGCCTTCGCCACCACGTCGCGCATGACGGCGGTGTGCGCCGCCATCGCCCCCGTGCGCAGGTAATCGCCGTAGGCGAAACCGCCGGGCAGCACGACGAGATCGGTGGCGGGAACGGTGGCGTCGGCGTGCCACACCATGCTGACGTGCGCGTCAGCGACCTTCTCGAGCGCAACCTTCACGTCCCGGTCGCAGTTGGAGCCCGGAAAGACTATGACGGCCGCGCGCATGTCATTGTTTCCCGGGTTCCTTCTCGGCCTGCCGCTTCTCGGGTTGCAGCACCGTGAAGCTATGAAAGAAGCTGGCGAAGAAATCGTCGATCGCGGCGGTCCGTTTCTCGAAGTCCTCCTTGGGCGCGCGCGCCATCAGCCGGAAGACGCCGCGAGGGGCGATCGCCTGGGCGACTGACGCGCGCCGCGCGCCGATCTGCAGGAACTTGATCTCCGCACAGACCACATCGGCGTGCTGGCTGGGGACCCCGAACTCCGTCTGGCGCTTCAGGTTCTGGATCTTGGCGCGCGCCTTGTCGGACTCGCCGCATACGGACTCGGGCAGGTCCTCCTTGAAGGCGGCCTCGCTGAGGCGCTGCGCGTTGCTCGCGGAGGTCGTGTCGATGAGCTCGAACGCAAAGCTCAGCACCAGGGCGCTGGCCTTGTCTACAGTTGCGCCTTTCTCCGGGTCGAGGTCCGAGGAGCAGACCGCATCCAGGGTGCCGGGGCCCTCCTCGTACCGGCATCCTTTCGGGAATATCACGAAGAAGCGGTAGTCGCCGTTCTCGAAGGACAGAACGTCGTCCTTGAAGGTCACCGTCTCGCGCGGCGCCTGCGCGGCGATGGGCCCCGTCACGAGAGCCAGCATGAGCAGGACGAGGCCCGCCGTAGCCGAGAGCTTTGCTCCGTGCACAATCGTGCTGAACTTCCCTCGCCCCATCGTCATCCCACAATCTCGTAGGAATAGGTCTCGATCACCGTGTTGGCCAGAAGGTCTTTACAAATCTTGTCCACCTGTTGGCGTGCCCTCGCCTCGTCCTTCTCAGCCAACTCGACCTCGATGTACTTGCCCTGGCGCACACCATCGACGTTCTCGAAGCCCAGGCTTTTCAGGGCATGCTCTATAGCCTTGCCCTGAGGGTCGAGCACACCGTGCTTGAGCGTGATCTTGATGCAGGCCTTCATGAGCTGACCCGTGCACGAGAAGACGCGCGGCCGATGAGCCGCGCGAGCACGCCGATCGGCAACCGCGATGCTGGGTCCGCGCTTTCCACCTAGTTCGGCTTCGAGCTGACCAGCACCGGGCCGGTGCCCCGCGGGCGCGGGTTGCCGGCGAGCACGCCCAGCCGGCGCGCGACCTCCTGGTAGGCCTCCAGCACCCCGCCCAAGTCCCGGCGGAAGCGGTCCTTGTCGAGCTTGTCGGAGGTGGCAACGTCCCACAGCCGGCAGCAGTCCGGGCTGATCTCGTCGGCGAGCACGATGCGCATCTGCTCGTTGTCCCACTCCCGGCCGAACTCCACCTTGAAGTCGACGAGCCGGATGCCGATGCCGAGGAACAGGCCGACCAGGAAGTCGTTGATGCGCAGGGCCAGCGCCATCACCTCGTCGAGCTCCGCCGGCGTCGCCCAGCCGAAGGCCGTGATGTGCTCCTCCGCGACCATGGGATCGCCGAGCGCGTCGTCCTTGAAATAGTACTCGACGATCTGGCGCGGCAGCGGCTTGCCCTCCTCGAGGCCGAGGCGCTGGGCAAGCGAGCCAGCCGCGATGTTGCGCACCACCACCTCGAGGGGGATCATCTCCACTTGGCGGATCAGCTGCTCACGCATGTTGAGGCTGCGAATGAAGTGCGTGGGAACCCCGATCTCGGACAGTCTGAGGAAGATGTACTCGGAGATGCGGTTGTTGAGCACGCCCTTGCCTTCGATCAGGGCGTGCTTCTGCTTGTTGAAGGCGGTCGCATCGTCCTTGAAGTGCTGGATCAGAGTGCCCGGCTCCGGCCCCTCGTAGAGCACCTTCGCCTTGCCCTCGTACACGCGACGCCGCTTGTTCATTGTTCTTGTCCTCATGATGCAATCGTAGGTCAGCACGGGCGCAGGGACATGCTTCCCTGCATCGAAGAAGTGTCTTAGGCTTTCGGTGCTGCAGCGCACAACGAGGGGCCCGATCACTGGGCCGATTTCGGCATGACACTAGCGGAATGGCCAGCCAGAAACAATGTGGCACCCGTCGCATCCCGCAGCGGCTCCACCGCCGCGTTGATCGGGCCCGCAGCGGAGGCTATGGCTGTGATCCGCTGGGCAGCATCCGGCTATAGAAGCGGGCATCTCGGACAGGAACATATCGGGAACAACTAGGCCATCGGCCTACTGGGAAGTTGGAGACAGCATGACCACCTTCGATGACCGCCAGAAGTCCTTCGAGAAGAAATTCGCGCTCGACGAAGAGCTGAAGTTCAGGTCCGAGCAGCGGCGCAACAAGCTCCTGGGCGAGTGGGCTGCGGGCAAGCTCGGCCTCACCGGCCCCGGCGTGGAGGACTATGTCAGGGCCCTGCGCAGGGCGGATTTGGCCACCAAGGGCGACGAGGACGTGTTCCAGAAGATCCGCAAGGACTTCGACGAGAAGAGCATTGCAGTACCCGACGCGGAGCTGCGGCGAGCCATGACCGACTTCCTGGCAGCCGCCATCGGCCAGATCGAAGGTGAGCGCAAGGCATGCAGTTCGGCGACGCGACAAGCTCCGTGCTGAGGATTTGACTTGATCTTCACACGAAACTGGCTGCTTTGGTGGCTTCGAAGGCGTGTGCTGCCCATCCAATTGGTCTCCAGGAGGCAATCATGGCTCGCACCTTGCACAGCGCCCAGCGGCCCAGCGTCGCCAGGGTCGACCCGATCTGGGAGGAGCTGCGCCGGGAGGCCGAGGCGGTCGTGAGCACCGAGCCGGCGCTCGCCGGATTCGTCTACGCCACCGTCCTCAGCAAGGAGCGGCTGGAGGACGCCGTGTGCCACCGGCTGGCGCAGCGGCTCAACCATTCCGATGTCGACGCAGGGCTGATTGCCGAGACGTTCGGCCAGGTGCTCGCCGACCGTCCCGAGCTCGGCCGGCGCCTTCCGCGCCGATCTCGCCGCCGTCTACGACCGCGATCCGGCCTGCAGCCGCTACATCGAGCCGATGCTCTACTTCAAGGGCTTCCACGCCCTGGTCACGCACCGCTTCGCGCACGTGCTGTGGAAGCAGGGCCGGCGCGACTTCGCGCTCTACCTGCAGAGCCAGAGCTCGCGCATCTTCGCGGTCGACATCAACCCGGCCGCGCGCATCGGCATCGGCATCATGCTCGACCACGGCACCGGCATCGTCATCGGCGAGACGGCGGTGGTCGGCGACAACTGCTCCATCCTGCAGGGCGTTACGCTGGGCGGGACGGGCAAGGAGACGGGCGACCGCCACCCCAAGATCGGCGACAACGTGCTGCTGAGCGTCGGCGCCAAGGTGCTGGGCAACATCAAGGTCGGCGACTGCTCGCGTGTCGGCGCCGGCAGCGTGGTTCTGAAGGAGGTGCCGCCCGCGCACGACGGTCGCCGGCGTACCGGCCAAGGAGATCGGCCCGCCCGCTGCCCGGAGCCCGCCCGCACCATGGACCAGCGTCTCGCGCCCGACGATTGCGGCTACAGCTAGAGGAGATAGCCGGTGGAACCCCGAGAGCTCGTCAAAGTCCAGACCTACCTGCGCAAGGTGTTCGGCGCCAAGACGCTGTCCGTGCGGCGCGCGGCCCAAGATCAAGGATTCGGGCGAGGTCTACATCGGCGACGAGTTGATCGGCACGCTGACCCGCGAGGAGGAAGACGGTGAGCTGTGCTACCAGTTCCAGATGGCCATTCTCGAGATCGACCTCGAGGAGGCATGATCCTCCCGTCCTGGCCGGAGGTACGGCGCTGATGGCGCTCTATGAGTTCGAAGGCCACCGGGTTGCGGTGCCGGCCAGCGGCCGCTTCTGGGTGGCCGACACCGCCATCGTGATCGGCATGGTCGTCATCGAGGAGGACGCCAGCATCTGGTTCAACGCCGTGGTGCGCGGCGACAACGAGCCCATCGTGATCGGCGCCGGGCCAACGTGCAGGACGGCTGCGTTCTGCACACGACCCCGGCTTCCCCCTCACCGTCGGCGCCGAGGCCACCGTCGGCCACATGGCCATGCTGCACGGCTGCACGATCGGTCCCGGCGCGCTCATCGGCATCGGCGCCATCGTGCTGAACGGCGCCAGCATCGGCGAGAACTGCCTCGTCGGGTCCGGTGCGCTGATCCCCGAAGGCAAGCAGATCCCGGCGGGCGCCGTCGTCTCGGCTCGCCGGGCAAGATCATCCGCCAGGTCACGGAGCAGGATTTGGAGCGCATGCGCTGGGGCGTCCAGACCTATGTCGACCGCGGGCAGGCGTACGCGCGCGTCTCAGGCCGCAGGCTGCCGTAGCAAATGCGACGGCCGGCATCAGGTTTCAGGCATGCCGTCCGGCGCTCGTCGCAGGAACCACCTAAATTACGGAGTCGGTTGGCTGGGTGCCGGGGACAGCCCCGGCATGCGACGGCCGGGGCTCAGCGGGCCCTGCGGACGCCGGCGAGGGGCAGGGACGGGTTGCGCTCCTTGGGGTCGAGCGACATCCACACCCGCGGGTTGAGATAGGACTGGCGCATCACGAACTGATAGCGCACGCGGTGCCAGATCTTGATCTCGTCGGTCTTGTTGTCGAGGATGAAATCGCCCTGCGCCGTGCGCGCCGTCAGCACGGCATGGCCGTCTCCGCGCTCGTCGCGCACGACCGTGATCAGCAGAGCGCTCGGCGGCCAGCCCATGGCAATGAGCCGCTTGCGCTTGAGGAGCACGTAGTCCTCGCAGTCGCCCTTGACGGTCGGGATCGTCCAGTAGTCGGCCTCGCCATAGAGTCGATGTCGGTGACAGGCTCGATCTCGTGGTTGACGGCGCGATTGACGGCCTCGAGCTGGGCGAACCGCTCCGGCGTGGCGTCGAAGCGCTGCTCCTCCTGCCGGCCGGGGGCACACTCGCGCGGACTGCGCTCGCAGAAATTCACGAAGCCGTAGGGCGGCTGGGCGAGGCCGAAAACCCGCATGAACTCCTTGGAAGCTGCAGGATCGGCGACGGCCAGGCCGGAGCTCGCCAGCAGAAACGCTACGCCCACGGAAAAGACGACGCTCGGTCTCATGTCAAACCTCAACTCACCGCAGTGACAACCGGGGGCGCGTCCCAGCCTGCGGAGCGGCAGCCCCGCCGATCGAGGCCGTTTCCTCTGGAGTGTCCCTACTATGGCGCGGGGCGCCTTAATTAAGACCTAATCCCCGGCGCGCTTCGGATCACTTCCGTGCAGGTGTCTCCAGAACCGGAATGACGCATTCTGAGAGGATGCAGGGCACGTCCCTACGCAAGTGAGCGGAGCATAGCGCGCGCGTCAGTCTTCTTTGCGGCCGCCGTCGAGCACGCGGAAGGCACGGCGGTCGCCCTTTGTGGCGGTAGTTGCAGGCGCAAACAACGGCTCCTCACCGCCGCGTGCGGATTCGGCTCGAGTGGCGGCTATTCGGCCAGATCAGCTCGTGGCGGAGGAGGCGCTTACCGTGAGGGGGTCGTGACCCAGCCAGTGCGGCGAGGTCATGGGGCTCATGGCCCCGATCACGCGGCCCGCCATGGTGTCCGCGTGCATCAACGGCAGAAGTACGGCCTCCAGCTCGACGCGCCGCGCGCTGTCTGCGTGGGTTTCCACGGTGAGAAGCGTCGCCGCGCCTTCCTCGCAGGTGAGCTTCAGATCGCCAGCGAGGACCGCGCGATCGGAGGCACTCCAGCCGTCGAGAAAATTGCTGCCGCGCAGCTCGGTGCCGAACATCTCGCACAGGCGGGTGCCGGCCAGGCGGTAGCAGTAGATGGCAGCATCCGTGCGCTCGAGCAGGAAGGTCTCGGGGAGGATGGCGCCGAGGCGCGCGGGATCGATCTCGAGGCGCAGCGGCGCGACGCGACCCGCTCGCAGGCCGTCCCAGTAGGCGTAGAGGATCTGGAGCGTTCTCTGCTTCATGCGGGCTGCGGTCTCTCATCGTGTCTTGCCGGTCTCCTCCCGCCTCGAGGCCTGTGCCGAAACGGGGCACTGGCGGGCGAGCGGCCGGCGCAGAACCATCCAGTGAGCACCGATCGTGCCACGGCCCCGGTCGCGGGCGCGAATTTGCTCCCATTAGGGTTGCTTGTGGCGCCGGCGGCTCACTCGAACGCAGCGCAACTCTGCCGGAGCCGGGGTTGCCAGAGGGCAGCGCCATGTGTAAGCGGGCGGGGCCTGGGCCCCGAGGAGCACGCCCCACTTGCGAGAGCGCCAACCGATCTTCAATGCCCCGGTGGTCGTCGTGGCGCTGCTGGCCGCGTTCGTGGCCGTGCATCTTGTCCGCTCCTTCCTGACGGAAGCGGCGGATGAGGAGCTGATCCAGCTCTGGGCATTCGACCCCACGCGGCTGAAAGGCGGCGGCCTCCCGGCGCCCGGCGGGTCAGTGGCCGCGGTCACCCAGTTCCTCACCCACGTGTTCATGCACGGCGACCTCACGCACCTCCTGATCAACTCGGCGTGGTTCCTGGCGTTCGCCACCCCCGTGGCCCGCCGCATCGGGCCCATGCGTTTCCTCGCCTTGTTCGTGCTGTGCGGCGTCGGTGGCGCGCTCCTGTATCTCCCCTTCAACCAGGCCCCGATGGTCGGTGCGTCGGGCGCCGTCTCCGGCCTGATGGGCGCTGCTATGCGCTTTCTGTTCGTGCCGCTGAGCGAGCGCAACATCGATGCCCTGGCTGGGGAAGGCCGGCAGCCCCCGTTGCTGAGCCTGGCCGCCGCGCTGCGCAATAAGCGCGTCATCATCGCCATCGCCGTCTGGACGCTGCTCAACCTTGTTTTCGCCTGGGCAGCCCCCTACCTGCTGGGGGAGCGCAACATCGCCTGGGAGGCCCATGTCGGCGGCTTTCTCACCGGGCTGCTGACGTTCGGCTGGTTCGATCCCGAACCGCCCGTTCATCACGATTCGGCGCCCGCGGAATAACCTCCTTGCAAGCAGCCGGGAAACCCGCGCACTATGGGGCCCGGCGAAACTACAAGAGGCCTGCAGCCGTCAGCGGTCGGACCCCGTTGCACGGGCACCTGCAACCCGCGTACCCCGTGCTCCCTTCCGCGAGCGGTCTTGCCGGCGGAGGAACGCGCATGAACGTGTCTGCAATCCTGAGACAGAAAGGCCGCGCGGTGACGACTGCGCCGCCGTCCATCACGCTGCTCGAGGTGGCACAGCGGCTGGCGCACAAGCGCATCGGCGCCATTGTCGTGGTCGACGCGCAGGGCGAGCTTGTCGGCATCGTATCGGAGCGCGACATCGTCCTGGCGCTGTCCGAGGTCGGTCCCGAATGCCTGACGCAGCCGGTGTCGCAGCGCATGACGCGCCAAGTGGTGACCTGCCAGGAGACCGACACGGTCGACGAGCTGATGGCAATGATGACGGTGCGCCGCTTCCGGCACCTGCCGGTCGTCACCGACGGCGCCCTCGCCGGCATCGTCTCCATCGGCGACGTCGTCAAGCATCACGTGGCCGAGATCGAGATGGAGGCGACGGCGATGCGCACCTACATCGCGCACGGCTGATGACGCGCGCCGTCGCGCATGCGCGGCACGCCGGTCACGTCACGCCGTTCTGGCGAGCACGGTGTTGAACCGCCGCGCGATGATCTCGCGCTTGATCTGCTCGATGTCGCGCTCGACTGCGGCCGCGCCGCACTCGATCATCTCCTCGGCCTTGTGGAAGTCGAAAAGGCCGACGGGCGGCAGGCGCGGCATCAACATGATGTCGGGCGGATCGCCGGCGAGACGCGAGCGGGCGATGCGGTCCTGCACGATGTTGAAGGCCTGCAGCATCTGGGTGGAGATGCCGGGCCCGCTGTCGCTGCGCCCGAAGAACTGGCGTTGCAGCAGCTTCTTCACCGCGCGACCATTGCGGGCGAACAGGCCCTGGCCCGGATCCTCGGGGGGAGACAGGGCGAGCGGGATGGCATCGAGATCCGTCACCACGGTGCCGTACCCGGCATCCGAATTGACATTGACGGCGATCACGTAGCGCGCGCCCAGCGAACGGCACACCGACACCGGAACGGGGTTCACCAGCGCACCGTCGAAGAGCCAGCGCCCCTCGATGTTGACCGGCTTGAAGATGCCGGGAAGCGCATAGGAGGCGCGCATGGCATCGACGAGCAGGCCGCGGCCGAGCCAAGTCTCGTGCCCGGTGCCAATCTCGGTCGCCACCGCGACGTAGCGTTTGGAGAGCGTCTCGATCTCGACGCCCCTCAGGCGCTCCTCGAGCACGTCGCGCAGGCGCTGGCCATGGATGAGGCCCGATCCGGAGAAGTTGAAATCGAGGAAGCCCAGCACCTTGCGGCGCGTCAACTCGCGCGCGAACTGCTCCAGCGCATCGAGCTCGCCGGCGACGTGCAGGCCGCCGACGACGGCGCCGATCGACGTGCCGACCACGATGTCGGGCTCGATCCCGGCCCGGGTCAGGGCGCGCAGGACCCCGATGTGCGCCCAGCCGCGGGCAGAACCGGCACCGAGCGCCAGACCGATCTTGTAATCGCCCATCGTGTCACCCCGTCTGGCCGGCCCGCAGCCATGCGTCGCCGCGGCTGGTGATCTCAACCCGTGCAACGCGCGGGAGGCTACTCACTAGGAATTAAGCCGCAGCTACACAAGCGCGCAACCCGACTCGCCGTTACTTTCGAGTTGTACGTCTCTCCAGGCTGCTCCCTGGCGAGTTGCGCGCACGTCTTTACGGCGAGGCGGAGCTTCCCATTTCGGGACTTCGCGCCGGCGTGCCTGGCGTGGCCGAGGAGGGGCAACGGCGGCCAGCGTCCCAAAGTGCCGGGCCGGGCGGCGAGAGCACGCCAGGGCCCTGGAGAGGCCTGCTGGCGCCGCCGCGGAGCGCGCCCCAAAGCCCACGGACGGAGGGAGTGAGCCCTCCGTCCTCGTACTCGCTTGCAGTGAAAATGCGAAGCGCCACGCTTCCGACGCTCGCGGGAACGCCATACCCGCGTGTCATGAACGGGTGGTGACAAGGTCGCCGACGGGCAGCCTGCCCAGCGGCAGCGAGCGGTAGAAGCAGGACCTGGCTCCGGTGTGGCAGGCGACACCTTGGCCCGCGATCGTGACCTTGAGCCACAGCACATCCTGGTCGCAGTCGGTCAGGACCTCGGCCACCTCGAGGACATTGCCGCTCTCCTCGCCCTTGCGCCACAGCCGCCGCCGCGAGCGGCTCCAGAAATGGCCGACGCGCGTCTCGAGCGTCAGCGCGAGGGCCTCCCGGTTCATCCAGGCGAACATCAAGACCTCCCCCGACGCGGCGTCGGTGACGATCGCGGGGATCAGGCCGTCGGCGTCGAAGTGAGGCTGGAAGGCGAGACCCTGCTCCACCTCCTCGGGCGAGCCGCGCTCGGCGAAGTCGATTGGGGAAGCCGTCATCGGGGTCAGACCACTCGCCTCCAATGCTTGCGACTAAACTCCAACGCGAGGCGAGGGGTCTGACCCCATGCCGGGGCCGAGCCTCAATAGCGCGGGCCGTGCACCATCTGCAGGAAACGGTCGCGGTAGCCGGCGTCGACCTCGAGCGCGCCAGTGAACCGCGTGGTGATGGTCTTGACTCCCGGCTGACGCACGCCGCGCATGGACATGCACTGATGCTCGGCCTCGATCAGGACGGCAACGCCGCGCGGCTGCAGCGCATGCTCGATCGCCTGCGCGATCTGCGCCGTGAGAGCCTCCTGCGTCTGCAGGCGCTTGGCGAAAATCTCCACCACGCGCGCGATCTTGGAGAGGCCGAGGATGCGCCCGTTCGGCAGGTAGGCGACATGCGCGACCCCGAGGAAGGGTGCCAGATGGTGCTCGCAGTGGCTCGCAACCCTGATGTCGCGCAGCATTACGAGGTCGTCGTATCCACCCGCCTCCTCGAACGTCTTGGAGAGCACGTCGACGGGGTCCAGGTGATAGCCCGAAAAGTACTCCTCGAAGGCGTCGGCGACGCGTCCGGGCGTGTCCTTCAGGCCTTCGCGATCGGGATTGTCCCCGGCCCAGGCGATCAGGGTGCGCACGGCCGCCTCCGCCTCTTTGCGCGTCGGACGCTTCGCTGCCGGCGGCCTCTGGGCAGCCCGCTTTTCCACTGCGGCAGTCCGTCTCTCTACGATGTCGTCCATGCTGTCCGATACTGCCTTCAAGGTCGGTATGACTTCGACACTACACCAAACCGCGACTGGACAGACGGATCCGACACTGCGCGGCAGTGTTGAATTCCTGGTCGGCGCGCGCGATATCTAGGTAGAGCGAGCCTGTGACGGCAGGGCGCGCCACGTGATCCGAGCGGTATAGTATGGCGGGTTGCAGAGGACAAGCAATGCGCGGCAATTGCAGCATTTGCGCTGCCCGCGCTGTACCGGTGGACCTGACGCTAAGCGTATGACGCAGTTGAGCGAAATCTACAACCAGCGCATCCTCGAACTGTCCGCCAATATCCCGCGGACAGAGCGGCTCGCGGACGCGGATGCGACAGCCACGGCGCATTCCAAGCTGTGCGGATCGACCATCACGGTGGACCTCAAGCTGGCGGGAGACCGCGTCAGTGCGTTCGGCCAGACCGTGAAGGCGTGCCTGCTCGGGCAGGCCGCCGCGTCGATCATGGCGCAGAACATCATCGGCAGCGAGGCCAGCGAGTTGCGCGTGGTGGGCGAGGCGATGCGGAAGATGCTCAAGGCCAATGGGCCCCCTCCCACCGGGCGCTGGGCCGATCTCGCCGTGCTCGAGCCGGTCAGAGACTTCAAGGCGCGGCACGCCTCCACGCTGCTGGTTTTCGATGCGGTCGAGACTGCGCTTGCCGTGGCAGAGGGCAAGCAGGCCCAGCCCGACCGCGCGGAAGCCGCCGCCACAACGGCGCGCGCGGGACCCTGAGAGGAGCACCATGAGGGCGAGTCTGGGTCGTGCGACCAGGGCCGTCGCCAAGGCCCCGATACGGTTCTACCGGTGGACCCTCAAGCCGCTCCTCGGCATGGAATGCCGGCATCTGCCCACCTGCTCGGAGTATGCGCTCGAGGCCATCGACATCAACGGTGCGTGGCGCGGCAGCTGGCTCGGCCTGTCGCGCATCTGCCGTTGCAATCCGTGGGGCACGCACGGGTTCGACCCGGTGCCCGACATCCGCCATGTGAGGCACCCCTTCGCGCCCTGGCGCTACGGGCGCTGGAAGGGCGCCCTTGGCTCCGGGGAAGCAGCCGAGGATCGGGTCCGCCGCTGACGACGCCTAGCGCCTAGTTGCTGCCGAGACGCGCCAGCCGCTCCGCGGCCTCCGGGGCGCCGAGCTCGCGCGCCCGCTGGTACCATTTGCGCGCCTGATCGCGGTCCGGATTCACTGCAACCGCATCGAGACGTGCGAGCTCTACCGGATCGAAGGTCGCCCCCATCTTGAGGGCGCCCTCGGCCAGACCCGCCTCGGCCGCGCGCTGGAAGAAGCTGCGCGCCGCACCGATGTTGCCCTGCTCGAGGTGGCGCACACCCAGAGTCAGGTACCTCTCGGCGCGGGCTTTCTCCTCCGGGGAAAGCTCGGGCGCCTTGACGGCCTTGCCGGTCGGTCGGGGCGAGGTCGGCTCCAGTCGCTTGGGCTCGGGCGGTGGATCGATCGGCGCTGCGAGCACGCGCCGCGGCCCCACGACGAGCGCAGTCTTGACTTCCGCGAGTGTGGTGCCGTCCCCCCCAACCAGGCTGATGATGATGTCGCTGCGCCCGGAGACTCCCTCCGGCACGATCGCCTTCAGCGCCCCCAGCGCGAACAGGGGGACCGCCCACGAGCCCGGCGCAATCGCATGACCTTCGGTGAGCGAGACGCTGCGCGGGAACCCCCGCAGCCGCAGGAAGCTGTTGCTCGGCAGTGACTCGCGAGGGCCGACATCAATCGTCAGCAGGGTCTGCGAATCCGGCTCGGCGAAGATCGTCTGCTCGACCTGGATGCGCGGAGCCTCGCGGCGCTGAGCCAGTGACCATTGGGCCGCGCCCGCGGCCATGGTCACGGCGAATGCGAGCAGCACGGCACCGACCCACCGCTTGCGCCTCGGCCGTGAACGCGCGCTCGAACGCCCGATATGCGCCATGGAACGAGTTCCCAACGGGCCTGCTGTCAGACATCACCGCGCTCCCGCCGAGCGCCCCCACGACAGGCCTATTCCGGTTACTTGCCCTGCTTCTTGCTCCACTCCAGGAACTGATTGAACAGCTTCTCCTGGTCACCGCCCGCCGCCGGAGGCGTGGTGCGCCCCTTCTGGCGGTTGAGCGAGGCTTCGACCGGCGCCTCCGGCTGGCTCTTTGTGCCCGCCGTCACACGCGCCATCGCCTTCAGCTTCTCCTCCGCCACGGCATACCTAGTCCACCCCGGCACCTTGGCGGCAAGGTTTACGCTCTTCCACTTCGGGTGATAGGGGGAGCGTGGAGCTTCGCGAACTGGTCGAAGTAGCGCTCGATGAAGCGCTGCACGCGCCGGTAGCGATCACTTTCCTTCGGCCAATTGTAGACGGCAAGCACCGTCTGCACGCCCAGCGTCTCGACTTTCTCGCCGGGCTTGATGAAGCCCGGATAGTCCTGCGCCGTGAGCGTGGCGGGGATGTAGTACTCGTCGAAGCGGTCGATGGGGATGGGCAGGAGCTTGAAGTCGCCGTCGTTCTTGAACTTGGTGAGGAGGTCGAGCGGCTTGGCGCCATTGTTGACGATCGCCACGATCTCTCCGGTCCGCATTTGCTCGAGCGCGATAGTGTTGTCGACATAGACGAATGCAGGGTTCACGCCGAGCCGCTTGAACACTATCGGTCCAGTGGTCGACTGGCCGGCGCCCTTGGCGCCGAGGCTCACCTTCTTGCCCTCGAGATCCTGGATCGAGTTGATCTCGGGACGCACGACCAGATGCACCTCGGAGATAACCATCTCGGAGATGAAATTGATGCGTTTCTCGATGTTGGCGATCCGCTCGGTCGTCTTGAAGTACTCGAGCACGTCGGCGTTGGTGATCGCGATGTCGATCCCCCTGAGGTAGAGAAGGTCCTTGACGTTGTCGGTGGCGCCCTGAGTGATAACGGGGAGAACGCGCATGCTCTGTTCGTCGTTGAGGTTGCGCGCAATCTCGTAGGCGAACCGGATGAAGGTGCCCGTGGGTAGGCCTCCGGCGAGCCCCACCGTCCAGTTGTTGATCTGGTAGACCTTGTTGGTCTCGCCGGCCTCTGCAGCGGTCGGGGCACGCACGCTCCTCTTCTGCTGCGCCCATCCAGTTTCGATCATTCCGGCGCACAAGAGCGGCGCCTGCCAGATACACGAGTGCCAGTGCCTGCCCTAACCTAGAGCGCATCGTCGTTTCCCCTCGTTACACATACGCCACCGCTCCGGGTGCCACCCAAAAGCATCGGGCCGCCCCGGAGGACGGCCGCATCGTCGGAAGCGCGAGCCTGACGCCGCCCGCATGGTCGTTCCCATTCAGCGGCGATTTTGGGGCCGCAATGGGGAATTCTTCAGGCGGATTTCGCCTTACAGAACCGATGCCTGCATCTCTAGATGCATTTCAGCTGTTTGTCTCGGGGCAACCCTCCTGGGGATCTGCAGGGCTGCTCGGTGCGCCACACCGCGGACTTTCTGCCCGCGTGACGGCTCGGTGCGGGACCTTGACAGCGCTCGCCAGTCGTGCACAAGGCGGCGCCCAGCCTCTTCGTGCGCGCCAAACAGCGCGGAGCTGGCTCCTTACCTGCTTGGTATGCAGCGAGTGAGAGAGAACCCATGAGCCATATCCCCAACGACATTGTTGTGACTTTCCCCGACGGGGCCAAGCGCGCCGTTCGTCGCGGCATCAGCGGCAAGGACCTCGCCGACAGCATCTCCAAGTCGCTCGCGAAGAAGGCCGTGGCCATGGTGGTCGACGGCAGGCTCGCCGACCTGGCCGACCCCATCGAGAAGGATGCCTCGGTCAAGATCGTCTCGCGCACCGACCCGGAGGCGCTGGAGCTGATCCGGCACGACGCCGCGCACGTGATGGCGGAGGCGGTGCAGAGCCTCTGGCCCGGCACCCAGGTAACTATCGGCCCGGTGATCGAGAACGGCTTCTACTACGACTTCGCCAAGGCGCAGCCGTTCCACCCCGACGACCTCGGCAAGATCGAGGCGAAGATGCGCGAGATCATCGCGCGCAACGCTCCGTTCACCAAGGAATACTGGAGCCGCGCCCAGGCTAGGGCCTTCTTCAAGGAGAAGGGCGAGCTCTTCAAGATCGAGCTGGTCGACGCCATCCCCGAGGGCGAGGACCTCAGGATCTACAAGCAGGGTGCATGGCTCGACTTGTGCCGCGGCCCGCACATGACCTCCACCGGCCACATCGGCAAGGCCTTCAAGCTCACCCACTTTGCCGGCTCCTACTGGCGCGGCGACCACACCAAGCCGCAGCTGCAGCGCATCTACGGCACCGCCTGGGCCACCGAGGCAGAGCTGGCCGCCTACCTGAAGCAGATCGAGGAGGCCGAGAAGCGCGACCACCGCAAGCTCGGGCGCGAGATGGACCTCTTCCATTTCCAGGAGGAGGGGCCGGGCATGGTGTTCTGGCACCCCAAGGGCTGGGAGCTGTTCCAGGGCCTCATCAACTACATCCGCCGCCGACAGAACGCGGCCGGCTACCACGAGGTGAACGCGCCGCAGATCCTCGACAAGTCGATGTGGGAGACCTCGGGCCACTGGGAGTGGTTCCGCGAGAACATGTTCACCACCGTGACCGAGGACGAGCGCGAGTTCGTCATCAAGCCGATGAACTGCCCCGGCCACATCCAGATCTTCAAGCACGGGCTGCGCTCCTACCGCGAGCTGCCCTACCGCGTCGCCGAGTTCGGCAACGTGCACCGCAACGAGCCGTCGGGCGCGCTGCACGGGCTGATACGCGTGCGCGCCTTCACCCAGGACGACGCGCACGTGTTCTGCACCCAGGAGCAGCTGGCCAGCGAGTGCATCGCCATCAACGACCTGATCCTCTCGATCTACCGCGACTTCGGCTTCGAGGAGATCACCATCAAGCTCTCCACCCGGCCCGAGAAGCGCGTCGGCGACGATGCCCTCTGGGACCAGGCGGAAACCGTCATGTCCGACATCCTCGAGGACATCCGGGCGCGGTCGAACGGCAAGATCAAGACCGGCATCAACCCGGGCGAGGGCGCGTTCTACGGGCCCAAGTTCGAGTACGTGCTGCGCGACGCCATCGGCCGCGAACACCAGTGCGGCACCACCCAGGTGGACTTCAACCTGCCGGCCCGTTTCGGCGCGTTCTACATCGACCGCGACGGCGAGAAGAAGACCCCGGTCATGATCCACCGCGCCCTGTTCGGCTCGCTGGAGCGCTTCACCGGCATCCTGCTCGAGAGCACCGCCGGGCACCTGCCGTTGTGGCTGGCGCCGGTGCAGGCCAAGGTGTGCACCATCGTCTCCGACGCCGACGCCTACGCCGGCGAGGTGCTGGCCGCCCTGGAGCGGGCCGGGCTGCGGGCGGGCGCGGACCTGCGCAACGAGAAGATCAACTACAAGGTGCGCGAGCACTCGCTCGCCAAGGTGCCGGTGCTGCTGGTGGTCGGCAAGCGCGAGGCCGAGGAGCGCACCGTGTCGCTCAGGCGCCTCGGCAGCGAGAAGCAGGAGGTGCTGCCGCTGGCCAAGGCCATCGACCGGCTCGCCGAGGAGGCGGTGCCGCCTGACTCGTAGGGTGGGTTAGGGCCGAAGGCCCGTAACCCACCACGGCATCCGCGACTGTCGGGCTTCGGGGCGCCGCTGCGGTCTGCCACGGTGGGTTACGCCGCTTCGCGGCTAACCCACCCTCCAAAACCGACCCAGCCCACAAAACCGCGTCAGGGCTTGCCGCTGACGCGTTAACCAAAACTGCGGCTACCTGGCCACCGCCACTTGCGACTTCAGCGCCTTATCGAGTTAACATCGTTGTAAATAAAATACACAAGTCGCGCGCTGCGTCGTCGCGCCGCGCGTGCGGCCACGCCCACGCTGCGTCGCCCCGCCGCGTGAGCGCGCCCACATAATGCCCATCGCCCCAAACAGATACGCCGCACATGCAACGTTATGTGTGAGGGGGAATGCGTATCACTCGGGTTGCGTTCAGCTTTTTCGCGGTCGGCTTCCTTGCCGGCACCTTCGAGCAGGCGGCCGGACTGGGGGATGCCCAGCGCGGACAGCGCGCATCGACCGTCGTGGCGCGCTTCCCGTGTCGCCGCCCCTGGACCGGTCGCGGCGCCGGCGATGTCGCCGTTGATCGGCGAACCTATGGGTCCGCCGGCCATCGCGCGATCGCGAGGCGTGCCGCCGCAGTGTCGGCCGGGCGCTCGCTGCTCGATATGGGTGACGGCAGCGCGGCCGAAGCTGTGGTCGCGGCCTTCACCGAGGTTGCTGGGTTCCCCATCAGGCGTCGGAGCATGACATCGAGCGAGCCTGCTGCTTCCCGCCCTTCTGCTGGGCCACTCTCGTATCGAGGCGCCGATGAGCCGACCGGAGGGTACCGCGCGCGTCGCCGAAGCTGCGCCCGTTCTTCGTCCGCTGCCGCCGGAGGAGCACCCTGGTCGTGCCGGAGCCGCAGCTCGCGGCGCGGCCGCAGGAGTTCATCATGCCGTTCGAGAAGGGCCGGGTGACCAGCATGTTCAACCAGGGCCGGCGCCATCCCGGCCATCGACCTGGCCGGGCCGCTCGGCACGCCCGGTCTACGCCACCACCCGCAAACAGCGCGTCACCTTCGCGGGCTGGCGCGGCGGCTACGGCAACCTGGTGATCACCCGCGACCCCCAGGGGCGCCAGCACTACTACGGGCACCTGCACCGCATCCTGGCGCGGTTCGGCGCCCTGCTGGAGCAGGGCGACCTGCTGGGCCTTCTCGGCAGCACCGGCCACTCCACCGGCCCGCACGTGCACTACGAGGTGCGCACGCCTGCGGGGCACCATCTCGATCCGTCGACGCTGCTGTTCCCCGGCCGTCGCGTGGCTCGCGGCTACGCCTGGAACACCCCGCTCCCGCGCCGCCAGCACGAGGCTCGCTGCCCGTTCCGGTCAGCCGCGCCCGCGATAGGGCGCGACGCCCTGGTCGGGCAGCCACACGCCCGCGGGCGGCGTGCCGGTCTGCCAGAACACGTCGATCGGAATGCCGCCGCGCGGATACCAGTAGCCGCCGATGCGCAGGTAGTGCGGCTCCAGCAGCGACGCCAGCCGCTTGCCGATGGCGACCGTGCAATCCTCGTGGAAGGCGCCGTGGTTGCGGAACGAGGCGAGGTAGAGCTTCAGCGACTTGGATTCGACCAGCCAGTCCTTCGGCACATAGTCGATGACGAGATGCGCGAAGTCCGGCTGGCCGGTGATCGGGCACAGCGACGTGAATTCCGGCGCCGTGAAGCGCGCCACGTAGGCCGTGTCGGGATGCGGGTTCGGCACGCGCTCCAGCACGGCCTCGTCGGGCGAGGCCGGCAGCGGCACGTGGGCGCCAAGCTGGGTCAGGCTCTCTGGCTTCTCCGCCCTCTTCGGCTTCGACCGCATCGTGGACCTCGCCCGACTGCATGGTGCAGCGGTGCTCAGGCCGCGGCAAGCCCGATCCGCCGATCGCGCCGCCTGAGCCAGACGATGCAGGGCATCGCGAGCAGCACCATCCACGCCTTGCCGATCACTTGGCCGGCCAGGTAGTCGAGCGAGCCGAACGCCAGGTAGAGGAACACCGCGCTGTCGACGACGAGCCCGACGACGCTCGATGCGAACACCGCCAACAGCAGCCGCCTGCGCTGCAGCGGCGTGTAGACCGCGAGGTCGGCGACCTCCGACAAGAAGAACGCTGCGGCCGACGCGATCACGAGCGCTGGCGGTGCCACCAGTGCCGAGAGCAGCGCGCCTGCCACGATCGCACCAACCGCCCAGGCAAAGCCAAGACGGCGCTGTACCAGGTCTCGCAGCACAAGAGCGAACCCGATCATCGGCACCCCGCTCGGCGCGTCGATGCCGGGCGCCACCGGGATGAGGCACGGGCCGCTGGGCGTGCACACCGTGCCGACATTACCGATCAGCCAGTTGGCGGCCGGGATGCACAGCGTGAAGGCGATGAGGAAGGCATAGCCCTCGTAGTATCGACGCATACCGTCCTGCTCGCCCGCCTCATCCTGTCGCCAAGGACCGGCACCCGCATAGCGCCAATCGCCTCCCGTGAGCAACAGGTAGGTGTCAGACCCTCCGGGTCTGACACCGTCACGCGAACGGCTTGGGAGCACCCGCTCCAGCAACGAACGGTGGAGCTACGGTGTCAGACCCAGAGGGTCTGACACCAAGTTATCGATATCACCTGAGAACTCGGTGCGGAGCAGGTCGACCAAGGAAGCAGTGGCCCTCGGCACCGTTTTCGCTATCATGAATGCAAACAAGCCAGACGGAGGAGACGATGACGCAGGGAATGACACGCAGCGGGGTCCTGATCGGCGGTGCTGCCGCAGGTGCCGCCGCAACGATCGGGAGCCCGCAGGTGCGGGCGCAGGGCACCTGGCCGAACCGCCCCATCACCCTGATCTGCCCGTGGGCCGCCGGCGGCGGCACCGACGCCACCGCGCGCATCGTCGCCGCGGTGCTGGAGAAGGAGCTGAAGCAGCCGGTCAACGTCGTCAACCGCACCGGCGGCTCCGGCGTGGTGGGCCACTCCGCGATCGCCACCGCGCAGCCCGACGGCTACACGCTCGGCATCATCACCGTGGAAATCTCGATGATGCACTGGCAGGGGCTCACCGAGTTCAAGCCCGACAGCTACACGCCGCTCGCCCTCATGAACGAGGACCCGCCCGGCATCCAGGTGAACGCCGGGAGCCCCTACAAGACGGTCAACGAGCTCGCCGATGCCATCAAGGCCGCGCCGCCGGGCAAGCTCAAGGCGTCCGGCACCGGCCAGGGCGGCATCTGGCACCTGGCCCTGGTGGGCTGGCTCACCGCCATGGGGCTGAAGCCCGACCACGTCGCCTGGGTGCCCTCCAACGGCGCCGCGCCGGCGATGCAGGATTTGGCCGCCGGCGGCCTCGACCTCGTCACCTGCTCGGTGCCGGAGGCCCGCGCCATCATCGAGGCCGGCAAGGCCCGCAGCCTCGCGGTCATGGCCGCCGAGCGCAATCCCGCCTTCAAGGACGTGCCGACGCTGAAGGAGGCCATGGGCATCGACTATACCACCGGCGCCTGGCGCGGCTTCGCCGCGCCCAAGGGCCTGCCGGCCGAGATCGCCGCCGCCGCCACCGCGGCGCTCAAGAAGGTCAACGAATCCGCGGAGTTCCGCGACTTCATGGCCAACCGCGGCTTCGGCGTGAGCTGGGCCGACGGCGCAGGCTTCGCCAGCTTCATGGCCAAGGGCGACGAGGCCATGGGCGTTGCCATGAAGGCCGCCGGTCTGGCGAAGGGTTGAGATCGCTGGGTCAGACCCTGCGGGTCTGACCCCTGCTCGCGCGCGATTCATGCGCGGCCGAGCCATTGGCGGTTCGCCTGGGTCAGACCCGCAGGGTCGACTCGGGTCAGCCCCTCCGACGACCCATGCAACTCTCCGACCGAGTTACCGGCTTGTTCCTCGTCGGCCTGGGCGCGCTGACCGCCTACGCCGGCTCGCGCCTGCCGCCGGTGCCGGGACAGCAGATCGGGCCCAACGTGTTTCCGATGGTGATCGGCGTCGGCCTGTGCCTGTGCGGCGCGCTGATCGCGCTCGGCATCGGCCACCACTTCGAGGAGGAGGCCGAGGCGGACCTCGCCGCCCACTCCGACGCAGCCGCCGCCGACGCTGGTGAAGCTCGGCCTGGTGGCGCAGCCTCATGGCGCTGCTGCCGCCGGCGCTGCTGCTGTTCTACGTCGCTCGCCGTCGACCGCCTGGGCTTCCTGCCGACCGCGGCGACCATGGTGCTGGCGACGGCTCTGGCGCTCGGCGCTCGGCCGCGCCTGGCGGTCCCGCTCGCGCTCGTCGCACCGGTCGTCGTGCACCTGGTCTTCTCCAAGCTGCTGCGCGTGCCGCTGCCCGCGGGCCTGCTGCCGATGCCCTGGTGAGCCATGAAACCCTCCTCGAGGCCTTCGCCCTGGTGATGCAGCCGGACGTCCTGCTCGCGATCCTGCTCGCCTCGATCTACGGCCTCGTGGTCGGCTCGCTGCCGGGCCTCTCCGCGACCATGGCCACCGCGCTGCTGGTCCCGGTGACCTTCTATCTCTCGCCGATCGCCGCGGTGGCGACGATCATCGCCGCCTCGGCCATGGCGATCTTCTCCGGCGACATCCCGGGCGCCCTGCTGCGCATCCCCGGCACGCCGGCCTCCGCCGCCTACACCGACGAGGCCTACGCCATGACCCGCAAGGGCCAGCCGGAGACTGGCGCTCGGCATCGGCCTCTGGTTCAGCGCCATCGGCGGCATCGTCGGCACCCTCTCGCTGATGGTCCTGGCGCCGCCGCTGGCCGAGATGGCGCTGCGCTTCTCGACCTACGAATACTTCTGGCTCGCCTTCCTCGGCCTGATGTGCGCGACGCTGGTCGCGCGCTCCTCGCCGGTGAAGGCCATCGCCGCCATGCTGCTCGGCCTGCTGGTCGCCTGCATCGGCATCGAGAACCCGGCCGGCACGCCGCGCTTCACCTTCGGCTCACCGACCTGCTGGGCGGCATCGAGCCGATCCCGGCGCTGGTCGGCGTGTTCGCCGTCTCCGAGGTGATGCGGGCGATGCTCGACGCCGAGCCGCCGCAAGCTGCCGCACCGGCGCTTCGGCAGCATCCTCAAGGGCCAGCTGGCGCTGACGCGCAAGTATCCTGAAGCCGCAGGTGCGCGGCAACATCGTCGGCATCATCATCGGCGTGCTGCCGGGCGCCGGCGCCGACATGGCGGCGTGGGTCAGCTACGCCATGTCGAAGCGCTTCTCCAAGGAGCCCGAGAAGTTCGGCACCGGCCACCCGGAAGGCCTGATCGAGGCCGGCGCCAGCAACAACGCCTCCCTCGCCTCCGGCTGGGTGCCCTCGCTGCTGTTCGGCATTCCCGGCGACACCATCACCGCCATCGCCATCGGCGTGCTCTACATGAAGGGGCTGAACCCCGGCCCGACGCTGTTCACCGAGCGCGCCTCGAGCATGTATGCGCTCTACATCATCTTCATCCTCGCCAACATCATCATGATCCCGCTCGGCCTCATCATGATCCGCTTGGCCAGCAAGGTGCTGCGCGCGCCGCGCGCATCGGTCATGCCGGTGATCGTGCTGCTGTGCGCGGTCGGCGCGTTCGCCACCGGCAACAACCTGTTCGCGGTGCTGGTCGTCGCCGCCTTCGGCGTCATCGGCTACGTCATGGACCGCAACGGCTATCCCGGTGGCCGCCATGGTGCTCGGCATCGTCATGGGCACCATGGTCGAGCAGAGCTTCGTGACCTCGCTGATCAAGTCCGACGGCAGCATCTTGCCGTTCTTCAGCCGCCCGGTGGCCGCCGTCCTCGCCGCCATGACCATCGCCGCCCTGCTGTGGCCGGTGGCGTTCTGGCTTGCTGGGCATGGTGCGGCGATTGGTGCAGGCCGAGCGGCAGCCTGACCGTCCACCCGTCATCCCGGTCGGAGCAATGCGAGCGTTTGCGCGAGCAGCGGCTCGCGAACCGGGACCGCGTGGGGACTCGCTGGTGGAGGTCCCGGATAGCCTCGCCTACGGCTCGGCTTCCGGGATGACGGGTGTTCTTTAAGCCGGCCGATCCGCGCTACAAGGCGCGCCGACGCCCACGCGCAAGCCCCGAGCGAGGACAACGCCCATGACCGCCATCGTCGACATCATCGGCCGCGAGATCCTGGACAGCCGCGGCAACCCTACCGTCGAGGTGGACGTGGTGCTGGAGGACGGCGCGCTCGGCCGCGCCGCGGTGCCGTCCGGCGCCTCCACCGGCGCGCACGAGGCGATCGAGCTGCGGGACGGCGACAAGAAGCGCTACCTCGGCAAGGGCGTGCTGAAGGCCGTCGACGCCGTGAACGGCGAGATCTTCGACGCGCTGTCCGGCATGGACGCCGAGGACCAGCGCCGCATCGACGAGGCGCTGATCAAGCTCGACGGCACGCCCAACAAGGCCCGGCTCGGCGCCAACGCCATCCTGGGCGTGTCGCTGGCCGTCGCCAAGGCGGCCGCCGAGGCGCGCGAGCTGCCGCTCTACCGCTACCTGGGCGGCGTGCGCGCGCATCTCCTGCCCGTGCCGATGATGAACATCGTCAACGGCGGGGCGCATGCCGACAACCCCATCGACATCCAGGAGTTCATGATCATGCCGGTGGGCGGCGGCCTCCTGCGCCGAGGCCATCCGCATGGGCGCCGAGGTGTTCCACACCCTGCGCAAGGCGCTGAAGGACGCGCGGCCACGCCACCAACGTCGGCGACGAGGGCGGCTTCGCGCCCAACCTCAAGTCGGCCGAGGAGGCGCTGTCCTTCGTCATGAAGGCGATCGAGGCGGCGGGCTACAAGCCGGGCGACGACGTGGTGCTGGCGCTCGATTGCGCCGCCACCGAGTTCTACAAGGACGGCAAGTACAACCTTGAGGGCGAGGGCAAGAGCCTCGACAGCGCCGGCATGGTCAAGTACCTCGCCGGCCTCGCCGGCCGCTTCCCCATCGTCTCCATCGAGGACGGCATGGCCGAGGACGACTGGGCAGGGCTGGAAGGCCCTCACCGACGAGCTGGGCGGCAAGTGCCAGCTGGTCGGCGACGACCTGTTCGTCACCAACGCGCGCGGCTCAAGGAGGGCATCGCCAAGGGCATCGCCAACTCCATCCTGGTCAAGGTGAACCAGATCGGCTCCCTCACCGAGACGCTCGACGCCGTGGCCATGGCCCAGGCCGCCGCCTACACCGCCGTCATCTCCCACCGCTCCGGCGAGACCGAGGACGCCACCATCGCCGACATCGCGGTCGCCACCAACGCCGGCCAGATCAAGACCGGCTCCCTCTCCCGCTCCGACCGCACCGCCAAGTACAACCAGCTGATCCGTATCGAGGAGGAGCTGGGCGATCAGGCGCGCTATGCGGGGAGGGGGGCGTTGAAGGCGCGGGGGTAGGGGGTTGTCAGGTTGCAGGGGTGCCAGGTTTCAGGGGGTCTGGAGCCCTGAGACCCGTCGCCCGTCTGTGCTATGCTGACTGTTAATGAAAGAGCTCAGCAAGGCAAGGCGTCCGGCTCGCAGAGACCGCCCGGCAGAGAGAGGATCGTTGGGCTCTACCGGCGCGCGTTCGCGCTAGTTCCGCGCGCGCGCGCTCTGGAACATCAGGGAATTCGAGGAGCCGACGCCGAGCAGATGCTGGCGATCACCCGCCAGCTGCGGACCGAAGGCGACATGAATGCGCGGCGCCTCGCCGAGGAGATCGAGGAGGCAGCCCGTGCCCATCTCTAGGCTGCAATCGGACATCCTCTGGTGATCGCCGCGAAGCGCGACCCTGAGAGCTTCGTTGCCGGCGGCGTGCCGATCAATCGCTCCGGTCCCGCGCTATTCCTCGGACATCGATATCTTCCATGACCGGCAAGAGCGGGTGGCCGATGCCGCGCTCGCCGACGCGGAGATCTTGCGGGATGCAGGCTACGAGGTCGCTTGGCTGCGCCAGCAGCCGGCCACCTACAGCGCCTCCATTCGGCGCGGGAGCGAGGAGACCAAGCTCGAATGGGTTGCCGATAGCGACTATCGCTTCTTTCCCGTCGTCAAGGACGACCAGTTCGGCTTCGTCCTGCACATCGTCGATCTCGCCATCAACAAGACCATGGCTGCCGCGTCCAGGCGGGAGCCGCGCGACATCGTCGACCTGCTGACCCTGCACGATCGTGTCCTGCCTATCGGCGCCTTGGTCTGGGCCGCCGTCGAGATTGCGCCGGGATTCACGCCCGAGGGGTTGATTGCGGAGATCCGCCGCAACGCGAGATATCCAGCGAAGGAGTTGCGCCAGCTCGCCGCCGATCCGCCGATCGATCCGGATGCCGTCATGCGCAGACTGCGGGCGGCGCTCGATGAGGCGGAGCGGTTCGTCGCCTCCATGCCGAGCGACAAGGCCGGACTGCTGTTCCTGAGTGCCGGGCAGCCCGTCCAACCCGACCCGTCCACGCTCGACACCTATACGACGCATGCCCCCAAGCGGCGAGGACATTGGCCATCGAGCCCCGATATCACAGCCGCGATGCTCGCCCGCCTTCAGAAGCCACAACCTCTGACACTGGCGTCATGCGTCTCGGCCCTCGCACGGGCGCTGCCTCGAGCTCGATCTACAAACGCGTGACGTGGGCGGACACGCATTGCCAGCGTCCGTCGCGCAGCTGCCAGTCGTCGGTGTAGCGGCCGGCACCCTGCGTCCCGTCCGGCTTCTGGTAGGTCGTGCGCGCGTGGATGATGGCGAAGTCGCCGAGGATGCGGATCACGACGTCGTGCTCGCGGATGTTTTTCACTGACGATCCGCGGCCGATCTGCGCCAGGAAGGCCTTCCGGTCGATCAAGGTGCCGTCGGGGTTGGTGTTGAGGAAGTCGGCGGCGAGGTTGGCGTCGAACCAGGCGACATCGGCCTCGTCGACCGCGCGAATGTAGTTGCGGTTGAGCTCCCTCAGCGTTGCGCGGTGCTCTTCGATCTCCGGCATGGTCCGAAGTCCTTCTGTCACGCTTCTCTGGGGCTTCATTCTTCCGAGGTCAGCGCTGCTATGAGCCCAGGCTTTGCTAACGCGGCAATCTCGCAGGCCACTGCTGACAACTTGGTGTCAGGAGCGTTCCGGCTCTCAAGGGGCAGGTTTCAGCCAAGCGGAGGTCAACATGCGGCCGGGCTGGGTCCTGACAAGCGCCGGCCGGTTCAGGACGGCTGAAGCCTGACCCTGGAAAACCTGGCGCCCCCCTTTGACTCTACCGCCCTCCGACGCGAAGCTCTTGAAAACGGGGCAGAGCGATTCGCGCCATGAAGGCGAGCTTCGAGCTGGAGGCGGTCGAGTTGCAGCTCCACGGCGGCCCGGTGGCCGGCGTCGACGAGGCCGGCCGCGGTCCGCTGGCGGGGCCGGTGGTCGCCGCCGCGGTGATCCTCGATCCCGGCAACATCCCCGAGGGCATCGCCGACTCCAAGACGCTCGAAGCCGAGGTGCGGCACGCCCTCTACCAGCGCATCCTGGCCACCGCACAGGTCGGCGTCGGCGTTGCCGGCGTCGACCGCATCGACCGAGAACATCCTGCAAGCCTCGCTGTGGGCCATGGCCGACGCGGTGGCGCAGCTGCCCTGCCGCCCCAGGCTGGCGCTCATCGACGGCAACAAGGTGCCGCCGCGGCTCAAATGCGCAAGCCGCGCCATCGTCCGCGGCGACGCCAAGTGCCTGTCGATCGCGGCCGCCTCCATCGTTGCCAAGGTGACGCGCGACGCCATCATGGTCGAGCTGGCCCGCGACTATCCCGCCTACGGCTTCGAGCGCCACAAGGGCTACGCCACGCCGGAGCACCACGCGGCCATCGAGCGCCACGGCGTCACCCCGCATCACCGCCGCTCGTTCAAGACCGTGCAGCTTGCTCTGGGCCTGGGCGAGGCGGATGCGGGCACAGGGTGCGGCATTTTCGGCGGAACGCGGCGCTGACGCGGCCTGACAAGCGCCCGCGGCCCGGCTATACGCCTTCCCATGATGCGACGCGCCTACGACTGGACCATGCGCACGGCCGCCCACCGGAAGGCCGCCGCATGCGCTGTTCTGGGTGGCCTTCGCGGAAAGCTCGTTCTTTCCCATCCCGCCCGACGTCATGCTGATCCCGATGGTGGTGGCCAACCGCGGCCAAGGCCTGGCTCTATGCCGGCATCTGCACGGTGGGCTCGGTGCTGGGCGGCATCGCCGGCTACGCCATCGGCTATTTCCTCTACGAGACGCTGGGCCAGTGGGTGATCAACCTCTACGGCCTTGCCGCGCAGTCCGAGGCCTACCGCGCCGCCTACAACGAGTGGGGGCTGTGGATCATCCTCATCAAGGGCCTGACGCCGATCCCCTACAAGCTCGTCACCATCGCCAGCGGCGCGGCGGCGTTCGACTTCTGGGTGTTCATCGCCGCCTCGATCGTCACGCGCGGGGCGCGCTTCTTCCTGGTCGCCGCGCCTCCTCTACTGGTTCGGCGAGCCGATCCGCGATTTCATCGAGCGGCGGCTGACGCTGGTGACGACCGTCGTTCGTGGTGGCCCTGATCGGCGGCTTCGTCGTGGTCAAGTATCTCATCTGAGGGGAGCGAGGCCATGCTTCACGTTCCCGCCGAGCCTCGCGGCGATCCTCCAGCCACGCATCGGCGGCGCTCGTGCTGCTGACGGCGACCGCGGTGATCCTCGCCGCCCTGGCGTTCGAGCATATCGGCGGCTACGTCCCCTGCCCGCTGTGCCTGCAGCAGCGCTACGCCTACTACGCGGCATCCCGGCGCTGGTCGTGGCCCTGGCCCTGTTGCGCACGGCGGCGACACGCGCCCGCCGCCGCCGTCTTCTCGCTGGTCGCCGCGGCCTTCGTGGTTAACGCCGGGCTCGGCATCTACCAGGCCGGCGCCGAATGGAAATTCTGGGACCTGCCCGCCCGTGCGCCGCCCCGGCGAACGTTGCCGAGCTTCGACATCAACAACCTCGAACATGGACAGGGTCCGGCGCTCTGCGGCGTGGCCTCCTGGCGCTTCCTGGGCCTCTCCTTCGCGGGCTGGAACGTGGTTTCTCGGCCCTGCTGGCGGCCGGCGCGCTTCAGCTGCGCTTAAGGCAATGCGCAGGCCGGGCTAGCCGCGCAGCGGCCGCTGGGGCTAGACTGCGCGCCGACGCGAACTCATCGGGAGAGGGGGATGCGGTTTCCCGCCTTACTGTTGTGCGTCTTGGCGCTGCTGGCGGCTGCCGGCCCTGCTTGCCGCCCAGAGTGAGGCGCCACCCCGGTGGCCGCCGCCAAAGCAGGACGAACGCCGGCCAAGGCCGACGGCGGGCAAGGCAGACGCCAAGGCCGAGACAGCCAAGGGGCCGAAGCAAGGCGGCCAAGAAGGCCGCCCAAGGCCGCCAGCCGACGCCGGCCAAGGAGCTGTTCGGCGCCGCCAAGACGCCGGCGCCGCTGGCCGCCCGGTCCATCGGCTTCTACGCCAAGGGCTGCCTCGCCGGCGCCGCGGCGCTGCCCATCGACGGCCCGGCCTGGCAGGCCATGCGGCTGTCGCGCAACCGCAACTGGGGCCATCCCGACCTCGATCGCGCTGGTCGAGAAGCTCGCCGTGGAGGCCAAGGAGCACGACGGCTGGCCCGGGCCTCCTGGTCGGCGACATCTCGCAGCCGCGCGGCGGGCCGATGCTCACGGGCCATGCCAGCCACCAGGTCGGGCTCGATGCCGACGTCTGGTTCACGCCGATGCCGGACCGGCGCCTCACCGAGAAGGAGCGCGAGGAGCTCTCCGCCACCTCGATGCTGGCCGCCGACCGCGTGTCGGTCAACCCCAAGGTGTGGACCGAGGCGCACGTGCGCCTCCTGAAGCGCGCCGCCTCCTACAAGCAGGTGGAGCGGGTGCTGGTGCACCCGGCCATCAAGAAGGCGGTGTGCGAGGCCGCCCAAGGACGAGAAGGACCGCGACTGGCTGAGCAAGATCCGGCCGTATTGGGGGCACTACTACCACTTCCACATCCGCATCGCCTGCCCCAAGGGCAGCACCAACTGCGAACGCCAGCCTTCGGTCGACGACGACGACGACGGCTGCGGCGCGGAGCTCACGCGCTGGCTCAAGCTGGTCAAGCCGCCCCGCGGCCGGTGCCCCGCCCAAGCCCGGCACGCCGGCCCCGGAGAAGCGGCCGATCACGCTCGACCAGCTCCCGGCCGACTGCCGCACCGTGCTGGCGAGCGGTACGACCGCCGCGGAGGCTGCCGCCCTAGCCGCGCGCCGTCCTCGACGCCCGCCACAAGCCGGCGCCCAAGCCACCCCGCCGCGAAGCCGGCAGCCGCGAAGCAGGCCAAGCCCGCGCCGCCGAGGCAGGCCGCGCAAGTCATCCAAGCCGGCGCCGAAGAAGGCCTCGCTTGCGAGTAGGTCGCACCGTGCGCGTCGGTGCGATTGCGCCGGGTCTTGGCAACAGGCGCACGCTTGCGCTGGCCATGCTCTTGCCGCAAATGGCGGGTCGGGATACAGCGGCGGGGTTGACGACGGACGCGCCGGAGGCGACCGGCGAGGGGCTATGACGATCCTCATCACGGGGGCCACCGGCCTGATCGGCCGGGCTCTCACGCAGTCTCTGCTCGATCAGGGAGCGCAGGTGCGCGTCGTCACGCGGCGGCCGCACCGCGTGCTCGAGCCTTCGAATACTTCGGCAGCCGCGTCATGGCCTTCGAATGGCATCCGCGCACCGAGCCGTTGCCGCCGGAGGCGCTCGAGGGCGTGGAGCGCATCATCCACCTGATGGGCGAGCCGCTGCACGGGCCCGCCACGCGCGCGGCGCGCCAGCGCATCGCCGAGTCGCGCCGCACCGCCGCCAAGGCGCCTCGCGGAGGCGTTGGGGCGGCAGCGCGTGCACCTGATCGTGGCCTCGAGCGTGTCGGTCTACGGCTTCGGCCCGGGTCCGGATGCGCAGCCGCTCACCGAGTCGAGCGCCGTGCGCCGGCCGAAGGACAAGCTGGCGCTCGCTCTGCTGGCGGCCGAGGAGGCGGCCGAGCAGATCGGCGCCAACGGCTCCACCGTCACCTCGGTGCGGCTCGGCCTGGTGATCGCGCCGGGCGGCGTTCCTCGAGCCGCTGCGGCAGCTCCACGCCGCCGGCTTCACCTGGCGCGCGCCGCATCCGGAGCGCCCAACCCCACAATCATCCCCGCCATCGACCTGGGGGACGCGGTCTCCCTGCTCGCCTGGCTCGCGCGCTCGCGCCGCGTCGCCGGGCCGGTGCATGCGGTGGCGCCGGAGCCGCTGCGCTCGGCCGACCTCAAGGCGCTGCTGGAGGAGGCGGCGCCCCGCCGGCTGCGCGTGCCCCTGCCGCGGTTCGCTCTGCGCCGCCGCATCGGCACGCTTGCCGATGTGGTGCACGGCCGCCAGCACATCGTGCCGCAGCGGCTGATGGAGGCCGGCTTCGTGTTCGAGCGCCCCAACCCCATCGACAGCGTGCACGCCGTCCTGGCCGCCCAGGCCGAAGCCGCCGCCGCGGCGCGCCCCGCACGGCAAGCGCGGCTCGCTGCTGGCCGGCGTCCTGCAGCGCGGCTGAAGGTTGAAGCCGCCGCCGGGCCGGCCGCGGCGAGAGACTGGCGTCGAGAAGAGCGGTCACGCCACGCGGTCAGGATGCCGCACCGTACCTGTGCAAGTCGGCGCCGTGACTGCGCAGCCAGCGCTTGGCCTCCTCCAGCCGCGGCATGCAGCGCGCCACGTGCTTCCAAAAGCGGGGCCCGTGGTTCATCTCGACGAGATGCGTCACCTCGTGCGCAGCCACGTAGTCCAGCACGTGGGCCGGCGCCAGGATGAGACGCCAGGAGAACGACAGCAGGCCGCCGGCGGTGCATGACCCCCATCGGCTGGTCTGGTCGCGCAGGCTTATGCTGCGCGCCTTCACGCCGAGGGTCCGGCTATGACGCGTGACACAGGCGTCGAGATCGGCGCGGGCCTGCTCCAGGAGCCAGTCCTTCAGCCTGCGCGAGGCGTGCTCCCGCCGCCCGGAGACCAGCAGCCGCGGCACGGCGCCGCCCGCCGCCGGTGCTGGCGCGATCTCCACCACCGGCCTCGCCCGTGCAACGCCGGAGAAGCACAGGTCATGCAAGCGGCCGCGCAGTGGGATCCTGGCGCCGTCGGCGAAGGGAACCGGCTCAGGCACGCTGCCGAGCCGCTCGCGCACCCAATCGAGATTGCTCTCGACGAATTTGCCGGCCTCCTCCATGCGGCATTCGGCGGGGACCGTGACGATGACCGCACGCTTCGTCTTGCTTACCCGGAGTGTCAGTCGGCGCGCAGCCGGGTGGCGGCGCACCTCGATCGGCGCACCGAGCGCCTCCAATTCAAGCGTGCTCTTGAAGGAGCTACTGCGCCCTCTACCCATCTGCTCTCTTGCCCTCTTGCGGGCCTTGGCCCCGCCCGCATCCGACACGACCTTGTGCGCCGCGCCTCGCACATGATCGCACGCCTACCAAAGATTGTACAAACGATCGGCACCGTTCAAGCCTTGCTTACCATAGATGACGGGCGTGTGGCGCGATCGCGACAGATGTGCAGGAGGGCAGCACAAGGTCAGGCGCAGCTCGGAAAGCTGAAAGCCAAGCCCTCCAGTTCGTGCGCGCGGTAGCCGCGCTCCGGCGTCGCCGCCATATGTTCCAGCTGTGCGATAGAGAGGTCTGTCGCCGCGCACGGATCATGCGCGCGCATGAAGCGGGCCATGCGCGGAGCGATCTCGGCGCGGAAGCGCGTGCCGTTGAATATGCCATAGTGCCCGACGTGAGGACATTCGAAATGCACTCTCTTCTCGGGCGCGACGCTTGTGCATAAGACATGCGCTGCGCGACATTGGCCGGTCCCGGTGATGTCGTCCTTCTCGCCCTCGACCGTCATCAGCGCGGGGCGCCGAATCGCGGCAAGATCGACAATGCGCCCGCGGTGGGTGAACTTCCCGCGTGGCATCTTGTGCTGCACGAACACGCTGTCTACAGTCTGCAGATAGAACTCGGCGGTGAGGTCCATCACTGCGAGGTACTCGTCGTAAAATGCCCGATGCTTCTCCGCCGAGTTGCCGTCACCGCGCACGAGGTGCAGGAACATATCCTTGTGCGCCTGCATGTGGCGGTCGAGGTTCATCGTCATGAAGCCCGACAGCTGCAGGAACCCGGGGTAGACCTGCCGGCCGCGGCCCGGCGATTCCCACGGCACGTTGGTGATCACGTTGCGGCGGAACCAGTCGGTGCCGCGCTGCTCGGCCAGCGTGTTGACGACGGTTGGATTGATGCGCGTGTCGACCGGCCCTCCGGCGAGAATCAGCGAAAGCGGCACATGGGGGTCACCGTCGGCTTCCATGAGGGCCGTCGCCGCCAGCACCGGCACCGAGGGCTGGCACACGGCGAAGACGTGCACATCTCCCGCCAGATGCCGGAAGATGTCGATCATCACATCGATATAGTCGTCGAGATCGAAGCGCCCCGCCGGACAATGGCACGTTGCGCGCATCCTGCCAGTCGGTGATGTACACCTCGTGATCGGGAAGGAAGGTCTCGACCGTTCCGCGCAGCAGCGTGGCAAAGTGGCCGGACATGGGCGCCACGAGCAGCACCGCGGGTCGGCAGAGCCACGTTTGGCCTCGATGTCGCGCTTGAAGTGGATGAGACGGCAGAAGGGGTGCTGCCAGACCACCTCCTCACGGACGCGGACGGGGGTGCGATCGACCAGAGTGTGCGTGATGCCGAACGTCGGCTTGCGATAGCGCCGCGTCGCCCGCTCGAACACCTCGCAGGCGGCGACGGCATTGCGCCCGATCGCGGTGTGCGTCCAGGGATTGAGGGGGTTGAAGAAGAGCGGGGCCGAGCGCGCAGCCATGCGAGCTGGGCGCAGGGCCATGCGGCCGAGCTCGTACCAGTTGTAGAGCACCAGGTCCCCCGATTCCCCGTTACATTTCACGAATGCCATCTTGATTGCGGTGCGAAGTCAACAGGGGAACTGGTTTCGTCGCAGGCTGCAAAGCTGATTTGCGCCGCGAGGTGGCTCTGGGGACGCGTCAGCTACAGCACTTGGCGCAGCTTGGATACGACGGCATCGATGCCGGCCTATAGCTGAGGTGTGTGCGGTAGCGTCCGTCTGCACCGATGACGTAGACAAGGGCCGGGTGATCGGCCCTTTGGCCCGTCCAGGACGGGTCCCCTTCGAGGGGGACACGAACCCGATAGGCCTTGAGCACGTCCTCGATCTCGGCGCGCGTGCCGGTCAGCCCCACGAGGCGCGGATGGAAACTCTCTACGTAAGGCTTGAGCCGATCGGGCGTATCGCGCACGGGGTCGACGGTAATGAAGACCGGCACCAAGCGCTCCGCCCCGGGGCCGAGCCTGGCGAGCGCTGCCGACAGAACCTGCAATGTCGGCGCGCCCATGCCGGGACCCATGTCCGGACATGACACGCAGCCGAAGACAACGAGCATGATGCGACCGCGGAAGTCCGCGTCGGTCACCTGTTTGCCGGTATGGTCCGTGAGCGCAAACGGTCCACCTATTTGTGCTTGACCCCAGACTCTGACGCTTGCGCCCGGCAGCAGCCGCTCGCGCGCTTGGGGGATAACCGCCACGCCCGTTACGGCGCCGGCGGCGAGCCCTGCGAGGGCCAACACGGCAAGTCTCATGTGCGCGGCAGTCATATTGCTCAGCCCGCGCCTACTCGCCCATCTGCACCAGCGAGCCGTTGACGCGTGCCCGCTGCAGAAAGAAGGCGAACGCCGCGCTGCCGAGCGCAAAGTAGGCGAGATTGAGCAGGAGTGCCTTCACCATGTAGCCCGCCTCGAAGCTGTGATGCACCACAAGGGCTCTGAGACCCTCGAACACGTAGGTCGGAGGCAGCGCGAGCGCAACCGGCTGCAGCCAGCCGGGCACTCCCGAACACTTCAAGGTTCTGCCGGACGGCCAGCCGACGGCACGTCGGCGTATGTCGGCGCCGAACACCCTCGCCTCCCCCAACATCGGCGTAACGAGGCCCATCAGCATGGCGATGGTCGTCGTCTTGCCGGCGCCGTTACCGCCGAGGAGGGCCGTGACGGAGGCACGGCGCAGGGTGAAGTCGATGGCGTCGACTGCCACCAATCCCCCGTAGACCTTACGCAAGGCCCGCACCTGGACAGGGGGGGCGGTATCGCTATCTTCTCGCGGCGTGAGCTTCTGCATATTCTGCACATGTGTGGTAGCAACCAGAGCCTGATGTAACTATCAGCGCTCCGGCCAAGTTGCGCGGCGAGGGGTGGTACGCTTCAAGACCAAGCCGCGTTCCTTATCTGGTGCAGTCATAGGGCTGGGAGCAAGGCGTCCTCGCAAGTGCGGCCGGCGCCTCAGCCCAGGAGCACGGGTTTCGCCGTCAATGCTTTCGCTCGAACGGACCGGCAAAGAAGGAGGCGAGAGCCGCCTGCGCCTGCAGACAGCCGTGCGGTTGCGCTGGTTCGGGGTAGCCGGACAGCTGACGACCGTATCCTATGTCCGTTTCGTTCTGGGCTTCCAATTCGATATTGGCGTGTGCTTGGCGTTAATCGCGCTCAGCGCATGGCTCAACGTCTTCCTGCGCATGCGTTACCCCGGCCGTACCCGGCTTGGCAGCGCGTTTGCGACCACTCTGCTCGCTTATGACATTGCTCAGCTAGCCGCTCTTCTCTACCTGACCGGGGGCATCGAGAACCCCTTCGTATTCCTGATCGTGGCCCCGGTGACGGTGTCTGCGGCGACGCTGCCGCCGCGCAATACGGTGGCGCTCGGCATTCTGGCGGCAGGCGCGACCACGCTTCTTGGATTCTGGCATCGGCCGTTGCCGTGGTATGCGCCGGGTGCCTTCGATCTGCCGACGCTTTATGATCTCGGCGTGCTTGCGTCGGTTCTGGCCGGCATGCTGTTCCTGGCGCTCTACGCTTGGCGATTGGCCAAGGAGTCGCGTCAGATGGCCGATGCGCTGGCAGCCACCGAGATGGTGCTCGCGAGGGAGCAACAGCTGCATGCACTCGACGGCCTTGCCGCTGCGGCCGCGCACGAGCTCGGCACGCCGCTGTCCACCATCGCCGTGGTGGCCAAGGAGCTGACCCGCGGCGGGGCAGCGAACGGGAACTTCGCGGACGACCTGGCGCTGCTCCAGAGTCAAGCCGAGCGCTGTCGCGAGATCCTGCGAAAGTTGACGCGCGGCACGCAGCAGCCCGATCCGCTGCTCGAGCGCGTGAGCGTCAGGGAGCTGATCGAGGAAGCCGCCGCTCCCTACCGCGGTTTCAACGCCAAGATCGCGATCAGCACGGCGCCAGAGGGCGAGACCGATTCCGCGTCGGCTGCGGAGCCTGTGGGCCAGCGCCTCCCCGGCGTCATCTATGGTCTCGGCAACCTGGTCGAGAACGCCGTCGACTTCGCGCTCGAGAAGGTCGAGATCACCGCCAGCTGGTCGGCACGCGAAGTCGCGATCACGATCGCCGACGACGGGCCGGGAATCTCGCCCCTGGTATTGGATGCGCTTGGGGAGCCCTATATCACTACGCGGCCGGCGCGCCACTCCGACCGGGCACGGGACGGCGAGCCTGCCGGCATGGGCCTGGGTTTCTTCATCGCCAAGACGCTGCTTGAGCGCTCAGGGGCGACGGTGTCGCTCGATAACCGGCCGGCGCCGGCATCGGGCGCAATTGCCAGGGTAAGCTGGGCGCGCGATGACTTCGAGAGCGAGGCCATCGCTCAGTCCGCCCCCGGCGAGCGTCCGAGATCGGCGCACGCTGGCCAAGTCGGACGCGGTTAAGCAGTATGGCCAACGGGGGCTTGGGAGTGCAGCCGAGGCCCGCTATAAATATCGACATTGGAGGCATTGCGGTGGCCGAAGACCTGTCATTCAAACCTGATGAGCTGCCCCAGGACCGATCGCTGGTGCTGGTCGATGACGACCGAGCGTTCGTGCTCCGCCTGGCGAAGGCGATGGAAGGCCGCGGCTTCGAGGTGCGCACCGCGCATTCCGTTGCCGAGGGGTTGGCGCTCATCCATGCCGCGCCGCCCGCCTTCGCCGTCGTGGACATGCGGCTGGAGGACGGCAACGGCCTCGATGTCGTCGCCGAGCTGGCCAAGGTGCGCCCGCAGGCGCGCAGCATCGTGCTGACGGGCTACGGCAACATCGCCACCGCCGTCACCGCCGTGAAGCTTGGTGCCGTCGACTATCTGGCCAAGCCCGCCGACGCGGACGACGTGACCGACGCGCTGCTCGCGCCCCACAACGAGAAGGCGCCGCCGCCCGAGAACCCGATGTCGGCCGACCGCGTGCGCTGGGAGCACATCCAGCGCGTCTACGAGCTGTGCAACCGCAACGTGTCGGAGACGGCGCGCCGGCTCAACATGCACCGCCGCACCCTGCAGCGCATCCTGGCGAAGCGGGCACCGAAATAGACCCCGGCCTATCCCAGACCGGCTGGCTTTGCAGGCGCGCTCCCGGCTTCAGCGGCTGAAGAGCCAGAGCGCCAGGCTCAGCACGACGCTGACGATGAGCGAGGTCATCAGCGGGAGATAGAGCCGGAAGCCTTCCCGCTCGATGACAATGTCTCCGGGCAGGCGTCCGAGCCCCAGCCGCTCGCCGACCAGCCAGATGAGCCCGAGGACAACCAGGGCCAGCCCGACAAAGATCAGCACCTTGGCCATCTTCGATCCTTGGAGCACCCGTGGAGGCGGAAGTCTACCACGCCATTGACTGCGGATGGCCCTGAATGCGGCCAGCCGAAGACCCGGTTCCAGACGCTGATCATCAGGATGCAGGGACAATCCGCCTCCGTTCACGCTCTATTTGGTGTGGGGCCTTTTCCGGGGCTCATCTCTTCGCTCCGCGGGTTTTCCCGGATACTCGGGTCATCCCTTCCGGTTCATCCCAGCAGCGGCATCAACCCGATGCCGTTCGGACCGAGGAGGTGGATCGTGTCCAAAGTATCATGCCGGGTATTGCTCGGCACATGCATTGCGTTTGGTATGGGACTTTCTCGACCGCCGGGCGCAGGAGCTGCAGTGTAAGGAGGCCAGGCGGGGCAGCAGCAACCGCAGCAACCGCAGCTGCAGCAACAACAGCGACCGCAGGTTCAGCAGCCCCAGCAGCTGGACCTGCAGCAGATTTGGCAAATGCAGCAGTCGCAATTGCGCGCGCGCATCTCCGGCGCCACGCAGCAGCTGCGCACGGCGTGTCAGGACGAGTTGCGCAACTTTTGCGGCACTGTCACGCCCGGCGAGGGCCGCCTTCTCCTTTGCATGCAGGCGCACGACGACAAGATCGGCAGGCAATGCGAGCTGGCGCTCTGGAGACGTCCCGCAACATCGGCAAGGCCGTGCGGCGCATGGAGGGCATGGCCCAGGCCTGCTGGCAGGACATCCAGACCCATTGCAGCGGCAGCGCTGGCGGCTCGATCCTCCAATGTATGATCGACAACCGTGCATCGCTCTCGGGCCCGTGCCAGGCGATGGTTGTCGCGCAACCTGCCGCCCGCCGCGGCAGAGCCAGATGCCGCAGGCAGGCGCAGGACTCCATGGTGGGGTCGCCATCTACAGCGCCGACGGCATGATGCTGGGCCAGGTGACGGGTGTGAAGCGCCGCGGGGACGGCAGCCTGGAAGCGATCGAGGCGGAGCTCGGCAGCCCGCTGGGAATGGGCGCCACCAACGTGCTGATCAGCCCCGGCGAGCTGCGTTGGAAAGGCGACGGCATCGAATTGCAGATGGTGGCGGAGCAGGTTCGCTCCGTTCTGCAGGGGCAGAGGCGGTAACGGCCCCGGAACCTACCGTCATCCCGGCCTGGCTTCCTAGGGATGCGAGCCACATGGCGAGCAGCGCTTCGAACCGGGATCGGTGAGTAACGACCGCCTCGATCCCGGTCAGTTTCGGGCCGCGCCTCAGCTTCCGGGATGACGGGTGACCGTCAGGTAGCAGCCTCCTGCTGCGCCCGGAGCTTCGCGTCCCTTTCGGCTGCGCGCCGGTACGCGGGGCGCTCGTTGAGGCGGCCGGCATAGGCACAAATTGGGGGCGCTCAGGGATGAGCTTGAAGGCCATCCCCCAGCGCAGGCTGGAGCCGACGACGACATCGGCCGCGGTGAATTGCTCGCCCATGAGGTAGGGGCGCGACGCGGCTGTGGCGTTTGCCAGCACGTCCATGACTGTGTCGAAATCGCCGAAGCCGAGGGTCGATCGGGCCACCGGCTCCTTGCGCGGAAAGGCGCGCTCCGTGATTGCCGGCTCTATGCAACTGGGAGCGAAGAACAGCCATTTGAGATAGGGCCCCCGGCGCGGATCGCCGATCGGAATATTGAGACGAGTCTGGGGGAACTCATCGGCCAGGTAGCAGCAGATCGCCGCCGCCTCAGTGATCACAACCTCGCCATGCCTGAGCGCAGGCACCTTGCCCATGGGATTGACGGCGAGATAGTCAGGCCGGAGGTTCTCGCCCTTCTTGAAGCTGACCGGATGGATGTCGAAGGGCTCGCCAACCTCCTCCAGCATCCAATGCACGATCGATGAGCGGGACGGAGCGGCGTGATACAAAGTGAGCTTGGCCATGGGGAGCTCCCGTGCAGTTTGTCCAGCCCTGAGGGTGGAATCCATCCGATGGAGCTGGAGCGTGTAGCATTTGGTGACGGCGATAGCCAGGCATGACCGTAGTTGCGCTGATCAACATCGATGTTGACGATCTGGCCGCGCCGAGGCGTTCTACACGGCCGCATTTGGATTGAAGGTCGGCCGCAGGTTCGGGGCTTTCGGCATCGAGCTGATCGGCGGCACGTCGCCGATCTACCTGCTGTCAAAGGCCGGCGGAAGCCGGGCCACCCCGGCAACGGAGCGATAAGCGCCGCTATACCCGGCATTGGACCCCGGTCCATCTCGACTTTGTGGTGGCGAATCTGGAGGCCGCGCTCAGGACGGCACTCTCGGCCGGGGCGACGCTCGAGGTGCAACCGGCGACGCACGAATGGGGCAAGATCGCGCAGCTGGCCGACCCCTTCGGGCATGGCCTGTGCCTCATCGAGTTTGTCGGCCGCGGCTATGACGAGATTGCGACGTGATGATTGCGCGAAGCCGCGAAGGGAGCGCCGTCGCATATGGAGATTGGCTGATCGGGGAGCTCGTCGCGCTGGCGGGGCCGGCCTACTTCTTCCTGCAGCTCCTGATGGCGGCCCGCTACCGCGGGGGCTGGCGGCTGGCGGCGCTGGCGCCGCTCATGGTCATGGTGCCGCTCGCGGTCCACGCAGGCCTCGCCTATGCCGCCGGCGCGCCGGCGTGGCCGCTGCTTCTCATTCTCGCCGCGCCGTTCGCCTTCGCCTATCTCCTGCTGGTCGGAGTTGCGAAGAGCAGCGTGGGTCGCTCAAGGCGAGGAGGGGCTAACGCCGGCGTTAGGAAGAACGGCTGCGCTGTTGCTGCGCTGTCCAATCCTATTGCAATCGCGCTGCGAGGCCCTATCTCACCGCTTGCGAATCGGCATTTCCATCGCGCCGAGGGGCATTCCACAGGTGATGACCGGCTACAGGTTTGGCGGCGGCGCCGCGCGGCGGAGCTGCGAAGGACAGGATGAGGCATGAAGGGATTCAAGGAGAAGACGTTTTCCGACCGCCTGCAGGAGGCGGCCGAGCGCAAGAAAGGCGGCGCTGGAGCGGTTCCGCGCCCGGCCGGCGCCGACGATCCCGAGGTGCTCAAGCGCCGCGAGGAGCGGCTGCGGATCGCCCAGGCCCGCGAGGAGCGGGCGGCGGTGCGCAAGGCGCAGAAGGAGGCCGAAGCCGCAGCGCGCGCCGAGCAGGAGGCCATCGAGCGGGCCGAGCGCGAGGCGCGCGAGCGCCGGGAGGCCATCGAGAAGGCTGATCCGCGACGCGGCCGAGGCGGCCGAGCGCAAGGCCGCGCGCGACGCCCGCTACGCCGCCCGCAAGGCGCGCCAGGCCAAGAAGAGTGAAGAAGTCGGTGGCGAATGGGCAGGGTTTCAGGTTGCAGGGGTTAGCGGCTCAGGCTTCAGCGGAACACCTGATCCCTGAAGCCTATTCGACCCTGAAACCTCATTCCCTCTTGTGCATTGCGCGCATAACAGCTAGACAGCCGCCATCACACACGCGGAACCGATGGCGCCGGCGGACTGCAAAACCCGCCGAAGCGCTCCGGTGGGCCGGGCTTGACCGGCTCTCATGCGTTCCGCGGAGGATCAACCGGAACAGGAGACTCACATGCTTCCCACGTACAATATGCGCCAGCTCCTCGAGGCTGGCGTCCACTTCGGCCATCAGAACCACCGCTGGAATCCCGAAGATGGCGCCGTTCATCTTCGGCGCCCGCAACAACATCCACATCATCGACCTCGCCCAGACGGTGCCGCTGCTGCACCAGGCGCTGGTCAAGGTGAGCGACGTGGTGGCCCAGCGCGGCCGGGTGCTGTTCGTCGGCACCAAGCGGCAGGCCTCCGACGCCATCGCCGAGGCCGCCAAGCGCTCGGCGCAGTACTACATCAATCATCGCTGGCTCGGCGGCACGCTGACCAACTGGAAGACCATCTCCCAGTCGATCCGCCGCCTGAAGCAGCTCGACGAGACGCTGGCGGGCGAGGCCAGGGGGCGCACCAAGAAGGAGGTGCTCCAGCTCACCCGCGCCCGCAACACCCTCAACAAATCGCTGGGCGGCATCAAGGACATGGGCGGCCTGCCCGGACCTCCTGTTCGTGATCGACACCAACAAGGAGGAGATCGCGATCGCCGAGGCCAAGCGGCTCGGCATCCCGATCGTGGCCATCGTCGACACCAACTGCGATCCCGACGGCATCGATTTCCCGATTCCCGGGCAATGACGACGCGGGCCGTGCCGTCACGCTCTATTGCGATCTCGTCGCGCGGGCCGCCATCGACGGCATCGAGCGCGGCCAGGTGCAGGCCGGCGTCGATGTCGGCGCCTCCGAGGCCCCGCCCGAGGAGCAGGTGGCGCGTGCCGACCTTCAAGGGCATCGAGGCGGCGCGCGGCGAGGCCGACGACCTGAAGCGCCTGCCCAACGTCGACAACAAGCTGGAGCAGCGCCTCAACGACCTCGGCGTCTACCACTTCTGGCAGATCGCCGACTTGGACGCCGGAGATGGCCGAGGCGCTCGACCGCGCCCTCAGGCTCAAGGGGCGGGTCGCGCGCGAGGAGTGGATCGGCGCGGCGAAGAAGATTGATCGAGTCGCAGGCCGTCTGAGGCGTGGCGCCCGGCTGGCGCCGGCCGGCCGTCCGGCATCGGCAGAAGAATGAGGACAGCTATGGCGGAAATCACGGCCAGCTTGGTCAAGGCGCTGCGCGACAAGACCGGCGCCGGAATGATGGACTGCAAGGCCGCCCTCACGGAAACCGGGGGCGATATGGAGCAGGCCGTCGATTGGCTGCGCAAGAAGGGCCTGTCGAAGGCGGCCAAGAAGGCCGACCGCGTGGCCGCCGACGGCCTGATCGGCGTGACCGTCCAGGCGCAAGACCGGGTGCGATCGTCGAGGTCAACTCGGAGACCGACTTCGTCGCCCGCAACGCCCAGTTCCAGGAGCTGGTGCGCACCATCACCGCGCTGGCGCCGGAGGCCAAGGGCGACCTGGCGAAGCTGCTGGCGCTGGCCTATCCCGGCAAGGGCGTCGTCGGTGGACGAGCACGTCAAGGCCATGATCGCCACCATCGGCGAGAACATGAGCATGCGGCGCACGGCCGCGGTGTCGGTCGGCGGACGGGGTCGTCGCCGACTACGTGCACAACAAGGCCGCCGACGGGCTCGGCAAGATCGGCGTGCTGGTGGCGCTCGAGAGCAAGGGCGACAAGGCGGCGCTGGCCGCCTTGGGCCGGCAGCATCGCCATGCACATCGCCGCGGCGAGCCCGGCCGCCGTGAGCGCCGACGCAGCTCGACCCGGCACTGATCGAGCGCGAGCGCGCCGTGTACACCGAGCAGGCCAAGGCCTCGGGCAAGTCGCCGGAGATCGCCGCCAAGATGGTGGAGGGCCGCCTGCGCAAGGAGTTCTTCCAGCAGGTCGTGCTGCTGCAGCAGATCTTCCTGGGCGCCGGCGGCGACGGCAAGGCCACCGTGGAGCAGGTGCTGAAGGGCGCCGAGAAGCAGGCGGGCGCGCCCATCAAGATCGCCGGCTTCGTGCGCTATGCCCTCGGCGAGGGCATCGACAAGAAGGCCGACAGCTAGGCTTGCGCCGCCGACGGTAGCGGCTGCGGCGGGCAAGCGCAGCTGCCTGCGCCGCCGGGTCTGCGCATGGCGTCACGGCGTGCATGGCGCAGCGTCCGCGGCGCGCGGTTTGCGCTCGGTGAGCAGATGTCGGCGTATGCCGCGGGCCGACGTGGGAAATCCGCAGGCATGAGCAGCTCGGCACACGGCTTCCGCTACAAGCGACTGCTGCTCAAGCTGTCCGGCGAGGCCCTGATGGGACAAGCCGGCTACGGCATCGACGTCGATGTCGTCATGCGCCTTTGCCGCGAGATGAAGGAGGCCGCCGAGGCCGGTGCGGAGATCGCCGTCGTGGTGGGCGGCGGCAACATCTTCCGCGGCCTTGCCGGCGCCGCCAAGGGCATGGACCGGGCCACGGCCGACTACATGGGCATGCTGGCCACGGTCATGAACGCGCTGGCCCTGCAGAGCGGGCTGGAGCGCCTCGGCGTGCCCGCGCGCGTCCTCTCCGCCATCCCCATGCCCACGGTTTGCGAGTCCTTCGTCCGGTCGCAAGGCGCTGCATCACCTGGAGAAGCAAGCGCATCGTCATCTTCGCCGCCGGCACGGGCAATCCGTATTTCACCACCGATACCACGGCGGCCTTGCGGGCCGTGGAGATGGGCTGCGACGCGCTGGCCAAGGCCACCCAGGTCGATGGGGTCTACTCGGACGATCCCAAGGCGCAACCCCAAGGCCGTCGCGCTACGACCGGTTAACCTACGGCGAGGTCCTGGCCCGGGACTTGCGGGTCATGGACGGGGCAGCCATCGCCCTCGCTCGCGACAACGCTTTGCCGATCGTGGTATTCTCCATCCAGGAGCCGGGCAATCTGCTGAAGGTCTTGCGGGGCGAGGCTCGGGCCACGGTCATCGAGGGCCGGTCGTAGCGCGTCAGCCGCAAGAGGCAGGCGCCGGCGGGCATCGGCGGCCGTCGTCGAGGCCGGCAGTGGCGCCCGGCACCCGTCAGGTGAAGGGGAAAGGTCCCATGGCCGCTGGCAAGTTCGACTTGAAGGATCTCGATCGCCGCATGCACGGCTCGATCGACGCGCTCAAGAAGGAGCTGGGCGGGCTGCGCACCGGCCGCGCCAGCGTCCACCTGCTGGACCGCGTGGTCGTCACCGTCTACGGCGCGCGCATGCCCATCAACCAGGTGGCACCGTCTCCACGCCGGACGCGCGCATGATCTCGGTCCAGGTCTGGGACAAAGGCCAGGTGGGCGCGGTGGAGAAGGCGATCCGCGAGGCCAACCTGGGGCTCAATCCGATCGTCGAAGGCACGCTGCTCCGGCTGCCCATTCCGGCTCTCAATGCCGAGCGGCGCCAGGAGCTGGTCAAGGTCGCCCACAAATATGCCGAGCAGGCGCGTGTGGCCGTGCGCAACATCCGGCGTGAGGGCATGGACCTCCTCAAGAAGCTCGACAAGGACGGCGCAGATGAGCGAGGACGAGCACCACAAGAATTCCGCCAAGGTGCAGGAGCTGACCGACCGGCTCATCAAGGAGATCGATCAGGTCCTGGCCGGCAAAGAGGCCGAGATCAAGCAGGTATGACGATGACGTGGCGCCCGGCGGCCCGCGCATTGCGCCGTCCCGCGCCAGTCGGCTGGGCGCTCGGTCGGCGCCGAGGTCGGCGTGCGGCGTCCGACCATGCGGGCAGAGATCGGAACGAGATGAGCGAGCACGACGACGCGGAGCAGACGAGGGCGGCTGGGTGCGCGCGGCTGGGCGGCGATTTCGCCGTCGCGCCTGCTCTCCGGGCTTGCCATGGTCGCCGTTGTGGCCCTGTTCACGCTCTCCGGACCGGCTGCCGTTCGCCGTCCTGGCGGTGGCGGTCTCCCTGGTCGTGAGCTGGGAGTGGGGGCGGCTGGTGCACGGGCCCGACGCCGGCACTCCTGGTCGCGGTGCAGATTGGAGGCCGCCGCGGCAGCGGGCCTGCTGGCGGCGCTCCATCTCGTCGGCCTTGGGCTCCTCGCCCTGCCGATCGGCGCCATCCTGGCCCCGCTGCTGAGTCTCGGCCGCAACAGCTTTCTCGCGGCGCTGGGCGTGTTCTACGCCGGCTTTCCGGCGGTCGTCGCTGATCTGGCTGCGGTCCGACTACCCGGCTCGGGCTGCTGGCCGTGATCTTCCTGATCCTCATCGTCGCCACCGCCGACACGGCCGCCTTCCTGTGCGGGCGGCTCTTGCAGGGGCCGCTGCTTTGGCCGAGGGTCTCCCCCAAGAAGACTTGGTCGGGGCTTCGTCGGGGCGCTGGTGCGCCAGCGCGCGTGGTCGGGGCGCTCGTTCTGGGTTGTCGTTCCGGGCGGATCGGTCCTTGCGGCTCGCCGCCGCCGGCGCGCTGCTGGCCGCGGTGGCGCAGGCGGGCGACCTGGCCGAGTCGGCGCTCAAGCGCCGCTTCGGCGCCAAGGATGCCGGCTCCATGCTGCCGGGGCATGGAGGCGTGATGGACCGGGTCGATGGCATGGTGGCCGCGGCGTCCGCCGTTGGGCTGGCCGCCATCGCCATCGACATGCATTCGCCGGCGCAGCGCCCTGCTGCTCGGGTCGTGAGCGGCGCAGCGGACGGCGTAGACGATGGGCTCTGACCAGCGCAAGCGCTGCAGGCGAGGCCCCGGCGCAGCACGAGCCGACGGCGGCAGGCGCCGCTGCGGCAGGTCAGCGTCCTGGGCGCGACCGGCTCGGTCGGGCAGAGCACGCTGGACGTCATCGGTCGCAACCCCCATCTATTCGAGGTTGTGGCCCTGACCGCCAACAGCGACGCCAAGGCGTTGGCGGAGACTGGCGGTGCGCCATGCGCGCCCGCCTTGCCGTGCTGGCGGACGCGTCGCGCTACGGGGAGTTGAAGGAGTGCCTCTCGGGGACCGGGATCGAAGCCGCCGCAGGGGCCGGCGCGCTCGCTCGAGGCGGCCGCGCGGCCGGCGGATTGCGTGATGGCCGCCATCTCCGGCGCGGCCGGGCTGCGCCCGACGCTGGCGGCGGTCGCGCAGGGCCGGCGCGTGGCGCTGGCCAACAAGGAGTGCCTCGTCTGCGCCGGCCGGATCTTCATGGAGGCGGTGCGGCAGGCCGGGCACCGAGCTCGTGCCGGTGGATTCGGAGCATTCGGCGGTCTTTCAGATGCTCGTCGGCGCGGAGCCGGCGGCGATCGAGCGCATCGTGCTGACGGCCTCGGGCGGGCCGTTCCGGACCTGGAGCCTGGAGCAGCTGGCAGCGCGCCACGCCGGAGCAGGCGCTGCAGGCACCCGAACTGGTCGATGGGCCGCAAGATCACCATCGACTCCGCAACCCTCATGAACAAGGGGCTGGAGCTGATCGAGGCCTACCACCTGTTCGCGGTGGAGCCCGGCCGGCTCGAGGTGGTGGTGCACCCGCAGTCGATCGTGCATGCGCTGGTTGGCTTCCGCGACGGCTCCATGCTGGCGCAGCTGGCTAATCCCGACATGCGCACCCCGATCGCCGCGGGCCTGACCTGGCCCGCCCGCATCGACACCCCGACCAGGCGCATCGACCTGGTCGAGCTGGGCACAGCTGAGCTTCGAGCGGCCCGACGAGACGCGCTTTCGCGCGCTTGGGCTGGCGCGCCAGGCCATGGAGGCGGGCGGCATGGCGCCCGGCGTGCTCAACGCCGCCAACGAGGTGGCGGTCGAGGCGTTCCTGGCGGGCGCATCGGGTTCCTGCAGATCGCCGAACTGGTGGCCGACGCGCTGGAGGCGGCGGCCGGACGCGGGCTTCTTGCCGAGGCCGAGGACGTGGCGGCGGTGCTGGCGGCCGATGCGGCCACGCGCGAGCTGACGCTGAACTTCTGGAAAAACGCACGCGCAACTGAAGATGCCCTGGGGCCGCGCAGCGGCGACAGTTGGGCACTGGAGGCAGAACATGGGACTGATCGGTCAGGGGTTTGGCGGGCTTTGGCAACGTCGCCTTCTACGTGATGGCCTTCCTGCTCGTCCTCACCCCTGTCGTCTTCATTCACGAGCTCGGGCCATTTTCTGGTCGCGCGCTGGTGCGGCGTGAAGGTGAAGGAGTTCTCCATCGGCTTCGGCAGGGAGATCTTCGGCTTCAACGACAGGCACGGCACCCGCTGGCGCTTCGCCTGGCTGCCGCTTGGCGGGTACGTCAAGTTCCTGGACGACGAGAACGCCGCCAGCTTCCCCTCGCGCGACGGCCTGGAGCGCCTGTCGCCGTCCGAGCGGGAGGGCGCGTTCCAGACCAAGCCGCTGTCGGCGCGCGCGGCCATCGTGGCGGCGGGGCCGATCGCCAACTTCCTGCTCGCGATCGTCATCTTCGCGCTGATGTTCGGGTTCATCGGCGAGCAGGTGACCGAGCCGCGGGTCGAGGCGCTGGTGCCCGAATTCGCCCGCGCAGGCGGCCGGCTTCAAGCCCGGCGACCTGATCGTCAGCATCGACGGCGAAGCCATCAAGTCGTTCACCGACATCCTGCGCATCGTCAGCGTCAGCGCCGGCCGCGAGCTGGCCTTCGAGATCGACCGCGACGGCACGCTCGTGCAGCTCAAGGCCACGTCCCCGAGCTGCGAGGAGAGCACTGACCGGCTGGGCAACAAGTTCAAGCGGGGCATCATCGGCATCAACCCGCGCACCTCCGCCGAGGCGGGCGAGTACAGGCGCTACGGCCCGGTCGAGGCGCTGTCAGCGGCGGTCGAAGAAGACCTACACGATCATCGCCGACAGCCTGACGGGCTCTACGATCTCGATCATGCAGCGCATGCCCGCCGACCAGATGCGCGGGCCGCTGGGAATCGCGGAGATGTCGGCGCAGGTGGCGACGCTGGGGCCGGCGGCGCTGCTCGAATGGGTGGCGCTGATCTCGGTGGCCATCGGCTTCTTCAACCTGTTGCCGGTTCCGGTGCTCGATGGCGGACATCTGCTGTTCTACGCCATCGAGGCGGTCCGCCGGCAGCCTCTGAGCGAGCGGGCTCAGGAGATCGCTTCCGCATCGGGCTGGCGCTGGTGCTCCTGCTGTTCGTGTTCGTCACGGTCATCGACGTGCGCCGCCTGACCGGCCTCGGCTAGGCAGGCGAGACTTGAGCCCGGCGTGAACGCGGCGTGCCGCGAGTTCTGATTCACGTGGGCTGCCCCGCAGTTGTCTAGCGTTGCGGCTGCCTAGCGCTGCTGGCGGCCGATGGAGAAATGCTGTCCCGTGATCGCGCGGGGTACGACGCAGCTCACCGCAGGATGTGATCGCGCTCCCGCGCATGTGGCAATTCCGGCAAATCGGTTAACATTGTGGCAGCGAGGGTTTTGCGGGCAGCTGGCGTAATATTGCCACTTCCCAACATGGTTTCCGAGCGGCTAAACATTAAGGGCCGCATGTACAGCTTCGGCCGTCGAGGCACGAAGAGCAGGGGGAACTGCGCTGGCTTAGCTGCTGGGACTGAAGATTGCGGAAGCGCCCATCCGACGCCGACGGATAGGGCGCGCTGAGGGGGATCGGCGAGGCGAAAGGCAGACGGGAAGTATGCCCAAGCATCGGATGTGCAAGTCGGGGGGCTGGCACTTCATCATCGGGGTCGTGGCCGTGCTTGCGGCCCTGACCGTCCTGGAGCCAGTGGTCTATTCGGCGCGGCCTGCGGAAGCGCAGAGCGGCGCCATCAAGAGCATTCGCGTTGAAGGCAATCGCCGTGTGGAGCCGGAGACGGTCCGCACCTATCTGCGCTTCAACGTTGGCGACGCCTACGACCCGGCCAAGGTCGACCAGTCCATCAAGTCGCTGTTCTCCACCGGCCTCTTCTCCGACGTCCGCATCGATCGCGAAGGCGCGGGCGTGGTGGTGACGGTGGTGGAGAACCCGGTCGTCAACCAGGTGGCCTTCGAGGGCAACCGCGAGGTCGACAAGGCGACGCTCGCGCGCCGAGGTGCAGCTCAAGCCGCGCTCCGTCTTCACCCGCGCCAAGGCGCAGGCCGACGTGCAGCGCATCCTCGACATCTACCGGCGCCAGGGGCGCTTTCGCCGCGTCGGTCGATCCCAAGATCATCGAGCTGGAGAACAACCGCGTCAATGTCGTCTTCGAGATCAACGAAGGCGGCGCGACCAAGGTTCAGGCCATCAACTTCATCGGCAACAAGGCGTTCTCCGATTCGCAGCTGCAGAGACATCATCTCCACCAGCCAGTCCGGCCTGTTCGACTTCATCAAGGGCACGAACATCTATGACCCGGACCGGCTGGCGCTCGATCGCGAGCTGCTGCGCCAGTACTACCTGAAGAACGGCTATGCCGATGCGCGCGTCGTGTCGGCCGGCGCCGAGCTGGCGCGCGACGGCAGCGGCTTCTACATCACCTTCGTGGTCGACGAGGGCGAGCTGTTCACCTTCGGCAAGGTCGACATCGAGTCGTCCCTGGCCGGCGTGGACCCCAAGGCGCTGCGCAGCGAGCTGCTGACGGTCTCGGGCGCCACCTACGACCAGTCAGGCGATGGACCGGACGGTGGAGCGCCTGACGCTGGCCATCTCCGAGCAGGGCTTTGCCTTCGCCCGCGTGCGGCCGCGCGCCACGCGCGAGCCGGGCACGCCGCGTGATCAACGTCACCTACGTGGTCGACCAGGGCCCGCGCATCTACATCGAGCGCATCAACGTCATCGGCAACCTGCGCACGCATGACCACGTCATCCGCCGCGAGTTCCGCCTGGCGGAGGGCGACGCCTACAACCCGCTGATGGTCGACAAGGCCAAGCGGCGGCTGCAGGGGCTCGGCTTCTTCAAGGCGGTCGAGATCAAGCGCCGCGCCGGGCTCGGCCGCGGACCGCGTCGTGCTCGATGTCGAGCTGGTCGAGCAGTCCACCGGCGAGCTGTCGTTCGGTGCCGGCTACTCGACCAGCGAGGGCGTCATCGGCGACGTCAGCATCTCCGAGCGCAACCTGCTGGGCAAAGGCCAGTTCCTGCGCCTGCGCCTGGCCGGCTCGCATGGAGCGCCTGCAGGCGGACTTCAGCTTCACCGAGCCGCGCTTCCTCGACCGCAACCTGTCCGCCGGCTTCGACCTGTTCTGGAAGGACGTGGACCTGTCGGCGGTGTCCGGCGTTCCGCAGCCGCACCGAGGGCGGCTCGCTGCGCCTCGGCTTCCCGCTGTCGGAGAACCTCTGGCTGACGAACTCCTACACGCTGTCGCAAGGCACGATCTACGACGTGGATCGACACGGCGTCGTTGGCGATCAAGGAGTCGGAAGGCACGGCGCTGACCTCCGCGTGGGGCACCAGCTTGGTCTACGACGGCCGCAACCATCCCAAGAACCCGACCAAGGGCTACTACTTCCAGGTCGGCACCGACTTCGCCGGGCTTGGCGGCGACGTGAAGTACATCCGCATGACGGGCGAGGCGCGCTTCTACTACCCGATCACCGACAAGATCACGTTCGTCGGGCGCGCGGTCGGCGGCCACATCATGGGCTGGGGCGGCGACGACGTGCGCCTGATCGACCTCTTCTACAAGGGCGGCGAGACCATCCGCGGCTTCAACCGCGGCGGCTTCGGCCCGCGCGACCTGCTGCACCGGCGACGCGCTGGGCGGCGACACCTTCTGGGCGACCACGGCGGAGGTGCGCTTCCCGCTGCCGCTTCATCCCCGAGGATCTCGGCATGGGCGGCGCCTTCTTCGTGGATGCCGGCTCGCTGTTCGGTGCGGGCGCCGTTCGCGAAGAAGCCTGACACAGTGCGCATGGCAAGCGTCGACTCTGTCTGGCGGACGACTCGTCGATCCGCGCGTCGGCAGGCTTCAGCATCCTGTGGAACTCGCCGCTGGGACCGCTGCGGCTCGACATCGCCAAGGCCTTCCTGAAGCAGGACTACGACGACGAGCAGCTGATCCGCTTCGGCGCCTCGACCAAGTTCTAGGGCCGCCGCAAAGAGACAGCCCGAAGCGTTCGGTGCTAGCTTGGGGCCGTCGCGGCAGACCGCCGGGCGGCCCTTTCGCTTTCCATCCTGTCGTCGCAAGGTGGCTTGATGGAGCATCCCGGATTCTTCGAGCGTGCGGCGCCCATGCCGCTGGGCGTGCTGGCGGACAAGCTCGGCGCGCAAGCTGGCGCGGGCGCCGATCCGGACGCGCCTGATCCACGACGTGAGGCCGCTGGCGGAGGCCGCGGCGCGGCGAGCTCGCCTTCCTCGACAACCGCAAGTATCTGGGCCAGCTGGAGCGCACGCGCGCCTCGGCCTGCCTGGTGGCGCCGGCGTTCGCGGCGCGCGTGCCGCACGGGCACCGCGGCGCTTGGTCGTGGAGGCGCCCTACCGCGCCTTCGCCCAGGCGCTGGCGCTGTTCTATCCCGACTCGCTGATGCCCAAGGCGGCCATGACGGCGGCCGGCGACCCGCCCGTGCATCCCAGCGCCGTCATCGAGGAGGACGTGCGCATCGAGCCCGGCGCCGTCGTCGGCCGCGAGGCCCAGATCGGGCGCGGCACCGACGGTGGCGGCCGGCGCCGTGGTCGGCTACCGCGTGACCATCGGCCGCGAGCTGCTACATCGGCCCCGGCGCCAGCGTCACGCACGCGCTCGTCGGCGACCGCGTGCATCCTGCACGCCGGGCGTGCGCATCGGCCAGGACGGCTTCGGCTTCGCCATGGGGCCCAAGGGGCACCTCAAGGTGCCGCAGGTCGGCCGGGTCATCATCCAGAACGACGTGGAGATCGGCGCCAACAGCTGCGTCGACCGCGGCGCGCTCAAGCGACACCGTGATCGGCGAGGGCACCAAGATCGACAACCTGGTGCAGATCGCCCACAACGTCGTGGTCGGCCGCCATTGCGTGCTCGTCGCCTTTGTCGGGATCGCGGGCTCCGCGCAGCTCGGGGATTTCGTGGTGATGGGCGGCCAGGCCGGCGTCGTCGGCCACATCAAGGTCGGCACCGGCGCGCAGATCGCGGGCTGGTCGCATGTCACGCACGATGTGCCGCCGGGCGCGCGCGTCGGCGGCACGCCGGCGGTGCCGATGCTCGAGTACGGCCGGCAGATCGCCGTGCTGAAGCGCATGGGCCGCCGCGGTGGCGGTACGAGAGACCGAGCTGAAGCCAGTGCAACCGCCCGACTGGTCGCTTGTCGGCACGACCGGTCTCGCCCACGGTCCGTCCCCCTACCGACTGCCGCAGGCCAAACTCCGGGTTAACCCTTAACCCGAAAATTTCAGCCCCTGGGAAGCCGCCTCGTGGACAGCTCGCCTGAAGCTGGGTTACCGCTGTGCAATGTCAAGTTGCACGGGGGCCGCCAATCAACCAAGCACCGCTCACGACGCGTCTCGGATATCGGGCTGCCGCCCTGTGCCGGGCGCCCGGTGCGCTCTCAGGCCGAGGCCGCGAGCACGGATACAGTCGTTGACCGCAGGAGCGTGCGCCGCATGATGCCCGACCGCGCCGCAAGGACCGCGAACAACGCGCACAGCACATGCTGAGGCGCGTCGTTGGCGCCTCCCCGGACGTGATCTACGTCTACCATGTGCCGTTGGCACCGCATCGCGTTCCTGGGCCATCGCGTTCGCGAGGTGCTGGGCTTCGCCGCGGCGCGCTCGCATCGCCTGAGGCTGGCGGACTTCGAGCGGCTCGTGCATCCGGCGGATCTGGCCGGCTTCCGCAGGCACCTGGCCGCGATCGAGCGCGCGGCCGAAGGCGAGATCCTGAGCCAGGAGCTGCGCATCAAGGGCGCCGACGGCCACTACCGCTGGCTGAGGAGCAGGGACACGGTGCTGGCCCGCACCGAGAGCGGCGCCGTCTCCAAGGTCGTCGGCGTCGTCACGAATATCGACCAGACCAGGCGGCGAACGGGACCTGCCGGCGGCCGCCGCCCGCCTGGACGATATTCTCGCAACCATCGGCGACTGCTACATCGCGCTCGACCGGCACTATCGCATCGTCGATATGAACGCGAAGGCCGAGAGCCTGGCTGAAGATGCGCCGCGACGACGTCGTCGGGCAGTCCTATCTGGAGCTCGATCGCGCCGACGGCCGGACCTTGCCGAGGCGGTGCAGGCAGGCGATCGAGCAGCGCGTGTCCGCGCAGCATCGAGATCCAGTCCGAGCGCCGGCCGGGGGCTTGGCTCGACCTGCACATCCATCCGTCGAGGGACGGGGCCAGCGTCCTCTTCCGCGACATCACCGAGCGCAAGCGCGCCGAGCGCGAGGCCGTCCGCAGCCGGCGGTTGCTGCAATCGTCGCTCGATGCGCTTTCGGCCGAGATCGCGATCCTCGATGGACGGGAACGATCGTCGCCGCGAACAAGGCATGGGAAGCGCAGGCCGGCTCGCAGCGCCCTCTCCGGCGCCGGCGTGGGCTCCAACTACCTGGCCTTCTGCAGCGCGGCGCGGCGCGGGCGAGGAGGCGAGGGTCTTCGCAAGGGCCTGCGGGCGGTCCTCGACCGGCGAGCGGAGGACGGCGCGCTTCGCCTACAGCGTGGAGACGGACGGCGAGCGCCGCTGGTTCCAGATCAGCGCGGCGCGCTTCGAGTGGGACGGCGACACCCGGCTGATCGTCGCCAACGAGGACCTGACCGACGTGCAAGCAGGCCAAGGAGGCGCTGAGCGAGCTGTCCGGGCGCATCTCCGCGCTGCGCGAGGAGGAGCGCCAGCGCATCGCCCAGGAGCTGCACGATTCCACCGCCCAGCATCTGGTCGCCGCCACCCTGAACCTCATGACCCTGAAGGCGCAAGTCGGTCGCCTATCCGGGCGTGCACAAGCTCCTGGAGAACGTCGAGACCTCGCTGGAGGAGGCGACGCGCGAGCTGCGCGTCTTCACCTACCTCCTGCATCCTCTCGCCCTGGAGAACGACGGGCTGGAGCGGACCCTGCGCACCTATCTCGACGGGTTCGCGCGGCGCACGCGCCTCAAGGCGCAGATGACGGTGGCCGGCAAGGTCGAGGACCTTCCGTTCGCCTTGCAGTGCTCCCTTCTGCGCATCATCCAGGAGGCGCTGGCCAACGTGCACCGGCACGCATGCGCCTCGCATGTCTCGATCAGCCTCAGGATGACGTCGAGCGCGCTCAAGCTGGTCGTCGCCGACGACGGGCGCGGCATGCGCGGACCTGCAGGGACAAGCATCGAGCGCCGCCAAGATGCGGCGTCGGCATTCCGGGCATGCGGTCGCGGCTGCGCGATTTCGGCGGCAGCCTGGAGATCCACAGCGGCGGGCCGCACGGCACGACGCTTAGCGCATCGTTCCGCTGGGTACCGCCAAGCGCGGTCGCGCGCGCCCGAGCGCGCGCCGTCGCTGGCGGTCGCGCTCGACGGCGGCTCGCACCAGACCTGAACGCGGATCACTCGAGCCAGCGGCATCGTCCGGCCGGTCGACCATTGCGTCAGCCTATCGATCCTGACGGCATCGCCGCTGCACCGCTCGCGGCCGGTGCGGGCGTCCGCCGTGCGGTCGACAAGCCAGCCCAGCACCAGGCTCACGCAGCCCGACGGCGAAGAAACGGCCACAACGCGATCGTCGCCTCCTCGAAGGTCCACTCGGGATGGACGAACACCCGGTAGACATAGCCCCCGATGATCAGAAAACCGCCGACCAGGATCAGAACGGCCGCAACGAAATCGCTTGCCGCTTTGCCCGTGCCCGCCAGCGCCTTGACGAGATCCGCCATACAGTATTCTCCCCTCAGCCCCGGATAGACTGATCGCATCTTGGACGGCCAATGTGAAGGGCTCATCGCGTGATTCATGACGGCGGATGACAGACGTGATGCCGGTCCGGCACATGCCTGCGACGCGCAACTCGGCAGCTGTTGCAGTAGCCCGCAATGTTGCAGGGATCGAGCCCTTCGCCAGGTAGACCAGCGTACGTTGCAAGCGGACACGCCGGCATGGCTGCGGGTCAGGCTTCGAGCCTGGTGGCCGATGCGAAAGCGCTCGCCTGAGCAATGCGCCTCGCAGCCGCGCCGCTCGAGCTCCACGTAGAGCGCGGGGCATTTGAGGAGGGCAGCATCGGGGGCGGGCAAGTGGAGGTAGCGGATGCGCTCGGTGAGCTGCACGACGGGCGCCTTGTCCTTGAGCTCGATAGGCGAGCTGGCCGGTGGTTGCATAGCTCGACGTGGCGATCCAGCACGCCCCGGTCGCGGCGCGCACGCGCTCGACCTCGGCGGCAAGCTCGCGCCAGCCCCGCGTCTGGCTGGTCGGGTCCTTCTGGCCCGACACCAGCACGAGCGGCTGGACGCGTATGCCAATACAGGAGGCCGGAGAAGAGCAAAGCCGACGCCGATCGCCCAACGCCCCAGCTTGCCGAAGGCCTGGCCCGGCTCTCGCCGGGTCTCCGATGGCGCCCAGGGCGACGGCGGCGCAGAGCGCGAACGAGGGATAGAGCGGCGCCATCCAGTTGGCCTGCACGCGGTCGTGCAGCGAATGCAGCAGGAGATAGGCGAGGAACGGCAGCATCCCGCGCAGCGAGCAGCGCGCTGGGCGGATCCTTCGCGATGGCCGAGCGCACGACCTTGACGAGACCGAGCGCGCGCGAGGACGGCGATGACGGGGCTCATCAGGCCGAGGCTCCGCCGATGAGCTCGGCGAGATAGGCGAGCGTCAGGTGCTGTCCCGCGGCCGACGCGGCCGAACTGCTTGGCGAAGGAGGCCCAATCGTGCTCGCAGTTCCACAGCACCACGGGCAGCGCCAGGAGGCACGCGAGGGCGCCGCCGGCCCAGAGCTGCCAGCTGCGAAACCACGCCCTGTTGGCGCGGGCAGCAGCACGAGCCACAGCAGGATGCTTGCGCCGACGAAGAGGTTGGAATACTTGGAGAGCAGGCCCAGGCCGGCAAACAGGCCCACCGCGAGCCACCAATTGGCGTTGCGCGAGACATACAGCTCGGCGAGCGCCCATCCGGCCAGGCCCCAGAACAGGACGGAGGGGGTGTCCGGCGTGATGATCACGCCCCCGACGGCCAGCAGCGGCATGGCCAGCGCGATCCACACGGCGCGCCGGGCGACAATCGGACCGAACAGGATGCCTGCCGTTCGCCACAGCACGAGCGGGCCCACGAGAGAGACCAGGATCGCGGGGAGGCGAATGCCGAGCGGGGTGTCGCCGCCACCCAGCGTCCGAAGGCGATCATCCATCCGGCCATCGGCGGATGATCGAGATAGCTCTTGGCCGGCGCGAGCGCCCACAGGCGGTAGTAGGCTTCGTCCTCGGTGAGGCCGAGCGTGGCGGCCAGCCACACCCGCACCAGGCCCAGCGCCAGAATTGCGGCAAGCAACGCCGCCGCGGGCCGGTCGAGCCACGTCAGTACGCCGGCATGGGGCTTGGCAGCGCGGGTGTGTGCCGGATTTGCATCGCGGCAGAATGCCTCATGGTGGCGCGTCGAGTCAGGACGGTGGGAGCCCCGGAGAATGTATGCTACGCGTAACCCTCGCTCCGGGCACTCGTCTCGGCAATGGCCCGAAACGGCTTGGACGTCAATGTGCTCATTGCTTGGGCGCTATGACATTGGGGACAGCGAAACATGGAGCCGGCAGCCTGACCGAGGCCGGGCAGTCCGCCGGACGGCTGCGGCAGCGCATGTCGGCGCCGAGCGTCGACCAGGCGTCGGTCTGCCGACGACCGCAGCGGCGGGCCCGCAGCATGGCCAAGCCGCGCCGATCCGCCGAGCCCAAGGCCGTCAAGCGCCCGGCGCACGCTCTGGCAGCAGATCAAGCGCGTCACGCGCGGCTGGCGCATGGCGACGGTGGAGCGCGCCCCGCCGTGGGTGCGCCGGATGTTCGGCCCGCTGGTCTGGTATCTCGACATGCTGCTGATCGACCACGGCATCTTTCGCCTGTTCTATGTCAACCGGCATCGGCTGGGCGACCGGGCCTGGCGCTCGGCGCAGCCGGCCCCGCATCATATCCGCGCCCTCAAGCGGCGGGGCTTGCGCACCATCGTCAACCTGCGCGGGGAGCGCCTGTGCGGCAGCTACTGGCTGGAGCAGGCGATCTGCGAGCGCAAGGGCATCACGCTCATCAACTTCCAGATTCGCTCGCGGGCCGCGCCGACGCGCGAGGAGATCAAGGCGGCGCGCGACCTGTTCGAGCGCATCGAGTACCCGGTGCTGATGCACTGCAAGTCGGGCGCCGACCGCGTCGGGCTCATGAGCGCGCTGTACAGGTTCTTCCGGGAGGGCGCGCCCCTCGACGAGGCGAAGAGCGAGCTTTCGCTGCGCTACGGGCACTTCCGCCAGGCCGACACCGGCATTCTCGACCGGTTCTTCGAGAAGTACCTGGAGGACAACAAGCGCCAGCCGATGCCCTTCCTGGAATGGGTCGACACGGTCTACGATCCCGACGCGCTGAAGCGCGAGTTTCGCGCCTCCGGCTGGGCGCGGCGGCTCGTCGACCAGATCCTGAAGCGGGAATAGCGCCGCCGCCTTCGACCTGTCATCCCGGAAGGAGTTCGCTGGGCGCTGCGAGGCTATCCGGCGAGCTGCGCTGCGATGCCGGGACCTCGCGAGCGATTCCGGCTTGGAGCGCAGCTCGCGTTCCGGCTAGCCTCGCCTGCGGCAATCCGCTGCCGGGATGACGGGTGGCGGACCTCACGGCAGCCGCATCAGCGGCTGGCCCATGCGCATGGTGGCGCCTTCCTCGACGCCTCGGCACAGCGTGAAGCCGGCGGGGGCGAAGCACGATGATGGTCGAGCCGTGCTCGAACCATCCCAGCTCCTCGCCCTTCCTGAAGGCCGCGTCGCAGGGGATGACGTTGGGCCCGCGGTATTTCAGGTTGCAGCAGCACGTCGAGGAAGTGCAGGCGCATGCTGGCGACCAGGATCGCGGCCACCGGCACCAGCGTGATGGGGTGGCCGGTGGCGGCCAGCCTGGTGCGGACGATGGCGCGCTCGTTCTTGCAGAACAGCTTCTCGATGCGCTTCAGCGCGATCGGATTGACGTTCCAGGTATCGCCCGAGATGTACGTCACCTGCTCGACGCGGCAGTCGTGCGGCGCGTGGAAGCGGTGGTACATGCTCGATGTCAGGCGCAGCGTGACGTAGCTGCCCGTCGCGGTAGACGCTCGTCGAGCTCCGGCCCGCCGAGCAGCTCCCGCAGCGTGTAGGGAAAGCCCTTGACCTGCAGCAGCTCGCGTGCCGGCGATCGGGCCGCAGGCGCCGACGATGGCGTCGCAGGGGCTCACCAGCACGCCGGGATCGGGGTCGATCGGCCGGGCGCCGTCCTTGAGCTCGCGGATGAAGCAGTCGTGCATGCTCTTGAAGTGCGACTTCTTGCGCCTCGCTCAGGTCGAGGTCCGAGAACAGCCGCCAGACGCCGATCGAGAGGTCGCGCACCAGCGGCTGCTCGATCTTGCTGAACCAGCCCATGAACTGCGTGGCGAGCCGCCGCGGAATGCGGTTGGTCAGCAGGAAATTGAGGTCCTCCTGTTGGGAGACCCTGGCCAGCAGGGATCGCAGCGTCATGGCGCTGCTGTCATAAAAGGGTTAGGTGGCGGCGGATAGCGATGGCGCCGATGGAAACGCACATCCTCACATACGCCCTCTACGGGCTCGGCGCGCTCGCGCTGGTCGGCTCCTCTGGCGCAAGGCTGAAGCGGCGGCTCGAGCTGTCACTGGCAAAGCACCCCTCGCTGACCGGGCACGCCCGCATGGCCCGGCGCATCGCGGCGCTGATTCCGTTCTATGAATACGACGAGAGCCGCTTCTTCAGCTCGGACGATGCGCCGCACGAGATCGCGGCGCGGCGCCGCGCCGGCTTCGCGCGGCTGGCCAAGCTCTACGAGGAGCGCTTCGCCAAGACCAGGCTGGCGACGGCCAAGGTGAAGGACGTCATCTCCGACCTGCAGTTCACCGACGCCTACCGCGTGCCGTTCCAGTACAGCCGCATCGTGCGCGAGAGCCTGAGCGCCGGCACGTTCGTGCAGTCCTCCGTCGGGCGTGACGCTCACCGACCTCGACGGCAACCGCTTCTACGACCTGACCGGCTCCTACGGCGTCAACGTCTTCGGCTACGACTTCTACAAGGACTGCATGGAGCGCGGCCTGCGCCCGCACGCGCGAGCTGGGGCCCGTGCTCGGGCTCCTATCATCCGCTGGTCGCCTACAACGTGCGAGCGGCTGCAAGCAGATCTCCGGGCCTCGACGAGGTGTCGTTCCACATGTCGGGCACCGAGGCCGTGATGCAGGCGGTGCGGCTGGCGCGCTATCACACGCGCCGCACGCATCTGGTGCGCTTCAGCGGCGCCTACCACGGCTGGTGGGGCGACGTGCAGCCGGGCGTCGGCAACCCGGTGCCGGCGCGCGAGACCTACACGCTGCAGGACATGTCGGAGCGGACGCTGCACGTGCTGCGCACGCGCCGCGACATCGCCTGCGTGCTGGTGAACCCGTCGCAGGCCATGCACCCCAACGCCGGCCCGGCCGGCGATTCGGCGCTGGTCGACAGCGCGCGCGGCTCGCATTTCGACAAGGCGGCCTACGCCGACTGGCTCAAGCGCCTGCGCGCCGTCTGCACCGAGCGCGGCATCGTGCTGATCTTCGACGAGGTGTTCGTCGGCTTCCGCCTGGCGCCGGGCGGCGCGCAGGAATACTTCGGCGTGCAGGGCCGACATGGTGACCTACGGCAAGACGCTGGGCGGCGGCTGGCCGGTCGGCGTGCTCTGCGGCCGCGCCGACCTGATGAAGCGCTTCCGCGACGACCGCCCGGCCGACATCTGCTTCGCCCGCGGCACCTTCAACTCGCACCCCGGCGTGATGGGCGCGATGGCGGAGTTCCTGGAGCGCATCGAGACGCCCGGAGATCCGTGCAGCTCTACAACGATCTCGACGCCGTCGTGGAACGCGCGCGCCGAGCGCCTGAACCGGCGCCTCGCCGAGGCCGGCCTGCCGGTGCGGGTGGCCAACATGTCGTCGATCTGGACCGTGCTCTACACCAGGCCTTCGCGCTACAACTGGATGCTCCAGTACTACCTGCGCGCCGAGGGCCTGGCGCTGAGCTGGATCGGCACCGGCCGCCTGATCTTCAGCCTCAACTACACCGAGGCCGACTTCGAGGCCGTCGCCGACCGCTTCGTCGCCGCCGCCAAGGCCATGGACGCAGGACGGCTGGTGGTGGTCCGCCCCGGAGGCCAGCAACAAGGCGATCCGCCGGCGGATATCTGCGGGAGATCGTGGCGCACAGGCTGCGCTGGACTTGAACCCGTCATCCCGGAAGCCGAGCCCCGCCCAGGGGGATCCATGGCCGGGATGACGGGTGGCAGCTACCGCCTCGCCACGTCGGCGACGCGCCCCTCGGTCAGCCGGATCGAGTCCGCCGGGGCGATGCGGAAGACGGCGTTGGACGTGCCGCCTGCAGCCAGACGGATGCAAAGCGCCGCAGGTCGGCGTCGATCAGCACGATGGGCGCGCTGGCGTGGCCGACGGGCGGCACGCCGCCGATGGCATAGCCGGTGGCGTCGCGGACGAAATCGGCGTCTGCGCGTTCGATCTTCTGACCCAGCAGCGCCCGCAGCTTCTTCTCGTCCACGCGGTTCGCCCCTGAAGCGATCACCAGTACGGGGCTTCCATCGGCCGCTCTGAAGATCAGCGATTTGGCGATCTCGGCGACGGTGCAGCCGATCGCTGCGGCGGCCTCCTCGGAGGTGCGCGTGCTGGCCTCGAACTCCAGCACCTGAAAGTTCGGCCCGAGCACGGCCTGCACCTTGAGCGCGCTGGGTGCGGTTGCCGGTTTCATCCTGGTGGCCCCTCAATCGTAGGTTGGGTTAGCGCGTCAGCGCATAACCCAACATGCCACGAGGGCAATGGCGGTGTTGCCAAATGTTGGGTTACGGCCTTCGGACCCAACCTAACCTACGGCTTCGCCGACACGAGGATCACGGCCGGGTAGCCGAACACTACTGTATCCCCCTTCCGCCGGGCGCCGACGCCCATCGTGTCCCCTTCTACGGATTCATCGATCATGCGACGCAGGAGCTCACGGTCGTCGCCGGCGGGGAACGACATGGCGATCAGACCATCCCGCTCGGCAGCATCCGATAGAAGCGCGCCTGCGGGGGCAGGCCGCACCGGCGAACAAGGACAGATGGAAGGCCAGAGGGCGAAACTCTACCGTTGACGGGTCGCGGTGGCGCTCCATGCGGTTGAACGCGCCGGCCTTGGCCGGGTCGTCGGAGGCGACGCCGTCGCACAGCACGACCCGCCCGCCGGGGCGGCAGACCCGCACCATCTCGGCGAGTGCCTTTTCCGGTTCCTGAAAGTGATGGAAGGCGAAGCGGCAGGTGACGATGTCGAACGGCTCTCGGCAAACGGCAGGCGGTAGACGTCGCCCTGGTGCAGCTCCACGTTCTCCAAGCCGTGGGCGGCGAAAAGCTGGCGCGCCTGCTGCAGCATGGCGGCCGTTGCATCGAGGCCGACGCTGCGTCGCGCCCGGCGGGCAAAGGCGGCAACTACGCTGCCCGGCCCGCAGGCGACGTCGAGCGTCTCCTCGTGCGCGCACGGCGCGGCCGCCTCGACCAGCAGATCGAGCGCCCCTTCGTTGTGGAGTGGCGGGCGAGGCAGCGAACAGCACGGCCTGTCGCGTGAACTGATCGACAATCAGAGATTGGTGCCGCTCAGCTTTATCGCCCGACGACGGGGCACCGCGCGTGGAGTTCCGATCCATGGCGACGACACTCTGCAATCTGAAATCGACGGCCCGGGGACACCGGCTCGACCGCCCAGCCGGTTATGTGGCCGGTTATATGCATGAGGCGCCGAAGTTTGAAAAGTGGTGCAAAGCGCAATACGATCTCGCGGCTTCAGCATCTTCACGGGGCCGCCTGCCAGCGTTCTCTCGCGCTCACCTGCGCGGGCCAAAGGCGCCGCGTGCCCAGCACGGATAGCCGCGGTACAGGCCGGTTGGATCATGGAAGCGCGCGCGCTCCTCGCATACGCCGTTGCCTCTCGGGAAGCTCCGCAGAGGCGCGGCGGGGTAGTACCCGTATGCGCCGCGCATGGCTTTGCGAGCGGCGCTCACGTCCGGCGTCCACGCCGATAGACTGCCGACAAAGACTGCGAGGGCGAGCAGTGTGCGCATGCGGCACTCCCGCGGCAAAATCCCGATCAATGGCAATTTGGGTTCGATGCAGCGCGGCCCAATGGGCACAAATGCTGAGCGTCAGGCAGACTATGCCCCAAGAGGTATCCGCATCTGGTCGATGGCTCTCTCTGGGCGATGCGCGCCAGGTGGCAGCGCTCCGGCCGGGACCTCGGCGAACCTCGACTTGCTTCACGAGGTCCCGGATAGCCGCCTGGGCTTCGGCTTCCGGGATGACGGGTGGGGGCCCACTTGCGCAGCTGGTCCGGCGGCGGGCCTGTGAAGGGCTCTCGCCGAAGCGCTTGCGATATTCGCTCGCGAAGCGCCCGAGATGGAGGAAGCCCCAGCGCCTGGCGATGTCGGCGACACTCGCCTGCCCGGGCGCCTCCCTCAGGGCATCACGCGCCTTTTCGAAGCGAAGCTCCCGCAGGTAGCGCATGGGCGACGTCCCCCTGAAGTCTCTAAAGTACTGGAACAGGGTTCGCCCAGCGATCCCTGACGCCTCGGCGATGTCTGCAATCGTGATTGGCGCGGCCACGTTGGCGTGCATGTAGTCGAGCGCGCGGCGCAAGTCGCGCGGCGTGAGGAACCGCTCCCGGCTATGCAGGGGCCGCTGTAGTTGCTCGGGTGCGAAAGCAGCAGCCTGCAGATGATGAACTGCTCGAACAGGCTGACCGTGGTTGTATCCCATCGCATCGCGCCAGCGCGCTGCCAAGTCCATCACGGCAACGCCGGACCTGCTGGGCCAGGCTGCGGCCATATCCTCCCGTCAGGTCCATGACCGGCGCAAGCTTGAGCGCCGCGGTGGGCGTTTCACCCAGGAGGCCGGCGAGCTGCCGGCTCACCTCGGAAGCGGTCAGCGAGACGTTGAGCCTGGCGCCGGTGCCATTGGTCCTGATGACGCGCTCGCGCGTCGGTGTCGAAACGGCCGCGCGGTCTGGGCCACAGGCAAAGCGCTGCCCTGCTATGCCGAACTCGATCGCTCTGGTGAATTGGAAGCTCCACGAGTACTCGTTGTACGCTGGAGTGGTCCGAATCTCCGGCGGGCAGAGCCGTACTGGATATAGCCGACATAGACGCCGGGCAGGTAGATGCCGTTGACCCGCACGTCGAGCTGCTTGGCCGCACGGCTGGAAAGATCGAACCGGAATTCCTTGCTGCGCAGGAAGGCGCGCGCCTCATCGGGATCTCGACTGCCGAAAATGCGCTGCCGCTCCAATAGCGGCGCGGGGCGAACGCCTGGCCATATGAACCTCCGCAAGTATGATGTGAGACCGGAATAACAGCCCCCGTTTCAGGAAGCGAGCGAAACTTTTTGCAGTTTTCGGATATGGCCGCGCAGAGCATCATCCGCTGATAGTGGGCCCGCGTTCGGCGTGCCGCGCCGTCAGGCCAACGGACAGGCTGCCCCGCACCAAGGTCGAACAGGAGACGCAGAAATGGCTCTGCAGATTGGCGATACCGCACCCGATTTCGAAGCTGAGACAACCGAAGGCCGCATCCGATTCCATGACTGGATTGGCGACTATTGGGCCGTGCTGTTCTCGCACCCCAAGGATTTCACGCCGGTGTGCACGACCGAGCTCGGCTACATGGCCAGGATCAAGCCCGAGTTCGACAGGCGCAATGTCAAGATCATCGGCCTGTGCGTCGACTCGGTCGGGCGACCATGCGAGGTGGGCCGAGCGACATCAAGGAAACGCAAGGGCACGCGCCGAACTACCCGATGATCGGCGACAGCGATTTCAAGGTCTCGAAGCTCTACGGCATGCTGCCGGCCGCACGGTAGGCGACCCGCCAAAGCGCACGCCGGCCGACAATCAGACCGTGCGCAACGTGTTCGTCATCGGGCCCGACAAGAAGGTGAAGCTCATCCTGGTCTACCCGATGACCACGGGCCGCAACTTCGACGAGGTGCTGCGCGTGATCGACTCGCTGCAGCTACGGCGAAGCACAAGGTGGCGACGCCCGTGAACTGGAAGCAGGGCGAGGACGTCATCATCGCCGGCTCGGTCTCCGACGACGAGGCCAGGAAGCAGTATCCGAACGGCTGGAAGTCGCCCAGCCGTACATCCGCATCGTGCCCCAGCCTGGGAAGTGACGTTGTCGATCTTGGAGGGCGTGTACTCAATTTGCATGGAAAGACCGATGTAGAACGCTCTACGTCGACGCCTGTGGCAGTGCCGCGGTTCCGGTGGCTTTCTGAGGTTCGTCTGCCGTGTCGATGAGGCGCCCGGCAGGCGATGCTACTGACCCACTTTGCCCGTTTGATATTGCGGTGCGTGGCCGCCCAGCTAGCAAAGGCATCTCAGGCACCCCGGCCCCGCCAAAGACAAACCGGGTGCCGGTGTAGGAGCGCAGGAGCTCTGTGTCGGCATCTCAGACCCGCGCAAGCTCATAGAACATCTCGCCAGAGCAATGCAGCGGGATGACGTAATCGACGTCCATCTCTTTGAGCGCACCGATCGTCTGGCGCACATAGTCCTCCTTGTAGGGCGCAAGGTGGAACCCGCCGATGACTGCATGGACCTTCGCAATCCCCGATGCCGCCCGGGCCTGCTTGACGGCATTGACCACGCCGCGGTGGCTACATGAGGTGAGAACGACGAGGCCACGTCCTTTGAGATTGCAGGCCGCGGCGGCTCGCACGCTGGAACTGATCGGGGATGATCGCCTTGCTTCGCTCCCTCTTGCGAGAACTTGTCGGGATAGCAGCCGATCCCGTCCGCGATGCCGATCTTCATCGTGCTCGGAGAAAGAAGCTTCTCAAAGCTCTGCAATCCCGATCTGCCCTGTGCTGAAGGCGTGGCTCCGCCACCAGCGACGGCCGTTCGGCGTAGGTCACCGCTAGGTTGGCCTGCCTCCAGGGCCTTGCGATCGAGCGTGCCGAAGTTGCCCCGAGCCGGCGGAGCGACCCATTCGCGCGAGCAGAAGCAGTCCTCGCCGCCGACATAGAGTGGCAGCTTGGCTCTCAGCTTGTCCTTGCTTTGCCGCAAGAACCCGGCGAGACCGCCAAAGTGGTCGAAGTGGCCGTGGCTGAGGACGAGCGCGTCCAGTTTGGCCGGGCTCGATGCCCAGCAGAGCGGTGTTGCCGACGAGTGCTTCAGGCGTGAAGCCAAAATCCACCAGCACGTTGCGCGTCTCGGCGCCGCGCTGTGGACTCGGCATGCATCGACAGACCGAACTCGCTGATCAGCGTTCTGTGAAGGTGGCTCCCCGCTCGCTGAGGCCCCAGCCAAAGTGCTGGACATCGACCGGCACCCATCTTCTTGCCCGGCCGTGACCGCGAACTGGTAGCTGTCGACGACGATCCGAACAGATAGACGGTCCACTTCGGGGAACCCTGCCGGCGATCGCCTGCGCGCGCGCCGGTTTGGACCCTCCAAGGAGTGAGCCCATCATTGCCGCAAATGCAGTGGCACCCCCGCCGCAAAGGACGCGCACGCCGGTGCGGCCGAGTTATCGTGATGATCGATTGCCATGACACCTATACCCTCGCGCCG
>CAVWWJ010000001.1:0-182929 GCA_963758625.1 uncultured Alphaproteobacteria bacterium | reverse complement strand
GTTGAGCTTCAACCTCGCGCCCGGCGCCTCGCTCAGCGACGCGGTCGAGGCCATCGCCGCGGCCGAGCGCGAGATCGGCATGCCGACCACGGTCTCCGGCACCTTCTCGGGCGACGCCCTGGAGTTCACCCGCTCGCTCGCCAGCCAGCCCTGGCTGATCCTGGCCGCCGTCATCACCATCTACATCGTGCTGGGCGTGCTCTACGAGAGCTTCGTCCACCCCTTCACCATCCTGACGACGCTGCCCTCGGCCGGCATCGGCGCGCTGCTCGCGCTGATGTACGTGGGCATGGACTTCTCGTTCGTGGCGCTGATCGGCATCGTGCTGCTGATGGGCATCGTCAAGAAGAACGCCATCATGATGATCGACTTCGCGCTCGATGCCGAGCGCACGCGCGGCCTCTCGCCGCGCGAGTCGATCGTGGAGGCGTCGCTGCTGCGCTTCCGCCCGATCATGATGACCACGCTTGCCGCCCTGTTCGGGGCGCTGCCGCTGGCGCTCGAGTCGGGCACCGGCTCGGAGATCAGGAACCCGCTCGGCGTCACCATCGTCGGCGGCCTGCTCCTGAGCCAGCTGCTCACGCTCTACACGACGCCCGTGATCTACCTCGCCATGGAGCGCGTGCGCGCCCGCCTGGCGCCCGGCGCGGCTACGACCGCGCCGCCGAGCCCGAGCTTCCCCGGCCGGCGGAGTAGGCCCATGAACTTCTCGCGGCCCTTCATCGAGCGGCCGATCGGCACCACGCTGCTGGCGATCGGCCTGTTTCTCGCCGGCGTCGTCGCCTACTTCAACCTGCCGGTCGCGAGCCTGCCGGTGGTCGAGTTCCCCACCATCCGGGTGACCGCCACCCTGCCCGGCGGCGATCCCGGAGACCATGGCCGCGCGCGTGGCCGCCCCGCTCGAGCGCCGGCTCGGCGAGATCCCCGGCGTCAGCGAGCTGACCTCGATCAACGCGCTGGGCGTCTCGCGCATCACCATCCAGTTCGATCCCTCGCGCAGCATCGTGGGCGCCGCCCAGGACGTGCAGGCCGCCATCAACGCCGCCATCGCCGACCTGCCGGCCGACATGCCCTCGCCGCCGAGCTTCAGGAAGTCCAACCCGGCGGCCGCGCCGATCCTGATCCTGGCGCTCACCTCGAAGACCATCCCGCCGGACAAGCTCTACGACGTCGCCGACACCGTGATCGTGCAGCGGCTCTCCCAGGTCGAGGGCGTGGCCGAGGTGACGGCCGCCGGCGCCGAGCAGCCCGCCATCCGCGTCAGCGTCAACCCCATGCTGCTCTCCACCATGGGGCTCAGCATCGAGGACGTGCGCTTGGCCATCGTGAGGCCAACGCGCTCGCCCCGCTCGGCTTCATCGAGGGCGCCAAGCAGGCGATCGCGATCGAGTCGAACTCGCAGCTCGGCATGAACGTCGACGACTACAAGAGGATCGTCGTCAAGACCGTGAAGGGCGACGTGGTGCGCCTGGGCGCGGTCGCCGAGGTGAAGCAGGCGACGCGCAATGCCAGGTCCTCGGCCATGTTCAACAACCAGCCGGCGATCCTGCTCAACATCACCAAGAGCGCCGAAGCCAACGTCATCGAGACCGTCGACCGCATCAAGGCGCTGATCCCGACGCTCCAGCGCCTGATCCCCGAGGGCATCGACATCTCGGTGCTGTCCGACCGCACCACGACGCTGCGCGCCAGCATCCACGACATGCAGATGACGCTCGCGCTCTCGATCGCCCTCGTCATGCTCGTCGTCTACCTGTTCCTGCGGCGGTCGACGCCCACCATCGCCGCCGGCATCACCGTGCCGCTGTCGCTCGCCGGCACCTGCGCCGCCATGTGGGCGGCCGGGTTCTCCGTCAACAACCTCACGCTGATGGCGCTCGCCGTGTCGGTCGGCTTCGTCGTCGACGACGCCATCGTCATGATCGAGAACATGTACCGCAACCTGGAGCGGGGCATGGCGCCGCTGCGCGCCGCTCTCGACGGCGCGCGCCAGATCGGCTTCACGGTGATCGCCATCGGCGTGTCGCTGATCGCCGCCTTCATCCCGCTCCTGTTCAGCACGCGACGCCAACGGGCGCCTGCTGCGCGAGTTCTCCGTGACGCTGGCGTTCGCGGTGGTCGTCTCCACGGTGGTCTCGCTCACCGTCACGCCGATGATCTGCGCGCATTTCGTGCGCACCGGCGCCGGCCCGACGGCCAGGCGCATCGACCGCGCCGTCGAAGGCGTCATGGGCTGGGCGTTGCGCGGCTACGCGCGCACGCTGGACATCGCGCTGCGCCACCGCTTCCTGACGATGCTCGTCATGCTGGCGACGGTCGCCGCCACCGTCAACCTCTACATCAAGACGCCGAAGGGGACCTTCCCGCAGGACGACACCGGCCTCGTCGTCGCCTCCACCAACGCCTCCACCGACATCTCCTACGAGGCCATGGCGAAGCTGCAGCAGCAGGCGCTCGAGATCGTGCTCGCCGATCCCGCGGTCTCCGGCGTCGGCTCCTCGGTCGGCGGCGGCTCGGGCTGGAACCCGTCGGGCAACCAGGGGCGCATGTTCATCAGCCTGAAGCCGCTCGCCGAGCGCGGCGGCCTCACCACCCAGCGCGTGATCGACCGCCTGCGCCGCTCGGTCGCCGGCGTCGAGGGCCTGTTCGTGTCGTTCTACCCCGCGCGTGACATCCGCGTCGGAGGCCGGCAGGGCCGCTCGCAGTACCAGTTCACCTTCTGGAGCCCCAATTTCGACGAGCTCTACGAGTGGGTGCCCAAGATGCTCGACCGGCTGAAGGAGGTGCCGGGGCTCACCGACGTCTCCATCGATCGCGAGATCGGCGGGCTGCAGGCCACCGTCAACGTCGACCGCCAGGCCGCGGCGCGGCTCGGCGTCAAGGTGCAGGACATCAATGCCGCCCTCAACAACGCGTTCGCCCAGCGTCAGATCGTCGATCATCTATACCGAGCGCAACCAGTACCGCGTGATCCTGGAGGTCGATCCGCGCTATCAGCGCGACCCGTCCGACCTCGACCGCATCTTCGTCCCCGGCCGCGACGGCGTGCAGGTGCCGCTCTCCACCCTGGTCAGGATCACCCGCGCCCCGGCGCCGCTGGTGGTGAACCACCAGGGGCCGTTCCCCGCCGTGACCATCAACTACGGGCTGACCGAAGGCATGCTGCTCGCCGATGCCCAGGACGCCATCCGCAAGGCCATCGACGAGCTGCAGGATGCCGAACTCGATCCGCGCCGAGGCCGCCGGCGACGCCCGGGCCTTCGAGCAGCAGAGCCAGATGCAGGCGCTGCTCATCATCGCCGCCCTCGCCGCCGTCTATATCGTCCTGGGCGTGCTCTACGAGAGCCTGGCGCACCCGCTGACGATCATCTCGACGTTGCCGGCTGCCGGGCTCGGCGCCCTGGTGGCGCTCAAACTCTGGGGCATGGAGCTCACCGTCATCGCCTTCATCGGCATCATTCTGCTGATCGGCATCGTCAAGAAGAACGGCATCATGCTGGTGGACTTCGCGCTGGAGGTGGAGCGCGAGCGCGGCCTCTCCGCGGCGCAGCGCGGTCCGCGAGGCGTGCCTGGCGCGCTTCCGGCCGATCATGATGACGACGTTTGCGGCACTCCTCGGCGCCGTCCCGCTCGCCATTGCGGTGGGACCGGGCTCGGAGATGCGCCGGCCTCTCGGCATCACCATCATCGGCGGCCTGATCGTCTCCCAGGTGCTCACCCTCTACACCACGCCCGTCATCTACCTGATGCTCGACCGGCTGCACCGGCGGCTCGCACGCAGGCCGGAGACGGCGGGCCCCCTCTCCCCGCTTGCGGGGAGAGGGTCGGGGTGAGGGGACACGGGCGCACCCGGACATTCTGTCGGAGGTTGGCCGAGGGCGGCCACAAAGCTGCCAAGGTCGCGGCCCACCAAGCGTCCCGGCTGGTAGCCGTTTGCCGGGGGGCATTTGGGCCTCCCGATCTGAAGCGGGGGCATTGCATGCGGGCTTGGCAACGAGGCGCAGCGCTCATTGCGCTCATGGCGCTCGCCTTCTGTCTGCCGCCTGCAGCAGCTCCGGCGCATGCCGAGGAGCTGCTCGTGATGCCCTATGCCTGCGAGATGCGGGGCGGGCGGCCGCGGCTCACACCCGGACCCGACCGGGGATACCGGATCATCGGTGCGCGCGAGAAGCGCAGGTTCAACGCCTGCTCGCCCGCCAACCCCGACATGTGCCGGCGCTGGGACGTGCTCCGCTTCGACCTCGATTGCGACGGCGAGCGCGTGCCGTGGGTGGAGGTCGTCGCCGCGGCCAACGAATCGAGCCGCCTCGCCCGGCTCGTCGATGGCCGCCTCGAGGTGCGCATGCCTCCGCGCTGGAACCTGTCGCCGGACGACCCGTGCGCCGGCGACTCCGGCCCCGACGATCCCTTCGGCGACCGGCCGCGGCGGCGCCGGTGCGCCGAGCGGCTGGCGCGGATGCCGCCGGCGGTCGTGGAGATGCCCCGGGGCTTTGCGCCAATCCTGGGCATCGATGCGATTTTCGTCCCAGCGCGCGTCGCCAAGGGGCCTCCGCCCGAGCCGCCGTCCGAGGGAGTGGAAGCCGGCGCGGAGCAGTCGCAACCCGACCCGAGCGCCGAGCCGCCACCGTCCAAGCCGGCGGGCGAGGCGACGGCCAAGCGCACGCCCCCGGCGGCGCCTCCGCCGCCCCCGCCCCAGGGCGTCCAGGAGGCGCATGCCAAGGCGAAGCCGCCCGCCCACCGCTGCCTCCCGCCAAGGAGATGGCAACGCCGAATGAGAAAGAGATTGCGGCCCTGAGCCCGCCGGCCGCGAGCCCGCCGCCTAAGAGCCCGCCGCCGCCCAAGACCACGACGGTCCCGCCCCCTCCCGTGAAGGAGAACGCCGCACCGAAGGAGGTCGCGGCTCAGAGTCCGCCGCCCCAGACCTCCCCAGGTTCCTCCCAGAGACTCCACCGGCCTCCGCTAGCCCCCCGCCGCCCGCCAAGCCGCCCGCCAAGGCGCCGGAGCAGGAGGACAACGCGGCCGCGCCCTCGCTGTTCAGCTTCAGCGCCCTGCGTACGCCGACCATGGGCGTCATCGTCGCCTTCACGGGCCTGACCTTGGGGCTGCTCATCGCCTTTGCGGTGGCGCGCCGGCGCGAGCGCCTGCAGCACGCCGCCGGCACGCACCGGCGCGTGTCGGGCGCGCCGCGCCTCGGCTACGACGACGGCAGCGGACCGCAGGGCAGCGCAAACTCGGCCCTCGACCGGGTTCCGGGAGCGGGCGCGGCAGATGCCGCTCTCGCCGCCTGGGGCGAGCGCATGCCGCAAACGCGCAAGGAGGCGATCCAGGCGCTGGGCATCGGCGCTCGGCGTGGCACCGCCAATGCCGCCGCCGTCAAGAAGGTCGTCGATGCCCTGCGCAGGCACTGGCACCCCGACCGGGCTGCTGACGAGGCCGACCGCCAGCTCCGCGAGCTGCGTTCCAAGCAGATCAACGCCGCGTGGGACCTGCTCCAGGGCGAGCGCGCCGACGCGTGATGCTGCGCCAGGGGCACGACGTTGCACATCCCCCGCCTCCCCCCGACCCAGACGCCGGGCGGCGGGAGGTTGCATCAACAGGTACAGAGTTGCACCTGCCCCACGAATTCGTCGCTGGGAGGGCTCAGGATGGCCGGATCAGGGCGGTGATGCCGAACATCGGCCGAACCCGCGAGGGCCGCCAGCGGGCCTCCTGGGCGCCGGGAAACGGCATCCTGGCGGCGTCCCGTCCGCGCCGATCCGCGGGGAGCGAGTTGCAGCTCTGACGGAACAACTCCGGCGCGCCAAACGGGCTGGTCTCGCCGCGAGTTGGCGATCCGACCTACTCCGCGGCCTCCGCCTGGTAGTCGAGAGGTAGCCCGAGCTCCATCCACAAGGTCGAGAGCGCCGCCACCAGCCGGTCCATGTCGGCATCGCTGTGCTGGGGCTGGGGCGTGATGCGCAGCCGCTCGGTGGAGCGCGGGACGGTCGGATAGTTGATCGGCTGCACGTAGATCGCGAAGCGGTCGAGCAGCGCGTCGGTGACGCGCTTGGTGAGGACCGGGTCGCCCACCAGGATCGGCACGATGTGGCTCGGGTTCTCCATCACCGGGAGGCCGGCGGCCCGCAGCCGCGTCTTGAGCGCGCGCGCCCGCTCCTGGTGGCGCTCGCGCTCCGCGCCCGAAGCCTTCAGGTGCCGGATGCTGGCGGTGGCGCCGGCGGCGATAGCGGGCGGCAGCGAGGTGGTGAAGATGAAGCCCGGCGCATAGGAGCGGATGGCGTCGCACAGGTCGCGTCTGCCGGCGATGTAGCCGCCCATGATGCCGAAGCCCTTGGCCAGCGTGCCGTTGACGATGTCGACGCGGTGCATGACGCCCAGGCGCTCTGCGAGACCGCCGCCGCGGGGTCCGTAGAGGCCCACGGCGTGCACCTCGTCGAGGTAGGTGAGCGCGCCATACTTGTCGGCGAGCTCGCAGATCGCCCCGATCGGCGCCATCAGCCCGTCCATGGAGTAGCACGACTCGAACGCGATCACCTTGGGGCGCTCGCGATCGACGGCCCTCAGCTTGGCCTCGAGGTCGGCCAGATCGTTGTTGCGCCAGATCACTTTCTCGCCGCCCCCGTTGCGGATGCCCGCAATCATCGAGGCGTGGTTATTGGCGTCGGAGAAAATGACGAGCCCGGGCAGCAGCTTGCGCAGGGTCGTCAGCGTGGTGTCGTTGGCGACGTAGGCCGACGTGAAGAGGAGGGCTGCCTCCTTGGCGTGCAGGTCGGCGAGCTCGGCCTCCAGCTCGACGTGATAGTGGGTGGTGCCCGAGATGTTGCGGGTGCCGCCCGAGCCGGCGCCGGCCGCGTCGATCGCCGCATGCATCGCCTCCAGCACGACGGGGTGCTGGCCCATGCCGAGGTAGTCGTTGGAGCACCACACCGTGATCGGGCGCCGGTCGCCGTCCCGGTAGTGACGCGCGGCAGGAAAGTACCCCCGATCCCGCCTGATGTCGGCGAAGACCCGATAGCGGCCTTCGTCTTTCAGCGCTTGCAAGGCGCCGGCAAATGCCTTCGCGTAGTCCATCAGCTCACCCTCGCCACGCGGGGCGGACACGTCGCCGCTTCCCTGGATGCATTCTAAAACAACGATCGCGCTCCGGCAAAGGGGACGAAAGGTCCATTCGATCGGCTGTGAAAGCACGAATATCGGAGCACATGCTGCGTCACCCCCCTGTCGGGTCCGCGATATGAGGTCGCATGATGCAGCCCAATGAGACCGAAGCTGCGTGCTCGCAAGGGCCGCCGCACCCTCGAGTCCGGCCGGCGGCCCCGGGGCGCGCACCCGGGCTCGGACGGCTGCGACGTCCCCCGCCCCGGCTGGACTACGTCCCTGCGCAGGGATCCGAGGATGGCGAGAAGCTCGCGCTGCTCGCGCTGCCCGACCCCGAACTTGTCGAGCGAGATGACGAGGTCCTGCACCAGCGCATCGAAATCGCCGTTGCCGATGCTCAGGCCACGGTGTGCCTCGCGCATGCTGCGGCCTTCGTACCTGCAGGGGCCGCCGGTGGCGGCGCAGATCTGCTGCACGAGCAGACGCTTGAGACGCGGGATGTCGGTGTTGGCGAAGAAGCGGTTGATGCGCTTGTCGCGGGCGACGTTGCCGACGAAGTCGTTGACGACCAGCACGATCGCCTGGCGCCCGCCGAGGCGCTGATAGAGCGATCTTTGGTGGTAGAACGTGGCGTGGGCGACCGTCGTCGTCACGACGAGGCCGAGCAGGATCAGTCCGGCTAGGCGCATGCGGCGCATTGGGGTGTCTCCCTTCGCTAGGATCCAGGTTCGGAGGCGCTCGCGCCCGCTGCCTCCACGGCCTGAGCCGAGGCGGGTCGAAGCGAACAGCGGGCAGGATCAGGTACGCAGGGAGCCGCGCACTGGAGGCATCACGCGCATCTCAACTCGGCGTGATGCATGACGCCCGCGCGAGCTATTGCGCGCCATTAAACGGGCGTCCGCGCGGCTGGCGCCGAGCAGTGTCATCCCGGCACTTGTTGCCGGGATCCACCGAGAAACGAGCGCCAGAGCGAGCGGTTGACTGGATGCCGGGAACAAGTCCCGGCATGACATAGGGATCGCTCCGTTAGAGTCGCTGCTCGAGATCGGCGCCGGGATCGCCGGGCGAGGATCAGCGGCCGTCAGTAGGTGCCGGCCTGACGCCCGATGTCATCCTTGAGGTAGATGTCGCGCCGGAAGTGCACGGCCCCGTCGGGCGTGGCCCAGGCCGTGATGTAGGCGAAGTAGAGGGGGATCGCGCGCTTCAGCTTCACGTCGCGGCGTTCGCCCGACTCCTTCATCTGGCGCACATGCTCGAGCTTCCAGCCCTGCTCGGCCACGATCCACGCGACCAGGGAATCGATGCCGGCGATGCGCACACAGCCCGAGCTCGCCGCGCGGAAGTTGCGCCCGAACAGCGACGGCTTCGGCGTGTCGTGCATGTAGACGGAGTGCCCGTTGGGGAAGTTGATCTTGACGAAGCCCAACGGGTTCTCCGGTCCCGGCTGCTGCCGGTAGACCAGGCTCTTCACCTCCGGCCCGTCCCAGTTGACCTTCCTGGGCTCCAGCTTGCGGCCGCCGGAGAAGGCATCGATCTTGAACTTGACGAGCACGCTTTCGCCGCGGCGCGCCAGCTTCTGCCCCGTGGGGATCGAGATCCTCGTTGACCACGGTCGGTGGCAGGTGCCACACGGCGTTGAAGTTGAGTTCCTGGATCGACGACTTGAGGATCGGCGTCGCCCGGTCGATCTTGCCGACGATGCCGGCGTGGCGCGATACGACGGCACCGTTCTCCACCGCCTCGACCTGCGCCGCGGGAATGTTGACCGCCACGTACTTGGCCGGCATCTTGGCGAGTTCGGTGAGGCGGCCGAGATTGCCGCGCAGCTGCTTGAGACGCGCGGCCGCCGGCACGTTCATGGCGGTGGTCGTGGCCTTGTCGACGACACCGGTCGGCGCGAGGCCGTTGGCGGTCTGGTACCGGCGCACCGCCTGGTCGAGGTCGTAGTCGAAGTACTCCGAAGTGGAGCCACCGTCCTCGAGCTCGCCCGAGAGGCGCAGGCGCTGGCGCAGGAGGACGACGGCGGGATGAGTGGTCCCATGCTCCAGCTTTACGTCAGGGAGCTTGCGCCAGCCGCCCTTGGCAACGATGGCGACATAGCGGGCGATCGCCGCCTTGGTCGGGCCGAGATTGGCTGCGCCGAGCGTGGGAACACCCTTGGCGGGGTTCATCTCCCACTCGCGAATGAACTCGCGCTCGCTGGCGTCGACGCCGCTGCCGGTGTAGCCGGGCCCGAGCCCCCGCATCCATGACTTGTCGCCCTGCTGGGCCTCAGCCTGCTGGACCGTCGGCCCGGCCCACAGCAGCACCAGAGCGGCCACCCCTGCCGCTCCCCAAACTTTCGCAAAGGCCGCATCTTGTGGAAACTTCCCGATGATTCCGCGAGACCGGCGCAACCTGCGGCATCGGGCGCGGACTGAGAAGCCAAAACCGGTAGGGATAGGACTATCCGCGGTTGAGAGTGGCCCGCAGGACACGTGCTGGAGCGGTTCCCGACCCGGCTATTAACAATGCAATAGCGCGTGAGAGCGAATTAGGGCGAGGAGGGTGCCGCCCTCGGCGCCTTCTTCCCGGCCATCGAGACCCTCGATCACAGTGTTTCGGGCAACGGGTACGGGCCCGTCAGGTGCGAGACATCCTCGCCGCGCGACCAGCCGACCAGGACCCGAACCGAGGCTGCCGGAATGTCGATCTCGAGAGGCTCTTCACCAGGGCTCTCGATGCGCAGGATCGCTCCAATATCCCAACCCCATCGCATCTGCTTTATGCGCGGCGTGCCCTTCTGTCCGGTGTCGACGAAGCGCGGCCTCGGGTCTGGGCCATACGCCCAAACGTCACCGGTTTCCTTGTCGCGCAGGAGCACCTGGTTCGCGGTCGTGCAGGCCACAGCCGTTTGCCGGCCGACGAATTCAACTCCCACGCCCCCGACCGCCGCAAAGGCCATGCTGGCCACTTCCACCGTCTTCTGGCCCTTGCTTTTCTTCGGTACGGTGACGGCCTCCCATGCGGCGGTCACGCGCGTGCCGGGGGGCATCTGGAAGAGCCGATCCAGGTGAGCGCGGGAGTGGGCCGCGAGCCCGCCCGCCCGTTTGACCTGCACGCCGCGATAAATCCACCAGCCGTACGCGAGTGCGACCCCGAACGCCGGGATGAGGTATTCCCACGACAGGTAGTCGCCAAAGCCGCTCATGTCTCCCTCCCATGATGACTTTGCTGCCCCGCCCACCTCCTCATACGATTGGGCCGGAAATTTGGATCGCACGCTGCACACGTCTCACCGCCGCGGCGAGGATCGAGCGTTCTGACCGCTTACGGCCCCAGGATGGGGAGCGCCTATTGCGCGGCGTCGAGCGCGAACTGGAGCTCGGCGAGGCGTGCGTAGAGGCCGCCCTTGCCCAGCAGGTCTGCATGGCGCCCCTCCTCGACGATCTCGCCCTTGTCGAGGACCAGAATGCGGGTGGCGCGCTGCACGGTGGCGAGCCGGTGCGCGATGACGATGGTGGTGCGGCCCTCCATGATGCGCCCGAGCGCATGCTGCACGGCGGCCTCGCTCTCGGCGTCCAGCGCGCTCGTTGCCTCGTCGAGGAGGAGGATCGGGGCATCGCGCAGCACGGCGCGGGCGAGCGCGATACGCTGGCGCTGGCCGCCCGACAGCGTTATGCCCCGCTCGCCCAGTCGGGTCGCGTAGCCTTCGGGGAGCGCCGCGATGAAGGCATCGGCCTGCGCCGCCGCCGCGGCCGCCTTCACGTCTGGGAGGCTCGCCTCCGGGGCGCCGTAGCGGATGTTCTCGAGTAGCGCATCGTCGAACAGCGCCACCTCCTGCGGCACCAGGGCAAGGCGTGAGCGCAGCTCGGCCGGGTCGACCTCGGCGACGGAGCATCCGTCGACCGTGACCGTCCCCTCCTGCGGGTCGTAAAAGCGCAGGATCAGGTTGAAGATCGTGCTCTTGCCCGCCCCGGAGGGCCCGACGAGCGCCACCGTCTCGCCCGGCGCCACCTGGAAGCTCACGCCGTTGAGCGCCGATACGCCGGGCCGCGCGGGGTACTCGAAGCGCACGTCGCGGAATTCCACCGTGCCGAGCGCCGGCGCCGGCATCGGCCTGGGACGAGCCGGTGCGGCGATCAGTGGCCGCACCGTCATCAGCTCCGCCAGCCGCTCGGCGGCGCCGGCGGCCTGGGCCAGCTCGCCCCACACCTCGGCGAGCTCGGCGAGTGCGCCCGCGGCGAACACCGCATACAGGATGAACTGCCCGAGGTGGCCGCCGCTCATCTCGCCGGCAACCACCATGCGCGCCCCGAACCACAGCACGCCGACGACGCTCGCCACCACCAGGAAGATGGCAATCGCGGTGAGCCCGGCGCGCGCCAGGAGGCGCGCCCGCGCTGCGCCGAAGGCGCGCTCCACCGCGGCGGCGAAGCGGCGCGAGACCGCCGCCTCCTGGCCGAAGGCGACCATGGCGCGCACCGCTCCCAGATGGTCGGCGGCGTATGCCGAGGCGTCCGCCAGCCGGTCCTGGGCGGCGCGCGAGAGGCGCTGCACCGCCCGCCCGTAGGCGAGCAGCGGGAAGACGATGGCGGGGATCGCGGCGAGGGCCAGCGCCGACAGCATCGGGCTCGTCACCAGCATCATGATGAGCGCGCCTGTCAGCATGATGAGGTTGCGCAAGGCCTGGCTCAGGGCCGAGCCCGCCGCCGCCTTGACCTGGGTGGTATCGGCGGTAAGGCGGCTCATCACCTCGCCGGAGTGCGTCGTCTCGTAAAAGGCCGGCCCCAGGGTGGCGAGATGGCCGAAGACATCGCTCCTGAGGTCGGCCACGACCCTCTCGCCCAGCCAGTTGACTGCGTACATGCGGGCGGCGCTCGCCACCGCGAGAACGAAGCCGATGGCGATGAGGACCAGGAAATAGCCGTCGATGGCGCCGCCGCCGGCCCCGGCGAAGCCGAAGTCCACCATGCCGCGCACGGCCACCGGCACGGTGAGCATGGCACCGGCGGAGGCGACGAGCGCGGCGAGCGCCATGAGCACCATGCCCGGACGGCGCCAGATGTAGGGCCACAGCGCCATCAGCGGGCGCAGCTGGCGCCCGCCCGGCAGATTGGCTCTTCCGTTGTGTTCGGCTTTCGACAAGCAAGGCCCTCGGCTTCCCGCGGCCGGCGGAGAGTGCCGAAGCATCACCCGTCCCACAAGCAGGTTTAGTGCCGCGCCGCCACCGGGCCAACCCAGCGCCTGCGACATGGCACCTTTGCCCTGGGCGCCCGTCCGCTTCACGGTTGGATCGTCAGGGTCCGGCCAGGCAGAAGGACACCGGTCTTCACCGCATGCGGCTCTGGCCTTCCCAACCCTATTTGGGCTACTGTCAGTCTTCGGGGCCCGGTGTGAGCTCCGGCGCGACGAAGGGAAGCGCGCATCGAAGCCAGGGGAGGACGGCATGACGGGCCGCATCGATGCTCAAACTCTCAAGGCATGGCTCTCCGACGGGGGGGAGATCGCCTTCCTCGACGTGCGCGAGCACGGCCAATACGGCGAAGGCCATCCGTTCTTCGCCGTGAGTCTCCCCTACAGCCGCTTCGAGCCGGGCCTGCCGGCGCTCGTCCCCAACCCGGCGGTGCGGCTCGCTCTGTGCGACGGCGGCGACGGCGTCGCCGAGCGCGCAGCCCGCAGGGCAGAGGCAATGGGTTACAGCAACATCAGCGTGCTGTCGGGCGGGGTGGAGAGCTGGCGCGGCGCCGGCTACACGCTCTATGCAGGCGTCAACGTGCCGAGCAAGACCTTCGGCGAGCTGGTCGAGCACGAGAGGCACACGCCGAGCGTCACGGCCCAGGCCCTGCAGGCTATGCACGCGGCCGGCGAGAACCTCGCGATCGTCGACGGGCGCACCTTCGCCGAGTTCCAGAAGATGAGCATCCCGGGCGGGGTCTCCTGCCCCAACGGCGAGCTGGCACTGCGCATCGGCGGCCTGGTGCCCGATCCCAAGACCAAAATCGTCGTCAATTGCGCCGGCCGCACGCGCTCCATCATCGGCGCCCAGACCTTGATCGACCTCGGTGTGCCCAACCCCGTCTACGCCCTGGAGAACGGCACCCAAGGCTGGTTCCTGGCCGGGTTGCAGCTCGATCACGGCGCCAGCCGACGCCATGACGCGCCGCCCGCTCCCCACGGCCTCGGAGAACTGAGGGCGCGCGCCCGTTCTCTCGCCGAGGCGCACGGCGTCGCCTTCGTGAGCGCCGCCGACGTCGCACGCTGGGTCGCCGACCCATCGCGCACCACCTACCTCCTCGATGTGCGCACGCCCGAGGAATTTGCCGTGCGCTCCATTGCCGGCTTCATCCACGCCCCCGGCGGCCAGCTCGTACAGGCGACCGACCAATGGATCGGCACCAAAGGCGCGCGCATCGTCCTCATGGACGCGGAGGAAGTGCGCGCGCCGATGACCGCACAATGGTTGCGCCAGCAGGGACACGAGGCCTGCGTGCTCGAGGGCGGCACGGCAGCCGCGGCCGAGGTCGCGACCGGATTCCCCTCCCCGTCGCGCGGAGGCGCGCCACAGACTGCGGGGGGACTCGCGCGCGGCCCCAGTTCGGTGGCACCCGAAGAGGTCGCGGCGCGCCTGCGCGACGGCAGCGTTCGCCTCGTCGATCTGCGCGCGAGCGCGAGCTACCGCAAGGAGCACATCGCCGGTGCCGTTTGGTCGATCCGGCCCCGGATTGCGGCGGCCGTTGCCGACCCGGCGGTGCCTGTGGTTCTAGTTGCCGACGATGCGGATATCGCGGCGCTTGCGGCTATCGACCTGGCAGAAGCCGGCGTCCGCGAGGTGCGCCTCCTGGACGGCGGCCACGCAGCAGCGCGCGGGCCCGGGTTGCCGATGGCCGCGTCACCCGACGCACCGAGCGACGCCGAGTGCATCGACTTCCTGTTCTTCACGCACGCGCGTCACGAGGGCGACGCGGACGCCGCGCGCCAGTATCTCGCCTGGGAGACCGCCCTCGTCGGCCAGCTCGACGCGCAGGAGCGCGCCGCGTTCCGGATAGCGTGAGCTGGGATTCAGTAGGGTGAGGGGATGGGAGCGGGCATTGCCAAAGTGCATAAGTTGTCATGCCGGGACTTGTTCCCGGCATCCAGCCGAACGCTTGCTCGGTGCGTGTGTCGCGGTGGATCCCGGCAACGAGTGCCGGGATGACAAAGGACCGTTTCGTCAATCGAGGGTCGGCGCTGCCGGCGAGCGGCTGACCCCTACGCCGCCTTGATGTTCGACCGCGTGACATGATCGAGGTTCTTGCCCTCGATGCGGATCAGCCTCACCGGAGCCTCGCGCCGCGGGGAGTGCACGTCGCCCACATCGTAGAGGCGGGCATCGCCGGGGTGCATGAGATAGGTGGTGACGGGCTCGACCAGCGTGGGCTCGCCGACGATGCCCTGCCGCACAACGCGCCAGTCGGTCATCTCCGTCACGCCGACCGCCTGCCCGTAGATGGCCCAGCTGGAGCCGTGGTCGTGCGGGGCGCCGTTGGCCGGTCCTCCGTAGACGTGGCCGCAGATGCAGAAGCCGAGGTCGGGGTCCTCGTAGAGCACCTCGCGCGGGTTGGCGCCGGGTGCCCGCTCCTCGAGGTGCTCCGCGACGAAGGCCTGGTCGCCGAGCGCCCGCGACACGAGCTCGCAGACCGTCTCCTTGGCGGGACGGCCGGAGCCGTCCTGCAGGGTCTCGCGGATATCGGCGGCGAGCTGCGTCAGCGTGTAGGGCATCGGTGCGATCCTCCGAACGGGCCTGATGGCGGTTCCGGCTCGGAGCGACTGCTCGCCTGCGGCTCGCATCGCTCCGTCCGGCTGACGGCTGCAGCTTAGCACACAGAGCGGGCCTCTCGCCCAGGGACCCCATCCATGCGCGCGGCAGGTCCTGAGGGGCGAACCGGTCGCCGAACCTGTCACCGCGGTGCCCGGCTGAGCGTCGCGGGCTGGCGTGGCGCTTGCGCGCGATCCACCCGGTCGCCTATCCCGTTCTGGCGAATTGCGAATTGCAGTGGAGCGAGGGGTCCGACCCCGGTCATGCGACAGAAGCCCAGAAAGACCACACGCCGCGCGGCCGCCGCGAGCGGAGAGGCGCGCCTTGCCGCCCTCACGATCCGCATCGACTTCGGCGCCTACGGCTACCTCGGTCCCGGCAAGATCACCCTGATGGAGCTGATCTCCAAGCATGGCTCGATCTCCGCCGCGGGCAAGGAGATGGGCATGTCCTACCGCCGCGCCTGGCTCCTGGTGGACGCGATCAACCACATCTTCCGCGAGCCGCTGGTGGAGACCCAGATGGGCGGCTCCGGCGGCGGCGGGGCGCGCCTGACGCGGCTCGGGCGCGACGTGGTGGGTCGCTACCGCGCCATCGAGGGCGCCGCGGCCACGGCCACCGCCGCCGACCTGCGCGCGCTGCGCGCCTCGCTTCCGGAGCGGCCCCTCGCCCACGTGCGGCCGTAGGCCTACGGCCGCACGTGGGCGAGGAAATAGGCGAGGTCGGCGAATTCGGCGTCGCTGAGGCCCCGCACGGCTTCCGCCATCGCCGCCTGGGTGCCGACGCGGCTGCCCGCACGATAGTCCTGCAGCGCCTTGACCGTGTAGGCCTCGTGCTGGCCGGCAAGGCGCGCCATCTGCTGGCGGCCCGAGTAGTCCGGGTTGTGGCAGCTGGCGCACTGGCGCTTGGCGGCCAGCTCCGCCCCGCGCTTGAAGCGCGCCTCCTCGATCGCGCCCGGCGCCGGCGGCGTCGGCGGCAGCTTGGAGACCCAATCGGAGACAGCCTCCAGGTCGCGATCGCTCAGGCCCTTGGCGACGAGGTTCATCTCCTCGCTCTTGCGCCGGCCCTCGCGATAGAAGAACAGCTGGTACATGACGAACAGCTTCGGCTGGCCGCCGATGTGGGGGATCTTCGGGTCCTTCGATTGGCCGTCCGCGCCGTGGCACGCCACGCACTGCGCGATCCGCTCCTCGAGCGATTGCGCCGAGGCTGCCTGCGGCGGGGCCGCCAGGAGGATGGCGAGCGCGAAGGCGGCAAGCCGCCCCCGCGCTCTCCTGCCGTCATCGTCCTCGCTAGCGGCCGCCATACGAGACGCGGTAGAGCGCGCCGTTGTGGTCGTCCGATACCAGCACCGACCCGTCGGGCAGCGTGAGCAGATCGACAGGCCGGCCCAGGTACTCGTTGTCCTTCACCCAGCCCGTGATGAACGGCTCGGTGTGGACGACGCGGCTCTGGGCGTCGAGGTAGGCGACCGAGACGTCCGCGAACTTCTTGGTGCGGTTCCACGGCCCGTGGCGGGCGATCAGGATCGCCCCGCGGTACTTCGCTGGGAACATCCGGCCGTTGTAGAACTGCATGCCGAGCGGAGCCGCATGCGGCCCCAGCGTCGCCGCCGGCTTCACGTAGTCGTCGCACGACTTGCCCCAGCCGAACTCCGCATCCCTCAGGATGCCGGAGTGGCAGTAGGGGAAGCCGAAGTGGTCCTTGCCGGGATTCTTGAGGACGTTGAGCTCGTCGAGCGGCATGTCCTCCGACAGCCAGTCGCGCTGGTTGTCGGTGAACCACAGCTCCTTGGTCCTCGGGTGGAAATCGAAGCCCACGGAATTGCGCACGCCGCGCGCCACGATCTCCAAGCCGCTGCCGTCGGGATTGATGCGGAAGATCTGCGCGTACTTCTCGGGATCTGGCTCGCAGATGTTGCAGGGCGCGCCGACCGGCACGTAGAGCTTGCCGTCGGGCCCGAACCTCAGGAATTTCCAGCCGTGCGGGATGTCGCCCGGCAGCTTGTCGTAGACCACCACGGGTGCCGGCGGGCTATCCAGGTTGTCCTCGATCTTGTCGTAGCGCGTGATCTGCTTCGGCGTCGCCACGTAGAGCGACCCGTCGCGGAACTCGATGCCGCTCGGCAGCTCGAGGCCCGAGAGGATGGTCTTGACCTCGCGCTTGCCGTTCTTCTCCGTTATCGCGTAGATCTTGCCGGCGACGAACAGCGAGCTGACGAAGATCGTGCCCTTGTCGCCGCGCCGGATGGCGCGCGCATCGAGGATCCCCGGCTGGTAGACCTCGACCTTGAAGCCCGGCGGCGCCTTGAGCTTCGGGAGCTTGTCCGGCGGCGTCGGAATGGGCGGGGCGGCCACGGGCGCCATCTTCGCGCCGGCGCCCTCCTTGGGCCGGCCCTTGGCCCAGAACGGCTCCTCCTCCTTCTTCTCCTGCGCCCAGGCTGCGCCCGCGGCGAGGAGACAGGCGGTGAACAAAGATGCGGCCACGAGACCGCGCTTCGTTCGGCTTGCGCATGACGTTTCCTCCTCTATCAGCCGTGATCCGAATTCGTGCGGCCTCGCCGCACCACTTTCGGCAGGTGTCGTCCAACAGAGATCGGAGGGTTTGCCCTCGTCCGTCTTTCCCGCGAGGTTAGTCCCTCGCGGCGAAAGATGGCAAGTGTGTTGGCGGCGAGGCTAAGGGAGCACAGCGCAGGGTGCCAATGCGGTGACAGCCACGCCGCACCGAGCGGCCTCACCCCGGTCGAAGCGGTCTGCGGCAAGGCCGATCGGCGTAACGGGGCTGACGCCCTGTTGCACCCTACTGCAGGCAGAGGCGGTTGAAGGCAGCACACTTGGGCAGCGGGCCGGTCTTCGACAGGACGAACTGGTAGTGGCTGTCGGGGCCGCGATCGAAGAAGTCGACGGACCTGAAGCCCAGCGCCCGTGCCCGCTCGAGGACCGCGCCCTTGGTCACTGCGCTCTGGACGAAATCGCGCGACAGGTTGCCGAAGAACATCAGCGTCGGCGTCGGGCCCGCCTGCCCTTCGTAGACCAGCACGCCCACGCCGATGCCGTTCGAGACGAGGATCTTCTCCAGTCCGCGCGCGTACTCCTGACGCTCCTGGCGCAGGGCGTGCTCGCGCGCCACATCGGGCGTCTCGCGGTGCCTGGGCTTGGCTTCGCCAGCCGGGGCTTGACGCGCCCGGCGGGCGGTATCCGCTCGAGGAGTCGGGCTGCGAGAGCAGTCGCGCCTCTTGCACCGGCTCCTCCACCTTGGTGTCGGCAGCGAAGTTCATGTCGTACACCCCGTCTGCCCGTTCGTCGGCGGCACAGCCGGCCAGGACGAGGAGCAGGACGAGCGGGGCTGCGCAAGCGTGCTTCATCGTCGGTTCCCTGCAACCTACGCGGCACACGATGTCTGATAGCGGCGACAGCTACGCGATTCCCTCACGGAGGTGTCGCGCCGGTGCAACAACGGTCGCTCGACAGTCGCTCGGTAGCCTGCACCCCGACTGCCGACGCCGATCTAAGTGCGTTGAGCAGCAGCACGACGCCGGCCACGATCAGGCCGATGCCCAGCGCCTCGCGCGAGGCGAGCGTCTGCTTGAAGAGGTTGCGCGACACGATCTGGGCAAAGAGGATCTCGACGAGCGCCAGGGTGCGCACCTTGGCCGCCGTCTCGAGCGCGAAGGCGAGGAACCACATCTGCGAGGCGAAGGCGCCGGTGAAGCCGGCGAGCAGCGAGGGGCGCCACAGGCGCAGGATCGCCATCAGGGTCTTGCGGTCGAAGAGGTAGAGCCAGGCCGAGAGCAGGACGGTCTGGAGGAAGAGGCCCGCGGCCAGCGTGGTCGTGGCGGCGGCAACGAAGCTCGGCGCGTCGAGCGCGCGGATGCCGCCGCGGAAGCCGATTGCCGCGATGGCGAACATGGCGCCCGAGGCGATGCCGAGCAGCGCCGGCTTCCAGGTGAAGGCCTCCCCGCCGGTGCTGCGCGGCCACGACACCAGGAGCACCCCGGCGGTGGCGATGGCGATGGCCGCAGCGACGGCGAGCGTCACCTGGTCGCCCAGGAACGCGAGGCCGAACACCGCCACCTGCATCGCCTCAGTCTTGGAGTAGGCGGTGATCACGACGAACGAGCGCTGACGCATGGCCGCCAGCAGGAGCGCGGTGGCGCCGATCTGGGCCAGCGCCGCAACCACTGTCCAAGTCAGCATGGCGCCGTTGAGCCGCGGCAGCGGCGTGCCCGTGGTGGCCAGCACGAGGAGCAGGAAGACGAGGCCGAACGGCAGCCCGAAGAGGAAGCGCACGTGCGTGGCGCCGGCCGTGCCGAGCGAGGCCGTCAGCTCCCGCTGCTGGGCGTTGCGCAGCACCTGGGCGCCGGCGGCGACGACCGTGAAGATGGCCCACAGGCCCGGCATGGCTGGCTCCCCTTGCCCCGACGGGGCAAGGCCATAGCAGGTTGCGGGCGGTCCCCGCAAAGGGCAACGCGCCGCGCCTCACCACCCGTCATCCCGGCTGAACCCCGGATCAAAGTCCGGGGGGAGCGGCTCGCGAGCAGCGCCCAGGAACAGCTATGGGCCGTAACCTCGTGAGGTTCAAATTCGCTTCCTGGGGTCCCGGAGAGCTTCGACCCCGGCTCGTTAGCCGGGTCTCAGCTTGCGGGATGACGGGTGGATCAGGATGACGTGCGCCGGTGTCGGCTTGGCGTAGAGCTCGCGCACCAACTCGACCCGGCAGCGCAGCACCGCGCGCTGGTTGATGGAGCCCTTGTCGGTGATCTCGCCGGCATCGAGCGAGGGCGGGTCGGCGAGCAGGGTCAGCGCCACGATGCGGTTGGAGCTGCCGGTGGCTGCCGCCGCGAGCGCGGCGAGCCGGCGCTGGAACTCGGCGCGTACGCGTGCATCGCCCACGATATCGGCGGGGCCGGACTTCGTCAGATCGGGCGCCAGCCTGCGGCAGGCGTCCAGGTCGGGGAACACCAGCACGCGGATGTCGTCGAGGTCGGCGCCGGCGAGCACCACGTCCTTGGCCAGGGCGCAAAGTGCGCCAGGAACCGCGCCCTGAGCGGCCCGACGCTGACCCAGGTGCCGGTGGCGAGCTTGAAGTCCTCGGCGACGCGCCCGTCGAACAGCAGGCCCTTCTTCGGATCGTCCGGGTCCTCGAACTTCACGGCGTCGCCGAGGCAGTAGTAGCCCTCCTCGTCGAACACCTTGGCGGTCAGCTCCGGCTGGCGCCAGTAGCCCGGCATGATGTTGGGCCCCTTCACCCGCGCCTCCAGCTTGCCCTCGTTGGGAACGAGCTTCAGCTCCACGCCCGGCACCGGCACGCCCATGTTGGTGGAGTCCTTGCTCTGCCACATGCGCGCGATTGCCATCGGCGCGGTTTCGGTCGAGCCGAGGCCGGTCAGGAACAGAATGCGCTCGCCGCTGGCGGCCTCGGCCAGCTCCTGCATCTCGTCGAACACCGGCTGCGACAGCGCCGCGCCGGCGAACCACAGCACCTTCAGGCGGCTGAAGAAGGTCCGCCGCAACTCCGCATCGGAGCGGAAGTAGGGCAGCAGGGCCTCGTAGCCCTTGGGCACCGTGAAGTACCAGGTGCAGGCGATCTCGCGCAGGTTCTTCACGGTGGTCTCGATCGCGCCCGGCGCCGGCTTGCCCTCGTCGATGTAGTAGGTGCCGCCGTTGTAGATGATGAAGCCGACGTTGTGGTTGCCGCTCGCGGTGTGGTGCCAGGGCGACCAGTCGAGGATCACCGGCGGCTCGTCGCGGAAGTAGGCGAGCTGGTTGGTGATCATCTCCAGGTTGGAGCACCACATGCGCTGGGTGTTGATCACCCCCTTGGGCATGCCGGTGGAGCCGGAGGTGAACAGCACCTTGGCCACCGTATCGGGCCCGACCTTGGCGTGCGCCGCATCGACCGCGGCGGTGGGCACTGCGTCCAGCAAATCGGAGAATGCCGTCGCCTTGCGCTTCGAGGGTGAGTTGCGCGTGACGATCACCTCCATGTCGGGCGGCACGACGCTGTCGATGGCGCGCTCGAAGGCGCGGCCGTCGGCGGCGAACACGAGGCCCGGCGTCAGCAGGTCGAACACGTGGCGCAGCTTGCCGAAGTCCTGCGAGATCAGCGAGTAGGCCGGCGAGATCGGCACATACGGCACGCCGACATAGAGGGCGGCGAGCCCCAGCAGCGCATGCTCGATGTCGTTGCCCGAGAGGATGGCGACCGGCCGCTCGGCGAGACCGGGCGGCGCAGCAGCGCCTCGCCGATGCGCCGCGCCTTGTCGAGCGCCTCGGCATAGGTGACGCTGCGCCAGCCGCCCGTCTCGTCGCGCTGGGCGAACAGCACCCGGTCCGGCGCCCGCGCCGCCCAGTACTCCAGCCGCTCGGTAAGCTTCGTCGGATAGGGCCCCAGCGCATGCGGCGAGCGCATGTGGACGATGCCGCCCGCGCGGCGCTCGACCACGACGTCGGACGGCCCAAGCCGAACCGGCCTGAACCGCGGCGTCTGCGGGACGAAGGTTGCGCAGCGGATTGGACATGCCTCCCCCTGGTCGTTGGCTTTGGGCCTTGCGCAGACTCTAGCCGGAGTTGCCCGGCGAGGCCAACAGGTCACGCCGACATCCTCCTCGCGCTCCGTGCCACCAATCGCACCTTCAAAGATCGTCAGCGCACGCCTATCGTCGTGGCCTCAAAGCTTGACTTGTACGGGCTAGCCCGTATAGGAGGATTGGCCATGGCGGGCTTCGAATGGGACCCGGCCAAGGCGAAGGCAACCGCCGAGCATGGCGTGGATTCGAGGTCGCCAAGAACGTGTTCCTCGACGCCGGGAGCCGATCGTCGAGCCCGACGACAGCGATCCGGACGAGGAGAGGTGGCGCGCCATCGGACTGGCGGGCGGCAGGGTGCTTGTCGTGGTATTTACGCGAGCGCGGCGAGCGATGTCACGCGCATCATCTCGGCACGCAAAGCGAACAAGCGTGAAGAAAGAGCCTACTTTGGTCAGGCGGCGCCTTAAGTACGGCCGATGGTATGCGGTCGATGCCGACGGCAACGAGCGGCTGCTGCCTGAGCGCGGCAAGACCGACTGGGTCGCGGCTCGACGCTATGACGGACGAGGAGGTCGAGGCCGCGGCGCGCTCCGACCCCGATGCCCAGCCGCTGACGGAGGCGCAGCTCAAGCGCATGCGCCGCGTCCCGTTCGCCAAGCACGTGCGCTGGAAGGTGGGGCTGAGCCAGAGCGAGTTCGCGCGCCGGTTCCAAATCCCGATCGGCACCCTGCGCGACTGGGAGCAGTGGCGCTCCGAGCCCGACCAGGCGGCGCTCGCCTACCTCAAGGTGATCGCCGCCGACGCCCGCTTCGTGGAACGTGCGCTGGCGGCGGCGTGAACTGTCATCCCGGCCGAGGGCGGATCGAGTCCCGAGACTTGCCGGGCAGACCCGAGGAGCCACAGTCTGCCGCGCTTGCCACGCGGCCCTGGGTCCGGATATCGCGCTGACCTCGAAATGCCGGGTGACAAACCCGGCAGCCCAAGGGTCCCCCGATGTCGAAGTACGTGCCGAAGATCGACGTCTCCAAGCTCGTCGCCATCGACGTGCACACGCATGCGGAGATTTCCAGCCGCGCGCCGCGCGACCCGTGCTCCATCGCCTTCGACGAGGCGATGGCCAAGTATTTCAAGGAGACCATGCCGCGCCCGACCATCCCGGAGGTCGCGCAATACTACCGCGAGCGCAACATGGCGGCGGTGATCTTCACGGTCGACAGCGAGTCGGAGCGGGGCACCTGGCGCATCGCCAACGAGGAGGTGGCGGAGGTCGCGGCCGAGAACAGCGACGTGCTGATCCCGTTCGCCAGCATCGACCCGGCGCGGGGCAAGATGGGCGCGCGCGAGGCGCGGCGGCTGATCGAGGAGTACGGCGTGCGCGGCTTCAAGTTCCACCCCTCCTCGCAGGGCTTCTATCCCAACGACCGCAAGGCCTACGTCCTCTACGAGGAGATCGCCGCGGCCAAGCTCCCCGCCCTCTTCCACACCGGCCAGACCGGGGCCGGCGCCGGCATGCCGGGCGGCGGCGGCATCAGGCTCAAGTACTCCAACCCGATGCACCTCGACGACGTGGCGGTCGACTTCCCCGACATGCCGATCATCGCGGCGCATCCCTCGTTCCCCTGGCAGGACGAGGCGCTGTCGGTGGCCACCCACAAGCCGACGGTCTACATCGACCTCTCGGGATGGTCGCCCAAGTACTTCCCGGCCAACCTCGTTCAGTATGCCAACAGCCTGTTGCGCCACAAGATGCTGTTCGGCTCGGACTTCCCGGTGCTCACGCCCGACCGCTGGCTCGCGGACTTCGAGAAGATCAACATCAAGCCCGAGGTGAAGCCGCTGATCCTGAAGGACAACGCGGTGAAGCTCCTCGGGCTGGCGTAGGTTGGGTCTCCCTCAGCCGGGCAGCCCAAGTTCGGAATCGGCAGACCCGACCTCGCGGGCGGCGTCGATTTCACGATTACGAGTCGGTCTTGCGCCGACCCAACCTACCTCACGCGCTTGAAGGTGGTGGTCTTGCAGAGCACCACCGCCAGCCGGACAGCTCCACCGCATCCTGCTCTTGACGGTGAGCGTGCCGGCGTAGGTCTTGCCGTCGGCGCGGTTGTAGAGCTGCCCTGACCAGGTCGCAGGGCCGGTCTTCTTGGCGCCCTGCATGATCACGAGGCCCTTCGATCGGGCGGTTGCGCTTGGCGGGATCGGGGTTCTTGTCGTCGGTCTTCTGGCCGTCGACCACCCTGATGATCTTGGCGCAGACGCCGTCGCCGCACTTGTAGAACTGGGTGTGCGATTTGTTCTCGGGGTTCTCCCAGACGCCGAAGGCATCCTCGGCCGCTTGCGCGTAGGCCGCGGCGGCCAGCGCAAGCACCGCACCCGCCACAACCAGTTTTCTTCTCATGGGTTCGTCTCCTCCATGCCTTCCCGGCAGCGCCCCTTCTCGCATGCAACTGCGGCGCCCATGAGAAGAACCGGCCCATCGATCCAGGCGTCGTGCGTCGATGTCGTGCTTGTAGCAGGCGCTTCGGCGGACGCTCAATCAGGGTGCCGCCGATGAGTGGCCCCGGCGCGCCGTCCCGGCCGGGCGCCGCAGGTCGGCGTTGAAAGTCTCACACCGGATAGCGCAGGATCGCAGCCAGATGGGCGCGTGCGGGGATGTCGTCCTTGCGTACGCCGAGCACCCGCGCGCCCGTGAGCAGCGCGCGGCCTGCGATCTCGTCGACGATGCCGTAGGTGGCGGCGCTCTTGCCCGCGGCGAAGGTCACGCGGCCGTCCGCCTCGTCGACGGTGCCGGGAATGACCTCGTCGATGTCGATCATCAGCTGCTCGATGGCGCCGAATGTCGCCGCCCGCGCCGCGTCGGAGATGTCGCTGGTGGCGCGGCCCTGCCCCTTCCGGCTCTCGAACAAGGCTCGCATCGTCTCGAGCTCGCGCGCATAGGTCTGGTCCAGGATCGGACGGGCTGCGGCCGCCAGATTGGCATCGCTGGTGCGGTCGGAGCTTGCGGCGATGCCTGCCGGCTCGAGCCCCGGATAGGTGTTGACCGAGCGGAAGATCGACGCCAGCGGCTCGGTTGCCGCGAGAATCAACGGCGTATCGCGGCCCGCCAGGACAGGGCGCAGCGCGGCGTCGACCTGCCGTGCGAACTTGCGCAGCAGCACCTTCTGCCCTTCGGCGCCCGGCAGCCGCCGCCGCGAGGAATGCTCGTCAGCCGGAACCTCGCCCAACGCTTCAGCAGCACTCCTGGGAAGGTCGCGGATCTTCGACCTGCTGTGCCGGCAGGTCGGCAAATACCTCGACGAGCCGCACGGCGTTCTCCGACAGCGCCAGTACGAAGGCCGCGTGCGGAAAGGTGATGGCACGGATCAGCGGCTTCAGGTGGAAGCGGTCCGAAACCTCGGCGATGGCCGTCAGCCGGTTGGGCAGACGGAACCAGCGCACCATATCGGGCGTCGCCAGCACGCCGAGGGAGTGCGCCTGGTACTTCCAGAATTCGTCGTCGTCAGCGAGGTCGGCGAGCTGCCCGGCGATGGCCGCGCGCCGTCGCTTGTCGAAGCCGGCGGCATCGAGCTCCGCCAGCGCCGACTTGGTGAGGTTGCCGAGCTCGATCCGGCTTGCCGCCGCCTGCTGCGTCAGCGGCGTCGTCGGCAGATAGAGCGACACGCAGGCATCGGCGCGCATCGTCGCCAGCGCCCGGAACTCGGGGAGGGTGGGAATGTCGACGTAGAGCATCGCTGCCTCCAGCCGTCTCCTCCCCGGTGCTCACGACCCTACCGCATTTTCACCCGCGACCCGGAGCGGCGCTACTCCGCATCATGGTTACCGGGTTCAGCGCCGCGCCTGGGGCGTGGCGCCGAGGTGCATGCCCGCGTCGATCAGCAGGGTCTCGCCGGTGATGTGGCGGGAGGCATCCGAGATCAGGAACAGGGCGGCATCCGCGATGTCCTCGGGCTTGGCGGCGACCCTGAGGGGCGTAGTGCTGGCGACGTTCTCGCGCATGCGGCTCGTCCGCTCCTCGCCGACGCCCTCCGTGAACCAGCGCGTGTCGATGAAGCCGGGACAGATGGCGTTGACGCGGATCTTCGGCGCCAGCGCGCGGGCGAGCGACATGGTCATGGTGTTGAGCGCGCCCTTGGAGGCGGCGTAGGCGACGGAGGAGCCCAGTCCCTCTGACGCCGGCGATCGAGGAGGTCATCAGCACCGCCGGGCGCTCGGCGGCCTCCAGCAGGCTGCGGCAGGCGCGCACCATCTGGAAGGGCCCACGGTATTGACCGAGAAGATGCGCAGGAAATCCTCCTTGGTGAGCGCATCGAGGTCGCCGTGGTTCTGCGCGTGCTTGGTGATGCCGGCGTTGTTGACGAGGGCATCGAGCCGGCCGAAGCGCTGGCAAGCCGCCGCGACCTTGCGGCAGTCCGCATCCTCGGCAACGTCGCCCTGGGCGATGGCCGCCTCCGCCCCGGCGCTGCGCACGGCGTCGGCCGTGGCCTCGGCCTCCTTCAGGCTCTTGGTGCAGTTGAGGATCACCGCCTTGGCGCCGCGCCTGGCGGCGCCGATCGCAATGGCCGCACCGAGGCCGGTCGCGCCGCCCGTCACCAGGATCACCTTGCCGTCGAAATCGCCATGCGTCACTCCGCTTTCAGCGCGGCCTGGCTGCACGTCGCCCGGCTCTGCGTGTCCGGCGCAGCATCCGCGCCGCATCGGCCAGAATTTCGGCGTGGTCGAAGGCGAGCTCCACCTGGACCAGTCCTCGACCCACTCGGCCGCGGCGGCATCGTCGCCGGCCTTGGGCGCGGCGCGCGCTATGCGGGCGAGGAAGACGACGGAGCAGGTATGCCCGCGCGGGTCGCGCTTCGGGTCCGAATAGACGCCGACCAGGCGCAGCGTGCGCGCCTTCAGGCCGGTCTCCTCCTCGAGCTCGCGCCGGCAGGCGGCCTCGACCGGCTCGCCGACCTCGACGAAGCCGCCGGGCAGCGCATAGCACCCCTCGAACGGCGGATGGCCGCGGCGAATGAGCAGGACACGGCCTTTTGCGTCGAACACGGCGCAGTCGACTGCGAGCAGGGGCGTCTTGGGCTTCGCCATGTGTCGGGCGGTCTGCCGCCCGTCGGGGACCGCGTGCGCGTGTGCACCGTTCGCCACCTTGAACGTCGGCGGCCGAGCGCAAGCGCCGGATCACGCCAGGTGTCGAGGTTTCAGGTGTCAGGTTCTCAGGAAGACGGATCAGACCCGCTGCGTCTGACCCCGAACGGGAGCCGCCCGCTATTTCGCCTTCTGCTTCTCGTACAGGTCTGGATCACGCGCTCGTTGAGCACGTCGAAGTCGCTCTTGAGCTTGGCGCAGGCCGCCTCGGCGCCTTTGCACTCGATCGCGGTCGGAATCTCCAGGATGCCGCGGCGCTCCACGATGCGCCGGCAGACCACCGCCGGATGCGCCGGGTGCGCCGGCAGGGTGAAGGTCCACAGGGTGCCGTCGCGGCCGTCCTCCAAGCGCCACAAACACGTCGCTGCGGGCCATCTCGCGCAGCCCGGTATCCTTGGCGAGTTCCTGGTAGAGCGCCTCGGGCGCGGTCCTCGGCTTGCCGCACAGGTCGCCGGCGGCCGAGCCTTGCGTGACCGGAACGGCGGCGGCGACGATGACGAGGCAGGCCGCCGTTCGGATGCGCCGCATGACCTGGCTTCTCCGCTTCGTGCCGCGCGCCGTCAGCCGGCAAGCCGCGCCTCGATGGCCTTGAGGGCCGCATCCGCCTTCGATCCGTCGGGGCCGCCGGCCTGCGCCAGATCGGGCCTGCCGCCGCCCTTGCCGCCGAGCGCCTCGGCGCCGGCCTTGGCGAGGTCGACCGCGCTGATGCGCTTGGTGAGGTCGTCGGTGACGCCGACGGCGAGGGCGGCCTTGCCGTCCTCGGTGACGCCGACGATGGCCACCACGCCGGAGCCCAGCTGCTTCTTGCCGTCGTCGATGAGGCCGCGCAGGTCCTTGGGCGCGAGGCCCTGCACCGTGCGCGCCAGCAGCTTGATGTCGCCGACGGCCCGGATCGGCGCGCTCGGCGCCGTCGGCACCCTTGCCGTTGCCCTGGGCCGCGCCGCCGCCGAGGGCGAGCTGGCGCTTGGCGTCGCCGAGCTGGCGCTCGAGCTGCTTCCTCTCCTCCAGCAGCGCCTTGACGCGGTCGACCACGTCGTCGGGCCTGGCGCGCAGCACGCCGGCCAGCTCGCGCATGCGCGCATCCTGCTGCGCCAGGTACTCGCGGGCGCCCTCGGCCGTCAGCGCCTCGATGCGGCGCACGCCGGCGGCGCTGGCACTTTCGGCGACGATCCTGACGAGGCCGATGTCGCCGGTGCGGGCGACGTGCGTGCCGCCGCACAGCTCCACCGACCAGGCCTTGTTGGCCTTCTTCGGTGTCAGACCCTGCAGGGTCTGACACCATCTCGCCCATGGAGACGACGCGCACCTCCTCGCCGTACTTCTCGCCGAACAGCGCCATGGCGCCCGATCTCGATGGCGTCCTCCAGGGCCATCAGGCGGGTCTCGACGGGCGAGTTCTGCAGCACGAAGGCGTTGGCCATCGCCTCGACGGCCGCGATCTCGTCCGGCGCCATCGGCTTGGTGTGCGAGAAGTCGAAGCGCAGCCGGTCGGGCGCCACCAGCGAGCCCTTCTGGGCCACGTGGGTGCCCAGCACCTGGCGCAGCGCCTCGTGCAGGAGGTGGGTGGCGGAGTGGTTGGCGCGCGTCGCCGTGCGGCGGGCGTGGTCCACCGTGAGCGCCACGGCGTCGCCCGGCTTGAAGGCTGCCCTTCTCGACGCGGCCGAAGTGGACGATGAGGTCGCCCAGCCGCTTCTGCGTGTCGGTGACGCGGAACAGCGCGCCCTTGGGCCCCTGGATGGTGCCCTGGTCGCCGACCTGGCCGCCGGACTCGCCGTAGAACGGCGTCTGGTTGAGCACCAGCGCCGCCTCGTCGCCGGCCTTGAGGCTCTTCACCTCCTTGCCGTCCTTGACGATGGCCCGCACCTCGCCCTCGGCGGTCTCGGTCTCGTAGCCCAGGAAGTCGGTGGCGCCGACCTTCTCCTTGACCTCGAACCAGACGCCCTCCGTGGCCGCCTCGCCCGAGCCCTTCCAGGCCTTGCGCGCCTTGTCCTTCTCCGCCTCCATCGCGGCGTCGAAGGCGGCGGTGTCGACGGTGATGCCGCGCGGCTTGCAGGGCGTCCTGCGTCAGGTCGAGCGGGAAGCCGTAGGTGCTGTAGAGCTTGAAGGCGGTGTCGCCGGAGAGCGCGTCGCCCTTCTTCAGGCCGCGGCTCGCCTCGTCGAGCAGGCCGAGGCCGCGCTCCAGGAGCGAGCGGAAGCGCGTCTCCTCCAGCTTCAGCGTCTCGCTGATCAGCGCCTGCGCGCGCCCCAGCTCGGGGTAGGCCTCGCCCATCTCGTGCACCAGCGCCGGCACCAGCCGGTACATCAGCGGCTCCTTGGCGCCCGAGCAGGTGCGCGTGGCGCATGGCGCGCCGCATGATGCGGCGCAGCACGTAGCCGCGGCCGACGTTGGAGGGCAGCACGCCCTCGGCGATCAGGAAGCTCGTCGCCCGCAGGTGGTCGGCGATGACGCGGTGCGAGGCCTGGTGCTCGCCCTTGGCCGGCACGCCGGTGGCCGCCTCGGAGGCCGCGATCAGGGCCTTGAACAGGTCGATGTCGTAGACGGACTGCACGCCCTGCAGGATCGGCGGTCATGCGCTCCAGGCCCATGCCGGTGTCGATCGAGGGCTTGGGCAGGTCGACGCGGTCGCCGGGCCCGCGCTGCTCGTACTGCATGAAGACGAGGTTCCAGAACTCCAGGAACCGGTCGCCGTCCTCGTCGGCGCTGCCGGGCGGGCCGCCCGCGACCTTGTCGCCCTGGTCGAGAAAGATCTCCGAGCAGGGCCCGCACGGGCCGGTGTCGCCCGCCGACCAGAAGTTGTCGGACGTGGCGATGCGGATGATCTTGTCGTCCGGAGAAGCCCGTCACCTTCTTCCAGATGCGGTAGGCGTCCTCGTCGTCGTGATAGATGGTGACGAGCAGGCGCTTCTTGGGTCGAGGCCGAAGTCCTTGGTGACGAGCTCCCAGGCGAGCGGGATCGCCAGCTCCTTGAAGTAGTCGCCGAACGAGAAGTTGCCGAGCATCTCGAAGAAGGTGTGATGCCGGGCGGTGTAGCCGACGTTGTCGAGGTCGTTGTGCTTGCCGCCGGCGCGCACGCACTTCTGCGCCGTGGTGGCGCGGGTGTAGGCGCGCTTCTCCTGGCCGGTGAAGACGTTCTTGAACTGCACCATGCCGGCCGAGGTGAACATCAAGGTGGGGTCGTTGCGCGGCACCAGCGGCGAGGACGGCACCACCTCGTGGCCGTTCCTGGGGAAGAAATCGAGGAAGGTCGACCTGACCTGGTTGACGGTCGTCATGGCTGTGCTCAACGGATTTGCTCGGGCCCCTTCTAGCTACGCCGGGGGCCCTGTCCACAAACCGGCCTTGTTGTCAGGCGTTTGTGCGACTGACCCTCACAAGAGTGAGGTTCCGACGGACCTCGACCACTTCCGAGGATGCCGAAAATCACAGACCGGCCGCACGAGCGTGACGCGCGCTCCGCTGGGCCGCCGGACACGTCGGCACACTGCTTGACCACGGCGCGCGCCCCTTGGACAAGGCGCGCGCCCAAACGCGCGTTCGTCAACGACCGGTGCTACGAACGCCGCGCCAACCACCAAGGCGGCCCTCCACCACGGACCGCTATGATCAAGAACAACATGCACTATGGCATCCGCTAGTCGCATTGGCAATCGCCGGGACGATACCCGAAGCCGTGAGGTTGGACGCTCAGTTAGGGCAGCAGCCACGAGCCGCATGAAGGCCCGCGATTACACCGATGACGAGGTCGCCAACGAGCCCGACGCCGGTGCCGTACACGATTTGGCCAGCCAACCATCCTGCAATGACGCCGACCACCAGTATGAGGAGAAGACTTTCACCAGACATGTTCATTTTCGTGTGCTCCAGGTTCCATATGACCCGCACTATCCGCCAACGCCTTGTGGGCTGGTGGCTAGCGAGGTCAGCCTCGCGGGCGACGCGAGCCATCGCAGGCGAGCTCGAGTACGCTAAACAGACCCCGTACTGCTGCACTGTTAGCATGAGCGCACGGGAGGCTCCGAGAATCCGGAAAGTACGCACATCGTTGTGTGGATCGAATTGAGATGGGCCCGACGTTCACGGAGGTGGGAGCGGTTCGACGCGGGTCGCGACACGACCATTCGTGACGCGAACGTGCCGAAAGCATGCAGGCGACTTCGTTGCGCTCGATCTGCTGGCCGCTAATCTCGCCAGGACTCGGCCATGCCGACGATTTCTACAGTACGGGTTCTCCTATTGCAGCGTCCGCGGTGCGCGGCAGCGTTGGTCGATCGATGAAGATGAGAAGCTACCGGTCGCTAGGGGGGGCCGTCCGGGATGACGGGCACATCATCAATCCCCCGCGTCGGCGAGGCTGCCCTTGCGGGCGTGGCGGCGGTCCTCGTCCTCCGCGTGCCTCGGGGTCGGCGTCGAAGACGATGCGGTCGAGGCCGGCCAGCGCCACGAAGCGCTTGCCGCGGGCGCGGCCGATCAGCGTGAGGTTCGCCTTCTGCGCCAGCTCCACGCCCCAGGCGGTGAAGCCCGAGCGCGAGACGAGCACGGGGATGCGCATCTTCACGGTCTTGATGACCATCTCCGAGGTCAGCCGCCCGGTGGTGTAGAAGATCTTGTCGTCCGGCGCGATGCGGTTGAGGAACATGTAGCCGGCGATCTTGTCCACGGCGTTGTGGCGGCCCACGTCCTCCATGTAGATCAGCGGCTTGTCCTCGTGCGCCAGCACGCAGCCGTGGATCGCCCCGGCCTTGAGGTAGAGGCTGGGGGCGGTGTTGATCTTCTTGCGTCAGCTGATAGAGCCAGGAGGTCTTCACGCGCGCGCCGGGATCGAGCCGGACCTGGTCGAACTCCTCCATCAGGTCGCCGAACACCGTGCCCTGGGCGCAGCCCGAGGTCTGCGTCTTCTTCCTGAGCTTGTCCTCGAAGTCGGTCTGCCGGCGCGTGCGCACGACGACGGTGGCGATGTCCTCGTCGTACTCGACGGCGGTGATCTCGTCGTCGGCCTTGAGCATGTTCTGGTTGAGAAGATAGCCCACGGCCAGGAGATCGGGCCGGTCGCCGATGGTCATCATCGTCACGATCTCGCGGGCGTTCAGGAACAGCGTCAGCGGCCGCTCGGTAACCACCGCCGTCTCGAACCGCCTTGCCCTCGTGGTCGATGCCGGGCACGCTGACCGACAGGCGCGGATCGTCGGGGTCGGGGCGGACTTCGAACTCCTTCACGCGATCTCGCTCCACCGTCTGCCGGGGATTATTGCTGCATGGCCCGGCGTTAATGCGATGTAGTCCCTGGCCCGACGGCCCGCAAGACGCCGCAATCCGGTCCGCTCGATCATGCCTGAACCCGACGCCGACCACGAACGCGACACTTTTCTCGTCTTCATGTGCCGGCTGGCGCGCAATCCGCACGGCCACGTCCCCGGCGAGGATGCGACCAACGGGGCCTCGGCTCGCGACGGCAAAGGATGCTAAACGTCCTTCGCCAGGGCTGCGAGCGGAGGCCGGGCACACCATCCCGGCCCAGCGCCGCCCTGCCGGGTTGTTCTCAATCGGCCATCAGGGAAACGCCAGCATGGCTCGCATCACACGCCGCAGGCTCCTGAGGACGGCGGGCGCGGCCGGCGCCGGTGCGGCAGCCGCCCTCTGCGACCCCGGCCATCGCGCAGTCCGCGCCCCCGTTGCGCTGGCGCATGGCGACGAGCTGGCCCAAGACGCTCGACACCCTCTACGGCGGAGCGCGAGCATTTCGCCGAGTTCGTGGCCGACGCCACCGACAACAAGTTCCAGATCCAGCGTGTTCGCGGCCGACGAGATCGCCCCCGGCCTCGGTGTCACCGAGGCGGTGTCCGCAGGCACCGTCGAGCTGTGTCACACGGCTCCCTACTACATGTGGAACAAGGACCCGACCTTCGCGCTGGCGTGCGCGGCGCCGTTCGGATTGAACGGCCGCATGCAGAACGCCTGGTGGCGCGAAGGCGGCGGCGAAGCGGCTCATCAATGCCTTCTACGAGAAGCACGGCATCTACGGGCTGCTGGCAGGCAACACCATGGCCCAGATGGGCGGGTGGTTTCGCAGGGAGATCAACGCGCCCGATGACCTCAGGGGCATCAAGATGCGCGTCGGCGGCGCCGCCGCCGCCGTGCTGGCCAAGACGGGGGTCGTTCCGCATCAGCTCGCCGGCGGCGAGATCCTGGCGGCGCTGGAGCGGGGGACCGTCGATGCCGCGGAGTGGGTCGGGCCCTACGACGACGAGAAGCTCGGGCTGCAGAAGGTCGCGCGCTACTACTACTACCCCGGCTGGTGGGAAGGCGGCGCCATGCTCCACGTGCAGATCAACAAGGCGAAGTGGGATTCGCTGCCGCCGACCTACCAGGCCATTCTGGGGGCTGCCGCGGCCGAGACCAACCAGTACATCGTCGGGCGCTACGACGCGCAGAACCCGCAAGCCCTGAAGCGGCTCATCGCCGCCGGCACCCAGCTGCGGCCGTTCTCCGAGGCGATCCTGGACGTGTGCTACCGCGCGGCCAACGAGTTCTACGCCGAGATCAGCGGCAAGAACGAGGACTTCAAGAGGATCTGGGACTCGCTGAAGGCGTTCCGCCTCGACCAGTACCTGTGGCTGCAGGTGGCCGACAGCAGCTACGACAACTACATGATCGTCCAGCAGCGCAAGCACACGCTGTAGGGCGGAGCCCTGCCTCGATGCCGGGCGCCGTCTGCAGCGGTCCTTGGGCTTCCGCGCCTCGGCACGCCCGTCCGATGCCATGCCCCGGATCGCGCGCCGCCGTGACATGGCGTGAGCTGTCTGCCACTATGGCCTAAGGATCTAGGCTGCGGCAGCGGCCGGCTTCCAAGCGACCCCCTGTTGCGGCCCGGCCGTGCCACGTCAACGTCAGGGAAGTGCAACGTCATGAGCCCAAGCAAAGATGCGGTCCTGGAGCGGCTGCGCCGGGTCAAAGGACCCGACCTCGACAGGCAACATCGTCGATCTGGGGCTGGTCTCGGAGGTCCTGCTGAAGGACGGCCGCGTGTCCTTCTCGATCACCGTTCCCGCCGAGCGTGCCAACCGAGCTCGAGGAGCTGCGGCAGGCGGCCGAGAAGGTCGTGCGCGAGATGGAAGGGGTGAAGAGCGTCTCGCCGTGCTCACGGCGGAGAGACGGGCGGGGCCGCCGCACGCCACGGCGCCGCGCGGCGTCAGGCGCCCGAGCGCGCCGGCGCAACGGGCACGCGCAAAGTGCGCCGGCCGCCGAGCGTCACCGCGCCCGCGCAGCCGGCGCCGGCGGGGGCGGCAGCTGCCGCAGGTTGCCGGCATCAAGCACATGCTGGCCGTCGCCTCGGGCAAGGGCGGCGTCGGCAAGTCGACCACCGCGGTCAACCTCGCCCTCGGCCTGCAGGCCATCGGGCTGGCAAGCCGGGATTCTGGACGCCGATATCACCGGCCCCTCGCAGCCGCGCCTCCTCGGGCTCAGGGGCCGGCCGCAGGTGGCAGGTCGCGGGGGCAAGACGCTGCTCGCCCCGATGGAAGCCTACGGCCTCAAGGCCATGTCGATGGGCTTCCTGGTCGACGAGGCGACGCCCATGATCTGGCGCGGGCCGATGGCTGGTGCAGGCGCTGACCCAGATGCTGCGCGACGTTGCCTGGGGCGACCTCGACGTGCTCGTCATCGACATGCCCCCGGGCACCGGCGACGTGCAGCTCACCATGGCCCAGCAGTGCCGCTGTCGGGCGCCATCATCGTCTCGACGCCGCAGGACCTGGCGCTGATCGATGCCCGCAAGGGGCTCAACATGTTCCGCAAGGTCAACGTGCCGGTGCTCGGCATCGTCGAGAACATGAGCTACTTCAAGTGCCCGAAGTGCGGCGAGCGCTCCGACATCTTCGGCCACGGCGGCGCCAGGGTAGAGGCCGAGAAGCTCGGCATCCCCTTCCTGGGCGGCGTGCCGCTCGACATGGAGATCCGCGCGACCTCCGACGAGGGCCGGCCGATCGTGGCCTCGCGCCCCGACGGCGCCCATGCCGGCATCTACCGCGAGATCGCCGCCAGAGCGTGGGAGCAGCTGCAGGCGGGAGCCGACGCGCAGGCGAGGTTGCCCAGGCTCGAGGTCAGCGCCGACCGCAGCGAGCTCATCGTCGCCTTCCCGGACGCCGAGGCCGTTCACCCTGCCGGCCGAGATGCTGCGCGTGCTGAGCCCGTCGGCCGAGGTGCAGGGCCACTCGCCCGACCAGCGCGTGACGGTGCCGAGGAAGCGCAACGTCAAGATCAAGGACCTGCGCCCCGTCGGCAGCTACGCCGTGAGGATCGTATTCGACGACGGCCACGACACCGGCCTCTACGCCTGGTCCTACCTGGAGACGCTCGACCGGGACCGCGAGAAGCTGTGGGCCGAGTACCTCTCCGCGCTGGCGGTGAAGGGGCTGAGCCGGGGTTAGAGCGCCAATGCCAGGCGCAGCCCCGCATCAATATCCTTCATCAATCCATCGGGCACCTTGCCGGCAGGCTCAGTAAGCGTACGGCGGTCTATTGATGCAATTTGCGTGACATTGAGGACTGAATCCCTCGGCAACCCTGTAGAGCGCGCCGGCAGCCCGACGTTGCCCGGGTCGCTTGCACGCTTTGTCGCTGTCGTAAGAAAGGCGACAATAATGGTCTTGAACGGAGCAGCATTGAAAGAGTTGGCGGAGATGATCACTGCCGGCCGCCGGTAGCCGGGTTCGGAGCCAGCCGGAGGCCCGATGCTGGCCCACCAGATTTCACCGCGTCTCATTCCTCCCACTCCGTCCGCATCATGGCCTCGAGTGCCAACCGCTGCAGGAACGGATCGATTTCATCGGGATGCTTCGCCAGCGACCGGTTGAGCGCGGCCGTGATCCTCTCCTCCCGCCGTCGCTGGAGAAATTCCTCGAGCGCAGTTTGAATGAGCTTGCTGCGGGAGAGCCCGAGGTCCTTGGCTGCCGCCTCTGCCTCCTCGAACAGCGGGGCAGGGAGAGAAATCGCTGTTTTCATTATCGCGCCCTCTTCTTCCGCTTGCCTCTCGGAGGGCCCTCCAACTCTTCCAGAGTGCGCCGCACGGTTTCCCGACCATGGGCCAGCCACGCTTCGTCCTCTGGGCTCAGCTCCGCGCCGTACTTCGCGATGTACCGGTCGATGGACTTCGTAACTGCTTCGTCGCGCCTTCGCTTCAGGAATTCCTCCAGCGCGATGCGAATGAGCTTGCTGCGCGAGATGCCAAGCTCCTTGGCCGCGGCTTGGGCCTGCTTGGAGAGGGGATCCGGGATTGAGACGGCGGCTTTCATACTCAAAGTATAACCCCAGGTACGACCTGCAGCAATACCGGCGAATTGGCGCCCGCGCTGAGGCGGGCAGGTCGCAGACGCATCCATCGGTTCGAGTTGTATGGCACCCCGGTGCGTTTGTTCTTCCGGCTTTCCGGGAAGCGTTGAGCGAGCACCCAGACTGCGACGCCGAGCGGCCGGATTTCTTGCGGGACCGGGATGGCTCCTCAGCTACCCGGAGTTCGACGATCGCAGCGTACGACCATCCCGGGCGCGGGAAACGGCACTCTGGAGGCGGGCGCGGGACAGACCTGCGGTCGCCCGTCCTTGAGCGGCGCTTGGCTTGACGGTTGCATATCCGCGCTGCCCGGCCTCGGCTCAATCGTTAATCTTTCGTTAACCAAATCACCCAACGCTCGGGGTCGAGGCATGTGACGGCGCTCCGCGGCATCGGCGAGCCCGTCCTGCCGAGCGAGGATAATGCGTGTCAACGCGCATGAGAGAATTACCGGGGGCGAGGCGGACGAGGATGGGGCCGCCGCTAGCAGCTCTCGGAGCATCGTTCCCGCGCAACGTCGCGGTCCCATCCCAAACCGCTGGACACATCCGAGGGCTTCTGCCGGAAACAGGGCTGGCGTGGGCCTCTGCCCACGGCACCGGCGAGGCGGCGGCTCTCGGCTGCGAAACCAGCACTACCTCTCGGAAATGGAGTGGCACATGAAGCGCCTCTGCCAACGGCGTCGCGTGTCTGGAAGCTCCCTGCACGCGACCCTGACGCTCGATCCCGACCCTGGATGGGTCTTGCTGCTCTGGCGCGACAACCAATGGCACCGCCCTCCGAGTAAGCGCTAGTCCCGCTCTGCCAGCGGGGTGGTGCGAGCCGCTGCTGGCCACGAGACATGCGGCCGGCCCCGTTGGGCCGGCTTTTCTTTCTGGTCATATGGATTCTCCTGGCGACCTTGCGGGTACATGCGCCAAGTGCTGACGGATCGGGCATAATGGGGCAAAACGAGAAGCCGGCCCGCAGCCGCTTGCCGCAGCGCGCAAGCCGGGCTGGGAGGACGCCCCCATGCCCCATATCGAGGTCCGCGACGTCTCGCTCACCTACGACACCCCCGCGGGGCGCGTGGCCGGCGTGGCCGCGGCGAGCTTTGCCATCGAGGCGTCCGAGTTCCTGTGCCTGGTGGGGCCCTCGGGCTGCGGGAAGTCGACCCTGCTCAACATCATCGCCGGCTTCCTGGCGCCCACCAGCGGCGAGGTCCGCATCGGCGGCGAGCTCGTCACCGGCCAGGGGCTCGATCGCGGCGTCGTGTTCCAGGACTTCGCCCAGCTCTTCCCCTGGCGCACCGCGCTGCGCAACGTCGCCTTCGGGCTCGAGATGAAGGGCGTGCCGAAAAAAGAGCGGGAGCAGGTGGCGCTCGAGCAGCTGAAGCTCGTGAAGCTGGAGAAGTTCGCCCACGCCTATCCGCACCATCTCTCGGGCGGCATGCAACAGCGTGTCGCCATCGCCCGGGCGCTCGCCTACAATCCCTCCGTTCTTCTGATGGACGAGCCGTTCGCCGCGCTCGACGCGCTGACGCGGGACGACATGCAGCGCCTCCTCGCGGACGTATGGTCGACGACGCGCAAGACGGTGGTGTACGTGACGCACAACGTATCCGAAGCCGTATATCTCGCCGACCGCGTGGTGGTGATGACCGCGCACCCAGGCACGGTCAAGACGCAAGTCCCGATCCGCCTGGCGCGCCCGCGCGACCCGCTCAGTGTGGAATTCCTCGATCATCAGAAGGAACTGCTGCGCCATCTCGGACGGAGGTTGGGTCAAGGCGAAGCCACAGACCCAACGCCGTGCGCTCACGCGCAATGTTGGGTCACGCCCCGACAATTCGCCGAGGTAGACCCAACCTACCGACGGAGGAGGAAAGCGCATGACGCAGCGCAAAGCATCACCCGCAGGCAGTATCTCGCGGCATCGGGCGCGGCCACGCTGGCGGCCGCCTTGGGACTTCCCGACCGCGCGGCGGCGCAGACGGCACCCGTGCGCCAGGGCTACCAGACCAACATGTGGGGCATGCCCACCTACTACCTCCTGCGCTCCGGCGCACTCGAGAAGCGCGGGGTCCGGTTCGAGGAGTTCGCGGTGCCCTCCGGCAACCTCACCATGCAGCAGATGGTGGCGCGCCAGGTCGACCTCGGCACCTACGCCGGCCCCTCGTTCGTGCTCGGCCACGACAAGGGCGGTATCGTCGGCATTGCCGTGATCGAGCACGTCGGGCGCACCGTGCGCATCATGGCGCGCAAGGAGCTGAACCTCACGCGGGTCGAGCAGCTCAAGGGCCTCAAGATCGCCAACCAGACCGGCTCGTCGATCGCCAACATCTTCGTCGACCAGATCGGACCGGCAGCGGGCTTGAAGCGCGGCGACTACCAGGAGGTGCGCATGGACGTGAACAACATGGTCGCCGCCATGGCCGCCAAGACGGTGGACGCGATGGTCAACGTCGAGCCCTACAACGCCATCGCCGAGGCCGACGGCATCGCCAGCACGATCATGGACTTCTCGAGCGTCGACCGGATGCCGGTGTTCATGGCCGCCACGCCCGAGCTGGTGGCGAGCCGGCCCGATGCCATCGTCGCCTACCTCAGGGCCTGGCTCGACGTGGCGCGCGACTTCAAGGAGCGCCCCAACACGGTGGCCGACGCCATCTACGGCTTCTATGCCTCCAAGGGCTATTCCATGTCGCAGGACACCTTCCGCAAGGCGCTGGCGACGGTGGACGTGGACCCCGGCTTCCCGGCCGACCTGCGGCCCTACATGCAGGGCCACGCCGAGGTGCTGCTGAAGGAGAAGAAGATCGCCGCCATCCCCGACTGGAGCAAGGCGCTGCGGCCCGAGTTCATGGAGCGCGCGCGCACGGCGACGTAGGCGATGCAGGTTTCTGCTTGATCCCGAACCTCGTGCGCGGCGTTCCCCAATCGCACACCTGTGCTGCTCGCGGCGTTATTGGCCGCGGGCATCGCCTCGTCTAACGTCGCTGCGAGCAACAAAGCGCGCCGCGGGCGCCGAGGGAGGGTGAGACGATGCCAGACCGCCGCGAGGCGGCGTGACCGCGCACGCTCGGCCCTTCGATGCTGGCACCGTTCCAGGTTCGCAGCTTCCGCTTTCAGTGGCCTTCCGACCTCTTCACCTCCTGCGCCTTCGAGATGGAGGCGCTCATCCTGGGCTGGTACATCCTGGTCGAGACCGGCTCGGTGCGGCTGCTGTCGCTGTTCGGGGCGCTCCTGTACGTCGGCACGCTGCTGTCGCCCTCCTTCGGCGTCGTCGCCGATCGTATCGGCCACCGCAACCTCTTGTGCGCCATGCGCGCCTTCTACATGGTGATGGCGGCGACGCTGATGGCAATCGCGTTTGCCGGCGCGCTGAGCCCGCTTGCCGTCTTCTGCATCGTCGGCGCTGATGGGCCTGGTCCGCTCCTCCGACCTGGGCGTGCGCTGGGCGCTGGCTGCGCACATCGTGCCGCCCGGGCTGCTGACGGGCGCCATGGGCATCTCCCGCACCACCCTGGACGCCGCCCGCATCATGGGGGCGCTGACGGGTGCCAGCCTGTTCGCCAGTCTCGGCATCGGCGCGGCCTACATGGTCGTCACCGGCCTCTATGCGGTCGCCCTGCTGCTCGGTCTGGCGGCGGGCCGGCAGACCGGCACGCACGCCCCCATAGCGCCTCCGGTGGCCGAGGTGAGCCCGCCCCGGCCGCACCCTGCGCGATTCTCGCACTGGGGCGATCTCAAGGAAGGGCTGGCGCTGGTCTGGTCCACGCCGGTGCTGCTGGCCGCCATACTGCTGGCGCTTCTGGTCAACCTCTTCGCGTACCCGTTCTGCGTTCAGTTTCTCCCGTACGTTGCTCGAGAAGTCTATGCCGTCGACGAGAAGGGGCTGGGATTCCTGGTGGCGAGCTTCGGGCTCGGGTCCCTGCTGGGTTCGCTGGCAGAGCACCCGTCACACGATCGCCCCGGCTCGGACCATGATGCTGTCGGGTCTCGCCTGGTTCGCGTGCCTGCTGGCCTTTGCCCAGATGACGACCTTCTGGAGCGGCGCACCGATGCTTGCGCTCACCGGCTTCGCGCAGAGCGTGTGCATGGTGACCGTGGCCGTGGTGCTGCTCGACCTGGCCGGGGGCAGGTTCAGAGGGCGCATCATGGGCGTGCGCATGCTGGCGATCTACGGCCTGCCGCTGGGCGTGCTGGCGGGCGGCGCGCTCATCGATGCCATCGGCTTCCGCGCCACGGGCGCGCTCTATGCCCTGACCGGCATCGCGCTCACGCTTTTCATGGCCTGGCGCTGGCGCGCCCATCTGTGGCGCGCCGACCTGCCGGCGAGCGGCGGCTAGGCGTTCATGGCGCGTGGCGTGGGGGGAGGTTTCTTCGAAAGCCGCTCGTGGTATCTTTGCGGGCGGAGTTGCGCCGATGGCTAGAGCACCTCGTATCATTACCGATCCCAGGATCATGATGGGCAAGCCCGTCATCGAGGGCACGCGCATCACCGTGGAGCTGATCCTGACGCGCCTCGCGGAAGGCCGATCGGTCGACGATATCTTGACCGAGTATTCACATCTCAGGCGCAGCCAGGTCAAAGCCGCCATCGACTTCGCTCGCGACCTCGTCTCGCATCCCGCAGAAGCGGCCGAGTAGCGGGTGCGGCTCCTCATCGACGAGAACATTTCGCCAATCATTGGGGATGCATTGCGGGCCGCGGGGCATGACGTGTGTGCAGCGTTCGGTTGCATGTCCAGGGGCCCGCGATGAAGAGCTGGTTGCCTTGGCGATCGCGGAAGCGCGGATTGTCGTCAGCGACGACAAGGACTTCGGCAACCTTGCCTTCCAACATGGTCTCCGCCCGATGGGTCTGATCCTGATGAGACTCCCTGGCTACCTTCCCGCAGCAAAGGCCACACGCGTGGTGGCCGCCCTGAAACGGTCGAGTGCGAGCGGTTGTATTCTCGTGATCGAGCCCGCGCGGGTGAGGCGCAGGCAGTTGCGTTAGAACCTGGGGAGAGAAAAGTATGTATGAGCCTACGATCCGCAACTTCACGCTCCTCGCCCAGCACGACCTCGGCGGCTTCGGCGGCATGGGGGAGGGCATGTCGATCCAGATCGCCAGGGATGGCCGGCGCATCCTGTGGCTGGCGCACGAGAGCGCGCCCAAGAACTTCACCGGCGTCGACGTCTCCGACCCGCGCCAGCCCAAGGTCGTCGTGCAGACCGATCTGCCGCAGCCCTACATGCGGTCGAATTCGCTGGAGACGGTGGGCGACATCATGGCGGTGGCCTACCAGGTGCAGAGGCACGGGCAGAAGCCCGCAGGCTTCGAGCTCTTCGACATCTCCGTCCCGGAGGCGCCCAAGTCCATCGCCTACGTGGATGCCTCGGGGCCCGGATCACGCGGCGTGCACCAGCTGTGGTTCTGCGACGGCGAGACCGTGCACATGGCGGCCGGCGCGCCCGATTTCATGCCCACCAACCCGCTCGACGACCAGTTCTACCGCGCCTTCGATGTGCGCAACCCGGCGAAGCCCGTCGAAGTGAGCCGCTGGTGGCTGCCGGGCACCAGGCAGGGCGACAGCGCCCCGCCGCCCAACCGCCATACCGCGCCACGCCACGACATGGGCTTCCGCGCCCACAACACCAACGTCTACCCCGAGCGCCCGGACCGCCTCTATCTCGGCTACATCGACGGCGGCATGCTGATCCTCGACATCTCCGACCGGGGGCACCCGAAGCCCCTGTGCCGCTGGGACAACTCCCCGCCGTTCTCCGGCTTCACCCACACCGTGTTGCCGCTGTTCCAGCGCGATCTCCTGATCGTGACCGATGAATTGGTGGTCGACGACGCCGGGGACTGGCCGAAGCTGATCTGGGTCATCGACGGCCGCGACGAGAGCAATCCGGTGCCGATCGCCACCTGTCCGGTCGACGACGTGGAGGACTACGCGAAGCGGGGCGGGCGCTTCGGCGCCCACAACATCCACGAGAACGTGCCGCGGCCCACCGCGTGGCACTCCGACCGCTATATCCTCGGCACCTTCTTCAACGGGGGCTTACGCGCCTACGACATCGCCAACCCCTATCAGCCCAGGGAGGTCGGCGTGTTCGTGCCTCCGGCCCCCAAGGGGGCGCCGACCGGCGCCACCCAGCTCAACGACGTGTTCGTCGACGAGCGCCAGATCGTCTACACCGTCGACCGCCACGCCGGCGGCCTCTATATCCTGGAAATGCGCTTCTGACCTGTGCGTCATCCCGGCACTTGCCTGCACCGGCGAAGGCCGGTGTTGCCGGGAGCCAGTGCAAAGCGAGCGCCAGAGCGAGCGGTTGAATGGATGCCGGGAACAAGTCCCGGCATGACAACGGCGTCGCCTTGTAAGGGGCAAGACATTACAGGACCTTGGAGACCTCCAGGAAGCCGCCGCGCTCGGCGTTGGCGGCGGCGATCGCCTCGGGCGAGCCCATCACCACCACCCGGCCCGCTCGCGCGAGCCGGGCCAGCGCCGCGCCGAACGCGCGGAAGTCCTGCACGCGGGCCGACAGGACCTCGTCGCGTAGCGCTGCAGGCGCTCCGTCGGTCTCGCCCACCAGATAGCGCAGCAGCGAGGTGAGGCCCTTGGCGTCGGGCAGCTGATAGTCGTCGACCTGGCCGATCACGCCGATGATGCTCTTGCGTAACCTCCGCGTCGCTGATCTCGGCGTCGCGCAGGAAGGCCGCGGTCTCGATCGTAGACGTCGCAGCGTCTCCAGCAGGTTGGGGTCGCGGTAGGAGGAGAACGTGAAGCACGCCGGCGTGCGGTCGAGCGAGCAGGAGCCGCCGTAGGCGCCGCCCTGCACGCGCACCTTGTTCCACAGCCAGGTGGTGTTGAGGTAGTGCTGGATCACGGCGAGCCGCGCCGCCGGGCTCGACGCCCAGGCGGCGCAGATCGCCGCCCTTGACCACGTAGTTGACCTTGGCTGGGGATCGTCAGGCCCTCCGAGCGCGTGCCTTGGCCGGCACCGTCCAGCGGGCGGCGGCAGCGGGCGCATTCGGCAGCCGGCCGAGAAACTCGGCGAGCTGCGGCTCGAAGCGCTGCCAGTTCGCCGCGTCGGTGGTGACGTTGCAGATCATCGCGCCGCGCGTGACGAGCGTCTCGCGGCATCCGCTCCAGCGCCGCCTAGGATGGCGCTCCAGTCGGTGGCGATCCTGTCGGCGAGGCCGCGCAGGAACATCGAGGTGGCTGATGCCACCCATCTGCTCGGCGGCCCAGCCGGCCTCGCTGAGGCCCGACCGCAGCCGCAGGGCCGCGTAGCGGCTGCCCATGAACGGGATCGCCGACTTCGAGCTGCGACTTCTCCTCCAGCACCAGCTGATGGAAGCGCTCGCGATTGTCGAGCCGCGCGCGCGTCAGCACATCGTGCAGGATCGAGAGCAGCTCGTCGGCCTGGTCGGGCATCGCCTTGGTGCGCAGGAACAGCCACGCCGCCGCCGTGTCCGAGCCGTCGACCGCCGACGTCCAGGTGCGCGCCGCGATGCCGCCGGTGGACCGGCCGATGCGCTGCGACAGCTGCACGAAGTCCTGCTCGCCGGCGCCCGTCTCCAGCAGCGCGCGCCCGAACAGCTCGACATAGGGGAGCAGGTCGGCCGGCAGGGTGTGCAGGTCGAGCCCGACATCGAGATAGACGATGCCGTTGGTCGGCTGATCGTGGAACAGGACGCGGGTGTCCGGCGCACGAGGTCACGACGCGTGGGATGGCCGGTTGCTCCGGGGCAGATCGGCGAGCGTGAGGCTCGGGATGGTGGCCAGCGCCTCGGGCGGGTCCGGCGTCTCCTGCATGAGCTTGAGCGTGCGGGTGTCCTCGACCAGCGCCTCGATCTCGGCCCTGCTCATGCGCGCGCGCGCGGCGTCGAGGCGGGCGCGCTCCTCGGCGGCATCGCGCTGCGCCTGCTCGGGGTCGGGCGTGACGATGGTCGTGGTGCGGTGCGGGTTGGCGATGCAGGTGCTGCGCGATCAGGTCCTCGAAATAGCGCTCGCCGCGCGGCCACGCGCTCCTTGATGCGCGCGAGCGGCGCCTCGAACGCGAGCGGCGCCAGCGGGTCGCGGCCGTGCAGCCAGTAGGTCAGCGCGTGCAGCATCAGCGCCAGGCCGCGCGGGAACGCGCCCGGTGTTGCGCTCGCGCAGGCTGAACTCGAAGGTGTTGAGCGAGGCCTCCACCGCCTGCCCGCTCGATGCCGTCCTTGGCGAGGCGCTCCAGCGTAGCCAGGATCAGCGCCTCGACCTTGTCGGCGTCGGCGGCCTCGATGCCGCGCATGCCGACGCTGAGGACGGCTCTGGCGCAGCCCGTCCTCGAAGCTGCCGCTCGCCTCCTCGCCGAGGCCGGAATCCATCAGCGCCTTGCGCAGCGGCGAGGCCGGCGTGCCGCTCAGGATGTGGTTGAGCATGCTGAGCCCGAGGTCGCTGCTCCACGTCGCCGATCTCGGCGAGCATCCAGTTGACCGACATCATGGCCTTGGCCGCCGTCATCGCTCGCCGGAAAGGTGCGCGCCAGCCGCTTGGGCGCGGCGAAGCGCGGCTGCAGGGCCACCGGCGCGTCGATCTCGGCGCGGTCGAACTCGCCGCAGGTAGCGCGTCGAGCAGGCGCAGGCGCTCGGCCGGATCGTCGTCGCCGTAGAAGTAGAGGCGCGCGTTGGAGGGATGGTAGTACTTCTCGTGGAAGGCCTTGAAGTCGGCGTAGGTCAGGTCGGGGATGTGCCTGCGGGTCGCCGCCGGAATCGACGCCGTACTCGTTGTCCGGAAACAGCGACTCCTGCGACAGCTTGGAGAGCAGCGCGTCGGGCGAGGAGTAGACGCCCTTCATCTCGTTGAAGACGACGCCCTTGTAGGTGATGGGCGCATCGGGGGCGTCGAGCTCGTAGTGCCAGCCCTCCTGCTTCAGGACCTCGGGCGTGATGCGCGGGTGGAACACCGCGTCGAGATAGACGTCGACGAGGTTGTAGAAGTCCTGCAGGTTCTGGCTCGCCGTCGGATAGACCGTCTTGTCGGGGTAGGTCATGGCGTTGAGGAAGGTGTTGAGCGAGCCCTTGGCCAGCTGGATGAACGGGTCCTTCACCGGATACTTGCGCGACCCGCACAGCACCGAGTGCTCCAGAATGTGGGGCAGGCCGGTGGAGTCGGGCGGCGGCGTGCGGAAGGCGACGCCGAACACCTTGTTCTCGTCGTCGTTGACGAGCGACAGCAGCTCGGCGCCCGGTCTTGACGTGCCGATAGCTGCAGCGCCGTGGAGTTGGCCTCGGGAAGCGCCCGCTCGCCGATCAGCTCGAAGCCCATGCACGATGGTCATTCGCGGCTCCATTCCGCCGCCGCTCCGATACCTACGCCGGTTTATACGCGAATTTCCGCGCGACTCTAGGCTTCCCGCGCCTTGCGCAGCCGCACGTAGAGGGCGCCGCTCGCCGCCGTGCCGCACGCCCGCCGCGGCGTAGCTGAGCACGATGGCGCGCAATTCCGGCTCCTCCAGCCACTGCGGCACGCTGCGGCGCAGCATGCCGCGCTCGGGGCGGCCGAGGCTGCGCGCGAAGTGGTCAGCAGCTCTCGGCCTCGCCGCCTTTGCCGGTGATGACCAGGACCATCCGATGCCCCTTTGCCTGGGAGTTCCGCAAGAAACGCCCGCAGCCGCGCGTGTGCATCATCCTGGCTGCAGGCCGTGCAGATCGAGGGTCGCGTCGATGGCGACCTTGCCCGTGGCAACCTTGCGAAACGCGCGGCGGTCGAATTCCGCGACGGCGGCGCGGCAGGCTGCGGCTTGGCTGCCGGCCGCGGGGGCGCGAAAGCTGCTCGGCGCGACGGGCGCGGCCTGCCGCTTCGGACGTGCGGGCCGCCGGCTGGGCCGACTGTGGGGCTGCAGGAGCTGGCTCCGCGGCGTGGGCTGGCGACGCGCGGCTTGACCTTGACCTTCTCGACGGAAACGCGTCGTGCTGGCTCCACAGCTCGGCTTCGTCGGGCGTGATGTGGCGGCCGGTCGTGCCGGGCTTGCCGCCGTCGCGGCTCATTCTGCGCCTTCTCCTTACTCCGGGCCGGCCGCCGTCCTTGGACGCGCGCGTTGGGCACCAGCACGAAGAACTTGCCGGGGTGCTTGGTGGTGCCGGCAAGCTTACCGGCCGCGTCGCCCGACCCGAAATAGATATCGCCGCGCTCGGCGCCCCTGATCGCCGAGCCAACGTCCTGGCCAACCATCAGGCGGTTGAAGGGCGACGCGTTCGGGACATGCTTCATGGTCGGCACGCTGACATAAACCGGCGTTCCCAGCGCGTGGTAGGCGGTGTCGATGGCCAGGCTGCGCTCGGGCGTCAGGGGCACCCGCATGGCGCCCAGCGGCGCGCCGGTCTCGTCCTTGATCTCACGGAAGAACACATAGGAGGTGTTCTGCCACATGACCTGCTTGCCCCGCTCGGGATCCGCGCGCAGCCATGTCGCAAGCGCTGACATCGACATCCTGTCGGCGGCGAACAGCGCCTTCTCCATCAGATAGCGCCCGATCGAGCTGTAGGGGTGGCCGTTCTTGCCGTCGTAGTGCACGCGCACCGTGGTGCCGTCGGTGAGCTTGACGCGGCCGGAGCCCTGGATCTGCATGAAGAAGACATCGACGGGGTCGGCGAAATAGAGAAGCTCCAGGCCCTTGCCCTTGAGCGCGCCGCCTTCGATCTCGGCGCGCGTGAAGTAGGGCTCGGTGCCGGTTGCGGTCTTGCGCACGTGCGTGAGCGCGCCGGGCTTGAGAGCGCCGCGCCGGGTGTCGTCGACGACGTTCACGAGGTCGGGCGGACGCTTGTAGATCGGCGTCTGATATGGCCCCTCGCGGCGTGCGCGAGCCTTCCAGCACCGGCTCGTAGTAGCCGGTGAGCAGGCTGGCTTGCCCCTTCTTCACCACGGCGTTGGGCGTGAAGCTCGCCTCGAAGAAGGCGCGCGCCTTGTCCTTGTCGGTAATCTCGCCGGCCGCAGCGATGGCCGCGCCGCACACGGCGACCAGGGCGCGCGGCGGCCGTTGCGGGCCCTTGCCGTCGCCGGCGGCCCGCGCTCGCGCCCGCTGGCGACCACGCGCTCACAGGACTTGAGAAAGGTCTTGAACGCCGCCAGGTGGTCGTCCTGCGCCCAGTCCGGGCAGGTCCGCGAAGGTGACGGGGCGGTACCAGGCCGCCGCGCCCTTTACAGGGGGGCTGACCTTGGTTAGGGCCGCGGTCTGCGTGGCGGGAGGCTTCGCCGCAGGCTTGTGATCCGCAGCGGGGCTTCGCGGCGGGGGTGACTTTCGAAGGGGCTATCGTCTTCGCCTTCAACACGCGAGTCTTCCAGCCGATCTCCTCGGCCTCGCCAAGTCCGGTGTCGGCCCTCCCCGCGGCCGCGAGCACGATCGCAAGCCCTGCCGCCGCCCCGGCCGCACGCATAGCGGCGGCGAGGCGCCGTGACGCAACCCTACAGTCCACAGCCCGTTTCCCCCGTTTGGAAGCTCGCGGATATATCGGACGCAAGATGGGCTAATTTGCGGCCTGGGTCGCGACGAGCTTCCAATTCGGATCGCGCGAGGCGATGTCGCGCGCAAAGGTCCAGATGTCGGTGACCTCGCGGATGCGCTTGGGGTCACCGCTGATCACCACGCCGGCGCGGTCGCGGGTTGCCGATATCAACTCGCTCACGAACTTCACGGTGAGCTGAGCGATGCCCGCCTTCAGCTCCGCCTCGACCAGGTCGGCCGACTTGATCCCGACGAAGCTCTGGTCGATCTGCTCGCCGCGCTTCTCGCGGTCGGTGATGGCGGCATTGAAGCCGTCGAAGACCTCGCCGTTCAAGAGATTCTTCAGGGTTCTGCGGTTGCCTTCGGCAAACGCCGTGACGATGATCTCATAGGCCGCCTTGCCACCCTGGACAAAATGGTCCGGATCGAAGGCGTTGTCCGCCCGGAAGATGTCGACGAGCCCCTGGCTGAGCTCGCTGTTGCCGGCCGCGAAATCGCGCACGCGCTGCTCGCCGTCGGCGTGACCCGCCTGGGCGGTGGCCGGGCGCGTCTCGGTCTCCTCGCGCTCCCGGCGAGGCAGTGTGACCACCTTGTCCTGGCCCACCAGCTCGCCGTTACGCTGCTGCCTCGCCTCCTGCTGCGCCTTGTAGCGCTCGAAGCGACCTTGCTCGTGCCCCGTCCGCCGGCCGAGCACGCTACGCAGCTTGAGGAAGATGACGACCGCCAGAACCAGGAAAATGATCGTGAGTACGTCGATGCCGCCGCTGCCGCTCATCACTTTAGCTTTCGTGCCAGAGCTTTCGTGTGCCCAACGCACCTGATGTAGGATACCCCGCGGGCAAGAACCAGACCGCACGCCGCCCGTATCCGACGCCCTGCCTCCTCGCCGCCTTGGAACCTTACGGCATTGCAAGGCACAAGCCAACCGGAATGCCCTACATTATGGTAATCGGAGCAGGCAAGAGGTCGCCACAATGCTGCGCTTGGCAGTAGGGCTTGCTTTCATTGTTGTCCCGGTGCTCGACTTGGTGGTGCTCATCAAGATCGGGCAGGTCTTTGGTGGCTGGGCAACCGCGGCCTTGGTGGTGACCACCGCGCTCACAGGGGCGCTCATCATTTCGCGCCAGAGCCTTTCCGTGTTGCGCAGGACGCTCGAGGCCGTCGCCGCGGGCGAACCGCCTGTCGCGCCGGTGCTCGACGGACTGTTTCTTATGGTCGCAGGGGCACTCTTGCTCACGCCAGGCCTGGTGACGGACGTGGCAGCCCTCATGCTGCTGGTGCCGCCCATTCGCCGCGCGGATTGCCCGCGCGGTGGTGGGCTGGCTGCTGCGCCGGGCCAATCTGCACATAGAAATCTACGGCGCTGGTGCAGACGGCACGCCCGGAGCCCGGCGCCGCGCGCCTGGGATCGGCGAGGGCCCCGTCATCGAGGGCGAATTCGAGCGCATGGACGAGACACTGCAGCCGCGGCGCAACGACCGCCGGGCACCGCAGCCATAGCCGGCGCAAGCGGCCGCCGGGGGCAGCGTTGCCGAACGCAGCGTCATTGTGCTAGCCACCCGCGCAGGCACCGTCGGCCCGAGTTCGAAAGGGACACCAAGATGTCTGAGGCAACCAAACCCGGCAACGGCGGCGAGAGCCGCCCGGCAGCCGGTGCACAGCAGGTTCAGATCCGGGTGGTCGCCCAGTACATCAAGGATTCTGTCTTTCGAGTGCCCGAACGTGCCCAAGCTGCTCGATGGCCCGGGCGAGGCACCCAACCTGCGCGTCGAGGTGAACGTCAACGCCAACAAGGTCACCGGATCCACCTACGAGAGCACCATCAACTTCAAGGCCGAGGCGGTCAACAAGCAAGGGACCATCTACGATCTGGAGCTCGCCTATGCCGGCCTGTTCCAGGTCGAGGGCCTGCCCGAGCCGGCGCTGGAGCCCTTCCTGCTCATCGACTGCCCGGCGCTGCTGTTTCCCTTCGCCCGGCGGCTGATCGCGGACCTCACGCGCGAGGGCGGCTTTCCGCCGCTCCTGCTGGACCCCATCAATTTCGCCAACCTGTACTCCAAACGCCAGCAGGAGCTGGGCGCCCAGGCGCAGGCGAAACCGCCACAGTAGTCCGGAGGCGGGACCCGCGGCGAGTGCGCCGCCGGCGGCCGGGCCTGCTACGGCCCGCCCAGCCCGAGCCAGGCCATGCCGAAGCAGATCATGAGCAGGCCCAGGAGGCCGATGCACATCCGGTCCTTGATGGCGAAGGCCACCGGATCATCCATCATCTCGCCGCGCGCACTCACCAGCCAGATGCGGATGATGAAGAGGAACATGAGGGGGGGAAATCCCCACAGCCAGCCGGTGCTGCCGTAGAAGCTGCTCCGGAATGCCTCCTCGACGATGTAGAGCACCATGATCATGACGGCACCGACCCCGGTCGACAGGCCGATGGTCAGCACCATCGGCGCATCTACCGGCCGGTAGCCGCGGCCGTTCATGCTTTGGCTCTGGCGCACGATCGCCCGGCTGATCTCCGTGTAGCGCTTGGCGTAGCTGAGCGAGCGAGAACAGGAACATGGAGAACACGAACAGCCAGGCCGACGGGGGCACGCTAGCGGCCGCCGCGCCGATCCCGAGCCGGATCGTGAACAGGGACGGCGAGCGTCAGGCCGTCGACGAACGGAGCAGTCTTCAGGTGCAGGGTGTAGCCGAGCGTCAACCCCAGGTAGAGAAGGAGCGCGGCGCAGGTCGCCATCGACACCAGCGCCGCCCAGAGCGATGCCGACGGGAATGAGCAGGAGGGCAACAGCCAGTGCGGTGGCCGCGGACAGGCCGCCCGCTCGCGATCGGGCGCTCTCTCTTCGACCAGTGACTGCGGTCGTCGACGACATCCCAAATGTCGTTCAGGAGGTAGGTGCCCGAGGCCACGCAGGCTCAGGCGCGACGAATGCCAGCACCGTATGGGTGACGGACACGAGATCGGTGAGCGCGCCGCCGAGCACGAGCGGCACGAACACGACGACGTTCTTGACGCACTGGTGCAGCCGCAGGCACTTGGCGAGCTCGCGCAACACCGATCCGCGCGGAAACTCCTCCTTCGCCAGCGCCGACGGCGTGCCGACGCGAAGCCCGCGCCAGCGCAGCTGTCGGGTGCATGCCTCACCACCTCGACGCGCCGGCGCCGGCGCACCAGCGCATCGTACCCTTCAGGAAACCGGTCGAGCAGCTTCACCGATCCCCGGCTCAGCGCCGAGCCGCCGGCGCGCGGATCGACCACCACCCCGGCGATGGCCGGGTGGCTCGCGGCGACCGCCTCGAACAAGGGCGAGCACCGCCTGGCCAGCAAATAGACGGCGCGTCCCTCCGCGGCTGCAGCATCGACAACGGCGGCCAGCCGAGGAGCTGAGCGCCAGCGCCGGGCTGACACCGGCCTCGGCCAGCTTGCGCTCCAGGTACTCGCGGCCCCTGAGCAGCCACACCGCGATGCTGAAGATGCCGATCGAGCGACGACTTCAGATAGGCGAACAGCGCGACGACCAGCAGGCCCCCGCCGCCGACCACCTCGGTTGCGATGAGGACCGGAATACCGGCTTCAGCAGACAGGGCGCTGCCGGGAAAACTCCCACGGTCGTCCATTGCGGCAATCCTTCCCTCGCCCGCACCGAGGCAAGCCGGTCCCGAACGGCCCGTTATTGAGTTTGCCGGCCCGTTACTGAACCGGGGATGAACCCTGGCGCGCCGCGGCCGGCAATTGCGTTCCGACCAGTTCTACTCTTCCTCGACCTTCGATGCTTGGTCGCCGGCTGGCACGGCAGGTTCACGCCTGCCTCACGCTCCTGTCGCCGCGAGCCATGCTTCCGGCGCAGACCTTCGCCGCCGGCCCGTGCCGGCGGCGCTTCCGCGAGCCCCACGACGCCGACCTCGATGGCCGGGCAGCCGCACGCCCTATGCGCCCAGCGTTCCGATGAAGTGCAGCACGATCTCGCGCCGATGCGGACGGTCTCGATGCTCGATCGAGGTAGATCGCCTGCCAGGTGCCGAGGTCGGCCTGGCCGCGTTGGACCGGCACGCCGAGGCTCGACGTCGGTCAGCATCGCCTTGATGTGCGCCGGCATGTCGTCGGGCCCCTCGGTGCGATGCCGGTATCGCCCCGCGCGCGGGGCCGCTCGCTCCAACGCCTCCGACAGGTCGTGCAGCACGTCCGGGTCGGCGTTCTCCTGGATCGTCAGCGACGCCGAGGTATGGCGGAAAAAGAGCGTCAGCAGCCCGTCGCCGGCGCCGATCGATGCGAGCCAGTCCGCCACCCGCGGCGGTCACATCGGTGAAGCCGGGCCCTTGAGTCTCCACGGCCAGGTGATGATGCGCTTGCTGCAGCACGAGTGGCTCCTGTGCGATGCCATGCCTCCTCGTCTTCGGCGCGACTAGAACACCTGTCGTGACGCTCGCAGCGATGCCCGGTCTGCCTAGCCCGGAGCGCCCGAGTCGGCCACGCCGCGGCGGCCTGCGACCTTAACGAAAACTTTACGTGGGGTTGCGACCCTCGTGCTCGTCTGCGATCGATCGAGTGGCGCGTTCCTCCGGACAATTTGCGCTAGCCGGCACGACCGAAGCGGAAGTGAGCGCGCTTCGGGACTTCCCTCTGGGCGACGCAGGCTTCGCGCATCTGCCATCGCATGCGTGACCACAGGGACCACTATGCTCTCCTCCGATCGCGTCGAGCCTCCGGGCCGCCAGCGCCGGCGCAAGGCCCGGCGCAATGCCGCACTCCCCCGTGCCGCTACCGCCCGGGCCGCGCCCCACGAGCCCTGGGACATCGAGGCCGCCGAGGCGCTCACGCGCCTCTACGAGTCCAACGAGGGCCAATTGCACAAGCCGCACGCCGGCGAGCGCTCGCGCTCGCACCGAGACACGGGCGGAGCCGGCCGCAGGGTCCGAGCCCGGAGCGGACGACCGGGCCTGGCTCGAGACGCATCTCTCCGAACTCGCCGAGCGGCTGCAGGATGTCGCTGGCGCGCATCGATCCCGAGGCATCGCTCGCCGCCCTCAACGGCCGCCTCGAAGCCATCGAGGAGCGGTTCGGCCGCGCGCTCGAGCGCGTCGCCCTGCGCGCCGACGTGCACTCGCTGCACTCCATCGAGACCCACGTGCTCGAGCTTGCCGGCCACATCGAGAAGACGCGCGACCGCATGGAGCAGATCGGCTCCCTGGAGGAGGCGGTGCGGGGCCTCGCGCAGCGGCTCGATGCCCCGGACCAGCAGCAGATCGGCGCGCTGGGCAGGCTCTTGCGCGACTACATCGGCGAGTGGCGGGAGAGCGAGCAGCGGACGGCCAGCGCGCTGCACAGCCTCGAGGAAGCGATCGGCCGCCTCGGCGACACCGTCGACGCCATGGAGGCCTCCAAGCCCGCGCCCGACCTGTCGTTCGCCACGCTCGCCGTCCCGGACCCCGCACGGGCCCGCGCGGGCACGGGCGATCCGCTGGCGCAGGGCGCGCGCCGGGCGGCCAAATCCTACCACTCGACGCTCGATGCGGCCGACTATGCGCCGAAGGCGCCTCCGGAGGAGCCGCCGGCCGGCGGCGACCTGCGCCCGCACGTGGCAGAGCGCCGGGCTGCTGGCGCTGCCGGGCGCCGCCATCGCCTGGTCGGGCACCGCGCCTGGCAGGAGGCCGCGGCAGGAGCCGGTGTCCAGGGTCTCCGAGGTCATGGCGGTGCGCGCCAAGCTGCGGCGCTCGACGACGGTGCCTGGCGACGAGGCCGCGAGCGCAGAGAGCACGCCTCAGCCCTTGGCCCCCTGTGCAGACCCCGCCGAGCCTGCCCCCGGCAGGCGCACGCGCCCCGGCCTGTTGCTCGTCGCCGGCATCGCGCTGCTGGCCGGGGGCGCCTACCTGCTGGTGCACGCGCTGAAGGCCGCCACGCCGCAGCGGATGATCCCCGAGCGCAGCGAGCCGGGCAGGCAGCCGCCCAGCGTCAACCCGGGCCCCGAGCACGGCCTGGCGGACCCGGCACCGCGGGCGGAGGGCGGCAAAGACGACGCCGCGGGCTGACCGGGCCGTTCCGCGCCATCGACTCTTGCATTTCGGGGCGGCATGGTGTCCCTATCGGATGGCCGGGCAATTCGGGGCGAGCAGGAGGCCGCGGGCTGCCGTCCAGGGTGCGAGCCGCGAGGTGCCAGCCGCTTGGCCAGTCTCTTGGATCGACACGAATTCAGTGCGGAAGCTGCGGGCGCCCAGTCTGCTCTTTCGATGTCCGCTCTTGCGACCGAATGGCGGTTGTCGGGCGGACGATCGCCGCGCCATGCGTTAGCGCCATGCCCGCGCAGCGGAGCAGCCAAATCGGCCGCACGCCGCAACTCGTGGACGTGGGTCGCATGACGTTCTATCTGCCGGTCGCCGAGATGTCGGCGAACATCCTGCTTATTCCTGGCAATGGGTGGAGCCGTGGGCTTCCTCTCCGGGATGTTCGGCGTCGGCGGCGGCTTCCTGATGACACCGCTCCTGATCTTCGCTGGCATTCCGGCCGCCGTGGCGGTCGGCACCGGGGCCGCGCAGATTCTCGCCGCCTCGGTCTCGGGCGCGGTGGCGCAATGGCGCCGGCGCAACGTGGATGTGAAGATGGGCACGGTGCTGCTGGTGGGCGGCCTCGCTCGGCTCCGGGGCTCGGCGTGGAGATGGTGCGCATGCTGCGCCAGCCACGGCCTCTTCGACTTCTCCGTCGCCGCCTGCTACGTCATTTTCCTCGGCGTGATCGGCATCCTGATGCTGATCGAGAGCACCAACACCATCCGCCAGGTGCGCGCCGGCAGGGTGGTCACCGTGCGCCGTTCGGGCCAGCACAACTGGGTGCACGGCCTGCCCCTGAAGATGCGTTTCCACCGCTCCAGGCTCTACATCAGCGCGATCACCGCCGCTGGTGCTCGGCCTCTTCGTCGGCCTGCTGGTAGCGATCATGGGCGTCGGCGGCGGCTTCATCATGGTGCCGGCCATGATCTATCTGTTGCGTATGCCCACCAACGTGGTCGTCGGCACGTCGCTGTTTCAGATCGTGTTCCTGACCGCGGCCACCACGATGCTGCAGGCCTCCATCAACTACAACGTCGACGTGATCCTGGCCGTGATCCTGATGATCGGCGGGGTGGTCGGCGCGCAGTTCGGCGCCGCGGCCGGCGAGCGGCTGAAGGGCGAGGAGCTGCGCTTCCTGCTCGCCACCTTCATCCTGTTCGTGTGCGCCCGCTTCGCCTGGCAGCTGATCGCGCGCCCGACGGAGCTTTATTCCATCAGCGGCACGGGAGCGATCTGATGCCCGAGTTTCGGCGCCGCCGCGGCATCCTCGTCTTCCTCTCCGTGCTGGCGGTCGGGCTGCTGGCGCCCGGCATCGACGAGAGCACTGGCGCAGAAGCGCAAGGCGCCGGTTCCCGTCGCCGAGGAGGCGCCTGGGGTCAGGCGCCCCGAGGTCAAGCGCGAGCAGCAGCCCGGCGCCAAGGAGTTCGTCGAGGCGACGGTCTCCAAGCGCACCATCGCGGTGACCTCGAGCTTCAACGGCACCGAGATCTTCATCTTCGGCGCCATCGGCGGCAGCCAGCAGCCGAGCGCGGAATCCGGCTACTACGACGTGGTCGTCGTGGTCGAGGGCGCGCCCAGCCGCGCCGTCGTGCGGCGCAAGAGCAACGTCGCCGGCCTGTGGCTCAACACCGCCTCGGTGGCGTTCGACAACGTTCCCACCTTCTACGCCATGACCTCCACCCGCCCGGTCGACGAAATTGCCGCCGAAAGCGACAGGGCGCTCTACGGCATCGGGCTCGAGCATCTCAAGTTCACGCCGGCCGTCGGCCAGAGCGTGCCGCTCTCCAGCGAGGACATCAAGGCGTACCGCGCGGCCGTCATCCGCCTCAAGAGCAACGCCGGCCTCTACGTCGACAAGAAGCAGTTCGGGGTCACCTTTACCGGCAAGAGCATCTTCCTCGCCAGCGTGGTGCTGCCGGCCAATGTCTACCGTGGGGCCGTTCTGGACGCGCGTCTATCTGTTCCGGGAGGAGAAGCTCCTGAGCAGCTTCAGCGTCAATCACACGCTGGAGCGCGAGGGCCTGGAGCGCTACCTGCACACCTTCGCCTACCGCCTGCCGACGCTCTACGGCTTCACCACGGTGCTCATCGCCGTCGGCGCCGGTCTGGCGGCCTCCGCCGCCTTCCGCAGAAGCGGCCCGGCGTAATACGACCCGTCATCCCGGACGGGGCGATGTGAGCCGCAGGCGAGCAGCGCTCAGATCCGGGACCTCGTGAGGTGCTCGACTCGCCTCGGGAGGTCCCGGATAGCCTCGGGCTGCGGCTCGGCTTCCGGGATGACGGGTGTGAGGCTCAATGCCCCTCGAACGACATCAGGGCGTGCCACTTCACGCCCAGCGACGCGAGCTTCCTGGAGCCGCCGAGGTCCGGCAGGTCGATGATGAAGGTGGCGCCGGCCACCTGGCCGCCCCAGCGCTGCACCAGCTTCACCGCCGCCTCGGCCGTGCCGCCGGTGGCGATCAAGTCGTCGACGATCAGGATGCGCTCGCCCCGGTCGAATGGCGTCCTCGTGCATCTCGATGATGTCGACGCCGTACTCCAGCGTGTACTCCTGGCCGATGGTCTTCCACGGCAGCTTGCCCTTCTTGCGGAACGGCACGAAGCCGCAGCCGAGCTTGTCGGCAATCGCGCCCGCCAAGATGAACCCGCGCGCCTCGATGCCGGCGACGCCTTCGACCCCGGCGTCGGCGAACGGCGCCGCCATCTGCTCGATGGCCGCCTTGAAGCCCTGGGCGTCGCCCAGCAGCGTCGTCACGTCACGGAACAGGATGCCCTTCTTGGGGTAGTCCGGAATGGTCCGGATCAGGCCTTTCAGGTCGTGGCACGGGCGACGGCCTCCGCAGCGGAACCGGCGCCAGCATAGCAAAGCGCGTCGCCGCTGCGTCAGTCCTGCCTACCGGCTTGGCTGTTGCACCTTGGGCGTGGCCGGAGCGCGGCTTCCCGTCGGTCATCTGGTAGATCTTGTAGGCGCTGTAGGAGCTTGACGCCGCGGCAATCAGCGCGAAAAGCATGATCCACAGGGACTTGTCTCTCAGCCATCGCATCGCAGCGCTCTCCCCTACGCGGCCACGGCCGCACGGACCGGCGCCCAATGCGCGGCACCGCCCGAGCGTTCCCCCCGCCGCTCCTGGCCACTCTACTTACTCTCCGTCGCCTTCACGGCCCGATCAAGGCGTGCGGGGGACATCGCATGCCTGCTATCCCTCGATCCGAGTTGCGTAAATCTCACCGCCGGCCGAACAGCCGCTCGATGTCGGCGAGCTTCAGCTCCACGTAGGTGGGCCGGCCGTGGTTGCACTGGCCCGAGTGGGGCGTGGCCTCCATCTCGCGCAGGAGCGCGTTCATCTCCTCGGGCGCGAGGCGGCGCCCGGCGCGCACCGAGCCGTGGCAGGCCATGGTCGAGCAGACCGCCTCCAGCCGCTCCCTGAGCAGGCTGCCCTCGCCCTCGCCGACCGCCTCGCGCGCCAAGTCGCGGACGAGGCCCTTCACGTCGGTGTCGCCCAGGAGCGCCGGCACCTCGCGCACCAGCACCGCGCCCGGGCCCGAACGCCTCCAGCGCCAGCCCCAGCCTCTCGAGCTCCGGCGCGGCCTCGGCGAGCGCCGCCACCTCGTCGGCGTCGAGATCGACCACCTCGGGAACGAGCAGGGCTTGGCGCGCCACGCCGCCGTCGGCCAGCGCGGCCTTGAGGCGCTCGTAGACCAGGCGCTCGTGCGCGGCATGCTGATCGACGATCACCACGCGAATCGCGCGTCTGCGCGACGATGTAGGTCTCGTGCAGCTGCGCGCGCGCCGCGCCCAGCGGCCGGTCGAGCAGCTCCGGCCGGCGCAGGCGCGGCGGCGGCGCTGGCGTCGGCGCTGGGCGCGGCGAGCCCGTCGAGCGGCGCCTGCCAGTCCTCGGCGAAGCCCCGCGTCGTTCCGCTCCGCCGGAATGGGGTCAGACCCTGCGGGTCTGACCCCGTCGACCCCCCGCCAGCACGCCGGCGGCGGCGAGCCCGCCCGCCACCGACGCCCGGTGCCCCGCTGCCTCCAGCGCCGCCCGCAGCGCGCCCGCGACCAGGCTGCGCACGCGGCCGGCATCGCGGAAGCGCACCTCGGCCTTGCTCGGGTGCACGTTCACGTCGACCTCGCGCGGGGGCAGCGCCACGAACAGCGCGAGCAACGGATGGCGCAGCTTGGGCACGAGATCGCCGTAGGCGGCGCGCACCGCGCCGATCAGCAGGCGGTCCTTCACCGGGCGGCCGTTGACGAACAGGTACTGCTGGCCGGGATCGGGCCGGTTCAGGGTCGGCAGGCCGGCGAAGCCCGTCACGCGCACGCCCTCGCGCTCGATGTCGATGGCGAGCGCATCGGCCAGGAACTCGCGCCCCATGATGCGGCCGAGCCTGGCGAGGTGCCCGTCGGGCCCCGGCGGCTGCGCCGGCAGCTTGAGCCCGGCGCGCTCGCCGGTGGTGAGCGTGAAGGCCACCGCCGGGTTGGCCATGGCGTGGCGCTTCACCACCTCGGAGATGGCCATGTTCTCCGCCCGCTCGGACTTCAGGAACTTGAGCCGCGCCGGCGTCGCCGAGAACAGCTCGCGCACCTCCACCCGGGTGCCGCGGTTCAGCGCCGCCGGCCGCACGCCCTGCTTGGCTGCCGCGATCGACCACGATCTCGTGCGCCGGCGCCGCATCGCGCGGACGCGAGGCGATGGCGAGATGGGCGACCGCGCCGATCGACGGCAGCGCCTCGCCGCGGAAGCCCAGCGTGGCGATGTTGAAGAGGTCGTCGTCGGCGAGCTTGGAGGTGGCGTGCCGCTCCACCGCCAGCGCCAGGTCGGCCGCGCTCATGCCGGCGCCGTTGTCGGTGACGCGGATGAGCGAGACGCCGCCGGCCGCGGTCACCACCTCGATGTCGGTGGCGCCGGCATCGAGCGCGTTCTCGACCAGCTCCTTGACCACGCTCGCCGGCCGCTCGATCACCTCGCCGGCGGCGATGCGGTTGACGGTCTCGGGCCTGAGCTGGCGGATGGGAGGCGACGGAGCAGACTCCTGACCTCCACGGTCGTGTTCAAGTTCAACCTCATCGTCAGGGGCCTGAGCCGCGCCTGATCCCGCTGCTTGCGGGACGCGGAAAGCGGCCGAGGAACTGCCTCGCCCGCGGCAGGGCATCATGCAGGTACTGGCGGGGCTCGCGCAACCACAGCCCGGGTGATGGCCCGCGACTTGGCCTCCAAGATCAGCACTTCCACGGGAAGTTGCACCAATTCGGCCGACCAACCTGGCCACCAGCGGTTGGCCTTCGCCCGTGTGTGCGTCGAGGAGCCGCTGCCAGCTCGCATAGCCATGGTAGTCGAAGGCCTCATCGCCGCGCACGACGACGATGTGGTTGCCCGTGAAACCGCGCACCGGCCTGATCCACACCGGCGCGAAGCCCGATGCCGGATACGTCTCGAGGAACGCATAGGCGAGGACGTGGCAAGCCGCCGCTCGCAAAGAACACCCGGTCGGGCAGCGCCCACTGGCGCGAAGGGTGTTGACCGCGTGACATGGCGTCGGTAGTTGGGTCGAGCGAAGCGATGTAGATCGAAGCAATCGTGAGGCGCGCCATCTGGACACCCAAGCCTACACCGCCTCACAGCGCGGCGACGCGCTCGCGCGTGACTGCTTGGCCAGTTCCACCGCCGGCTGATCGAACGGATCGACGCCCATGAGATGCGCGGCGAGAATCGTCTCCAGCATCATGTGCATCATCAGCGCGCCGAGGCTCGCCTCGTCAAGGCGGGCGAGATCGAAGGTGCGCACCGGCCGGCCGGCGCGGGCCAGCGCCTGCGGCAGGGCCTCGGCCTGGGCCGCCACCAGGTCGCCGGCGGTGCGGCCGGCGAGGTAGCCGAGCCCCGCGGCGCTGGCGAGGCTGGCGTCGATGCGCGGGCCGGTGCCGGCGGTAGGCGCGCGCACCACCGTGATCAGGTGCTCGCGCGGCCCGTCCATGAAGAGCTGCAGCTGGCTGTGCTGGTCCACCGGGCCGAGGCAGGCGATCGGGCGCGGTGCCCTGGCCGCCCTTGCCGAGGCTCTCCGCCCACAGCTGCGCGAACCAGTGCGCGAAGCGCCCGAGCCGGTCGCTGTAGGGCATCATCACCTGGGCACGGATGCCCCGCTCGCGCGCCAGCGCCACCGCCACCGCCGCGCCCTCCGCCGGCGCGAAGCCGTGCGCGGCCCTCGGCAGCCATCAGAGCCTCGACCACGGTCCTTGGCCCCGGCGCGAACGGCGCGCGCATCGAGCCCGCGCGCGATCGCCGCCAGCAGGCCGACGTTGGTCAGCACCGAGAAGCGCCCGCCGATGCCCGGATGATGGTCGAGCAGGGGGATGCCGTGCTGCTCGAACAGCGTGCGCAGGCCGTTGGCCTTGCCCTCGACCCTGGGCTCGGTGACGCCCAGAAACAGCTCCGGGATGCGGCGCTCGAGCCCCGCCGCCTTCACCGCCGCGAGCGCGGCCAGCGCCTGCACCAGGGTCTCGGGCGTGCCACCCGACTTGGAGATGACGACGAAGCGCACCGCCGCCAGGTCGTCGAAGGAGCCGAGCGACGAGGCCAGCGTGTGGCCGTCGAGATTGTCGTAGAAGCGCGTGCGCGGGCGCTTCTTCTGCGCCGCGTCGGCCGAGCCCGGGATGTTCCAGCCGCCGAGCTGGGCCAGCGTCTGGCCGCCGAGGCTCGATCCGCCGGTACCGAAGAAGATGATGGCGCGCGCACCGCGGGCGAGCCTCGCGTAGGCGGCCTCGGCCTCGACGATGTCGGCCGTTTCCTCGGGGACGATGAGGTGCGGCAGCCGGCGGCCGCGGTAGTCGTCCTGCAGGCGCGCGATGGCCGGCGTCAGCCGCTCCAGCCAGCGCCCCAGCTCCGCTTCGGAAAGGCCGTAGGGACCGATGGCGGCATCGAGGCAGCCGGCGATCGACTGCCGGTAAGGGTGCCCCGCGTCGTCGCCTGCGCGCCCATGGGAGGGATCGTTCACCATGGTGGAGCCGTAGCGCGTATTGGCGCGCCTGTCACCGGGACCGGTGTTGCAAGCTCAACATCGGTGCAACCGCGTTACAGGCCCAACTGTCCCAATTCGCGACATGGCTTCCGGGGCGCCTGGCAAGGCTCAGGAGAGGCAGTAGCCCTCGGAGGCCCTGGGGACTGCCCCGATCGGCGAAGTGCCTGCAGCCGCAAAATTGGCAGCGGGAGAGCGCGTCTGTACGCGAGCCCCCACCCGACCCGAAGGCAGGGGAGGTCTCAACGCGGGTTGCATCCGCCATTGCTCTGCGGGGTTGCATAGCCCGTCGGGGCGTCAGCCTCCGGGGCCCAGCCCCTTGGGCCGGCCGACGACGGTCACCATCAGCTCCTGGCCCTCGAACAGGCGCTTGGCCACCCGCCGCACGTCGTCGATCGTCACCGCCTCGATCTGGGCGTTGCGGGTGTCGACGTAGCCGCGGCCCAGCCCCTCCACGTTCATCCACAGCAGCTGGTTGGCGATGTTGGTGTTGGTATCGAACCTGAGCGCGAACGACCCGGTGAGATAGGCCTTGGTGTCGGCCATCTCCTTCTCGGTCGGGCCCTCGGCGGCGATGCGCTTGAGCTCGGCGCGGATCACGTCGAGCGACTGGCCCACCGCCTCGTTCTTCGTCGCCACGCCGCCGAAGAACATCGAGGCGTGGCGCATGGGCGATGAGCGAGGTGTCGACGCCGTAGGCGAGGCCGCGCTTCTCGCGCACCTCCTGGTAGAGCCGCGAGGTGAAGGAGCTGCCGCCCAGGATCGTGTTGAGCACGAACGCCGGCATGAAGTCCTTGTCGCTGCGCGCCATGGCGGGCAGGCCGAAGCGCACCACCGACTGCGGCACGTTCATGTCGATGACCTTGAGCTTCTGGGCGGCCTTCGGCTCGGTCTTGGCGATGGGCGAGAGCGTGGCCTTGGCCGGCAGCGCGCCGAACACGGTGTCGAGCATGCCGCCCAGCGTCGCCGCGTCGATGTCGCCGACCACCACCACGCGCAGCGTCGTCCTTGGCGAAGACGCGCCCGTGGAAGCCGGCGAGGTCCGCGCGCGTTATGTCGGCCACCGACTTGGGCGTGCCGTTGGCCGGCCGGCCGTAGGGATGGCCGGCGAAGGCCAGCGCCATCCACTGCTCGGTGGCGACCCGGGTGGGATCGCGCGCGGCGAACGCGAGGCTCGCCAGATGCTGCTTGCGCATGCGCTCGATGGCCTCGGCGTCGAAGCGCGGCTTGCCGATCGCGAGCGCCAGCAGTCGGCCGGCGGCGTCGCGGTTCTCGGTCAGGGTCTCGAAGCTGCCGTAGAAGGCGTCGCGCGCCGTCATCGAAGCTCATGCGCATGGCGAGCTCCTCCATGCGCTCCTGGAACGCCTTGGCGTCGAGGTCGCCGGCGCCCTCGTCCAGCATGCTGGCGAGGAAGTTCGCCAGGCCCTCCCGGCCCTCCGGGTCCTGGGCGCTGCCGCCGCCGTCGAAGGCGAAGCGCATGGCGATCAGCGGCACGTCGTGGCGTCTCGACCAGCCAGGCGGTGATGCCCCCGGGGCTCTTGACCTCCTGGATCTTCATGGCCTGCGCCTCGCTGGAGAAGAGTGACAGCGCCGCCAGCACGACGGCGACAGAAGGCGGGCGCCATCCAGCCGCTGCGCATGCGTCTCGACGAGGTGGCTGTGAGCATGGTCATCGCACCTCCCGGCCGGTCTTGTCGGCTGAAGCCGGCGCGGCGGGCGAGTCGAGTCGGCGCTGGCGAGCGATGTTGTCGGGCCCCGAGCTGGCCCGGGACCAGCGTTCCCGTCACCGAGCGGCGAATGTCGAGGTACTTGCTCGCGACCTGCTTCACGTCCGCCGAGGGTGACCTTGGCGATCGCCGCCGGCCAGCGGTCGATCTGCTCCACCGTCAGTCCCAGCGCCAAGCCCGGCGCCGTAGCGCCGCGCCAGCGCCTCCTGGCTGTCGGACTCGTAGACGAACTCGGCGAGGAACTGCCTCTTGGCGCGGTCGAGCTCGGCCTCGGTGACGCCCTTCTCGCGCAGGTCGCGCACGACCCGGTCGATGGCCTGCTCCACCCGGTCGAGCGACACCCCCTCGGCGGCGACGGCGTGAGAGGCCGATGGAGCCGCTGTCGAGGCTGAGGCCCGAGTACCAGCCGCCGGCGCTGGAGGCGACCTTCTCCTGCACCACCAGCGACTGGTAGAGCCGGCTGGTGCCGCCGCCGCCGGCGATCTTCATGAGGAGGTAGAGGGCCTCCGCCTCTGCCGGCGCCGCCTTGGTCAGCGCCGGCGCCAGATAGTAGCGCCGCACCGAGGCGTTGCCGGCGCGCGGGTCCTTGAGCTCCACCCGGCGCGGCGAGCGATGCTCCGGCTCCTGCGGCCGCACGCGTGGCCCGATCTGGGGGTTTGCCGGCAGCTTGCCGTAGGTGGCCTCCGCCAGCGCCTTGACCTCCTCGGGGTCGACGTCGCCGGTCACGACGACGATGGCGTTGTTGGGCGCATAGAAGCGCTTGTAGAACGCCAGCGCATCCTCGCGCGAGAGCTTCGCCATCTCGTGCATCCAGCCGATCACCGGGATGCGGTAGGGATGGTTCTGGTACAGCGCCGCCGCCATCTGCTCGCCCAGGATGCTCGAGGGCACGTTCTCGATGCGCACGCGGCGCTCCTCGATGATGACCTGCGCGCTCGGTGTCCACCTCCTTGGGGTCGAGCCGGAGGTTCATCATCCGGTCCGCCTCCATCTCCATCATGCGTCTTGAGCCGGTCCTTGGAGACGCGCTGGAAGTAGGCGGTGTAGTCGGGGGTGGTGAAGGCGTTCTGCTGGCCGCCGAGGCGCGAGACGATCGCCGAGACATCTCGCCGTTGGCGAGCTTCTCCGTCGACTTGAACATCAGGTGCTCGAGAAAGTGGGCGATGCCGGACACGCCGGGCGGCTCGTCGGCGCTGCCGACGCGGAAGTAGACCATGTGCGTGACGACGGGCGCCCGGTTGTCGGGCACGACCACGAGGGTCAGGCCGTTGGCCAGCTTGAATTCGCTGACGCGCCTGCCGGAGCTGGCCTGCGCGGTCGCAAAGCTCGATGTCGTCAGCATGAGGGCGAGGAGGAAGAGGAGGAAGGGGAGGGGCGGCCTGGCGCCTTGCCAGCTGCTCTGTCGGCGGTCCACATGAGGCGGCTATCCTGAACGCGGGGCTGGTGCCCTCGCTGGGTGGGGGCCCCAGGTTGGGCCGGCGGCCGAGGCGGCCGTTGTGGAACGGGCATAGCATGCCGCTCTTGTTGGCCGTCCGCAACCCCAAGTCAAATGAAACGCGCTTAATGTCGTGGCGCCAACAGTTTGCTGAGTTGCACGCGCGACGCTGGCGTGTCTGTTCGCCGAACACCCATCGGCCGCACAGGGTGCGTCCCCCGTCATCGCACCGTAATGTCATCCCGGCACTTGTTGCCGGGATCCAGCAAGAAGCAAGCGCCGGAGCGAGCGGTTGACTGGATGCCGGGAACAAGTCCCGGCATGACATAGGGATCGCTCCGTTAGAGTCGCTGCACTCGGGTCCAGGGCTGGCTCCAGCCTTTTCCCCCTGACCGGGATGACACCCTACTTGGTCATGCTCGTCGCCCATGCCGGAGAACAGGCCGGGGCACGGGCCGTAGGGGCTGCGGTTGGCCCCCGCATTGTCGGGGTCGAGCGCCTTGTCCTTCCATTGGATCTCGCCGCGGCAGTAGGCGAGGTGCAGGCGCTCGCGCTCCTTGGCCTGCCGCCGCTTCTTCTGCTCGGGATCCTTGAGGGCGCGAGGTCGGTGTCGGCCGTCTTGCCCGACCCGGGCTCGGGCAGGCGCTTGACATTGGGCGGCACCACCAGCGGCGCGCGATCGGCCATCTTGGGATCGCGGGTCTTGGCGTCGAGCGCCGACCCGCTGACGCCCATCCATGTCGAAGAGCTTGCCCTCGAGCTGAAGCCCGTCACTGCAGGCGCCCAGCGTGAGCATCACCGTGACGGCCACAGCGGCGCAGACGCTGAGGCTCAGGCGCGACTGAAGCATCTCGTCTCGTCCCCCTCGAATCTCGCTGCTTCCCCGCTCCTTCAAAGGCTTACGGCGACTTTGCGGCGCGATTGCGACTCGAAACGAAAGAATTCATACAAGAGCCCGCAGACCCCGGCAACGATAGCTGCATCGGCGATATTGAACACGTACCAGTAGAATCCGAAGGCGTGCAGCTGGATGAAGTCCGCCACGCCGCCCAGAACCACGCGGTCGATGGCATTGCCGGCCGCCCCGCCCATGATCGAGCCCGAGGCTGCGCCGCAACCAGCTGCTCGGTGACGCCCCAGGCGAGCCACACCGCCATCGCCAGCACGGCCAGCCCCGCAAAGCCCGCCAGCAGCCACTGGCCCAGGTCGCTGTCGAGCTGCAGCAAGCCGTAGCTGATGCCCCGGTTCTCGACGTAGACGAAGTTGAGGAACGGGGTCACCGGCACCGTCCGCGGGTCGTCCCGAAGGCGAAAGACGAGGAGCACCCACCACTTGCTCGCCTGGTCCAGCGCCAGGGTGAGAAGCGCGACCGAGACACCCAGCGCCGACAAGGGACCCCACAGCCATCGCTTGAGTTGCGCCACCTGCATCAGGCCAGGTACCCAGCTGTCCAGAGCTTCCCCGAGGCGTCGGCCCCTCTGCGGCGACCCCCGCCAACTCAGCGTGCGGGTAATATCCGGAACTTGGCGCTGCGTCCAATGCGATAGGTCTCGAAGTCGCTATGGTCGATCGGTGAGGATGGTCCTTATGTCCTTCGCGCTCGGCCACGTGGACGAGCGTGGCATCGGCAAAGTCCATCGGCCGGTCGGCGTAGCGTTGCCATCAGCCTCTCAAGCGCCGGCAGGTCCGCATCGGTGATCGGCGCTAGCGAGATCGGAGCCGCTAGCGCGGACGAAACTGCCACATCTGCTGGTCGAAAGCCGTCGCCTCAGGCAAAGTAGAACGTCTCGGTCAGGACGGCCGCCGTCGTGACGAGCGGCGAAAGTCATGCCGTCGTAGGCCTCGGCACAGCTGGTGCCACGCTCGCGCCGATCAACCAACGCCAACAGGGCACCGGTATCAACCAGACCCGCCGGGGCGCCCGTCGTTGACTTGCACGATGCTTGCTTCCAGGTATTCGCCCATCACCTTCGGACGCGCTCGTTCGTGCCGACGGCCAGCGCCCATGAGGCGGTCCGACCGTCGCCATGACGCGCAGCGCGCGCAGCCGGCGCTGCTCGCTCCTCATCGTCCTCTCTCGGCGCAGCGCTCGCGCCTTGAGCCACTCGCGCACAAGGCGATCGAGGATGGCGTCGATGCTCGCCTTCTCGTCCCTGGCGGCGGCCTCCAGCTGCGTCTTGAGCTCGGGACTCAGCCGCCAGCTGTAGGCCTCGCACTTGCTCTTGCGATCTTGTTCATGCAGCACACGTATAGTATCGCAGGCTCGTGTCAACGGCGCTGCGCCGGTCAACGCGCCCCGCCGGCCCGCGCCTCGTACTCGCGCACGGCCACGGCGTCGCGGGCGGAGAGGTCCGGGTAGTCCGGGTCGCTGCCCACGTCGTCGGTGAACCGCCAGGAGCGCGCGCACTTCTTCCCCGTTGCCTTCCGCGACACGACGGCGACGCCGGGCACGTCGGGCAGGGTGAAGGCGCCCTGCGGCGGCTCGCCCTCGATCACCTCGATGCCCGAGGTGATGCACACCTCGGCGAAGTCGACGCCCTCGAGCGCGCCCAGGAGCTCGTGCTCCGCAATGTAGACCTGCGGCGACGCCTCCAGCGAGGAGCCGATCCGCTTGTTCGCCCGCTCGATCTCCGAGCGCGCCCGTCACTACCCGGCGCACCCGCTTGATCGTCTCCCAGTCCTCGGCCAGCGCCTCGTTGCGCCACGACTTGGGCACCTCGGGGAACACCTCGAGGTGCACCGAGCCGTCCTCGGAAGGATAGCGCGCGAGCCACGCCTCCTCCGCCGTGAAGCAGAGCAGCGGCGCCAGCCACAGGGTGGCGTGGCGGAAAATCTGCTCGATGGTCTCGAGCGCCGCCCGGCGCTTGGCGCTGGAGTAGGGCTCGCAGTAGAGGGCATCCTTGCGGATGTCGAAGTAGAACGCGGAGAGGTCGGTGTTCATGAAATGTGAGAGCACGGCCACGACGCGCTTGTAGTCGTACTCGGCGTAGGCCTCGCGCACGACCGCGTCGAGCTCGGTCAGGCGGTGCAGCATGACCTGCTCCAGCTCGGGCATGGCGGCGGGACTCAGCTGCTGGCGCCCCTCGTAGTGGGCGAGCGTGCCCAGCATCCAGCGCAGCGTATTCCTGAGCTTGCGATAGGCTTCACCCGTTCCCTGCAGGATCGCGCGCCCGAAGCGGATGTCGTTGGCGTAGTCGGACGATGCGACCCACAGGCGCAGAATGTCGGCGCCGCTGGTCTGCATGAGATCCTGCGGCGAGAGCGTGTTGCCGCGCGATTTGCTCATCTTCTCCTCGCCCTTCTCGTCGAGGATGAAGCCGTGGGTGAGCACCACGTCGAAGGGCGCGCGCCAGCGCGTGCCGCAGCTTTCGAGCAGCGACGAATGGAACCAGCCGCGATGCTGGTCGGACCCTTCCAGGTACATGACGCGGTCGGTGCCGCCGTCGCGCTGGCGCCGGATGCCGACGAGCTGCGGGAACGCCTCGGCGTCCTCCAGGGTGAAGGCGTGGGTGGAGCCGGAACTCGAACCAAACGTCGAGGATGTCGGTCACCTGCTCCCAGTCGGCGGGATTGTCGACCAGGCCGGTGAGAAACCGCTCCTGTGCGCCGGCCTCGAACCAGGCGTCCGCGCCCTTTTCCTCGATCGCCTTGCGGATTCGCTCGATTAGCTTGGCAGACAGCGGGTACTCAGCGCTCGGGATGATGTCATCGAACTCGGGGCTGTCCGGATTCGTGTTTCGGAATACTGTGATTGGCACGCCCCAGGCGCGCTGGCGCGAGATCACCCAGTCGGGGCGCGCCTCGATCATGCCGCGCAGCCGGTTCTGGCCCGAGGCCGGCACGAACTCGGTCTCGGCGATGGCCTGCAGAGCCACCTCGCGCAGCGTCTGGTTGCCGGTGACGGGGTCAGACCCCTCGCCGCCACCCGTGCGATTCGCACCGACGTTCGCCGCGAGGGCTCTGACCCCGCCCGCGGTCCCCAGCGGCTTGTCCATGGCGATGAACCACTGCGGGGTGTTGCGGAAGATGACGGGCTTCTTGGAGCGCCAGGAGTGAGGATACTGGTGCTTCAGCCGGCCGCGTGCGATCAGCGCGCCCGCCTCGACGAGCGCCTTGATGACAGCGTCGTTGGCGTCACCCTTGTTGCCCTTGTCGTCGATGACGCGCTTGCCTTCGAAGCCAGGCGCGTCCTTGGTGAAGCGGCCATCTGCATCAACCGTAAAGGGAATCGTTGTGTCGATATGTCGAGATTCCAGGGTCCACTGATTGGCCATCCAGAATCTCGAAGTCCTCGCGGCCGTGCCCCGGCGCGGTGTGCACGAAGCCGGTGCCATCCTCGTCGGTGACGTGATCACCGTCGAGCAACGGCACCTTGAAGTCGTAGCCGAGGCTGCGCAGGGGATGCGCGCACTCCATCCTGGAGAGCTTGGCGGCGTCGATCACGTCGTCGCGGCGCTCGCAGGCATCCACCTTGGCAGCCTTCATCACGGCATCGGCGAGCTTCGCCGCCAGGATGAGCTTGTCGCCCGGCTTGGCCCAGTTGCCCTCGGGCGCCGCCGTCACCTCGTAGAGGCCGTACTCGATGCGCGAGGAGAACGAGATCGCGCGGTTGCCCGGCAGCGTCCAGGGCGTCGTGGTCCAGATGACGACCGCGGTGCCCTCGGGCACGAAGCCTTTGGGGAAGGTCACGGGAAACTTCACCCACACGGTGTCGCTGGTGTAGTCGTGGTACTCCACCTCGGCCTCGGCGAGCGCCGTCTTCTCCACCACGCTCCACATTACCGGCTTGGAGCCGCGGTAGAGCGCACCGTTCATGGCGAACTTCATCGAGCTCGGCCGCGATCGTGCCCTCGGCCTTGTAGGCCATGGTGGAGTAGTAGTGCTCCCAGTCGCCCTCGACGCCGAGGCGCTTGAACTCTTCGCGCTGCACGCCGATCCAGTGCTCGGCGAACTCGCGGCACTGCTTGCGGAACTCGACCACGGGCACGCTGTCCTTGTCCTTGCCCTTGGTGCGGTACTCCTCCTCGATCTTCCACTCGATCGGCAGGCCGTGGCAGTCCCAGCCCGGCACGTAGTTGGAGTCGAAGCCCAGCATCTGCTGGCTGCGCGTCACCATGTCCTTCAGGATCTTGTTGAGCGCGGTGCCGATGTGGATGTGGCCGTTGGCGTAGGGCGGCCCGTCGTGGAGGATGAACTTGGGCCGGCCCTTGGCGGCATCGCGCTGGCGCTTGTAGAGGCCGAGCCTCGCCCACCGCTCGAGGAGCCTGGGCTCGAGCTCGGGCAGCCCGGCCTTCATCGGAAAGGCCGTCTTGGGCAGGAACAGGGTCGCGCTCCAATCGCGCGAGGCGGACTTGGTGGAGGTCATGGGGATGCCGTCTGCAAAAGCTGCGCGAAGCGAACTTGCGACGAGAGGACTGCCCCGGGCGCCCTGGATCTAGTTCGGGGCGACCGGGCCTATAATTCGCGCCAGCTGTGGCTTCAACCGCGACATGGGGCCCGTTGTAGCCGCCTCGTTGCCCGCGAGCAACCTTCCGGCACGGCACCGGCCCGGAAATGCACCGCCCCGTGTTGGATTGCATACAAGCATGCCGACGTCCGCCCGCCGGCTCAGCGCCCCTGCAGGGGGTCGGCCGGAGCGGTCGCGAGGATGGCCTGGGCCTCGGCGCAGTCCCTGGCGATCTGCTCCTTCAGCGCCTCGATCGACGGGAACTTGGCGTCGGGGCGCACGTAGGCGATGAGCTCCACGGCGATTTCCTGCCCGTAGAGATCGCCGTCGAAATCGAACAGGAACACCTCGAGCATGGGCGCGCCGTCGTCGAAGGTCGGGCGCGTGCCGAGATAGGCGGCACCCGAGTAGACCCGCTCTCCCATGTGCACGCGCACCGCGTAGATGCCGTGGGCGAGCCGGGTGCCCGGGAGGAGAGCGATGTTGGCGGTGGGAAAGCCGAGCCCAGTCCCCCGCTTGAAGCCGCCGATCACCTTCCCCGACACCCGCCACCAGTGCCCGAGCGTGTTGGCTGCCCTCGCAACGTCACCCTCGGCCAGAGCGGCGCGGACGGCGCCTGAGGAGAACACCTCGCCCGCATCGGCGACCTGCGGCACCACCGTCACATCGAAGCCGTGCGCCCCGCCGGCACGCCGCATGGTCTCCGGGTTGCCCGTGCGCCCCTTGCCGAAGTGGAAATCGTAGCCGACCACCACATGCCGGGCCGCCAGCGCGCGCACGATGACCCGCTCGATGAAGTCCTCGGCGGAGAGGCCGGCGAGCGCCGCGTCGAAGGCGAGCACGACGGCGACATCGAGGCCGAACTGCTTCAGAAGCTCGAGCTTGCGCGCGCGCGGCGTCAGGCGGAAATGCGCCTTGTCCGGCAGGAAGAACTCGCGCGGATGCGGCTCGAACAGGATCACGCCGGCCGGCGCGCCGGTTCTCGCGGCCTCCTCCCTGGCGGCGCGCAGGAGGGCCTGGTGGCCGCGGTGCACGCCGTCGAAGTTGCCGATCGCCAGCACGGCGCCTCTGGCGGCCGGCGGCACGCTGTCGATTCCGTCGAGAACGATCATGGTGGCGCAAGCTTTGTTGCGACGGCCCCGAGCGCGGGACAGCCGGTCGCGCGGACTGGCCTCCGGTTCAACTTCGGTTGCGGAGAGTGCCCGCCCTCGTCGCCCGTGTCACGGGGGACGCGCGGTGACGCGTCACTCTGTCAGAGGCGCTGGTCCACCTTCCGCACCCGTCATCCCCGAAGCCGAGCCACAGGCGAGGCGATCGGGGACCTCGTGGAGCAAGTCGGAGCCCGTCTCGGGAGGTCCCGGATCGGAGCCCAGCTCGCCTGCGGCTCGCAGCGCTCCGTCCGGGATGGCGGGTGGAGCTTCTAGCACGCGCCGGCGAACTCGAGGTCGCTCGCCGCCTCCTTGACGCGCAGCGCCACCTCGTTGCGGAAGTACTCCTCGATGGCGGTCACCAGCGAGCTCGACACCCGGTCGCGCCATTGGTCGGATCTGAGCTGCTGGGCGTCCGCCTCGTTGGTCAGGTAGCCCAGCTCCAGGAGGATGGCCGGTACCTTGGCGGTCTTCAGCACGTTGAAGGCGGCGTTGCGGTCCGGATTGTCCATCAGGTTGGTGCTGGAGCCCATGAAGCCGATGATCGAGCGGGCGAGCACGCTGGTGCGCGCCTTGGTGAGCTCGATATCGCGGTGGGCCAAGTCGGCGAGGATATTGCGCACTGTGCCGTCGTCGGCGGGCGCGACATCCTTGGCCTTCTTGAGCGGCGCCGTCTCCTTGCCCGACAGGATGCGGTCGACGAACTCGCGCTCCGCCGACCGGCGCAGGGCATCGGCCACGTGCGGGCGCAGCGAGTAGATCGTGGCGCCGCGGGCGGAGGCGCGCGCGGCATAGTCGGCGTGAATGGCGATGAACAGCGCCGCACGATGCCGCTCGGCGAACAAGCGCCGCTCGTCGAGCGGAATGAACACGTCGGTCTCGCGCGTCATCAGCACCTGGTAGCGGCCGGTGGCGTCGAGCTTCTCGCGGAACTTCAAGCTGAAAGAGAGCACCACGTTCTTCTCGACCGTGCCCCATTTCTTGGCGCCCGAATCCTCCCCGCCGTGACCCGGATCGATGACGATGACCGGTTTGCAGGAGGCTGCCGCGCGCTTGTTGCGCGGAACCGCCGGCTTGGGTACTGGTGGCTGCAGGCCGGCGGCGCCGAGCCCGCGCGCGCCCGCCCGCACCTCGGCCGCATCCGCCGTCGCAGGCGCGGCGACGATATCCAGCACGAGATTGTCGGACTTCCCGTCCGGCGACTTCTCGAGCGCCGACTTCTCGATCACGACCGGGCCCGTCACCTCGATCACGATGCGCATCCGGCCGGGAGCCGAGAACCCGTGCTGGAAGGACTTGACGACACCGACAGGCTTGTCGCCGGGCGGGCTCGGCAGCTCCAGCTTGACGGAGGGCAGGTCGATCAGCACGCGATTCGGATTCGTGAGGGCCGAGACCTTGAACTCGACTGGCCGCTCGACGCCGACGATAAAGCGGGTGCGCGTGGTCTCGGCTGCCGCGGCTGCCCTCTTGTCGTCGGCCTGCTTTTCGGCCGCTTTCGAGGTACGCACGGGCCGTTGGGCGGAGTTTTGTTGCGCAGACGCCGCCACCACCGTTGCAAAGGCGGCCACGGTTGCAGCCAAAAGCGGCATCCAGCTCACGCCGAAACGCGATCGCCTGCCAATTCCCATGCCTTGAACCCCCGTCTAACGCGTCACGAATGGCGGGACAGCCGTCGCAATATCCGCGGAACGTGGCATTTTCCAGTCAGCATCAACGCGCGACTCATGCCCCCTCAATGTTAAATATCTGCTAAAGGCTGGAAGGCCTGCTCGACCCGCTCCGACAGCGGCGGCGGAAAACCTCAGAACCGGGGCGGAGCGAGGTCTGACCCCCAATGCGCTGCTCGGGTGCCGATCGCCGGCTCACACGGTCCGGACGACTTGGCTCGCGGCCGCGAGCGCAGCGGCCGCCTGCTGGTCGGCCTGGGCGAGATCGGCCCTGCCGGCGCGCTCGTAGGCGACAGCGCGGTTCTGGTAAGCCTGGACGAAGCCGGTCTCCCCTTCGATGGCCGACGTGTAGTCCTTGATCGCGGCTGCCGCATCACCGTTGGCCAGATAGGCGTTGGCGCGCAAGAAGTAGGCCACCGGCGCCTTGCTGCTCTTGATTGCGCGCGTGTAGTCGTCGATCGCGCGCGCCGCCAGGCCCTTGGCCTCGAACGCGACGCCTCGCGCCGCCAGGGCAACGGCATGCTTGGCATCGACGTTGAGCGCCTTGGAGTAGTCGGCGATGGCCCGGTCGATCTCGCCGCGAGCCTTGCGGGCGTCGCCTCGCAACACCAGCGCATCGATGTACTTCGGGTTACGCGCGAGCGCCTTGTCGTACTCGACGATGGCGGCATCGAGGCTGCCCGACTTGTGATGGGCGAGGCCGGCCTCGGCAAAGGGCACCGCCTGCTTGTGCCGGCCCTCCCTGGAGGCGGCAAACAGGATGGAGACGCCGATTCCCGCCGCGATGATCCAGAGCAGGTGGCCGAACGCGTAGTCGACGAACGAGATGCTGTAGGGCGGCAGCGGGGTCGGCAACAGCTTCTGCGCCTGGAGGCGGGCGATCGTGGCGGCATCGAGCTTGTAGTAACGGCGCGAGTCGCCCACCACGCCGAGGATGTAACCGTCGTCGGTCATGCGATAAGGCGCGATGAAGACGTGATGCGAATACTTGTAGCCCAGATAGAGCGCCTCGCCGTTGCTACCCTTGATGTCGGTATCCTGGATCTTCTCCATATAATCCGTGGTCCCGAACCTGGCGGCGTGCGCCTGGGGAGCGAGCGCGGCACATGCACAGAGGAGCGCGAGCACAAGCATCGTGATCCGGACGAGCCTGGAGCAGCGGGCCAGTCGGGCCAAAGGGCGCATCGGGCAATCCCCCTTTTTCCTGCAAGACAGTAGCCGAGCCTAAGGTGCGGGCGGGGCCGGCACAACCGGCGCTGCGACACACCCCTCCGCCGAAAAACGCTCCGTGTCTCCACGCCCAGATGGCTCTGTGGATCCCTGCGGCTGAGCCGGCTCTACGGCGCGAGCAGCCGAGCGTAGCCCTGCTCCATAGATTCGGCGAGGATGCGCCGGTAGTCACCCGCGCGGCCTGCTGGGATCTCGCCCATGAGTGCACCCTCGAACGCGTCGCGCTTGACATAGACGATGGGCGCGCTGACCGGCACGAACTGCGCACGCTGCTTGTGCAGGGTGGTGATGAGGCCGTGCATCTGCTCGGTGGGGCCGAGCTGCGAGACCATCACCATGCGCATGGCGCCCTTGGTCAGCGACACCAGGTGGACGTACATGGACGAAGTCGGAATATAGAGCGCGGCCGCGGTGCATGTAGGGCTTGTCGGGCCGGTCGCGCTCCTGGAACACGAGGCTCGGCCATTCATCGTCCCAGGTGATGTCCGTGCGGTAGGCCATGGCCCCGCCGGGCACCGAGAACGAGGGGCGCAGTGTGAGATAGCTGCCGATGTAGTGGTCGACGCCGGCGCGCGTGTAGGCGCCCATGTAGGCCGGGGCCGCACGGCCCACGGTCGGCGCGCCGTCCTCGGGGGCATTGCGGCCCTCGCCCGCCCATGCACCCTTCACGCGGGTGAAATCGAGGCCCAGCACCATGCACACGTCGAACAGGGTCTGGTCGCGCACGCTGCGCCCCGACAGCAGGTTCTGGATGGTCTTCTCGTGGATGTCGGCCGCGTCGGCAAGCTCGGCCTGCGTTATTTTCTTCTCGATCATCGCGGTCTTAATGAGCGAGAGCGCCAGGGAATGCTTGCTGTCCGTGCGCATGGGCGCGCTGCTTCATCGCAATGGGGGCCGACACCGAGGACCTGGAGCGTAGCCGAAAGCACGCGCCGGCGGGAGGGGGAACGTTGGCAGACCGTCGCAGCCGTCGCCGAAATGCGGGTCAGACCCTCGCTCCGCCCCCAGCTGTTCCCGATCGTGATTGCGAGGTCTACCCCACGGCTTGCGAAGGGGTCTGGCCCCGGCCCCACGGAACCAACCGCGCATTGGGACGTTCTGGGCTATGCTGGTGATGAGCCCCGAGTCGGGGCCAGAATTGGCGATGGGGGCTCAGTTGCATACCATAGTCGCCGATCGGGACGGAGAACTGCGCGCGGTGCTCGAGGCCCTGCGTGCGTGGAGCGCCGGCGAAAGCCCGGTGCGGCTGCCGGCGGACTGGGCCGGAGTGGCACGGGAGATCACCGTGCTCGTCAACGCATTGGCGGGGACGCGGCCGGCCGCCAGGCCCAGTTTGCGGGCACGCCTCCGCAGGCGGCGGCGGGCGGGTGCCGAGGAGCGTGCGGCGGCGCGCTTGAGCGCCGAGCAGGGCGCCGCAATCCTCGCGGCTTTCCTTTCGGCACGGGCGGGCGATGCCCCGATCCGGCTGCCGACGGACTGGCCTGGGCTTGCTGGGCGGATCGCGGAAGCCTGCAACGCCATGATCGACTTGAACGAGCGCAGGAGGCGCGCGGTGGAGGAGGCGCGCCGGGCGCTCGAGGACAGGGCCGCGGAGGTCGAGCGCACGGCGAGAAGCAAGTCCGAGCTGTTGACCAACATGAGCCACGAGCTTCGGACTCCGCTCAACAGCCTCTTGATCCTCTCCGGCCAGCTCGCCCGCAACCCGGACGGCAACCTCACGGAGCGCCAGGTTCTGTTCGCCGAGACCATCCACGCCTCGGGCACCGACCTGCTCGACCTCATCGATGACATCCTCGACTTGGCGAAGATCGAGTCGGGCACCGTCGTGACCGATCCCGCCGCGGTGCGCCTCGACGAGTTGTGCCGCTACTTGGAGCGCACCTTCCGCCCGATCGCGCAAGTCGCGAGCCTCGACTTCCTGCTCAGCATCGACCCGCGGCTGCCGGCGGCGATCGTCACCGACGCCAGGCGGCTGCAGCAGATCCTCGTAAACCTGCTGTCGAACGCCTTCAAGTTCACCGAGCGCGGGCAAGTGACGCTCACGCTCGAGCCCGCCGAGCCCGACGGGAGCGCGCCCAACGCAGGTCTCGGCGACGCGGCGAGCGTCATCGCCCTGCGGGTCACCGACACCGGCATCGGCATCGCCCCCGACAAGCACGAGATCGTCTTCCAGGCCTTCCACCAGGCCGACGCCAGCATCCTCAGCAGGTATGCCGGCACAGGTCTCGGCCTCGCGATCGCGCGGGGGCTCTCCAGGCTGCTCGGCGGCGAAATCAGGCTCGTCTCGAGCCCCGGACGCGGCTCGAGCTTCACGCTCTACCTGCCCGTGAACTGCACGCTGCAACCGCTGCCCCTCGGGCCTGCGCAAGCTGGAGCGCCCGAGATCGAGGCTGCCGCGGCGCTCGCCCGGATGCGGGCTGCGGTGGAGCCATCCAAGCCGGACGACGCACGCCATCTGCTGGCGGAGCAGCATTCCTGTCTGCAGCGCGAGGGTCGATAGCCCGCATGGTGATACCACCCGTCGACCGCGCCGACATCCTGATCGTCGATGATCTGCACGAGAAGCACCTCACCTACCACGTCGTCCTGGAGGACCTCGGGCAGAACATCGTCTCCGTGACATCGGGCGAGGAGGCGCTGAAGCTCCTCCTCGAGCGCGAGTTCGCCGTCATCCTGCTCGACGTCAACATGCCCGGGATGTCGGGCCTCGAGACCGCCGCCGCGATCCGCGCCCGCAGGCGATCGCGGCATACGCCCATCATCTTCGTCACCGCGTTCGCGGACGACGTGCAGACCGCCGAAGGCTACGCGTTGGGGGCGGTGGACTACATCCTCATCCCGATCGTGCCGGAGATCCTGCGCGCCAAGGTCAAGGTGTTCGTCGAGCTCTATCGCATGCGCGCCGAGCTTGCGCGCTCGCATGCCCTGCTGGAGCGGCGCGTCGCCGACCGGACTGCGGAGCTGGAGCAGTCCGCGGAGCGGCTGCGCGCCGAGGTGCGCGAGCGCAGGCAGGCGGAGGAGCGCCTCGTGATTCTGGTGCAGGAGCTGACGCACCGGGTCAAGAATCTCCTGTCGGTGTTCCAGTCCATCACCTCGCGCACCCTGACGGGCGGACGCTCGCTCGAGGACGCGCACGAGGTCCTGATGGGGCGCCTGCAGTCCCTGGGCCACGCGCACGAGCTCCTGACCGAGGCGAGCTGGCAGGGCGCGGAGTTGCGCGATGTGGTTAAGGCGGAGATTGCCGGCTTCTCCGAGCGCGTGCGGATCTCGGGGCCGCCCGTCGCACTGGGGCCCTCGGGAGTGCAGACGTTCGCGCTCATCGTGCACGAGCTGTGCACCAACGCCGCCAAGTACGGCGCGCTCTCGAACGCAACGGGCGAGGTTGTCTCGGAGTGGACGCTGGGCGGCGTCGGCACCGACCGGTACATGGAGTTCGCCTGGCAGGAGCGCGGCGGCCCGCCGGTGCAGCCCGCCTCCTACCGCGGGTTCGGCCTCTCGCTCATCGGGGCGATGGCGACGAGCCCGACGGCGGAGCCCGCGATCACCTTCGAGCCCGGCGGCTTCTCCTGCAGGTTCAGGGTGCCGCTCAACACCATCAGCCCGAACCGGTACGACCGGATCTCGGCTTTACTGGCCCCGGACGTCGCCAGCGCCAAAGCGGTGGCCGAGTAGCGGCCTTCGGCCTCGATCCGCCCTATCCGGCGCCGAGGGCGCGGTCGATGCCGATTGGGCCGGTGAGCCGCGCCAGCGCGCCGACGATCTCGCCTGCCGGTGCCGGCTTCACGAGGACGGGATCGCCGCAGGCCGAGACCGCGTCCTCGGGAGGATGCGCGGCGTGGAACAGGATGCGCACGCCGTCCTCGCGCAGCCATCGCGTCACGGCTCGGTGCGCGTTCCGCTCGGGGCGCCAGTCGAGCACGGCGGCCGAGAAATCGAACTGCGCCAGACGCGACAGCGCCTCCTCGGCGCCACGCGCAACCAGAACCTCGGCGCCGGCGCGCTCCAGGATGGCCATCATGCGGTCCGCCATGGAGGGGTCCTCCTCGACCACCAGTACGGTCTCACCGTCCAGGCGCTGCGGCGTCCCGGCGTTACGCTCCTCCGGCTCCAGATGGGCCACGACGTCGGCCAGCGCGCGCGCCGCGCCGAAGCCACCGAACCCCCGGCCCGACGCCGCCTGCGCCTGCCCGAGGCGATCGAGGAGCTCGCGCTGCGTGACGATGCCCTTCTCGATCAGCACATCCACGAGCACCGCGCACACGCCCATCTGCCCGTCCGACATCCTGGCTGGTTGATCGTTCATCGTTGCCCCCGCCCTCTGCAGTTGCCCCACTGGAGGAGGCGCGCCCATCCGGATTTCCCGCTGCGATCCGGATGGGCACAGCAGCCCCCCGCCGCCCCGGTTATAGAGCGATGACGCATGCAGGATAGCGGGTATCGTTCACAAGTTTGGCTGTGGACAGGTCAGCACGGACGATCAACGCATTAGCCCGCCAGCGCTGTGGACAATCGGCGCCGGCGCCTCAGTCGTGCACGGAAGGGGTGACGCGTGGCAGGATGGACACATCCCGATTCGACTGATGCGGCACGCCCTCTCCCCGAACACCTTCGTCCAGACGAGCGTGGGCGCGCGCCACAATCGTCGACGGTCGACGGTCGGCGAGAGGGGCTCGGGTCGCGCATCCATGCCCACCTACTTGGTGGCGCTCGCCTGCTTGGCGGCGTTGGCGCAGTTGCCGTTGCCGAGGCGATAGTCGCGGTGCACCTGCTCGATGAGCGGGGAGTACACGTCCTTCTTCTCGGCGTCCGGGAAGACCACGGTCCAGCTGTTGATGTTCTTGCCCCCGCAGACGAAGTTGACACGCTGGTAGAAGGCGGTGGTGCCGTCGCTCTTGATGCCCGAGAGCACGAACCAGGTGTCGCGCACCGGCGCGTAGGTGATCTTGGCGCCCGGATAGGTCTCGTTGAGCAGGTACGTGCGGTAGTCCTGGAGGCTCTTGCCGTCGAAGTTGGCGAGCGTGCCGGCCAGCACGCGCGCCTTGCCGTCCTTGGAGACGAACTGCAGTCCGTCCGGCGTGGCCGGCGGGAAGGCGGTGAGGCGGGCCGAGGGATAGGTCAGGGTGAAGCCGTGGCGGTCGTTCTTGTAGGTGACAAGCCCGCCGGTATCCTGGGCAGTGACTGGGACCGTGGCCGCGACGTTGGCGAGGCCGGCGATCCCCAGGAGAAGGCCGGCAATCAGCGCCGGCCGGGCAAATGCGCGCGTCATGGCGGAAAACCTCGCGTTGCTCGAAGGGTGGTCCAAGTGCCAGTGCCCGCGATTACGCAACGCCGCGCCCGCACGGATCGGCGGCGGCGAACACAAATTCGCGAGCTTGCCCTGCAACAGTGCCGCTGCAGCATCCCAGCCAAGCGATAGTGCCGACGCGATGCTGATTGCCCTGGATCTGCCCTGGGTCAGCCACGGCCTGCGCCGGGGCGCAGAGTCTACCCGCCGAGCCGCTCGATCAGGGCCATCGCGGCGGCGGGCGCGCGCACCTTGCCCTCGTGGATGAAATAGACGAACACGTCGCGGGGTTGCGTCTTGGCCTTTTTCACCGGCTCCGCGAGGGCCAGGTCCTTGGGCGCGCCGCCCTTTGCCCAGACCCGCGCGCGTGCCGCCCACGCGTCGATCTCGTCGGGCGGATAGCCGGTGGCGACGTCGTCGCGCCCCTTCTGCAGGCGGGCATAGATGAAATCGCCGACCGGGTCGGGAATGGAGGGATAGCTCGCGTGCTCGGCGTAGACCACGGGGACGGCGAACCGGCGCAGAAGCGCGATGAACGCCGGCGTCAGGAAGGAGGCGTGGCGTGGCTCCAGCACGTGGCGCAGCTTCACGCCGCCGAGCGTGGGCGGGAGGAGCTCCAGGAAGGCGCCGAGATCGGCCGCGTCGAACTTCTTGGTGGGCGCGAGCTGCCAAAGGATCGGGCCGAGGCGGGGGCCCAGCTCGGTGACGCCGAAGTCGAGGAACCGCTTGATGGCATCGCCCGCCTCGCCCAGCACGCTGCGGTTCACCGCATAGCGCGGACCCTTGACCGAGAAGACGAAACCCTCCGGCGTCTCGGCGCGCCACTTGGCGAAGGTGGCGGGCGTCTGCGTGCGGTAGAAGGTACCGTTGATCTCGATGGAGGTGAGGTGCTGGCTTGCGTATTCGAGCTCGCGCGCATGCGCCAGGCCCTTCGGATAGAAGGTGCCGCGCCACGGCTCGAACGTCCAGCCGCCGACACCGACCCTGATCTGTCCCTCCTTGGCCATGCGCCGTCATAGAGCAGAGTCGGCGGGCAGCCAATGCGCGGCGCGAAATCGTGACCCGCTTCGATCGCGCGCGCTCACAGATTCACGAGTTCGACACCTCTCGTTTCCACACGGACCGCAAGGTCTGCCCTCAGCCTGCCAGTGGCGTGTGCCGCGCCGCCCGCGCCAGTCACTCCTGCTATGCGGATGCACGAACTCGATGGGGGGTCAAACCACTGTGCGGTTTTGCTGCGTATCGGGATGAAACGGTATCGAAGAGTTGACTTGTGGCTGCGTTGCCACACCACGACGCTCGGAGGCGGATCCAACGTCAGCAACGTCGCCGGGAGACACATGCCATGCTGAGCCGCCGCCACTTCATTGCGGCAGCTGCGGGGGCCGGGGCCGCCGCTCATCCGCTCATTCTCACGCAGCGCGCATTGGCGCAGACCGTCGCCAGGCCGGCGCGCATGCTCTGCGGCTTCTCGGCCGGCGGCGGCATCGACGCGGTCGCGCGGCTGCTCGCGGAGCACATCAAGGGCTACGCGTCGTCGCTGATCGTGGAGAACCGCACCGGGGCCGGCGGGCGCATCGCGCTCGAGACGCTCAAGGCCGCCGAGCCCGACGGCTCGGTGATGGGGCTCGTGCCGGCCGACCAGCTCTCCCTCTATCCGCACATCTACCGCCGCCTGAACTACAGGGCGCTCGACGACTATGCCCCCGTCGGCGTCGTCTGCTCGTTCCAGTTCGTGATGGCGATCGGGCCCAGGGTGCCGGCGGACGTGCAGTCGCTCGCCGACTTCGTCGCCTGGGCCAAGGCCAACCCCGGACAGGCCTCGATCGGGACGGCGGGCGTTGCGACGCTGCCGCACTTCATCCTGCTCACGTTCGCGCGCCTGGCCGGGGTGGAGCTCGTGCACGTGCCCTACAAGGGCGCGGCGATGAGCATCCAGGACATGCTCGGCGGGCACGTCTCTGGCGTCATTAGCAACATCGGCAGCCTGGTGCCCCACCTGCAGCCTGGTCAGGCGGCGCCGCTGCGGGCCCTGGCCACCACCGCGCCGACCCGCAGCGCCACGCTGCCCGACGTGCCCTCGATCGTCGAGGCCGGCTATCCCGCGCTGGCGGAGATGGGCGTGGAGCGCCTGGGCGTGCTGGTCCCGGCGCGCACGCCGGCCGCTGTCGTGACGGCGCTCAACGGGGCGATCCGCACCGCCGTCACCACCGACGCCCTCAAGGCAGGGCTGATCCGGCTGGGCTTCGACCCCTCGCAAAGCTCGCCCGCCGAATTTGCGAACATCATTGCCGCGGACACGCAGCGCTGGGCGGACGTGGTGAAGACCACGGGCTTCAAACCGCTCGAATGACGGATGACCCACCGTAGGTAGACGCGTGCTTTCATTGACGTGCTCCGCTGGATCGGCCCTCGACGCGATCCTCGCGGCGCTGCCGCCTGCGGGCCCGGTTCCCGCTGTCAACGCGCGGACCGATGGGCGCGTTGCAAGGCAAGTGGGCGGTGCCGTTCGGAGCCTACGGCGCAACCCCCAGCCGCTTCAGTGCATCCTTGCTGCGTTGCAGGCCTGGATTGAGCGTCAGTGCGCGGCGGAGGTCGGCAATGGCCTCGTCGCGGCGGCCCAGCGCCTCGAGGATGTGGCCGCGGGTCTGGAGGACGCTCGCCTCGCCGGGGGCCAGCTTCAGGGCCTGCTCCGCATCGGGGAGGCCTTGCGCCGCCTTGCCGGCCTTCAAATATGCCTGCGCGCGCGCGTCATAGGCCCGGAAGTGTCCGGCTCCAGCTCGACGACAGTCGTGTAATCGGTGATGGCGCCGGCGTAGTCCTTCTGGCGATCGTAGGCATCTGCGCGGAAAAGGTGGAAGACGGCGTTCTTCGGGTCGATCTCGATCAGCTTCGAATAGTCGGCAATAGCGCGGTCGTAATCGCCTTTGGAGTTGTAGGCTTCGCTGCGCGCGAGATAGGCGTCTCGAAGCTCGGATCGGTCTCGATGACCTTGGTGAAGTCGGCGACGGCACGATCGTAGTCGCCCTCGTTCCCTGTCCCCATGTAGACGTGCCCGCGAGCCATATGGCCTTGAACTGGATCGAGCTCGATGAGCTTCGTGTAGTCGGCGATGGCTCGCTTATGGTCGTCGTTTCTCTTGTACGCCTCACCGCGAAGCAGGTACGCCTGTGCGCTGCGGGGGGCGATCTCGAGGCTCGCGGTGTAGTCTGCGATCGCACGCGCGTCGTCATGCTTGGCGGCATAGCCTCCGCCCCGATTGACGTAGGCCTCGGCCCTGCCGGCGGCGCTCTCCCCGGCGTCCTCGATGATGCGCGTACAGGCGGCAATGCGCGCGTCGGCCCACTCGGTCACGGTTACATTGACCGTCCTAAGCCAGCTGCTGCAGGTGTCGCGGTCGGCCTGACTGACGGCCTGCGCGACGGCGCCGGCGAGGGACAGTGCCAGGCAGGCGAGTACGATCCTCGACATGAAGTATCTCCTGAAGGCCTCAGGCCTTTGGGGCAGACGCGCAGAGTCCAACCCCGTCTCACTCCAGCTTGATGCCGGCGGCGGCGATGATCGGGGCCCAGCGGGCGCGCTCCTCCTCCAGGACGGCGCGGAACTCGGAAGGCGTGTTGGCGATCGGCACCACGAACTGCTGGGCGAGCTTCGCCACCACCTCGGGCTCGCCGAGCACGGCCACCGCCTCCTTGTGGAGCCGCGCGAGAACCGGCTCCGGCGTGCCCGCCGGCGCGATCAGGCCGACCCAGGCGTCGGCCTCCACGCCGGCGATGGCGTGCTCGCCGAGCGTCGGCAGGTCGGGCAGCAGGGGCGAGCGCTTCGGCGAGGTGACGGCGAGCAGCTTGAGCTTGCTGGCGCGGCCCAGCGGCACCACCGAGGCCGCCGGCAGCACGGCAAGTTGCACATCCCCGCGCAGGAGCGCGGTGGCCGCCGCCGGCGAGCCCTGGAACGGCAGATGTACGAGCTTCACCCCCGCCTTGCTGGCGAGCGACTCCATGGCGAGATGCGAGAGCGAGCCGCGCCCGATCGACCCGTAGGTGAATTTGCCCGCGTCCTTCTTCAGGAGGTCCAGCAGCTCCGGCACGCGGTCGGCGGCGACGCCGGGATGAGCGACGAGCACGCTGGGCTGCGCGGCGAGGATGGTGACGGGCGCGATCTCCTTCGCGGTATCGTAGGGCATCTTGGGAAACAGGATCGCATTGATGACCAGCGGCCCGACGATGCTGACGCCCAGCGTGTAGCCGTCTGGCGCCGCCTTGGCGACGGCGGCGGTGCCTGTGTTGCCGCTGGCGCCGGGCCGGTTCTCCACCAGCACCGGCTGGCCGACCCGCGCCGCCAGGCGCTCCGCCACCACCCGCGCGATCGAATGGGGGTCGAGCCGGCACTGAACGGCACCACGACGGTGACCGTCCGCTGCGGCCAATCCTGGGCCTGCCGGCGCCACCGCAGCAGACGGCCAGTGCCAGCAAGTTGCAAGATTCGCGCGTTCACAGCCGGAGTCCCCCATGGCAAGATCTATGGTTCCGCCCGTCGCCGGCGATTATGGGGAAGCCGCTGGCGCCCGCCAAGATCCCAGGTCGTCCTCCCAGGTATTCGCCGCACTGCACATTGACGCCCGCGCTCCGTTCCACGATATCTGCCCACGCCATCCGGCCTCGAAAATCTCCGGTCGCTCCTCGCGCCGATCGTTGTGGTGTTATTGCGATGCGCCCCACGCGCCGCCGCTTCTACCTGATTGCCAACCCGGGGGCCGGGCTCAACGGCTCCCCGCTCGTCGAGGAGGTGGTGCACGCCCTGCTGCGCGCGGGCGCCGAGCTCACCATGACGCAGCCCGCCGACGTCGAGACCGGGCGAGCCCAGGCGCGCGAGGCAGCGGGGAGCGGCCGCTACGACGCCATCCTGGCCGCCGGCGGCGACGGCACCATCCGCCAGGTGGCCGCCACGCTGATCGGCACCGGACGCCGCTCGGCATCGTCCCGGTAGGTACCGGCAACGTGCTGGCGCACGAGATCGGCCTTGCACATCAAAAGAGCGCCGCGGTGGTGCGCATGCTTCTCGACGGCCCCGTCGTGGACGCCGTGTGCGCTCGCGCCAACGGCGAGCCGTTTCTGCTGATGGCGGGTGCCGGCTTCGACGGGCGCGTGATCGCCGCCCTCGATCATCGCCTCAAAAGCCACGTCGGGAAGGTGGCCTACGCGGGGCCCATGCTCGGCGCGCTCGCCCATCCCGTGGATATGCTCACCGTCACCGTCGACGGCCGCCGCCACGAGGCGAGCTGGGCCGTGATCGCCAACGCCAGCCACTACGGCGGCCATTTCGTGATGGCGCGCGGCACCGGCATCCGCGAGCGCGGGTTGCAGGCGATCCTGTTCAAGGCCAAGAACCGGGCGGTGCTGGTGGGGCAACTGATGGCACTCGCAATGGGCACGCTCGACGATCGCTCGGCGAGCCACGGCGATGTCGAGATGCTTCCCTGTCTGCGTGCCACGGTGACCGCGCAGCACCCGGTGCCGACCCAGATCGACGGCGACGCCTTCGGCGCCACCCCGCTCGAGATCGAGGCGGGCGCCGCGGATCTGCGCCTGATCGTGCCGTCGCCCACCGTCCAGAGCCACCGCTCGACGGGCTCCCGGCCGCGCCACCAGGTCAGCGGCGCTGTGTCACATAAGTGACAGGTTAGCGTCAAACTCGCGCTCTCATGTTGCATTGCAACATAAGAGCTGGGTCAGCGACGGCGCAAGCCGGCGGCCGACCCGACACCTCGGCTGGCTGGTCGTTCGCTCCGTGTTTCGCTCGGCCAACCTGTCCGGCCGGAGGCGGATCAGTCGAGCGTGCGTCGGAAGCGGCGTACCGCGACGGTCATGGCGACGAGCATGAGGGCGAGCAGCGCCAGCGCATCGCCCTGGATGTCGCCCAGCGTGGCACCCTTCAGCATGATGCCGCGCACGATGCGGATGTAGTGCGTCAGCGGCAGCATCTCGCCGATCCACTGCGCCCAGCCCGGCATGCCCGCGAACGGGAACATGAAGCCCGACAACAGGATGTTGGGCAGGAAGAACATGAACGACATCTGGATGGCCTGCAGCTGGTTCTGCGCCACCGTCGAGAAGGTGTAGCCGATCGACAGGTTGGCAGCGATGAAGAGGGTGCTCAGGCCCGCCAGCAGCCAGACGCTGCCGATGATCGGAACCTGGAAGAGGTAGACGCCGAAGCCCACGATCAGCGCCGCCTGGATGAAGCCGATGACGATGTAGGGCGCGATCTTGCCGAGCATGATCTCCAGAGGCTCGATCGGCATGGCGAGCAGGCTCTCCATGGTGCCGCGCTCCAGCTCGCGCGTGACGGAGAGCGCGGTGAAGATCAGCATCGTCATGGTGAGGATGGTGCCGAGCAGGCCCGGCACGATGTTGAGGCTGGTCACGGCGCCCGGGTTGTAGCGCCGGTGCTGGCGGATTTCGAACGCGGCCCGCTGCTCGGCGGTCTCGGGCAGGCCGCGGTCGCGCACCAGCGCCGTACGCACGATGCCTTCGAGCGCGCCGAGCGCGGTGCCCGCCGCCACCGGGTCGGTGGCGTCCGCCACCACCAGGATCGCCGGCTTATCGCCGCGCCGGACGCTGCGCTCGAAGCCCGCGGGGATCTCGACGGCGAACAGCACCTCGCCGGACCTGATCCAGCGGTCCATCTCCGCCTCGGTGCGGGCAAGCCGCGTCATCTTGAAGTAGGAGGTATTGTTGAGCGCTGCGAGGATCGAGCGGGAGAGGTCGCTCTCCTCGTGCATCAGGAGCGCGGTCGGCAGATGGCGCGGCGTGGTGTTGATGGCGTATCCGAACAGGAGGAGCTGCACGACCGGGATGAAGATCATGGTCGCGAACGTCAGCCGGTCGCGCCGGAGCTGCACGAACTCCTTGATGAACATGGCGAGCGTGCGCGACAGCGTCATTGGAAGTTGTCCCGTGCCCGGCTCATCAGATCGATGAAGACATCCTCCAGCGAGGGCTGCGACAGGCTCCAGCTGAGCTCGGCCTCGGTGCGGAAGCGGGCGACCGCCGCATCGAGCGCAGCCGCGTCGCGGCCGGCGACATGCAGGCTCACCCCGAACGGGGCCACCATGTCGATCCCGCGCATGCCGAGGAGGCGCTCGGAGAGCGACTGCAGGTCGGGCCCGCTGACCGTGTACGTCCTGAGGCCGGAGTTGGCGATGACCTCCTCGATGGTGCCCTGCGCCAGGAGCTCGCCGTAGGCGATGTAGGCGATCTCGTGGCAGCGCTCGGCCTCGTCCATGTAGTGGGTGGAGACCAGCACCGTCATGCCGCCGGCGGCCAGCTTGTGGATCTCGCCCCAGAACTCGCGCCGCGCCTTGGGATCGACGCCGGCGGTGGGCTCGTCGAGCAGCAGCAGCTCGGGCTTGGGCAGGATGCAGGCGCCGAGCGCCAGCCGCTGCTTCCAGCCGCCCGACAGCGTGCCCGCGAGCTGGCGCTCGCGTCCCTGCGAGCCCGAGCCTTGCGATCGCCTCGCGCGCCTGCCTTTCGGGCGCCGCGAGACCGTAGAACGCGCGCGACGAACTCCAGGTTCTCCTGTATGGAGAGGTCCTGGTAGAGACTGAATCGCTGGGTCATGTAGCCGACGTGGCGCTTGATCCTGTCGCGCTCGGTCAGGATGTCGTAGCCGAGCGCCGTGCCCCTGCCGCCGTCGGGAGTGAGCAGCCCGCACATCATGCGCAAGGTGGTGGTCTTGCCCGAGCCGTTGGGGCCGAGGAAGCCGTAGATGTGGCCGCGCCGCACGCTGAGCGAGAGGTCGCGCACCACCACCTTGCCGTCGAACGACTTGGTGAGCCCTTCCACCTCGACCGCGGGCGCGCCGTTGGCCTTGTCACTTGTGGGCATGGCTCGTCTCAGCGGCGGGCTGCAGGGCCACCGACACCGGCTGCCCGACGCGCAGGTCGGCGGGTCGCTCGGGGATCGCCTCGATGCGGAAGACGAGGCGCGCGCGCTCGTCCTGGCTGTAGATGACGGGCGGGGTGAACTCCGCCTGCGCCGAGATGAAGTTGATGCGTGCCACGAGGTCGGCGGCACATCCGTCGCATTTGACCGCGATGCGATCGCCGAGCTTCACCTTGGGCAGCTCGGCCTGGGGTACGAAGAAGCGTACCCTGATGTTGCCCGGCGGCAGCAGCGAGAGGATCGGCCGGCCCGGCTGCACCTGCTCGCCGGCCCGGAAATAGACCTCCTGCACCACGCCCGACACGGGGCTCACGATGCGCCGCCGGTCGAGCCGCGTCCGCGCCGAGACGAGCCGCGCCTCCGCCGTACGCAGGGCCGCCTCGGCATCATCGAACGCCTTCTGCGTGACCACCGTCGCCCCGAGCAGGGTCTTGGCGCGCGCGTAGGCCTGGCGCGCGTTCACCACCGCCGCTTCGTTCTCCGCGACCGCGGCGCGCTGCAGATCGGCGTCGAGCGCGAACAGAAGCGCGCCGGCCTCCACCGCATCGCCCTCGCGCACGCCGAGCGCCTCCATGCGACCGATCTCGTCGGGGCTCACGAAGATCAGCTGAGCCTCGACCCAGCCCTGGAACCGCTGCTCTGCGGACCCGGGACGCCAGAGCGCCAGGGCGATCGCGGCGGCCGCGGCCGCGAGCACGACAGCGACGGCTGCCCGTCGTACGATGGGGCTCATGGCGCGGGGCTCCGTGCGCCGGCCGTCAGCATGTCGCCGAAGGCCTCGAGGTAGCGTTTCACGTCGAGGGGATCGATCCGGGTGAACATCGCGTCCCAGAGCACGGCCAGCAGCAGGGGCCCGGCGGCGAGCTGCGGAAAGCGCGCCAGCGCGTCGTTGGGCAACTCGCCGCGCTCGACGGCGCGCTCGGCAATCCTGCGGATCAGCGGCAGCATGCGCGCCACCACGTTGCGGTAGTAGAACTCCGCGATCGCCGGAAAGCGCGGGCCCTCGGCGATGACGAGGCGGATCATGAGCTTGCGGTCGGTCTCCAGGATCTGCGAGCGGAACACCGCAAAGAGGGTCTGGAGCACCTGCGCGAGCGGCAGGTCGGGCACGGTCGTGACGGCCTCGATGCGCTCGAAGATCGGATCGATGGCGCTGCGCACCAGGGTCTCGAATAGCGCCTGCTTGTCCTTGAAATAGAGGTAGAGCGTGCCCTTGGCCACGCCTGCGCGCGCCGCCACCTCGTCGAGCCGCGCCGCCTCGAAGCCGTGCTCGGCGAACACCACGAGCGCCGCATCCAGGATCGCCTGCCGCCGCTCGGCGGGCTGCATCCTCGGCTTGCGCTCGCCTGCTCGGGATTCGCCCGGCGCCGCCTCGCGCCCGCGCCCGGCCGCCCGCGTGCCCGTCCCGCCCGCGGCTGCATCCACTGACGCACCGCCGGCCTCGGTGCCCCGCCGGTTGCGCTTGCCGGCCGTGCCGGCGGCCCGCTTCGGTCGATCCCGCTGCATTCCGACCGCCTCCATGACTGACCAGTCAGTCACTAACGCAACCAGCTTTAGCCGCGGGCCGCAACGCGCACAACCCGGCCTCACGCAGTTGTGACTGACTGGTCAGTCATGATTGCCGGCTGCCGGGCCTGCCACGCCGTTCGGGCGCGGTGCGAACCGAGAGACGGATGCGACCGGATTTCCCCTCGCGCCAGGGCATGATCGTCCTCCCGTCGAATCCCGGTCGCCCATGCTGCTGGAGTTGTCACCCATGTCTCCGCACACCTGTAACCCATGTCCCCGGCCATACAGCGGGCAGGGGTGAGGGTTCGGGAGCGATGACCTTGAGCACGTGTGCGACCCCCACCCGCATCCCCTCCCCGCGATGGCCTACGCGCGGGTGGGATGCAGCGTCGGCCGGAGCGTCACTTGTTGTCCGTCGTGGCGATGAACTCGGGGTCGTTCTGCGTCTTGCGCTCGAACGACAGGAAGTCGTAGTAGCCGCAGCGGCCGTCGCCGGGATAGCTGCGGCAGGTGGCGGGACGCGCCGCGTAGACCGTGCAGCGGCGCTTCTCGGTGTCGAAGAACCGGCACACCCGGCCGAAGTGCTCGTCCTTCTTGCGGCGCATGGAATACTTGTGGCCCCAGCGCTCGACCGTGAACTTGGCCTTGGCCTCCTCGAAGCTCAGGTCGAAGTGCCTGGCAAGCCGCTCCACGTCCCGCTTGGTGAGCGCGATCAGCGGATAGGAGCAGCAGTAGCCGGGACATTTCTGGCAGTTGTACATTTTCGCAATCTACATCGCGAAGTCTTTCATCGGAACTAGGCGTCACCGCGGACTGCGAGCGCGCATCGGTGCGCCATGGCTGGTCGACAGCATCCTTGCGTTGCGAATGCGTAGCCGAAATCCTGTCGCGTGCGCGCGACGCTCGCGACTGCGGAGCCGAGGCGGCGCGGCAGTCGCGCGAGGACAGTCGCATACGGCGTCAATGCAGACGTCGCAGGCCCGAGCCTTCGACCGGCACGCTATTGCACCAGGCCCAGCCGCTCGGTCGATATCCGGCCGCCGCTTGGCCTCGTACTTCGCCAGTATGGCGCGCGCCTTCTCCACCACCGCGTCGGCCATCGCGGCCTGGCCCTCGGCGGTGGGATGGAAGGCACCCGAGTAGAGGCTGGCCAGCAGCGGCTGCACCCACGACAGCTTCTGCGTCTTCAGGACGTTCTGCAGCAGCGACTGCGACACGTGGAAATTGCCCGTCATGAAGGCGTCGTTGGGGGTGCGGAACCATCTGTGCCGCGGCGCATAGGCGCGCCACTCGGCGGGGTTGTAGGGCTCCCACACGCCGTCGACCAGCCGCGGCAGCCGCATGTCGTCCGCCATGCCCCAGGACGCCTCGGTGTGCCCCGCGCAGATGCCGCGGCCGCGGAAGGCCGCCCGGTGGGCATCGACGAACGTCCAGCCGTGCTGGCGCGCGCTGTCCTCCATGACCGCATGCAGCCGCTCGGCCGTGGTGTTGCCCTCGCGCGCCTTGGCCTCGCTCAGGAAGAAGTCGGGAAGCACGGTCATGCCGGTGTTGCCGTCGGGGCAGACGGAGCTGCCGTCGCCCAGCAGTGCCATGGGCGGATAGCCGGTCAGGATCACGCGGTCGGATTCCGGCCACGGCACGTGCAGGAGGAAATGCGCCGCGCGGTTGACCGCCTTCAGGCGATCGTCGAGCAGGTCGAGCAACTTCGCCGGCCTCCTCGAAGCCGTGCACCTGGCCGAACCAGCCGCCGAGCCGGCGCAGCATGGAGCTGTCGGCCAGCACCGCGTTGGCCACCAGCCTGGAGAAGCCGATGTCGTTGCCGCCGATGGAGAGGAACAGGAGGTCGATCTTGCGGGCCCTGTCGGCGTCGCACTTCCTGCAGCACCAGGCCGCCCTTCAGCTCGGGGATCTTCTCGTTCATGTGGTAGGCCTCGGGCAGCTCGTGGTCGCGCGCGTCCTTGTTCCCGCATTGGGCTTCCGCGACCGCCGAAATCTGCGACAGCTCGCGGCGGGTTCGGCACCCACTCGTGGCCCTTGTAGCGCAGGAACAGGCCGAAGGTGGTCTCCGCGCCGGAGCACGCCACGCCCACGAAGGTCACCGCGCGGTGCGGGTCCTCGACCGCCAGCTGCAGGGCGGCGCGCAGCTGATGCGAGTAGAGCGAGCGATGGCAGGCCTGGTCCTGCCAGCGCGCATTCTCCTCGATGAAGTCCCTGTCGCCGATCGCCTTCCAGTCGCCGATGCGCGCAGGGTAGCCGGCGAGCCGCGCCTTCTTGTTTGCCGGCGTCGTAGTCCACGGTGCGGGTCGGCGACAGCTGCACCGGCACGTCGGGATTGCCCTCGCCGGAGGCGAAGCTGTCGCCCATGCCGACGATGAAGAGGTCGCTGACGCGCGCCATGACCTCCGCCACCTGCCGCCCGCCGATCTCCACCCTGATCCAGGCGCCGTCCGGGTAGGGGATCTCCAGCTGCACGGCCGTGTCGCAGGGCAGCGTCACCGCCTTGCCGCGCCCGCCGCGCCCCTGCGGCGCGGTGAGCCACGTGCAATCGACCGTCTGCGCGTCCGGCAGGTCTCTTCAGGGTGGCGCGCACGATATGCGCTCTTGGGGTTCAGATAGTCGCTCAGCTCGCGGCACGCATACCTGTTGCGCTTCGCGTCCCAGCACGTCTTGTCGTACATGGTGGCGCTCCATCCCGCCTCCGGATGGCGCGCCGACAGCAGCTTCTCCGCCGACAGCACGGGGGTTGCGCGCTGCTCCGGCGTGAGGCTGGCCCAGGTCGCGCGATGCACCTCGGTATCGGCGGGATCGAGGAAGAAGCGGAAGGGGTTCTCCACCTGCCAGACGATCTCCGGCTCCGCCCGGGCGGCATCGCTTGCGACGACTGTCGAGGATGGGCACCACGCAGATCAGCCGCCAGAGCCTAGCGTCGCATCGCTCCCCCTCTCGTCCCCGTGCCCCTGCCCGCTTCAGAGGCGGCCAAACAGTGCGCGGCGGCAATCCTGCACACCCGCGTCAGAGGCGCAATACGGACCTCCTCGCGCAGGGAGTGGCGGCCCGCCCGCTCCTGGGCTCGCACATAAGGCCCGACCAAGGCCAAAGGAAGGAAGGCGATGCGGGTCCTGCGCGGCAGCTGCGCCGCCAGCCGGCGCGCGCTGGCAAGGCTGTGCGCGAATTTGCGCACGGTAGGCGTCCAGCAGCCGCGTCGACCGCGGCTCCGGCGGTGCCGGCAAGCAGCTCGTGCGCCGTCACGTCCGGCGCTCGGCGATCTGCCGTCTGCGGCAAGCGGGATGCGGCCCTGCGCCAGGCTGCGCGGCAGCCCGAAGAGGAGACGCGCCAGGCCGTAGGCCTGCCCCGCGGCTCGGCAGGCGGCCTCGACGTCGGCGCCCGCGGCATGGCCCAGCACCCGCGCAGCCAGGGCGAACAGGGCGCCCTCGGTCCTCCACAGGAAGTCGTGCAGCGCCCGGTCGTCGGCGAAGGGGCCGCCGCCGAAGCTCGAGACGCGCGCGCGTCGATCAAGCCGTCGAGGAGCGCGGCCGGCAGATCGTAGCTGCGGGCGGCCTGCGCGCACGGCGTCCGCCACGCCGTGGCCGGCACGCTCGGCCCTCGGCCAGCGCCAGGGCGTCGCGCCACCATTGCAGGCGGATCTCGCCCATCAGGGGCTCGCGCACGACGAGCCGCGGAATGCGCGCAAGCTCGGCCGCGAATGCCGCCAGCGCCAGCAGGGCCTCGCGCTCGGGGCGGCGGCGCGAGCAGCGCGGCGAGGTAGCGGTCGGGCTCGCCGGCGCGGGCCGCCGCGGCGACCGCCGCGCCGTCGCCGTCCGGTGCCGCGATGCCTGGCTCGTCGCTCACGCGCTCTCCGGAAGCCACGTCAACCCGCGGCGATCAACGCCGCCCCGACCGGCCGGCCCTCGGCCAGCAGCACGTTGTAGGTCCGGCACGCGGCGCCCGTGTCCATGGACTCCAGCGCCACGCCGGCTTCGGCAAAGGCGCGGCGCACGCTCGCCGGCGGCAGCACCTGGCGCGCTCCGGTGCCGACGACGAGCAACCCGATCCTGTCTCTCTCGGCGAGCGCCGGTGCCGAGCGACGCCACGTCCAGCGGAACGGACGGCTCCCAGGCATAGATGCCGCTCGGCAGGCACAGGATCGAGCCGCGGTGGCTCATGCCGGCAAACCGGAAGCCGCCGTTGCCGTAGGCCTCGATCGGCGCGATACCGGGATAGCACGCCGGCGTCGAGGCTCATTTGAAGGTCACGCGCTCCCGGCTCGGTCTCCGCCGCCGCCCTTGCGCACCGGCGCGTCGGTGCCCCATTCGCGCTTGACGCCGAGGACGTAGAGGAGGGGCGCGGCGACGAACATCGACGTGTAGGTGGAAACCAGCATGCCGAACAGTATGGCGAGCGCGAACCCGCGGATCACGGGCCCGCCGAGCACGAACAGGGCAACCAGCGTGATGAGCACGGCGCCGGCGGTCATGGCCGTGCGCGACAGGGTCTCGTTGACCGACAGGTCGATCAGCTCGCCGAGCGGCATGCGCTTGTACTTGCGCAGGTTCTCGCGCACCCGGTCGAAGGTGACGACGGTATCGTTGACCGCGTAGCCGATCAGCGTCAGCAGCGCGGCGACGATGCTGAGATCGAACTCGAGCTGCAGGATCGAGAACAGGCAGACGGTCATGGCGATATCGTGCAGCAGCGCGACGATGGCGCTGACCGAGAACTGCCATTCGAATCGGAACCAGACGTAGAGGAAGATGCCGAGGCTCGCCAAGGCTCAGCGCCCAGATGGCCGAGGTGATGAGCTCGGCGGACACGGCGGGCCCGATCACCTCCCTGCCCAGCAGCTCGACGTTCTCGCCGACCGCCCGCTGCACCTTGGCGATCGCCTCCTGCTGGGCCTTGTCGCCGCCGGGCTGCTCCTCCATGCGGATCAGCACGTCGCTGGGCCTGTCGCCGAACTGCTGGATCTGCAGGCCTCCCAGATTGAGCGCGCCGAGCTTGGCGCGGATGGCGGCGATATCGGCCGGCCCGTCCTTGATGCGCAGCTCGATCTTGGTCCCGCCGCGGAAGTCGACGCCGTAGTTCAGGCCCGGGCCCCACGGCGACAGCAGCAGACAGACCGTGACAATGGCCAGGATGATGGTCTCGGCCAGCGCCAGCCGCCAATGGTGGACGAAGCGGAACTTGGTTCCGGCGGGAACGAATTCGATCGGCTTGAACTTGAAACCCTGCATTGCACCCTGCGTGTCAAATCGGGATAGCCGTCGGACGGCGCCACCGCAGCCAGCCGGTGACCAGATAGCGGGTGACCGTGGTCGCCGTGAATGCCGAGGCGACGATGCCGATGGCAAGCGTCACGCCGAACCCGCGCACCGGCCCGGAGCCGAACGCGATCAGGATGAGCGCCGCCAGCAGGCCGGTCATGTTGGTGTCCAGGATGGTGCCGTAGGCGCGCGTGAAGCCGCTGTCGAGCGCCGAGATCAGGGTCTTGCCCGCGCGGCGCTCGTCGCGGATGCGCTCGTTGATGAGCACGTTGGCGTCCACCGACATGCCCATGGTGAGGACGATGCCGGCAATGCCGGGCAGCGTCAGCGACGCGCCGATGTAGGCCATCGCGACGATGATCAGGGCCAGGTTGACGACCAGCGCGACGATGGCAAACAAGCCCGAACAGGCCGTAGCCGAGCATCAGGAAGGCGGCGACGCCGATGAAGCCGGCGATGATGGCGCGCCTGCCCGCCTCGATCGAGTCGCTGCCGAGCGAGGGGCCGACCGTGCTCTCCTGCAGCGACCGTCAGCTTCGCCGGCAGCGCGCCGGAGCGCAGCTGGTTGGCGAGCAGCGTCGTGCTCTCCGAGCGTGAAGCTGCCGCTGATCTGGCCGCTGCCCGCCGAGGATCGGCTCCTGGATGATCGGCGCCGAGATGACCTTGTCGTCGAGCACGATGGCGAACGGCTTGCCCACGTGCTTGCTGGTGAAATTGCCGAACTTGCGCGCGCCCGAGGTGTTGAAGGTGAAGACGATGATCGGCCGCTGGTGCGCTGATCGAACGAGGGCTGGGCGTTCGTCAGCTCGTCGCCGCGCACCACCGGCGTCTCTGCGCAGCACCTGATCCGGCTCGTCCTTGGTGTCGCCCGGATAGATCTTGAATCCCGGCGGCACCCTGGTCTTCTTGGCCTCCTCGGCGGTCAGCGTCTCGTGCACTTCGTGGAACGACAGCGCGCGCCGTCTTCCCGATCAGCTCCTTCAGGTCCTCGGTCGTTCTGGATGCCCGGAACCTGCACGAGAATGCGGCTCCTGCCCTCGCGCACGACCGTGGTCTCGGCGACGCCCATCGAATCGACGCGCCGGCGCACCGTCTCGAGCGCCGACGCCAGGGCGTTGCTCACGCGCTCCTGCAGGCCGAGCTCCGTGGGCGTGATGGTGATGGTGCCCGCCCTCGCCTTTCTCCACCTCCATATCGGCGCCGGACGTCCCCATGAGCAGGTTGCCGGTCTGCTGGATCATCTGCCGCAAGGCCTTGAGGGCCGCGTCGATCTCCTCGGCCTTGGCTATGCGCACCTGCACGGCGCCATTGCCGACGATGACCCCGCTCGCTGCACGCCGATCTTGGCGTCGCGCAGGCGGCGGCGTGCATCCTCGCGCAAGCATGTCGAGCCAGTCCTTGCGGACCTCGTTCACGTCCATGGCGAGGAGCATGTGGGCGCCGCCCTGCAGGTCCAGACCGAGGCTCAGCTGCTTCTTCGGCAGCCAGAACGGCCATCGGTTCACCGTCTGCTGGGAGAAGGAAGCTCGGCACGCACAGCAGCAGGCTGAGCACGCACACGGCCGCAACGATATTCGCGTTCCAGCGGGAAACGTACAGCATGGACGGACTTTGGACCTCGCTCCCCGCCTGTCAGGCGCGCTTCGAGCGCGGCGTGGCGTCACGCCGTTTCCTTGACCGGCTCGCCCTTCACCCGCACCTCGGCGACCGTGCCCTTGATCACGCGCACGCGCGTATTGTCGGCGATCTCGACCTCGATCTCGCCGTCGTCCTTGACCTTGGTGACCTTGCCGATGATGCCGCCGGAGGTGACCACCGTGTCGCCGCGCCGGATGTTCGCAACCATCTCGCGGTGCGCCTTCGCGCGCTGCTGCTGCGGGCGCAGGAGCAGCAAGTAGAAGATGACGAACATGAGCAGGATCGGCATGAGCTGAATGAGGAAATCGTTGCCGCCTCCGGATGCTTGGGCGTAGGCGGATGAGATCAGCATCGGTCGATCCTCGGGTCTGGGATGGAACAGCCGTGGGCGGCAGACAGGCCGGCGCTGCCGCTGGACCGGCTCGCCCGGTGCCTCCGGCGCCGGAATATAGTGTCCTGTCCCCCATTTGCAACTAATTCGGCTCGTGCCGCGGTGACGCCCCGCGCGCCCTCGTCTATAGAAGCGGCCCCAGCACGTTGCTGCACATTGCTGCGCGTTAATCCTCGAGGATAGCAGAGCCTGCGATGACCGACGACAAAGCCATTCTGAGCGCGCTCGACCGCCTGGCGTCGGCCCTGGAGCGCATCGCGCCCGAGCCCGCGCCGCGGCTCGATTTCGCGGCCGCGGAAGCCTTCGTGTGGCAATCGAGCCCGCACGCGTTCCTGCCGGTCGCCGAGGTCAACCGCCAGCCGCTGGCGCTCCTCAAGGGCATCGACCGCGCGATCGAGCAGCTGCTCGACAACACGCGCCGGTTCGCCAAGGGCCTGCCTGCCAACAACGCCCTGCTGTGGGGCGCGCGCGGCATGGGCAAGTCGTCGCTGGTGAAGGCCGCCCACGCCGAGGTGCGCGCCGAGCTGCAGCTCGGCGCGGCCAAGGCCAAGCCCGACCTCAAGCTCGTCGAGATTCACCGCGAGGACATCGACACGCTGCCCCAGTGCCTGGCGCATCTGCGCGCCGCGCGCGACCGCTTCATCGTGTTCTGCGACGACCTCTCCTTCGACCGGGACGACACCTCCTACAAGTCGCTGAAGGCGGTGCTGGAGGGCGGCATCGAGGGCCGCCCGGAGAACGTGGTGTTCTACGCCACCTCGAACCGCCGCCACCTGATGCCGCGCGACATGATGGAGAACGAGCGCTCCACCGCCATCAACCCGTCGGAGGCCGTCGAGGAGAAGGTGTCCCTGTCGGACCGCTTCGGCCTGTGGCTCGGCTTCCACAACGCCACGCAGGACGAGTACCTCGACATGGTGAGGGGCTACGCCGCGCACTACAGGCTCAAGGTGCGCCAGGACGCGCTCGAGCGCGAGGCGCTCGAGTGGTCGATCACGCGCGGCGCCCGCTCCGGCCGCGTCGCCTGGCAGTTCATCCAGGACCTCGCCGGCCGGCTCGGCCACACGCTCAGTAGGTTGAGTCGAGGCGAAGCCGAGGCGACCCAACGTCCCCTCCGATAGGCTTGGTGGGTCTGCGCCTCGCTTGACCCGAAACCTACGGAGCCCTGCTTCAGTCGGGGAGATGCGCCAGCGGATCGACGGGAACCGAGGCCTTGCGCAGCTCGAATTTCAGCTGCGGCTGGGTAACGGGCCCGCTCTTGCCGACCTTGGCGATCACCTGGCCGCGCTTCACCTCGTCGTTGACCTTGACCAGGATCTGGTCGACGTAGCCGTAGGCGGTGGCCCAGTCGTCGGCGTGCCGGATGAGCACCATGCTTGCCGTAGCCTTTCAGCCTCGCCGACGTAGTGCACGCGGCCTGCCTCGGCGGCGTGGACATCGGTTCCGAGCGGCGCCGCCAGATTGATGCCGTCGTTCTTCGAGCCGTCCGGCTTGCAGGCCGAAGCCGCACGATCACCTTGCCGCGAAGGGGCCAGCGGAATTTGCCGCTCGCGGCGGCGCGGCGGCGGCCCGGCATCTGTCGCCGTTTCGGTCCGCTTCGCCGTCTTCACCTTGGCGCTCGGCCTTGGGCTCCTCCTCCACCTTGATGATGCGCGGCTTCACCTGCACCACGCGCGGCGGCGGACGCAGGCGGCTCGGCCGCCGCCGTCCGGCGGCTCCTTGGCGCCGGGGAGCTTCGCGCCTGTCGGCTTTCGCCTGCGGGGGGCGCGGCCTTGCGCGGTGAACGGGCCCGCTTTCGCAGAGCGGGCTGTCGCTCCTTCGCCTCCGCCGGCAGCACCAGCCGCTGACCGGGCCTGACCGAGTGCTCGGCAGGCCGTTGAGCTCCTTGACGGCGGACGCGGTGACCCCGTAGCGCCGCGCGATGCCGTAGAGCGTGTCGCCGGGCTGCACTTCGACGGTGACGGCTGCTCGGCGGCTGGCTGGCTGCGGGGGCTCGCCTTATGCGGACTGAGCGGCGGCTTGACGCGTCGGAGGCGGTGCGGGCGGCTCGCGGTAGGATCTTGGTGGGCGGGCGGGTGTAGTCCTGCGGCGGCACCGCGCATAGTCCTTGGGCGGATCGCGCTAGTCGCTTGGGCGGGCCGCGCCAGTAATCGTCTCGGTCGGAGAGGTCGGCGAGCTGTGCGCAGATCGCCTGGGGCGGCGGCAAGTTGAGGCCTTGGAGGGGTCCCGGACCGTTCGCCGATCCTCTTGGTGTGCGCGAACGGGCAGAGGGCTCGTGCCCGTCGTGGTGACGTTGCCGCTCGCAGTCCAGGCTGAAGCGGCTCATGTCGGCGCTGCAGCCGCCGCCACCGACGACGGTGGCAACGGTCAACGCCCCTGCAAAGAGGGGTACAAGCACGCCGGTTGCGGATGCACGCCTGCTACTCATCGGCACACCTCTCGACTGGCACCGATTAACCCTAAGAAATGTTAAGGGGGAGTTAACGTCCGATATCGAGACCTGTGGCTCTAGCTCCAGCGGGGGCAGTGGAGTGGGCCGTAGAATGCGTCTGCCGCTGCGCTGGAGACCCTCAGGGCCACCCGGCCCCGCTGGCACTCGGGTGCCGGACCGTCGCGTGAGACCTGACGCCCTGAGCGCGGCCTGGCCTACGCCAGGGCGCGCTCGATCTCGCGCCGCATGCCCTGATGGGTGAGGTCGAGGAACAGCGGCGTCACCGAGATGTAGCCGGCGTAGACGGCGGCGAGGTCGGTGCCTTCCGCGGCGCTGGAGCGGCGGCGCTCGAACGCCAGCCAGTAGTAGGGGTTGCCCCAGGTGTCGCGGCGCTCGTCGATCTGCAGGAGGCCGGGGTCGCGCCGGCCCTGCACCGTGACCATGCGTGCCCGCAACCTCGTCGGGCTCCCGGTCGGGGAAATTGATGTTCATGACGCTCGACGGCATCCACTCGATCGCCAGCAGCTTGCGGATGAGACCCGGCGCGTGCGCCAGCGCCGTCTGCCAGCGCACCGTCCTGCCGCCCTCGAAGCCGAACGCCTGCGACAGGGCGATCGAGCGGATGCCGAGGATGGTGCCCTCGAAGGCGCCGGCGATGGTGCCGGAGTAGGTCACGTCCTCGGCCATGTTGGCGCCGCGGTTGATGCCGGAGAGAACGCAGATCGGGCGTCTTGTCCTTGAGGACGTGGCGCACGCCCATGATGACGCTGTCGGTGGGCGTGCCGCGCACGGCGAAGGCGCGCTCGTCGACCTTGCGCATGCGCAGGGGCTCGTGCAGCGAGAGCGAGTGGCTGGCGCCCGACTGGTTGGTCTCGGGCGCCACCACCCAGACATCGTCGCTCAGGCTGCGCGCGATCTCGCGCAGCGCGTGCAGGCCGGGCGAGTCGATGCCGTCGTCGTTGGTGAGGAGGATGCGCATGGGCTCCACTCTATCTGGCGCCGGGCCGGGCGCAATGCGCGGACGTTCGGGAAGCCGGGCGCTCGTCGCGGGGCAGCCCCACGCCGCGGCGGCTTTGGCCGTGGCTCCGGGCGGTTTATGTTGCGACGCACACTCCACGCTATCCGGGCGATTACCTGACTCCCGTTGCAATCGCATGAAGCCTGTCACGATCTACACCACCCGAACGTGCGGCTATTGCCGCATGGCCAAGCAGCTGCTGGCCCGCAAGGGCGTCGCCTTCGATGAGATCGATGTCACCTTCGACCACGCCCGACGCGAGGAGATGACCGTCAGGGCTGGCGGGCGCACCAGCGTCCCCCAGATCTGGATCGGCGAGCAGCACATCGGCGGCTGCGACGACCTTTACGACCTGGACTACGCAAAGCAGCTCGACGCCCTGCTGGCGGCGTAGCGCGCCACGTTGTCATCGCGGGGCTTGTCCCCGCGATCCATCTCCCAACTTGCTCCAGAGATCGTGGGTAGCTGGATCGCGGCAACAAGTGCCGCGATGACAGGTCCTACGGCTTTTCGATCCGCTTTGCCCCGCCCATGTAGGGCACCAGCGCGTCGGGGATGGCGACGCGAGCCGTCCTCCTGCTGGTAGTTCTCCAGGATGGCGATCAGCGTGCGGCCGATGGCGAGGCCGGAGCCGTTCAGCGTGTGCACGTGGCGGTTCGTCCTTGCTGCCCTTGGGGCGGTAGCGGGCCTGCATGCGCCGCGCCTGGAAGTCGCCGCAGTTGGAGCAGGAGGAGATCTCGCGGTAGGTGTTCTGCCCCGGCAGCCACACCTCGATGTCGTAGGTCTTGCGCGCGGCGAAGCCCATGTCGCCGGTGCACAGGACCATGGTGCGGTAGGCGAGGCCCAGCCGCTTCAGCACCTCCTCGGCGCAGGCCGTCATGCGCTCGTGCTCGGCCGCGCTCTGCTCCGGCGTGGTGACGGACACCAGCTCGACCTTGGAGAACTGGTGCTGGCGGATCATGCCGCGCGTGTCCTTGCCCGCCGCCCCGGCCTCGGCGCGGAAGCAGGGCGAGTACGCCGTGACGCGGATCGGCAGCTCCGCCTCGTCGCGGATCGACTCGCGCACCAGGTTGGTGAGCGGCACCTCGGCGGTGGGGATGAGCCAGAACGTCTTCGTCTCGAGTATTCGAGCAATGCTTGCCGTGCTCAATCGTAGCGTTGCTCCAAGGCGTTACCGAGCTCTCGTCTCCGCGTCGAGCTCTTGCTCGAGTGTGACCGCGAACTCTTCGTCACCTGATTGTCGCTGCGTAGCTGCACAGATCTCGGCTCATCAGACGTCGATCGTACGCAGTGTGCCGTAGAAACTGATCATCGTCGAACTTCGGCAGCTGCGCCGTGCCGTACATCACCTCGTCGCGCACGAGATAGGGCGGCATGATCTCCGTGTAGCCGCCGAGGCCGTCCTTCTCGGGCGCGGTGTGCAGGTCGAGCATGAACTGGGCGAGCGCGCGCTCCAGGCGCGCGAGCTGGCCCTTCAGCACCACGAAGCGGGAGCCGGAGAGCTTGGCCGCGGTCTCGAAGTCCATCAGGCCCAGGGCCTCGCCGATCTCGAAGTGCTCCTTGGGCTTGTTGGTCCAGGCGAGCTTGGGCGGCGTGCCGACCTTGCGCACCTGCCTGTTGTCCTTCTCGTCCCTGCCCACCGGCACGTCGTCGGCCGGCAGGTTGGGGATGACGGAGAGCGCTTCGGTGAGCGCCCTGTCGGCCGCGCGCTGCTCGTCCTCGCCCTTGGCCAGCGCGTCCTTGAGCGCCGCCACCTCGGCCATCAGCGCGCCGGCCCTGGCCTCGTCCTTGGCCGCCTTGGCCTTGCCGATCTCCTTGGACGCCGCGTTGCGCCGCGCCTGCGCCTCCTGCAGCCGCGTGATGACCTTGCGCCGCGCCTCGTCGAGCGCGATCAGCTCGCCCGCGAACTTGACGTCGCCGCCCGGCGCGATCCCGCGCTTCGCGAGCCCCGCATCGAACGCCTCCGGGTTGTCCCTGATCCACTTGATGTCGAACACGGCCGCGCGCCTCTCGCTCCACCGTCATCCCCGCGCAGGCGGGATCCAGTTCACGGCCACGTAGACTCGCAGGAAGTCGCCAGCGTGCCGTCGCGGAATGTGACCTGGGTTCCGGCCTTCGCGGGAATGACGTTGAAATTGTTGCGCTGTCGTATAATGCGTCACGGAAGATTGGTCCAGGAGAGCACGGGGCTCGACTATGGCTGACAGCGAAGCAGCGCAGCCCTGAACGATGCCCGACGCATCCGGGCGCGTTCCTGCGCGAGATCGTCTTGCCGGCCATCCGGGCGAGCAAGGTCGAGATCGCCGCGGCGCTCGGGATTTCGCGGCAGTCGCTCTACGACATCCTTGCCGAGAAGCAGCCGGTGACGCCGGCCATGGCCGTCAGGCTCGGTGCCGTGTTCGGCACGTCGGCGGCGTCGTGGCTGAAGATGCAGGTCGCCTACGACCTGTGGCACGCCGAGCGCGAGATCGACACCTCCAAGCTGCAGCCGCTCAAAGAAGCGAGCTGATGTACCCACGCCTCGGCGGCGGGCGGGGCGGGGGTGCTGGCGGCGCGGCGCTTCTCCACGTAGTCGACGGCCAGGATGGCGGCCTCGTAGAGCAGGATCGTCGGCAGCGCCATGGCGATCATGCTGAAGGGGTCGGGCGGGGAGAGCACCGCGGCGACGCCGGTGATGGCGACGATGGCGTAGCGGCGGAACTGCGCGCAGCTGCTGGGCGCCGATGATGCCCGCCCGCGCCAGCAGGGTGAGCACCACGGGCAGCTGGAACATGATGCCGAAGCCCAGGATCAGCGTCATGATCAGCGACAGGTACTCGCTCACCCTGGCCTGCAGCTCGATCTCGACCGTCCCCTCGGTGATCTGCGTCGCCAGGAAGAACTTCATCATCAGCGGCATGACGATGAAATAGACGATCAGCGCGCCGAGAGAGGAACAGCAGGAAGGCGGCGACCAGGAAGGGCCGGAACGCCTGCCTCTCGTTCTTGTAGAGACCCGGCGCCACGAACATGTAGATCTGGTAGGCGATCAGCGGGAAGGCGAGGAACACGGCCGCGAACAGCGCCAGCTTGAGCTTGGTGAAGAAGAACTCCTGCGGCGCGGTGAAGATCATCTTCACCTTGTCGCCGCCCTGCGCCCACAGATAGGGCCACACCAGGATGGTGTAGATCCGCGTGGCGAAGGCGAAGCAGGCGGCGAAGCCGATGCCGATGCCGATGAGGGCGTAGATCAGGCGCTGGCGCAGCTCGATCAGGTGGTCCATCAGCGGCGCCTTGGACGCCTCGACCTCGTCGTAGCCCTCGGGCTGGCCGCCTCCGGCGGGATCGGGAGCTGGGCGCGCTGGTCGGGCTTGTCCTGCATGGACGGTGGTGGCCATCAGGCTCCGGTCTTCTCCGGCGAGGGGGCGGGCAGGGGCGCGGCGACGGCAGGGTCGGGCGCGACTGCCGGCGTGTCGGCAGCCGGCGGCGTCTCGGGAGTGGGCGGCGTCTCGGGCGGCGGCGCCGCCCCGTTGGCCGCGGTGGCGGCGGCATCGGCCGGCGCCGGCTGTGCGTGGCGAGCGGCAGGCCGTTGGCGTCATGGGCGAACGGGTCGGGATGGGCGAACGGATCGGGCCCCAGCGTGGTCTCGACGCCCTGGCGCGCATCCTCGAGGCTCTTCTCGACCGACTGGCCGGTGGCCTTCAGCGAGGCCTCCGTCTCCTGCGCGATGTTCTCCATGTCCTTCTTGAGCTGGGTCAGCTCCGACTCGCGCGCAGCCTCGTCGAACTGGGCGCGAAACTCCTTGGCGTGGCCCCTGATGATGCCGACGTACTTGCCGATGGTGCGCAGCAGGAGCGGGAAATCCTTGGGGCCGATGACGAGCAGCGCCACGATGGCGAGCAGCAGGAGCTTGCTGGAGGTGATGTCGAACATCTCTCACCCAGTTGCGCACAGCGCCCGCCCGGTACCGCCACCGGCGCGGGAGCCCGGCAAGACATCCGCAGCCCCCTGGCAGCTTCCGGGCGCGGCGCTCTAGCTCACCTTGTTGACCTGCGGGGCCGGCTGCGCCGTGCGCCGGTTGCGCGGCAGGCGCCGCCTGCGCGCCCGCGGCCGGTCGGCGGTGCCGTCGAGGGCCTTCGGCTCCTCCTTCTTGAAGGGGTCCTGCGCGGCGGCGCGGGGCCGCCGCCGTTCGTCCTCGGTCATGCCCTTCTTGAAGCTTTTGATGCCCTTGGCCACGTCGCCCATGATCGAGGAGATCTTGCCGCTGCCGCCGAACAGCAGAAGCGCGACCACCAGGAAGATGAGCCAATGCCAGATGCTCAAGCTACCCATCTCTTGTCGCTCCATTTGCAGCCGAGGCTGCCTTTGCGCGTTTTGCACACTATCGCAGAAAGGGTGATGCGGGGCAAGTTTGCCGCCCCAGCTGTTACTTAGGCGAATCCCTTGCGGATTCAAGCCCCTTGTACGGCACCGCCGGACGCGCCGGATTGGCCACCGGCGGGCGTTTCCGCCGGGAACACGAGCACGCTTTCGGGATCGACGGCAACGCCTACCTCGGCGCCGCGCGGCGGCTCCTCGCCTTCCCGCACCAGCGTGATCAGCGGCCGCTCGAAGCCCTCGGTGGCGATCTCCAGGACCGCCTGGTCGCCCAGGAACTTCACGTGCAGGACGCGGCCCGGCAGGCCCTGCCCCGGCCGGCCCGACCCGGATGGCGCGGCGGCGGATGCACAGGACCGCCGCATCGCCGTCGCTCAAGGCCGGGCACCACGAAGGTGCCGATCGGCGTCCTGAGCGCGCCGCCCAGCACCACGAACGGGACCTCGTTGATCTCGGAGAACAGCCGCGCGACGAACAGGTCGGCCGGGTTGCGGTAGAGCTCCTCGGCCTTGCCGGCCTGCACCAGGCGGCCCGCCCGCATCACGGCGATGCGGTCGCCGAGCCGGATCGCCTCGGCCGGCGCATGGGTGACGATCAGGCAGGTGGCGCGGGTCTCCCTGCAGGAGCTGCAGCGTCTCCTCCTGCAGCCGCTCGCGCAGCTGCACGTCGAGGCCCGAGAACGGCTCGTCCATCAGCATGACGGCGGGCCTGGGCGCCAGCGCGCGGGCGAGCGCCACGCGCTGCTGCTCGCCGCCCGAGAGCGTGTGCGGGAAGTCGCCGGCGTAGCGCTCGAGGCCGACGCGGGCGAGCGCCGCCAGCGCCTCGCGCGCCGCCTCCTCGCGCGGCAGCGACTTGAGGCCGAAGGCGACATTGTCGCGGATGGAGAGGTGCGGGAACAGGGCGAAGTCCTGGAACATCAGGCCGACGTTGCGCTTCTCGGGCGGCACGAAGCGCTCCGGCCCCGCCACCTCGAAGTCGTTGATGAGCACACGCCCGCCGGTCGGCTTCTCGATGCCCGCGGCGATGCGCAGGAGCGTGGTCTTGCCGCTGCCCGACGGTCCCGAGCAGGCACACCACCTCGGCTGGCGCGATCTCGAGGGAGAAGCCCTCCGAGCGCCATGGCGGCGCCGAAGCGCCGCTCCACCCGCTCGAAGGTGAGCTTGGCGGCAATGGTGGCGGCGGCGCGGCCGGCACCGCCGTGGTCGAGCGGCCGCTTGGCTTGCCCGCCCGTTGGCGAGGACGGGGAGGAGCGCTTTCACCTGCGTGAGCCAAGGTTTGAAGCGCCCACCCATAGGCGGTACCGCCCAACCCTCAACCCTTGAAGGTCGGCTGCCGCGGCGGCACGCACGCCGGCGAAAGTCGGAAAAACCCTTCCAGGCGGGCTCCGGCGGCTCGCTGCCGGGGCGCGGCGCATAGATCGAGGGCTCGACCGAGCTCCATGGCCGGGACGTAGCGCGGGCAGTTGGGGAAGATCGCCCGAGCCGCGACGCGCATGATGAGCTGCGCGCCGACCGTGAAGGCGAGCAGCGGATCGTCGCGGCTCACCGTGGCCGCGCCGTTGACCCTGAGCCGCCGCGGCTTGCCGTGCATGGCGATGAACAGCAGGCCGACGCCGGCGTTGACGGCGATGTTGCCGAGGCTCTTGAACATGCCGTTGCCGTCATAGTCGGGAAACGCCAGCTCCGACGGGCCGGTGACGCGCACGAACCCCGGCATGCCGCCCTTGAACGAGCAGTCCGGCCGCCCCTCGGCATCGGCCGTCGCCAGGAAGAAATAGGGCAGGCTCTCGATGAAGGCCTGGTCGTCGGGCGTGAACTCGGTGCGCGTCAGCTTCTCCTCCAGCCGATCGGCGAGCCGGCGGCTGTCGAACTGATCCTGCAGCTGCCGGTTGCCCTCGTGGTACATGATCGTCATGGGCTCACATCTCGTCGCAGTATCAACGGCGCCGCGTCGCGGGCGCCGGCTGTCTCGAAGTGCGGAGCATAGCATCGATGGCGCCGGAATCAGGGATCACCGGCTTCAGCGATCCTTGATAACGAAAGTCGGTTGAGGTCGAGATCATATGCCGCAATACTCTTTTTGCGTTCCCGGCCGAAGCGCGCGGACTTGATCGAAGATCAAGTCCCAGGGCGCGAAGAGCCGGGGTCTTCACCGCCACCCTTGGAGCTCCGCGCCCATTCCGAGATCAACATCTGATGGGCCCGTGGGAGCAGCGCGAAACCCCGCCCCGACCTCGAGGCTGGGGTCTCGCTTTCCGGGATTGCACGGCGAAGGAGCCGGGGCGCCGGCTAGCGGCTGTAGAACTCGACCACCAGGTTCGGCTCCATGTGCACCGGGAAGGGCACCTCGCCGAGGCCCGGCATGCGCACCAGCTTGGCGGTCATCTTGCTGTGGTCGGCCTCGATGTAGTCGGGCACGTCGCGCTCGGCGCTCTTGATGGCCTCCAGCAGCAGGGCCATCTGCTTGCCCTTCTCGCCGACCTCGATCACGTCGCCGACCTTGCAGCGGTAGCTCGCGACGTTCACCCGCCGGCCGTTCACCTTGACGTGGCCGTGGCTCACGAACTGGCGCGCGGCGAACACCGTCGGCACGAACTTGGCGCGGTAGACGACGGCGTCGAGCCGGCGCTCCAGCAGGCCGATCAGATGCTCGGAGGTGGAGCCCTTGAAGCGGCGCGCCTCCTCGTAGATGCGGCCGGAACTGGCGCTCCAGGATGTTGCCGTAGTAGCCCTTGAGCTTCTGCTTGGCGCGCAGCTGCTGGCCGTAGTCCGACAGCTTGGTCATGCGCCGCTCGCCGTGCTGGCCGGGGCGCTTCTCGCGCTTGTTGATGCGGGCTCTTGGCCCGGCCCCACAGCTTCTGGCCGAGGCGGCGGTCGATCTTGTACTTGGCGCGGATGCGCTTCGTCATCGTGGCACTCCCAAAGTCGCGGAAAATGCGAGCGTCGCGGTCATGGAGCACCCCTCCTCTGCCGCGAGCCAGCTGTGCATCGCGAGGCCGACAGGCGCCATCCGACGAACGGACGCCGCAGGTGTGCGAGCGATGCGGGCCCAACACGGCCCGCGACCGCGCTTATAGTGGATGACCGCGCGGCGTCAATGCCGTCTGCGACCGCGCTGGAACGCCGCGCCGGCCGCCAAGTTGTCGCCATCGTGCCGTTGCATAATCCGGTCTGCGCTGGCGCGCTGCGCCTGTCGGGCCGTCGCTTGGCGGCCGAGTCTTCGCCGTGGCCGTCTCTCGGCGCCGCATTGATGTAGCCCGTGATCTGCGCCTTGACGTCCTCGCGCTGGTCGTCCGTGCAGGGCTCGGCCTCGACGTTGGTCTTGGCCTCTTTCTGGAAGACCTCAGCTCGCCTTCGCCCTCAACGAACGTGACCTTGCCGGTCATGAGCATGACCGTGACCTGATGCAGCTTCTGGATGTAGAGCAGCTGCTGCTCGCTCCACTTGCTCGGCGGCGCTCTGCCGCCGCATCATGGTCTGGAAGTTGGCCTCTGCTCCTCCGGCAGGCTGCACAGCTGGGCCTGGGCCGAGCGGTCAGCCCACCTGACCGACCTCGCGGGCCATATCCAGGGGCACCATCGACCTCCTCTTCTTCTTCTTGTCGACCACGATGGTCTTGCCGTTCGGCGGCGTGAACTTCTCCGGCAGCGCGTCCCATGCGTAGTTCATCAGCAGCGTGACGGACGCGATTGTCGCTCGGCGCTTTCCTGCGCCGCCCGGCGCCGACAGCGGCGCGCAATCGTCGCCGCCGACAACCAAGCCCGCGACCAATTCCTGGCGCCTACGTTGAACATCTTCGAGCCCCCTGTCTCATCCAGCCTTCTCGCGCCGTTGTTCCGCTGCGCGTTCGCGTCGGCCATGCCTGCCGCTCTTCGAGTGCGGCATCGCTCGGGGAAAATGCGGCATAACTAAGGCGGGCTGCGCGCCGCCCGCGCTTGGGATGGACCAGCGCCTTGACGATTCCCCGCAAGGTGCGGATTTCCTGCTCGGTTGCGCCCATGCGGACGAACATCGAGCGCAGGTTCTGCACCACGCTCGGCCGCTTCTCCGGCGCGGTGAAAAAGCCGCTGGCGTCGAGCTCGCGCTCGATGTGCTCGAAGAACGCCGATGAGCTCGTGCCGGCTCGCCGGCGGCGAGCCGCGGGTCTGCAGACCGGGCTCGATGCGGCGCCTCGTAGGTGGTCACCCGCCCGAGCGTTCCGCCGCCCGACTGCTTCATCCACTCGTAGCTCGACGAGCAGCACCGCCTGCGCCAGATTGAGCGAGGCGAAGCTGGGTTGACCGGCGCCATGACCACGGCGTCGGCGTTGGCCACCTCCTCCGTCTCCAGGCCGTTGCGCTCGGGCCCGAACACGATGCCGCAGCGCTGGCCCTCGCGCCAGCCGCCGGCGCATCTCGGCCACCGCCTGCTCCGGCGTGAGCACGGGCTTGGCGAGGTCGCGCTGGCGCGCGGTGGTCGCGCAGACCCAGTTGAGCCCGGCGAAGCGCCGCCTCGAAGGCGGGGAAGGCCTCGGCGCCGTCGATGATGAAGTTGGCGCCGGAGGCGGCGATGCGCGCCTTCTCGTTGGGCCAGCCGTCGCGCGGGGCGACGAGGCGCAGGTGCTCCAGCCCGAAGTTGGCCATGGCGCGCGCCACCATGCCGATGTTGTCGGCGAGCTGCGGGCGCACCAGGACGAGCGACCGGCGTATCGCCGCTGCGCCGGCGGCGCCGCCGCTCTGCGCGGCGCGGCGGATGCCGTGGCGCAGCTTGCGCAGCACGCGGCGCGCCCAGAACCAGTACTCCTCGCCGGCCCAGGTCTTGGCGAGGTGCTCCAGGCTCGGCGGCGTGCAGCCTGTCGGTGCCCGGGCCGAGCAGGCGCAGGGCGGAGCCCTCGAAGGTGATCTCGGCGTGGTGGGCGACGAAGTCGTCGAAGGTCTGGAGCCCCAGCTTCTGGGTGCGCAGCCGGCAGCCGGGACAGGTGGCGTCGTCCGCCTTGCAGCGCTGCTCGGCGCAATAGGTGAGCACCGGCTCGAGGCCGCACTGTCGAGCCCCGGCAGCCCGTCCGCGGCACAGCTGATGCCTTGCTCGTGTGCCTCCGCCACGATCCGGCTGACGGGCACGTCGCCGCCGGCGAGCACGGCGTGCGCGCGTCGCCCTCGCCGACGAACACGACCGGTGTGTCTTGCGTGCTCAACGTGGCATCGCTCCCAGCGGTCATCCGAGGAACTCGCGTAGATGCCCGATGACCTCATCGCGGCACTGGTGAACGACCCAGTGGTCGGCGCCCGCGATCTCGCGCAGGACCACGGGTGATCGCAATAGTCCTGCAGGGTCGCTGCGGCTCACCGGCAGCAAGCGGGATCGTCCATGCCCCAGATCAGCAGGTGCGGCATGCGAACCCTGAGCTGCGCCGGGTCGAGCTTGGGCACTGTGGCCATGTCGACCATCTCGCCGGGCCTCGGCACGACGATGGGCGTCGCGCGATACCAGTTGAGCATGCCGGTCAACGCGCCGGGCTCAGACCACGCCTCGAGGTAGTCGGCACGTTTCTCGGGGGTGAACCAGCGTTGCTCGCCGAAGCGGGTGATCATGCCGGTGAGCTTCTCGAAGTTATTGGCCGAGAGACGCTCCTCGGCGCGCGGGTCGCGCAGGTAGTGGATGTAGGAGCTGGCCGCACGCTGCGCCTCGTCCTCGATCAGCGCACGCTGGAAGGGCCCGGGATGCACGCCGTTGATGACGGCGAGCCTGGCAGATCGCGTCCTGAGGCGCCGCGATCGCCATGGCATAAGCGACCGAGGCGCCCCAATCGTGCGCCACGACCTGGTAGGACCGGTCGGGGGACAGCTGGTCGGCAAGGGTCAGCATATCGCGCACCAGGTGCTTGATGCGGTAGGCCTCCACGCCCTCGGGCTTGCTCGACAAGCCATAGCCGCGCTGGTTGGGCGCAACGGCGTGATAGCGGTCGGCGAAGGCGGGCAGGATGTCGGCCCAGCCGCCGGCGTGCTCTGGAAAACCGTGCAGGAAAAGCAGTAGCGGGGCGGCAGGATCGCCCATGGCACGGACATCAAGATCGATGCCATTGACGCTGAGGGTGGTGCGCCTCACGCGGGGCCTCCGGGATTGCCTAGCTAGGTCGCGGCCGCGCGACCCTGGGCTCAACCTGCCCAAAGCGCGGGCATCTGTCGAGGCATGCCCCGCATGCGACCAGAGCATGACTTTGCGCGCCTGTGCGCCGATGCTATAGGGGCGCGGGCAGCCTCCCCACCCAGTTGCGAGGCGCGAGAGCGAGGTCATTTAGCCATGCAGAAGATCAAGGTCGCCGGCACCGTCGTCGAGATGGACGGCGACGAGATGACACGCATCATCTGGCAGCTCATCAAGGACAAGCTGATCCACCCCTATCTCGACCTCAAGCTCGAATACTACGACCTCGGCATCGAGAGCCGCGACAAGACCAACGACCAGATCACCATCGACGCCGCCAACGCCACCAAGAAGCACGGCGTCGCCGTCAAGTGCGCCACCATCACGCCGGACGAGGCGCGCGTCAAAGAGTTCAGCCTCAAGGAGATGTGGAAGAGCCCCAACGGCACCATCCGCAACATCCTGGGCGGCGTCATCTTCCGCGAGCCCATCATCTGCAAGAACGTGCCGCGCCTGGTGCCCGGCTGGACCCAGCCCTTCGTCATCGGCCGCCACGCCTACGGCGACCAGTACCGCGCCACCGACTTCAAGTTCCCCGGCAAGGGCACCATCACGCTCAAGTTCGTCGGCGAGGACGGCAAGGTGATCGAGCGCGAAGTGTTCAAGACGCCGGGCGCGCGGCGTCACCATGGCCATGTACAATCTCGACGAGTCGATCCGCGACTTCGCGCGCGCCTCGTTCAACTATGGCGCTGACCCGCAACTACCCGGTCTACCTCTCCACCAAGAACACCATCCTCAAGGTCTACGACGGCCGCTTCAAGGACATCTTCCAGGAGGTGTTCGACGCCGAGTTCAAGGCCGAGTTCGACAAGCGCAAGCTCACCTACGAGCACCGCCTGATCGACGACATGGTGGCCGCCGCGCTCAAGTGGTCGGGCGGCTACGTGTGGGCCTGCAAGAACTACGACGGCGACGTGCAGTCCGACACGGTGGCCCAGGGCTTCGGCTCGCTCGGCCTGATGACCAGCGTGCTGATGACGCCCGACGGCAAGACGGTGGAGGCCGAGGCCGCGCACGGCACGGTGACGCGCCACTACCGCCAGCACCAGAAGGGCAAGGAGACCTCGACCAACTCCATGGCCTCCATCTTCGCCTGGACGCGCGGGCTCGCCCACCGCGCCAAGCTCGACGGCAACGCCGCACTCGCCAAGTTCGCCGCCGACGCTCGAGAAGGTGTGCGTCGACACGGTCGAGGCGGGCTACATGACCAAGGACCTGGCGCTGCTCGTCGGCGACCAGCAGAAGTGGCTCTCCACCACCGGCTTCCTCGACAAGGTCGACGAGAACCTCAAGAAGGCGATGGCGTAGGAGCCACCCGTCATCCCGGCCGGAACGATGCGAGCCGAAGGCGAGCAGCGGTCCGAGCCGGATTCCGTGAGATTCGTCTCGTCTCACGAGGTCCCGGAAAACCTCGGGCGCAAGCGCCTCGGCCTCCGGGATGACAAAAAAATGCCGTTTCCCGCGCGAGCGCACCCGGGCAGCAGACAAGCGACTCGACCACATCGCCTTTTCGATTTACCGACTGTTGCGTGAAACGGAAGGCGCCGCGGCCGGCGCCTTCTTCGGGACAGGTGCGAGGGCGCTCGTCTGCCTCCGCGGCGGCGCCTTCGGGGAGGAGGCATCGTGCGCTACGCTCTACTTTGCCCGCTGATCCGGACTGCTCTGGTTGCCGGCGCTCTTGCTGCTGTTGTCGCTATGCCTGCCGGCCCCGCCGAGGCCGGCCGGCTGGACGCCGCGCGGGCCGGCCAGTTGAACCCCGTCATTCCGTACGCCCAGCCCCTGTGGGGTCACGTGGTGCCGGTGTCGAGCCCGCAGGGACACAGCAACCTCGGCACATCGCCGCCCCCTCAGGGGCCAAGGTCGGGACCTTCAGGACCTTCGGGACCTATTGGACCTGGACCCGACACAGGACCGGCGTTTGGCACGCCCAACGTCGTCTTCACCACGGGTACCTGGAGCATCATCAGGAGCCAGGGCGAGTTCTATCTCTGGACCGGCAACGGCGATACGGCGATCCAGATCACCCTCGACTTCAACGGCTGGTGGGGGGTGCGCCGGGGCTGGAACGAGAGAATCGTGTGGAGCTCGGGCGACACCAAAGTCGACCCGTTCTACGACCGGCCCTGGCAGCGTCCACCGAGCATCACCTATCCCATCTCCTCCACCGCCTATCATGGTCCGAGCCGGTGGGGCACCACGTTCCTGGACATCAGCAACGACCAGATCCGCATCACCCTGACGGACAGGGGCCTGATCCAGATCGACACAAGATCGAACAGGATCGTCTTCACCACCAGTCGCGGCCGGAGGGTGGACTTCTGAAGCGTTGCTGGCGGGGGCGGCCAAGTCTCCCCCGGATGAGGGATAACACTGGGCCTGGCGAGGGCCATCTGTGGCCCGCGGGGCGAGAACCCGCGTAGCCACCACAGTTCGAGATGGACCTCCTAGCCACATTCCTCGTCTCCACCCTGGCCTGCCTCGTGCTCACCAGCGCCGGGCTCATCGCCGCGATGGCCGTTCTGGAGCGCCCGACGGCAGCGCCAGCTGAGACTTCGCCGCGACGGTCGTCCCGCAGGCGGACACGGGCGCGCCAGCAACCATCCCGCGGCAACCCGCGCAAATCGCCAGGGATGCCGAGCGCCACGACGCCTCACGACCTGCGCCCCGCAGCCAGCGCCTGAAGCGCGTCTGTCGGGCTGCCTGCGCTCGAGCCGGTCGAGCGGCGGGCGCTGGCGTGCCGTTGGCACGGGCGCCCGGCGTCCCGGCTCCAGATGCGGGTTTCCCGGCCCTGGGAGCGTCATACTGTGCGGTCGCGGTATCGCCGGACCTAGCGGAGCTGCCTGAGCCTCCGCGCGAAAATCGGGTCGCCCTGGCGCGAATGCGGCGGGCCCAGCGTCGATGACGCATGCAATGCCCGCGCACCATCCCCGAGTGCGTCTCGTGCTCCGCTCCGTCTCGATACGTCCCCAGCGCAAGTGGGACACATCCCATCGATATAGCCTTGGCGTTTGTGGTTGCTTTCCCACAACCGTGATCTCTAGCCTTTTCGGCGGAGGGGAGCAGAGGCCGCGTCCGCAATGCCGGGCGTGACCCGGGGGAGGAGCAGGACCATGCAGGAAGCCGTCGGGCTCTTGGACAGCATTTCGGAGTTCTGCCGCCGCGCCAACATGGCAGAGTCCACGTTCGGCCGGCGCGCCGTCAACGACGGCAAATTCGTGAGCCGGCTGCGCGACGGCGCCCGCATCACGCCCGAGACCCTGGAGCGGGTGAGCGACTTCCTGACCACCCAGGGCATCACCGCGCCCGCCTCGCCGCCCGAGCTGATCCCCCTGCTGCGGGTCGCACCGGCGCCATCGAGCCCGCAGCAGCGCCTGCCGGCCAGGGACGCGCCCTCCCGCAACTTCCGCTTCTTCGACAACCGCCAGAAGTATCTCTTGTTCGTCAACACCTGCGGCGAGAAGCAGACCATCGCCAACCGGGTCGCCCTGGAGCTGGCGCATCTGCACCCGGCGCCGCCGGCGGTCAGGGTGTTCGACGCCGGCATGGGCGACGGCACCGTGCTCACCCGCGTGATGCGCGAGATGCACCGCCGCTTCCCGACCCAGCCGTTCTACGTCGTCGGCAAGGAGATCAGCCTCGAGGACGTGCGCCTCTCGCTCGACAAGATGGCGGACCGCTTCCACGAGCATCCGGCCACCGTGCTCGTTGTCACCAACATGTACTACACCGAGGCACCCTGGCTGACGCCAAAGGCACTCACCGCCGCTACGTCGCTGCAGTGGCACGAGGTAGTGCTCCGCGGCTCGACGGCGGCCGAGTTCTGCGAGCAGATCAACGCGCTCGAGCCCCTGCTCGGCCAGGTCTGGCAGGCGCGGCACAGCGCCAAGACCGGCAACCCGGTGTACGAGCGCCCGGTGGCGCTGGTGATATACCGCGACGACTTTCGCTTCCTGCTCGACGAGGTGATCCCCGCCCAGGGCCGCGCGCGCGCCGACTACGACCTCGTCATCGCCTCCCAGCCCTACCGAGCGCGCGTGCCCGTGGCTTTCAAGGCCTCCAAGGTGGTGGCCCCCCTGATCCGCGCGCTGAGACCGGGCGGGCGGCTGCTCGGCATCCACTCGTACGGGCGCGATCCGGGGCTCGAGATCGTGCGTAAGATCTGGCCCGGCGAAGACCCGTTCCAGACCAGCCGCCACGACATCCTGCGCGCAGTGCGCGCCGAATTCGGCAGGGACGCCCGCCACTACAATTTCAACGCCTACGCCGACCAGCGCGCCGTGTTCCGCTACGACATGCACACGCTGCCCTCCGAGATCGCCGATTTAATCGGTACCTCGACGCTGTTCGCGGCCTGGAATGCCGCCGTGTACGTCACGCAGATCGACGACGAGCGCCTCGCCGAGGTGGTCGGCACACGCAAATATCTCGATGCCACGCGCGAGGTGCTGCAGGCGCACGGGCAGCTGTGGTTCCTCGACGAATCCTACGTCATCTCCAGGAAGCGGGACTGAGCGCCATGACCGTCACTTCCGCCGACGCCGAGCCGCGGGCCGCCGCCTACCCCACGCCGCCCGACATCGCCCGCGCGGCGTCCGAGCTCGTGGCGTGCGGCTCGCTCGAGATGGGTGCCGATGCGCCCGACGACGCGCGGCGCATCGCCGAGCTCCTGCCGGCCGGCACGCCGGTCTACGTCAACCACCTGCCCAGTCGCGATCTCGGCCACGCCTTCAAGTCTCTCGCAGCGCTGCGCGAGGCGAACCTGGACCCGGTGCCGCACATCGCGGCGCGCCGCGTGGTCTCGCGCGCAGAGGTGAGGGGCTTCCTCGACAAGGCGGTCAGGCTTGCCGGCATCAAGAAGATATTGCTGATCGGCGGGGACATCCCACAGCCCTCGGGGCCCTACCACGACGCGGCGGCGCTCCTGGCGGAGGACCTGTTCGCCGACTCGGGGCTGACCCAGGTGGCCATCGCGGGCTATCCTGAGGGGCATCCCCGCATCCCCACGGACACCCTCAACGCGGCGCTGGAGAAGAAGCTCGAGCTGGCGCGGCGAGGCGGGCTCGCGCCGTCCGTAGTGACGCAGTTCTCCTTCGCCCCCAACCGCATCGTCGAGCACTGCGCCGATCTGGCCCGGCGTGCGCCCGGCATCCCGGTCTATGTAGGCCTCGCCGGCCCCACCAACCCGGTGGCACTGTTGCGCTTCGCCCAGCGCTGCGGCGTCTCCGCCTCGCTCAGGGCGTTACAGGCGCAGGGTATGCGCGCGGTGCGCCTCTTCACCCATGTCGACCCTTCGGAGCAGCTGAACGCGCTCGCCCGCCACGCCCTCGCCGGCGGCGCCAGCAACGTGGTGGGCGTACACCTCTTCACGTTCGGAGGCGTCGCCCGCACCGCACAGTGGATGAACGAGCGCATCACCGCCCGCACGTAGCCGTGCACCCGTCATCCCCGAGGCGAGGCTATCCGGGACCTCCGCGAACGAGCCGTACCTCCCGAGGTCCCGCCTCGGAGCGCTGCTCACCTTCGGCTCCCCGAGCCTGCCCCGGACCGCGATCCGGGGCTCCGGCCCGGAATGACGGGTGGAGGGAACCTTGCCCGCAACAGACCGTTGAACGGGGAACCCTATTGCGAGGAGCGCTCCCCATGGCCACCTGCGACGTTTGCGGCAACGACTACGACAAGGCCCTGCGCGTCACCCAGGGCACTCGAACCATGACCTTCGACAGCTTCGAATGCGCAATCCACGCCATGGCGCCTCGCTGCGCCCATTGCGACTGCCGGATCGTCGGCCACGGCATGGAGGCCAAGGGCAAGATCTACTGCTGCGCCCACTGCGCCAGGCACGAAGGCGTCAAGGGCGTTGCCGACCGGGCCGCGTGAGAGCGGGCCGATGAGATGGTCCGCTAGTCCCGCTCCCGCGGGCCGCCTGAGGCCGCGGAGCAGAAACCCATCGAGGGACCCCGCCGGCGGGGTCAGGCCCCCAAGGGCCGCACAAGCGAGCACGGGAAGGGAGGTTATCGTGGCACAGCAGGACATCCACATCGTTGAGAGCGGGCCGGAGGACTGGATCGTTCGCGCCGACGGCGGCCGCGAGTTCGGGCACTATCCCTCGCGCCAGGTGGCGGAGGCCGTCGGGCGCAAGCTGGCACACCGCGACGGAGGCGAGCTTCTCGTCCACGACGCCTCGGGCCAGATCGCGGACCGCTCGCGTCCCTCCCGAGGCTTGTTCGGTCGGCTGCTCGGGCGATAGCGGGAGTTCGAACTCCTGGCCGGGCCGAATGCGGTCCCGCCTCCGGATCTCTGCCGGCAACACGATCGGGCCCTTGCGCCGCGCCTGCTGTCTCGGCGCCAGCCGCCCCGCCCCGTGGCACGCCGAGCACAGGCTCGCAACCGAGCCGTGGCCGCGCAGCACGTAGCTCGACGCTCCCATGGACCCCGGAATGATCACCGGGTGCCCCCAGCGGAAGTCGGCGTCGCTCGGAGGGGCCATCGGCTGGACAGGCGCCCTTGCGATGGATCATCCCGTGGTCGCCGTTGTCCCAGACGAGGTTGTGCGGCGCGTCGTAGACGAGCCGCGCCTCGACGTGCGCCCGAGCGCCTCTGAGAGCGCCCGTACGACCATCAGACCGAGGAACAGCCGGTTGGCGTAGGCGAAGTTGGCGGCATTGCCCATCGCCGAAAGGTAGCGCCGGCCCGTCCTCGCGCGCCGTCGCCAGCGGTAGAAGCCGTGGTCGGGGTGCTTCAAGGCCGCGCGGGTAGGACGCCTTCGCCAGCTCGCGAGAAATGCCGGCCGACCAGGTGGCCTATCCCTACCGATCCGGAGTGCGCCATGATCGCAACGAGCCCCGGCGCAGCCCCCACTCGCGGGCGGTGGCGCCGTCGAAGATCTCGTCCACACGCTGGATCTCGACGAAGTGATTGCCGCCGCCGATCGAGCCGATCTGGCCGTCGCGCGTAAAGGCCCCTCCCGAGCCCACGATGAAGTCGTCCAGGGCGAAGATGCCGTCTGTCGGGATCGCACCGAGCCTGTGCGTGCGCATGAGATCGCTCTCCTGCGCCTGCCTCGTCCCAGAAGCCGCCATATTCCTTCGCCGGCGTGCCGCTCGTCCGATGCAGCCCCTGGATACCGGCGCTGAACATCCCCGAGCGCTGTCCAGCGCTCATCGGGAATGTTGCGCCCGCCCTCGAAGAAGATGTGGCGCAGACGCGCATCGAAGTCGTCGGCCGAGGCGCTCGACCTCGTCGGAGCCCACGTCGGTCGCCAGCAGGCGCATGCCGCAGCCGATGTCGTTCCCGATCGCCTTCGGCAGCACGAAGCCGCGCGCGTCGAGCACGGGAGGACACCGTGGTTTTCATGGAGCAAACGCGGGACGCTTCGCAGCCGGCGCAAACCCCATCCTGAGACCCGCAGGGTCTACCCCGCCCGCCCGTTACCGCGGTGCCATGCGCAGCGCGCCGTCCAGGCGGATGCACTCGCCGTTGAGCATGGGGTTCTCGCAGATGTGCACGGCGAGTGCCGCGTACTCCGTGGGGCTGCCGAGGCGCGCAGGGAAGGGCACCGAGGCGGCGAGCGACCTCCTCGCCTCCTCGGAGAGGCTGTCGAACATCGGCGTCAAGAACAAGCCCGGCAGGATGGTGCACACGCGGATGCCGCTCTGGGCGAGGTCGCGCGCCACCGAGAGCGTCATGGAGTAGACGCCGCCCTTGGACGCCGAGTAGGCGACCTGGCCGATCTGGCCGTCCTGCGCCGCCACCGAGGACGTGCAGATCATCACGCCGCGCTCGGCGTCGGCCGTGACCGGCTCGGTCGCCTGCATGCCGGCGGCCGACTTCGCCATCATCAGGAAGGTGCCGATCAGGTTGACGTGGATCACCTTGGTGAAGGTGGCGAGGTCGTGCGGCTCGAACGCGCCCGTCTCCTTGACGCGCCGCGTGATGCGCTTGGCGATGCCGATGCCCGCACAGTTGACGAGGATGCGCTCCTGGCCGTGCGCCTTGCGCGCCGCCGCCAGCGCGGCATCGATGCTCGCCTCGTTGGTGACATCGGCCTTGACGAAGACGCCGCCCAGCTCCTTGGCGAGCGGCTCGCCGATGCCGGCATTGAGATCGAGGAGCGCCACCCTGACGCCCTTGCTGGCCAGCGCCCGCGCCGTCGCCGCCCCCAGGCCCGAGGCCCCGCCGGTCACCACCGCGGCGATGTCCTTCGAAAGCTGCATGATTCTTGTCTCTCCCGATGCTTGGCGCGGCCCTCCCGAGCCCCGCAGGACACTAGGGGCCAGGGGCGCCTAGGTAAAGCTCACCCTCCCGACAGGAACGCTCCGAGCCTCTCCAGCACCTCCCCAGGTGCCTCCTCGGCGAGGTAGTGGCCGCTGTCGACGGGACCGCCCGTCACCTCGGCGGCGCAATACCGGCGCCACACATCGAGCGGCTCGTACCACTTCCCGATCTTGCCCTTCGCCCCCCACAGCACCAGGAGCGGGCACTGGATCTTGACGCCGGCGGCGCGCGCGGCGCGGTCGTGCTCCAGATCGACGGTGGCGGCGGCGCGGTAGTCCTCGCACATGCCGCGGATCATGTCCGGGTCGCGCACGTGGGCGAGATAGTCCGCGAGCGCCTCCGGATGGAAGAAGCCGTCCCCCTTGGGCTCGCGCGTGGTGTGGGCCTTGAACCAGGTCTCCGGCGCGGCGTTGATCACCACCTCGGGAAAGGGATGCGGCTGCGCGAACCAGAACCAATGGTAGTAGCCGAGCGCGAACGCCATGTCGGTGCGCTCGAAGTGCTCGATGGTCGGCACGATGTCGAGCACCGCGAGCCGCTCGACCCGCTCTGAAAAGTCGAGCGCCATCCGGTGCGCCACGCGCGCGCCCCGGTCGTGGCTGGCGACGAGGAAGCGCCGGTGCCCCAGCCGCTCCATCACCTCGACCATGTCACGCGCCATCACGGTCTTGGCGTAGGGCGCGTGATCGGGCGTGGCCGGCGGCTTCAGCGAGCCGCCGTAGCCGCGCAGGTCCGGGCAGACCACGGTAAAGCTCCGGGCGAGGTCGGGTGCCACCGCGTGCCACATGGCGTGGGTTTGTGGGTTGCCGTGCAGCAACAACAGCGGCGGGCCCGAGCCCCCGCGGCGCAGCCTGATCGGTCCGTCCGAGACCTTGACCTCCTCGAGTGCGAAGCCGGGAAACAGCATGAAAATCTCCTCTGCCATCGGCTCCCGCCACGGGTGTCCGGCATGGTTACCAAATCGCTTGGGTGCGGCGCAGCGCCAAGCTACACTTGTTGCATCCGCGACAAACGAAGCGAACCATGCCGCCTTTCAGACAATCCACCCCGCTGCATCCGGGCCGTTTCAAAGCCCATCCGCCCTACACGATGCCCGGTCAGACCATCGGCCTACTCGGAGGCTCGTTCAACCCCCCGCATGCCGCGCACCGGCTGATCAGCGAGGTCGCCCTGAAGCGGCTCGCCCTCGACAAGGTGTGGTGGATCGTCTCGCCAGGCAACCCGCTCAAGAAGCGCATCCCCACCCCGCCGCTGGCGGAGCGCGTGCAACTCGCCCGCACGGTCGCCATGAACCCGCACATCGTCATCACCGACTTCGAGGCCGATCTGCCCTCCCCCTACACGGTGTCGACGCTGGCCTTCCTGAAGGCGCGCAGCCCGCTGGTGCGCTTCGTGTGGATCATGGGCGCCGACAATCTGGCGCATTTCGACCGCTGGGAGCGCTGGCGCGAGATCTTCACCATGGTGCCGATCGTGGTAGTGGACCGGCCGGGCTGGCGCCTCAAGGCTCTGGCCTCGAAGGCTGCGCGGGCCTTCCAGAGGGCGCGCAAGCCCGAGGCCGATGCCGCCAACCTGCCCCTGATGCCGCCGCCGGCGTGGACTTTCCTGACGGGCCCGCTCTCGCAGACATCCTCGACCGAGATCCGCAACAGGGCCAAGGCGGCCGCACGGCAACTGGGGGCCAGGCCCCCAAAGCAGCGCGACGAGCTGCCCTGGAGGAAGCTCAAGGCTGACGCCGCCGACGCCACCGCGCAAGGGCAGGGCGTTTCCTCCGACGGCGAGAGACCGGCGTCCTGACTTTTCCGGGCTGCCGCTGCCCCGCGCGGGGCGCCGGAGGTCTTGAAAAAACCGAGGGCCAAGGGTTATCTTACAAGCAGTTGCGAATTTCGTATGCGTCGGTTCGCAGCACGCGTCCTTGGCAGTGTTTCGTCCGGCCTGGGGCGCTCCCGCCCGCACAGGGTTTGCCCGCACAGGGTTTGATGACAGAAGGATACCCAGCAAACGATGCCACGCGCACTCGAGGGTGCTCGTAAGAGCACGCCTCCGGCCGAGCTCGTGTCCCGGCACGGCTCGGAAGACCTGCTCACCCACGTCCTCGCCTGGCTGGACGACGCCAAAGCAGAGAACGTGGTGACGATCGACATCAAGGACAAATCGTCGATCGGGGACTACATGGTGATCGCCTCGGGCCGGTCCGACCGGCACGTTGGAGCCGTCGCCGAGCAGGTGCAGCGCAGGCTCAAGGAGGAAGGCTTCGGCAAGGCCCGCATCGAAGGCCAGCCGCAGTGCGACTGGGTGCTGATCGACATTGGCGACATCATCGTGCACGTGTTCCGCCCCGAGGTGCGCGAGTTCTACAACCTCGAGAAGATGTGGTCGGCCGAGCGCCCGAGCGAGGCGGTCGCTCACTAGCAGCGTCCGGCGGCGGTGTGTGCGGTGACACGCGCGAACGAGCTTCCCTGTCATGCCGGGACTTGTTCCCGGCATCCATTCAACTGCTTGCTCTGGCGGTCTGCTTTGCACTGGATCGCGGCACCAAGTGCCGCGATGACACGGTCAGGCATGCCATGCGCCTGATGATATGCGCCGTCGGCCGTCTCAAGGAGGGGCCCGAGCGCGCCCTTCTCGAGAAGTACCGCGACCGCTTTGTGCCGCTCGCCAAGCGCCTGGGGCTTGCGCCCGTCGCCTGGCACGAGCTGGGCGAGAGCCGCGCCGCCGATGCCGCCAGGCGCCGCGAGGAGGAGGGCGCGGCGCTCCTGAAGCTCGCGCGCGAGGCAGACTTCCTCGTTGCGCTCGACGAGCGCGGCAAGTCGCTCGCCAGCGATGCCTTCGCCCGCGTCCTCGCCAAGGCCAGGGACGGCGGCGCCAAGGCCGCCGCCATCCTGATCGGCGGGCCGGACGGCCTCAGCGACGCCGTGCGCGACGCCGCCCATCTGCAGCTCGCCCTCGGCGCCATCACGCTGCCGCACGGCCTCGCCCGCATCGTGCTGGCCGAGCAGCTCTACCGCGCCGCCACCATCCTCAGCGGCCATCCTTATCATCGCGCCTGAGCCGTCCCACCCGTCTTCCCGGAAGCCGAGCCGCAGGCGAGGCTATCCGGGACCCCGGGCAGCGAGTTCGAACCCTTCACGAGGTCCCGGATCAGAGCGCTGCTCGCGTGTACGCTCGCATCGCTCCGTCCGGGATGACAGGTGGAAAGGGCTGCCCCGCAATCCAAGGGCTTGCCAACGGCGCGGGCAAATTGGACGCTGTCGGCAAAAGCGGCAAATGGGAGGCGCGTGCAATGAAATTCGGCATCTTCTACGAATTGCAGCTGCCGCGGCCGTGGGGCCCCGACGACGAGCGCCGGCTGGTGCAGGATGCGCTTGCCCAGGTCGAGCTCGCCGACCGGCTGGGCATCGACTACGCCTGGGCCGTGGAGCACCATTTCCTCGAGGAATATTCGCACTGCTCGGCCTCGGAGGTGTTCCTGGCAGCCGCCGCCGCGCGCACGCAGCGCATCCGGCTGGGTCACGGCATCCGCCAGGTGATAGCTAGCTACAACCACCCTGCGCGGACCGCCGAGGCCGTAGCCATGCTCGACCTCGTCTCCAACGGGCGGGCGGAGCTGGGCATCGGCGAGGGCGCGACCCGGCTGGAGCTGGGCGGTTTCGGCATTCCGGCGAAGGAAAAGCGCGCCATGGCGCTGGAAGCCGCCGAGCAGATCGCCAACATGATGGTGATGTCGCCCTATCCCGGCTTCGAGGGCCGCTCGTTCAGTATGCCCTGCCGCAACGTGCTGCCGAAGCCCATCCAGAAGCCGCACCCGCCGATGTGGATGGCCTGCTCCAACCGCGAGACCATCAGGATAGCGGCGAGCCGGGGGCTCGGCGCGCTCGCCTTCTCCTTCATCGACGAGGCAGAGGCGCGCAACTGGAGCCGGATTTACTACGACATCATCAAGAGCGATCAGTGCGTACCGCTCGGCCACAGCGTCAATGCCAACATCGCCATGGTGTCGGCCTTCTCCCTGCACGCCGACCGGGAGGAGGCGGCCCGGCGCGGACTGGAGGGCTTCGAGTTTTTCCGCTTCGCCATCTCGGCGCTCGTCACCCACGACACCGTGCCCGGCCGCTCGCGGCTGTTCGAGACATTCAAGGAGGAGCGCAGCCGCGGGCAGATGCTGGACGCGAACGTTGCGCGCAGAGAGAGCATGCAGAGCGCCTTCCAGGGCTCGCGCGGCATCGGCACCCCGGACGACTTCCGCGCGCATGCCCGTACCTTCGAGGCGGCCGGCGTCGACCAGATCATTCTCCTGCAGCAGGCGGGTCGCAACCGGCACGAGCACATCTGCGAGTTGATGGAGCTCCTGGGCCGCGAGGTGCTACCCGAGTTCGCGGCCGAGGCCGCCGAACGCGGGCGCCGCAAGGCCGAGGAGCTGGCGCCGTGGATCGAGAAGGCGCTGGCGCGCAAGCAGCGCATGTCCCCGCTCGCCGATGCGGACATCCCGGTGGTGCGCGCCGCGGTGGCGCGGCCCGCCATCAACCAGCCGTCGAGCCTGCCGCAGCCCTGAAGGAGGAAAGCCATGGGTCCGCTTGCCGGCATCCGCGTCGTCGATCTCACCTCCATGCTGTCGGGGCCGTGGGCGACCATGATCCTGGCCGACCAGGGCGCCGACGTGATCAAGGTTGAGGAGCCGACGCAAGGCGATCACACCCGCTCGCTCAGCAACCGCCATCGCGGATTCTCGGCGCAGTTCCTGAACCTCAACCGCAACAAGCGCTCCGTCACCCTCGACCTCAAGAAGAGCGAGGGGCGCGAGCTGCTCACGCGCCTCGCCGCCACCGCCGACGTATTCGTGCAGAACTTCCGGCCCGGCGTGGTGGAGCGGCTCGGCATCGATGAAGGCGCCATCCGTGCGGTGGCGCCTGAGATCGTCTACGTCTCGATCAGCGGCTTCGGCGAGAGCGGCCCCTATGCCGGCAAGCCGACCTACGACCCCATCATCCAGGCGCTGTCGGGCCTCACCAGCGTGCAGGGCGGCTCGGATGCCGCGCGCCCGCGCCTCATTCGCACGGTCCTGCCCGACAAGCTCACCGCCGTCACGGCCGCGCAGGCCATCACCTCGGCCCTGGTGGCGCGGCTCAAGTCCGGCAAGGGCCAGCACGTGCGGCTTTCCATGCTGGATGCCGTGCTCGCCTTCCTGTGGGCCTCCGACATGAGCGCGCAAACCTTCGTCGGGCAGAAGGTGGAGGCGCGCACCGCGGCGAGCTTCATCGACCTGATCTACGAGACCCAGAACGGCTTCATGACGGTCGCCGTGATGACCAACAAGGAATGGGCGGCCCTCGCCCGCGCGCTCGGCCGCCCGGAGTGGCTCGAGGACGAGCGCTTCAGGACACCCGCGCTGCGCGACCAGAACATCGACGCGCGCCTGCAGATGACCCAGGACGTCCTGAAATCGCGCACGACCGAGGAATGGCTGGAGCGGCTGGAGGCCGAAGGCGTGCCGTGCGCGCCGGTGCTGACGCGCGACCAGGTGATCGCCCATCCGCAAGTCCTGGCGGGCAAGGTTCTCATGGAGAGCGATCACCCTGTCGTCGGCGGCATCCGCCAGACGCGCCCCGCGGCGCGCTTCTCCGGGACGCCCCCCGAGCTGCGCCTCGGCGCCCCGCGCCTCGGCGAGCACAACGCCGAGGTCCTGGGCGAGCTGGGGCTGTCGCCCCGGGACATCGCCGCACTGCAGAGCAGCGGCGTCGTCAGGCGGTCCGACCCCATGACGAGCCGCCATGATCGCGCGCCTCTACGCCCCCGCGACGCTGCGCAATCGCGAGCCGATCGTCGCCGTCCTGAAGCGGCATCTGCCCGAGCGCGGGCTCGTCCTCGAGGTGGCGAGCGGCTCGGGCGAGCATGTCATCCACTTCGCCCGCGCCTTCCCCGGCCTCGACTTCTGCCCGAGCGATCCGGACCCGAGCCACCGTGCCAGCATCGAGGCCTGGCGCGCAGCGTCCGGCCTCCCCAACATCCGCCCCGCGCTCGATCTGGACGCCGCAGCAGCGGTATGGCCGATCGACGCAGCCGCCGCCGTCCTGTGCATCAACATGATCCACATCTCGCCCTGGGCGACGGCGGAGGGCCTGATGCGCGGTGCGGCGCGTGTGCTGCCGCCGGGCGGCGTGCTCTATCTCTACGGGCCCTACAAGCGCGACGGGCGCCACACCGCGCCCAGCAACGAGGCGTTCGATGCGGGCTTGCGCGCCCAGAATCCGGCCTGGGGCGTGCGCGATCTCGAAACGGTCGCGGCGCTGGCCCAAGCGCAGGGCTTCTCCCAACCTGCAATCGAGGCGATGCCGGCCAACAACCTGTCGCTCATCTTTCGGCTGCGCTCGAAGTGAGGCCCCGCGTTGCAGCCGATGCGCTCGACAACGCGCGCACGGTCATTAGATTTGCGATGCGCCCAACCTGACGGCATCACTCACATCGAGATGCCTTTGACGCCGATGAAAGTTATGGGGGCCGGGAACACGGGGAGACCGATGAGTGCCGTAGCAGAGGACGAGAACTCCGCCGCTGGCTGGCAGGACCAGGTCTACGACCTCCTGCGCCAGCACAACGTCACCCAGTTCGCCTACGTGCCGGACGCCGGCCATCGCATCCTGATCGACCGCTCGCTGGCCGACCCGGGGGTGCACTCGGTGGCGCTCACCACCGAGGAGGAGGGCGTGGCGCTGCTCGCCGGGGCCGACCTCGGCGGGGCGCGCGGCGTGCTGTTGATGCAGAGCAGCGGCGTCGGCAACTGCATCAACATGCTCTCGCTCACCAAGGGCGGCGCCTTCCCGTTCCTGACGCTCATCAGCATGCGCGGCGACTTCGGCGAGGGCAATCCGTGGCAGTACCCCATGGGCCAGGCGACCCAGGCGGTGCTGGAGGCCATGGGCGTGATCTGCCTGCGCTCCGAGTCCCCGGACGACGTGCTGAAGACGGTCTCGGCCGCACTCACCATGGTATTCCAGGCCGGCAATGCGGTGGCGGTGCTGCTCACGCAGAAGCTGATCGGCGCGAAGAAGTTCTAGAGGGAAAGCCATGACAACTCCCACCAAGGCGATGGCCGACGCGATGTCGCCGGCGTTCGTGCTCGATCGCGTGGAGGCGGTGCCGGCGCTGATCGGGAAGCACGAGGACTTCCTCATCGTCGCCGGCCTCGCCGGCACCTCGCGAGACGTGGCCGCCATCACCGGCGACGGCGCGCACACCTACTCCATGGCGGGCGCCATGGGCGGTGCCGCCATGATCGGCCTCGGCCTCGCGCTGGCGCGTCCCGACAAGCGCGTGCTGGTCGTCACGGGCGACGGCGAGCTGCTCATGAACGTCGGCTCGCTCGCCGCCATCGGCATCCTGAACCCGGCCAACCTCGCCGTCGTGTGCGTCGACAACGGCCACTACGGCGAGACCGGCTACCAGAAGAGCCACACCAGCCTCGGCGTCGACCTGGAGAAGATCGCCATCGGCTCCGGCATCCAGCGCACCCTCACCGTCGAAAAGGATGCGGAGCTTGCCGAGGGCGCCCGCCTGATCCGCGAGGGCAACGGCACCGCCTTCGTGCTCTTGCGCGTCAAGCCCACCGACCCGCCGCCCTACAAGCGCGACCTCAACCCCGCCACCACCCGCCTGCGCTTCCGCGCCGCCCTCGTGTAGGTTGGGTCGAGCGAAAGCGAGACCCAACACCCGGGAAGTTGGGTCTGCCCCGGCTTTCGCCGGGGTTGACCCAACCTACGAAAGAGCAAGAGGAAAACGCCGCCATGTCCATCAGCATCCGCCAGATCGGCACCGTATTCGTGGGTGAGGTCTCCGGGATCGACATCACCCGACCCATGGCGCCGGAGGAGGTGGCGGCCGTCGAGGCCGGCATGGACCGGTATGCGGTGCTGGTGTTCCGCGACCAGAAGCTCACCGACGAGCAGCAGATGGCGTTCTCACTGAACTTCGGAAACCTGGAGAACCCGCGCGGCAGCAACATCACGAAGATGGAGGACCGGCGCCTGGCAATCGGCATGAACGACGTCTCCAACCTCGACAAGGCGCACAAGCCGCTCGCGCGCGACAGCCGCCAGCACGCCTTCAACCTCGGCAACATGCTGTGGCACTCGGACTCTTCGTTCCGGGCGGTGCCGTCCAAGTACTCGCTGCTCTCCGCGCGCGGACCGACGCCCGAGGGCGCCGACACCCAGTTCGCCGACATGCGCGCCGCCTACGATGCGCTTCTCGAGGAGACGAAGCGGGAGATCGAGGACTATGTGTGCGAGCACTCGCTCATGTACTCGCGCGGCTCGCTGGGCTTCGTCGACTACACCGAGGAGGAGAGGGAGATGTTCAAGCCGGTGCACCAGCGGCTCGTGCGCACCCATCCCGTCACTGGGCGCAGGTCGCTCTACCTTTCCTCGCATGCAGGGACCATCCTCGGGCTGCCGACGGCCGAGGCGCGGCTGCTGCTCAAGGACCTCACCGAGCACGCCACGCAGAAAGAGTTCGTCTACGCGCACAAGTGGCGGCCCTACGACCTCGTCATGTGGGACAACCGCCAGACCATGCACCGCGGCCGCCGCTTCGACCAAACCCAGCCGCGCGACGTACGCCGCACCACGGTGGCCGGCGACGCGCCCACGGCGGTCCAGGCTGGTTGATCCGGTCTGGGGCGCTTTTCCGGGGTTGCACGCAACACCGCATAGGGGTTTTCCCGATTTTTGCCGTGCCCGGCGGCGGTGACAATGCCCGCCTCAACGCACGCGCCGACAGACGGGCTGCGCGTGCGCGCAGCCAGCCCCGAACTCGACCACAAGCCCCCTGGAGACCCGCGACGATGGCCAACAAGACGAGCTTCACGCCCGACGAGTGGCGGCAAATCCTGGAGAGCGTGATGCTCTCGGGCATGGCAGTGACGGCAGCCGACCCGAGCGGGCTCGTGGGTGTGCTCAAGGAGAGCATGGCGACCGGGCGCAGCCTGATCTCAGCCAAATCCGACCCGCAGTCCAACGATCTGGTACGGGCAGTGGCGGAGGAATTCGAGACCAGCGAGGGACGCCAGGCGGCGCGCGACCGGCTCAAGGCGACGCTGAGCGGCGCCAGGGCCACCGACGTGAAGGTCAAGTCGATTGCGGCGCTGCACGACGTGGCCACGCTCGTCGATGCGAAGGCGCCCGGCGACGCGCCGGGTTTCAAGACCTGGCTGCATCACATCGCCGAAGGCGCCGCCGAGGCCGCCAACGAGGGCGGCTTTATGGGCTTCGGCGGCGTCCCGGTGAGCGACGCCGAGAAGGCGACGCTGGGCGAGCTGTCGAGCGCGCTCGGCATCCGGGCCTGACGAGGTTTCAGGTTTCAAGGACCAGGTTTCAGGCTAAAACTGAACCTGAAACCTGAAACCTGACATGCCGAAACCCGACGGTAGCGAATGGCCGCGTTGCGGGACCAGCTCCGCCATCTTCCGGGGCCGTGAGGTGCTCCTGGTCCAGCGCGCCAAAGGCGAGCTCCAGGGCCTCTGGAGCCTGCCGGGCGGTCACATCGAGCCCGGCGAGCCGGCCCGGGTGGCGGCGTTGCGCGAGGTGCGCGAAGGAGACCGGCGTGACGGTCGAGCTCGGGGGGCTGGTGGACATCCACGAGGTCATGCGCCGCGATGCGGCGGGCGAGCTCCTCGCCCATTACCTCCTCATCGTGTGGTATGGCCGCTGGCTCGACGGCGAGCCGGTAGCGGGGAGCGACGCCGCGGCGGCCCGCTTCGTGCCGCTCGACGCCATCAACTCGCTGCCCGTGACCGAGGCAGCGCCGGCCTTCGTGCGCCGCGCCTGGCAGCTGCTCCAGGGGGCGCCGTGAGGGCGATGGCGGGCATCGCTTGGCCGGAATCCAGCCGCCGCCTACAATGCGCCGCGATGAGGCGACCGGGGCAGAGCGAGGAGAGCCGGGCCATGGTCAAGACCCTGCGAGCCGCATGGTGGGCCAAGGGCGCAGGGGCGGTCGTCCTGGCCGCAACCCTGATGGCTGCCGGCGCCGGCTTTGCGCAGGTGCCCGGCGACACCAGGCCGTACGACGAGAAGCTGCTGCGCCTGAGCGAGATTCTGGGCGCCGTCCACTACCTGCGCGAGTTGTGCGGCGCCAACGACGGCCAGAAATGGCGCGACCAGATGAAGGAGCTGATGGACAACGAAGGGTCCACCGCTCTGCGCCGGGCGAGGCTCACGCGCAGCTTCAACAACGGCTACCGCAGCTACAGCCGCACCTACAGCGTCTGCTCCGCCTCCGCACAGACGGCGATTGCCCGCTTCCTCAACGAGGGCGCCGAGATCGCCGAAACGCTGGCCAAAACCGCGCCGTAGATTTCAGGTTGCAGGTGTCAGGTTTCAGGAGACGCCAGCAACTGCTGCCTCCCTGAAACCCGACACCTGCAAACCTGAACCTTGGTGGTGCCCTCGGGCCACACCCTGACCGGTCGCGGAATTAATCCTTAACCGCTGCTGAAGATAGCGAACATCGCACTGCATGCTAGGGGTTTTTCCCGAGGGCGCGACCGGGGATGGGTCGACGCGAGGAGGGGAGAGAGGGGACCAATGCTGGCGCTGGCCGGACGCAACGACGAGAGCCTGAAGGCGCTCAACTTCATCATGGAGGCCTGGGACGAGGGCACGGAAAACGGCATCGCCCCCGAGATGATGGCCTATGCCGCCATTTACGCGGCCCTGACGGACCTGGTCGCCGCCTTCGGCGAGGATGCCGTGTCCACCCTGGTGGTGGGTCTGGGCCCCCGGGTCGAGAAGGGCGAGTTCACCCTTTACACCTCGCGCCAGTAGCGTGCTGGCGCCCCTACACGTCTTGCACCGGCGCCGCATCGCGTGCCGGAGCAAGAGAGTTGCAGGCACCGGGCAAAATTGGCCGCTGGCGGCCACCCCGCCGCGCGAGAGCCAGAGGGCCGGGGCGCCAAGGAACGCCTCTGGGCGGCCTCCGCAGCCGCCCAGGCGGCCGAATTTTTCGGGGCTCCCGGACCTGGCACTGTGAGGCGGGAGTCCGCTTGCGGCGCAGCCCGCCTGGACCGTCCGCCGGCCTTTCCTGACCCGAGGCTACGCCGCCTGTTGCATCTGCGCCGCTTTGCGACCCTCCAGGATCGCGGCCACGCCCATGCCGCCCGCCGTGCAGATCGAGATAAGGCCGCGGCCGCCGTGCTCGGAGACGAGCCTGGCGAGGTTGGCGAGGATGCGCGCCCCCGTCGCCGCGAACGGGTGGCCGAAGGCAAGGCTCGAGCCGTGGACGTTCATGCGGTTGCGGTCGATGGAGCCCAGCGGCTGGTCTCGGCCGAGGTGGGTCTTGCAGTAGGCCGGATCCTCCCAGGCCCTGAGCGTGGCCAGAACCTGCGCGGCAAAGGCTTCGTGAATCTCGTAGAAGTCGAAGTCCTGCAGCTTCAGGCCGGTGCGCGCCAGAAGGCGCGATACCGCCACGGTCGGCGCCATCAGCAGCCCTTCGCCGGCGACGAAGTCGAGGGCGGTGGTCTGGGCATCGACGAGGTGCGCCTGCACCGGCAGTCCGCGCTGAGCCGCCCATTCCTCCGAGGCCAGCAGCACCGCGGCGGCGCCGTCGGTGAGCGGCGTGGAGTTGGCCGCGGTGAGGGTGCCGCGCTCGGACTTGTCGAAGGCCGTCTTCAGGCTCGCCATGCGCTCGAGGCTGATGTCCTCGCGCATGTTGTTGTCGCGGAACACGCCGGCGAACGGCACCACGAGGTCGTCCATATAGCCCGAGCGGTAGGCCTCCACCGCCTTCTTGTGGCTCTCGTAGGCGAGCTCGTCCTGCGCGGCGCGGGTGATGCTCCACTCCTGCGCCATCAGCTCCGCGTGCTGGCCCATGGAGAGCCCCGTACGCGGCTCGCCCTGGTTGGGCGCCTGCGGCGCCAGCTCCGAGGGCCGGAAGCCCTTGAACGCCTTGAGCCGGCCGCCCATGGAGCGTGCGCCCTGGGCCTCGATCAGGCGATGGGCGAACTTCTCCTTGAACACGACGGGCGCGTCCGACGTGGTATCGGAGCCCATGGCGATGCCGCTCTCGATCTGGCCGACGGCGATCTTGGCAGCGATCCCCATGGCGGCCTGCAGGCTGGTGCCGCACGCCTGCTGCATGGTGATGCCGGGCGTGGTGGGTGCCAGCTTGGAGCCCAGCACCGCCTCGCGCGCGAGGTTCCAGTCCTTCGAGTGGGAGACCACGGCGCCGCCCGCCGCCTCGTCGATGTGCACGCCGGCGAGCTTGTATTTGTCGGCGAGGCCGTCGAGCACCGCGGTCAGCATCTCGAGGTTGGATTTGTCAGCGTAGAGCGTGTTGGAGCGGCAGAACGGGATGCGCACGCCGCCGATCACCGCAACGCGCCGCAGGGTCTGGTTCATGTGGGGCTCCCTCGTGAAGGGGTCAGACCCTGCGGGTCTGACCCCTTGCTCCAACCTGACTGCGAACTGCAACACGCTTTCCTCCGCGGTCGTGCCATGGGGTCAGACCCGCAGGGTCTGACCCCCGTCTGACCCCTACGCCACTACAGCCGGCCGGCGCAGCACCTCGACATTCGACTTGTGCTCGCTCGCCGCGAAGTGCAGCGGGCCGCCGCGGAAGGGGGCGAAGCCGGTGCCGAAGACGAGGCCGGCGTCGATGAGATCGGCGCTCTCCACGATGCGCTCGTCGCGCACGCGCTCGGCCTCGCGCATCAGCGGATCGACCAGCTCGCGGCCGAGGCGCTGCAGCTCGCCCTTGTCCCAGGGCTTGTCGGGCTGCTTCTTCTGCGGCTTGCCGTTCTTCCAGACGTAGAAGCCCTCGCCGGTCTTCTTGCCGAGCTTGCCCGCCGCCACCATCTGGTCGAGGCGGGTGCCACCGGGCGGCGCCAGCTTCAGGATGTTGCCGACGCTGGCGCACACGTCGAGGCCCACCGTGTCGGCCAGCTCCACGGGCCCCATGGGCATGCCGAAGGCGCTCGCCGCCTCGTCGATCTTCTCCATGGGCTCGCCCTGCTCCACGCGCATCAGCGCCGCCATCATATAGGGGCCGAGCACGCGGTTGACGACGAAGCCGGGGCTGCTTCGCGCCACCAGCGGGAGCTTGTCGACGGCGGTGACGAAGACGCAGCCTTTCCGCACTTCCTCCTCGCGCGTATCCGAGCCCCTGATGACCTCGACCAGAGGCAGCTGGGCGACGGGATTGAAGAAGTGGAGGCCGATCAGGCGGCCCGGATCGGCGAGCGGCTTGGCGATCTCCTCGATCATGAGGGAGGAGGTGTTGGTGGCGAGCACGGCGCCGGGCTTCAGCTTGCCTTCGATCGACTTGAACAGGTTTTGCTTGGTCTCGAGGCGCTCCAGGATCGCCTCGATCACCACGTCGGCGCGGGAGATGTTGGCCCCCGTGGGATCGGCGATCAGCCGCACCGCGGCGGCGTCACGCTGCGGCTTGGTCCGGAACTTGCGGGCGAAAAGCTTCTTCTGCGTGGCGATGCCTTTGGTGATCTGGTCCGCGTTCACGTCCTGCAGCGACACCTCCATGCCGGACGCGACGCACCAGCCGGCAATGTCGGCGCCCATCACGCCGGCGCCGATCACGTGCACGCGCAGCGGCTTGAACCGCGAATCCTTGGGCGCCTGGGCCTTCAGCATCTCCATCAGCTTGAAGACGCGGCGCAGGTTGCGCGACGTGTCGCTCATCATCAGCGGCGCGAAGGCGCGCGTCTCGGCGGCCTTCATGGCGTCGAGGTTGCCGCCGCTGGCCTCGAACAGGTCGATCAGTCGGAACGGGGCGGGGTAGTGGTCCTCGCTCACCTTCCTGGCGGTCTCCGCCCGCAGCTTCCTGACCAGCAGCGCGCGCGCCGGCCACTGCCGGGCCACGTTCTTCCACGGCGAGGCCGGCCTGGATTTGCGGTTGCGCTCGATGGCCTTGCGCGCGGCCCACGGCAGGTTGAGGGGGCTTGCCACCAGCTCGTCGACGAGCCCCATGCCGCGTGCCACCGTGGCCCGGATCATCGAGCCCGTGAGCATCAGGGGCATGGCGGCGAGCGCACCCGCCTGCCGGATCGAGCGCGCGGTGCCGTTGAAGCCGGGAAAGATGCCGAGCTTCACCTCGGGGAAGCCGAGGCGCGTGCCATCGTCGCGGGTAGCGATGCGCCAGTGGCAGGCGAGCGCCAGCTCGAGCCCGCCGCCGAGGCAGAAGCCGTGGATGCAGCACACGACGGGGACGGGCAGGCGCTCGATGCGGTCGAGGTAGGCGTTGACGAGGCTCACACTCTCGATCACCTGGCGCTCGTCCGTGAGCTGCTCGAACTCTCGCACGTCGGCGCCGACGATGAAACCCTTCTCCTTGCCGGAGATGATGACGAGCCCCCGGATCGCCTGCTCGCGCACACCCTGCTCGGCGCGCTCGACGATGGCGCCCAGCTCTTCCAGCGCGCGCCGGCTGAACGAATTCTGGCTCTCGCCTTCCCTGTCGAACACCGCCCAGGCGGTGCCCTGCATGTCGACCGAGAAGCGCCAGTCTCTCAGTGCGCCGATATCCATCATGTCACCTGCTGCCGCGCCTGTGGCAAAGCGAACTCCTCTGTCATGCCGGGACTTGTTCCCGGCATCCAGCCAACCGCATGCTCCGGCGTTCGCGTTGCGCTCGATCCCGGCAACCCCGGCCATCCGCCGGGCAGCAAGTGCCGGGATGACATGGAACGAAAGGTTGCAGCCATATCACTCCTCATTCCGCCGCGGCCGTCTGCACGGCCAGCGCGTTGTGGCCTGGCGTCATGTAGTGCGGCTTCACCTCGACCGGATCGAAATGATCGACGGCGATCACACGGGCGGTCAGCGTCTCCACCTCGCGCAGAAGGCGCGCCTCCTCGTCGGAGACGATCCCGATCTTGGCCGCGTCCGCGATCCAGTCGGTGCCGTGCACGCGCCGCACCTGGCCCGAACGCACCGCGCGGTCGAGCTTCCTCTCGGCGGCCTCGGCAGCTACCACCTTGGCGAGCGTGACCTCGAGCAGGCCGGTCGGATCGTCGACATCGCGCGACACGTAGATGAAGCGGGTGAGCCGGTCGCGCACCTCGCCGGGCGTCAGCACCAGCTCCACGCACTTGTGGCCGAGCCAGTCCGGGGCCGGCTTGTAGTGGGCACCCAGCGGGAACACCGCCCCGCGCATCAGCCAGCGTACCGGCAGTGAGGGGAAGTTGTCGATGGCGCCGCGCATCGCCTCCTGAAAGCGGTAGAGCCCGTTGCGGGCGCTGAGCGCCACGATGTTGGCGTCGCCGGCGGGCTTGCCGTCGTCCTCCCAGCGCTTGAGCACGCAGGAGGCGAGATAGAGCTCGGAGAGCGCATCGGCGAGCCGCCCGGTGATCTTCTGCCGGGTCTTGAGGCCGCCCCCCAGCACGGCCACTGCGAGGTCGGCCACCAGCGCAAAGTTGCGCGAGGAGCGCGACAGCTGCCGGTACCACTGCGCCGTTCCGTAGGCCTTCTCCGGCACACTGGCGAACAGGCCGAACGTGAGGTTGTGGAAGAGCGCGCCGAACACGTTCGAGGTCGCGAACGAAACATGGTCGAGGAACGCGGTCTCGAAGGCCTCGACGCCGCGCTCCTCGTCCGGGTCCTGGCAGGCCTGGATCTCCTTGTAGAGATAGGGATGCGAGCGCAGCGCCCCCTGGGCGAAGGTGATGAGCGAGCGGGTGAGGATGTTGGCACCTTCCACCGTGATTGCCACGGGCATCATCTGGTAGGCGGCCTGCAAGTAGTTGGAGGGCCCGTCGCACACGCCCTTGCCCCCGTGCAGATCCATGGCGTCGTTGAGCGAGCGGCGCATGCGCTCGGTGGTCTGGTACTTCATGATGGCGGAGATCACCGACGGCCTCTCGCCGCGGCTCACCATCGAGGCCGTGACCGACCGCGCCGCCTCGTTGACGTAGGCGTTCTCCACCATGCGCGCGAGCGGCTCCTCGATGCCCTCCATCCTGCCGATGGGGAGGTCGAACTGCTTTCTGATGCGCGCATAGGCGCTGGTGTTGCGCAGGAGCGACTTGGCGCCAGCCGCAGCCGAGGAGGGCAGGGAGATGGAGCGCCCCGCGGCGAGGCATTCCATCAGCATGCGCCAGCCCTGGCCTACCATCTTCTCCCCGCCGATCACCCAGTCGATGGGGATGAACACGTCCCGGCCCCAGTTGGGGCCGTTGGGGAAGGCGACGCCGGACGGAAGATGGCGGCGGCCGATCTCCACGCCGGGATGATTGGCGGGAACCAGGGCGACGGTGATCCCGCGGTCCTCGCCGCGGCCCAGGATGTTGTCGGGGTCGAACACCCGGAACGCCAGGCCAACGAGGGTGGCGTTGGGCCCGAGCGTGATGTAGCGCTTCTCCCAGGAGAGGCGGATGCCCACCACCTCCCGGCCCTCGTGCGTTCCCCGCGTCACGTAGCCGGCATCGCGCATGGTGGCCGCATCGGAGCCCGATGTGGGCCCGGTGAGGGAGAAGCAGGGGACCTCGATGCCCTGAGCGAGGCGCGGCAGGAAGTGCTGCTTCTGCTCGGGCGTGCCGTATTTCTCGATCAGCTCACCGGGGCCCAGCGAGTTCGGCACCATGACGATGGTGCACACGTCGGGGGAGCGCGAGGCGATGCGGCCGAGGATGAGGGATTGCGCTTGTGGTGAGAAGCCCAGGCCCCCGTGCTCCTTGGAGATGAGCATACCGAGGAAGCCGTGCTTCTTGACGAAGTCCCAGATCTCCTCGGGGATCTCCTTCTCGTTGTGGCGGATGGTCCAGTCCTTGACCAGGCGGCACAGCTCGTTGGTGGGCCCATCGAGGAAAGCCTTTTCTGCCTCGGTGAGCGTAATGGGAGGGACGGAGCGCAGCTTCTCCCAATCGGGTTGGCCGGAGAACAGCTCGGCGTCGAAGCCGATGGTGCCGGCGTTCAACGCTTCCTGCTCCGTAGCCGAAACCCTGGGCAGGATGCCCTTGATCTTGCGGTAGAGGGGCCGGATCAGCATCGAGCGCCTGAAGGAAGGCGCGCTCAGGGCCCCCAGGATGGCGACCACGGCCCACGTCACCAGGATAACCGGCCAGGGCGGGAGCGGGCCGAACCGGAGGTGCAGTACGCCGGACTGCCAGAGCAGCAGCGCCACAGCGGCGCCGGCAGCCCAGGACCACAGCGGGGCCCGGTACATGGCCAGGACGAACGCAGCAATGATGCAGAGGACGATAAGCACCAGCTCGGGCATGTCCACCTCTCCCTTGCTCGGGCGAATCGCGCCCCGACATCGCGGCTAGTTCAGCATGTTGAGCTTATTCAGAGTTGACGTTAACGTAAAGTTGACAGGCGGCCATGCCGGGCGGCAGCCGCAGTCTTGCATCGGCCGGGCACAGGCGGTGCCGTGGGCACCTGCCGACGGATAGTCTACTCTGCAAATATAGGGAATTCGGCCGGTCAACGGAAAGCCTTTGGCGTTGCAAAGCCGGGGGGCAGATGAGACGGAGCGAGGGGCATGCACGCCGGGACGCAGTGGCCGCCTCCTAGCTCGGCCCGCCTGGCCCCGATCGCCGGGCTCGGCGGTGCCGCGCTGCTTGCCCTTCTGCCCTGTGCCTGTGGAAAGCCGGCGACGCCGGGGCCCAGGACGCCAAGCTCCAGGCCTACGGCCGGCACCTGGCGCAGGAGTGCACGGGCTGCCACCGCATCGACGGCATCGACAACGGCATCCCCTCGATCATCGGCTGGCAGGCCGACGTGTTCATCGCCACGCTGAAGTTCTACCAGAGCGGGGCGCGCACCAACCCGGTGATGGTGTCGGTCGCCAACTCCCTCAACGAGAGGCAGCTCGAGGCGCTGGCGGCGTACTTTGCCTCCCTCCCCAAGCCGGCGCCGAAGGGGAAAAAGCCCGGCGGATAGCGCGCCCGGCCTCCACCGCGGGACCACCCGCGGTGGACCGTGGGCGGCGCGCCGGCATATGCTCACCGCGATCCCGTGAACCCGGACCTGAGCTGGAGCAAGAGCATGACCGTCCGCCTGATGGTGCTGAACGGCCCCAATCTCAATCTGCTGGGCGTGCGCGAGCCGCACATCTACGGGACGACGACGCTCGCCGAGATCGAGGCGAGCTGCCGGGACTACGCCGGCACGCTCGGTGCATCGCTCGCCTTCCACCAGTCCAACCACGAAGGCGAGCTGGTCGACCTGGTGCAGTCGGCCCGCACGGCAGCCGACGCCATCATCATCAACCCGGCGGCGTTCTCCTTCACCTCGATTGCCCTCGTGGACGCCCTCAAGGCCTTCGACGGCCCCGTCGTGGAGGTGCACATCTCCAACATCCACGCCCGCGACGAATTGCACCGCCACTCGGTCATCTCGCATGCCGCCCGATGCGTCATCTGCGGCGCCGGTCCCCACGGCTACATCCTGGCCATGCAGGCGGCGGCGCATTTCCTGGGGGCTGGCTCCAAGGCCTGACCGCGCTCACCCGTCCCAGCTGCTCCTTCAGCTTGGCGGCGGGCCGGGGGAGGGTGAAGGGCTTGGGCAGGAAGGTAGGAGGCCGGCAGTCGGCCTCTCGGCAGATCGGAGTTCACCGCTGCCCGAGGCCCTCAAAATCGTGCCGCTTTTACTGGCTCTTCGGGGACGCCGAGCCGCCGGAGCACGGCGAAGATGCGCTCACGCTGGGCGGAGACCGTCGGGTTGTGGGCCCTGAGGTCCTGTTTGAGCCCCGCCAACGAGAGTGCCGGCCACCTCGCCCGGTACATTGCCAGGGTTTCCCGCCCGTCGGTCTCTCGCCCGAGCAGGGTGTAGGCGGCGGAGAGCTGCAAGAGGGCAAAGCGATAGATGGAGCCTCCAGGCAGCCTGGCCTTCAGCAGCCACGCGAGCGCTGCCTCGTCCTTGCCAGCGTGCAGTGCCGCCATCCCAGCCCAATAATGCCAGATGTGGAGAGCCGGCTCTGACGGGGAGAGCGCAATGGCGTTCTCGATGTCGGCGAGCGCCTCGTCGGCCTGACCGAGGTCGATCCTGGCGCGCCCCAGCTGCGCATGGGTCCAGGCAGATTTCGGGTCCAACGCGAGCGCCTGTCGGAACACGGCGACCGCTCCCTCAGGGTCGCGCCGCGCGCGCAGGACGACGCCCTTGCCGCGAAGAACGGCCGCGTTGCCCGGCTCCAGCCGGAGCGCCCGGTCTATCGCGGCTGCCGCCGCATCGAGCCGCGCCGGCGCCTCGTCGCGCGTTGTCCAATGCTCGTTGACGTCCCTGATGTGGGCCGAGGCTTTGCCGAGAAGCGCCGGGACATGGTCCGGATCGATCGCCAGCGCCCTGTCGAAGAAGGCAAGCGCCTCGAGGTTGGCCCTGGTCCGCCCGGGCTCCTCCTGCAGGATCGCGCGGCCGAGGCGTGCATAGTGGGCGGCACGAAATTCGGCATCCGGCGCGCGCCAGTGGTAAGCGACCAGGAGCGCACCGATTAGCACAACGACCAGGCCCGCCGCCGCCAGCGTTGCCGGACGCCAAAGGCCATTGGGCGCCCGCCTCGACACGGCCGCAACGGGCCCCCTCTCCCCGCCTGTGAGGAGGGTGGCAGGGTGAGGGGCAACCTCAACCTCCACCGCCGGAGGACGCTGCCGCCCATCTCCGGCCGGAGGCGCCTCGTGCCGCCGGCCGAAAGGCCGGAAGGGGGCGTCGTCGCTCCCTCCACCACCTCCGCCGCCAGCATGTATCCGCGCCGCGGCACGGTCTGCACGATGCGGCGCGTGTGGTCGCCGAGCGCCTGGCGGATGTCCTTGATGCACTGGACGAGCGAATTGTCGCTGGCGGGCTTGGCCGCCCAGACCGCCGCGATCAGCTCGTCCTTGGTGACGACACGGCCAGGGCACTCGGCCAGGTGCCGGAGCACGTCGAACGCCTGGGGCCTGAGCGCCAGCACCTCGTCCCCGCGCAGGAGGGCGCAGCGGGCCAAGTCGATGGAGAAAGCCTCGAATCGCAATACCCGGCGAGGGGCCAGCATCACTCGACCTCTCGTTTACCCGCAGCCGTCAGGGCAGATTTGTAGCATTTTCGGCGCGTCTTCGCCAAATTTTCGTCGTCCGCTCAGGACGCCCGGAGCGTCGTCCACCTACCAAGCCCGCTCCGACAACGGAGGTGGACCAAGCCATGAGACTCGAGCTCGGAGCAGCAGGGCGCTCAGCAACGAGATCCTGCATTACACTGGCCGCGACGGCCATTGCCTTGTCGATCGCTGCTGCCTGGTTCGCCCCGGCGCCGGCCCAGGCTCAGCGGCAGAGTTGCTTCACGAGGTGCGTGGCGGGCGAGACCAGGTTCTGTCAGGCAGTCCGCCCCAACCAGCGCCCGGAGTGCTGCAGCAGGATCTGCCGCGCCCGGTAGTGCTGTGACTCCGACGGTCCATACAATGTCATTCCGGCGCTTGCCTGCAGCGGCCAAGGGCGGGGTCGCCGGAATCCATCTACCTTATCGGCTCGCTCCGGCGCTCGCTGTCGGCTGGATGCCGGGGGCAAGCCCCGGCACGACAAACGCGATGAAGCGTTGGTGATAGAGCAGTAGCTGCCACGGATACTCCCTCAACGCCCCAGCTCCTCCTTCACCTTGGCGGCGAGCTGGGGCAGGGTGAAGGGCTTGGGCAGGAAGGCGTAGTCCTGGCCGTCGTCGAGGCTCTTGCGGAAGGCATCGTCGGGATAGCCCGAGACGAAGATGAACTTGAGGTCCGGCTTGGTCTTGCGCAGCTCCTTGAGCAGGGTCGGCCCGTCCATCTCCGGCATGATCACGTCGCTGACGACGAGGTCGACGCGGCGCTGCTCGCGCTGCATGATCTCGAGCGCCTCCACGCCGGTGCCGGCCTCCAGCACCTCGTAGCCCTGGCGCGAGAGGGCGCGCGCCGCGAAATTGCGCACCACGTCCTCGTCCTCCACCAGCAGCACCCGCCCGACGCCCGTGAGGTCGCGCGTTGACCTCCGCCTTCCGGGCGCGCTGCGGGAGCTCGTCCTCGCTCTCGACGATGTGGCGCGGCAGGTAGATGCGGAAGGTCGTGCCCTTGCCGACCTCGCTGTCGGCGAAGATGTAGCCGCCGGTCTGCTTGACGATGCCGTAGACCGTGGAGAGGCCGAGGCCGGTGCCCTTGCCCACCTCCTTGGTCGTGAAGAACGGCTCGAAAATGCGGCCGATCACGTCGGGCGGGATGCCGACGCCGGTGTCCTCCACCTCGACCAGCAGGTACTCGCCGGCGGCGACGCCGAGGCTGGCGAGCTTGAGGCTCTCGCGCTCGCTCACGTTGCGCGTGCGGATGGTGAGGCTGCCGCCGCCGGGCATGGCGTCCTTGGCGTTCACCGCCAGATTGATGATCACGTGCTCGAACTGCGTCTTGTCGGCCTTGACGTGCCACAGGTCGCGGCCGGGCAGGATCTTGAGCGCGATCTTCTCGCCCAGCGCCTTGTTGAGGAGCGCGGAGAGGTCGGTGAGCAGCTCGCCCAGCTCCAGCACCTCGGCCTGCAGGGTCTGGCGCCGCGAGTAGGCGAGCAGCTGGCGCACCAGGCCGGCGGCGCGGTTGGCGCTGCTCTTGATGTTCATGATGTCGCGATAGGCGGGATCGGTGGGGCGGTGCGTCTGCAGGAGCAGGTCGGAGAAGCCGATGATGGCGGTGAGCACGTTGTTGAAGTCGTGCGCCACGCCGCCGGCCAGCTGCCCCACCGCCTCCATCTTGTGGCTGTGCGCGAACTTGAGCTCCAGCGCCTTCTGCTCGGTGGCGTCGATGGCGTAGAGGATGGCGCCCTCGCGCGACGCGCGTCCCGAGCCCGAGCGGGGTCACGTAGATGCGGCGGGCGAACTCGCGCCGGGCGCCGATGAAGACCTCCACCGAGGTCGCGACGGTGCGGCCCGAATAGGCGCGCTGCAGGGCCTTGGCAAGCTCGGCGCCGGCGCGCTCGTCGGACGCCGGGACCAGGTCGGCGACGCTCTCGGGAACGCCGTCCTCGGCCAGGAACATGCGCATGAACGCCGCGTTGGCATTGACGATGCGGCCGTCGGCGCCGACCGTGGCGATGCCGAAGGGCGCCGCCTGCATGACCCGGTCGGCCTGCGCCTCGCCGAGGCCGCGCGCCCTGCTCCTGCTGGGCCTCGCCGCGGTCGAGCACCAGGATCGAGAGCACGCCGCGCAGTCCGTGCCCCCGGCAGACGAGATGCACGGGAACCGCACGGCCGTCCTCGCGCAAGAGATCGAGATCGAACCGGGTGATGCGTCCGGCGCGGGCGGCGGCGCGGATCAGGTCCGCGCCCTCCGGCGACACGATGTCGGCGAGCATGAGGGCCCGGCTCGCCTCGGGCCGCAGCGCCAGCCATTGCGCCAGCGTCGCATTGACGTGGGCGATGCGGCCGTCCGCCGCCACGGCCAGCAGGCCCTGCGGGAGATCGTCGTAGAACGAGAGCGTCGCCCTGAGGCCGCTGACGGTCTCGATCTCGCGCGTGCGCTCGCGCGTCACATCGCGCACCTGCCACAGCGTCAGGCGCGCGTCCCGCCGGCGCCCGGACGGCGCCGGGAAAGGGATGCACCGACACCTGCAGCCAGCAGCCGGCGGCGGCGTCGAGCGCGCGCCGGCCGCACATAGAACTCCTCCTCGCGCGCCTCGCCGCGCTCGGCGGCGCGATTGAGGCGGTAGAAGGCCTCCGCCGACTGCGGCTCGCCGGCGAACAGCTCCTCCAGCGTGGCCTGGCGGCCCGTGCGCGTGCCGGTAAGGCGCCGCAGGGCCTGGTTGCGGTAGATGACGGCCCCGGCCCGATCGACGATCTGCAGGCCGCTGTCGAGGCCGTCCGTGACGGTCTTGACGATGTCGGCCTCGGCAGCGCGCTCGCTCAGGCGCAGGAACCCCGACCAGAGGCCGAACAGGAGAAAGACGCCGGCCGCGGCCAAGCAGCGCCAGCAGCCCCAGCCCGAGAGGCTCGACGATGCCGCCGGTCCGGAACGCCGCGGCACCGACCCCGGCAACGGTCAGCAGCACCAGCGACGAAGACGACGAGAGCGGTACTTCCCCCCGCCGCGCGCGCCGCCGGAGGCAAGCCTCGGAGCCCCGTCCAATGCCTTGATTCTGGCCATGCCGCAGAATCTTAGCTGATTCTGCGCGACCGAAGTCTGCAGCCCTTGCAGGAGGAGGCCCAAATTTAGACGCATGTACAAATCAGACGCTGTTGCCAACATTGCCGCAGTGCCACCGGACCGCGCAGCGGCCGCCGCGGCGGCGTGTTCGCGCTTCAAGAGAGGCGTCAATAGGGTTAAGATGGGATGAAGGACGCGAGCAGTTCTTGGGCAGCGCAGGCCGACAGGGCCTCGGCGCGGACCCCAAGAGAAGGCCCACCCCGAAGGGGCGTCGAGGGTAGGGTTCCGAGCGGTTTCGTAGGGGGTGTCTGCACATGGAGCTGGCTGTTCTGGGGGCTGTTCTTGGTGCTCCTTCTCGCGGCCGCGATGCTTGCGGGCCTGTGGAGCTATCGGGCCTTCACGACGGGCGACACCAGCTTCAGCCTCGGCTGGCTGTTCCCGCCGAAGCCGGAGCCGCGGCTCGGCGTGATGGAGGAGGCGAAGGTCGACCGGGTGCGCAGGCTCGTGCTCATTCGCCGCGACGATGTGGAGCATCTCATCATGACCGGAGGGCCGGTCGATGTCGTGATCGAGACCGGCATCGCCGCGCCGCGGCAGGAGATGCGTGGACGTCCACGACGATGCGCCAGGAACCGACGCCGCCTGTGTTCGCGCGCAAGCACGGCTTCGGGCAGGCCGTCAACGAATGAGCGCCCGGCATTGCGGACGGTGCCGCTCGGCATGCTAGGACGCTGCTGCGCCGCCATCGTGCCGCGTACGGAACGCCACCCAGGCGCGAGGCTCCGCCGCGGAATGCGCACAAGGCTGCCGATGAGCATGTCCGACCGAACCTCCAGATCGCCTGCGCTGGCGCTGCTCGTCGGCGCTGCCTGCTGCGCGCTGCTTGCCGCCACCACGCCCGCGGCGGCGCAGGCCAAGTCGCCGCCGGCCGCGGGCACCAAGGCGGCCCAGGCCCCGCCGCCGGCGCAGGCCGCGCTGCCCCCCGAGATCGCGGCCGCGCTCAGCACGTCGGCGGCGGCGCTGACGGAAGTCGAGAAGGCGCTGCAGCAGCTCTACCGAGGCCGAGGAGGAGCCTGAGCGGCCTCGCGGACCAAGGTCGAGGAGGTGCTCGAGACCACGACCAAACCGCCGAGACGCTGCGGCCCGAGCTGGCAGCCGTCAAATCGCAGATCGAGAAGCTCGGTCCCGCGCCGTCGAAGGACGGCCCCGCGGAGGCGCCGGAGATGGCGACCGAGCGCAGCAGGCTCGCGGCGTCGGCTGCCGCCTAGACGGCGCCATCAAGACCAGCGAGTGGACGTGGGTGCGCGCGCGCCAGCTGATCGAGCGCATCACGGTGCTGCGGCACTCCCTGTTCACCAAGAACCTGATGGAGCGCCAGCCGAGCCCGCTCCTGCCCGGCGTCTGGCGCGAGATCGTCTCGGACACGACGAGCGCGGTGCACCAGTTCAAGCGGCTGGTCCGAGCTGTGGTGGCAACGGGCGCGCGAGAAGCAGAGCGCGCTTGCCCTCGCTCGTCGGCTCGGCGCTGCTGGTCTATGCGGCTTGAAGCTCATCCTGTCGTGGTGGACGAACCGGCGCCGGCTCAGGGCGGAGCCGCCGCCGCCGACGTTCTTCGAGCGTGCCGTCTCCGCCTCCTGGGTGGCGCCGCTGCGCGCGCTGCCGGCGTTGGCCGCCGCCCTTCGTCCTCTACGTCGGGCTCGACGCGCTCGCTCTCATCCAGAACGACAACCCGTGGGGCCGGTCGGCGCCGGCGATCCTCAAGGGCATCTTCATCTTTGCGGCGGTGACGGCGCTGACTCTCGGCGGTGCTGGCGCCAACGCGAGCCGCAATGGCGGCTCGGCGCGCTCGACGATCGCCCCGCCCGCCGCATCGCGCGCCTGCTCGGCGCCATCACCGCGGTCTACGCCCTCGACGGCGTGCTGACGGAGGTCGCCCGCGCCTTCAGCGTCCGCCTGTCGCTCAGCGTGGCGCAGTCGTTCGTCGCCAGCACCGCGTTCGCGGCCCTTCTGATCGGCCTGCTGCTGACGCCGTTCACGCCGCAGGGCGCAACGGCGCCCGTCTCGCGCCATACGCCCGCGCTGGCTCAAGCTGCCGCTCTGGGTCGGCGCCGTCGGCATCGTCGCGGCGGCGCTGCTCGGCTACGTCGCGCTGGCCCGCTTCGCCGCCCAGCAGCTCGTCGCTCACCGGCATCGTCGCGCTGCTCGGGTGGCTCGGCTACCTCGCGATCCGCGCCTTCACCCGCGAGCCGCCGCAGCGCGGCCTGCCCGTCGGCGACCTGCTCGAGCAGCCGCTTCGGTCTCGACGCCCCGCGCCGCCACCAGCTGGCGCGGCTGACCGAGCTCGCGCTCACCTTCGCCCTCGCCGTCGGCCTCCTTCCCGTCCTGATGCTGCAGTGGGGGTTCTCCGGCGCCGACATCCGCGACTGGCTCAAGTGCCTGCTGTTCGGCGTGGAGATCGGCCAGTTCCGGATCTCGCTGGTGCGCATCCTGGCCGGCATCGTGCTCTTCATCGCGCTCCTGTTCGCCACCCGGCTGCTCCAGCGCTGGCTGCGCGAGCGGATGCTGCAGTCGCGCATGGACGCCGGCATCGCCAACTCCATCGAGACGGTGGTGGGCTACGCCTGCACGGCGCTCGCCGCGCTGCTCGCGGTGTCCTATGCCGGCTTCGACATCACCTCGCTCGCCATCGTCGCCGGCGCCCTGTCGCTCGGCATCGGCTTCGGCCTGCAGTCGATCGTCAACAATTTCGTGTCGGGCCTGATCCTGCTGATCGAGCGGCCGATCAAGGTCGGCGACCGCATCGTCATCGGCGACCAGCAGGGCTACGTGCGCCGCATCAGCGTGCGCGCCACCGAGGTCGAGACCTTCGACCGCGCCAGCGTGATCGTTCCGAACTCGGAGCTGATCATGGGCCGCGTGCGTCAACTGGACGCACCGCGACTGGCTCGGCGCCGTCAGCGTCAAGATCGGCGTCGCCTACGATTCCGATCCCGAGCAGGTGATCGCGATCCTGAAGAAATGCGCCGAGGAGCATCCCCTGGTGCTGCGCGACCCCGCCGCCGAGCGCGGCGCTCGGAGAGCTTCGGCGACAGCGCGCTGATGTTCAATCTGCGCATCTCGCTCGCCCGACATCGACAAGGCGGTCGGCGTGCAGTCGGACCTGCGCGTCGCCATCTTCAAGGCGCTGCGCGCGGCCGGCATCGAGATCCCCTTCAACCAGGTCGACGTCAACATGCGCGACCTGGAGGCGATCAAGTCGCACCTTGCGGAGGTCCTGCAGAAGCGCCCGAACGGCGCCGACCGCGAGCCGCGCGCGCGCGCCCCCGCGTCGAACCCCGCGCGGCAACCCGCACGCCGCCAAGGAGGATTGACCCCGAGATACGAGCGTGCCCCCGCTCGAGCGGACCGCCTTGTCCGACCCTTTGCCGGCCACTTGTGCGCTATGGAAAGCGCGCGCCCCGCAGCCGGGCGACAACATCAAAAGGTGTCACGACCGGCGTACGTAATCCGGGCATCCGCGCCGCGTTGAACAGGATAGGCCGAACAACTTTGAGCAATGCGTGGGCCTTGCATTCCAGATACTTGGTACGCCGGAATTCATTGGCTATGCGCGTCCGGGCGTACAATACGATCATAGATCCAGGATTTCTGGCGCGAACTCAGCTCGTTGACAGCACGAGCCCAAGCTGGCACCCAAAATCAGCCCGGAATTTATGGACCTGTAAAACGGCATGCCCATGGCGGCATCCCCAACCAGAAACCATGTGCGCTCCTGCCCGCCGTGTCCAATCGTTCTCGAAAACGCGGGTGCCGTATAGCGGGACAGATAGATCTTGGTCATTGTGATCGGGCTGTCCGCCCGCCGTTCGCCCGCGAAGTGTTCGCCGCATTTCCAGGAACGCGTAGAAATCATCCTTGAAGGTCCGCCCCCCATAAAGCCGCTTCTTGTTCATGCGCTGCCAAAAAGGCAAATCCGGCGCAACAGTAAGCGGCTCCTTGAACGTGGCTGGCGGGATTGCATCGTAGTCTTCCTGACTGACCACGAAGCGCAAGTTGACATGCGAGCAGCCATCAGGCCCTTGCAGATTGATGTTCTCCAGGCCGATATGCGCCAGCCGGTCAAACGTGCTTTTCAGGAGGTATCCGGGCTGGCCTTTCGCCTTGTACTTGAAATCCAGCGAGGGCAGGATGTCGTATCTGTAAAGGCGACCCTTCCCCCAGATCGCTTCGCGCATTTTGCTGTTTGCGCCATCAGCCGCGATGAAATGCAGGCAAGCCGGGTGGGCCTCCATGACCTCGCGGGGGGAGTTGATCTTCCTGTATACGAACTCGACACCTGCGGCCTCGCACTCGGCTTTCACAATGCGCTCAAAATCGATCGTGCGAATGTCGAGGAGGCGTGCAAGACCGCTTTTTGCCGGCGGGTTCAGCTTCGTCCTCGATCCACACAGCTCGCTGCAAGTTGCCTGGGCACCGAACAGCCTTCCCAGGAAATCGCCCTTCCTCGCACCATTTGCGCACCACCTGACGATCGATTTCCTCTGTATCGTCATGATGTGATCGCGTTGATACTGGAGGAAGCGCTCGTAGCAGGTGATCTTTAGGTCCGGATGGCGCCACTTGGCCTGGAGCGCGGTCCAGCAGCCGATCGGTCCGCCGCCGACTATGACAATCTCTGATCCCATGGCGATAGCGAATGATGGTGCTGCTGTGGCGTCGCGCGACACCTCCCGTCGCGCTGGCCGAGCATCGCTGGCCTTGTGGTGAGGCCGAATCGGCAAGCCGAGTGCCGCAAATAGGCATGCTCGATTTGAGAGCGAGGGATGGGATACGGAGCGTCGGCCTCAGATAGGCCCCAGCTGCGCGGCCGATCCGCAACTCTACCGCTTCGCCCTGCGTGCGGCCACGCGCCGTCCGTTCCGGCTGCAGGCGGACGCCCCGTGGATGGCTCAGGCCGCGGGCGCGCCTCACGCCGGCACCGTGCCCTTCACGGCCCATGCCGTGGCCGCGAAGGAGCGCGGGCCGTCCGGGTCGCCGCACAGATAGGCCGCCTCGACCTTCTCCCGCACCAGCTGCCTCTGCGCGTCGGAAATGGCGCGCAGGTAGCTGCCGAGCACGGGCGCGGCGACCGCGGGCTCCCACAGATCGGCGAAGGCCTGGAACTCGATGCGGACGGTGAGGTTCGTCTCCTCCACGTCCACCATCCCCGCGTCACGCCACAGCCCGGCCATGCGCCGGGCCGCACACCCGGCGCCGCAAGGAACCCGTTGCGCCAGATTGCGGCCTCATCGTCGATGGCCGCGGCAACGTCGAACAGCATGCGCAGATGCGGCAGGCCGCCGCGCATGTCCCACAGCGCCCCGGCCACCGTGCCGCCCGGCTTCGTCACCCGCGCCATCTCGCGCACCGCCTGCCGCGCTGTCGGGGATGAAATTGATGACGAGCGCGGACAAGGTGCGGTCGAAGCGGCTTGCCTCGAAAGGCAGGGCGCGCGCATCGGCCAGCTCGAAGGAGATGCGCCCCGGGTCCGGGTTGATCGACCGGGCGAAGTCGAGGGAGGTTGCCAGCGCGTCGATGCCGGCGATCGTGGTGCCGGGAACGCGCTCGGCGACGGCGAACGTCAGGCTGCCGGTGCCGCAGCCCACGTCGAGGACGGCCTCGCCGCCGCGCACGCCGGCAAAGTCGATGAATGGTGGCGCCAGCAGGCGGCTCCACCGCCCCATTGCCTGCTCGTAGGCAGTCGCCGAAACGGGGGCGAACGGTATCATCACGTGCACTGTCTCCACAAAGCTCCCTTGACTCCCCTCGCTCTCGCCGCGGGGCCTACTGCGACCGGGCAATGCCGATCTGCTCCAGAATCCCGCCCCAACGGGCCAGCTCGGACTGGACGAATCCCTGCAGCTCCGCGGTGGACTGGGAGCCTGCCGGACTCATGCCGTTCTTGACGAGCCACTCCTTGCTCTCCGGCAACTCCAGGACGCTTTTCAGCTCGCCGTGCAGCTTGGCAACGATCGCCGGCGGCGTGTTGGCGGGAGCGGCCATCAATACCCAGCCGGCCGCGTCGAATCCCGGCACCCCCGCTTCCGCCACCGACGGAACCTGCGGCAGCAGGGGAACCCGCTTGGCCGAGGAGACCGCCAGCGCCCGCAGCTTGCCGTCGGCGATGAGCGGATGTGCCGGCAGGATGTCCGAGAACATGAACGGCACGTGTCCTCCGACGATGTCGTTGAGGGCGGCCGTGACCCCCTTGTAGGGAACGTGCACCATGTCGATGCCCGCCATCCTCTTCAGCATCTCGGCATAGATGTGCGCGGGATTGCCGGGCCCGCCGGAGGCATACGAGAGCGCCCCCGGCTTCTCCTTTGCCAGCTTGATGAGCTCCTTCACCGAGGTTGCGGGAAAGGACGGATTGGCGACCAGGACCCACGGCGCATGCGCCACCAGCGCCAGCGGCACGAAATCCTTCAGCGGATCGTAGGGCGTATTCTTGTTCAGCAGCTTGACGAGCACGTGGGCCGCGCTGGAGCTCATCAACAGGGTGTATCCGTCCGGCGCGGCCTTGGCGACCGCCGCGGCTCCGATCATGCCCCCGCGCACCCGGCCGGACCTCGACCACCAGGGGCTGGCCCAGGCGCGCTTCCAGCTTCTGCCCCGAGCATCCGGGATGCGCGGTCCAGGGTCCCGCCGGGCGTGGATGGCACGATGATCGTGACCGGCCGGGTCGGATAGTCCGCTGCGTCCACCGTGCCGGCAGCCGCCAGAGCGCAAGCTGCCACAGCGCAGGCCAGGGCACCCGGCCAGCACGCCCCTCCTCAAGGTACGACGATCGACGATATCGACGATATGCATGATGTGCATGTCACCTCCCGCGTCATCAGACCGATTGGACCGGTCCAAATTAGCAGGGATTGAGCCAATGTTGGCAGAACCTCGGCGGGCACGCTTTCGGAAAGGCTTGGTTTGTTCTTGGCGGGGGTATGTTTTTTCTGCGTCATCCCTCGATTCCTCCGTCCAAGGTGTGCTATGTATGCGAAGCTTATCCCATCCGTGGGCGTGGCATGCTCTACAGGTTCGAAGACTTTGCACTCGATACCGAGCGGCGGGAACTGCGTCGCGGCGCCGAGCCGATTTCCGTCGAGCCGAGGGTCTTCGATCTGATCGTCTATCTCATCCAGAACCGCGACCGCGTGGTCAGCCGGGACGACTTGCTCGCCTCGGTTTGGGGCGGGCGCATCGTCTCGGAATCGGCGCTTCGCAGCTGCATCAATGCGGCGCGCGGCTCCATCGGCGACACGGGCGAGGCGCAGCGTCTCATCAAGACGCTGGCCCGCAAGGGCATCCGCTTCGTGGGGGAGGTGCGGGAAGAAGCGCAGCAGCCGGCGGCTGCCGCGGGGAACGTCCCAACGGAGGCGCCGAGAGGCGCCCCGCCTTGCCGAGACAAGCCTTCGATTGCCGTCCTCCCCTTCACCAGCATCGGCAGGGACGCGGAGGAAGGCTATTTCGCCGAGGGCCTGGCGGAGGACATCACGACGGCGCTGTCGCGCTGCAGCTGGCTGTTCGTGATCGAGCGCAGCGCTTTCGCTCTCCTGCCCCGGCAGAGGCGCCGACGCGCGCCAGGTCGGGCGCGAGCTGGGCGTGCGCTACGTGCTGGAGGGCAGCGTTCGGCGGGCGGGCGACCGCTTGCGGTTCGTGGCGCAGCTGGTCGATGCGGCCTCGGGGGCGCACATCTGGGCCGGCCGCTTCGATGGCGAGATGAGCGACGTGTTCGCGCTGCAGGACCGCATCACGGAAAGCGTGGTCGGGGCGATCGAGCCGAAGCTGCAGCGCGCCGAGATCGAGCGCCTGCAGCGCACGCCGGCGACGAGCCTCTGTGCCTGCGACCACGTCTTGCGCGCACAGCAGCTGGAGTACGAGTTCACCGACGAGAGCTACGCCGCCGCCATCCAACACCTCGATCAGGCCCTCGCCATCGATCCCGGCCACGCCCCGGCCATGGCTTTGAAGGCGTACTGCTATGCGGAGCGGCGCGTGCAGGGCTGGGCGCACGACTCCGACGACGAGGCGGCCGAAGGGCATCGCCTCGCTGCGCGCTGCGCCGAGCTCGCCAGCGACGACCCCAGCGTGCTGTGGATGGCCGCCTACGCGATTCGCGTCCTCGGGTGCGACCCGCTGCGCGCGCGGGAGCTGCATAACTTGTCGCTGCAGCTGAACCCGAATTCGGCAAAGGCGCTCACGGCCTCGGCTTGGAACGAAGCCCTGCTGTCGGGCTCGGACGACGCGCTGAAGATGGTACGTCGCGCGGAGCGCATCAGCCCCGCAGACCCGCGCGCATGGTCGATGATCGCAGCCGCGGCGCAAGCCCACCTGCAGGTGGGAGAGTTCAGGGAGGCCGCGGCCTTGGCACGCAAGGCGTGGGCGCGCAACCCCCGTTCCACCCGCACCTTGCGCATTCTGGCCGCGAGCCTCGCAGGCTTCGGCGAACGCGGCCAGGCCGCGGAAGCGATCCGGCTGGCGCTTGCCGTCGAACCGGAACTGACGCTCTCCAAGCTGCGCCTGCGCCTGAACTACTGGCCGGAGCCCTCGTGGAGCAACTTCGCGGATTACCTGCATCTTGCCGGCCTGCCGGAGTGACTCGAGCGCTGTCGAGGCTGGCCCCGTCGAGCGGGAAGGTGCGCTGGCAACAGAAAGGGCGCCAGGGCGACCTGGATAGCCTCGCTCCTGCGGGGCTCGGCTTCCAGGATGACGGGTGTGAAGTGGAATGCCTCTGCCGCTGCGCAGGAAGGCGAAGGAGGCCCCCGGCGTCTTCCTGGGTACCCAAAGTAGCCTCCGGTCGAGATGACAGCGGGCGGCCCTCCCACAAGGGATTTCTGCCCGGGGGTGGTTGCTGCTGCTACGGGCGCTTTCCGCGACTACGTAGGCACGACGGCCACCCTGGTGTATAAGTTGGCCGAGGCGCTCCTGAGCGAGGAGCCAAGCAAGGAGGATCGGCATGTCGGCGGCGGGCACATGGAACCTGGTGATGCAGACCCCGATCGGTGAGCGCAAAGTGACACTCACCCTGCAAAGTGCGGGCGGTACGCTCACCGGCAAGATGAGCGCGGAGGGCAACTCCACGACATCTACGAGGGCAAGGACTCCGGCAACGGCGCCACCTGGAAGGTCAACGTCCAGAACCCCATGCCGCTGACGCTAGAGTTCTCCGGCACGGTCTCGGGCGACCAGCTATCGGGGACGGTGAGCGCCGCCGTGGGCAGCTGGCCGTTCAGCGGCAGCCGGGGCGCATGAGGCGCGAACGGCGACTGTGACATGCGTGCATGAGGACTGGCAGTGAACTTGCAGCTTTCGGCGTCCAGCGTCGGGCCTGATGCCCGGCCGGCTGGAGCCGGTTCCATGCAAATTCGCGCGGGCTTCGAGATCACCTACGAGTGTCCGCGGCCCACTCCGATGGCGCTGATGCTCAGCCTCCATCCCACGCAGGCTTCCGGACCTGGTTGTGCCGGCAGCCGCAGCACTGAAGTTCGACCCGCCGCTCGAGGCTCGGGACCACCGCGACATCTACGGCAACACCTGCACCCGCGTGCTCGCGCCCGCCGGCCGCATCACAGTCGCCAGCGACTTCATCGTCAGCGACAGCGGTGTTCCCGACATCGTGGAGCCCCACGCCGAGCAGCTGCCGATCCAGCAGATGCCCGACGATGTGCTGGTGTATCTGCTGGGCAGCCGGTACTGCGATACGGACCACCTCTCCAGCCTCGCCTGGTCGCTGTTCGGCGGCGTGCCGTCGGGGTGGGCGCGCGTGCAGGCCATCTGCGACTATGTCAACCAGCACCTGGCCTTCGGCTACCAGCACGCCTCCGCCACGCGCACGGCCTGGGACGGCTATCGCGAGCAGCGCGGGGTGTGCCGGGATTTCGCGCACCTGGCGATCACGCTCTGCCGCTGCATGAACATCCCGGCACGCTACTGCACCGGCTATCTGGGCGATATCGGCGTGCCGGTGGCCCCCGAGCCGATGGATTTCAGCGCCTGGTTCGAGGCCTATCTCGACGGCCGCTGGTACACCTTCGATGCCCGCCACAATGTGCCGCGCATCGGCCGCATCCTGATGGCGCGCGGGCGCGACGCCACCGACGTGGCCCTGTCGACGAGCTTCGGCCGGACCCGGCTCGCCGCCTTCAGCGTCGTGACCGACGAGGTCGTAGCGGCGTAGACGCTGAGATCACTACCCGTCATCCCGGAAGCCGAGCCCCGCAGGGGCGAGGCTATCCGGGACCTCCCAGAAGAAGCCCACCTCCCGAGGTCCCGGCTCGGAGCGATGCTCGCCTTTGGCTCGCGTCGCTCCGGCCAGGATGACGGGTGGTACTATTTCGCGGTGGACGCCTTCAGCTTGTCGAGGCTGAACACGAAGTCCTTGTCCGGCACCTTCTGCAGGTGGCAGGTGAAGCAGGGCTTCAGATCGGCTTTGTCGTTGACGCTGCCGTCGGCCTTGAACGCCCGGTACTCCCACTCGCCGTTGCGCATGTCCGGGCCATATTCTGCACCCCAGCCCGTGCGCTTCTCCATGACAGCGATGCCCGAAATCTCGTCGGTCTTGATGAAGCGGCCGTTGCCGTCCTTCTCGGGATTGCCGTCGGCGCCGAGCTTGGCCTTGTAGTTCACCATGGTGAGCACGGTGCCGCTCGGCAGCGGCCTGCCGGCCTTGACCTCGTCGAAAGCGAACTGGGTGATGAACAGCTCGCGATACTGCTTGTTATCGGGCCGGTCGACGGTGGTGTAGAGCACGCCCTTGGCGTAGTTCACCGGGAATTTCACGTTGTCCGGACCTGCCCAGACGCCGACCGCAGTGACGAGCGCAACCAGCAGGGTTGCGCAGAGAATGGCGAGTTTATTCATTGACGATCTCCCTCGTGGGGCACAAACCTTTTCCCTGCGCCACTACGGAGGCCAGGAGAAGGTGGATCATTCAGCCGGCACCCGTGCTCTGATGAATTTTTCGTGAAGCTGGCAACGGCCGGGGGCATGCAAGGGGCGCGCACAACGGGAGCGTGCGTTAACGACGTGAGCCATGTCGAACACCGCCGTTGACAGCACAAGCCTCCTACGCCGGCACGCTCCGCACGAGCACACCCGCGTCACCTACGTCGAGCTGTTCTTCGACCTGGTGTTCGTGCTCGCCGTCACGCAGCTCTCGCACGCCCTGCTCGCGCATCTCACGCCGCTGGGCTTCCTGCAGGCCATGCTGCTGATGATGGCGGTGTGGTGGGTGTGGATCTTCACCTCCTGGGTCACCAACTGGCTCGATCCCGATCGCACGCCGGTCAGGCTCATGCTGCTTGTCCTGATGCTGGCCGGGCTGTTGCTCTCCACGTCCATCCCCCAGGCGTTCGGAAGCCGGGGGCTCGCCTTCGCCGGAGCCTATGTGTTCATGCAGGTCGGGCGCTGCCTGTTCATGCTGTGGGCGCTCAGGGGCAACAGTCCCGGCAACTACCGCAACTTCCTGCGCATCACGGCGTGGCTGGCACTCTCCGGCGTATTCTGGATCGCCGGCGGTCTGGCCGAGGACGGATGGCGCCTCGGCCTGTGGTCGACGGCGCTCGCCATCGAGTACATCTCGCCCTCCGCCGGTTTCTGGACACCCGGCCTCGGCCGCTCCACTACCGCCGACTGGAATATCTCGGGCGCGCACATGGCAGAGCGCTGCGCGCTCTTCATCATCATCGCGCTCGGCGAGTCGATCCTGGTCACCGGGACCAAGTTTGCCGGACTGCCCTGGACCGCCACCACCGTGGCGGCGTTCGTCATCGCCTTCCTCGGCAGCGTCGCGATGTGGTGGATCTACTTCAACATCGGTGCCGAGCGGGCCAGCCGCACCATCGCCACATCCGGCGATCCCGGCCGCGTGGCGCGCTTCTCCTACACCTACCTGCATCTGCCGCTGGTCGCCGGCATCATCCTCGCCGCGGTCGGCGACGAGCTCGTGCTCGCCCATCCCACTGGCCGCACCGACATCAAAACCTCGGCAGTTCTGCTCGGTGCGCCGGCCCTCTACCTGCTCGGCAACCTGATGTTCAAGCGCGCGACCGCCGACAGCCCGGCGCTCTCGCACATGATCGGGCTCGCCCTGCTGGCGGCGTTGATCCCTGCCTCGACCGTCCTGGAGCCGTTGGCACTCGGCGCCGCGACCACGGCGGTGCTCGTCCTCGTCGCCGCCTGGGAGACCCTGTCGTTCCAACGCTGGCGCGCGGGGGAGCGCGGGGAAAGCTGACAGCAAGCACCGAACCGAGAGAGCGATCCCCCACGGGCTCACGGGCGCCCATTTTGTGCGTGCCCGAGCCGCAGCGCCGAGCGATGTTGGCCTCACTGGCGCTTTGGTGCAATATGCCCTCGTCCGCGCGCCAATTCCCGACCGAGACCGCGCCGGCAATGGACGTGGCGACCGAAGGGAACGACCCATGGCCAGCGACCCGGAGCACCCGACCGCAACACCCGAGCAGCGGGCGGCAGCACTGGAAATCATGCTGCGACGCAAGGGCGAGATGCCCGAGACCTTCGTCTCGGACTTCACCGATCATGCCGAGGAGGCGTGGATCACCGACAACGGCGCGCGCATGGTTGCGCGTGCCTGGGTCGACCCGGCATTCCGCGCGCGGATGCTCGCCGACGGCAGAGCGGCGGCGAAAGAGATGGGCTTCGAGTTCCCCGAGCATCACAGGCACCTGGTCGTGCTCGAGAACACCCCACTTATCCACAACGTGATCGTCTGCACGCTGTGCTCCTGCACGGCCTACACCATCATTGGCGCCGCGCCGGACTGGTACAAGGACATCGACTACCGGGCCCGCGTCGTCAGAGAGTCGCGGACCGTCCTGCGGGAAATGGGCCTCGACCTTCCGCCGACCACGGAAATCCGCGTGTGGGACACCACGGCCGATCACCGCTACATGGTGCTGCCGATGCAGCCGGCTGCGACGATCGGCTGGCCCGAGGACAGGCTCGCGAGCATCGTCACGCAAGATGCCATGATCGGCGCCTCGCGGCTCGAGAAGGCGAAGGAGTAGGCTCGTGGACGGCATTCACGACTTGGGCGGCAAGCAGGGTTTCGGCCGGGTGCACTATCCATCGCCGCCGCACGACGAGACATGGGAGCCGCTGGTTCGCGCGCTGTCGGCATTCGCCGTCAGGAAGCACATCTACAACATGGACGAGTTCCGCCATGCCATAGAGCGCATGGCGCCTCGCCACTACCTCGCGGCGCCGTACTACGAGCGCCATCTGACGGCGGTGGCGACCCTCCTCGTGGAGAAGGACCTGATAACGCGCGAGGAGCTGGAGGCGCTCGTTCCCGGCGCATTCCCGCTTGCCGGGCCCATTGGACCGGGACGACTGCCCTCGCCGCCGCAGCCCTTTGCCATCGGCGATAAAGTGCGTGTGAAAAACGAGTTCGTTCCGGGTCACGTGCGCATGCCCGGGTATATTCGCGGCAAGACCGGTGTAGTCGTCGGCATTTCGCCGCCGTATCCGTTCCCGGACGCTGCCGGGCACGCCATGCAGGCTCCGATGGAGCCGACCTACAACGTCCGCTTCCGATCCCGCGACCTCTGGCCGGACAGCTGCGACGACGCCCTCAATCACGTCGGGGTGTTCCAGAGCTATCTGGAGAAGGCGGAAGCGTAGCGGCGGATCACGGCTGACGCCCGATCCGCCCCAGGGCGTGTACTCAATACGAGCCGGTGCCCCCCACTTGCCGATGGCTTTAGGTCAATCCGCCCACAACAGCGGGCATGCCTGCAGGCTCGGCGGGACGGTGAAAGCAACTCTGTAACCGGACGGGCACGCGGCAGTGCAGCGAACGGGCGGTCAGTGCCGAAGCGGGCACTAGTCGCAGAGCTTGACGAACTCTCTTACGCGCCAGCGAGTGCCATTGCTGATCCCGGGCCACGTGCAGTTCGTCATCGCGTCCGTCGATCAAGCTGACCACGGCAGGATCACCGGCTCCGAACGGCAAACGCCATTCACCGAGCGTCTCCGCCGTCTGGTCAACGAGCCGCAACAGAACAGCGCGATTGGCCGCGTCCTCATAGCCGCCGACGGCTAACACATACGGATAGCTCACGGCGAGAGCGCGCGTGCCGCTCAGGTTGGTCGGCCAAGTGCGCTCCCGCTCGATGCCGATCGCCATATTGGAAAGTCTGTGTATGTGCATGCCCAAGCAGTGTCTCCGGCACACGTTGAGCGCGTAACAATCCAGTATCGCCTCCGATGTCGCATGCTGGACGAGCGTGCCTCGATCATCAAACGCGGCTATCCCGTAAGCACTGGGCGGCCACTCAAGTCCGGCAAACACCAGTCATCATTTCCGAGAACGCCCTCGTCGAACCATCCGACCCATATACGCTGATGATCGTCGATCTTGATGTGCGTGATGCAAGCGCCAAGCTCAATGCGCCGCTCCTCAGTGCCGTCAGCGCCGAGAATGCGGGCGTTCCCCTGACCCGGTAAGCCGACTTGGCGGTCACGAGCCATCGACCGTCCGGAAACTGCTCAACGATAGGAAAGGGCTCGAGCAATGGAAACTGTACGGCCTCAATCAGATCGCTGCCATCGAATGTCCAAACCTTGGCAGCGGCCTTGGCAGCAAGGCGCCGCGCCTCACCTACAGTTTTCTGTTCATAGTCGCTGCGCCATGCTCCGCGAACATCGGCATTCGCTCCAATCTGGCCAAGCGGGACCCCGCGAGCGCCTTGAAGCTCAAGACGTGCCACCCGTCAGGAAGGACGGCACGGCGGATGCTACGGGTGTCGGTATACCGTTCATGATGCCATTCTGGTGGACTTGGTTCCGACAGGAAAGTGTCGAAAGCGGTAAGAACTCGGGCTGAGCAGAACATTTCCGTTGCGCACCCAGCAACAGACATCGGCGTGCCGGCGCAGCGCTAGTCGCCCTACCCCTGTCCGCCCTGCATCTCGCCCGTCTCGCGCAAGTCGACGAGCTCGACGTTGTGCGCCAGCGGTGCGGCGCCGGGCTGGGCGGGCCAGTCGGTGGCGTTGCGCATCTCGCCTGAGGCCTTGACCTTGCGCAGGTGCGCGAGATCCACGCGGGCGTAGACCCACTGCGGGCGGTTGAAGGTGCCCTCGGCCAGCACGCCGGTCTCCGAGAAGCCGTGGTCGGCGGGGACGAACACGCCGGCGGCGCCCGCGTTGCGGTCGATCGCCGGCGACCAGGGTGCGTCGCCGACCGTCGGCGACGAGCACGGTGACGCAGGTGCTCTCCAGCGCGCGCGCCATCGCCGCGGCGCGCACCCGGTGCTAGCCGGAGACGAACTCCGTGCACGAGGGCACGAGCACGATCTCGGCGCCCGCCTCGGCCTGCGGCGCGCACGATGAGCGGGAACTCGGCGTCGTAGCAGATGGCGACGCCGATGCGCCCGAGCGCGGTCTCGAACACCCGGAGCGGCGCGCCGCCCGGCGATGCCCCAGTCGCGCTCGAACGGCGTCATCATCAGCTTCTCCTGCACGCCGGCCTTGCCCGCCGGGCGTGAACAGGCGCGCAGCGTTGACGCTGCGCCCGCCGGCGCGCGCGCTGGGCCCGCTGCCGGCCAGGATGTGCACGCCGTGCCGGCGCGCAAGCTCGGCGTGCGCCTCGTCCATGGGGCCGAGCGCATCCGAGACCGCGGCCAGCGAGGCCGCCAGGTCGCCCGCGACCGGCGCGCCGGCGGGCGCGGCATATTCCATCGCCGCGTACTCCGGGAACACCAGGAGCTCGGCGCCCTCGCCGGCGGCCTCCGCCACCCAGCGCGCGAGCTTGTCGCGGCAGGCCCCGAGCGTCGCGCAGGGCCTCGATGTGGTACTGCGCGGCGGCGATCCTGATGCCCTGTCACTGGAGCGCCCTCATCCAGAACTGCATGGGCTTCTCCGTCTCCGCCGGCATCGTCCACGTCCTTCCAGGCGAAGCGGGCTACGAGGCCCTCGGCCCTGGCGTAGCCGCGCTTGTGCCAGAACGCGTCGAGCGGCGGGTAGTCCTTCGGCCGCAGCGGATGGTCCTCGGGCCGCACCACGGCGCAGAACGTGCAGTGCGTGAAGCCGCCGAGTGCCTGCGCCTGCGCCTCGCGGTGGTCGAAGAAGGCGTGCCCGAGGCCGCGGCCGCGATAGGCCGGCAGCAGCACGGACTCGCCGCAATAGAAGATACCGCTTGATGTCGAGCCCGCGTGCCAGGAACGGGGCGGCAACCTCCTCCTCGACCTCGGCCAGCGGCGCCGCCGTCGCGCAGCCGACGATGTCGCCGCCGTCGCTGGCCGCGACGATCGATGGCGCCCTCGGCCGCGGCGAGCTTGGCGAGGTATTTCTCCTCGTAGGCGAGCGACCCGTCGTAGAGATAGGGCCAGTCGCGGAATACCGCGATCCGCAAGCGCGCCACCGCCGGCAGCGCCGCGGCGAGGCCGCTGCCCGTCAACGGCCGCACGCTGACGGTCATGCGCCCGGCTCCGGGATCTCGGCCGGCTGTGCCGGCTGGGTCTGGGCGGCGATCTGCTTCAGCCAGTCCGCCAGGTTGTAGTAGGTCGTCACGCGCGCGATAAGCCCGCCCTCGACATCGAAGAAGGCGCCCGCCGCCAGCCGGTAGGTCTGGCCGCTCGCCGGCGGCAGGCCCTGGTCGGTCTCGATGTAGGTGCCGAGCACGTCGAACTCCGCCGCCGCCCGCGATCCGTCCGGCGTCGCCATCACGGTGACGTTCTCGAGCTGCTCGGCGAAGCAGCGCTCCATATGCGCGGCGAAGTCGCGGAACGCCGCCTTGCCCGTGCGCCGGCTGCCCTGGTTCACGTCGTGCACGACGGTCTCGGCGAGGCACTCGAGCATGTCGGCGATGTCGCCGGCGTTGAAGGCGCGATAGTAGCGCTCGATGAGCGCGATGGTCTCGGCGGCGGCCATGGCTCTCCTCCGGGCGATCCCACAGAAGCTCGCGATACCTTTAGCAGGCGCGGGCGCGCCGTTCCAGGGGATGTGGCGCCGCTTTGCTTTCCGCCGTTGCGCTGCCCCTGCGCATGGCTCCTGCGACGACGGAGGCGGTGCGCCGGGTGGCGCAGGCCACTAGGTTGCAGCGGCTCGTCATTCCTCCCGAAGCAGAGGCCGCCGATGTCCTTCAAGGCCCGCGTGTTCTACGGCTGGTACATCGTCGGCGCCGTGTTCGTGATCACCACCGTCTCATCGGGGCTCGTGTTCTACAACCTGTCGATCCTGCTCGCGGCGTTCGTGGCCGAGCGCGGCTTCCCGGTCGGGCTCGTCAGCAGTGCCACCGCCACCTTCTTCATCGCCGGCGGCCTCGGCGGTCTCGTTGCCGGACGCATGGTCGAGCGCATCGATATCCGGCTCGTGATCTGCACGGGCACCGCCATCGCCGCCCTGTGCCTTGCATCGGTCGGCCTGCTCGGCGAGGTCTGGCAGCTGTTCGCGTTCCATGTCCTGTTCGGGTTCGCCTACGGCACGGCCGGGCTCGTGCCGGTGACCACGCTGATCGCGCGCTGGTTCAATGTGCGCCGCTCGCTGGCGTTCTCGATCGGCTCCACCGGCCTGTCGCTCGGCGGCATCGTGGTGGCGCCGGTCGTGGCGCTGGCGATCGAGCGTCACGGCCTCGGCGGCGCCGCCCCCTGGATGGCGCTGGCCATGGTCCTGGGCATCGTCCCGGTCGCGCTCCTGGTGCTGCGGCCGAGCCCGCAGTCCATGGGGCTGGAGCCCGACGGCCTCACCCGGACGGAGACCGCCCTGGCTCCGCCGACAGGCCTCCGTCACCTTCGCGGAGGCCGTGCGCAGCTCCTATTTCTACGTCGTCTCGGCCGCCTACTTCTTCCTGCTCGGCACCCAGGTCGGCGCCATCATGCACGTCTTCCGCCTCGCGAGCACCCGCGCCGGCAGCGAGACCGCGGCCATGGCGCTCGCCGTGATGGCGGCCTCCAGCACCATCGGCCGGCTGGTCGGCGGCGCCGTGCTGCTCAGGGTCCCGACACGCACCTTCGCACTCGCCATGATGGCGTTGCAGGCCGCGAGCCTCGTCGTCCTGGCGCTCGCGCACGACCGCGCCAGCATCCTCGCCGCGACCATGGTGTTCGGCACGACGATGGGCAACTCGCTGATGCTGCACCCGCTGCTGCTGGCCGAGCGCTTCGGGGTGCGCGACTACGGCCGCATCTACTCGGCGAGCCAGATGGTGACGGTGGTGGGACTTGCCACCTGCCCGGCGCTGATCGGCTTCCTCTACGAGGCGAGCGGCGGCTACGACGTGCCGTTCCTCATCATGGCCATGCTGACGCTCGTCGGCCTCGCCATCCTCGCCTCCTTCGGCCCGCGCGGCGCCGCCCGCCCGCCCATAGCGGTGGCCACAACCGCCGAGGGTGCGTCAGCAACGGACAGGCTCAGGCCGCCGGCCCGTTCGAGGTCCGACCTGAGATCGCATCGCCGCAGTCGCCCCGGGGAGGCGGGGGCCCGTCGGGCCAGCGCCCGAGCCTGACCTCCACGGTGTGCCGGTTACCGGTGCCACCGCCACCGGTGCCCCGGCGCAACACGGCGACATTGACAATGTCGCCCGGCTTGCGGCCCTCCAGGAGGCACGTGAGCTCCCGGATGTTGCGGACGGTCTCGGCGTCGACCGCGACGATCACGTCTCCCCCGCGGATCGCGGCCTCCGCCGCCGGCCCATGCAGATCGACGCGGGCGACGAACGCTCCCTCGGCATGGGCCAGGTTGGTGACCCACACGCCGAGCCAAGACCTCCGCTCGCTCTGCGCCGCCGCCTGCCAGGCCAAGGCCGAGAGAAGCACCGTCAACACAAGCAGCAGTCGCCCGATGCGCAAGAGTCCCATGACCTGCTCGCATGTCGTCTGGTGATGGCCGATGGCCACGGCGCAGGCGCCGGGCGCGGCGTGCGTGCTTGGCTTGTCCTACGTTGCGGGCCTTTTTGCGGCGCTGGCGGATCGGGCGGGCCGGCGATGCCCGGCTTCAGGCCGCGGCCAGGCGCAGCCGGTTGCGCCGCAGGAGCAGAAACAGGGCGATCGCCCCGTTGAGGAGGTTCCAGGCGAGCCCGTGCGCGAAGGCGAGGGCAGTAGGTCCCCGTGAGCGTCGAAGATCGCTCCCGACAGCCAGCCGCCCAGCGCCATGCCGGCGATGGTCGACATGATGACGAGCCCGACCAGGGTGCCCGCCATCTTCGGCGGGAAGTACTGGCGCACGATCACCGCATACATCGGCACGATGCCGCCCTGGAACAGCCCGAACAGCGCGGAGATCACGTAGAGCGAGGCGAGGCCGTCGAACAGGAGGTAGAGGAAGAGCGCCACGCCCTGCAGCACCGAGCCGATCAGCAGGGTGGCAACCCCGCCGATGCGGTCGGCGACGAAGCCCGACGCGATGCGGCTGACGATGCCGAAGCCCAGCATCAGGGAGAGCATCTCCGCGCCGCGCGCCACGCCGTAGCCGAGATCGCCGCAGTAGGCGACGATGTGCACCTGCGGCATCGCCATGGCGACGCAGCACGCCACGCCCGGCCACGCACAGCAGGGCGAACAGGGCGTAGGGGTGGAGGCCGAGCGAGGCATTGGCGTCGCCCGCCATCGCCGTGGCCGCCTCTGTCTGGTGCGCCGCGAGCCGCCGCCGCAGCACCAGCACCAGCGGCAGCATGGTGGCGATGCAGACGATGCCGATCGCGACCTGGGCCTGGCGCCAGCCGGCGGCGCTCCACCCCCATTCTGCCAGCGCGCTGCGCACCCAGCGGGCCAGATGGTGCCGTCGAGCAGGCCCTGCACGATCGGCGGCCAGACGGCGCCGCCCAGGTAGTTGCCCGAGGCGCAGATGGCCACGGCAATGCCGAGCCGGCGCGTGAACCAGTGCGAGATGTCGGCGACCAGCGGCGCGAAGGTGGCCGAGCAGCCGACGCCGATCACCAGGTTGGCGACGGCGAACGTCGTCAGGTTGGGCGCCGCGGCGGAGGCGATGAACGCGAGCCCCAGGACGAGGGTGGCCCAGATCACCGGCAGCACGATGCCGAAGCGGTCGACCAGCCGGCCGATGACCACACCGCCCAGGCCGAAACCGACCATGGCCAGCGTGTAGGGCAGCGACGCATCGGCCCGTTGCACGGCAAATTCCGCCTGCACCGCCGGCAGCGTCACCACCACCGCCCAGAAACCGACGCTGCCGATGGTGCCGAGCAGCACCGCCGCCATGAGCCGCACCCAGGCGTAGGCAGACTCTGCCTCGCCGGTGGCCGCATTGCTCATTGTATGTGCAGATCCATCCATGGGGCCGGGACAATCCGCGTCTCTCGCCGCCGGGTCAAGTGCAGCGGTGAGGGGTGAGACATGCGTGCCGCACCCGTCATCCCGGCCGGCGCGCTGTGAGCCGAAGGCGAGCAACGCCCCGAGCCGGGACCTCGTGAGGTTCGGTTCGCTCCGGGAGGTCCCGGACAGCTTCGGCCCCGGCTCGGTGGCTGCGCCCTAAGCTTCCGGGATGACCGGTCAATGTTGGGTCTGCGCCCGGCCTTCGCCGGGCCCGATCCGCCAATGTTGGGTCTGCGGCTTCGCCTTGACCCAACCTACGCCCTATCACCGTTCTCGGCACCGCCGTTGCCGTCCTCGGGGATGCGCTCCACCGAGACGACCTTCTCGTCCTCCTCGGTCTTCAAGATGCGCACGCCCTGCACGTTGCGCCCGGTGATGCGGATGTCGTCCACGGGGCAGCGGATCAGCTTGCCGCCGTCGGTGACCAGCATGATCTGGTCGCTCTCCTCCACCGGGAAGGAGGCCACCAGCGGGCCGTTGCGCTCGTTGACGACCATGGCAGTGATGCCCTTGCCGCCGCGCCCCGAGATGCGGAAGGCGTAGGACGAGGTGCGCTTGCCGAAGCCCCGCTCCGAGACGGTGAGCACGAACTGCTCGTGCGCGGCAAGCTCGGCATAGCGCGCCGGGCTGAGCGGCGTGACCACGGCGTCAGCGCGCGCCTCGGCGTCGGCATCCACCTCCGTCTCGGCCGCGTCGGCGCCCTCGCCCGCCTGGGCGCGGCGCATGGCCAGCGCCTGCTCGAGGTAGACGTCGCGCTCGCCGGTCGTCGCACTTCCACGTGGCGCAGGATCGCCATGGAGATCACCTCGTCGCCCGCGTCGAGCCGGATGCCGCGCACGCCGTCGGAGTCGCGGCCCTTGAACAGGCGCACGCCCTCCTTGATCTGGAAGCGGATGCACTGGCCCTGCGCCGTGGTGAGCAGCACGTCCTCGTCGCGGCGAAGCGACGGCGACGCCGACGATGCGGTCGCCCTCGTCGAGCTTCATGGCCATCTTGCCGTTGCGCAGTTGATGCTCTCGAAGTCGGCGAGGCTGTTGCGCCGCACGTTGCCCGACGCGGGTGGCGAACATCAGCTCCAGCTGCCCCCAGGTCTTCTCGTCCTCCGGCAGCGGCAGGATCGAGGTGATGGTCTCGCCCTCGGCGAGCGGCAGCAGGTTGACGAGCGCCTTGCCGAGCGACTGCGGCGTGGCCGCGGGCAGGCGCCACACCTTCATGCGGTAGACCATGCCGCGCGAGGAGAAGAACAGCACCGGCGTGTGCGTGGAGGCGATGAAGATCTGGGTGACGACATCCTCCTCGCGCGTCGACATGCCGGAGCGGCCCTTGCCGCCGCGCCGCTGCGCCCGGTAGGTGGAGAGCGGCACGCGCTTGATGTAGCCGCGGTGGCGAGACCGTCACCACCATGTCCTCGCGCTGGATCAGGTCCTCGTCCTCGACCTCGCCCTCCATCTCCACGATCTCGGTGCGGCGCGGGGTGCCGAACTCGGCCTTGATGTCGCCGAGCTCCTTCTTGATGATGTCGACGATGCGCGCGCGCGAGGAGAGGATGGCGAGGTAGTCCTTGATCTCCTCGCCGAGCTTCTTCAGCTCGTCGCCGATCTCGTCGCGGCCGAGCGCGGTGAGGCGCTGCAGGCGCAGATCGAGGATGGCGCGGGCCTGCTCGTCGGAGAGGCGGATGGTGCCGTCGTCCTCGAGCCTGTGGCGCGGATCGGCGATGAGGTCGACCAGCGGGCCGATGTCCTTGGCCGGCCAGGCGCGCGCCATCATCTGCTCGCGCGCCTCCGCCGGGCTCGGCGCGCTGCGGATCAGCCGGATCATCTCGTCGATGTTGGCGACGGCGACGGCGAGGCCGACCAACACGTGCGCGCGGTCGCGCGACTTGGCGAGCAGGTGCTTGGTGCGCCGCGACACCACCTCCTCGCGGAAGGCGGTGAAGGCGGAGATGATGTCCTTGAGGTTGAGCTGCTCGGGCCGGCCGCCGTTGATGGCCAGCATGTTGGCGCCGAAGTTGGTCTGCAGGTCGGAGTGGCGCCACAGCTGGTTCAGCACCACGTCGGCGATGGCGTCGCGCTTCAGCTCGATGACGATGCGCATGCCCTCGCGGTTGGTCTCGTCCCAGATGTCGGAGATGCCCTCGATCTTCTTCTCGCGCACCTGCTCGGCGATCTTCTCGATCAGCGTCTTCTTGCACGACCTGATAGGGGATGGCGGTGACGATGATCGCCTCGCGGTCCTTGCGGATCGTCCTCGGTGTGCACCTTGGCGCGCATGACGATGGAGCCGCGGCCCTTGTGATAGGCGGCGGCGATGCCGGCGCGGCCGAGGATCATGCGCCCCGGTCGGGAAGTCCGGCCCCGGCACGATCTGGATCAGCTCGTCGATGCCGATCTCGGGGTTGTCGAGGTAGGCGATGCAGGCGTCGATCACCTCGCCCAGGTTGTGCGGCGGGAATGTTGGTGGCCATGCCCACGGCGATGCCGCCCGAGCCGTTGACCAGCAGGTTCGGGAACTTGGCCGGCAGGACCGTCGGCTCCCTGAGGGTGCCGTCGTAGTTGTCCCGGAACTCGACGGTGTCCTTGTCGAGGTCGTCGAGCATGGTGCCGGCGACCTTGGTGAGCCGGCATTCGGTATAGCGCTCGGCCGCCGGCGGATCGTCGTCGATGGAGCCGAAATTGCCCTGGCCGTCCACCAGCGTGAGGCGCATGGAGAAGTCCTGCGCCATGCGCACCAGCGCGTCGTAGATCGCCATGTTGCCGTGCGGGTGGATACTTGCCCATCACCTCGCCGACCACGCGGGCGCTCTTCACGTACTTCTTGTTGTGGTCGAGCCCCAGCTCGTGCATGCCGTAGAGGATGCGCCGGTGCACGGGCTTGAGGCCGTCGCGCACGTCGGGCAGCGCGCGGCTACACGATCACGCTCATGGCGTAGTCGAGGTAGGAGCGCTTCATCTCGTCGGTGATGGAGATCGGCCGGATGTCGATCGGGCCCTTGGCGCCGGCGCCTTCGCCGCCCGCGGGGGTATCGTTGTCCGCCACTGGATGTCGCCTATGGTTGCCTGTAGATGGGGGGTCGTCCGGCTGATGATGCAGCTGGAGCAGCCGAGACCTCACGCCGGGACGCTGAATGGAAATGCCTCGCCGGGTTGATAGCCGAGCGGGCCGGCGAGAGCAATGGCAGCGGCCCCTGAACACACATAAAGATAGCTGATTTTCGCGGCTTTTTTCAACAGTCTGGACCAAGATGGGAAGGCCCTTTCCCACTTTCCCGGGTCGCACTTCCCCCGGCCGGCGCGGCCTCCTACGCTGGTGACACAGTGCGGCCCTCGAGGAGGTGAGGATGGCTGCCAGCGGCTCGACCAGGGTGGTGCTCGCGGCGCTCGCCTGCAACGGCTTGATCGCCGTCGCCAAATTCGTCGCGGCGGCCATCACCGGCTCGGCCGCGATGCTGTCGGAAGCCCTGCACTCGGTGGCCGACACCGCCAACCAGGGCCTGCTGCTGCTCGGCATGCGGCGCGCGCGGCGCCCGCGCCGACAGCCGCCATCCGTTCGGCTACAGCAAGGAGCTCTACTTCTGGAGCTTCGTGGTCGCCATCCTGCTGTTCTCCATGGGGGCGGGCGTGTCGCTCTACGAGGGCGTGCAGAAGCTCCTGCATCCCCACCCGATCGAGCACGCCTACGTCAACTACATCGTGCTCGGCGTGGCGATCGTCTTCGAGCTGGCATCCACCTACGTGGCGGTCAGCGAGTTCAACGCCCGGCGCGGCGAGATGGGACGCGCTGACGGCGCTCAGGAGCTCCAAGGACCCGGCGCTGTTCACGGTGGTGCTGGAGGACCTCGCGGCGCTCATCGGGCTCTTCATTGCGCTCGCCGGCATCCTGGTTGCCGACCTGCTGGGCTGGCTGCCGGGCGATGCCGTGGCGTCGATCGCCATCGGCTGCGTGCTGGCCGGCGTGGCGGCTTTCATGAGCCTGGAGACCAAGAGCCTGCTGATCGGCGAGGCGGCGAGCCCCGAGGTGGTGGCGGGCGTGCGCAAGCTGATCGAGGCGGAGGCGGCCGCCAGCGGCGCCATCAAGCGCGTGCACGCCATCCGCACCATGCATCTGGGGCCGCAGGACGTGCTGCTGACGGCGCGCATCGACTTCGACGATTCCGTCACCGCGGCGCAGGTGGAAGGCATCGTCGGCGACCTGGAGCGCGCCATCAAGGCCCGCTACCCCGAGATCCGCCAGCTGTTCCTGGCGGCCAAGGGGGATTGAGAGCATCAGCCGCCGAACAGCACGCGGTGCATGATGCGGCCGGGCGCGAAGGTGAAAATGCCGGCGATGACGAGGGCGCCCGCGAACAGACCGAGCATGGTGAGCTTGTGCCCGATCAGGACGCCGCGGCGCGCCATGAAGACGCCGTAGGGCAGCATCACCAGCGCGAAGATCGAAAGCAGGTGGATCGGGCTCCACGGGCCCCAGAGCGCGCAGATCGTGAATCCAGAACGAGCTGCCGGCGACGGTCACCATCAGCCCCACCCAGACGTAGCCCAGCGCCCGGTGGCTCGTCGTCCCCTTGACCCTGGCAAGCTGCACGATGGCCAGCACGAAGGCGGCGAGCGCGGCATAGGCGTGGAGCTGGATCACCAGCGGCGCATTGAGCAACGGCGCAAGAGTCATGATTGTCGGCCCCCAATGTTAATACTTTTAACATAGCTCGAGCCTGCGCTCGGCGCAAGGGCGCGGCCGGCGTCCCTGCATGCAGAGAGCTTGCCGAGGAGGCCGCAGGTGTCAGTCTGTTGGCGGAAAGGTCATCTCCATAAAATATGCGCGGCCTCGACCAGGAGGTGGAGTTTTGCCACCTGGTCGTCCACTGTCAGAGGATTGCCCGCGGCGGTGGATGCGAAACCGCATTGCGGGCCGATGCCCAGGCGGTCGCGATCGATGTACTTCGTAGCTTCGCTGGTGCGACGCTCGAGATCATCGATCGACTCGAGGGCCGGCGTCTTGGTGCTGACCAGGCCGAGAACGACGCCCTTGCTCCTCGGCACGAAACGCAGCGGCTTGAAGTCGCCCGCCCTTGCCGTGTCGTACTCGAGCAGGAAATGGGTGGCGTTGGCGCCCGTGAAGAACCGCTCGGCCACCAACTCGTAGCCGCCCTCGGCGAGATAGCGGCCGCGGAAATTGCCTCGGCACATGTGAATGCCTACGACCATGTCACTCGGTGCGCCGGCGACGCAATCGTTGACGGCCTCGATGTAAAGATCGACCAGCCGGTCGGGGTCCTGGCCCGCACGCGAGATCTTGTCGCGGACGGCGGGGTCGCACAGCATGGCGATGGCGACCTCGTCGAGCTGGATGTAGCGGCAGCCCGCCTTGGCGAGGTCGGCGATCTCCAGGCGATAGATGGCGGCCAGGTCGGCGAAGAACGTTTCGGTATCGGCGTACACCTTCGGGTTGGCGAAGTCCGTGCAGCGGTAGAAATGCATGGTGGAGGGCGCGGGCAGGGTGATCTTGGGCGCTACCTTGGTCACCTGCTTCAGGAATGTGAACTCGTCGGTGGCGAGCGGCTGCGTGCGCGAGAGCCTGGCGGAGGCATAGGTGGCCGTGAAGTCGACCTCGTGACCGTGATCATCGCGGAACTTGAAGGCGGCCGGCTTGATCGCGAAGCCGTTGCAGCGCTCGACGAACCGGCCCCAGTAGGAGCTGCGGCGGAACTCCCCGTCGGTCACGACCTCGAGGCCAGCCTCCTCCTGCAGCCGGACGACGTCGCGAATGGCTTTGTCCTGGAGCTCGGCGAACGCAGCTGCGTCGATCTCGCCCTGGGAATGGCGGCGGAACGCCTCCCGCAACTCCTTGGGGCGCAACAGGCTTCCGACATGGTCGGCCCGGAACGGTGGTCGCTGAGTTGCCGCTGAGGCCATGGCTTCGTCACCTCTATGGTCGCATTTTTCGATAGACCTATAGATTCTATGAAAGTATAGATCAAGGCGAACGACACCGGAACCCTACCGTGACCAAGCACACGCCGCGCACGCATCTCGTCCGCAACAGCAGGGTGCTGCGGCGCGCCGACGAGATTATCGACGCGGCCGCGCGCGTATTCGCGGAGCGCGGCTATCACGGCACCACGACCCAGGCGGTCGCCGACGTGCTCGGCATGCGGCAGGCGAGCCTCTACTACTACTTTCCCTCGAAGGAGGCCGCCCTGGAGGAGGTGTGCGCGCGCGGCACCGACGGCTTCGTGGAGGGCGCGGAGCGTGTGATGCAGCTCGACGCACCGCCGCTCGAGAAGCTCACGCGGCTCATCGCCTCGCACCTCGAGCCGATTGACACCATGCCGGACTACGTGCGCGTGTTCATCAACGAGCGGCGCTACCTGCCGGACGCCAGCCGCAAGCGGATCGGCCGCAAGAGCCGGCGCATCGAGCGCATCTTCGAGCAGGTGATCCAGGCCGGGATCGACGACGGCAGCATCAAACCGGGGACCGATGCGCGCCTGGCCATGCTTGCCGTGCTCGGCATGTGCAATGCGGTCATCAACTGGCGGACTTCCGACAAGAGCCGCGACACCGACGCTGTCGCCGCGGGCTTCGCGCGGTTGGTCGCGGACGGGATCGCGTCTGGCAACGCTGCAGCGGAGCGCTGAACGGGCGCCATCTCATGAACGCCACCGATGGCCCGCGATCTGCCGATGAGCTCCGCCGCCTGACGGCGCCGGCGCTGCTGCTGGAGCGTGCGCGTCTGCATCCGAACGCAGCGGCATTTCGTGCCAAGCAGCTCGGCATCTATCGCGAGCGGACGTGGAGCGAGTACGCGCTGATGGTCGCGCGCACCGCCAAGGCGTTGGCAGCGGAGGGCCTGCGCGCCGGCGACCGCGTCGCCATCATGGCCGACGTGTGCGAGGAGTGGCTGGTCTGCGACCAGGCGGCGCAATCGCTCGGCGCCATCGTCTACGGCATCTACCCCACGGCCTCGCCCCAGGAGGTCGAGCACCAGATGCGCGACGGCGGTGCCGTGCTGTTCGTCGCCGAGGATCAGGAGTACGTCGACCGCATCCTTCCACTGGTCGAGCGGCTGCCGCAGCTGCGCCGCATCGTGGTGATCGACGACACGGCGCTGTTCGCCTTCTCCCACCCCAAGCTGGTGTCCTACGAGACGCTGTGCGAGGCCGGCCGCGACGCCGATCTCGCCTGGCTCGAGGCGCACGTCGCCAAGGTGCGCCCCGAGCAGCCGGGGTTCATCGTCTATACGTCGGGCACCACCGGCCATCCGAAGGGCGCGCTGATCGCGCACGGCAAGCATCTCGCTGCCACGCGCTCGGTCGCCGCGCAGTACCCGACACTCTTCGAGAAGCCGCACCGCACGGTCGCGTACCTCCCACTGTGCCACGTGCTGGGCCGCGACATCGCCGTCACTCTGCCGCTCATGACGCAGATGGTCCCGCACTTCGGCGAGAGCGCGGAGGACCTGCCGGAGACCCTGTTCGAAACGGCACCTACGGTGTTCTTCACCGTGCCGCGCTTTCTGCAGAAGCTGGCCGCGCAGGTGCTCGTGCAAGCGGGAAACAGCTCGCCCCTCAAGCGCTTCGCCTTCGACCGCGCCATGGCGTTCGGCCGCCGGCATGCGAAGCGCCGCTGGACCGGCGCGGCTGCCGGCGCCTCGTCCCTGGCGCACGCGGCCTGGCGCACGGCGGTGTTCCGCCCGGTGCTCGCCAAGCTGGGCTTCGACAAGCTGCAGCTGGTGGTCTCGGGCGGCGCGCCGTTGCCCGCAGAGACCATGGCCGTGTGGCACATGCTGGGCGTCAACGTGTGCGAGATGTACGGGCAGACCGAAACGGCGGGCGGCATCATCGCGGGACAGCGAGGGCCGTTCCCGCGGCCCGGCGACGTGGGCACCGTGCCCGAGGGCTTCGAGGTCAGGCTCGCCGACGACGGCGAGATCCTGGTGCGTTCGCCGGACCTGTTCGAGGGCTACTGGAACAACCCGGAGGCTTCGCATGCGGTGCTCGGCGCCGACGGCTGGATGCGCACCGGGGATGTGGGCGAATGGCGCGATGGCACCGCCCTGCGACTGGTGGATCGCGCGCGCGATTTCCTCGTCACCTCGGGCGGCAAGACCATATCGCCGTCGTTCATCGAGAACGCGCTGCGGGCGAGCCCCTATCTGGCCGAGGTCGTGGTGTTCGGCCATGCCCGCAAGTATCTCGTGGCACTCATCGAGATCGACTTCGAGACCGTGGCCGACTGGGCACGCGCGCACGATGTGGCCTACACCGGATTCACGTCTCTCGCGCAGCACCCGCAGGTGCAAGGTCTGATCCGGCGCGAGACCGACAAGGCCAACGCGCAGCTGTCTCGCGTCGAGCAGATCAAGGCGTTCCGCATTCTGCCGAAGGCCCTCGACCCCGAGGAGGAGGGCGAGCCTGTCACGCCCACGCGCAAGGTCAAGCGCCAGGCGATGTACGAGAGGTTCAAGCCGCTGATAGAGGAGATGTACGCCGACGGGGAGGAGAGGCTGCTGGCCGAGAGCGCGGCGGACGCGCTGGCTTGAAGTGTAGGTTGGGTCGAGCGCAGCGAAGACCCAACGCACCTTCGAGAAGTTCTGTTGGGTCTGCCCCCGGCCTTCGCCGGGGTTGACCCAACCTACAAAAATGAAACCGAGCATTGGGAGGAAGACGATGCTTCGCAAACTGGCAGTCGCCGCCATGGCGGCGATGCTCGCAGGGCCGGCTTCGGCGCAGGAAACGTACAACATCGGCCTGACGGGAGCGCTCACCGGCCCGCCGGCCAGCACCTACGCGCCCGCCATCGAGGCGCTGCGCGTCTATCTGGAGCAGGTCAACGCGGCGGGCGGCATCAACGGCAAGAAGGTCAACCTGATCCTGCAGGACGACTCGGCCGAGCCCGGCAAGGCCACCGCAAACGCCAAGAAGCTCCTTTCCCAGGACAATGTGATCCTGCTCATCAACGCCAGCCTGTCCTCGACCTATGCGCCGGTGGGGGCCGAATCCAAGCGCGCCGGCGTACCGCTGATGTTCGCCGCCTCGGTGTGCCCCAAGGACGTGTATCCGCCCGCCAATCCTCTGCAGTTCTGCAGCACCGCGTTCGCGGCCAATTACGACAGCCGCGCCACGCTCGCCTTCGTCAAGGAGACCGCGAAGGCACCGGTGAAGATCGGCTTCTCGGCCATGGCCATCCCGCTGTCGCGTGGCGAGATGGACTTCGCCGCGTCGCAGGCACCGGGGCTCGGCATGACCGTGGTCGGCAATGAGGTGATCCCGCCGCCCACGCCCGACTACACGCCGTTCGCCACCAAGCTCAAAGAGGCGGGCGCCAACTGGGTATTCTCGTGGGCGCCCTGGGTGACGCAGGTGCGCACCCTGGAAGCCCTGCGGCGCCTGGGTTGGGAGGGCGACTACATCGCCTGGGCCCACCTGGAGGCGGAGGGTGAGCTGGCGCGCCTCAAGGACGGGAAGTTCTACGTGGTCGGCGCCAACGCGCTATTTCAGGACGGTCTGCCGATCCACAAGGAGATCGCCGAGGCAGCCAAGAAGGCGGGCGTACCCTACCCGCCCGAGCAGATGGCCGAGGGCTGGATCGCCGGCATGGTGATCGAGGCGGCGCTGAAGGCGACCGGCTGGCCGGCGAGCCCTGAGAAGCTCGCAGCTGCCATGTCCAACCTCAAGGTGGATACCAAGGGCCTGCGTGGCGGCCCCATCGAGTGGACCAAGGACAACCACTTTCGCACGCGCCAGTATTACCGCGTGTACCGGTGGGACCCAGGCAAAGGGGCGATCGTGCGCGTGAAGGACTGGACGGCGTTTGACGTGAAGTAGGGTGTCATCCCGGCGCTTGTCGCCGGGATCCATCTCATCGCTTGCTCCGGTGCTCGTGGTTGGCTGGATCCCGGGCACAAGGCCCGGGATGACAAGGTCCCCATGCAGCTCGCCGTCAACATCGTGGTGCTGGCCGCCATCTACGCGCTGATCGCGTGCGGGTATGTGCTCATCTATCGCGTGAGCCGGGTGCTGAACCTGGCGCACGGCGAGCTGATGATGCTCGGCGCCTACCTGCTCATGGCGACGGCGACGCAGTTCAGCAGCCATTGGCTCGTCGCCATCGCGTCCGCAGTGGGCCTCAGCCTCATGGTGGGCGTGCTCGTCTACCTCTTCCTGATGCGCAAGATGACGGGCGAGATGGTGCTGGCAGCGGTGCTGACTACGGTGGCGCTGGGCATCCTGCTGCGCGGGGCGATCGTGCTCATCTGGTCCGCACAGCAACAGTATCCTGCGCAGCGGCTCGATATCGCGAACTTCGCCATTGCCCTGCCGGGTGGCGCCCGCATCTCGCTGTGCGCTGCCTTGCTTGTGGCGACGACGGCGCTGGTGTACGGAGGGCTGCTCGCCTTCCTGCGCTTCGGCCGCTGGGGCCTGCGCATGCGCGCGGCCGGCCAGAGTCCGCTGCTCGCCGCGCAGCGCGGCATCAATCTCCACGCCGTCTACGCGCTCGCCTGGGGCCTCTCCACGCTCACGGGCGCCCTCGCGGGAATTCTAATTGCTCTCGAACTCGGGGCTCGACCAGACCATGGCCATCATCGGGCTCAAGGCGTTCCCGGCGGCGCTCGTGGGCGGGCTCGACAGCCTCGTCGGCGCGCTGGCCGGCTCGCTCATCGTCGCCACCGCCGAGGTGCTGCTGATCCACTACGTCGATCCCTTGCTGTCGGAGGTGGTGCCCTTCCTGGTGCTGATCGCCATGCTGATCGTGCGGCCATGGGGGCTTTTCGGCACCCGCGAGGAGCTCGACCGTGTCTAGTGCGACAGACGTAGGGTGCAATAGGGCGTTAGCCCGTATTGCACCGATTGGCGCGGATCTGAGGGGCCATCGGTGCAATGCGCTTCGCTTATTGCACCCTACGGCTACGCTCGCATACGGCGAAACGACCGGAGCATCGACCGTGCCTAGGCGACCGCGCGCGAGCGGTTACTTCCGCACCGGCTACGCGCAGGACCTGGCGCTCGTCCAGTCGCGCACCGAGCGGGCGGCGCTGGCGGCGCTGCTGGTCGCGCTCGGCCTCTTCCCGTTCCTGGCGTCGCCCTTCCTCCTCGATCTCGCCAACCAGGTGTTCCTTGCCTCCATGGGCGCGCTCGCTCTGATGCTGCTCACCGGCTACGCGGGACAGGTCTCGCTGGGCCACGCAGGGCTGATGGCGGCGGGGGCCTTCACGGTCGGAATCCTGTTCAAGGAGGTGCAGGCGCCGTTCTGGATCGCGCTGCCGGCCGCCACGCTGGTGGGCGCCCTGCTCGGTGTGATCTTCGGGCTGCCGTCGCTCCGGTTGCGCGGGCTCTACCTGGCGGTCAGCACGCTCGCCCTGCATTTTCTGGTCGTCTATCTGGGCGGCGAGTACGAGACCAGGCGTGGCTTCTCCACCGGCATCGTCATCGACCCGCCGGCCATCGGCGCTTTCGAGGTCGTGAGCGGGCGGGCGTGGTATTTCATCCTGGGCACGGCGGCCGCTTGCACGCTGCTCCTATGTCTCAACCTGCTGCGCACCGGCACGGGGCGCGCCTGGGCGGCCATCCGCGCCAACGAGACGGTGGCGGAGGCGCTGGGTATCGGCGTGGCCGCCCACAAGCTGCTGGCGTTCGTGATCTCCTCCGCCCTAGCCGCTCTGGCGGGCGCGCTTGTTCGCCTACTACCGCGGCTTTGTCTCGGTGGAGGCATTCTCGCTGTTCCTCTCGATCCAGTACGTGGCGATGATCATCATCGGCGGGATGGGCTCGCTGCTGGGCGCCATCCTCGGCGCCATCTTCGTCACGCTGTTCCCGTATGCCATCGAAGCCGCCTTGCGCGCGCTGCCAGGCGCCCAGCGTTACGCCGGGGCCCTGTTTGCCGTGAACTATGCCGCGTTCGGCGCCGTCATGATCCTGTTCCTGGTGTTGGAGCCGCTGGGGCTCGTCGGCATCTGGCGCCGCGTGCAGACCTATTTCCTGATGTGGCCGTTCAAGCATCGGCCCATGGCGGGGAGGTCCAGATGAGTGAGATGAATAGCGAGTCGATGGGGCCACTGCTCGCCGTCGACAAGCTGGAGGTGGTGTACCAGCGCGCCATCACTGCCGTGCAAGGCATCTCGCTTGCCGTGCCACAAGGCAGCATCGTCGGCATCCTCGGCACCAACGGCGCGGGCAAGACCACGCTGTTGCGCGCCATCTCCGGCTTCCACGGCATCGACGACGCCCGCGTCAGCGAGGGCTCGATCCACTTCAAGGGGCGGCGCATCGAGAACGGCGAGCCGCACCGCATCGCGCGGGCCGGCATCGCGCTGGTGCCGGAGCGCGACAAGGCCTTCCCAAACCTCACCGTGGCCGAAAACCTGGCCGTGCCCGCCGGCCCGCGCGAAAGCCGCGCCGAGCGCCGGCGCCGCGAGGAGCGCGTGGCGCAGTTCTTCCCCAAGCTCGCGGAGCTGCGCCACCGCATTGCCGGGCTCCTCTCCGGTGGCGAGCGGCAGATGCTGGCCATCGCCTCGGCGCTGGTGTGCAAGCCGGAGCTGTTGCTGGTAGACGAATTGTCGCTGGGGCTGGCGCCGGTGGTGGTGGACGATCTCACGGCGCGCCTCGTGGAGATCAGGCGCGAGCTGGGGCTCACCGTGATGCTGGTGGAGCAGAGCGCGGCCGTGGCGCTGGCCGTGGCCGACTACAGCTACGTCCTGGAGAACGGCCGCATCGTCCTGGACGGCGACAGCGCGCGCCTGCGCGACCACCCTGACATCCAGGAGTTCTACCTCGGCCAGGCCAGCGGCGGGACGCGCCGCAGCTACCGCGAGGTCAAGCAATATCGCCGCAGCCGGAGGTGGTATGGCTGAGCTGGAGGTGGAGAATCTCAGCCTGCGCTTCGGCGGCCTCACCGTGCTGGAGGACCTGTCGTTCGCGGTGGAGCAGGCCCAGCTGTTCGCCCTCATCGGTCCCAACGGCGCCGGCAAGACCAGCGCGTTCAACTGCATCAGCCGCATCTACAAGGGCGAGGGCCGCATCCGCTTCCGCGGCCAGGACATCTCCCGCCTTTCGCCGCGTGCGGTGGCGCGCCTTGGGCTCGCCCGCACCTTCCAGCACGTCGAGCTGTTCCCGCACATGAGCGTGCTCGACAACATCATGACCGGCCGCCACGCTCGCCTCACGACCAACCCCCTGCAGCGCGCCCTGTTCCTGCCCGCCGCACGGCGCGAGGAGGTCGAGCACCGCGCCGCGGTGGAGCGCATCATCGAGTTCGTCGAGCTGGAGGGCGTGCGCCACGTGCACGCCGGCTCCCTCCCGTTTGGGATCCAGAAGATCGTCGGACTCGCCCGCGCGCTGGCGCTGGAACCGTCGCTGCTGCTGCTGGACGAGCCCTCCGCCGGCCTTACCCGCGACGAGCGCGACGACCTCGCCCGCTTCATCCTGCGCATCAAGCACGACCTGAAGCTGCCGATGATCTGGATCGAGCACGATATGCAGATGGTGGCGGACCTCGCCGACCGCGTGCATGTGCTGAACTACGGACGCACCCTGGCTAGCGGCACGCCCGATCGGATCCTCACCAATCCCGACGTCATCGCGGCCTACCTGGGAAGGCCCAGCCAAGCCCCTCAATCGCCGTGAGCACCCAGCTTTAGAGCGCTTGCCGCTTGATCTGAATCGGAGCTACTTCCTGCTGACCGTTCTCCTGCGCCGACAGGACGCGTGCCATCCCTGGGTCTACGAGCGCTGCAGGGAGGTCGAGGCGGACACGGATGGCTACCTCGATCTGCGGGCCGCGATCATTATCTGACGGGCCATCCGAAAACTACAGGGGTGGACCGGGTCAGCAAGGGGGACGCAACGCAACGCGAATCGAGGTTCCTTTCTTGTCGGCGACGAGACGGGGCCTGCGCCCAGCCTAGGCGGCGGCGCGCTTGCGGACGGCACCGAGGATGGAAACGACCTCCTCCACGTCCCGCTCCGAAAAGAGGCCGCCGATGCCCATGGGATCGATATCGGTGAACGGGCTCTCATAGAGCAGCCGCGGATCCATGGCGCCGCGCTCCGTGAGATGGTCGATGATCAGGTTCAGGAACTCGAGCTGGTTCGCGGACAAGGTCTTGCCGGCGATGAACTGGGCGAAGGCTTGCTTGGCGGCGTCGCGCTCAAGGCCGATCAGGGAGCGCACGAACAGGCCGAGGCCGCCCTCCAAGCTGGCCTGCTCGATCTCGTCCTGCGAGGCCCCGGCGGCGATGAACATCTTCTCCAGCTCGGCGAGGTCCGTCGCCGTGAGCGGCTCGTTGCGCTTCAGTTTGAGGACGGCGATGTGGTTCTCGTGGTCCTTCAGGAAATGGCGCGCCTTCTGGCGGAACCGGCCCATGTCGGTGCCGGGGCCGAGGCCTTGCACGACGACGGCGGCGCCAGCGCCGATCTCGTCCTCGAAGTCGGTGTAGACGATCGGCCGTTTCTTGGGCTCGATCAGCTTGACGAGGCCGCGCAGGCGCCGGCGCACGGTCTCCAGCATCGGCGCGGTGACGTTGGTCCAGTATTCGTCGGTCTGGATCTCGAGGAGAAGCGGGTGCTCCTTGGCGACCATGGGGATGGAGTTGGCAAGCTCCTCCAGCGCGCCGGCGATGGCCACGACCGTCTGGCGCAGGCCCTCCAGGGACGGGTCGTGGCGCAGGGCGGCGAGCTGCGTCCTGAGGATCAGGAGGTCGAACTGCTTGGCGGCGAGGTCGTCATCGGCGAGGCCCGAGGGCAGGCCGGCGAGGTGCTCGGTAAGCTCCGAGCGGTCGTCGAGGCGGAGCTTCGACCAGGCCTCGGGCTTGGCGTATTTCTCCACGTAGCGGCGCTTGGGGCGGACGAGGAAGTTGTCGAAGCTCATGGCACCCACCTCCTCGATCAGGCGGGCGACAGTGTCGGTGCGCAGCTGGAGGGCGGGATCGGGCTCGGCGGCGGAGCCAGGGCCGGAGGACGGCCCGTAGGTTGTCCCGGCCTCGGCGAGGCCGCCGGCGCGCGCCGCCGCATCGTCGAGCTCGGCGATGAGGTCGACGCGGCAGCAGAACAGGCGCTTGGCGAGGGACTCGCCGATGGCGCTCTCGGACGGCGGCAGGCTCTGGTTGAAGAACTCCAGGTTCTGGCAGAAGTCGAAGACCTGGAAGTATTCCTTGTGCCGGCCGGGGCCGAACAGATCCTTGCTGAGCCGGGTGCCGCGGCCGAGCATCTGCCAGAACTTGGTCTTGGAGCGCACGATCTTGAAGAACACGAGGTTCACCACCTCGGGCACGTCGATGCCGGTGTCGAGCATGTCCACCGACACGGCGATGTGCGGGGCCTTGTCGGCCTGGCTGAAGTCGTCGATCAGGGATTGCGCCTGCACGATCTGGTTGTCGATGACGCGGGCGAAACTGCCCTTGAGGTGCGGGTAGTTGATATCGAAGCGGTCGGCGATGAACTGGGCGTGGTTGTGGTTCTTGGCGAAGACGATGGTCTTGCCCAGGCGGTCGCCGCCCGCGACCTTGAGGCCGTGCGTCATCAGGTGCTCCAGCACCTTGTCGACGGTGTCCGCGTTGAAGAACCGCTGGTTGACCTCGCCCGGCTCGACGCTGTCGGGGACCGGCTCGCCCTCCTCACCCCAGTCGATGGCGTCCCATTTCTCCTTCTCCTCCTCGGAGAGGTCGTCGTACTTGAGGCCCTCGCGCACGATTCTTGAGGGGCACAGAGACGGCGCGCGGCGGCACCAGGAAGCCGTCCGCCACCGCGTCGTCGAGGCCGTAGGCGTCGGTGGGGACGCCGCGCTGCAGCTGGAACAGGCGGTAGGTGTCGCGGTCGATCTCGTCCTTGGGGGTGGCGGTGAGGCCCACCAGCAGGCTGTCGAAGTAGGCGAAGATGGCGCCGTACTTGGCGTAGACCGAGCGGTGCGCCTCGTCGATCACGATCAGGTCGAAGTGGCCCGGACCGAAGCGCTTGCGGCCCTCGGGCGTCTCCAGGAGCCGCATCATGGTGGGGTAGGTGGAGACGTAGATGCGGCCCGTGGCGTTCTTGTCGGTGATGAGATTGACGGGCGGGGCGGGGGCAGGATCTTCTTGTAGACGCTTGACGGACTGATTGACGAGCGCCACGCGGTCGGCGAGGAACAGGATGCGGCGCGCCCAGTTGGTGCGCATCATCAGGTCGCTGAGCGCCACCACCGTGCGGGTCTTGCCGGAGCCGGTGGCCATCACCAGCAGCGCCTTGCGCAGGTTATCCTTCTCGAACGCCTCGGCGATGCGGCGGATGGCGCGGGTCTGGTAGTAGCGCTCGACGATGCTCGGGATCGATCTCGGCGCCGGCGAGAGGGCGCAGGAACCCGTGGTGCGGCGGCGGATGGCCAGCTCCAGCTCGTCCTTGGTCAGAAAGCCCTGGATCGGGCGCGGCGGGTAGCGCACATCGTCCCAGATGTGGTGCTCGTAGCCGTTGGTGTAGAAGATCACCGGGCGCTGGCCGATTTTCTCCAGGCAGTCGGCATAGAGCTTGGCCTGCTGCTGGCCCTCGCGGGCATCGCGCGTGGTGCGCTTGGCCTCCACCAGCCCCAGCGGCTTGCCGTCGCCGCCCCACAGCACGTAGTCGACGTAGCCGGCGGCCGTCTTGTTGTTGGGCATGCCGGTGACGGGGAACTCGGTGTCGTGGCCGGGCCTGGTGAAGGTCCAGCCGGCCTCGCCCAGCAGGCGGTCGATGAAGAAGTCGCGGGTGGTGGCCTCGTCGTAGTCGTGGGTGTCGGGCACGCGGGCGTTGGCGGCCTTGGCGGCGGCGACCTCGGCGCGCAGCGCTTCGAGCTCCGCCTCCAGCACGGTGCGGCCGACCTCGCTCGCCTGCCGCTGCACCTCGGCCTGCTCGCGGGCCTTGATGGCGTCGACGAAGCGCTGGGCTGCCGCCTGCAGCTCGGTGAGCGTGGCGGCGGGGATGGTGGCAGTGCGGGGCAGCGCGTCCTGGGAGAAGGCGAGGGAGGCGGCGGGCTTGGCGCCCTTGCCGTAGGTGCGGGTGAGCCAGTAGGCGATGTGGAACAGCTCGCGCAGCGCCGTGGCGGCCTTGGCGAACGGCACCGCCTTCGGCTCGTGCGCGGCGGTGTTGCCCAGGTCCTTGACGATGCGCGCCTTGGCGACGATGGCCTCGCCGGCGGCCGCGCGGAACGTTGCCTCGTAGATGCGCGCGGCAAGAGTGCGCTCGTAGGGCAGCTCGAGGGTGCCGTCGTACCGGTAGAGCCAGTTGACCACCGTCTCCAGCGCCAGCCGGGCATAGACGCAGGCCGCGCGCGGATCGCTGTGGGCGATGCTCTCCGCCTGGGCGGCGAGGGCGTGGATGTCGGCGAACTCGGCCTTGAGGAAGGAGAACTGCGACATGGGGCGGCCCCTCACCTGGAAACACGGTATGCGCTGGCCGATGAACAAGGCGCGTGCCGCAACGTCCCCTCCCCTCCTTGTGGGGGAGGGACAGGGTGGGGGGGAGGGCAGAACATTCGAGAGTCAGGGGATCCGCCCACCCCTAACCCCTCCCCGCAAGGGGGAGGGGGATCCGCGCGCCACCTCGCCCTGGCGTCGTGCACCGATCTGTGCGGGTCGGAGGGACATCGGTGCAATGCGGCTGTCGCCTTACTGCACCCTACGGTCTGCGGCATCTGCGCCATGCGGGCGGCCCCTCACACAATTACGCGTAGGCTGGGTCAAGGCGAAGCCGCAGACCCAACACGTCGATCGCATCGCGGGCGTTGGGTCTGCGCTCCGCTTGACCCAACCTACGCCTGCCTCGGCGCCGTGCCGGAAGCGTAGGGTGCAATAGGGCGTCAGCCCGTATTGCACCGATCTGCGCGGGTCGGAGGGATATCGGTGCAATGCGGCTGTCGCCTTATTGCACCCTACGGTCTGCGGCATCTGCGCCATGCGGGCGGCCCCTCACACAATCCCTTCGAGCAAAGTCTCCACGAGCCTATCGTCAGGGGCACGCCAAACGGCGCTCACGCACCGTTCCTATCACAGCTCTCCGCGGAAGGCACGGTGCTGAAGGGAGGCGAACAAACCGATCAGAGCTCGATGCCTCGAGCGCTCTTGATGAGCGCGTTGCGCATCGATGCGCATCAAGTGCTCCGAGTAGCGCAGCTGAACGGTCCGCTGGTGGGCAAGGAACTGCGGATCGATCGGCACCTCGGTAGCTTGATGTTACGCCAGCCCGATGATCGATTTGCACCGCCTCGGCAGCACGGCCTTGCCGTCTCGGAGTTCAGGTACTGCAGAGATGAATCCGGCGAAGCGCGCTCACTCGTGCGCAGGCGTACCGAGGTATGCCGCGAATGTCCATGGCTCGTCGTCTCTGTAAACGGCAGTCATTGTCCGACAAGTTCAGTCGCTGTTGCGCATCTGTTGAAGATAATGTCGCCAGTCCCGCACAGTGTATCGCTCGATCTGCGATGCACCGGCAGATCTAGTCGTACTTCAGGCCGGCCAGCTCACATGCCTGCTCATCGTAGGTCAGATTCGTCCATGCGCAGGATCGGCAGCGGAGCCCGTCGCCGATGGCCTTGATCGCCCGTCACCGTAGCTGCCGACTTGAGCAGATCACTGATCGCCCAGGTCGGCCACGCTTGCGGATCCGTTGCCGGTCGCCAAACATCTCGACGAAGATCGCCTGCGTGAGCTGATCCAGCAGGCGAAGAGCTTGGCGCCGCTTCTGACGCAACGCGTCAGCCGCATCGAGGATCGCTGCGATGCGGCGCTGCTCGGAGAGCGGTGGGAGCGGAATTTGCCGAATCTGGCTTGAGGTCAGACCTCGTTGAGTGCCGAGATGTAGCCAGCTGTCCGGAATCTTGCAAGCGTAACAGTGATCAGTGTAAGACAGATACTCGAGGTCCATGTCAGCTCTTGACGGCGGAGTCACTGTTCGCACAGCATGCAGACGCTAATGTCGAATCATCGGGCACGGCAGTCCACGATATTTGACCGCCTTTGCATGAGCCGATCCCCGAAGACGATGACCTGGCATGAGTCCGCACGCAGCTCAGCGCGGTCTGCGTCATCGACATAGTCCTGCAATCGCAGGTTCATGCGCGCCCGGAATTCGAACGCAAGGGATAGCGACTCGACCGGTCGATAGTCGAGATTGCAGACGTGGGCTTGGTGTATCCCGTCGACGATCAAGTCATCGAGCGACTTCCTCGAGCGGCATCGCAGCGATAGCGTCATCCCACCATCCCCTCAAGCTCGGCCAGCCCGTCCGCGATCTCCGCCTCCAGCCCCTTCAACTCCGCAATAATCTCCCGCGGCGACCGGTGCTCCACCTCGTCGTGCACCACCTCCTTGTAGCGGTTGAGCGACAGGTCGTAGCCCGCCGCGGCGATGTCGGCCTTGGGCACCAGGAAGCTCTGCTCGGTGCGGGCGCGCTTCCGCTCCGCGTCGCGCGCCTCCCAGCGTGCCAGCACATCGGGCAGGTTGTTCTTGGCGTGCTCGCCCTCCGCCAGCGCCGCCGCGGGCGTGGGGCCGAGCTTGTCCTCCGGCAGCAGCGGCGTGCGCTTGTCGTCGAGCGACCAGCCGTCGGCCTGCACGTCGTAGAACCACACGTCCTCGGTGCCGCCGACGCCGGTCTTGGTGAACAGCAGGATCGCGGTGGAGACGCCGGCGTAGGGGCGGAACACGCCCGAGGGCAGCTTGATCACCGCCTCCAGCCTGTGCTCCTCCACCAGGCTGCGCCGGATCGCCTTGTGCGCCGTCGACGAGCCGAACAGCACGCCGTCGGGCACGATCACCGCGGCGCGGCCGCCGGTCTTGAGCAGGCGCAGGAACAGCGCCAGGAACAGCAGCTCCGTCTTCCGGGTCTTGACGATGCGCTGCAGGTCCTTGGCGGTGGCCTCGTAGTCGAGCGAGCCCGCGAACGGCGGGTTGGCCAGCACCAGGGAGTAGCGCTCCTTCTCCCCGGCCATCTCCTCGGCCAGTGAATCGCGCGCCTCCACCGCCGGGCTCTCGATGCCGTGCAGGATCATGTTCATCGAGCCGATGCGCAGCATGGTGGGGTCGAAGTCGAAGCCGTGGAAGGCGCCCTCGTGGAAATGCTGCCTCAGCCGCTCGTCGCGGAACAGCTTGGCGTGGTGCGTGCGCAGATACTCCCCCGCCGCCACCAGGAACCCGCAGGTGCCGGCGGCGGGGTCGCAGATGGTGTCCTTGGGCGTGGGCCGCGTCATCTCCACCATCAGCTTGATGATGTGGCGCGGCGTGCGGAACTGGCCGTTCTGGCCGGCCGAGGCGATCTTGCCCAGCATGTACTCGTAGACATCGCCCTTGGTGTCGCGGTCGCCCATGTCGACCTTGTCGAGCTTGTCGACCACCTTGGCGAGCAGCGCCGGCGTGGGGATGCCGAAGCGGGCGTCGCGCATGTGCCGGGCGACGGCGCCGTCCCTGGCCACCACCTCGCGGATGAAGGGGAAGACGTGCTCGTCCACGATCCTGAACATCTCGCGCGCCTCGCAGGCTCTTGAAGCTCGACCAGCGCAGGTCGCTGTAGGGCGCGCCCGCCGTTCGGGCCGCGCCCGTCCTTGCCCTCGGGGAAGATGCGCCGCTCCAGCTTCTCGAGCTTCAGGCCGGTGGCCTTCCTCTCCTCCAGGGTGTGCAGCTCGTCGAGCCGCTTGATGAAGATGCAGGTAGGTGATCTGCTCGATCACCGCGAGCGGGTTCGACAGGCCCCCCGACCAGAAGTCGTTCCAGATGCTGTCGATCTGCTGCCGCAACTCGCCGACGATCATTGTGTCCCCCCGAAGTGTAGGTTGGGTCAAGCGAAGCGCAGACCCAACACAATCGCAACGTCCTCGCACCAGTGTTGGGTCTTCGCTCGCCGGCTCTCGCCGGCGGTCCGACCCACACCTACGCCCCCCGCTCACGCCATGGCCGCGTCGCGTGCCTTGACGAACCCCGCCCAGTTCTCGACGACGACGGGCCGCTCGGCCGGCCTGTCCTTGCCGGGCTCCACGTCCAACCTGAGTCGCTTCTCGAAATAATAGAGGAGCGCACACCGGATCGGGATCACCGTGCGGCCCCTGGTCATTTGATAATCCCAGGCGATGGTCTGCTGCTGGCTGGGGCTCAGCGCCGGATTGGGGCGCAGAACCACCTCGAAGAAGGTCTGCCAGTGCCCGTCGTCCTCGGCGCGCGCGCCGGCCTCGGCCTCGTTGCGGACGCCACGGCAGCGCGACACGATGAAATCCTTGAACTTCGCCTCGATGTGGCAGAAGGCGCGGACGTGCCAGCGAAACCCGTCGTGGGCGAAGGCGTGCGGCGTGATTCGGCGCCAGATGGACTCTGGACGCTTCGGGTTCATGGACTGATAGTGGATCTCCACGGAGCGGCTCGACCGGATCGCAGCCAGCAGCGCCTTGAGGGTATGCGACTCGATGCGCCGGCCCGGGATCGGCATGCTATCCACCCCGGGGAGCGTCTCGATGAGGGTCTCCTCGGAGCCGACGACGCCATCGGCTACCGCCTTGAGCTGGCTCAAATACCTGTCGGCGCTCGGCTTGATGAAACGGGGATGGAAGTTGGCGGTGGGCAGGTAGCGTTTCTCGCTCGCATCGTAGTGAATGTTGTCGCCTGCCAGCTCCCTGTAGAGGCCCAGATCGTGCGAGGCCTGCGGTACCGACACACCGAAGCGCGAGGTGATGTCGCCGCGATTGACACCCCCCTCCCAGAACAGACGAAACTCTATGAACGCGAGCCGCTGCTCAGTGCCCCAGCGCCGCTTGTCATCCGCGTTGTCCACAGACCGCCCCGTCGGTCCATGCATTTTTTTGATCGGTGTTGTTTTTATACTCATATCGTAACTATATGTATCAAACCCAGCAGGTCAAGGCTTTCTTCCGAGGCGCTCTACGCCGAGCGCGGACGGCAACACTTTGTTTGCGGTGAAGGATGCAGCCACATGCGGGTGCTGATCAGTTTGGACCGCCCAAAGCGGTGACGCTCAACACCATGGCCACCTATCCAATGGAGACGACACGGCGGCCGCGAACGCCATCGAGGCGGCCTTGCGACCGAGGAACGAAGGGTGATAAGGAGGCCGCGGTGGCAATCCGGTGGCAATTCCGGTGTTGCTCCACGGGTACGTTCAAGGCGAGCGCTTGTTTGGCAACGGAAAGCCGGCTTAGCTCAGCGGTAGAGCAGCGGTTTTGTAAACCGAAGGTCGGGGGTTCAATCCCCTCAGCCGGCACCATCGCGCCAGCCACAGCGGCCGATGAACGCGACGATCC